>JAGDZP010000010.1:0-392973 GCA_049115735.1 Cyclobacteriaceae bacterium | reverse complement strand
ATGTAAACCAGAAAGTACTACCTAGGCCTGGAGTAGATACTACTCCAATATCACCTTTCATCGTTCGGACCAATTCTTTACTTATTGCAAGCCCCAAACCTGTGCCGGCATAAATTTTCGTACTGGAATTGTCTAGTTGATTGAAGTTCTTGAACAGATCAGTGATATCCTCTTTAGATATTCCAATGCCTTCATCTTTGATCTGAACTTTGAACTTTATTTTGTTTTTTAATTTCTTGGCTACTCTTAAGCTGATATTAATTGTTCCTCTTCCTTCAGAGAATTTGATAGCATTTGAGGTCAGATTTGAGAGTACTTGTAGCAGACGGGTCTCATCCAGCATTACAGTTTCAGGAATTTCATCACTAATATGATAGTAAAGACATGTGTTGTTGGAGTGCGCTTGCTGAGAGTAGAGATCATAAAGCTTTTCAAAAGTAGAAACAAGGTGTACAGGTCTCTTTTTCAACTCCATTTTACCGGCTTCAATCTTCGATAGATCCAAAATATCATTCAGAATATCGAGAAGCGTTTCAGAGGACTTTTTTATGGTTTTTATGTAGCCAAATTGTTCAGGAGATAAATCTGTGCTACCAATCAAATCAATCATACCCACGATACCATTCATAGGTGTGCGTATCTCATGGCTCATATTGGCCAGGAAGCGTTCTTTTACCTCCAAGGACCTTTCGGCCATTTCTTTGGCCTTAATCTGCTGCTGGTTGGCTCTTTTCAAACGTGTAATATCCCTGGCAACACCTTCTATTTCAATAGCCTTTCCTCTTCTGTGAATGAGTCTGATGTTGCAAAGAAATTGAAGCCTTCTTCTTTTTTCCACTTTGATACTGGCTTCAAAGTTTTTCACATGCTTCTTCTGGTAAAGCTGCTTTAATATTTTTTTGGTGTTTGTCTCAGCCTGGAAGAACTGTAATATGTTTTGGCCTACGATATCATCAATTCTCGTGTGCAATATTTCCTCGACAGATGGGCTGGCCATCGTGACCATTCCCTCCATATCACAGCGGAAATAGATATCCTGGAAAGATTCGAATATATCACGAAACTTCTCTTCACTATCCTTCAAAGCTTCATTTGAACTTTTCTTTTCAGAAATATCATTAGCGATTACAGACACTTCATCGATGCTGCCATCATCTTTGTATATCGGGTTGATGAAAATATCCCTCCAAATCAGCTTGCCTGTCTTTTCCTTTATTTTATTCTCGAAATTGATCGCTTTGCCTTCAAATGCCTTTTTGAACTTGTTGGTCCATAGTTCCTGGGATCTTTTCGACATTTTCCCTTTTTGTTTATAAAAATCAGCACCAATTGATGCTTCAATGCCATAATAACGATGCAATGCCTCAGCGTAGTTGTTGTTATAAGAAGTGAGGTTGAGGTTTTTGTCAACAGACCAAATCTGGTGGCTTGTGCTCTCAAAAATGGCTTTTAACCGTGCTGCCTGATCTCTGATCTTATCTTCATTGAATTTCCTTTCCACAGCCATTGATACCTGACTGGAAATGAAATAAAGCAACTCAAGGTCCTTATGATTAAAGGCGGTACGGTCTTCATAACTATGAATAGAGATCACTCCAATTGGTTGATTGGCTATGTTGATCTGAACGCCTAGCCATATTTTAGGTAGGTAATCGCCCAGTTGTATCTTTTTGAGCTCGGCAATTTTCTTAATACCGTCCTGATAGATTATCAGCGGTTTTTTTCGTTCAAAGGTGTAATCTGCCAACAATTTGCTGATTTCCTTCTGATTTTTGAATTCTTCTGTATGCTTAAACTCATTGACATAATAGGGGAAGGAAATCCTTCCTTTTTTGAGTCCTGGTCGTAGGGCTACTGCATAGTTTTTGATCTTTAGAATCTCATTTAAAGACTCATAAATATTGGCATAAAGGTTTTCAAGGTTCGTACCTTCAATAGTGAGATTTGCAATTTTGTAGTAGAGACTTTGGGCTTTTTCTGCTCTGATTCTTTCGGTTACATCGAAAAATATTCCTCGGTACTGCACCTCATCCTTTTCGGTTATAGAGCAGTTGATTCTACCCGAAACGAAGATATTTTTACCTTGCTTATTTAAAAATGCAATTTCAAATCTGTCGAGTTTTTCTCCGGACTTGAGTTTCTCCAGGTTGGATTGTGCTTCCTCCCAATATTCAGGAATGATAATGTCTTTTAATTGCAACTTTTTCAAGTCAGCATCGCTGTAGCCCAGTTTTTCTTTCCATGCCGTATTTACAAACTGGAAGTTGCCTTTGTCATCGAATATCTGAATGAGGTCATAAGAGTTGTCAAATAGCTCCGTGAGCTGATCGTTGGTTCGCTCAAGCTCTTTTAGTACAATCCTTTTTTCAGTGATGTTTTCACCGAATAAGGTAATTCCTGATACCTGGCCCTTTGCATCCTGTAGTATGACAGCATTGAACAAAATGGCTATTTCTTCACCCTTGTCATTTAAGAATGTTCCGGATAATGTGCCAGAAAAATGACCGTTTTTGGCTATAAGCTGATATTTCCTGCGATTTAAGTTGGAAGCTGCATCCGGTTCGAAAAGGTCAAAAAGATCCTGACCAACTACGCTACCACTATGAATGCCTATGGTTTGTAGAAATGCCCGGTTACAAAAAGTGATTTTAGCCTCAACATCTGTTGTGAGTGCCATTATCTTAGATTTATTCAGGGAGGTTTGAATCTTCTTCTCAGATTCTACAATCGCTTGTTGTCTGGTAGCTTCCAGCTCTATGGACTTCCTTTCTGTAATGTCAATGGCTGCACTCAGGTAGCCAATAAACTCGTTCTCATGGCTAAATCGGGGTATACCGGTCTCCATTAGCCAACGGTACTCATCTGCCGCATCTTTGATCCTAAAGGAAGATTCATACTTAGAACGCGACTGAGAAGCCTGTTTAATTATGCGCAGTGTTTCTTTCCTGTCTTCCGGGTGAATAGCATCAGACCATTCTGCAATCTCCGTTTCCTGATTCCTCCCGGTAAACTCAAGCCAGGTCTTGCTGAAATAATTGAAATCAGAATTGTTGTCCGTCATTCTCAGAAAGAAGGGCCCATTCTCAGCAAAGGACTGAATCGTCTTTTTGAGGTTTTCTGTCTCCTCTATGAGTTCGTAAGTAGCAATTAGCTTGTTGTCACGAAGGGGACTTATGCTAACTTTGGTTGTGAACTTGCTTCCTGTTTTATCATGAAATTCGAAGACAAAATCTTCGCCTTGTTTTTTTCTTGCTTTTTTGATTTGCTCTCTCCATAACTTCTGAGATCTGGTGCCATTGTTCTGAAGCACAGGCATGATTTCTTCTATTGTCTTTCTCGAAAAGTCATTGGAGTAAACGAATCTTTCTTCTGCATGGGGACTGAATTCAATCACTCTGTCTCCCTCGAAGATGATAAAGTGCGTACCTGAAAAATCGAGCAGGAGCTCATACTTGTCCTGGACTTCATTGAGCTCTTGTCTCAATTTGTGGATTTCGTCCAGAAGCTCGGATTTTTCCTGGTTTAAAACCTTCATAGTTTTGAATACGCGAACGGGTAAGAATAATATAAAATTACTTATATTATTTTATATTTTATCACTATCCAGACTTATCGTGCCTAATGAAGTTATTAAGTGGGTTAAATACCCTATGGAACTAGTCTTCTACTTCCAGTATTTCCAGTATATCGGCCAATTCATCATAGTCTTTGAAACCGGGTTTTAACTCCTGACTTCCTTTCAGTGAAATGCCATTATAGCCTTCGGAAATTGAGCTCAATGCTGTACTCGTATCTAGTTCAAATCCTCGGAGAACAGGGTAGACCTTGGCAACTTCTTGCGCCTCTGTATTATTTATTTTCTCCTGAGAATCGATGACAATATATTCAATACTGTCATTGAGGTTTTGGAAAACACTTGACAAAGAATTACCTAACGCTAATTCTGTCGGATCAATGTTATATATCACCGAATAACTATTGGCTAAGGAGTTTGCTAAGTGAATATTGTCCACCTGTACCATATCGAATTCCAGTTCAGCAATTGTTTTGAGTATATATTCTTCATTTGATCCAGAAAACTCTCCAACCAGTTTTGGACCAGACACCCATCCGGTTATGTCTTTGTAATTGTCTACTCCAATGAAATCATCAGATGCTTCATCGAAGCAAAAACCGAGCATATCAACTCCCATTCCAGCGCAATACCTGGCATCACTCAAATTTGTAATGTTTCCTACCTTGACGATCGTTTTGAGAGCCATATCAATATTTCTGATTTTAGAATAAAATATTTTTATTCGCAGAGAAAAAATTCTCTATTCATTGGACGTAATTTGCACGCAAATAAAACCAATAATTGAATATTTATGGCAGTGATAGAAACAACTGATACTGATTTTTCAAGCCACCTTGAAAATAATTCTAAAGTGATCGTAAAGTATTATGCGGACTGGTGTGGCTCTTGCAGACTATTTAACCCAAAGTTTAAAAGATTATCATCGGACGAAAAGTTTACTGATGTCACTTTTCTTAATGTAAATGCGGAAGAGAATGAGAACTCAAGGAAAGCAGCTGGAGTTACTAACCTTCCTTTTTTTGCTACGTTTCAAAATGGTGAAAAAGTTGAGACAGTGGCGTCCAGCAAAGAAGATTCAGTTGTGAACTTATTGAATAACCTAAACTAGTGCGATGCAAATTCCAGTGATAAAAAAACTAGTGGAGGCCTACTCGGTAGAGCAACTCGAAGATGCTGAAGCGGCCATTTTGGAAGAGCAAGCTCCAGGTATTGAAGTAGAGGGAGAAGATGATGGTGAACAGTTGACACATGTGATGGCAGCTGTTTGGATAATGGAGAAAATGGAAAATGACCAAATTCCTTTTCCTAAAGCCATGAGGGCCTATACAGCTAAAGTGAGAGAGTCTATCAACTAGTCTTGCCTCACTCCAGGAACCCAGAATCTGAGCGCAAAGTGACTTCTATTCCAAATACTTTATATCTTGTAGCCATTAACACTAAAGCTCTTGAGTACGGTACTTAAAACAAATGATCTCTCAAAATTCTATGGCAGCCTTGGCGCTGTGCAGTCCCTGGATCTATCCGTGGAAGAAGGGCAGGTCTTTGGGCTTCTTGGGCCGAATGGAAGTGGGAAAACCACTACACTAGGCATGATCCTAGGCGTGATCAGACCTTCTTCCGGCTCTTTCGAATGGTATGGAGCCACCCCTGGTTCAAACTCGCGCAAGAAAATAGGTGCTATTCTGGAAAAGCCCAGTTTTTACCCCTATATGTCGGCAAAAAGCAACTTGAAGATAGTTGCCAAAATAAAAGAGGTAGATGAGCAAAGAATAGAGCAAGTGCTGCGGGAAGTAGGATTAGGGGATAGAATGGGTGATCGATTTGAAACCTATTCACTTGGTATGAAACAAAGGCTGGCTATTGCTTCGGCTTTGTTGGCTGATCCACCTGTTTTGATATTGGATGAACCGACGAATGGGCTGGATCCTCAGGGTATCGTAGAAATAAGGGAGATCATTCAAAAAATAGCGCAATCGGGTAAAACCATCATTCTGGCCAGTCATCTACTGGATGAAGTGCAGAAAGTTTGTACGCATTTCGCGGTGTTGAATAAAGGAAAGAAGCTTTTTCAAGGTAGTGTGGAAGAAGCTGTATCGGGACAAACTGTTGTTGAGGTAGGCGCATCGAATTTGGAGAGCCTTAAAACCGTACTGGAAGGTATGGCGGGGGTGAGGAACTTTACACTGAATGGTAGTCATTATAGGTTGGATGTTGAACCAGAAGTGACTGTTGAGTACATCAGCAAAACTTTGTTGGACAATGGCATCACTCCAACTCACTTAAACAAGAGTGAAGGATCTTTGGAGCAGGAGTTTATGAAAATACTGGATCAGAATGCTTAGAATGCTTCACATAGAATGGATAAAGGTGCGTTCCAATAAAGCTTTCTGGGCTTTATTGTTGTTGTATTTGGTGGGAGTGTACGTGCTTTGCTCTATTGGCACGGGTCTGATCAATATGACCGCAAATGTCAATGGTGAACAACAGGATCTGTCCGGTCTGAATCTGTACAACTTCCCAAATGCCTGGCACAATCTTACTTACATTGCATCCTTTCTGAAAGTGTTCCTGGGTATAATGCTGATAGTAAATATCTCCAATGAGCTCCAACATAAAACATTGAGACAGAATATTATAGATGGAATGAGTGAAGTTGAATTTATCCTGTCCAAAGCCCTAAACTCATTCTTCCTTGCCGCTATAGCGACAGTTTTTATTTTGGTGATTGGACTGTATTTCGGTGCTAACTATGCCGACAGTACCGAGTGGAATATGGTGAAGGATCAATTAGACTTTGTAGCTGCCTTTTTTCTTCAGACCTTAACTTTCCTGGCTTTCTCGCTGTTGATTGGTCTGCTTTTCAAGTCCACGGGAGTAGCCATTGTTTTCCTTATTGCCTATAGTCTTTTGATTGAGAATTTTGCAACCTGGATATTCTTTGGTTCGGATAGTATTATTGCAGCATTGTTACCTATGAATGCTTTAGATAACCTTATTCAACTACCTTTTAATATGGATCCAAGCGCTGGAGTACAAGATGAGGTTGGTCTAATTGAAATCATTATTTGTTCAGGCTGGTTATTGCTGAATTTTGCTTTATCCTATTTCGTTCTGTGGAAGAAGGATTTGTAGTACCTACAAAACAAACCCTAAAACCAAATACATCAAAAAGGCTATGCTGCCACCTATCAGGGCATACGGCAGTTGCGTCTTTACATGGTCGATATGATCACTGGCGGATGCCATAGAGGAGATAATTGTGGTATCTGAAATAGGGGAGCAATGATCCCCAAATACGCCACCACCAAGTGCGGCACCAATCACAAGGTAAATGTTGGCGTCAAAAGACTGTGCCATGGGTACAGCAATGGATATCATGATGGCAAACGTCCCCCAAGAAGTACCGGTAGAGAATGCGATAAAGCAACTCACTGCAAAAACAATGGCTGGTACAAGGGCAGGAGTAAGCCAGGGTTTGGTTGCCTCGGCTACATATATTCCCGTGCCTAGTTGCTTGCATAGGCTTCCTATGGCAAAGGCCAATACCATCAATATAGCCAGAGATACCATGCCTGACATGCCTTTTAATGACAAGTCAATCATTTCTTTTATCCCCATCAGTTTTTGAAATCGGTATATAACAATAGCCACTAAAACAGAAGTTGTTACAGATATGAGGACAGAAGTTGAACCTGATCCATTGCCAATAGCATCAAATATTTGCATAAAGAATCCCAGGCTGACATCTGAATCTGCCCATCCTGTGTAAATCAGCATGATAGGCATCAAAACAACCATCAAAACAATCGGCACGATCATGTTGACTGCTCTGTGTGAAATACTTTTTTTAGCCTCCAATAAGGAAATTTCATCCGAAACCATGGGAACTGCTCCATCAGCTATTAACTTTCCTTCCTGATCAGCACGCAATGCTGCATTTTTCATCGGTCCAAAATCTTTCTTTGAAACGATGAGATAAAACACCGTGATTAGTGCTAGAAAAGGATAGAAGTTGTAAGCAATGGATTTGAAGAGAATTAAAAATGGACTTTCCAAACCTTGCAATATCAAAAGCCCCATGATATAAGCTCCCCAGGCATTAAAAGGAAAAATAATGCAGGAGGGTGCAGAACTTGAATCAACCAGATAGGCCAACTTTTCCCTGGGAATTCTCAATTTGTCAAAAAGAGGGCGGTACAAGGTTCCTGCGGTCAATATTGAAATATTTGACTCTACAAATATCAAAAGCCCTGTAACAGCTGTCGCCAGTTGAACCTTTTTTCTGTTTGAATTTAGATTCCCTTGTTCATCAAAATCTTCAAGTTTTGATTTCACTAGTTGAATGAAGCCTTCCACACCTCCTGATCTTTGTATCAAGGCTATCAATGACCCGACCAGCAGTGTAAATATTACCGTGCGTGTATTACCAGCATCCTGGAAAACTCCTACGAAAGCGTTAATCGTGTCATAGGAGCCCAGCAGAATATTGCCCTGGTTGATAATAACCCACCCAGTCCAGATGCCAAAGGTCAGGGAAAGAAAAACCTGCTTAGTTTTTAGTGCTAGTACGATAGCTATTATTGGGGGGATCAGAGACCAGAGTCCGTAGTTGTCCATAAGACTTCTTGAGTTAAACAATTTGAGGGTTGGAAGTTAAAAGATTCTCGGACATGTAAAAATTTATTTGGGATGGAACTCCGAAACCTTAACCAAATTTTGGAAAAAAATCATTAAATTATTGGTGAATCAAAATCATAAAACTATGAAACGCTACATCCCACTATTATTCCTGACCCTATTCTTAGATTCGCAAATAAAGGCTCAAAGTATTTGGAAGATTGACCCTGTGCATTCAAGTATCCAATTTGATGTGACACACCTTGTGGTATCAACGGTCACAGGTAAATTTGCAAAGTTCGCTGGAACAGTCGAAACTGAGAATGGCAGTTTTGAAAATGCCAAAGTTGAAGCTACACTGGATGTTGCGAGCATTAATACAGAAAATCTCACAAGGGATAAGCATTTAAAGCAAGATGATTTTTTTAATGCTGAGAAATTTCCCAAAATCAGTTTCAAAAGTGAATTCTTTAAAAAAGTTGCCGATAATGAATACCTGCTCACTGGCAGCTTGACTATTAGGGATATAACCAAAAATGTTTCCATGAAGGCAGTACATAGTGGCAATGTGATGATCGGTAGTAAAACAGTGGCTGGCTTCAAGGTAAACTTTATCATCAATAGATTTGACTATGGTCTGAAGTGGGACGATACTTTGGATTCCGGTAGTCTGGTAGTAGGTGAGAATGTTGATGTCAGTATGAATCTAGAGCTGACTAAGGAGTAAATAGTTTATTTCAGCATTCATTTTTTCACGACTTTCATGCGTAGATCAATTTGACTATCATTAAGGATTAAATTGATCCGATGCAAAAGCAAAATGTTGAAGAGTTCAGCAACCGATGGGGCATAGTCCTGGCCTCACTTGGTATGGCCATAGGAGCAGGCAATCTGTGGCGTTTCCCCCGATTGGCCGGTCAGTACGGTGGGGCTTTTATCCTCTTATGGATTTTGTTTCTCTTTATTTGGTCAATTCCCTTACTACTAGCCGAATTCTCCATCGGCAAACGATTTAAAAAGGGAGTCATTGGTTCCTATGCCGAATTAGTTGGAAATAAACTATCCTTCCTGGGTTTTTTCATCACTTTCTGCACACTTGGCATAGCGTTCTATTATGCTGTGGTTACGGCATGGGCCATTAGGTATTTCGGTTTTTCTATTCAAAACCTGTTAAGCTCACAATCCTTATCAGAGTCATTGGTGGGTAATCCCAACTTTCTGCAGGAGCAATGGATGAATGTTTCGAATGGAAATTCTTTCACAATACTTGTCTTTGTTGGCGTATTGATACTTGGAGTTTACATCCTGTCAAAGGGAATAAGCAAGGGGCTTGAAAAGGCAAACAAAGTATTGATACCTTCTCTTTTCTTACTCCTGGTAATAGTAGCGGCAGTATCTCTAAATATGAAAAATGGGATTCAAGGGCTTGAATACATGTTTGCTATTAATCCATCGCATTTTGCTGACCCCAAAATTTGGATAGAAGCCTTATCTCAGTCTGCCTGGTCCACCGGAGCAGGATGGGGACTGCTCATGACTTTATCCTCGTATTCAAGACCTAAGGAAGACGTCACTTTGAATACTATGATTGGAGCATTTGGAAATAACACAGCATCATTACTCGCAGGTATGGCTATTTTGCCAGCTGTCTTTGCATTGGCCCCATCGAGTGCTGAAGCTGAGAACTATTTACAAGCAGGAAATCAAGCACTTACATTTACAATAATTCCAAAATTATTTGCAAATATTCCCGGTGGCGGATTGTTGTCATCATTGTTCTTTCTTGCTCTTTTCCTGGCAGCTCTTAGTTCCCTGCTGCCGATGATCGAATTGTCAATAAGTCAAATGACGCATGTCGGTATGGCCAGAAGGTCAGCGGCTGTGTTGACCTTCGTGTTCTTCCTACTTTTGGGACTTCCTTCGGCTTACAGCCTCGACTTCTTTTCAAATCAGGATTGGGTTTGGGGTGTTGGCCTTATTCTGAGTGGACTTTTTATTGCCATAGGTGTCTTGAATTATGGAGCCAAAAAATTCAAACATGATATGATTGACAATGATTCAGATTTCAAGGTTTCTTCCCACTATTTTACGATTTGTATTAGTATAGCCGTCATTCTAGCATTGGTACTGATCTACTGGTGGTTGTCGCAGGGTTACAGCGACTATCCCTGGTTTAATGAGCATGGCTACTGGAATTTATTCGATGTATATAGTAATGCATCTGTGGTGACCCAATGGGGACTAGTTCTACTTATTGGGTTTATGGTCAATAAATATTATTTAAAAATAAAGCTATGAGTACGGGAGCTATAATCAGTATGGTCATTATTTTGGGAATAGTAATAGGAGGTTTCCTTTACTTTTTATCTGTGGCCATCAAAAAAGAAAAACAGAAGTGATCACTAAGTATTTATCTTTTAGTTTTGTCCACTTCCTTTATTACATCACTTTAATATTTAGAATTAGAATATGGAAAAAATAGACCCTCTTAACCAGGTAGCAGACTTTCACCGTACATTTCAGCACCCCATCTTGGATAGCCCAACCATACCAAGCGAAAAGCGCTGCAAGCTGCGTATCGAGCTGATTGCTGAAGAACTGAAAGAATTAGAAGAGGCCATCAAAGACAATGATTTAGTGGAAGTGGCTGATGCATTATGTGATATTCAATATGTACTATCTGGAGCTGTATTGGAGTTTGGTTTAGGAGATAAATTCAAAACCTTATTCGAGGAAGTCCAGCGGTCGAATATGAGTAAGGCATGTAAAACAATTGAGGAAGCCGAAGCGACTGTCAATTATTATAAGGAGAATAAGGGCACTGAGAGCTACATCAAGGAAGTAGATGGGCTCTATTTGGTATTTAGAACTGAAGACAACAAAACCCTCAAGTCAATCAACTACAGCCCAGCAGATTTGAAATCCATTCTGAAGGACTAGCAATCAGGCTGAATGGAGGCGAACCCATGCAAGGTTACATCCGTAATCTAGTTTAGACGGTCTGAATAATTATTTTAGATATGTCTAAATATTTTAATTTTGTAATTACATTTGAGATGAATATGATTTTCAGATGATTAGTCCAATTGCCTCCATATTAATTTTTGCTGCATTTTGTGCTGTACTTTACCTGGCGTTCAAGCCGAATGGCTTTTATTGGGTTTTTCAGCAGGGAAAGAAATTCGGCGAAAAAACGATCATGGAGGATGTCCTGAAGCAGTTGTTTCACATGGAATACGAAAATTCTCAGGTGAAATTTCGTGACTTAAAAGTGTCATCAGAAAGTGGTGGTCAGGACATTTTGAGCATCATAGACAAAATGATACAGATTGGCCTCATTTCACAGAAAGAGGATTATTTGATCCTTGAACCTAAAGGTCGTGAATATGCCTTAAGGATAGTACGCGCTCACCGACTTTGGGAAAAGTACCTGGCAGAAAAGACGGGATATGACAAATCTGAATGGCATGATCGGGCGGAGCTAATGGAACATGAATTGTCTGTTGATCAAACAAACAGTTTGGCCACCAGCCTCGGTAGCCCACGGTTTGACCCGCATGGCGATCCGATTCCAACGGCAAAAGGTGATATACGACCTCAGAATGGCATATCACTTACTCTCTTTCCAATGAACACAGTAGGCAAGATCATTCATATAGAGGATGAGCCTGAGGTTGTTTACAAGCAGATCCTTGCTGAAAACATTCATATTGGTTCGCAGATCAGGGTAATTGAGTCTAACAAGGAAAGATTGAGATTTATATCGGAAGGTGAAGAATATATTTTAGCACCATTGGTTGCTGAGAATATAAGTATTGAGCAGGTAAGCCTTGAAGATGAACAGGATAAAAACGTTCGAAGATTGTCTTCAGTGCAAGATGGCGAAGAAGTGGAAATCATAGGCATCTCCAGGGAATGCAGAGGAGCGAATAGAAGGAGGTTGCTGGATTTGGGGTTTGTACCTGGCACTAAAGTTTCTTTGGGAATTACTAGCCCGTTAAACGACCCCAGGGCCTATAAGGTGAGAAATACAGACATTGCCTTAAGAAATGATCAGGCTAATTTTATTCTAATAAAATCAGTAAATATCCATGAGCAAGTTGGATCATAGTAATTGTGAAGGTTGTGAGCACTACAACGCCGGCAGCTTGAAAAGGCTGGGCGTGGATGTAGAAGATTATGATTATGTAGTGGCACTTGCGGGTAATCCTAACACAGGTAAGAGTACCGTATTCAATTCTTTGACTGGTCTACGTCAGCATACGGGCAACTGGCCTGGAAAAACAGTTACAAGGGCAGAGGGTGGCTTTTCCTATGAAGATAAGAAATTCAAGCTCATTGACCTTCCTGGTACTTATTCTTTGTTATCAACCAGCCAGGATGAAGAGATCGCCAGAAATTTTATACTCTTTGGCAGGCCTAGTGTTACTGTGATAGTGGTAGATGCAGGTCGACTCGAACGAAATCTGAATTTAGCATTGCAAATATTGGAAATAACCGATAAGGCGGTGCTTTGCTTGAACCTGATGGATGAAGCCAAGCGACACAATATTTCTGTTGATGAACGCTCTTTGTCGAGGCGGTTAGGAATTCCGGTGGTGCCAGCCAGTGCCCGTTTTGAAGAAGGCATTCCTGAACTCATTCAAACAATTAACGATGTGGCGCAGGGTAGGATCAAATGCGATCCCTATAGAATTAAAAATATTCCCAATCATATTCAGAAGGCCGTGGATCAGCTTAGTGAGCGGATAGAACTGGATTATCCAAATATCCCAAACAGTCGCTGGATTGCATTCAGGTTATTAGAAAATGACCAGAGAGTAATTGACGCGCTTGAAAATGGTGAATTTGAGATTGCATCTTAAAAATGGAAGAGGAAAAGAAGAAAGACATATTATCCTTTACCAATAATCTAAAGTGGACTATCGGCGAGAACTTCCATGATTCATTGACTCAGAGCATCTATACAGATGCTTCCAAAATAGCCGATGAAGTTGTTTCATTTGAAGGCAAACGAAAGCAAATCAGCATTGATGGGAAAATAGACAAGATTGTAACCAGTCGACAGTGGGGTTTTCCGATTATGTTGCTAATCCTTTCAGTCGTATTGTGGCTGACCATAGAGGGAGCCAATGTACCATCATCCATGCTTGCTACATTGTTATTGGACACTGTTTATCCCTGGTTAAAAGAACTTTCTATCAGTATCGGCATGGCATGGTGGTTAAGTGGATTCCTGATAGATGGCGTTTATCTGGCACTAGCCTGGGTGATTAGTGTTATGCTCCCACCGATGGCCATATTCTTTCCATTGTTTACCATGCTGGAAGACTTTGGCTACCTGCCGAGAGTAGCCTTTAACCTGGACAAACTTTTCAGAAATGCTGGTGCTGATGGCAAGCAGGCCCTGACCATGAGCATGGGCTGGGGCTGCAATGCCGCTGGAGTGATTGCTACAAGAATTATTGACAGCCCGAGAGAGCGATTGATTGCCATCATAACCAACAACTTTTCGCTTTGTAATGGTAGGTGGCCAACGCAAATACTTATAGCAACGATATTCATTGGAGTTATGGCACCACCGCTGTTAGCTGGTCTGGTTTCTACCTTATCTGTTATAGTGATTGCCCTGTTAGGAGTGTTTTTTACCTTTCTTACTTCTAGGTTATTGTCTCGGACAGTATTGAAAGGGGAGGTATCCACCTTTACGCTGGAGCTGCCACCTTACAGGCCTCCAAGAATATGGAGAACGCTTTATACTTCATTGATTGACAGAACACTGATAGTTCTTTGGAGGGCATGTGTATTTGCGGCACCAGCAGGAGCGGTCATTTGGCTAGTATCAAATGTGTCATTAGGAGATACAAGTATAGCATCTTGGGCAATTAATGGCATGGATGGATTCGGTCTGTTTCTTGGCTTGAATGGCGTAATTCTTCTGGCTTACATTGTTGCTATTCCTGCTAATGAAATTATTATACCAACAATTCTAATGTTGACTGTAATGGTAACGGGATCAGAGACTTATGGTGAAGGGGCAGGAGTAATGTTTGAGTTGGAGTCTTTGGAAGATACGGGTGAAATACTAAGGGCAGGAGGATGGACATTACTTACGGCAATTAACCTTATGCTATTCAGCTTGTTGCACAATCCATGCAGTACTACCATCTATACTATTTACCAGGAAACCAAAAGTGCCAAATGGACGGCTGTAGCCTCATTACTACCAGTAGTCATGGGATTCGTTGTTTGCTTTTTGGTCGCTCAGTTTTGGTATATATTGGCTCCCTGATTTTGCTTTTTCTTATTAAATCAACCAAAAGATGAGAATAGCAGTGATTGGAGGTGGTGCTGCTGGTTTTTTTGCTGCGATTTCAGCCCGGCAACACTCTCCCAAATCCGATATCACAATATTTGAGAAGTCTAATAAGCTGTTATCCAAAGTAAAGGTATCGGGTGGTGGCCGTTGCAATGTGACTAATTCCTGCTTTAGTATATCTGACCTTTCCAGAAATTACCCCAGAGGAGAGAAATTCTTAAAAAAAGCCTTTTCACAATTTTACACGAAGGATACTGTAGAGTGGTTTGAATCTAGAGGAGTGAAATTGAAAACTGAGCCCGACAAGCGCATGTTTCCCACCACGAATGATTCTCGGACCATCATTGACTGTTTGCTATATGAGACAAGACAGAACGGAATTACAATCCGAAAACAGAGCGTAATTCATAAGTTGTCACAAGTTGAATCTGGATTCTTGCTTAAAATAGGCGATCAAAAGGAAGACTTTGATAAAGTAATTGTAGCCACTGGGGGTAATCCAAAACCACAAGCCTATCAATGGCTGCAGCAACTTGGTCATCAAATCGAGGCTCCAGTTCCCTCGCTCTTTACGTTCAATATGCCGGATGAAGAGATTAAATCACTCATGGGGGTTGTGGTTGAAAATGCAACGGTTACCATTCAAAGCACAAAATTTAAAAACCAGGGGCCATTGCTCATCACTCACTGGGGAATGAGTGGCCCAGCTATTTTGAAACTATCCTCAATCGCCGCAAGGGAACTGAACATGAGGGATTACCAGTTCAAAATACAGATTAACTGGTTGGGTCAAATCAATGAAAATCAACTGCGAGAAAAAATAAGTATTGAATTCAATGATTTTAGAAAACGGAAAATGGTCAATAAGAATCCATTCGAATTACCCTCTAGGTTGTGGCATTTTCTTTTAAATCAAATTGACATTTCGACAGAACAAGTTTGGGGCTCTCTACCTAAAAAGAAGCTCAATCAGCTCATCAATATACTATTGAATGACACCTATTCTGTAAATGGGAAAACTACCTTTAAAGAGGAATTTGTTACTTGTGGCGGGGTGAGCTTGAAAGATATTGACGTCAAAACTATGGAGAGCAAAGTCTGTCAGGGGCTGTACTTTGCCGGTGAGGTGATGAATATTGATGGTATTACAGGTGGGTTCAACTTTCAAGCTGCCTGGACCACTGGTTTCGTGGCGGGTAAGAGTTGTAGCCTCTAGTTCCAAACTTCATTTTGCATCATTGCTCTGACTATTTGCATTCAATAGATAATGAATCCTCAGTGATTGTTTGCACATTTATTTATTCAAAAAACAAAATAGCTATCGTTGATTAAAACGGAATCATTAACTTTTCCACTATTAATTACCAGCTCTTTAATTTTCATCTATTTATTGCGAGAAATTTCTTGAGCGCTGTAGTTTTCTACAATGCAACCAGCTAGCAGAGAAGTAAAAGTCATAAGGAGACCTTTGGACAAGGAAGACCTATTGCAGTTGAAATCAACTACAGGCAATGGGCTTATTATGGCAGGAATATTCGCTTCACTGGCTGTCATATTATTTGTGGTCGCAGATAACAATGACTTTGGTTGGTGGGTCAAAGGGATAGCCATGGCAGTTGGAATTCTTTCTGCCATTATTGGCAGTTACATGATCGTCCGATCAAAGCAAGACGTGAAGAAAGGCGAAAAGAACGTTACAAATGGCCAGATATGGGATCTTGTAGAAGAATTTGAGACCAAGATTTCCGTAGGCAAGAACTCAAAAGCTGATGGTACCAGAAAGTATATGTTCAAACTTGGGGAAATAGAACATTGCTTTTATAGGTATGCGCACAGCTATATTTTCACACAGCAAGATGAGAAGTGCGATTCGAGGCAGGATATGTATAATGTGGGTGACATAATTTCCATGCACCACAACATGTCCGGTTCGTTGATCAGGATTTCTGTCGACAAAAAGGCAAAATCTCTAGCAAAAAAAACTTCAGCATTCATCTAATAACTCACATCAAACACAAAATTCATAGCAACAGGCCCATTCTAAATTATTACCCCAGGAGAATGGATTTAGATTTTTATCATTACGAGGAATGTTACTATTTTCATATTGAAGAAAACTTATGTAGAGTAGAAGAACAAACATTTGCAAAATACCCTTGCGAAACCCCTATAAAAATCATGAAGGACGAGCATGGTGAATTGACCAACTATATTTTTATAGAAAACCAAAAGGGGAGATGGGATGAGTTGCAGCTTGTGTAAGCGTATATAAAATGGTGTAATTTCGTACATTTAATAGATGACGACTGAAGAGATAAATAAAAAGGTGGAGAGACTTAGAATGGTCACTGAGGCTAAGCTGAGATATTTGAGAAATTATGCCAGGCTTATGGATCAAGCCTTTGAGGAGCTAAAAGAGGTTCGTGAAGGTGAATTGGTTATTATTTATGAGAAAATAGAGGAGCTGGATTCCAGAATGAGTAAAAATGGGCTAGCATAAACAGAGGTTATAGTATGCAAACTTTTTACTACTCCGTAACCAATAAGTTCTCTGCGACCTTTCCGGATATATGCGCTTGATTCTCACCGGAAAGCTCTACCAGCATCAAACCATCAAATTCGTTTTTTTCTTTTACCACGATTTTGGTACCAAGTGAGATCTTGAGTTTGTCCAAATGCTTAAGAAATGTAGAATCCGAATTTTCAACGCCCACAACGATTACCTGTTTATCCAACTCCACATCAGTCAAGAGATATTTTGGTGAATTACTAAAGTTGCCATGTTCATCAGGAATAGGATCTCCATGAGGATCTATCCTTGGGAAACCCAGAAATTCATCCAGCCGATTAGTAAGTAGAGGAGATTTGATGTGTTCTAATTGTTCAGCTATTACATGCACCTCGTCCCAGTTAAATTTTAATTTTTCTACCAGAAACACTTCCCAAAGTCGATGTTTTCGGATCACTTTGAGAGCTTCTTTTTTACCGCTGGCAGAGATATTTACGCCTTGATATTTCCTGTAAGAAATGACGTTTTTGTCCGCAAGCTTTTTGATCATGTCACTGACAGATGCAGGCTTGGTTTTCATTTCTTCTGATAGGGCATTGGTAGAAACACTTTGCCTGCCGGATTCAGAAAGGTGGTATATGGCCTTTAAGTAATTTTCCTCTGCGAAACTGAGCATAGTCCTTGTTTTGCAGCAAAGTAAATCTATTTTTAGATAAACCTAAAAATTTATTTATGCTGGATTATACTGAATGAGGTCCTATGAATATAAAATGCTAAACGATACATACTGGATCCTGGATAATACCATCGCTACACCATCATTATGGAATGAAGATTAGAAATGTGTAACTTGTAATAATCAAAATTATCTATTAGTCATGATTAAGAATTCCCTTTATTATTTAGCAATGATTTTATTGTTATCCTGTTCGTCAGAACCAGAAACAAAAAGACAGATAGTTTATCCTGAAACAATGAAAGGAGACCAGGTTGATGAATACTTTGGTATTAAAGTAGAAGACCCGTACAGATGGCTAGAAGACGATTTATCTGAAGAAACAGCTCAATGGGTAAACGCACAAAACAAGGTGACATTTGGGTATTTGAACAATATCCCCTTTAGAGATAAAATAAAAAAACGGCTGACAGAATTGTACGATTTTGAACGTGTATCTGCTCCTAAAAAAGAAGGTGATTGGGAATACATTTACAAAAATGATGGATTACAGAATCAATCAGTACTTTATCGCAGAAAGTCAGCTAAAGGTGAATTAGAAGCGTTTTTGGATCCAAACAAATTTTCGAAAGACGGTACCATCTCCTTAGCTGGTCGAAAATTTACAGAAGACGGATCACTCTTTGCCTATATGATCTCCATTGGAGGATCTGACTGGAGAAAGGCTTTAGTGATGAACACTGAAACAAAAGAGATCGTTGAGGATACTCTACACAATGTTAAATTTAGTGGGATATCTTGGAAAGGAAATGAGGGCTTTTATTACAGTTCTTATGACAAACCAGAAGGTGGAAGCGAACTTTCTGCTAAAACCCAAGTCCATAAGCTCTTTTATCATAAACTGGGAACAACTCAGAGTGAAGACAAATTGGTGTTTGGAGGCAGAGTTCAACCATATCGATATATTCGTGGTTATGTGACAGAGGATCATAGGTATTTGGTTGTACAGGCAGCCGAAAGCGGAAGTGGCAATGTTCTATTCATTCAAGATTTGGGCAATCCAAATTCAGAAATAATTAATGTCGATAACGACATTAATACTAAAGAAAGAGTTCTTTATTCGGAGGGAGACAGAATTTTAATAGAAACTAATTTTAACGCTCCAAATAAACGAATTATTGAAACTACTATAGATAATCCGAAAACTGAAACCTGGGAAGACTTGATTCCAGAAACAGAAAATGTATTATCTGCCAACACAGGAGGAGGATATATTTTCGCAGAGTATTTGAAAGATGCCAAGACCCAAATTAAGCAATTTAGTCTATCAGGAGAATTGATAAGAGAGGTAGACTTACCTGGAATTGGAACTGCAAGTGGTTTTGGTGGAAAGAAAAGCGACAAAGAGTTCTACTATAATTTCACTTCCTTCATTTATCCATCAACAATATTCAAGTACAACATTGAATCTGGGAAGTCGGAATTGTATGAACAATCTGAAGTCGATTTTAACCCGACTAATTATGAAACAAAACAAGTGTTTTATGAAAGTAAGGATGGAACTCGGATTCCAATGTTTATAACGCATAAAAAAGGGCTTGAACTCAATGGTAAATGCCCTACTTATCTATACGCATACGGAGGTTTTAATATAAGCCTTAAACCAAGCTTTAGTGTTTCGAGGATTTTATGGTTGGAAAACGACGGAATCTATGCTCAACCAAATCTAAGGGGTGGTGGAGAGTATGGCGAAAAGTGGCATAAAGCTGGCACTCAGATGCAAAAGCAGAATGTATTTGATGATTTCATCGCTGCTGCAGAATATTTAATTGATAAAGGCTATACATCAAACGAATACCTGGCAATAGCAGGTGGGTCAAATGGAGGATTATTGGTTGGCGCAACAATGAATCAAAGACCAGATTTGGCAAAAGTAGCTTTTCCAGCTGTTGGCGTTATGGATATGCTACGCTATCATACTTTCACTGCAGGTGCAGGCTGGGCCTATGATTATGGCACTTCTGAACAATCAAAAGAAATGTTTGAATATCTCTTAGGCTATTCCCCAGTTCATAATGTTAAATCAGGTACGAGTTATCCAGCAACCATGGTTACTACTGCTGATCACGATGATAGGGTGGTTCCTGCTCATTCTTTCAAATTTGCAGCAGGATTGCAAGAAGCAAATGTTGGTGATAACCCTGTTTTAATACGTATAGAAACTGATGCAGGACACGGCGCAGGTACACCCATATCAAAAACAATAGATCAACAAGCTGATAAATATTCTTTTGCCTGGTATAATATGGGAGTTCTTCCCAAGCTAGTAAAAGATGAGATGTAGATCATTATTTCTGCAATCTCAACTTCCGATTCTTAATGGGAATTGCCACGTTAATTTTCATATTGTATAACCCCCATCCGCGGTGAATACTCCGCCAGTGCTATAAGTAGAAGCATCTGAAGCCAGGAATAAAGCCAGTCCGGCAATGTCGTCTGACGTGCCAATACGGGAGATGGGCAAACGCTTGATGAACTTAGCCGTCATTTCTTCATTGCTCCATAGGGCTTCACTGAATTTGGTTTTGATTAAGCCCGGGCATATGGCATTTACCCGCACTCCTGCCGATCCTACTTCTTTGGCCATCGCTTTGGTCAGTGAAATGAGTGCGGCTTTGCTCACACTATAAATACCTAACATTGGTTCAGGAGTAAGACCACCGATGCTACTAATGTTGATGATTGACCCGCCACCTTGTTCAGCCATGGAGGGTAATACCATTTTGGAAAGTTCAAATGGCCCTTTTAAATTCACATTCATGATGTGATCAAAGGTGTCAGCATCCGTATTCACCATCGGGCCAAACACCGGATTTGTTGCGGCATTGTTCACCAGGATATCAATCCGTCCGAAGTGTGAGAGGGTTTGATCTACCAGACTTTTCAGGTCTTCGGCCTTTCCTGCATTCGCAGCAATACCAATACTTTCTCCTCCTTTGTTGTTAATCCCTTTGACCACCTCATCCACGGCCTCTTGCTTTCGACTGGAGACTACAACTTTGGCTCCATAGCTGGAAAAAATTTCGGCCATACCTTGTCCTATACCTTTGCTGGATCCTGTGATGATGGCTACTTTATCTTTTAGTGAGAATGCATTCATAGATTGTCGCTTTGAATTATTGTCTAATATACATCCTTCTAATCAATATTTGAATTGAGTGATCAGAGCAGTTACTCCCGGGTTTTTAATGTAGAAGTCATGAATTACCTTTATATGGTATTTAAGAGACATGAGCATGAATCCTCAACTACGTATCAAATGGGAGAAAGTGGGCATTATTACAATACTATATATTGTAATTGGTACGCTCATGCCGCTTATGAACAGGATATTGTTGCATTCTAATTATAGTCTTGGTCCGTCTGAAGAATATGTATTTTCACTTGACGTATTCACAGGAATGTTTGCCGGTTTGTCTGGTGGCTTCCTGGGCGGATTGGTGTTGGTATTTATTATCAACGAAAAGGCTAGAAGGAAACCATTTGGATATGGTATTCTGCTGACTGCAATATTCTTCGTTCTAATCTATTACTTCACCTCGTTCTCAGTGGCTTTTATTTTGGAAGTTAAAAAGAGTGGACTATCTCCTTTTCATCCTGAGGTGATCCAAAGTGTATTGCTATGGGTGACAGCTCCGACGGCCATGGTTGCATTTGTACATTGGGGATTAGTCGTCATCTGCACACAGTTTATGCTCCAGGTAAATGATAAATTTGGTCAGGGTATTCTGAGAAACTTTCTGATAGGCAAATACCACAAGCCCAGTAGGGAGCGACGAATTTTCATGTTTCTGGACATTAAGTCGTCCACAACGATTGCAGAAAAAATTGGTCACAATAAATACTTCAAGCTGCTGAGGGATTTCTATTCTGACATAACCAGTGCGATCATCTCTACGAAAGGGGAAGTTTATCAATATGTGGGAGATGAAATAGTGGTTTCCTGGAAAATGAAAAATGGTTTGAAACATTCGAATTGTATTGAATGCTTCTACCAGATAAAAAACGAAATAGAAAACCTGTCCGAACGCTACTCATCCCTTTACGGATTGGTACCGAAGTTCAAAGCTGGCTATCATCTTGGTGAAGTAACCGCCGGAGAAATAGGCATCATGAAGCGCGATATCATTTACTCTGGAGATGTGTTGAACACCTGCGCCAGGATACAGGAGCAGTGCAACCATTACAATGTTGATATTCTGGTATCTGAAGAGCTGATCAATTCGGTAGAAAATCGCTGGGTTAAAAGAGCAAAAAAATTAGGTGATATCACACTAAGGGGGAAAGATGAAAAAGTCGGAATTTACACATTACTGTGAGTCCAATCATTTGTTCATTATTCTTATATACTTTTGCGCCTTTCAAATAAGCGCACATGCACAGAATACTAAAGCTCGTAGCACGGATCACATCCTTCATTTTCTTAGGTATGATATTGTATATCTATGCCTTTCTTCCGGCAAAGGTCGACTTGTCATTTGATCAATCTAACACGCTGATGTTTGACCGTGAGCAATTCTTCTATGGAGTGATACTCGCCTATGCATTATACACAGTCATTATTTCATTTCTAAAGAAAACATTGACCTCTGCCTCAAGAGGGCAGGAGGAAGGAAAAATAGAAAACCTGAAAATCTGGACAGATGGTTTGTCGGTAATGCTTAACCTGTTCTTTACATTCAGCGTGATATTCATCGGAATGCAACACAACGACGAGCATTTCAATATCACTTATTTTACATTTCTCATCTATTTGGGCCCAATACTCCTGTTAGGTTGGATTTTTTATTTGTTATACATCTTGCTGGCGAAATCTTGAGTTGATTGTAAATCAGTATTTTATCAGAAGTCACTTAAATATTTACTCAAATTAAAGTGAAGGTTTAAGCAACTTTTAGGACTTTTTTCTTGTGAAAAATTAAGCTGAAAATCTATATATTCACGATCATTTATTACGATCAATTCTGAACATAGAGGATGGCAGCACAAGTTGGAGAATACACCGAAGATAGTATTAAATCACTCGATTGGAAGGAGCACATAAGGCTCAGACCAGGGATGTATATTGGGAAGTTGGGAGATGGATCTGCTCCTGATGACGGCATCTATGTACTGGTTAAAGAAGTGATGGACAACTGCATCGATGAGCATGTGATGGGACATGGGAAAACGATTTATGTGAAAGTATCTGATCATCGTGTTGAAATTAGAGATTATGGTCGTGGTATTCCTTTGGGAAAAGTGGTTGATTGTGTTTCTAAGATCAACACAGGAGGAAAATACGATTCTTCAGCTTTCCAAAAGTCTGTTGGACTGAATGGAGTGGGTACCAAGGCTGTCAATGCCTTATCTAAATACTTCAAGGTACAATCCTATCGTGAAGGACAAACCAAACTCGCGGAATTTAACACAGGTGAGCTACTCAAAGACAATAAGGTTTCTAAGAGTGAGGACAGAAACGGAACGCTTGTAGCGTTTGAACCGGACAACTCCGTCTTCAAAAATTACCATTTCATTCCTGAGTATCTGGAGAACCTGATGTGGAACTATGCATTTCTTAATGCAGGTCTTACAATCAATTTCAATGGAAAAAGATACCATTCGGAAAATGGGCTCCTGGACCTGTTAGCACGAAAAACTGATGCCGATACTTTACGATATCCCATCGTCCATTTGAAAGGGGATGATATAGAAGTATCACTGACACACAACAACCAATATGGCGAAGAGTACTACTCTTTTGTCAATGGACAATACACCACTCAGGGGGGTACACATCTGGCAGCCATGCGCGAGTCGGTTGTAAAAACAGTTCGCGACTTTTATGGAAAAAACTATGACGCGACAGACGTACGAGCGAGTATAGTGGGTGCTATTTCTGTGCGGGTGCAAGAGCCTGTTTTTGAGTCGCAAACTAAGACCAAACTTGGATCATTGAATGTAGCCCCGGAAGGGCCTACCATGCGCACATTTGTTAATGACTTTATAAGGAAGGCACTAGACGATTACTTGCACAAGCATTCTGATGTTGCCGAGGCGCTTCAAAAAAGAATCAATCAAAGTGAGCGTGAAAGGAAGGAGATAGCCGGCATTAAAAAACTGGCGAATGAAAGGGCAAAAAAGGCCAACCTGCACAATAAGAAACTGAGGGATTGTCGCATTCACTTTGACGATAAGAAGGGTGATGATGATTTGAAAAACCAGACCACTTTGTTCATCACCGAGGGTGACTCTGCTAGTGGGTCAATCACGAAATCAAGAGAAGTGAAAACTCAGGCAGTCTTTAGCTTAAGAGGGAAACCATTCAACTGCTTTGGACATACAAAAAAGGTGGTTTATGAAAATGAAGAATTCAACCTGCTCCAGCACGCTCTCAATATAGAGGACGGCATTGAAGGTTTGAGATACAACCAGATAGTAATCGCTACGGATGCTGATGTGGATGGTATGCACATTCGTTTGCTTTTGTTGACATACTTTCTTCAGTTCTTTCCAGAGTTGGTTAGAGGAGGGCATGTATTCATTTTGGAAACTCCACTCTTCCGGGTGAGAAATAAGAAAGAGACCATTTATTGCTATTCGGAAGAAGAGCGTGTAGCTGCCATAGATAAGTTGAGTCCTAAACCTGAGATCACTCGGTTTAAAGGACTTGGTGAGATTTCACCGAATGAGTTTGGTAACTTCATAGGTGGAGACATTAGGTTGGAGCCGGTGATCTTGAATAAGGATACCAAGATACAGGACTTATTGAAGTTCTACATGGGAAAGAATACTCCCGACCGTCAGAACTTCATTATTGATAAGCTGAGGGTGGAAAAAGATATTGTGGAAGAGGAATTGGTGTAAGCAATTAACAATGATTGTTTGGGGAGCACAAGCGAGACGCTAGCACCAGCAGAAAGTGAATTAAACGAATAGTCACCCTGAATTTATTTCAGGGTCTATGTAAGAAAGACTATGAATTTGTTGGATTCTGAAACGAGTTCAAAATGTCATTTAACTTAATGAAATTGAATTTAAGGGAGTGGGTCGGACGACAATTCTTGAGATAATGATAAAAACAATGAATTCGGCAGTTTTTCGGACTGGGCCGTCCGACCATTATAAGGATGGAGAAGACGGCACGAGTTACAAACTCGCGCCAGCAAAATATTTTTAGAATATTGCCGGATTTATTCCGGCGTCCGTACGGTTAAGTACGGCAGTAGCAGATCTCGGTACTGGACCGGGAATCATTATGAAAAATAAATTGGAGTAACAATAGTATAAATGAGCGAGGAAGGAAACGGCGAAATGGATGAGCTTCCGATAGCGGGAGGCGAAAATGGTGGAGATGTAATCCATGAAGTATTGCCTGTATCGGGAATGTACGAAAACTGGTTTTTAGACTATGCATCGTATGTAATCCTGGAGCGAGCAGTACCTGCGATAAATGACGGACTTAAGCCTGTGCAGCGTAGGATATTACATGCCATGAAGGAAATGGATGATGGGCGCTACAACAAAGTTGCGAACATTATTGGTAGCACTATGCAGTATCACCCACATGGTGATATGTCTATCGGTGATGCCATGGTGAACCTTGGACAGAAAGAACTGCTAATTGACATGCAAGGAAACTGGGGTGACGTACGAACAGGGGACCGGGCGGCAGCTTCGAGGTATATAGAAGCCCGACCATCGAAGTTTGCTCTGGAGGTACTGTACAATCCTCAGACTACCGATTGGCAACTGTCCTATGATGGACGGAAAAAGGAACCAGTTACGCTACCGGTAAAATTTCCACTGTTGCTTGCTCAGGGGGTGGAAGGTATTGCTGTAGGACTTTCAACCAAGATATTACCACACAACTTCTGTGAGCTCATTGATGCCTCTGTCAAATACCTAAGAGGCAAGAGCTTTAAGCTATACCCAGACTTCCTGACGGGTGGAACTATTGATGTTGAAGAATACAACAAAGGGTTGCGTGGGGGCAAGGTAAAAGTCCGTGCTAAAATTGAAGAGGTAGATAAAAAAACACTTGTTATAAAGGACATACCCTTTGGCACTACCACTTCCAGTTTGATCGAATCTATTGTTAAGGCCAATGATAAGGGTAAGATCAAAATCAAAAAAGTAACAGACAACACGGCTAAGGATATTGAAATCCAGGTGGATATTGCTCCTGGTCAATCGCCGGATATTACCATAGATGCCTTGTACGCTTTTACGGATTGTCAGGTGTCCATATCACCCAACGCTTGCGTGATCATTGATGACAAACCTATTTTCATGAATGTTCACGACATTCTGAAGGTAAACACCGACCAAACGGTACAATTGCTGAAACAGGAGCTTGAGATCAGAAAAGCTGAATTGCTGGAAAAGATACTTTTCTCATCCTTAGAAAAGATATTCATTGAAAATAGAATTTATCGAGACATTGAGGAATGCGAGACCTGGGAATCAGTCATTGAAACGATTGACGAGGGTCTGGAACCATACAAGGCTCAGTTTTACAGGGAAATTGTACGCGAGGACATCATCAGGTTGACCGAAATCAAGATCAAAAGGATATCAAGGTTCGACGGCTTCAAGGCGGATGAGCTGATGAAAAAGCTGCAGGATGAACTGGCAGAGGTAGAGCATCATCTGGCCAACCTGGTGGATTATGCAGTTGCTTATTTCCAAAGGCTACTAGAGAAATATGGCAAAGGGAGAGAACGTAAAACAGAGATTTCTTCTATTGAAACTATTACTGCAACAGTTGTGGCTGCCAATAACCAAAAGTTGTATGTTAACCGGAAAGATGGTTTCATTGGTTATGGTCTGAAGAAGGACGAATACCTGTGTGAATGTTCTGACCTGGATGACATAATAGCCTTCCGAAAGGATGGCAAAATGATGGTAGTGCGCATTCAGGACAAGGTGTTTGTGGGTAAGGATATTTTGTATGCCGGCGTATTTAGGAAGAACGATGACCGCATGGTGTACAATATGGCCTACGTAGATGGTGGTAGTGGTCGCACCATGGCAAAGCGCTTTAATGTAACCGCCATTACCCGAGACAAAGAATACAATCTGGCCAAGAGCGATAAAGGGTCGAAGGTTCATTACTTTACTGCCAACCCGAATGGAGAAGCTGAGCTCATTACTGTCTACCTGACTGCTGGAGCCAAGGCAAGGAAAAAGGTTTTTGATTTTGACTTTGCTGACCTGGAGATAAAAGGCAGGGGAGCAGGGGGAAACATATTGACCCGATATCCTGTCAGGAAAATTGAGATGAAAGCGGCCGGTAGGTCTACCCTTGGTGGACTTGATATCTGGTACGACGAAACAATTGGTAGGTTAAATACCGATGATCGGGGTACGCTGCTGGGGAACTTCCAGGCTGACGACAAGGTTATATGCTTCTATAAAGATGGTCAGTATGAGTTGACAACCTTCGAGCTCTCTAATCATTACAATGCCAATCAGATATTGATCATTCAAAAATTTGATTCTGATAGGGCTGTTTCGGTCGTACATCAGGATGGTACATCGAAAGTGTATTATGTGAAACGCTTTTTGATTGAGACGCAAACCATAGGAAAAACCTATAAATTCATCAGCGAAGAAAAAGGTTCGAAGTTAATGGCGATTTCGACATCAGCTAGTCCAGAAGTAGAAGTGAACTACAAGAAAAGTGGGGAACGCAAGAAAAGCACAACTACTTATAATTTAGATGAATTGATTGATGTAAAAGGCTGGAAATCAACTGGAAATAAATTCCCTGTACAGGCAATTACTTCTCTCAGTCTGATAGAAAAAGAAGAAAAAGCTAAAGAAGCTGAGAAGCCAACTGTAGCTGAAGATACAAGCATTAAACCAGAAACAATCAAAGATAAACCTGAGCCAGAAGCGGCTGTAAGTCCTGATTTTTTGGAGCACCTTAAAGAAGAAGTAATACACGAAGTTGAGAAAGAAGAGAAGGACGAAACCAAACCAGATGAAAACGGTTTAGATATTGGCACATCAATTGATCTGGATATAAAGAAGAAAGAAGATGAAGACGGAAAAGACCAGCTAGGGTTATTTGAATGATAAACAACGGTTAAACCTTTCTTTTCTGAAACGACTCGTAATAATATGGAAACTCCTGGTGACAGGAGTGGTTTCTTTTTTAATTATCACCAATTTCTGGGTGATCAATTCTACTTCTGATCAGGTTTATGAAGATGTAGAACTTGTACCTAGTAGTGATATAGCACTTGTGCTGGGCACCAGTAAATACAAAACTGGGGGTGGAAACAATCTTTTCTTTGATAATCGCATAAAGGCAGCCGCAGAACTTTTCAAGGCTGGAAAGGTGAAGCAAGTTGTATTGAGCGGCACCAAAGATCCAAAATATTACGACGAGCCAAAGGATATGAAAGCAGCACTCATGGACTATGGAGTGCCTGAGGCAATGATTGTTCTTGATGGTCGTGGGTTTCGCACCATGAATTCTATCGAGAATGTGCCAGGCGACAAATCAATGACCATTATCACCCAACGTTACCATGCTTATAGGGCTTTGTTTCTGAGTGAAAGTATGGGTGTAGAAGCCATCTGTTATGAAGCTGAATTTCCCTCCGACGACTATTCTTACACCACTGTCATCCGAGAAGTTTTTGCCCGACCAAAAGCCTTGCTGGACTTATATGTGCTTGATTAGTCGATAGTCTATGGTCAATAGTCAATAGCCAGACACTCAACTTCAAACTTCTATCTTTCGACTCCATTCACGCTACATCCACCACCTGCATCAGTAGCCTTTTGGCAACAGGCAAGTAGGTCTCTCTAATCGGAAAACCTATTTTGCTATTGAAAAGGTAGGTTGCCGGATTGGGCAGTTCTTTGAAGCGTTTGACCAGGCTCATCTTTATAGATTCTGCAGAGTTGGTGATGCTTTTTACTTCTGTATCAATATATGTTGTGTTGATGGCTCTGAACTGTTCCTTGTGATGCTCAAACAAAGCAATGCGATATCGGTAGACCTTGACCTCAGGTGTGGCATCCTGTGAGAGAAGCATGTAGCCTTCCTTGTTGTAGATGGGAATCAAACCAATAGTATCCAACTCTACATTCTCTTCCACAAAATCGTGGATGTTTTTACCTTCACTGATGGCCTTATTGATCTGTGGTAAGGAATAATTGATGATTTCGCTGATTTCATTCATCAGTTCATCATCGCGCATCATTTCCTCATAATTGAGCTTCAGACGATCAAAATCTACTCCGGTAAGTTTCTTTGGAAACTGGTCATAGATGATTTCTTTGTTGTTTTTTAGGGCCGTCAAATTTTGGTAGTGCATCACCAGGTCAGCTAGTTGTGGGTACAGCTTATTAGATCTAAACTGTTTTTTTACACTTTGTATGTAGGAGAGGAGGATGTATTTTTTGTATTCAAAATCAATCAGGTTGTCGGTTAACCAGGTTCGATTCAATTTATCCATAAGCATTCATTTTTGGTTCCTAATGTTAATATAACCATAATAAGAATAAAACGCTTGCAATAGTCATTTTGAATTTTCATTTGTTTGATCTTAGGCCAGGATACACCTTAAGAGTCAGATAGGGTCATCGAAAAGGTTAATCTATTCCCGGACCTGTTCTCCTCAGGGAGTCCTTTGGACCGGGATCTTTTGTATTAAGAATGATGCATTAGGGATAGACCTGAATTTATCCTAGATTTAACCCGCTTTATTCATTAGAATAATGAATAATTTGATGAAAATACTGGTTTTCAAATCGTCTGATTATGCAATAGTATCCCAGTGCATAATCACGGTTTAAGAAATCTAGAACACACCTTACTATGAAATCAAGACTATTCAACTTAGCCATTGCTATTCTAATCATCAGTGCATGCTCTTCCCCTAAAGAGAATGCCAGGGAACAGCCACCAAATTTCTTGCTGTTGTTGTCCGACAATCATTACTATAGTCATCTTGGTTGCTATGGCGATCCGGTGGTGAAAACCCCTGCCATAGATCAGTTGGCCTCAGAGGGAATCAGGTTTACCAATGCGTTTTGTGCAGCACCTTCTTGTACACCAGCCAGAGGGGCCTTGCTAGCAGGGCAGGATATATGGAGGCTAGGAAATGGAGGAAACTTGTGGAGTTCTTTAGCTGATACGATTGCAACTTATCCTGATCTGCTTGAAACCAATGGGTACCATGTTGGGCACGATAGAAAAGGGTGGGGGCCGGGAGACTTCAAAGCTGGGGGAAGGAATAGAAACCCTGCTGGGTATACATTTAAAAACCTTGAGGAATTTTTAGATAAGAAGAAAGACGGACAATCATGGAGCTTTTGGCTTTCTTCCAGAAACCCGCACAGGCCCTTCGAATATGGAGCCGGTATTGCTTCGGGTATGGATCCCAGTAAAGTAGAAGTACCTCCATACCTTCCGGATTCTCCTGAAGTAAGGTCTGATATATGCGACTACTACTATCAAATTCAGCAGTTTGACAAGGAAGTAGCTGAGGCAATTGAATTGATCAAACAACGAGGAGAGCTGGATAATACTTTTATCATGATTTGTGGGGATAATGGATGGATGATGCCCAGGGGGCTTGCTAATTTATATGACTATGGCACCCGTGTTCCGCTGATTATCAATTGGCCTAAAAAGATCAAGCAAAAAAGAGTAGTCACTGATTTTGTCAGTTTGAACGATTTGGCTCCAACCATATTAGACCTTGCAGGTATAGAGATTCCAGAACAGATGACAGCCAAATCGCTGGTATCGATAATGAATTCTGACAAGGCTGGAAGGGTAGATGCAGAAAGGGATTTTATCGTGACTGCCCGAGAACGACATGCCTTGGTCCGAAAGGGTGGTCTTGGATATCCTGGCAGATCAATTCGCTCTGATGATTACTTGTTTATCCATAATATCACACCTGAGCGCTGGCCGGCAGGTGATCCACCATTGTTTGGTGATATTGACCTGCATATGCTCCAGGGAAAAAGTCCTACGAAGGAATACATGATGCTGAACAAAGATTCTGAAGGAGTGAAACAACTTTATGAGCAAGCATTCTTGAAAAGACCTGAATTCGAACTTTTTGATCTTAACAAAGACCCATACCAATTGGAAAATGTTGCCTATGATAGCAGTTATGCAGAAGTGAAGGAAGATTTGATAAACAAAATGACCAATTACTTACAGGCTACCCTAGATCCTCGGGTGATAGGTGAACCTGTAGACTGGGATGAGCTGCCGTATTACAAGGAGAAAGATTGGATTGGTAAACCGAGAAAAGAAGCACAGGAGCTATTTGGTCTTAAGCAGTCCTATTCCTATTATGATTAAGACGCACTTCATTATTCTCAAAGTAATAAACTACCAATAAGCTTTTTTAATAAGAATAGATCGATGTAACCTTTATTGAATTTAAAAGTATATGTACCTACATATAAATTTAAATCGATAAGAAATGACACTAAAAGAAAAGACGCAGGACATCTACAATATGCTTGGGCAAGGTCAATTATTAGAAGCATTTGATAAGTACTATGCAGACAATGTAGTAATGACGGAACCAAGGGGAACCTACGATGGCAAAACTGCTTGCAGACAACATGAAGAAGAATTCTTAGGTATGATTCAGGAAATTCATGGAATGGAAGTGAAGGCTATTGGTTCAGACGAAGAAGCCGGAGTGGTATTTCATGAAACCAATATGGACGTCACGTTCAAAGACGGAAATAGGGTCTTAATGGAACAGACTGGTGTGCAGAGATGGGAAAATGGCCAGATCGTTCATGAAAGGTTTTATTACCAGGCATAATCTTTGCGTTGGTAAACAAAATAAGGGGTTGATTTCATAAGAGATCAACCTTTTTTGTTTGATTACGTCCGACTCAAATAATCAAGCGCCAGCCCAGCCATGCTCTTCATGCCCAATAGTATACTTGTATGGACTACATAGAAGACTTTCGATTACCTTCGCCCATTCTAAAGGTTAATTCAATTGAAGGCATCAATTAACAATCAAATATTAGCAGCAACAGGAGCAGCTGAGCTTGTATCTACCCATCATATCCAAACCCTATGGAGTGGCTATGGAGAGATATTCAGGTGCCAACTGACAGGAGGAAAGCACGAGCAGATTGTGGTCAAGCATGTGAAATTGCCAGATCAAAGTAACCATCCACGTGGATGGAATAGCGACATTTCCCACCAAAGAAAACTGAAGTCCTATCAAGTAGAAATCAACTGGTATAAAGGACTAGCGAAGCAAGCAGATGACGCTTGCAAGCTTCCCAGGCTGATACATGCCTGGCAGGAAGAAGGAGAGATGCTAATGATCATGGAAGATCTGAATGCCAGTGGTTTCCCGAAAAGAATGACATCCATTACCCTTGATGAGATAAAAAATTGCCTGAGCTGGTTGGCTAAATTCCACGCTAAATACATGGATCAAAAACCTGAAGGACTTTGGGAGATCGGGAGCTACTGGCACCTGGACACTCGGCCTGATGAACTAGAAGCCATGCAGAACATGGCGTTGAAACAAGCAGCAAAATCAATCGATGAAAAGCTGAAAAGCTGTAAGTACCAAACGATAATTCACGGTGATGCTAAACTAGCGAACTTCTGTTTTTCCGAAGATGGTAGCAGGGTTGCCGCTGTAGATTTCCAATATGTAGGAGGGGGCTGTGGGATGAAAGACGTGGCTTATTTTCTGAGTAGCTGCCTGACCAATAGAGAGTTGGAAAAGTTTGAGCAGGAGCTACTCCGGTACTATTTTAACATACTGGTAATAGCTTTAGATAAATATTCAAAAAGTCTTAATATACAGGAAGTTATAGATAGTTATGAAATGATGTATAATTACGCCTGGTCAGACTTTTATCGTTTCCTGGACGGCTGGAGTCCGGGGCATTGGAAGATGAATGGCTATAGTAAAAGGATAACTGAATGGGTAGTAGATGAGTTGTCAAATGGTCAATAGTCCATTGTCTATGGACTGATTTCATTGTAGAGCAAGATTAAGTTCAAATTCAAGAATGAGATTTAGCGTAGTTACAATTATTCATGCAGGAGGGTGGGTGACAATTTGGTGAGCAGATGAGCGGAAAGGCCCTGAGCGTTAAAATTGTCTGGACTTTTGCCTACTCGTATGTTTGAATCTTTAAGTTTCTTTGGAGATAAAAAGGCAAGGAAGGTGGGAGAAATAATAGAAAGGTCTAAGGTGCTAATTTCAGGCATTCTGGCGGAAGAGGAAAAGAAACAAAAGACAAAGCAAAAAGAAAAATGAACCTAACTGAATACCAGTTGTCGGAATTAAAGGAAATAGCAAAAAAAGCCGCTAAAACAGCCGGAGAATACATCCAATCCCAGTTTGACCAACATTATGTTAAACAGAAAAAGGAAGGCGGAGACTCACTGGCTTCACAGGTGGTGACGGAAGTGGATATAAAAGCTCAGGAGATCATACTGGGCCATTTAGCAGATTCTATCAAAAATTACGATCTGGGGCTATTAACAGAGGAATCTGAGGACGATAATTCAAGGCATACAAAAGACTATTTCTGGTGTATTGACCCAATGGACGGCACATTGCCATTTACAGAGCGTAGAACAGGCTATGCCGTATCTATAGCGCTTATATCAAAGGCAGGTGATCCGGTAGTGTCAGCAGTTTATATTCCTGATTTAGAAGAATGTTATGCAGCAGTAAAAGGACTAGGTGTAGAACTAAATGAAGAAGCATATAGTAGAGAAGGTTTAAACCCCGAGAAGAGGATATATGATGTCTACTGGGATCAGAGCTTTAAATCTGAGCCGTATTTCAATCAGGTTTTGAATCAGCTAAATGAATATGCACAGAAAGAGGATTTGGAGATTAAGCTTCACACCAATTACGGAGGTGTCCGAAATGCTATAGGTGTGACGAAATCTTATTACAGTAGTTATTTCAAATTCCCTAAAAAGAAACTGGGCTGTGGGAGCATATGGGATTATGCAGCAACAAGATTATTCTTCGAGGAGTTAGATATTAATGTCGCAAATTCACAAGGCGAGAGACTTCATCTCAACAATAATCACACAACATTCATGAATGAAGGAGGCATCTTATATGCCACGAACAGCAAACTCGCACAGTTTATCATAGAATTGGGCAAATACCTTAAAAGTACCAAAAACATACAATAGGGCATATTTCAGAGACATGTATTTAACATAATATAAATTATATAACACTTCGTGTTTCATAATTCACGTTATATTAAATAGCATGTAAACGAATGAATATTGACATGAATTGCCTATCTAAGCTTTCTCAGTTCTTGAAGTAATCTTTTTGGGTCTTGCCGATTATCCCAGAAAGCAGTAATGATTATCACATTAACATCAATCTTATAATAAATGCTGAAATGCCCCATGGATGCTACTCGGGTTTCCGGAAACTCAGATTGTCTATAAATTTTCGGATTTTGAGCAATTTGAAGAGTCTTATCATTGCTTAGTTTCAAAAGTTTTAATGAATAAGTATTTGACTTATTACGTTTGACCCAATATTTTAATACGCTATTTCTTTGATTGGCAGCCGTCTCCGTCCAAACTATTTTTTTGTCAGCCATTCAAGCTCCCTTTCATTTAGCACTTGTTGATCAATGACCTTACCATTCAAAATATCAATATCGCTCATTGTCAACATTATCTTTTGTTCTTCTGTTAAGGGTATTTTAGAATGTTCAATATTTGAGGATTTGATCATTTTTTCGAGAGCCTTTAAATATTCTTGATTATCAATAGACATTAAACTATCGATTACTCTATTCCTTATTTCACTTGATGTTGCCATATCAATGCAAATATACCAAAATAGAGGATTTATTACCACACACATTTGCCATTCACACTATGCTCCCCTGCATCCTGGCTGCTCACTAAATCCATTCGCTGAATGGATTATTAACTCTCGCCCCTCTCCTGCCAAAAATGTCAAAATAGTGCTCGTGAGTACCTAGAAATGAAGTGACTACTGATAAGGATAAAAAAGGCCTTTAAACTAAACTATTAATGCCAACCCTGAATCGAAGCTATATTAACATAACACAGGCCATTATATAACAAAGCTACAGTTTACTACTGCTGTGCTGTTTGACGATTACCGTGCAGCTTGATTATATAATGATATTATGTTAACCAGCAGAGCTGGACATTGAAGTGCACGTTTCTGATTGAAGATCTTTTAGATTCTGCTTCTAATGACGGTGTTATATAATTAGACGTTATGTATAAACAGCCGCTTTGGCCAGCGCACTCCCTATAATTATCGGGACCATCGCACACCTTTGCCCTGTCCAAACGCCTATCAATAGTTTCCCACCCGCTTTTCCGCTCTGGCTGAATTATCATCCCAAAGCCAAGAGATTTCCAGGCAAAGCTTATCATTCAAAATTGGGTTATTCGGATAGTTGTCCAGTCAAAGATAGCAGGTACAAATATATTACATTTGGATTAACGTCCGTTATTACGTACGTTTATAACATGAAAACATTAACAGTAACAGACGCAAGAAAAAATATCTACAAATTAGTGGAACAGGCCAATGAAACGCATGAACCAATTCAAATCACTGGTAAAAAGAATAATGCTGTTTTAGTTAGTGAAGAAGATTGGCGTAACATACAAGAAACTTTGTATTTGACATCAATACCCGGAATGAGAGAATCTATTGTTGATGGTTTGCAAACTCCGATATCTGATACTTCAAAGGAATTGGACTGGTGAGTAATTTCACACTTGTTTATACAAAGCAGGCTCAAAAAGATGCAAAAAAAATATCTTCTTCAGGTCTAAAATCGAATGTCCAAAAGCTATTGGCACTTCTTGAGATGAATCCCCTTCAGGAATATCCTCCTTTTGAAAAATTACAAGGAGATCTATTAGGTGCATATTCGCGCAGAATAAATATTCAACATCGAATAGTTTATCAGGTATTTGATGAGGAAAAAATTGTCAAAGTAATTCGTATGTGGACGCATTATGAATAATAATAAGGAATCAACAACCGTGCACATTTGCCATTGCCACTCGCTCCGTGTACTTCAGGACTAAACTACGTGTAGTTTATTGGAGAAGTAGTGCTGCACTTCGACAGGTCAGAATAGATGCTGAAACACCTGTCCGTCTACTGGCGGGAGTTCAGCATGACCGTAGTTGGTCGGTAGCCTCTCCCTACACCCATTCCGTCACCCTGAATTCATTTCAGGGTCTATTGAGGAGGAAAATTGTGCTTCGATATGTCAGAATAGATGCTGAAACACCTGTCCGCCTACTGGCGGAAGTTCAGCATGATTGCAAGATGTTGTTCCTCTCATCTCCCATCCACCCTTCAAAGGAGGAAGTGTGAGAATACAGCCTGGTTCATCAGGGAATAGGTAGTCACGCGTTGCGCTATCGCTAAACGCGCGCCAGAGTAAAATCAGGAGTTCAGCATGACAAAAAAACAAGTTCGGAATGACTGTGGATCTGCTACATTTGATCAGACAAGTTCAAGCATTCAAAAGCGAATTATTCAGCTGGTAATTCTTGTAACTCACTTTAAATAAAATCGAATAGAGAGAAGGAATGAAGATCAAGGTGATTATCGTTCCAAAAAGCAATCCAATCATTATTGAAACAGCCATTCCTTCCCACATTTCTCCTCCGCTTAAATAAAGGGGAACTAACCCAAGAATGGTCGTAAAGGTAGCCAGTAGTATAGGTCTGAAACGCTGGAGACAAGCAGCAATCACCGAGTCTTGCACAGATCTTTTCAGCTCATTTTGCTCGATTTCTATTCTATCAATTAAAACAATTGCATTATTGATGACTATACCTGATAATGAAATCACTCCTAAAAATGGCATAAAACCAAATGGTTCTCCAAAGGTCAATAAGCCTACTACCACACCAATTATACCCAAAGGTATTGTTGTTGTAACCATCACCATTTTTCTAAATGAGTTGAATTGGATAATGAGGAGTAATAAGATGATAAATCCAGAGAGAGGTAAATATTTAACTACTGCACCCATATTTTCTGCAGTGTTTTGGGCGTCTCCACCAAACTCATAATTATAACCATCAGACCATTTTTGTTTTTCTTCTTCCAGCCAGGGCGTTATGCTTGCTGTGATTTTACTGGCATTACCTTCTGCGGTGAGTTCACTCGAGATATTCACCGTACGACGAATATTGAGTCGCTTAATTTTTGAATATTGCCATTCTGGAATGATTCGAGCTACTTGCAAAAGTGGCACACTTCTTCCTGTGCTTTGAGAATATACATTGAGAGTTTCTAAAGAAGCCAAAGACTGCTGTTGACCGGAGTTGCTTCGCATTATTACAGGAATAGACTTATCTCCTTCTCGGTATTCGCCTGTCTCGAATCCATCCAAAACTGTTCTTAAGGAAGTGGCTATATCCTGATTGGTAATTCCTGCCGCCTGGGCCCTACTATCATCTATGTCAATGACTAACTTCTTGCTTTTAGGTCCCCAGTCATCCTTTACATTTTTAGTCCCTTGAATTGCCGATAATTTCGACTTTATACTTTTAGAAATTTTAGCCAATTCATCCGAATCAGGTCCTGAAACTTTTATCTCAATGGGCACCCCTCCTCCTCCAGCACCCAACGGACCTACTTTTATATCAGCACTTGGGAATCTGTTAAAGCAGAAGTTATCAATAATGGCAATTGCCTGGTTGTTAAATTCAGCTTTGGAAGTATTAACCAAAAGGTGGGCATAGCTCGAGTTTGCTTCATCAGGGGAATACCCCAAATCGTAGGATTTCGGTCCTTCTCCTATATATGACGACCAGCTTATTAAACCCAAAGATCTGTTTTCATTTACTTTCAAAGAATCTCTAAAAAATTGATCAATTGACTCCACAATATCTGAGGTCTCCTCAATCTTAGTTCCAGAAGGGAGATTGATATCCACAGTAATCATATTACGGTCACTGTCAGGGAAGAAGACAAAGGCAATTTTTGTAAATCCAAATATTGAAGTCACAAACATGACTACAATGATGCCTATCACCAGATACTTATTGGATAGAGCTGTCAGGATCAGGTTTTGATAAGCCACTTTCAACCCATCAATGATTCTATCAATTAGGCTAGGTTTAGCCTCACCCTTTGGTTTAATGTTAAGGAAGAAATAGCAAAACATTGTGATTACCGTCAAGGCTATCAACCAGGAAGAAAGTAAAGCCAAACTAATTACCACAAAAATTGGCCCCACGATATCTCCCATGGTTGATTCTGCCAGGTAAAAAGAAAGAAATGCAGCTGAGGTAGTAAGCGTAGAGATAAGGAGTGGCGTGAACAATTCGGTGCAAGAATCAATGGCAGCTTTCTTACGATCAATACCATTTTCCATTTTGACAATGATTGATTCTGCTACTACGATCGCATTGTCTACCATCATTCCCAATGCCATAATCAATGCGGCAAGAGTTACCTGATTCAATCCCATATCAATGAGTCCCATCAGCATGAGCGTCATAATGGTTACTATGGGTATGAGACTGGCAATGATTGATCCCGTTCGGATCCCAAGAAAAAGCAGCATAACAATCAATACAATGGCAATAGCCTGAATCAGATTGACAACAAAGTCACTAATCTTAACATCGATATATGTATCCAATGATGAAAGTCTAATCAATTCAAGCCCAAGTGGTAGTTTAGGTTCCCATTTTTGCATGATTAGGTTTACTTTCTCACCCAGGTCAATGACATTAGCTCCTTCTTTTAGGTTGACATGAAGTGAAATCGAATTGAGCCCGTTGACTAAAACCTTTTGCTTTATTGGATCTATATATCCTTTGCGAACTGTGGTGATATCTTCCAATGCCACAAGTTGGGCTCCATTACCTATCGGAACCAATGTCTGCTGGATATCAGAAATATCATTAAAATTTCCTGTGGGCTCCAAAATGATGCGCTCACCCTCAAGGTTAATTTGTCCGCCGGAGCTTAGGATATTTGTTGAAGAGATGATACCCTGCAGCTTACTGGACGTCAAGCCATATTCATTTAATTGTGCATCGTCAAACTCAATGAATACCCGCTCTTCCTGCTCACCGCCAATCTCCACTTTTGCTGCGTCATCAAGTTTTATCAGATCATCTTTAATTTCATCTGCGTATTCTTTCATTTGAGCATAGGAAAAACCATCACTAGTCAGACCAACAACGATTCCATATACATCTCCGATCCCATCATCTCTCAAAGAAGGATTTACACCTTGTGGGAGTCCATCCACATTATTCAGCTTCCTCCTTAGTCTATCCCATACACTCTGTAATTCATTAGGGCCAACATCCGTTTTTAGTTCTACATTCACAATGGAAATACCTGACCTGGAGGTACTGGTAACTTGCTTTAGCTCGGGTAATTCCTGTGCTATTTTTTCAATTTTGTCGCTAACCAATAACTCAACCCTTTCAGGACTGGCACCCGGAAACTGTGAAACAATGGAAGCCACACGGACGGTATAAGGTGGCATACTGTCCCTGCTCAACCCATTGTACATCACAACACCCATCACAATGATTACTGTTAGAATAGTAAATGTGATCCTGTTTCGCTCAATAGCAAATTGTGTAAGATTCATAGGATTCTTGTTTTTCGGATATCAGTTTTGAAACAACTTGACTTTCATTCCTTCCAGAAGAGTCTGTAATCCGGCAGTAGCAATGAGCTCACCTTCTTCCAATCCATCGGCTATTTCAAAGCCAGTGGCCGTCAACTGACCTATGGTCACGGCCCTACGCTTAATGGTATAATGTTCTTCTGCAGCTTCTACAATGAAAACAAAATTTCCTACTTCATCCTCACCTACTGCTTGTACAGGTACCATTAACAGATCGGGCTGACCTGGTTTTGATGTATTGATGCTAAAAGTAACAGAGGCAGCCATGCCGGGTCTCATGGATTTAGTATCGCCTATAAGCTTTACTACTACTGGGTAGGTAGCAGTTTGATTATTGATGGAAAAAGAAACCTCTGAAACAACCCCCTTAAAAACCTCATTAGGTATAGCCGAAAAACTGATTTCAACCTGATCCTGTACATTAACATTTGTGATATAACTCTCTGGCAAACCCAGGGTGACTTCCAAATCTCCTTCCGAACTTAGAACCATGATAGTTTGGCCAGCACTTACATTTTCGTTCACTTCTACACTCAGGGAAGAAACAGATCCTTCAATTGGTGCATAGAGCTTGCAATATTCTAATTGTGCACGGGCCAATTTTCTCGACTGCTTTGCTGAGCTTTCATTGGCCTTGGCAGATTCGTAGTTTGCTCTTGCATTTTCAAAATCACTCAGAGAAGTACTCCCATTTTCATACAAAGACCTGATTCTTTCGTAATTAGATTTTGCCTGTTTTTCAACAGCATCGGCATTTTTAACAGCAGCATCAGATTGTTCATACTGCAACTTGAAATCAGAATCATCCACGGTAACTAACAACTGGTTTTTCTTTACTTCATCGCCATCTTTTACTCTTAGGGATTGAACATTGCCGGAAACTTTGAAACTCATACGAGTGGCAGTACCCGAACTTGCCGTACCAGAAAAGGTTCGTTGTTGATTACCTCCCCCCAAGACTACTTTTTCATACATAACCGGACGAATGACTTCCTCCTTTGTTTGTTCTTTTTTGCTGCATGCAAAAATGGTCAAAGCGATTAGCACGCTCCAGCCTGGAATTTTATAATATTTTTTCATTTGCTTTGGGAGTTTCTTTAGTTACTAAAATAGGTTCTTACTTCTTCAATGTATTGTTGCTTTTGCTCATCTGTCATCAGCATATAAAATGAGCCTGAGGCTCTTTCCATGCTCAAGAAATCAATTAAAAATAAGTACACTGCATTTGCACTATTCAATTGAGCCGAAATGGCGGCATTCTGAGCATCCAGCAGTTGCGTGATGGTGACCACTCCTTGAGAATATGAATCCTGTACAATTTCAAAGTTTTTGACAACTGCTTCTTCTGCCTCTTTGGTCAAGGTGATATTTCGATACGAAGCTCTAATGTTCTCCAGCTCTGACCTTACCTGTTGCTCTAGTAGTCGTTCCAAATTTAACTTCTGAGTATTCAGCTGCCGCAATTGAATTTTGGATTGTTGGTATTGTGCAGTCCTTCTGGTTCCCTGGAAAATGGGGATAGAGGCTCCTATTTGAAAATTCCAATTCCAGTCATTGATCTGAGCCGGTTCTCCTCCAAATGCACTTAAATCCAGGCCACTCTGCCCTGCACCACTTCTGTAAAATTCGTAGTTGTAGTTGCCTCCTAATGAGACTGAAGGCAAATAGCGATTGCGATCGTTAAACATAACAGACCGCTCCTGAGCTTTCAGATTATAATCTACCTGTTTCAGGTCCGGAGTTATTCGTTTGGCTCGCTCTACTTGAAAATCCGCAAATTGATAAAACGACTTAGGGTTGCTCACCAACCCTCCTATGGATTGATTGTTGATCAATAAGCTGCTACTTTCAATGTCTATTTCTTCGGTTATAAATTCTTCAGCGATTGGTCTGTTTAGAATTTGATTTAAGAAAATCTCCGCCCGCCTTCTTGATGCAGTAGCATTAAGCAAGTTTGCTTTTGCTGTGGCGATTTCTCCTTGCCAACGATAAAGGTCTGAAGGACCACTTTGACCCAACGATGAGCTTATCCTTGCCAACTCAAGGTTTTTACGGGTGAGTTCCAAATTTTCTTTTTGAATCAACTCAGCAGTTTTGGACTGCATCAAATTAAGATATACCGTCGAAACATCTAAAACCACATCAAGAGATTGCGCCTCTAAGGCTTCTTTTTGCGCAGCTACTAGATATTGTTGAATACGATTGTTAGCCAATACCTGCTCAGAGAAAATAACCTGACTCAACTGAAGATTTCCTTGTCCTTTGTTCTGTGGGCTTTGTCCAAAACTATTCTCAGCAGATGTCTTATCCACCACGGTGTGAGTAGCCGAGGCACTTAATTCTGGTAATAAATAAGATTTCGCAACGTCAGCATCTTTTTCTACGATTTCAACCTCATTCTTTGATACTGATAAATCCAGATTTTGTGCCAGACCTTCGCTGATCGCATCAAAAATATTTATCCTCCTTGCAATATCATCTCGTTCTTCATTGATCAATACCGCCTCAGCCAAAGCATCCCAGCTCGGGCTGAAGTCTATCTTTCTGGCTGTGGCCATATTGATCACAAATTCTTCTTTTTGGAGAATTTTCACATTCAGGTCTTCAAGATCTTCATTATTTAAATAGCGCTGAATATTTAGTGCAATTCTCCTTATAATTTGCTCTATATTGGAAGATGGAGCAACTCCCGCCAGTAACCCACGCTCAACATCAGGTCTTCCAAAAATGGAGAAAGACTTTATCCCCTTTGAATTGATACCATCAATTAGTTTTTGATATTCCTCTTCCGACAAATTATCAGATGGAAATAAATAAACGGCATCACATGAAGGTTCGAGTTTATTGAGGGTAGCTTCCGCAGATTTTTCAGTAAACAAAATATCATAAGAAGCACCTTGTACTGTCAATCCTTTATCCAGGTAATTCTTCATTTCTGGAATGGCTTTGAATAGGTTTTCATCTTGCAAAATGACTAGCTTTTCAAACCCAATAAGATTTTGAAATACCTCTAAGTCCCGAACTGGAGAGTAGGGCAATTCTAAATAAGCAAGATTCTTTATTCCTGAAGTTCCTTTTATGGTCAATGGAACATTTTGAACCTGAGCATTGAGTATAGTTACCGCTATTACTGGCTTGGTGTAAGGGCCGTTCTTTGCCAATATATGAGAACTGATGGCGTCTAATCCTAAAATCATATCAATTCCAGGGTCAATCAAAAATTTATCAAGGTTTGACTTGACCTGATCAGGATTACACCCTGCATGGGCGATATTCTTCTCGTCAAGAACCAGTCGGTAATTCTTTTTCAAAAGTAACCGTGCCTCACTCAGTATGGCCTTAGCAAACCGTGGCGACCCATCGTCCTGACAGGTTGTGACTACTCCAATATTCACAACTTTATCTTGTGCAGCGCTGTAGAAGGAAGTAAAAATGGTGAGTATAAAGAGTAAAATCCGTGCTATGGTTAGTTGTTTCATATTAGAAATACTTTAACTGATAGTATTAAATAAATAATTCAGGATATGTTAATAGTTGATAATGAAAGCTTTAAGCCTATGATAAATATGAAATGGTATACAACTTAAAGCTACTTCAATTTAAAACTAATAAAATCGATAAGCAATGGACAATCCCAGTGTAAAAGACTAAATCCTTTGCTTATAGTTATTTGCTTTATTGATATTATTCAAGCCCTGTCCAAAGTCATGCTGAATGCCGGACTGCCATCGATCAGGCACTTGCAGACCAACGCTCTGCTTGGCTCACAGCACTAGTCCTCGGATAACAACGTCATGGAGCCTGTCCCGAACTTGATTTGGGGTTAAATTAAAACGCTGCTTCTATAGCAGACTACACGTGATATATAACATCAATACCTGGCCCAATGCCCGGCATATCGAAATTCCATTTGGCCTTCTAGTGGGGCACTGTTATTTATTAAAGGAGCTATCCAACTTGGTCTACTCGGCAGGATGCCAGAATAGTTTTTACTTCTCCATTGCTCATCATTGTAAATCTTCTCGTCTTGAAACTCATAGTAAGAAAAAACTGCGCCTCGAGCAATATGATATTCATTGTTGAAAGGAACCAATACATAGATATCATCTGCATGACCGACCGCAACATTTAGATTTTTTCCATTGTAAGAATACACGTCAGCAATTAATGCCATTGATTTTTCCCTTTCAGGAAGATGATCTGTTTGTAGCAGTCCCAACAATGTATATTCAATTCTGCCACCAATACCAGATAAATACCTCAACTCTTCATCTGTCAGTTTTTCACCCTTGAGTTGTTTTTCTGCAGCATTAGTCAGGTTGCTGCCAATATCTATGATTCTCTGCAATTCATCATCAAAAGTGCTGTCCTTACTTTCAAATTCCCTCAGCCACTTTGCAAGCCTCAGAGCTTCATTCCAGAATTCTATATTGGGTTCGACATAAGAATAGTGTTTCGGAGGCTCTGGCCCACCTCCTTGGCCTGCTTCCGCAGCATAGGGCTTTTCCTGGTAAAGGATTAAATCATGCTTAATATGCGTCCAAGAAGATAGCATGGTGCTTAATTCCTTTCTGTTGTAGGCATCTGTTTTCATGAAATTGGGATATCCATCTTGTTCACTAGCTGCGGATAGAGCTGTCTTCAAACCTTTTGTCCCATAGTTGCTATCCCATCCTTCGAAAACCTCGAATTGCTTCTGAAGTGATGATAGCTTATCTGTAAAATCAGGCCATTTATCAGCATCTCCTAATTCTTTGACTAGAATGTTTTGAGCTGTTTTATTTTTAAATACAGCTGCTATATCCAAGCCCCTCGGAAATGGTCTTTTTGATTGAGCGCCTTGGATATGAATGAGCTTAGAGAATATTTCTGAACTCACAGAATATGTACTGGATAGAAAATAAACACGAATTTTTTCTCTTTCAGGTGTCACAAAGTATTTCCCAAATACTTTCTTAATTCTTTCTTTGTTCAAAGAGCCTAAAGATGATCTTACCTTCAAAACATTGGCATCAGAAAGTAGTTCACTTATGTCTTGAAAATTTTCAATAGCCGCTATTACATCTCTAATGGAAACATTGTCTTCTTGCCCTGCCAGTTTTTCGATAGTCGAGGTATACGCCTTGTAGTTGGTGTAAATAGATGAATTTGATTTTATCACAAAGGCAAGGGACATCAAACCTTTTAGCTCATCATCATTATCAAGGTCTATTCCGTTTAGACTAATCCATTTGAAGGCCTTAAAATATCTCTTAAGCTGTTCTGATTTGGTGTAATGTCCCCTAGGCTTTAGTTCCTGATAATTGACTTCTTCACTTTGAATGAAAACGGGCACTCCTGATTCTGCTTGAATTCTGTCCTCTTCTAGCTCGTATATTTTTTTATAAAGATCAGGAACAATTTGACGCTGACCAGTTAACGCAAACAATGAAGTTTTACAATATGCTTCCACCCACTCAAAAACAGCCAGGTCTTGATATTCAGGTTTGGTGTTTAAATCCTCAACTACATCAGTCAATATTGAATTTAGAGCCACACTCATATATTTCTCATCCAACTTTTCCAGAAACCTTGAAAAGTACTTGTGTAGAATAAATAGATATAAATCTGTGGTTATGTAATGTGGTACATATTGATAAGCATTTTTATCATAGATGTAAAACGGCATTTGACGGTTAGCATCAACTATACTAAAGTTGTTCTGACTGAGGTCCTTTAATATTCCATCACCAACTCTTTTGAATTGTTGAGTATTAACTACTAAATCAGCGTTGTATAGTTCTAGTTCATTTCGATCTACAAATAGCTCAGCCTTTCTTTTTGCTTCTTCATTTATAATCCTTTTGACTAATGTCTGTTCATCTTTGCTCATGACAACTTTGAAGGTGTCTACATCAAAAATGGGCATGTACCATTTGAACTTGTTGAAATAGCCTCTTAGGAAACCATCATTAAACAAATACCCATTTCTTGCGAATACCTCATTTCTAAGGAGGCGCAAATCTCCATAACTCATTTCGCTCAGGTTGTCAGGAATGAGCAAAGCCCTGGGCTCAGTATATTTCATTTCCTTCTCGTATTCATAAAATTCCTTGATATAAGGGATCTCATAATACTTTTGCAATTCTTCCTTTGTTTCACTCACAATCACCTTCAAGCCCTGGCTTTCATCCTGTACCTCTCCTAAAGGTTTTTGCTCCTTCATTTCAGGAGTGGATGGCGTTTTATTTTCATCGATTGTTTGTTCTGTTTGCTCTGAATTTTTCTTATTCTCAGAAGAGCATGAGTCCAATAAGAATAGAGGAATAGTCAGATACAATAAAGTTTTAAATGCTTTCATTGATGTTTGTAATAGTTTTTAAGGCGAAACCAAATTCATCCCATTGGTATATCGCTCGGTGCGTTTGATTTAAGGAGTCTTTTTCAACAGTCTGAAGGTAATGCAAATGATCAGATTCAACAACCTGATAAGATTGTAAATCATGTAGAAATTTGGTTCCCAGCCATACCACTTTGATTCCATTGGATTCAATTTTAAATATGTTCAACCGTTTCCTTTCTCTCCTATCAAAATTCACTTTCTTAGTAATACCCAGTAGTATTTCTGGTTCATGGTCGTTATTCACATCATCTATTTCTATTTCCGAAATTTCCCCATGAATGGCAATGGACTTCTGAAGTTCACCTGATTTTAAATACGAAAACCGATGACTTCCATTGCTCATCTTCTTGATTGATACCTGATCTTCGTCTCTCACATGAAACAACCATTCTGAAGCCTTTTCTTCAAAGTTTACATCACTGACATTTTTTATAAACCATTGATCTTCTGATCGGTAATAGCACATTTGGTTGCTGTACTTTAGATTTTCCATAAGAAAAACTATCTGTTCCTTATAACTCAAATCCTTCGGAAAATAGGACTCTAATTCGACTGGTTTAATTGATAGTTTCAATTCTGAATCGTAAAGGCTGACATTGGCAATTGCTCCCTTCGTAGTATTGGGCAGGTAAGCATCAGCAACAAAATTTCCAAGACTGTAAACTATCGCTTTGTCTTTGTAATATTCTATGTTTTGAAATACATGCGGATGATGACCAATGATCATTGCCACCCCCAAATCCACTAACCGATGTGCAAAATCTACCTGCCAGGCCTCAGGGTTTCTCTGGTATTCCAGTCCCCAATGGACATACACAATAAGTGGTACGTCTGGATTTTTTTTGATGAAAGAAATCACTGTTTCTTGTAGTTTATCCTTATTTCGGATGCATAGATGATCATTGTCTGATGTCAATGAAGCGGCCAACACACCAACAGATAGACCATGCTTTGATAAAATGTCAACGTTACAACTGCTTCCAAGAGAAGCAATTTTATTGTTAGACAATGAAAAAATCGTTTCTTCAAAACCAGTCATTCCATAATCATAACTATGATTATTGGCTACTGAGGCGTGCGATACTTGTGCCCTTTGTAAATAGGTAGATATTCCTGGATCATACCTAAAAGCATATTGCTTATTCGATTCAGTATTACTAGTCAATACTGTTTCTAGATTGATAATATTAAAATCAGTATTTAGAAAAGGGCGAATTGAATTGCTTAATAATGTATCGCCATGGATAGCCGTTTCGTCTGAGACGCCCCTATCCAATATTACATCTCCTGTAAAAGTAATAGACAGAGGTTCATTTACTTCACAGCTTAAAAGAGAAATAGAGAAGATCAATATGAAGAAGCGCATGAACATGTGAATTATAATTTGCAAATCGACGTTTCCAAATAATATTCTTGAAGTTCGTTAATCGTGTTCTTGTATAAATTGATTTCATATTCAGGGTTTAATAACGTAAGATTTTTTGATATCATGTTAGTAGCATAATATGTTGTTCAAGATATTCCTTATTGCCAATAGAAAGATTTGTGATTTTTTCTTCTCCTGTTATACCAAGAGAAATTATTGGTGTTTTTTTGAGGTCAGATCCTAAAATTATCTTGCCTGATTTATCGAAACTGATCAAGTGTTTATCAAATAAAGCATCATAATCAGGAGATAAGAGAATACCATTATCCACATCCAATCTTTGATCATCATCTGAATCCTTCCATGGAAGAATATGCGATGCAATCAGGATTCGAGTGTCATTATAACCAGAGGCGGCACAGCGGTATGACCATCTGTGCATTATACTTTTACGGTAAGCACCTTGGCCTACTCGTGATGTTACTAACCCCGTCCGTTCAGTTGAATTAGGCTTTTTTATTATGTAGGATTCATCGGGCTCAGCCAGCTGATCTGATAGTTTCAATTCCTCCGGGATCAGATACTTCGTTTCCCCTATTCGTTTGAAAAAGAACTTAATACCGTTTCTAAGTGCTCCTGAAGTATCGTGAGTTTCAAAATAATCACAATCCAAGAATTGAAGTTCGCTTACAAATTTTACCATTCCCTTTGCCACATACTCAAAAAGAAATACACGTCGGTTCATAGTAAGGTGGTCTCTTAATGCCAGATTCCCCTTAGTAAACTGCATATCCCCCGATTGTCCCTCTCCCGAGTAGGAAAAGACGTCTTCATTCAACCATTCATCCTTATAGCCATGCTGTTGACCAGAAGAACCAGTGAAAATGAATATATAGGGAGTTTTTGCTGAAGGACAAATGCCACTTTGTCTGTTTCCACCATACATATCGTGGATGTCTTTGCGGCGATATACTTGACCCTTGTTGAACACTTGAGGTAAAATACTAAAATCAAAAATCAATTCTATAATTTCTGATAATAAAAACCCCAAGGAAGAACCAAGGGGTAAGAATGACTAGAAAGAAACATTTTAGAGGTCACAACCCACCAATAACGAATCCTAATCCAAAAGCTACTAAGGCCACCACTAGCTTATCGGCAGTAGACTTCCACCAGATACGGCGAATTTGCTTTCTCAGGTGCTTCACCGTTTGCTCCATTTCCAGCAGTTGCTTATTGAGTGCCTCGTTGTTAGACTGCAGCTCGGCATTGGTGCTTTTGAGCACCGCTATGCTATGATCCAGCGCATCGATGATCTGCTTCATATTGATGTCAATGATGTACTTGTCCTGCTGAATTTTATGCAGAAGCTGTGTTGTCAGGTGTTCTATTTCTCGCACCTTGTCGAGCAGCTCCCGGTGCACCTGCAGTAGTTGCTGGTTGGCGGCATGTGCAGCCTGCAGCTCCTGTAGTTTTTGGTTGAGCAAGCTTGCCCGCTCTGCGCTGATGACATAAGCACTATCTGCCTTTATCTTTACAATCTGGCCGTGATATACTTTTAAGCGATGATCTTCCCGGTCGAACTGCAGCACCTGCCCTGCCCTCACCTGAAGGGAATACAGCATGAACATAAGGATATATAGCGCCCTCATTAGTGAAAAGGGATTTCATCGTGGGACATGGGAATGGGCTGGGGTGCTAAGGTGTCGTATGTAGCCAATACATCCTGCAAGCGATCACGGATCCTCATGACATCCGTTTGCTGGGCAAGAGCCATACGATCCAGCTCCCGGCTGAGGTCAGTGGCATGATGCTGGGAAAGTAGTAGCTGTATATACAGGTCTTCATAGCTTTGATGAATGTGTTCGTATTGTGAGGCGATCGAGTGGAGTGAATCGAGCTGTGCCTCAAGCGTCATGCTGAGGGTTTGTGCCTTTCGGAAGCTTCCGTGGTTGACGATGCTTTGGTAGAGGATCAGTCCACCAAGCACGAGTAGTATAATGGGGTGTATATGTGTATTTTTCATGATTTCTAATATTTAGAAGGGTGAGACATAAATTAAAAAGAGGCCACCATTCGAAAGAAATCACTGCCTGAGAAATGGCTAAGGACTGTAATGCTTTCCATGATGGCCTCCCGCGCTATTGATGCACTGCAACTGCTTATGGAGCGGGCTGTTCAATGGTACCATTGGATACTTTTTCAAATTTCACTTTTGATAACCGATCTTTCAGTTCAACTCCCGGACGAAAATTGACGCGCAATTTTCTGATACTGTCTTTATTGACATCTTCAGGATTGATCTCTCCGCTACCGCTAATATTAGGAGAAAAGCTTCCTAAATCACCGAGGCTGACGATACGGCCTTCTTCGAGGTAGATGTACAATCGATCCAAAAATGACTCTAACACAGCGTAAACATCCGTGGTAGTCAGTGTGCTCATATTGGAAATCTCTGAGGCGAACTTACGGAGTATCATAGGACGCTCTCTTACGATTCCGGCGTAATACTTGATTTGACCCCCGCCAACCACTCCCGGTTGGGTTTTGGGTACTGCTTTATACATGATAGGCATAACAATAAAAATTTAAAAGGTGAAACAAAGATTAAAGTGTGCTTCACTTACCTTGGCTATGCCTGGACGGACTGTTCCCGTTTTGGATGTCTAAGAAGCTTTCCCCAATAAGAATCGGGAGGGACTTTCCAGATGGTAATCGTCAAATGTAATGCTTGCCAGACTCATGGCGTGAGTAGTAGAACCTGACTTAGCTTAGGCTTGTGATAGCGGTATCGAGTGGCCTTTTCGATGTGTCTTAAGACAATTTTTACTCTACAATTATTATTCCAAAACGTCTATTCTAAATGCTAAAAAATGTTAAAATATAACAACTAAAAACCCGCGCGGGTTTTGCTATAAATCCCTGCGGATTTAGCCAAGAATCCGCGGGGGTTTTTGTCCAGATCCCTGCGGGTTTTGAATGACAGTGGTGTGCAGTTGTTTTCAAGTTAAGTTATCGTTTTTTGGGGCACTCAACCCTACACGGCTTTCGTCACCCTGAATTCTCGACAACTGTCACCCTGAATTCCTGACTGCCGTCAGGCAGGCATTTCAGGGTCTAATGAAAAACAGAATCGAGCTCTTGTTGTTCGATATAGATGCTGAAACACCTGTCCGCCTACTGGCGGAAGTCCAGCATGACTGCTAGATATTGTTCCTCTCATCCCCCTCGCCCCCTTCAAAGGGGGAATGTTTTTGGTTTTGCTCAACTATGGCGCGCGTTTGAGTGGAACGGAAAGGCGAGACTTCCATTGTTCGTCATTCCCACGGAGGTGGGAATCTCGTAAAAACCAATTTGAGCGTTTGATTACTCTATCTCAGAAGTCATTTTGTGTGATGGCATTGAATCAATTGCGTTAAGAAATTCAGCTTGTGATAATTATACTTGAATACACTGTTTGAGTCCTGACGCACAAGCAGTCAGGAAGAGTTTGGATTCATTGATGGCATCTAGTTGAATTTTAGGAATTGATTCACAGCCTTGAATTCTTTGCATACTTTCTGTTTCAAGACAGAAAGTATGAGCCCGTCTGGCTTGAAGACAATAAAGCCTATTTCCTCTGACCTGACCACAAATATCTCCTTGTCATCTTGAGCGAAGTGAAAGATCTCATTGAGATAACCATTCAATATTCGTATTTCTTATTCTATGACCAAGAATCAAAACAATTCCGGGTTATACTGATCCTCTCATCCCCCTCACTCCTTTTAAAGGGGAAAATGAGAGAATATAGCCTGGTTCGTCAAATAGGAAGTCACGCGTTGCGCTATGGCTAAACGTGCGCCAGAGTAAGTATCGGTAGCCGCACAGCCAGCCCAATGTCGTGCCCTGACCCCAAGCAGCTAAAAATTCTTTACTTACCGTGCATCCCGAATCAGGATCGAGACATTCCATAACAAGATAACATTATGTTACTTTGCAAAAGGTATCAAATCAAGAACATCCTTTATGAGGCGAAAAATTCCAGAATCAACTCTACCAAAACTCAATCGCTCGCAAATGATTACTTCCGAAGGTTTTGAAAAGCTCAAAGAAGAACACGATCATCTATGGCGTGTCGAACGACCTGAAACCACCAAAAAAGTTACCTGGGCCGCCAGCCTTGGTGATCGTTCGGAAAATGCGGATTACCACTACAACAAAAGACGTCTCCGCGAAATCGATAAGCGACTGATGTATTTAAGAAAATGCATCGATGATTTTAAAGTGATCGTCTATCACCCGCACATGGACGGTCAGGTCCACTTTGGTGCATGGGTGGAAATTGAAAATGAAGATAAAGGACTGAAAAAGAGATTGCGCATCGCCGGATATGAGGAACTGATTGGCAATAAAGACTATATATCCATGGACTCTCCCATGGCCAAATCTCTACTGCATAAAAAAGTGGGTGATGAAGTGATCGTTGAAACCAAAGTCGCCAAATTTGTTTGGCGTATTCTGAGTATTGAGTACGATAAAGATAGTGGTACCAGCTGATCGGAATAGATGCTGAAACACCTGTCCGCCTGCTGGCGGAAGTTCAGCATGACATGAAAAAATGATAGTAGAAATACACCGTAAGTCACCCTGAAATCCTGACTGCCGTCAGGCAGGCATTTCAGGGTCTATTAATTAGCGGAATTGAACTTCGGTAGGTCAGTATAGATGCTGAAACCAGTTCAGCATAACCTTAGATTATTCTCCATTGTATAACTCCTCTGCTGAGATCCTATTTTTCTACTAACTTGGTTGCTTCTTTAGTTGATAGACCATTGTATGTGTTATTTACTTTTCTCCTTATGTTCTGACGGAATCCTGACAGATTCATCAGAATCTCGTCTGGACCGGAGAGGCACCTACTTTTTATTGACAAAAAGTAGGCAATACCGAAGGCATCCCTATGGGAAAGTCCAGACAAATTAAACGCTCATGGCCATTCCGCTCATCCGCTCACCAATTTGTCACCCACCCTCCTTTATGAATCTAAATGGTAAATTGATTCACAGCCTTGACTTTTTTGTTTACTTTTTGTGTTAAGACAAAAAGTAAATGCCCGTCTGGCTTGAAGATAATAAAACCTATTTCCTTTGACCTAACCACAAATATCTCCTTGTCATCTTGAGCGAAGTGAAAGATCTCATTGAGATAACCATTCAATATTCGTATTTCCTATTCTATGACCAAGAATCAAAACAATTCCGGGTTATACTGATCCTCTCATTCCCCTCACCCCCTTCAAAGGGGGAATGTTTTTGGTTTTGCTCTTGGTTTACAGGAGTTCAGCATGACTGTAGATGGTCGGTCAATCCTCCCTACACCCAGCTCAAGTCGCTGAGTTCATGCAATTGCAGTTCGCTTTTAGTTGCATTCGTTGAAATTCCAATACCTAAAATACTAGAATTATTCTGAATCCAGAAGGCGTTTGTTGCTAGAGTAGTAATTATTGGATGATGATCCTTTTTGTGAATGAACTCTTAGTATTGTATCCTTTGAGTAAATAAAGACCAGCTTTGAAACCATTTAGGTTTAATACAATCTTTGAATTTACAGTAGTATTTGAATAAACAACCCTGCCATTAATTTCAATTAAATCAAAATAAAGTTTCCCAGCAATGGATGGATTTATAGTTATGTAATCTAAGGTTGGATTAGGGTAAACCTGGAATAGTGGTTCTTTATTGATTCCTGAAATGATTTTGGTTTCTATTGTGAATTCTGACGATGTGGCAAACTTTGATGAAGTGTGGGAATTATCAATTGACTGAACAGTCCAGGAGTAGCTTCCTTCTCCTAAGTTATACAATGTAATTGAAGGTTTGTTGACTAATGAATTAAAATCACCGAATTGATTAGCATGAATAATTACAGAATCTTCTTTGATCAATGCGACATTATATTTAATTGCATTGCCTGGTGTTAAATCATCAGTTGATTCACTCCATGATAAATCTACATTTTTATGATTTACTGCAACTGTTAAATTTGAAGGTATACTGGGTGCGACATTAGGCTCTACCCATCCTTGATTTGCATTGTTACTATAAACCCTAACTTTTTGAGTCGAGAAATTTTCTTCTCCGGCAATAACTACATCTATATCGCCATCAGCATCAAAATCTGCTGCATCCATTGCTCCTACCCAAGAGGATCGAAGTATTGATCTAATTTGGAAATAGCTAAAGTCATTTGTTTCATTAAGCCATAAGTTGGTCGTACTCAACCCTTCCTTCTTATCTCCATACATAAATACATCATTCCTCCCATCATTATTAAAATCTGCAATTTCTATATCGACACTCTTAGTATAATGGCCAAATATTCCCTTATCAGGCTTAATAGACTGAAATATGTCATTACCAACGTTTCTAAGAACGCTGGAGTAACCTTCACCTGTGTTACAGGAGTATAACCCTGCTATTACTATGTCCAAATCTCCATCATTGTCAAAGTCAAACCACTCAGCAGTACCCGCACTATTCAATAAATCATTATTTAATGATCCCTGAGAGTTTATACTTACTTTTTCAAATATCTTATTGCCCTGATTTTTGTAAATAATTATTTGACCATCATCACAATTACTTTGTGAAAACGATAGAAAATCGATATAACCATCAGCATTGTAGTCTCCCCAGGGGTTTTGACTTTTATAATAACCATCGAATAAAAGGCCAGAGTCTTCAAATTCAAATTTTCCGTTGTTTTCTAATATCCTCATTTCATTAGGGAGTTCAGTATTCCCTTGGATCAATATGTCTTCGTCTGCATCATTATCATAGTCAGCAAAGTGAAAGCCATAAGGTTGATATTTACTAAAAGTGGGAAATGAAATTTCTTTTTGATCAAATCCTTGTCCATTATTTATATAAAGCCTGAAATTGGGACTACTGTTTTGACTATAAATAAGTAAGTCTGGAAGGTCATCAAAGTTCATATGGGTCCATTTGGCAAATCCATCAGTATCCACATAAGGAAAGGTATAGGAAGTAGGCTCAAAGGATGTCCCGGTATTTAAATAAATGCGTGATTCATCAACTCGTTTGTCATTTTCTTCAAGAACACTAACAAATAAATCCCAATCACCATCATTGTCGACATCTAAGAATTGTGGTAAGCGACCCTCTATATCATATGAAAACCAATCACTTGCCTCTAATGCATAAGGAACACTTGTCCCTTCAAAAATGTATGTTGTACCAATTCGGCCTGTTTCCCTATCCTTTACCGAAGACCCAATAATGGAAACATTTTCATCCAGATCGACTGAAACTCCAAAATTATCATTGTAGTGTTGGTCAGAAGGATACATAATAAAGGATTGACTCCAATTTGTGTCACTTCCTAATTCATATACTTCAACACTACCTCCATTTCCGCTTTTGCCCAATAAAAGCTGATTCCCATCAATCGCCATGGATTCGACATCTTCACTACTACCAGCTGATCCAAAAAAACGTTCTACCAAATTCCAAGTCTCGTTTTCGTATGAAAAAAGATAAGTATAATCTCCCCCACCATCCACTAATAGGCGATTTTCAGAAACATCAATGTCAAATCCGAAGAATTCGTTTATTCTATCTTCGGCTGTTATTTTTGATGATTGCTCCCATTGACCAGATGTAGGATTTTTTGTAAAATGATACACTGCCCCTAAACCATTTTCAGTATAAGGGGCTCCAACATAAACATTCTCTTCTTCCAAGTGAACACTTTTGCCAAACCATGCGGTGTAAGTTGGGTCTTCTGCGACTATTTTCTGAACCAACTCCCATTTTCCATTTTCATACTCATAAATCGAAACCGTACCTTCCTGGTACTCACTAATTGTTTCCTTGGGTGCCCCCACTAGAATAATTTCATTATTTATTGATACGGCATGCCCAAAATTCACAAATTGTGATTCGTGTTCTAAAGTTTGCTTACTATGCCACGAGCCATCTGAATCATCAAGTTGATATACTATTGCAGAATCTATGAAACCAATTATTGCCTGTGAACCATTTATGGCAATAGGTTTACCATTACTAGGATATTCTGTAGCTGAAGAGTTGATTGTTTGAGAAATATTCCATTGAGTTCCATCATACTCAATAAAATAGGCGTACTCATCTGCATTAATTATTCCATATTCACCATCTATTGCTACATTCACTCCAAATTCATGATTGTAAATTTGCTGTGGCGAGTTTATGATTTGCTTTTCATTCCAGGTTTGAGAGAAAGCAAATGCAGGAGTTAAGAAAAATAGTGTAACGAAGGAATTGATTCTGATCATGGACCACAAATGTACATTTAGAATTTATTCAAACACACTAGCCTTATATTTTTGTCATTAGATAAATATCCCTATTTCTTCTATATGTTATTCAATAAACCTTTGCCATGTAATAAATACATTTTTGATTGAGCTTGATGAGTGTTTTGCCTTTCACTGTCGATAGGGTTTAGCCTGTTAAACACGTCGCTTGACTGGGCTACATTTTGTCTGTCAAGCGCATTACCCTCAGGTAGCAACGTCATTGTGAGGAGCCTTTCCCGATTATTCGGGATTGGTGACGTAACAATCTCACAGCCAAACGTAGGAATTCATTGAACCCGAAAGACATCAAGCTCACCCCCCAGCATCCATCTTCATAGCAATCTCCACATCAACAGCTTGGGTATCTGTGAAATGAATGGATAGCTTTCTGACTCCTTCATTCTTTTCCTGAAATGGCAGGACTGGTGATTCTGGCAATGGTTCGGCGGGTAATACTTCAAACCGGGCTGCTGAAGGCTTAACCAGGTTGACAACCATAGATAAGCCATCCTTATTGAGAATAGCCTGACGGTTGTCTTTGCTAAGTTCTATTTCCGCGTCTGTGTGATAAAACAGAAACATCTCCGAAGGTTCTTTGCATTTTATCTCATCTGAGATTCGGAATTCTTCACCTCTCTTTAGAGTAAAAGTTCTTTGAAATTTAGTGTCGTTATAATAGGCTTTTGACACATCCAATACTGCTACTGACGATGCTTTGCCTGATTCAAACCTGATAAACTCGGCAATTCCGTCCTCTGTTCTTTTTTGACTGCCCCTAAACTCTGGATTGATGACCAAGGTATTGTGCCCTTCGGCCCGTGTTCTGTAAAAATCCCAACGGCCGGCCTTATTTATATGACGCTGATAAGTTTGAGCATCCTTGCCAAAGTCAGTAAACCAGCGGACACCCTCGCATTCCAGAATAAACGATCCCAAATCCATATGACTGTGAACCCTGGTACTTGATCCACCTTTCAACGCAACAGCAAAACCCTTTCCATTTTCCCAGGAGTCACGCATTGTGATTATCTCAGCAACACGAAAATGCTTATCCAAAGACATACTATTCAAATCAAAATCTTTGAAACGATCATCAAACCACAACAGGTCCAAAAGATTGGCTTCTACACCCTTTTTGAGCGCCATATACCTAAATCCTGAATAGCGTGGGATGTCGTACTTCTGTCCCATCCAGAAATGTTGGGCAGTAGACATGGCCTTGATATCACTATCACTAAAATTGAAACACATCAGGTCGGTTGCGGATAAATGAATTTGAAAATCTCCACTGCGGCGAAAGCCCTCCATGGTACCCAATCCAAAGTCAGTTCCTAAACTATTGTCCAACGCATCAATAAAGAATACATTATAGCGGCTACCATAGTCCCAATAGGTAGGTCCTTCATAGCCACCACCATCCGGTTCATAAACCTTCATGGGTAACAGAATGCCTTCAATAGCTGTACTCAATATTTCTGACGCCATATCAGGGTTGGTTTCAGCAATCGCAAGTGCGCCAATTGAAATACCACCATTACACACCTGGTTCCAGTTAATATTTCCTTTATGCCAACCTCTATCTCTGCCATATACTTCTAATGCTGGCTTCAAGCCTTTTTGCACAATCGCATCCTCCAGGAGTTTTCTTTGTTCGTCACTCCAGAAATGGTATAACCAGTCGTAACCAAGGGCAACAGCATGTGTCATTTCCGCACAATCAAGGAAATGTGATGGATTCCAATCGCTGAATGAAGCTACAGCCTCGAGCTCCTGCCATGCCCGTTCTGAATATTTTTTTTCATCCAAAACCAGATAGCATAAACTCAGAGATCGTACACGATCCAGAGCTGCACGGCTTACACGGAGCAGCCTTCGTCCATCTGGTTTATCATAAATTAAAGGTTTCTCATCCAACAATCCTTCAGCAATCTCCAGGTTAGATTTCCAGATTTGTTTTGCGAGTTCATCTTCCTGTATCACCTGCTTGATTTTCTCCACCTTTTCAGTCGATATCAGACGTGGATGTTGCTGCTTTAGGGTATTCAGTACTTCGTCTTTTGAGGGAAGTTGTACTGACTCCTGGGCAAAGGTAACTTGAGTAAAAGCTACAATTAATGAAGAAAGCAAAATCAACTTTGGGTTTATGCTCTTATAACAATTTCTCATTTGATAAAGTAGTAGTGTTTGAATAGCCATATCAATACGAATATACCAATTAAACAGGGTTTATTGTTGTATTCACTAGCCATTCCTACAACCTTGCCTTCTCTAAAATGTCTATCGACTGGAAGGTTATTGGGGATGGTTCTCACCCTCCTAGCCCCCTTCAAAGGGGAAAGTGAAAGAACATCGCCTGCTTCCTCAGTGAATAGACAGTCACGCATTGCGCTATCGCTAAACGCGCGCCAGAGATGATTCTCATTGAACCCAAGATAGTTGTCACCCTGCCCTGAATTCCTGACTGCCGTCAGGCAGGCATTTCAGGGTATGTTGAAAACCAGAATTGTACTTCTTTAGCTCAGTATAGATGCTGAAACACCTGTCCGCCTACTGGCGGAAGTTCAGCATTACTTTTTTTGCAGCAGTAAAGAAATCTATTACCGAGACTCTATTTTCCTAATTGCTTTTATTGGTTAATGGACCAATGAATGTCTTGTATACTTTTCTCCTTATGTTCTGACGGAATCCTGACAGATTCATCAGAATCTCGTCTGGACCGGAGAGGCACCTACTTTTTATTGACAAAAAGTAGGCAAAAGTCCAGACAAATTAAACGCTCATGGCCCTTCCGCTCATCCACTCACCAATTTGTCACCCACCCTCCAGAATCAATAGTTGTATGTCCATGGCATTGAATCAATTCCGTTAAGAAATTCAGCTTTTGAATAATATACTTGAATACACTGTTTGAGTCCTGACGCACAAGCAGTCAGGAAGAGTTTGGATTCATTGCAGGTATCTAGTTGAGTTTTAGGAATTTATTCACAGCCTTGACTTTCCTGTCTGCCGACAGGCAGGTTTGCATACTTTCTGTTTCAAGACAGAAAGTTTGAGCCCGTCTGGCTTGAAGACAATAAAACCTATTTCCTTTGACCTAACCACAAATATCTTCTTGTCATCTTGAGTGAAACACCAGCCTTTGGTAGGCAGGAAAGATCCATTTTGGAATTCTAAGAAGATTTCCTGATTGAAGGAGATTCTTCGCTTTGCTCAGAATGACAACTTGGTTTTTTTGGGGAATTGTTCTGAACCATCTAACCGATCACTGGGAGGTAATGGCCCAGAGAGGTTGCGGCTCGGAGGCCGCAGTGATGGCTCTACGTGTGGTTCTCCGATTTATCTAAAAACTATTCTCAATCACCGCAAAACACCCGCGCCCAGAAATACACCTGGCAGGATCCACATATCCACCATCAGGTGCCATTGGGCTCGAAGTTTTCACACACCAGCAACTCGCCAGGTTATCACTGTTTAAGTCAAAATGAGATGCTCCACCAGGCACTGCTCCAAACATGGGGCTCTTTGCCCGAAAAAATTTGCACCTTGTGATTGTATTGGCCTTTTTAGTCTTCATGTCATACAGTTTTTAAGATTGCCCTTTTAATGATTGCTTTGAAAATAGGTACTTTATAACCATTTTTTTTCAGTGGTGTTGCCCTTTCCATAGCCACTTCCGCAGCTTTGGCTGCCAAAGATTCAGAAATGTTGTTTCCCGCCAGTATCTCCTCAGCATCAGCAATTCTCATTGGAACCGGGCTGGCTGCTCCCAGTGCAATTCTGGCACTTTTTACTTTACCTCCTGACATTTCAAGAGCAACTGCCACATCAGCCAAGGCCCAGTCATAGGATTGTCGGGCACCCTGTTTGATGTAGCTAGTCTTTAGCCTGGCACTTTCATTTGGTATGATAATCGCCGTGATAATCTCGCCAGGTTTTAAGATGTTCTCCGTTTTGATGTTTTCGTAAGGCGTTACAAAGAACTTGTCAATAGAAACAGTTTTAGTGCTTCCTTTTGCATCCACAATTTCCACCTGGGCATCTAATACCATTAATGCTGTAGCAACGGATGAGGCATGCACACTGGCACAACCACCATTGTTCATGATGGCATGGTAATCATTTTCGCCATTTTGAGCATAACAGGTAGATCCTCCTTTTCTAAAGCAAGGATGATCAATAGACCTGAAATACCAACAGCGAGTTCTTTGAGCCAGGTTTCCCCCGAGGGTAGACATGTTCCTGAGCTGGGGAGTGGCAGCCTTACTTACGGCCATCTGCAATACAGGGTATTTATCCCTGATCTCCGGACTTTTTTCAACTTCTGCCAAGAGTACATTGGCTCCAATCCTCATCCCCGTTTTTTTATTAAACTCAATAATATCCAGGCCAGGGATTGTGCGCACGTTCACAATCTTTTCGGGATTGATCAGTCCTTCTTTCATAAGGTCCATCACCTCAATTCCTCCGGATTTTATGATGCTTCCACTTTGACTATCCATCACAGTGGATACCGTAGCATCCGCCTCTTTTTGTGCCTCACTGATCGTAGTAGCATTATACCAACTTATTCTGTTCATGATTTATCGGTTTAAACTTGATTAAGGGCCTTTAAAACTTTGGCAGGGGTAATGGGTATTTCGGTTACCCTTACTCCTATGGCGTTGTAAACGGCGTTTGCAATTGCCGCTGCAGTGGCAATGTTCGCCGGCTCTCCAATTCCGTATGCATCGGTAGAAGACTTGGCATTGTAGTCTTCCAGTAAGTCAATCTCCATTTCTGGAATATCCATGGCATAAGGTGCCTTATAGGTATCCAAGGTATGATTGACCATATGCCCGGTATTCTGATCGAGAATGCGATCTTCATACAAGGCGTATGAGATTCCTTGAATAATTCCTCCATTAATCTGACTCTCCAACTGAGTAATATTGATGGGTCGGCCACAACTGTGAGCAGCTGTAATTTTGTCAATCTTAATAAACCCGGTTTCAGTATCTACACTTAGCTCCACAAATTGAACAGATCCCAGATCCCAATGAAGGTAGTCCCCTTCATATTCTTTGGACCTGCTTTCTGTAGCCACTATCTGGCTTACTGGCATGGAAGCCAAAGCTTCTTTGAAGGTCAATTTTTTACTATCATCTTTGACCGAGAAGATAAAACCATCTTCCGCCCTTAAATCTTCAGGTGCAGCCTCAAATTCACTAGCCACAGCTTTGAATAGTTTCAATTTAGCCTGGTAGGCTGCATTTCTGGCTGCCGGAGTGATAGAAGCTGTTACCTGGCTTCCTCCTGACCCTGGCGCATCCGGGAACAACGTATCCCCTATGCGAACCATGACGTCTGTGGTGGCTAACCCAAACTCTTCTGCCACTACCTGTGCCATGATGGTCTTGGTACCAGTCCCAATGTCCTGAACTCCTGACCGTACCTCGATGGCTCCATCTTTGAAGATCTTTACTTCAGCAGTGGCGTTGGTTGAAACAATTCTCCACCAGCTGGATTGGGCCATCCCTACCCCCTTTTTAATAGGATCGCTATCTGAACCAGTAGGTTTTCTTCTGGACCAATCAAATCGCCTGGAACCTATCTTTCGACCATGTCTTCTTACGGCACTGGGATCAACCTTATCCCGAAGTTCCAATGGATCCATTCCGATTTTCTCTGCTAGTTCATCCAGCATCTGCTCCAGTCCGAATATTCCCTGAACTGCTCCAGGGGCTCTCCAGGCAGCTCCCGGTCCGGCATGGGTAAATACATCAAATTGTTCAGTCTTAAAATTTGGGCATGTATACATCATCTGGGCCACACCACCAACACCAGCACCTAAACCAACACCAGCTGACCCGTGTGACCTTTGTTCAATAGCTGTCAGTTCTCCATTACTTTTAATACCAATTTTGAGGTAATGAATGGAACTAGGACGACTACCCTGAGAGATTTGCTCCTCCTTTCTTGAGGCCATCATCCTTACTGGTCTTCCCGTTTTCTTTGCCAGGTATCCTGCCGCTATACCGTGCGTACCTAATCCATGCTTGGCGCCAAATCCTCCTCCCATGAATTCAATGATGACCCTCACTTTACTACGTGGAAGCCCAAAAAGATCAGCAAATTCATTACGGACCCCTTGTGTACCTTGTGTGGATGCATAGATAGTCACTCCGTCAGATTTCCAGTCCACCAACATACCATGGGATTCCAGGGCATTGTGTGTTTGCACCTGGGTCCGGTACGTCCTTTCCACGATTGCATCTGCAATCTCAAAACCTGAAGCAATATCCCCTCTGGGTCGACCAGTATTTGGTCCTCTTACGTTTCCTTTTAGCGCTAAGCCACTCTCAATCTCTTCACCTCCTTCTGAGGCCTCTTGTTCTACAGGCGCTTCGTAAACAGTAGGTGCCTCAGGATCCATCGCTTTCTCTACATCCACCACAAAAGGTTTCACCTCATAGTCCACTTTGATCATACCAACGGCCTCATCAGCGATCGCTTCTGTTGTAGCGGCTACCGCTACCAATGGTTGTCCGGCATACCTGACAATTGGATAAGATGCATTTTCATCATTTTTCATGATGTGTGTGCCATAAACTCCCGGAAGCCTATCGGCAGCAGACAAATCAATGTTTTTAATGGTTGCCGAAGGATAGGTAGATAAAACCATCTTGCCTATCAGCATTCCTGGTAATTTCATGTCGGATGTATACTTTGCCGAACCAGTTACTTTGGCATAGGCATCCAATCTTTTTACCCGTTTACCTATATTCTTTAGCTTATCATTGACCGGCCATGGATCCGGGTCTGTGAAGGGAATAGTCTTGCTAACTTCTTTTACTTTATCACCCACTATGCCATAGGGCATATTAACTTTCTTAGTGCTCATAATCAGTTGTTGATTTTATTAAGGTGAAATTTATTTAGTTTTTTCAGCTGCCGCTAAGGTGGCCTTGAATACATGTGGATAGGTACCACACCGGCAGTAATTACCTCTTGTGGCGTGCTTTACATCCTCAATTGAGGGACTAGGATTTTCTTCCAGCAGTGCTGCCGTACTCATGATCATTCCTGAAGTACAGAAACCACATTGGGTAGCGTCATGATCTATAAATGACTCCTGGATGGGATGTAATTCTCCATTATTTGCCAAGCCCTCTATGGTGGTCACTTTCCGCTCACCAACATCCATCGCAAATGTCATGCAAGCATTGACAGGTTTATCTTCAATCCAGACAGTGCAAGCTGAACAGGAACCTCTGTCGCATACTACTTTTGTTCCTGTGAGTTGGAGTTGATCACGCAACACTTCCGCCAGTGTGGCTCTCGGCTCTATGGAAGCCTTCAGCATCTTGCCATTGACATGCAATTCGATTGTAAGGGCACCAGGACCACTGACCTTTGATTCTTCCCGTTTCTGTAGATCGGCAGCAAGCACACCGGATTGTAAAACAATGGTGCCTGCAGTGGTTATTCCGGCACCCTTTAAAAAACCTCTTCTGCTTTTTCCTCTAGGGGTTATGTCTTTGTTTTTGCTCATACTATGCTAATTTGAAGGACGGTTCAATGATTTAAAGACTAATTTACACAATTGTACCCTGATATATGTAAAAGAATGTCAATTGTTAATCAGGTGTAAAATACTCATGATAAATGTCAGGTTAATCTATCTGAATTGCCACTGGCACGCAATGTATCCAGGTGCTTGATCTTCCTGTCAATGTTAAATTATGAGTATGGGGTAGTCCAGCATTAATTTTTCTAATGATAGGTTGAATTACTTATAATCAGGCAACCCTTAGTCAGCTTCAGTGCTTGGAGATGCCGCTCTCATTATGCGGATCCTCTCATCCCCCTCGCCCCCTTCAAAGGGGGAATGTTTTTGGTTTTGCTCAACTATGGCGCGCGTTTGAGTGGAACAGAAACGTGTGACTTCCATTGTTCGTCATTCCCACAGAGGTGGGAATCTCATAAAAACCAATTCGACCGTTTTGATTACTCTATCTCAGTAGTCATTTTGTGTGATGGCATTGAATCGATTCAGCTTGTGATAATTATAATTGAATACACTGTTTGAGTCCTGATGCACAAGCAGTCAGGAAGAGTTTGGATTCATTGATGGCATCTAGTTGAATTTTAGGAATTTGTTCACAGCCTTGACTTTCCTGTCTGCCGACAGGCAGGTTTGTTTACTTTTTGTGTTAAGACAAAAAATAAAGGCCCGTCTGGCTTGAAGACAATAAATCCTATTTCCTTTGACCTGACCACAAATATCTCCTTGTCATCTTGAGCGAAGTGAAAGATCTCATTGAGATAACCATTCAATATTCGTATTTCTTATTCTATGACCAAGAATCAAAACAATTCAGGGTTATGCGGATCCTCTCATCCCCCTCGCCCCCTTCAAAGGGGGAATGTTTTTGGTTTTGCTTAACTATGGCGCGCGTTTGAGTGGAACGGAAACGCGTGACTTCCATTGTTCGTCATTCCCACAGAGGTGGGAATCTCATAAAAACCAATTCGACCGTTTTGATTACTCTATCTCAGCAGTCATTTTGTGTGATGGCATTGAATCAATTCCGTAAAGAAATTCAGCTTGTGATAATTATACTTGAATACACTGTTTGAGTCCTGACGCACAAGCAGTCAGGAAGAGTTTGGATTCATTGCAGGTATCTAGTTGAATTTTAGGGATTTATTCACAGCCTTGACTTTCCTGTCTGCCGACAGGCAGGTTTGTTTACTTTTTGTGTTAAGACAAAAAGTAAAAGCCCGTCTGGCTTGAAGACAATTAAAGCACTAACACCAGACCTTATGCTTTAATAGAATCTCATCTAGACCTGAATTCCAAATATTTTGGCATTGCCCAAAAGAATTCTGTACCCAAATTGTTCATCCCCCTTCTACCTTCAATGGGAGAAATGCGAGAACATAGCCTGGTTCCTCAGGGAATAGGCAGTCACACGTTGGCTATCGCTAAACACGCGCCAGAGATGTTCAGCATAACCTAAGAATCTCAAGGCAAAACAATCTCCGCTTCGACAAACATACCTGGAATGAGTCCCTCGATTTTGTCCTCAATATGTCCGTGGACTTTGACAGTCCTTTTTTGTGGATCTATCGTCTTACCTACGAGGTGAACCTCGCCCTTATAGACCTTTGAACCGCTTTCGGGAATTCGAAAATTGATCATTTGTCCTTCCTGAATCCGCAAGGCGTCTTTTTCAAACACCTCAAGCTCCAGGTGTATGTGATCCAGATTGACCAATTCAACCGCTACCTCTTTTGCATCAGCATATACACTTTTGCTAATGTTGACAGCAGTAATATTACCGGCTATTGGTGCTTTTATTGATATAGTAGAAAAGAGCTTGCCGGCTTCAATTGATGGGATTGACAATCCCATGAGCCTTATTTGCTCTTTCAGTGCATTATACTTGCTCTGTACAACGTTAAAATCCATTTCGGCCTTTTTGAAATTCTTGGTAGAAGCAATTTTCTCAGTAGCCAGTTGCTTCTGTCTTTCATAATCTGCCTTTAGGTATTCAAGTTGTTCTTTGGACTCCAAATATTCCTGCTGAACCTTTATGTAGTCTGGATTTTCCAGCCTAAAAAGCGTTTCTCCTTTCTTTACCTGTTGACCCTCTAACACCCCGATTCTGGTGACAAAACCACCATAATATGGGCTTATGGCTGCTCGGTTTTCGGGCGGTACATCCACATAGCCTGTAATAGCTATGTTGTTTTCTTTTTCGGTTGATGCAAGCACATTAGGCTCTTCAGTGACCTCTTTCTGAGGGGTATCTAAAGTTTGGGTTTTTTCCATCGTGCCACTTTTCTGATTGCAAGAAACAAGCAGTCCTACTGAAAGCATGCCGGCTATTAAATATGTCGAATTTTTCATTGTAGTATCAATATTTTATTGTGATGTGACTCACGAGTTTTCAGTTCAATAAATAGTTGAGAGATATGGCAGTTTCATTATAAAGTCCAAGGTTATCCAAATAATCAATTTGAATTTTGATTGCTCTTTCCATAGTCTGGAGATATTGGAAGAAGTCAATTTCACCGCTTTCAAAAGAGCGGTTAGCTGCCGCAGCTAATGAACCTGCCAGTTGCTTTCCAGTCTGATCGTAATTATCCAGGGCTTGCTGGTATTTCTGCAGCTGCAGCTGGTATTGCCTTGAACGTTCTGCCAGTTGCTGCTCATAATCCTGACGCTGCAGTGCAATTCGTTGTTCGTTTATTTGACTTGCCTTAACCTTCGATTTCTGAGAACCATAAAACAAAGGAATCCCTAGTCCTACTTGAAAACCAGAATAGGTCTGTGCGTTTATCGCGTTGTTGGTGCCCTGAAAGTATTCCAACTGGATATCAGGAAGCCAGTTACTTTTCTGAACTCCAGCAGTATGACCAGCCACCTGCTGTTGCTGTTGCAGGTAGGCTGTCATTGGATTCGTTGATTCAGAATTGTTAACAGCTACCCTTTGCAGCGGAATAGTTACCACTTCATATGATTCTTCAGACTGCATCCAGCGCTGGAGTTCAGAGTAAGCAATGCTCAGCTCTTTTTCTACCTGTCCCAGCTGCAGTCGTATTTCATTCTGTTTACTTTCGGCTGTCATTTTTTCCAGGGCATTGGATTCGCCCAATTCAAATCTCCGAGCAGCAGCATTCGAGAACCTTGAATACACACTATCTAAATATTGGTATTGTTCGTTTAGCTTTTTCAGGTATTGAATTCGGTAAAATGATTTAGAAACCTGTTCTTCCAACACCCACTCATCAATAGCATAATGTCGTTTTTCTAATTCTACCTTGGCGTCATTGAGCTTTCGCTCTGTACCGTAGGCTGTCGGAAAGCGAAAGTTCTGCTGGATTCCCCAGATTTTCAAAGGACTATTGTTAGGAGCAATATTGTTTTCATCGTAGTTGTAGTAGACATTCGTTTTATCCATGGTAAAAGCAGTGCCCTTCAATGCTTGCTGGCGTTCAACTTCCAGTCCCTGACTCTGCAACCCAGCATTATTGACTTTGGCCAAATTGATAGCCTCATCCAGTGAGAGCTGCCGTGGTTGTGAAAATGACGCTGTTGAAAGAAGTATAAGAACAATGGTCAGCATTTTACCCTTGGGTTTTAGCCTGAATTTTCTACTGTCCAACAAATGGTAAAGTACTGGCAGCACTATGAGTGTCAATATTGTCGCTGTAATCAGGCCTCCGATAACCACAGTGGCCAATGGTCTCTGAACTTCTGCGCCTGCTGAGGTTGAAATCGCCATTGGCAGAAAGCCCATAGCCGCTGCTGATGCAGTCAAGAGGACTGGCCTTAACCTGGAGATAGTTCCTTCCATAATCAGTGTTTTTAGATCATCAAATCCATTAGTTTTCAACTCTTTATAATGTTCTATGAGCACTATACCGTTTAGTACGGCAATTCCGAAGAGGGCTATGAATCCCACTCCCGCAGAAATACTAAAAGGCATATCACGAATCCATAGGAATAGCACTCCACCTACAGCAGATAGAGGAATAGCTGTATAGATCATTAAGGCTTGTTTTGTAGATTTGAATGCAATATGTAATAGAATAAAGATGAGCACCAGGGAAACAGGCACGGCATAAGTGAGTCTCTCCCTTGCGCTTTGAAGGTTCTCAAACTGACCTCCGTAAGTGACTGAATAGCCAACCGGCATTGAAACGTGATCATTGATGAGTGCGCGCGCATCGTTTACCACGGATTCCAGATCTCGATTTCTAACATTCACGCTTACCACAATCCTTCTGCGGGTATCGTCCCTGGAAATCTTTGCAGGTCCGGTCGTATATGAGATCTCGGCAAGTTCTTTTAGTGGTACCTGAAATCTAGTGGCTGTGGTGACAAAGGAATTCTGAATGTTTTCTATATCCTTTCTGTGATCTTGATCAAATCGAATGACCAGGTCAAAGCGTTTCTCACCTTCAAAGACACTTCCAGCTACTTTTCCTGCAAAACCCATACTGATGATGTCGTTGACTTCAGCGATGTTTAATCCATACCTTGCGATTTTTGAACGGTCAAACTTCACCTGCATTTGTGGAAGACCTTCTATCTTTTCCACTGTGATATCAGCCGCACCTTCTACATTAGACATCAACTCCGCTACTTCGTCAGCCTTATCCGCCAATACTGACAGGTCTTCTCCAAATATCTTAATCGCAAGATCTGCTCTCACCCCTGTGATCAATTCATTGAATCGCATTTCAATCGGTTGGGTAAATTCATAATCAACTCCTGGTATATCCTTTTGCAATGCTTCTTTGATCAGGTTAGCCAATTCATCCTTACCATCCGCAGATTTCCATTCATCTTTGGGATGCAGGGTGATTATTACATCCGTTTCTTCCATAGACATGGGATCTGTAGGTACTTCTGCCGCACCAATTCGAGTCACGACTTGCTTCACCTCAGGAAATGTTTTGATAACCTGCTCGATGTGTGTGGTGATTTCAACTGTTTTGCTGAGTGATGTACCAGTTTGCAAAACGGGCTGAATTACAAAGTCTCCCTCGTCCAGTGTAGGCACAAACTCTCCTCCCAAAGTTGAAAAAAGTATAGCAGCACCTACGAGTAGTCCTGTAGCCGATCCAATCACGATCCTGGTATGATTTAATGCCCAGGCTAAAGTGGGACGATATCTTGCCTGCAACCATGAGATCAGCCTATAGCTTATGTTCTTAGCGGATTGTTTGGTTGGCTTTAAAAAGAGGCTGGACACAACGGGCACGTAGGTGAAACAGAAAATCATAGCGCCTATCAGTGCGAAACAGAAAGTAAGAGCCATCGGACGAAACATTTTACCCTCTACGTTAATTAGTGAAAGAATAGGAATGAAGACAATGATGATGATCAGCTGTCCAAACACTGCTGAATGCATCATCTTATGGGTACTGTTGAAAGTAATCTTATCAATAAGTGTTCTGCGTTCCTCTTTTGAAACCCCTGCCAATTGGGCTTGCTCCCTGGTAATCTTATAAGCAATGTATTCGACAATGATCACCGCTCCATCGATGATGATCCCAAAATCTATTGCTCCAAGACTCATTAAGTTGGCATCTACTCCGAAGATGTACATCAATGAAATGGCGAAGAGCAAACAAAGTGGAATCACAGAGGCTACTACCAGTCCTGTGCGCAGGTTTCCAAGAAGCAGTACCACTACAAAAACAACAATCAAACACCCAAGTGTCAGGTTCTCTGCCACTGTTGATGTGGTTTTGGCTATCAATTCACTTCGTTCAAGAAATGGGTTAATAGAAATTCCTGGGGGTAATGTTGGTTGAATGATTTCAACGCGTTCTTTCACTGCGTCAATCACTGCTTTGGAGTTGGCATCCTTGAGCATCATTACTTGTCCAAGTACCTTCTCTCCTTCTCCATTACCTGTGATTGCACCGAACCTGGTCGCAAACCCATAGCCCACTTTAGCAATGTCTTTGATGTAAATGGGTAAGCCATTCCGGTTTTCAACCACAATGTTTTCAATGTCTTTGATGCTTTCTGTCAGACCCTCACCACGAATAAAATAAGCTTGATCACCCTTTTCAATGTATCCACCACCAGCCACGCTGTTGTTCTGCTCCAATGCATGAAATACACCGGATATGGACAAGTTCATGGCACGAAGCTTTTCAGGATTGATGGCTACTTCGTATTGCTTCAGAAATCCACCCCAGGTATTGACTTCCACAACACCCGGAATACCCATTAGCTGCCTTTTCACAATCCAGTCCTGGATTGTGCGTATTTCCATGGGCGTATACTTATCCTTGTATTTGGGGTCTATATCAAAAACATATTGATATATTTCTCCGAGACCTGTGGTTATCGGACCCATTTCCGGTGAGCCAAAGCCAGCTGGGATGTTCTCTTCTGCTGATTTGATCTTTTCAGCAATTAACTGTCTGGGCAAGTAGGTGCCCATGCGATCCTCGAAAACGATGGTCACTACAGATAAGCCGAATTTTGAAATAGACCTAATTTCTTTTACTCCGGGCAAATTGGCCATCTCCAACTCTACCGGGTAGGTAATGAACTGCTCTACGTCCTGAGTGGATAGGTCGCGAGAAGTGGTGATGACTTGTACCTGATTATTGGTAACATCCGGGACTGCACCGATGGGAATATTCATCAATGCATAGAGTCCAAAACCTACTATTGAAATAGTAAATAACAGAATGATCAGCTTGTTTTTCAAGCTGATTTGAATAACATTTGATAACATGTATTATGATTTAAAAGGCCTGACTTAGTATTATGCTGCCAAAAACAGCGTCTGTTAAGCCAGCTTAGGGGGACCTCTAAATCGTAATTGGGAGGATAAAAACCTGGAATAAAAGCTCTCTACTGGCGAAGACACAGGAAAGCTCGTCTTTATAAGAATGAATGGAGTAAACTGAAAAACGAGTGCTTCTGAGGGCAGTGTATGAAAGAGAATATTGGAGCTGGGCACTTGATATTTCTCAAGGTGTCCTTCACCCTGATCCAAATGAAAAGCCAACATTATGAAGTCCAGCCAACCAGTAGCCGTTTCGTGCTGGGTGACATGTTCTGCTTCATCCAATTCAGAATGATGCTCATGCGGCAATACCGTATGCAACAGAAGGATAGCTCCTGCCAGGATAAGCGATATTTTTCTGATGGTCTTCACTCTATTCAATTCAGAGGTAATTTAATCATATTATTTTTCTAAATTCATTCTAGTGAACTTCTAAGATAGTAATATGACCATTTGCATTGTTTGATGGCCCATTAGAACCATTAAACAGTAATTATGCACTAGGATGCTATTGCACAATCAGACGATTTGAAAACCAGGCTATTACGCTGAGTATTCAAATACCATTATAGTGGTTTTAAATGTCTGGGTTAACCCTGATAAAATACTAAAAACCAGAATTTTCGTCCAATTATTCATTATCCAAATGAATATTGTGGGTTAAATTGCTCGTTTCAGAAATAGGCCTTTCCATACTGCCGTAATCGAAACAGCGGCAATAGCCAATAAGCAAATCACAGCGTAGGTTGACAATTCCGATTGAGCTGCATACTGATTCATAAATATGCCAAATAGTCCCCAGCAAATAGTGATTGAACACAATACAAATGATTTTTTAATGATAAGCCATATACCCAAAGCACCTGCAATTACTACTAGAAGAATAGCCCATGAAGTCTCTGCTAAACCAAATCCTGACCAATTGAGGTATTTGAAGTAAACTGCAAAATTAGCTATGGTAGCCACACAAATCCAGCCGAGGTATATTCTGAATGGAACCCTGACCAACCAGGAATATTTTTCTATTCTTAAGTTGATTGCTATCAGGCTACCCAGCAATACCAGCATAAAAAATAAAGTCAGCTCAAACTGCATATAGTGCCAGGTGAAAATCCACCCCATATTGGCCACACAGTTTATTACAAAGCTAAATCCCAACCTCTCAGCTATTGGCTGTCTATTTCTGTTTGTAAATGGAAATGCCTGGTAAACGACGAATACCATGAGGGACAAGTAGATTAGACTCCAAATACTAAAAGTGAATCCGGCTGGGGTAAAATAGTTGGCATATTGAGCAGAAACGCTTCCTGTTGTATGGCCATTAATCTTCAGCGTATTGGCCAGTGTATTGACAGTTATCACACCGATGAATAGTATTATGTTTAGCACTTTTAAGAAGGCTGTCATAGTAATTTTATTAGTGCCATTGGATTAATTCAAATTTCAAAATACACTGCGTATTTATTCATCCACTTTTTTCCAAAGTTTTTCATGGTTGAGCTTGAAAGTGCCCAAATGCTTTTTTCTCCAACTGTTCGGTGGTATCATGGACAAAAAATGATCTTCCTTTTTTTCATCCGAATAAAGATGGTAGCTTTTTCCTATAACAGGTTCAAAATTCATTCTAGCTTTAAATAAAAGATCATTGGTATTGTATTCCTCCAAAAGTGACTGATATTCTTTTTTCAGCGTCTGAATTTTATCGTTGAAGGAGTGGTTAAAACTTGTAATACCCGACGCTTTCCATGTTGATACTCCCGTAGGACTAATACCAGGAGCTCCTATATTTGTACCATAAGGTAGCAGGCTCGAATTATAGGTCTGTGTATCATCATCGAAAACAACATTATCAGGCCTTTTCTTCTCTTTAAAATTAGGTACTTCATTCAATCTCGCATAGGGAAGTCTTTTGAACTTTGACAAAGAATAATATTGATTCAAGCCGGAAATACCTACATCATTCACGACCTCCAAATCAACTGACCCACTTGTATTGATGCTTCGGTCATCAACAACCAGATGCATAATTTCACCAATTATCAAACGGGTTTCATTTTCTTTAATGAATAGATCATTAACTAATTTTAAGCCCATTTTGATCTTACTTTCTTTTACAAAAGGTGCTTCAAACCCTTCAATATACTCATGGGTAAGCTCACACTTGTCAAACTCAGATTCCTCTGCGCTGAACTTTGCTGATGTATAATGCGCTTTATCTACAAAAGATTTGTGAACATGATTGATGGTATAATGATCCGTAGCAAGAATGTTGTCATAGGTATGCCTTGGAACTTTTGAGTTTGGTCTCATCACAAAACCAATCAATGCAGGATCACTACCCAAGTGTACCACAGAACTAACTATTGCAAGATTGGTAACTCCATCTGTCGAAACAGTACCAACCAGATTAGCAGGTTTAACACCTGTTATAGAATTAATTAGATTCAACCTGAACTTAAAGTCCGCTTCTTTTATTTCCTCTTGTGAAAAATATGCCATGTGTATTGTTGCTAAACTTTTAGAGTGGATATTCCGCCATCAATAGTAAGGACCTGTCCGGTTATCCACCTTGCTTTACCAGAAAGTAGAAATAAAGCCAGGTCCGCAATATCTTCAGGTGCCCCTATTCTTTTCAGTGGATGTCTATCCTCATTAGCCTTGGCCTTTTCTTCTGTATTTAAGAATCTCTCCGAGAGATTGGTCTTTGTGATAGATGGAGCAATAGCATTTACCCTTATTAGTGGAGCAAACTCGGCAGCCAATGATCTCGTCAGCCCTTCTATGGCCCCTTTTGAAGTGGACACCTGGCTGTGAAATTTAAAGCCCGTTTGTACTGCCACTGTAGAAAAAAGAACAACACTCGCTGCTTCCGACTTTATAAGCAAGGGATGTATTTTCTGTAATAACTTAATAGCACCTGTAACTTGTAGCTCAAAGTCCAGAACAAAATCTTTGGGCTTAATCCTGGTAAAGGGCTGTAGGTTTATAGTCCCAGGACAATATACAAATCCATCGAGCTGATCAGGTAGATAGGACAGATCAACATCATCGGACAAAGCGTCTAAAGCATGATATTGTACATTGGATAAGGATGAATTAATTAGGTTTTTGTTGTAAGTACTGTAAATCTTATGTCCCTCATTAGCGCCTTTATCCACAATTGACTTACCGATACCCGATGAACCACCTACTACTAAATAGTTTTTCATATGCTAAATTTTGATAGTTGAACGGCTACAACAATCAAATGTTTAATCATTATATTTATTAGTTAAACATAATTAACAAGTACGTTTATTTCTGCTGTGAAAAAGAAGTCTTTAATTGGTCTAGCAGCTGCCGTTTATACAGAAAGCATTTAATAGAAATTATAGCCCCTGATAAATTATCAAGCATTGAAGTACGAATACCATTGTCCATAAAATTGTTCTTGGCCAGTTGCTTCTAACCAGAGCTTTGACGGCAGTGGATGTATCCACCCCTTTGCCTATTTGGTTGTGAAGTGGAACAGCATACATAAAAGTGATCACCCAGTTCATTAGAATCAGGATACAAGCCAATGCTTTAAACCAGGAATAGTTACTGAAAGTATCAATGCCATGTGCCAATACCTGCCCAATCATTAGCGGCATGACAATGATGGTGATGTACATAGTGTATTTATGATGCCAACGAACCAATGCTGTCGATTCATAATAAGCAAAACCAGGATAGATAATCAATTGCACAATCCAAATTAGGACTACCAGCCCTAAATCAAGACTTAATATGATTGCATCCATATAAACAAGTTTGACTTTTAAACAATTAAATGTAATGAATAAAGTGGCATTGATGGCGAACACCTGATATGAATGGATTAGCATACTCTTGGAACTGTAGTTGATAGGTCACCCCTTCATACACCCATACCGTCACCTTGTCCTGAATTCATCACGATCGTCACCCTGAATTTATTTCAGGGTCTGTTGAGAAGCAGAATCGAGCTTCGGTTGTTCAGAATAGATGCTGAAACCAGTTCAGCATGACTGTAGTTGGTAGGTTGCTCCACACTACAACCATACCGTCACCCTGAATTCATCACAATTGTCACCCACCCTCCTTTATGAATCTAAATGGTTAATCTGCATGATGAGCATTGAATCAATTACGTTAAGAAATTCAGCTTTTGACAATTAAACTTGAATACACTGTTTGAGTCCTGACGCACAAGCAGTCAGGAAGAGTTTGGATTCATTGCAGGCATGTAGTTGAATTTTAGGAATTTATTCACAGCCTTGACTTTTTTGTTTACTTTTTGTGTTATGACAAAAAGTAAAAGCCCGTCTGGCTTGAAGACAATAAAACCTATCTCCTCTGACCTAACCACAAATGTCTCCATGTCATCTTGATCATAGGATGACAAGATTTCAGCATGACTTTAGTTTTTGGGTGCTTCTTCCTGCACGCATACCGTCACCCTGAATTCATTTCAGGGTCTATTGAAAAGTAGAATTGTACTTGCGTAGTTCAGTGTAGATGCTGAAATACCAGCCTGTCTAAAGACAACCTTTACTCATTTCTCCTTCGTACAAGCATTTTCTTTAGGATCATCACAATAACCAACACCACAAATCCAAGTACCAGACCTATCAGCATCTCTTTTGCAATTCCCGGAAGAGAAGGCATTAGATGGTGAAAAAAGTCAATGTTATGCGCGAATATCCCACCAGACACCATGAACAGAGCAATAGTACCTAGAATACCTAGTCCTTTGATAACTAAGGGTAGAGCGCGTACCAGAGTTCTCCCCACTTTGTCTGAGAAGCTGTTCTTCTCCTCATTGAGATCGATCAGACTATAACCTAAGTCATCCATCCGAACAATTAATGCTACTATACCATAGACCCCAACTGTAGCAAGCAGAGCAATGGCAGACACCACTCCTATTTGTACGCCTATTGGGCTTTCCACTACCGTTCCTAGCGTGATGATCACAATCTCAATGGACAGGATGAAGTCCGTAAGAACGGCCGATTTGATTTTCTTTTTTTCCAGCTCCAGTATTTCCTCCTTGCTCAGCTGGCTACTTCTGTCAGTTTTAGCTGCTTTATTATGAGGCACGACGTACTCATAAACTTTCTCTGCTCCTTCATAGGCTAAAAACAACCCTCCCAGTAGTAGAATTACGGTGATAACCACCGGTACAAAAGCACTGAGCAAGAACGCTATCGGCAAAATAATGACTTTGTTTAGCAGTGATCCTTTGGTGATTGCCCACAGCACTGGAATTTCGCGATGAGACACGAAACCAGAGGCTTTTTCTGCGTTTACAGCCAGGTCATCTCCTAGTATACCGGCAGTTTTCTTGGCAGCTACCTTGCTCATGGTGGCCATATCGTCCATGAGTGCAGCAATGTCATCAATCATCATTAAAAGTCCGGAGGCCATAGTTTTAGGTAGTTAGGTTTTTAAAAATGCTGCTTTTCTCAGCCACTTCAGTTCCGAAATTAATAATTCCTCTCAGATAATACTGATTCATATTTATTAAGAATTACTGTTGTTCATCATCACATTAATAGAATGTGTAAATTGAATATTCTTCTATCACCATGATTAGAATGTCATATCTGCATTTAATACCTGCATTTTGAGTGGGCAGCAATTTAAGCCTGGAACTACTTTCAAGCCGAGTAACAAAGTAAACTTACCTTGGTTGATCGGTACATCCATCATATTATTGCCTGTTTTAGGTATAATAGGTACTTTGTATGGTTATGGTTCTCGTTTTGGCGTCTACTATCTGATGGAGAATGTCGATGAAGAACTCAGCGCAGGCCTTGGAATTTTCCTCTTCATATTGGTTGTTTTTAGTACCAAGGAAATGGTTCATTGGTTCTTCAACCGATCAAAAAGCAGGAATCTTGTCCTGAATCAGCGGATCATTCTCATACTAACCCTTTATTTCTGGTATTGCTCATACACCGGCCTAGTGTTTGAAGACTTTTTCGTGGAAGATCTGGCTTATGGCATGCTGCTCAGGATTTCAGTCTTCGATTTATATCATCTGGTGGCAGGATTTGAGTGGTATTGGACAATAATACACATTATGGAGCTGGGAATTATTATTTTTCTGTTTGTGATCGGGTACAAGGAACAACAGGAAATTTATTGTGAGAATTGTCAAAAATATCTCAGATGGCGAGAATTTTATATGATGGGCAAAGCACACTTTCCAAAGTCTGAATTAGAGACCGGCAATGTCAAAGACGTGCTTTCCAAAATGGATTTTCTTTCTCCAAAATCTTTCCAAAGAAATAGGAAGCCCTACCCTTGTTTGGAAATCACCTATCAGACATGCAATTCATGTGATTTAGCAGTAATAGAAATTGATGCCGGTCGTGCTGTAGCTTCTGATGATCCGGACTATCCGAATTCTACTTTTGAAAAAGAACAAAAGGTCTGCTATAATCTGATCATCGATAAACAATCGAAAGAGTATCTGGGAAATTGAAAATCTATTGCTTCTTGGTTATGCTAACCAGCATCATTCTTATTGACATCTATTGTTCATGGCAGATGTTAGAGGGAAATAAAGTGTAGTTTTTTTCATTGACTCTGTGCTTAAGGAGCAGCTATCCAGAAATACTTGCCTGACAGTAGGTCTTAAGAATAAAAATAATGACTCCACAGAGATAAAGACATGGCAAAATTTTTGAATTCGAAGGTAAATCAAGTGAGCACAATGACGATGACTGTAGAAATACTTTTATGTACCGAGTCTTTTTTTAAGGAATAAATTGACGAGTCATGTTTTAAAAAATCAGTGCCTCTCTTCGCCCGAAGAATTTGTTTACAGCAGGGAGTTGAACCTCAATATGTCGATCGCCTAGGGAGTTACCAAAGCCTACCAATCCCTGGTAACTCTATGCTTAGGTCGAAAATATCTAACTCTGTGCTTACCCCTAATATGTTGATTTCTATTCCCTCTTCCAATGCGATGGTGATACCCAGTAATCCATAAAGTGACAATTGCCATCCTGTACCACTTGCAGCCGTCCCAAAGCTATCAGTCAGAGGTCGCCAGTCTTTGCCTATAGCCGTTGATGGTAGATCCAGTTTTAGCTCCGGTATTTGTATGCCTAACCAAGCCGTAAATGTATTGCTATTGGGGCCTGGCCACACGGTATAAACGTCTTTCCAGGGATACATCTTGATAGCAATTTCAAGCTTTTCGATCACTTTCTCTGCTTCTTTACCTCTCAAATCTGTAATTACTGTTGGAGGATTTCCTGCCCAGGCTCTATCTGGAACCCTGGTTTCATATCTTAGTGCTGTACCGTTGCGTTTTAACCGCCATCCAAATATTTGAGCCACAATGTATTGACTTGCACCTTTCTTCTTAAAGGCCACCCAGGTATGCACAGCCAGTGCTTTCTTTACACCTCTGGTTCTTGCAGCATATACCTGTATAACAGCTCCATCATAGGTATCAGGGTGAGGGGCGTAACCGTAGCTTCTGTCTGACCATTCAGGATCTGAAGTATTTGTAGGCTTACGTTCGACATTATCCTTTAGTGCCCTGATGAAGGTACCTGATATAGCACAAATGGCTACTAAAATGAAAAAGTAAGAAAGCCATCGGAATGTCTTTCCTATCAAATATGATTTTTTCACTGTAATTGAATTCTTATATTTTTGAAGCCAAACGAAATTAGATCAAGAGACAATATTTAGCAATGATTTAAATTTAAAGATAATTCTGAGTGTCAATAGACGCAAAAAGGAATCTCATAAATGCGCTATTTCCTATTCTGGAATATCATTTCTTCTTATAACTTATGGATATCCCCGACCTACTCTTTCGGTCAATGGTCGTAGTATAATCAGATCTCGACTGAACATATTCCAAAAACACATCAACTCCACTAAACCCGTTGGTAACGTTGTGGGCTGTATAGCAACCATTGATACTAAGCTTAGGATCGACATCCTTGAAATACTGTGTGTACCATCCCTTGTCTGCGTCTGAGAAAACAAAGTCAATTGGACCTTCTATTTCCTTAACCAGCTTATGTGCATCAGCCAAACGAGCATCTACATATTCAGATAAACCCGCTGCTTCAAGGTTGGCTAGAGCCTCCTTATGTCTGGTTTCATCTATTTCAATGGTCACAACCTTCCCTCCTGTTTTGCTCATTGCCCAAGCCAGCCAAATCGTGGAATGACCAGTGGATGTACCAATTTCAAGGGCATTGGTATATCCATTATCAACGATCAGGTCAAATAATGTCTGACCATCTACAAAGGGTATATTCAAGTCTCTCCAGCTATTTTTATGCGCTTTTAGAAATGATTTGACCTTTTTATCCAATGTTGTCTCAACGGACTTCTTTTTGCTATCCTGGGCACAAGACACATTTGCATAAAGCAATAAAATGATCTAAACTCTTATTATTCCCACTTGGAATAGCACTTTCATAAATTCATAAATTGTTTGTTATAATCTACACAGATATTCCCATTATGCAAATTGTCCGGCCAATCACTTTTGGATACCTGCGTAGTTCACACCAGTCAATTGGTGCATGTCCCAATCCAAGGTTGATAGGTCGTTTTGATTGAATTGAGTTATATCACTATATCCACAAGACCTGGCCACTACTTTTATCAAATCGTTACTCGCGTTAAAGAAATTATGGAGACGTTGGGCCGATTTATCAATCAACAGCCGTGCTCTCAGGTTTTCTTTCTGGGTGGCGATACCTACAGGACAGTTATTGGTATGACATGCCCTCATACCAAGACAGCCTATAGCCTGCAGAGCAGAGTTGGAGACAGCTATGGCATCTGCACCTAGCATCAAAGCCTTGGAAAAATCATCGGCCACCCGGAGACCACCGGTAATGATAAGACTTATTTCTTTTAAGTTTTTGTCATTTAGATACTTACGAGCTCTGGCTAAAGCTGGAATAGTAGGAACATTGATATTATCTCTCAGGATTAATGGTGCCGCACCTGTACCACCTCCACGACCATCAAGAATAATGTAGTCCGCTCCTGCATCTACTGCAAACTGAATATCCTTTTCTACATGACTAGCGGCTATTTTGAATCCAACAGGAATGCCTCCCGTACTTTATCTGCAAAAGCTCGGAAATCTTCAACCCCACCAAAATCAGGAAATGTCGCTGGGCTGATTGCAGATTGACCTGGCTCTAAACCTCTAACTTCCGCAATTTCTCCTTTAACCTTGTTACCTGGTAAGTGACCTCCAGTACCTGTTTTCGCACCTTGGCCTCCCTTGAAATGAAATGCCTGTACTTTTTCAAGCTTATCCCAGGAAAAACCAAATTGAGCGGATGCAAGTTCATAGAGGTATTTTGAATTATTAGCTTGTTCATCCGGAAGCATTCCTCCTTCGCCAGAACATATACCCGTACCTGCCATTTGAGCTCCCTTGGAAAGGGCCACTTTTGCCTCCCGACTTAGTGCCCCAAAACTCATATCAGACACAAATAAAGGTATATCCAGTTCCAGAGGTTGCTTTGATCCGGGTCCGATAATTACTTTGGTGGATACTGAAGCATCATCTAATAAGGGTTTTCTGTGTAATTGTGCTGGCAAGAATTGTAATGACTCCCATTTAGGTAAGGTATTTCTATCTACTCCCATTGCTGATGTTGAACCATGGTGCCCAAGCTTCCTGAGACCATCCCTTGCCAATTCCTGAATTTGTCGCGTATATGGTTCTGTAGCTTCCGGGTGCGTATCAGCATATGTACCCTGATATTCCTCACGATGAAAAGGCTGAGGATTATCTTTTTGAAAGTCTAAAATTTCTTGTTGTCGTACACATACCGACCCATTTTCAATTACCTCGTCGAACTTATGAAGCTTTTCAGTATTGTTATAAGCACTTACTCCGGTATCATATCGATAATCCCAGTTGTGCAGACCACAGATTATGTTATCTCCGACAATTGCCCCATCAGCCATCAAGGCGCCACGATGTTGACACCTACCATACAATATCGAGACATGGTCCCCAAAACGGATTAATACCAGATCTGTGTTCTCAGCCAATGCATAAGTTGGTTCCTTTTCTTTGAGGTCATTAAATTTTGCTAGTTCGATGAGTTTATTAGTCATAAGGGTGTTGTTTATGTTAGTTTAGATGAGTTCAATAATATTAGGGTGAACAGCCAAGACTAATCAATGGTTCATTATACAGATAGGTCTTCGTTCAACATAATTATCATTGAAAATAATATTAGTCGTAATCTAATATTACTTTATCAATACTGATACTTGAGCTTGCTAATGAGTCCAAGTTGATCTATTTTGCTTAAAGTCACCTAGCTACTATAATACCACATGTCGCCAAACATTAACCAAGAAATAGCCCCATCGGCCGGGCTGAAAGGTCTGAGTGAAAACTGGCAAAATGATTTAATTGCCGCTATCAACGTGGGTTTTGTGGCACTGCCACTTTCTCTGGGTATTGCGCTGGCTTCCGGCATGCAGCCTATTGCTGGAATATTGTCAGCAGTAATTGGAGGTATTGTAACCACCTTTTTTCGCGGCTCTCATATAGGTATTAATGGCCCTGGTGCTGGTATCATTGCAGTGATACTGAGCGGTCTGACCCTACTGGATGGCAATATCAACCATGTACTGGCTGCCATTGTGGTCTCAGGAGCCATCCAAATCGTTGCTGGATTTCTTGGAATAGGCCGGTGGGCAAAAATGTTTCCCTCGCCAGTGCTCCATGGAATTCTGGCTGCCATAGGTGTCATCATTATCACTAAGCAGATACACTTTGCCTTTGGTACATCCAGCAATGCCGATAGCATTATCGATACTCTTCGTGATGCTGTCTATGCTATACCAGATATAAATCCTTTTGTTCTGGTTATTTCAGTTACCGGTGTTTTAATATTGGCCTTCTTTAAGAAAATACCCCTTCGCTTTATCCACCTACTGCCGGCACCAATGTGGGTATTAGTTGCCTCAATTCCTTTTGTTTTTGCATTCGATTTTTTCTCAGAACATAATACAACCATTTTAGGCAATGAATATGTAGTTGGCCCACAGTTTCTGATCAGCATTCCAGACAATATTATTGAAGGGCTTATGCATCCGGATTTTTCGATGATTGTTACTGCAGAGTTTTGGATGGCAGTAATAGCCATAACGCTGGTGGCTTCTATTGAAACACTGGCTAGTGCCAGGGCTATTGACAAACTCGATCAATACCAGAGGGTTACCAATCTAAATAAAGAATTGATAGGTGTTGGGTTAAGTACCATGATATCAGGTGCTTTAGGGGGGCTTCCTATTATGACGGTGATCGTCAGAAGTACGGTAAATATTCAAAACAATGGCAAGACCAAGTGGTCTAACTTTTATCATGGAGTTTTTGTGCTCGCATTTGTTCTCATACTGGCGCCCATACTTCAAAGCATCCCTTTGGCGGCATTATCGGCAATACTGATATTTACTGGTTATAGATTAGCGTCTCCCCGTGTCTTCTATCAGGCCTATGACCAGGGTGTAGAGCAGTTGCTGTTTACTACTTCTACCTTTGTAATCACCTTATTCACCAATTTGGTCTACGGCATTGTGGGTGGCGTTTTGATAACATTGATACTGCACATGCTACTTGCAAAAGTAGGAATAAGTGAATTTTTTCAAATGACTTTCAAATCAGGTTCCAAAATCTTCAAAAGAGAAGATGGCTCATATGATGTCAAACTTAAAGGCATTGCCAATTTTCTCTCAGTATTAAAGCTGGATAATCTACTTGGTCAAATTCCAGATGGCTCGGTAGTTAGACTGGATATGTCAAAAACGAGCCTGGTCGACTTATCAATGATGGAAAACATGATTGAGTACAAGCGAATTCAAGATTTTCATGGTGGGAATGTAAGTATAACTGGCCTGGACCATCATTGGTCTAGTAGCAGCCACAATCGGGCACTTAAGATAATTGTAGGTCCTCGAAGAAGGAAAATAACGAAGCGTCAAATTCAACTGCAAAGGTTGGCTAATACAATGAATTGGACTTTTGAGAGAGAGGTAGACTGGAACACTTCTTATCTACGAAATTTTCATTTTTTTGAATCTCGACCTATTGAGTTAAAAACGAATTCCATAAGAGGGAAAGATACCAGGTACAATGCCAACTGGGAAATTGCTGATATAGTCTTTGATGAAGGGGCAATGTTGTCTTTGGAAGTATTTCATACAACTGTGCATCTTGTTCGACTGAATCAAAGGATTCCAAGGTTTACTGTAGAAAAAGAAGGAATTTTTGATAAAATATTTGATCGTGTAAAAGCATTCTCTGGTTATACACATCATGACCTCAAGCTTTATCCTAAAGTCTCAAGGAAGTTTCTTTTAATGGGTGATGATGATGCCGAAATGAAAAAACTATTTAGTGATGAGCTTATTAAGTTTCTTGAACAGCATGAAATTCAGCATATAGAGAGCAATGGCGAGGCACTTATGATCTTCCGTTATTTGCATATTGCTCCGATGGATGAGATCCATAATATGCTTGAATTCTCCGGTGAGCTACTTGATCATTTGAATTTGAAGAAGGGTTAGATATTTGACAAATAATAAATCTTATTATCAATTAGTCAATTCACAAAATCACGAATCACTAAGTTATTCTATTGTATTTTAGCTGTTAATGGGATCACAACCACCTGTTCTGCTTAAGAGAAGGGTTATTACCTGGACATCTATACTCATTGTTCTTGGTTTGGCCAGCTTTGGTATGCTGAAATTGGGGATATATTTCTCCAGTGAAATCCTACATCGACTGGTCTTAAATGAAACCAATGGCTATTACCAACTTTCTTTTGAAAGCCTGGAAATAGATGTTTGGGAACGGGCCATCAAGCTGGAAAAGGTGATACTGAAGCCCGATTCGAACAAAGACTTTCAGGCCAAGGGATTTAAGAACCTCTATGACCTGGAACTAGCAGGACTAAATATTGATCTTGAATCTTTCAGCAGCATCTATTTTGAAGATCAACTGGCTATTACGAATGTTCGAATCATTGATCCACAAATACATATCATACGGGAAAAGCATGCCCCTGCAGAAAGTTTCAGTTTGCAAACAGGTGACCTCTACAAGGAGATTTCGGACTATTTAAAAGTGCTACGTATAGACTTGTTCAGCCTTGAAAATGGTGAATTTCAACATTCTCCAAGCAATTTGGGTTTTGGTGATTTCGATTTTTTCGTTAACAATTTGCTCATTGACTCCGAATCCAGACCCGACCAGGAATTCTATTCCGAAAGTATAGAATTGGAAATTCGTAATCAGAGTTTCTATCTAAACGACAGCATCCATCAACTAAGTTTTGATCGTATGGTGCTGTCAACAGCGGATTCTGTATTGACTTTTAACAACCTTGTATTGAGACCTATTACCGAGGCTCACGGGACTTTTGGTCATCAGGATCACAAAATCGTATATAACATTCGTATCCCGGATTTGAAGCTGAAGGGTGTAGATTATTTCTCTGCTTATCGAAACAACCACCTTGAAATGCAGGAGCTTGCACTAACAGATTCGCACATTTTTCTGGAAGAGCAGACTCATGCCGAATTAAAGAAGCAAGAGGCGAAGGGAAACTCGCTGATAAAACAGTTGTTTCAGATTTTTGATGAAATTCAGATTGGAAAAATGAGGTTTATCAATTCCAATTTAGATATCACAACTAATGACGACTACCACCACAAGTATCAGCATATCAAGTCTGAAAGAGCGGATATCGTGTTTTACAACGTGCTCCTGGACAGCAGCAACTATCATTTCGATCACCGGGATAAGTACTTTGATGATGTTGACATCATCATAAAGGACTATAGCTCCTATCTCCCGGATAGTATTCACACCGTGGAATTTGACTTACTTCAACTGAGTTCATTTGATTCATCATTATTATTCAAAAACTTCCATATTTCAAATCATGGAAAAAGAAGTTCTTCGGATATGTTCTTGTCAATTGATCTTCCCATGCTCAGCTTCAAGGGTATGAATTTTTTAGATGTTTTAGTGAATCAGGAGCTGCTGATTAATGAGTTGCGGCTTCAATATCCTAAAATCACATTTGAAAAGGAGCGTAAAAGGCACGAAAGGGACAGCATCTCTCCTACTGTGGTTTACTCAATCTTAAATGATCATTTTAGGATAGTCAACATCAAGAGTTTGCAGCTTGATCAAGGCGAGTTTTCGATAAACAAACACATCCATTTTGGTCAGACAGATTTAGTGGTTTCAGATTTTAATATTCATGGTGAATCCAAGTCATGGCATGAGGTGCTGGGTGAAGTTGAATTAACGATGGAAGATATGGTTTTGAATGATGAAACAACCGATTTGAGAGTTAGCAACCTGACACTTGATCATATAGCAAGCCGTTTGCTACTAGATCAGATCAATATGGACTATCAGGACCAGAATAAAAGCGTTTCTGGAAACCTCTCACAATTAACCATATCAGGTATTGACCTTGATGGTATTTCATCAGGAAATTACCTGGCCTTTGATTCATTAAAGCTGACTAATCCTGTGATTGATTTGGAGATAATCAACCCAGCCAAAGACGGCTTAGGTGATGATTATTTGGGAAATAAGTATATAGAGATAGAGAATGGACAAATAACTGGAAAGAGCCATGACGCTACGTCTTTTAGTATGAACAACATCAATACACAATTGACCATTGGGACGCATAATAAAGTGTATAACGGTCGAATAGAGCAAATCACTTTTACTTTACCAAAGTCATCTAATCAATTTAATATCAGTGAATTATCGATTATTGATTCAGGTGACGTGCATATTAACGGTATTAACATTCTAAGGACTCCAGATTCAATACAAAATAAGGTTGAATTAAATGGAAACATTCCTTCATTATCTATTTATGGTTTAAATCAGGATGCTTTCTGGCAGCAAAAGCTATTACATGGTGATAGTCTGATTGTCCAAAATCCAAATCTAATTTTGTCTTTGAATGATGTCGTACAAAAGGCGAGTGAGATTGATACTCTGGGGATAGAGTTTAAAAAAATCATACTTGATAAGGCGCAATTAGAAGTTTTAGATAAAGGCCAAACAGCCATAGTAAAAGCTGAAATTCTTCAATTATCTCTAATTCTTAAAAACTTTCAATATCCCGAGAAATCGGTATTGGATGCCGATCATTTACTTTATTCGGATGATGTGCTTTTGAATGTCAAGGGTTTCAAACCAACGATGACCAACGGGGACTCTCTTGTAATAGAACTACTCAGCTTTAATAAAAGCACTGGGCTGATTCTAATTGATACTTTGAGTTATAACAAGGCGGATAAGACAGCCAATGGCCTATTGCCGAGTATCAAAATAGTTGGCCTTGACCTATATGCCTTCCAAATTGATAAACGATTAAAACTGGACAGCATTCAATTGACTAATTGTTATATCGTAGCTAGTTTTCAAACTTCTAAAGCAGATGGAAAATCCTTTGATAAAAGCTTTCCTAAATCTATTGACGTCAAATATTTCTCATCAATTGAAACAGAAATAGAAATCCAGGACAGCTTAAAGTCTACTGAATTTGCCGTTCATGAAGGAAGATTTGAAATTCGTGAATTTTTTGTTGAAGAAGAAGTTATTGGAGATGAGTTCTTCGACTATACACAGTTTGCAGCTATTAGCGGTAAAAACCTCTCGCTTCCATTAGGTGATAGCTATTCTATCATCATTGATCAGTACGATCTACAATACCCTAGTAATACTTTAAACTTGGATAAGATTAGATTTAGCTCAGAATTAACGGCTGATGAGTATAGCAATAACCTGAAGGTACAAAAGGACTGGTTTGATGTAAGTCTTGATGGCATGCGTTTCAGCGGTTTGGATTATGAAAGGCTGCTATCCGAAAGTGAGTATCATGTAGAGAAAATATCACTCGAAGGTCTGGATGCATTAGTATACAGGGATAAGGACGTTCCCTTCAAATCTACATTTAAAGCCCTCCCCCAGAGTATGCTTCGAAATATTGATGCATGGATTTATATCGACACACTAAAGTTGAACGGTAATATTACATATCATGAGAAACCAGCAAAGAAAGAAGAAATAGCTCAAATAAGCTTTGGTGAACTAGATGCAGCCCTTTTTCATATTACTTCTGTGGATAGTATGGCCAAAAAACCTTTGCACCTAGTCGCAAAAGGTCAATTTGCTGATACTGCCAATTTTCGAGCGATTGCTTTATTTGATATGCAAAGCCCAAAAGACAATTTCACTTTTGGAGGGCAAGTGGATTCACTGCATTTGGGTGCATTGAATAAACTACTTAGACCTGTAGCAGGCATTAATATCAAGGATGGATATGCCCCTCAGATGAATTTTAACATTGAGGCTAATAATGAGTTTGCCAGGGGAGAAATGGGCTTTCGTTACAAGGATCTAAAAGTACAAATATTAAACCCTGAAACAAATGATCTCAAAGGTCTCAATCAGGGAATCAAAACATTCTTTGCAAATACTTTTGTATTGAAACATCGAAATCCAAAATTTCTTTTTTTGAGACCGGGCAAAATCTTTCATGAAAGAGATACTTCTCGTGCAGTCTTTAATTATTGGGGAAAGGCACTTCTAAGTGGTGTTGTTAGTAGTGTAGGTATTCACAAAAGCAGGAAGGCTGAAAAGAGATGGTTAAAAAAAAGAAAGGATAAGGAGTGAATGAATGTTATTAATTTTATTATCCCTGAAAAATGTATTACATTTGTATTACACAAATAAATACACACGATGTTGAACGTTAGATTAGATGAAGAGATAGAAAAAAAACTGAGTCAATACACTCAAGAGCATGACTTGTCTAAATCTATGGTAGTGAAAGAAGCCCTATCGCAGTATCTCACCAAAAAACATATGCAACAGCGCCCATTCGAGCTAGGCAAAGATCTCTTTGGCGCAGATAGTAGCGGCCAGTCGGATATTTCTAGCACCTACAAATCAAAACTCAAGCAAAAGCTCGATGAGAAGCACGCTCATTGATGCAGGCCCTCTGATTGCACTATTCGATCGATCAGACAAGTATCACACGGCCGCTATGCGCTTCATCGAAAACTACCACGGAAGCCTTGTCACGACCTGGCCTGTGGTTACTGAAGCCCACTACATGCTGAATTTCAGCTTAAAGTCTCAGTCAAGCTTATTGGAATGGATGAACAGAGGTGCTGTTCAGTTATTCAGTTTATCAGAGACACACCTCGAGAGATTGTTGTTTTTGACAAAAAAGTACGACGATGTGCCAATGGATCTGGCTGATGCTACATTAATGGTGGCTGCAGAAGAAATGAAAATCAATGAAATTGTTTCTATAGACTCGGATTTCTACATCTATCGAAACATACGTAATGAATACCTGACGAATATTTTTAGGTAAATAAAACCCAAAGGAGTTTTTTATTCAATAAGGAAAACTCTCGTGATCGGTGCTGTAAGTGGCATAAGTTTTCACAAATAAAGAACATCAAATATGAAATTTAGAAAGAAGTTAGCAAGGCAACAGGTATGATACAAAATGCTTAGGATCATAATTTTTAAATGATATTTCTGGGATTTAAGCGTTTAAGCGGCATGTCCGGTCTTGGTTGCTTTCTCTTCACCAAGAATTTTAATCTCATCAATACCAATAAAATTGAAGGGTATTGAAAAGAAGCTGTTCATATCCTCTCCGGTTTCAATCATATCCATATCTTCAAATTCATAAAACCAGTTGATGCTTATATATTTTCCTTTTTTACTCAATTTGTCCAGTTTACCAAGGCATATAAACAGGCATTTCAAAGAACTGGTATTAAAATATTCGAAAGCCAAATTAATCTTTATCTTATTACAAGACTGAGTAATCAATTGGTCCAGACTACAAAGCAATATTTTATAAAATACCAATGGGTTTTCTGGACAAGATCTTCCTCTTATGTCAATTATTCCCCTATCTGGATTAAAATAAATTGAAGGTGTAACTCTTGTAGGTCTAACAAAATATCCTTTCATAGCTGTTTTTTTTAAAATTTTCGAAATGGATTAATTACATCATCTAAATAATTCGTTGTAAGACAAAATTCACATTATCGATTTCTTCAATTTAAAGGTTGGAGTGTTCAGTTGAGTAAAAGAACCAAGCAATTCTTCAGTGTTTGAAACTGAATAAACTGCCTGATTCTATCTGCACCTCATTAAGATGCTCTTACCACCATAGCCAATAATAAAGACCCATCGCTTTCATGAAGATTCATATGTGTGAATTACCAATTCAAATAAAGTGAACTTTTTATATTTTGAATAATTTTTTTATTTCTGGAGAGAGTATAACATAAGTATTTGATATATAGATAAATAGAAAAATATTCTTACACTTAAGTAAGAATATTTTTCTTATTCTTATTAACTTTATGCTAATGAAATAAAATGGATCTGATCAATAAGAATATAAGAACGTTAAGAAAATTGGAGAATGTCAAGAGCCAAAGTGAATTCGGTAGGCTTATTGGTGTCCCCCCTCATAACATAAACAAATACGAGAATAATGTAATACCCAAGCCAGAGGTGCTCAGGACGATCGGGACCAAATTTGGCATCAATCTCCATCTATTTTTTACAAAGGAACTAACAGAAAATAATTTTGAAGAATTCAAAATAGAGCACAATACTGAGGTTAAACTCGAGGGGCTGCTGAATGAGTCTACAAGTGATTATCAAATAAAAAGAAATGACCTTGATCGAATTACCACACTCTTTGGGGATAAACTAAAGAGAGTGAAAGCGAATGATCTTAATGAGGTAGATCGATTGAAATTATTCAATGACATTCAATCTATATTCCTGGCCTTCAATAAAAAGTTGATGGAGTTTTATATAATGCAGGACAAATTATCAGAGGTAATTGGTAATAAAGCTCCTAATCAACCTTAATCTCCAGAAATTCAGTTTGAATTCTTGATATGGCATGTGATACCGTTTTATTTGACTTGTACCTATAGTATAGAAACACGGACAAATAGAACATTGCAGCAATTACGAGTATGCTTAACAAAAGCATCATAGGTCGAGCAAAAAACGGAAGAGGTTTATTAAATTCATCATAATCTTTCACAACATTTGCAAAGAGAACTACGTCGCTCTTGCTTTTATACTTCTCTCCTTCTGCTAGAATATTTTGTACGTTGGAATTATACACTTCTGAATAAGCTAGTGCCTCTTTATACTGATCATTGGCTTTCAAAGCCGAAGTAAGGTCTGAATAAATCTTTACTTGCTCAATGCTGTTCCTATTATGCTTCTCATTCAAAGCATCTTTCCATATGCTTATTGCTCTGTCAACCTGGCCATCATTCATCAACACAGTGCCCATGTCATACTTCGTAATAAAAATTGACCCACTGGATCGCTTGTACTTCAAGGCTTTTTCGAAAGCGTCTACAGCGGCCTCCACATTCATTTCATCCATATAGGTAACACCTATGCCATGATAAGCTTTGCCGACATAATCCTGTAAGTCAGTATTGTTTATATAACTCCTGATCGTGTTGTTGTAGGCTATTCTTGACATTTCATAGTTTTCAACAGCCTTATACATCAATCCTATCTGATTATGGACACTAGCAATATTCTCATGATAATCAATTTGATGAGCGTATTCTAATGATTGTGAAAAAGCCCGTTCGGCATTAAAAAATGAAATGCTATCTCCCTTAAGTTTCAATGCAACGCCATAGTTGTAATACACATCTGATAATTGATTAATGGTCAAATCATCTTTCAATCTAATTGCGGATTCATAGTTATTTATGGCTGCATCATATTGTTTATAATATCTGTATAAGATGCCTAAATTATTATAAATCTTCATTTTTAATGACGAATCTTCAGATTCCTCAACATCTTTCAAGGCCTCATTATAGTTGTGATAGGCGAGTGATACATCTTCGAGGACTTCATCATATATATATCCCATGTACCATTTTGCTTTGCCGGAATAGTATTTCGAATTGGTATTCTCGGCCTCCATTACTAAAGTATTCAACTTCTTCAAAGCCAACATAGGCCTTTCATCCATGATTTCTAAGACCAATTCAAATTCAGTATCGAAATTTGAGTTGATTTCATCATTGGCTAAACCCTCGCTAGTTTCTTCGCTGCATGAAGAAAGAGCAATTAAAAGGATATAGAAGATTAGAAAGAACTGTCTGGATTGATTGGCCAATCCTGCAGGAATAGGGTTAATGTTTAACATGTATTATATATTGTCAATGAATGTTGTATTGAAATAATAATCAACCGTCGGGTCTTGCTTTTTTTTCATTCTCTTCGTCGGTCATGGCTTTTACGGGAATATTATCGAAAATTTCCTCCGTTTCGTCTTCTCCACAACCAGTGGTTACAATAGTTGTGAAGCAAATCAACATGATCAATAGTGCGAATTGTTTGATCTTACTTTTCATAATAATGTATTAATGGCTTTCTACGTGTTTAAAGTTATGAAATATTCCAATTTCCCAACTATCATGATTATTTGGGGAGATATGCTATGAAATTGGCTAAAAACACGAGGAATGTTCTTATGCATGAGAATATTCTTCTAATTGAATTTCTGTAGATATTCAGCCATTTAGTAGGACCATGTTTTTCATAACGAATATCTACATTTGATCTTCGAGCCTAATTTCGACGTTTTCAAGTTCTTGTTAATACAAGTTTGGTAGGCAGCCCAGAAGAAGTTGAAAACATTGGCCACTTGAGGAGATGGCCTTTTGTATGGTAAATTACTTTGTTTTTCATTATGTTTACTCAATATCCAAAACTACTATGATACTTAAAATCATCCTAGCCATCTTATTACCACCCATTGCTGTTTTTCTTGACAAGGGAATTGGAAAACACTTTTGGATCAACCTAATCCTGACTATATTTTTCTTCGTGCCAGGTATAATACATGCTCTCCTGGTAGTGCTTAAGAAAATATAACACAACACTTAACTTCCATTTTGCTGAAGCAAATATTTACCTCTCAATTTTTCAGAGGCTTTATTGCTGTGCCTAATATGAAAGGTCGATTCTTGATTCTGAATACAAGTTGTATGCAGCAATCAGGGATTCCTGACCAGTAGAGTCAGCATAGCCCTCATACTCTTCTATAGAATCTCTGTCCTCTTTGTAGACGGGTTTGTATTCTGACTCCAGCTCATCCCAAATAATGAGCAGATAGCCGTATCTGATTTTACTCATGCGGCCATTTTCCAACCATGTATCAAAAAGGTGCTCATCAAGTGGTTTAGGATAATCTGAACCGTCAAACATGTTTAGTTTTTTAAAATCCAGGCAATTTAGGGTGCTATGACCTTTTGAACAACCATGCTTCACTCTTCTTCTAAACGCTTCGGTACCGCTCTATAAATCTCCGCAACATCATTTGTGGCACTTCTACAACAATGTCTTTGGTTCTGGCTATCAACTCTACCGCTGAATCAGGATCAAAATAGCCATGATGCTTGTAGTATCGGATGCGCTCTGCTATACCTTCAGCATCAAGTTCGCAATGGAATTGAGTCGCATAAATGTTATTTTTAAATCGGATAATTTGAACCGGGCATTTTTCCGAGCTCCCTAACAGCACTCCTCCTTTTGGTACGGATTGACTAGCCTCTTTATGCCCGCATAATGCCTTGAATGAGCCTGGAAGGCTATCAAATAAGGGATCTTGCTTGCCGTCGATATTTAACAAAATATCAACAGGCCCTACTTCTTCTGAATAGCGTTCTTTTGATACAACACCACCTGCATAGCTAACAACAGAGCCCAGTCCATAACAGCTACCAAAATAGGGTATATCTTTCTCAAATATCTGATCATATAGGGCATTCAGCTCAGACTCGAACCGCTTTTGAAATTCTGGTTTTATGCTTTCTTCATCACTTACATTGCTCGGTCCACCCCCTACTATTACGCCGGAATAATCATCAACATTCAGCTTTGCAAAGCTTTCTTTTTCCATTCTAATCCTGTGGACTTCTTTCTTGTTCAGGCCTCCGTATTTCAGGAATGCCTCAAACTCATTGTCAGCAGCGCCATCTAATTCCCGAAGTTGTAGAATGAGAAAAGGTTTCATTTTGGTAATTTCTTATAGGTTTGCTAGCTATCCTGCAATTTACTAAGCCTGGGCAGTAGAGATTCATTGTTATCATTAAATGCCTCCAGTTTTGACAAAATGGTACTTAACAATTGTATGGCATCAATAATAAATGGCCCTTTGTTTAGCATGACGCATTCGGCCTTAATAGAAGTAGCCGTATCGGTGATTTCAGACCTTGAAGGCAATCCTTTTTTGGCCAGATTTTCCAGGACTTGAGTTGCCCATACTACAGGAACATGTGCAGCATGACAGATGGAGAGAATTTCACGTTGGACGGCTCCAATTGATTCCCATCCAGTTTCAACAGCCAGATCACCCCTTGCTATCATAACACCTATGTTTTCTACTTTCATCGCTTCTAACAAGATGTCAATAAGGTTGTTATAAGCTGTGGGTGTCTCAATTTTTAAGATAACTCCAAGCTCTTTTGGGGCATTTAATTCCCTAAAGGAATCCACCAGTTCTTTCACATCTCCAGGAGTATTAACAAAGGAAAAATTTACAATATCAGCATGTTCCACAACGAAAGCCAAATCCCGTTTGTCTTTTTGTGTCAGCCCCCCAATATTCAAATTTGTGTTCGGAAAATTTATTCCCTTTTCAGCCTTTAGTTTTGATCCAAATTCCTTCGCGCGTGTTACTTTAACGTCAAAACTATCCAAATGCGTCGCTAGGATCCTGCCTGATATTTTACCGTCATCAAACATAACCTTCTCCCCTATTTTGACGGATTCAAACACTTCTTCCAATTGACAGGATATATGTGCCTTTTGAGTAAGCTTCCCATTCTCATCTACCTTAGCTGATTCACCTAACGTTCCCTCCTTATGAACAGTGAAAACGTCACCAATTTTTAATAGTAGAGCATGCTCCACAGCAGGCAAACCCCCTACTCTTGTCTGGAATCCATCCATTGACTCAAGCGTCGTGCCAGTACTTATATAAGTTGTCTTATTACAGTATGCATAGGCTCTTTCTGGGGTTGTTTCACTAATTTTTAAAATTCTTTGCTTTCCTCTGGTATCTGTCAGCTTAATTTCATCTCCTGGCTTTAATAAAGCCAACCATTCCTTTTCTATTGGCAGGGCATTTTTAGGAGAATCGATATACAGCGGAGATGGTACGAAAATCAAAGGAGCTGAAGACACGATTTTGCCTTCTTCATCTCGTTCGGGACTGAATTTCCTAACCCTGGCTCCTGCCTTTATTGCACCCGTTCTAATTTTCGGCCCTGACAAATCCATGGCAATTTTTACATTCTTATTTAATTTGGAAGATGCTTTTTTTACATTTTTAATGATTTCAAGCCATGTCTCAGGGCTATCATGAGCACAATTTATGCGGGCACAGTTCATTCCATGTTTGACCATACTAAACACCAGATCATAGTTACTTGCAGATTCGGCAGGTTGTGTAACCATGATACGCAATCGTCTGCCTTTTGCTCTGTAGCCCAACAGTCTTTTTGTATTTCTGACAAGCATCTTTCGTCCATTCTTAACGGAAAGGCCAGCCTTTGTTACTTTTTTTGAGTGATCTCCAATCAGGCTTTTTAGTATCAATCGAATATTAAGCAAACTTGCCATGATATGCGCTTCTGATCGTGCAAGTCGTGACATACCCAAATTGCGCAATTTGTTTTGGATTGGGCGTAGATCATTTTTTCTAAAGCTTCTATAATGAACAAGGTTTCGGGCACTTTTAAACTTAGCTGGTGTCACAGATTGCGTGACTTCAATGCAATCTTTTTCAACCCGTTTTAACTCCTTAATCATCACATCCAACTCCCCGATTAAGTGTGATATTTTCTTATGATCTACCTTCATATTTCTTGTACAGGAATTGTAAGTAAAATAAGAAAATAAGCCCTCTGAAGCAAGGAGAAGGTCATACTTCTAAAACTTTTTCTTCGACAAGCTATAGATGCAAAGTCAATAGCAAATTTGAAAAAGGCTGATTAGTTTTGTTTGCTTTAAAATAATGAAATATGAGACTAGGTCAACTGGCCCGAAAATATAGTATTACTGTTCCGGAAATAATTTCTTACCTTGATCAGGTTGCCCCAAACCACGAAATTTCTCAACCCAATGACAAGTTGGAGAAGGAAATAGAAGATTTAGTGGATAAACAATTCGAACACCTTCTTGAGCAACCGACAGTTGAAGAAGAAGTCATTCCTGACGAATCTCAAGAGGAAAATGCAGGTGATGAAGTGCAGGAAGTAGTGGAAGAAATACCTGAAGCAGAAAACAAAGAAATTGAGTCTTCAGAAGAAGAGCAGGCAGATGAAGTGGTGATAGAGGATATTGAAGAAGGCGTATCTGATGACTTAGAGCCATCCGTTATTGAAGATGATCCTGAGGATACAAATGAAGACGATGAAGCTTCTATTGAAACAGATCGCTTGTTGGAACTAATAGAAGACGAAGACGCCCCTGTTGACCTAAGTAAAATCAAACTCATTAAAGCTCCGAAAAAAGAACTCAGTGGATTGAAGGTTGTCGGTAAAATAGACTTGCCAGAGCCCAAAGTCAAGAGCGAAGAAAATAGTGAGGATGAGGAGAGCACAACCAAACCTAAAGAAAAAAGGAAAAACGAGCGTCGACAAATTAGCGATGAGGAAAGGGAAAAAAGAAGGTTGAGAGTTAGACGCAAAAAGGAAGAATATGAAGCTCGCCAGCAAAGACGAAAGGAAGAAAAAGAAAAGAAAAAACTAAAAGCATTAAAAAAAGCACATTATCAGGAAAAGATAGAGAAGAGTAAGGCCAGACCGAAGAATAAAAACAAGGTTCAGAAGAAATCTAAGGCTATTCGAACTGAGCAAGAGCAAGAACTACCTACAACGGTTTTGGGTAAATTTTGGAGGTGGTTGAATACATAACGACCTTAGACCATAATACATTTCGGTCGTCTATAGTCCACGGCCAAAGTTGAAGTATTATTTATACATTCTGCTCATCAAAATATCGGATAGATGGTGGGCTTGCCAACATGGAAGATAATCTCTCCATAATTGATGTAAACATCGGAAAATCATTATCCGTAGCGGTAGATCATAGAGTTTAAAATGGTTTATCTAAATTAGTAAGTGATGATTTGCAGTTATTTATGATAAGCATGCTATGAGAATTTTACAAACAACATTTCTGACCTTAGTCCTTGCGCTATTTAGTGCTTGTCAGTCCTCCAACAAAAATTCTGATATCGAGTTGGAGTCTCAAGGTGAAGCTGCCAAAGTCACGATAGGAGATGTTGAACAGGGAATAAGGGCTAATATAGACAGTAGAATAAAGGCGAATGATGGTTATTTTGATTTTCAAAATGATACACTTGACTTTAGACTGAAATTGGTCAGAGTGCACACAGAATACTTATCAGTACTTGGACCAAACAGTTATTTTGCTTGTGTAGACTTAGCTACAGAAGATGGTGATGTTTATGATATGGACTTTTTTCTCGATGGAGTTCCTGAAAATATGCAAGTAATCAGAACGGAACTGCATAAACTCAACGGAAAGCCATATTATACCTGGAAACAAGAAAAAGACAAAACCTGGTCTACTGTACCTGTAGCCAACGCATCAAACAATCAATTGGGAGTAATAGAAGATCAGGATCAATTCACCTTTACTTATGAAGTTGAATTACCTCAAATGTCCGAGCCAGCTAATATTTGGATACCTCTGGCAAAAAGTGATGCTTATCAAAAAATTGAAATAAAGGAACTTAAAACTCCTGTTATTCAGCATATTACTCGCGAGGATCAATATAATAATTCAATTTTATACATGGAGCTTCTACCTGAGCATAGCAAAGAAAGGGTAGTGATCACTTACGAAGTAGAACGTAAAGAAAAGGCTGCATATTCAGAGCAAAATTCTGATATCCAGCAATACTTGGCTGCAACACAATATTTACCAGTTGGAGGGCGGTTTAGAACAATAGCTAATGAAGTAATATTCAAACAACAAGCCAATACACCACTAACCATGGCCCGTGCACTATATGACTACATAATCGATAATATGCGCTATGCCAAGGGCGGCATATATGGAACCGGCGATGCTAATTATGCTTGTGATTCAAAAATGGGCAACTGTACAGAGTTTCATTCATTTTTTATTTCTCTTTCGAGATCAGCTGGTATACCAGCTCGTTTCGCCGTAGGAGCTGCTATACCTTCGGAAAGAAATGACGGTAAAGTGGACGGGTACCATTGTTGGGCGGAGTTTTATGCCGAAGATAAATGGTGGCCAATAGACATCAGCGAGGGAAATAAATATACCCCACTTGCCACTTATTACTTTGGGCACCACCCTGCGAATCGTATAGAACTAAGCCGTGGAAGAGACATTTCTCCAGAACCAATGCCTGAGTCCGGCCCAATCAATTTTATGGCATACCCTACCCTGGAAGTTGGAGGAAAGCCTGTGAAAGTAAAACCAACACTCTCTTTTACTCGAAAACTTAAAACTAGTTAATCCTAACTTAGTTGGTTGGGTGTTCTTCTTTTTTGCTTGGATGCTCTTGTTTTGTAGTATCCGACGGATGCTCCTCAGTACCTGATGGATGCTCTGAGCCACTTGGATGCTCGCTTTCAGTCGGTTCTGTAGTATCCGACTTCTTATTTGAACTACAAGAATTAAGTGATACACTGGCAACAATAAAAATTGCCAATACACCAAAAACTATTGATTTGAATTTGTTTGAGGCAGATGTCATGACGGTGAACGTTTGAGGTTATAGGAAATAAGTGTTAGCAAAGATAGTCGTAAATATGTAAAAAATATCTCAAGCACTCTTTCCCTAGTTCGGCTTTTAGGCTATGTTCAGAAGAGATCGGGTGTTTTCTTTAAAGATTTTATTCTTTACCAAATCGGATAGATCAAGGTTATTATAAAAGTCAAAATGTTTTTCACCACCTTTATTCCCCAGAGCATCAGTACCAAACAATAGCTTATCTGAAAAGTCATTCAAGAATTTTACACCAAATTTAGGGTCGCGGGTAACTGCATTCAAGCCACTATTTGCAGATAGATCACCATATAAGTTTGGATACTCCTCTAACAACCTGAGAGCCGCTCCCCCTTCAGTCACTTTGCCCTTAGGGTATCCTTTTAGGGAGGATGCATCTCCTGAAACCGAATTCCACCAGCCATTGGCATGAGCCAAGAAGTTGACTTCCGGAAAACTCTTGAGCACATCTTCCAACCCTGGAAGACCAGGAACATCTACAGCATGACTATCATCAATATGGATTAGCACTGGAAAATCCACCTTGGCGCATGCTGCATATATCCTATTCATGGCAGGATCATTAATTGGCATATACCTGGGATCACCCTCTTTGTTCTTAGGTTTTAATTCCCCAAAACCCCTGACACCTTTATCCTTAAACCTCCTCAATACTTTAACAATTTCATTGATAGAGCTATAAGCATCCGGATGAACGACACAAAATGGAATCAGTCTATCACTAATTGCTGCAAACATTTCGAGCATTTCTTCATTGCTGATAATGCTTGTACTTCTGCCAGCATAGTATGATTCGGGATGCTGAATCGAGGTAAGCATGATGGATTTGGAGACATTGAAACTATCCATCCACTTCAGAATAGGATCAAATGAGAATTTGTCCACATCAGTCATTAAGTAATTTCCTATATGATGGTGGATATCAATGTAAGTATTTGAACCTGGCGTATCCTTGAAACCTGGCACGTAAGATGATAGTGTACCTAAAGCACCAAGACCAATGGCACCTTTTGCCAGTTGAGTATTGAATTCTCTTCGTGATACTTTGTTTTTCCCCTTCATAAATTAAAAATAGAGGAATTTAATCAAAGCCTGCTATAAGCAAAGAAAGTAGTTGCTATATCAGAAACCTGGATAATTTGAGATATCTATTCGTATCTCAGCGATAATACAGGATTTCTAATGGCAGATTTCAATGTTCGCAAAACAGCGATAGTCAGTGATACGGATATAATGGCTACACATGGAATAACAAAAGTCCACACATCCATATCCTTGTAGTTTTTGAAGATAGATGCGATCAAACCATCTATTAAATAGTAACCAAGCGTTACACCGACCAAAGAAGAAATGAGCAAAAGCCAGATGTAGCCACGGCTAATCAAATACACAATATGGCCAAGGCTACCACCCAATACTTTCCGTACTCCAATCTCTTTCGTTTTCTTGATAAGATTAATAGAAACCAGGGTAAATAGCCCTAGTGCAGACAGAACAAAAGCTACAGTTCCCAGGAAACCAAAAATGGTCAATATATTGCTGTTAGTAGTTTTGGCTTCTTTCAACAAATCGTCTTGATAAAACCCTGAAAATGTTTTGTTGGGTATTTGATCATTCCATTCGCCTTCAAGGTAATCATAAACCGACTGAACATTAGTAGCAGATGTTTTGGCAACAATAAAACTTTGCGTACCATCATCTTCAAACTTGAGTTTGTTCAGTCTGATTCCTACGGGATCAACAGGAGCCCAAAAGCCATACATATAAAAGTTTTGTACTACTCCAATGACCGTAAGTGTTGTCGAGTCGTTAATAGCAACCCTCTGACCAATTGGGTCGGTCCAATTAAATTCTTCTACCAATTTTTCATTCACAAGAATAGAGCTTTGACTATCTGACGCTTCCGTTTCTTTAGAAAAAGATCTTCCCTGTAGTATTTTCAGATCCATCGTTTCCGGGTATCCGATTCCAACATTCAACATACTCACTCTTTTCTCCTGATCCTGATTTTTTAAGTCTAAAATGTAGTTTCCTCTACCTATATGGTTTTTTGCCGATGCAAACTGAACAATGTCCGGGTTGGCAAGCATTGCGGCGTGTACTTTTTCGTACTGAGTATTATTGAGAATGCTGATTCCTATTGTTTGATCTCGATTGAAGCCCAGGTCTATGGTGTTCTGGTAATGGGCATTTTGAATAAAAGCAACGCTGGCAAATATGGCCATCACAGTAAATGTATATTGAATGGCCAAAAACACTTTAGTCAAGCGGCCGGTACCACCAATGCTCAATCGTCCTCTGAGGATGCTCACGGGCTTATATCTGCTGATATAAATAGACGGATAGAGGCCTGCCAATAGCGTCGTGAAAATCAGAAGAGCCGTAAGAAAGACATATAGCCCATAGTCAGCCGTAAAACTTATCTGGAGGTTCATTCCCTCCCACATGGCACTGTAGGCTGGAACCAAATAGGTTGCTATACCAATAGACGCAAATAAGCCCAAAACGCATACCGTCAGGTTCTCTGCCATAAACTGTTGAATAAGTTGCTTTCTATTTCCCCCAAGAACTTTTCGTACACCTATTTCTTTCAATCTCCGGTTAGAATTAGCAATGGCTGTGTTGGTGAAATTAAAACACGCTACCAATAGAATGAGCAATGCCATGATTTGCGGTGTAATTACGGCTGCTGTTGGCATGGCATCTCTCAAACCAATTCCACGGATTTCCCTTGAGACATGAGCATGGCCTTCCATGGTACGAAGCATAAAGCTACTGACCAGGAAATCGGGACGAGCTGCCTGTTGAACCTCAATGTATTGATCTAGCATAGGCGCAAAATCCTCTGCGCGTTTTGTGTCTTCAAAGTAGAGAAAAGTATTTTGAGCAAATGCTCCCCAATTGTTCCGGACGTCATTGTCGTACATTCTGAATCTGTTCTCAAAATTGACCAGAACATCAAAATGTATGGATGAATTTTGTGGTGCCTCCTCTACTACTGCTGAAATAATAAAATTAAAGCTCATTCCAGTATCATCAAAAACTGTAATCACTCGCCCAATCGGATCACCATCACCGTAGAACTTTTGAGCGTATTCTTCTGTGACGACTGCCTCATTGATGCGCGTATAAGCCATTGCATCTCCTTTGATTAGCGGAAAGGTAAATGACTCCAAAAAACCAACATCGGCATAACACACCCTTGTATCAAATACTTTGTCTTTTCCCAGTTTAACATCACGTACAGTAAAAACATGCTCCTCATATCGAAATACTCTATCAACCATAGGAAAGTCATTGACAATGGCTGTAGCCAAAGGCATTGGGACTCTTCCGAATTCAGTAAGGTCTCCTTGGTTATCTTCAAGTGAATGAATCTTGTATACATGCTCCAATTCTGTGTGGTTTTTATCAAAATCCCAGTTATACTTGGAGTTTAAATATGCCACGATGCAGCAAGCAAGTGCAAGTCCCAGGCCCAAGATATTAATGGATACATAGACTCTGTTTTGCATCAGGTTTCTGAAGGCGATCTTTAGGAAATTGTTGAGCATGTCAGGAATGGGTTGAGTGTTGGCTATTTAGATATCAATCTAAATTGTCAATAGTAATGCCAAATCATATAACTAGCTGTTAAGCAATTGTTTATGAATTTTATGAATTCAATAAATGTACATAACCGAACAACTATAGCATCAATAGTGTCCGGTTACCCAGAATTTCATTAAGCCTAATTAACTCCAGAATTTTTGCTATCGCTTCCATTTCACTTCGCATAGGCATGCAAACAGATGGCCGATTGGGAGAATGGATTTCCCACAGCATGGAGGCCCATGTCATTATGAATGAACCCCATACCTCCCTCGTGAATTGTGCTTTTTGAGATCAGCTTTGGCATATCAGATGCAGTGTACTTTTTCTCTTCCACCACACCTGACAATACCTTGAACACACAGCCACCATCCGGATGACCATGAATACTACTCAATGCACCCGGCTCCCAATGAATCAATATGATTTTCATGTATTCATTATCAACTAAAACGTGGGAGCTATCCGGATGATTGGTTAGCTGTTTACGAGTCAAAGTATCTAATGGCCTTACCCTACTCATTGCTGAAAGAAAATCCATTACTGAATGATGCTCGTATTGTAATAAATCTGTTAAGAGCTGGTAGCACAGCATTCTGTAGTCAGGTAGCTCTTGATTTCTAAGGGCTTCAGAATATGATGGCGTCAAAAGGGATTCTTCTAAGCTTACCTTAGTATTTGGCAACTTAGCCGTGCTTTCTTGTGTCAGATGGTAATTATTCCCATTAGTATGCCATATGGCATTATTTCTAGTTATCATGATTTTGATCTTTATTGGAAGCCTTATGACAATTTCACTTTCGGTTCAATTTCCTGAGGGAACATTAGGTTGTAGAATATGGATGGAATACAGATGTCCGTAGTGCTCAGTAGCAACACAACGGAGGCAAGCACACCAGCCAATATCATAGCAGCTGTGGTGTTTCCTGAATACATCAAATAGCTTACTGATGCCAACCACGTTGTAGCAATGCTACAGGCGAATTTTAACTGTGAAGACCTTTTTGGTAGCTTAGGTCGAGTCATAACTACGCTCAGTATCCTGTTATAGATGTAGTCGAAGGGGTGATTGGGTAGCACGACTCCCAAAAAAGCAATGACCGTCATAGCGGCAAAAAATTCAATTCTCTGGGTGACTAATCCCAGTACTATAAATGAAAGGCACAGCTTGTATGCGAAGCGAATACCAAAAGCCATATCGCTTAATAGTTGATCAGATTGTGTTGTGAATCCTTGTCCACGTAATCTTCTTAGTCTTGCTGATGATAAAATTGTTGTTTTCATGCGTGATGTTTTTTTGGTTTAAAATGATGAGACAAAGCTGGCGTTAGGCTGAAAAAACTTCATTAAGCACTGTTTCTTTGGTGTTAAACATTGTTTCAGGCAGGTTAAATATTGTTGCAAAACCATCAAATAATGTTGCGCTATTCCTTGTAACTATGTGATTTTCAATCCATAAAGATTTGATTGAGAAAAATCGTGGCTGAATAGAAAAATTATTTATTCAAGCTCAAAAAGTGGGTTATCTTAGTGCTTTGCTATGAGTCAGCTGATACAGAAATTCATTGAGTCTGGTAATCGTCCAGACGATCCGGGCGAGATCAAATTAAAGAAATCAAGCTTGGTAGTATCTTCCACTCTTTTCTGCATCGCAGGACTGATATGGGGTATTCTATACTTCGCAAATGGACTGATGATCTCAGGGTCCATTCCGTTTACTTACGGTGTCCTCTCTATTTTCAACCTTTTCAGTTTTAGTATTTCCAAGCGCTATATATTCTTCAGAAACAGTCAGCTTTTCTTAATTCTAATTTTACCATTTGCCCTGCAACTTAGTTTGGGAGGATTTGTGCAAAGTAGTGCAGTACTTTATTGGGCCATTATAGCTCCTCTTGGTGCTATGTTTTACGATAGCGTGCGTAGATCTATATATTGGTTTATCGCATTTATCTGTCTGGCTGCAATTGCATATTTGATTGATGACTACATTCTTAACTACATCAATCACAATCTATCCAACAGCTTTATCAACAACCTTTTTTTGCTCAATATCATCGGCGTTTCGATTCTGATCTATGGAATTCTATACTACTTCGTCAGTACCATTACCAAGCTGAATGCCGACATTGAACACAAAAACATTGCGTTGAACGAACAATCTGAAAAGCTAAAGGAGATGGATAAAGTAAAATCTCGGTTTTTCGCAAATATTTCGCATGAGTTTCGAACACCACTTACTCTGATTATGGGAATTGCCAACAAACAAGTGAAGAACAAAAGTGGTACTGCCAATGACGATGGAGAAACCCTGAAAAGGAACTCCAATCGACTCTTGCAACTAATTAATCAATTGCTAGATCTATCCAAGTTGGAATCCGGCGAGGTAAAACTTTCTGCCAGCAAAACAGATATTTTCACCTTGACTCGTACTTTAACCTCTCAATTCGAATCTTATGCAGATGATATCAATGTGGCATTCACATTAAACGGAGAAACCATTGCTAACTTAAGTTCCTCTCCTCCTATTGAGCTGTATCTGGACAGGGATTTGTATCAAAAGATGTTTACCAATATTCTTTCAAATGCGCTTAAGTTTGTTCCAAAGAACGGCATTGTGAGGGTTGAAGTATCTGTGAGTGGGGATAGTGCTGTAGTCAGTGTTACAAACAGCGGTGAAGGCATTCCCGCTGACAAGATTTCTCATATTTTTGATCGCTTTTATCAAGTAGATGGAAGTACCAGCCGTCAGTATGAGGGAACTGGAATTGGTTTGTCTCTGGTAAAGGAACTGGTTGAGCTGCACCATGGCGAGGTTTCGGCTCAGAGCTCAAATGGGTTGACCACTTTCACACTCAAGCTTCCCTTAAATTCAGGCTATCTGAGCACAACGGAAAAGTCGGAATATATCATAGAAGAATCGGATGTTGAAAACGACATTCCTTCAATTTCTCGGGCAGAAAGTGAGGTGATCGATTCTGAAAATATAGGAAACAAACTGGAAGTATTGATTGTTGAAGACAATGCTGATCTCCGAAAATTGATCAGGGAAGTATTAAAATCAGATTATAAAGTTATTGAAGCAATAGATGGGCTTGATGGCTATGAAAAGGCCATAGAGGCTATGCCTGATATGATTATAAGTGACGTAATGATGCCAAGAATGGATGGTTATGCTTTGTGTCAGAAAATTAAATCCGATGAAGCCACTAACCATATTCCATTAATTCTACTAACAGCTAAAGCGGCAAGAGAAAATAAGCTTGAAGGCTTGGAAACCGGAGCTGATGATTTTCTGGTCAAACCATTCGATGAAGAGGAACTAAAAATCAGGATTCAAAATTTGATTTCTATACGCCAGCAACTACAACAAAAATTTCAACAAGAGCTACACATCAAACCGGATAAAGTAAATGCCGACTCTGTTCATCAGAAGTTTATCAATGACCTAAAGTCAATTGTTGAAGAAAACATAAGCAATGAACTGTTTAGCGTTGACGACCTCTCGAACCAAGCCAACATGAGTAGGTCTCAACTTCACCGCAAACTCAAAGCACTAACTGATCAATCTGCCACCACATTCATACGAAACTATAGATTGCACCGGGCCGTAGATTTACTCAAGCAAAATTCTGGAAACGTCACGGAAACAGCTTACCGGGTTGGCTTCAATAGTCAGACATATTTTAGCTCAAGCTTCCATGAACTTTTTGGCTGTTCCCCCACAGAATACTTGCAGAAAGGTTCATAGTGCTTCAATTCCATTGCAGCTGTTTGCGCTCAGCCCAATAGTCTTTTGTATTCACTTCGAAAGATTTTAATAATTCCAAATCAGCCTTTTCTAAACTAAAATCGTTGGCCTTTAGATTCTGCTGAACATGGCTATCCTTAGCTCCACCACTCAGCACCTTAAAGGGATTAAGAGTGTCAATGCAGAACCTTAGGGCTAAAGCATCTATGCCAAAGCCATACTTAGTGGCAAGATGTGAGAGCGTATTATACAAATCCGCATAATGTGGGTATTGTAAATTCTGAAATAATCTACCATTGGCCATGGCTTCTTTAATAACGATTCTGCGGCCCATAGAATTCAACTCCTGCGAAATGGTCGCCAGGCTTTGATCCAGGATATTATAGGTAACTTGATATACTTCGAATAACGGGCTTCCATTTGCAGTTACATTCATGGCTTGTTTGATAACCTCTACTTGATTGTCACCAGTTGTAGTTATTCCTATTTTGATGCCAAATTCTTCCTTCAGTTCTGCAAGCCTATCCAATACCTCTTGGTTCTTCAATACACCTGAATCCAAAGTGGCTGAGTGAATTTGAAGAGTACTGAGAAATGGTAACAGCGCTCTGGAGTTTTTCCATTGACGATCTAATTGATCAATGCCATGATCTTTGACCTCATGCACCTTGGCATTTGGATCAAAATTGGCTCTATAGGTGTATCCCCATTTTGTTGCTACTTCGATTGAACTGTCATTCTTGCCCTTAAGCCATTCTATCAAAAGTTGCTCTGCAATGCCATATCCCGGTGCTGTGTCAAAATAGCGAATACCTTGTTGGTAGGTACTTTCAAGCAATTTCATGCCACTTTCCTTAAATTTCTCTAGATTAAATTCTTCGGCTTTTTCTTGTTTGATGTTGATGTAGTGAGGGCGCCCAATGGCAGCAGTGCCTAGTCCCATTTTCCGATATTCATTCATTGATTCTTATTTTAGAAATGGCAATTATAAGATAACTCAGAAGTATAGGATGCAATGAGTGAGTCATATCTATCATTTTGAATTTTATGTTTAATTATATATTAATTTTGTTAAACATAAAATATTTTCAAACGTATTTCTCATATGGCAAAAAAGAAAACAGAAACTAAAATAGACATCATCGGCGCATATATGAATAATATGCTTGAGCACGGTCATCGTCCGAAAAGTATTTATTCGTTTTGTAAAGGTCTTGGAATTAAGGAATCCAATTTCTACGAGCAGTTTGGTTCTTTTGATATTGTTGAAAAGAACATATACAAAACATTCTTTGACAATACAGTGAACGTACTGGCAAAAAACAATGAGTATGCAACTTACAATCCCCAAAATAGGCTCCTCAGCTTCTATTACACCTTCTTTGAGGTATTAAAATCTAACAGAAGCTATGTGCTACTATCGTTGAAAGAAGAACGAAACAAACTCAAGGCACTTTCAACATTATCACTGCTTAGGAAAGTTTTTCAAGAGTATGTTGAAGATTTAGAGATAGACACACTTAATCTGAGAGAAGAAAGACTTGAGAAAGTCAAAGAACTTGGAATGAAAGAGTGGACCTGGGCTCAGCTTCTATTCACACTCAAATTCTGGATTGAAGACGATTCTGCTGGATTCGAAAAAACTGACATACTAATCGAAAAATCTATTAATACTAGTTTTGCTCTATTGGATAACTCCACGCTTAATAGTGTTTTCGACTTGGGAAAATTTCTTTTTAAGGAGAAAATGATGGCATGATGGAAACAATCGATAGCATTCCCACCACAAAAATTCAACGTGCCTCTAAAATCCTTCAAACTGGGGCTAAAGTTGGGGTAAATTACCTCAAATATTATGGTGACAGAATCTCCGGACAGGACGATGAGGCGAAGGAAAACCTCAACAAGTCTAATGCTGAAGATATCTATCATGGTTTGAAAAACCTTAAGGGCAGTGCCTTGAAAGTTGCTCAGATGCTGAGCATGGAAAAGAATATTTTGCCAAAGGCTTACGTTGAAAAATTCTCATTAAGCCAATTTTCTGTTCCTCCCCTTTCTCCTCCTTTAGTCATAAAGACTTTTGTTAAATATTTTGGCAAATCTCCAGATGATATATATGATAGGTTTGACGCCAAATCGGTGAATGCAGCCAGTATAGGACAAGTACATCAGGCATGGAAAGATGGAAAAAAACTGGCCGTGAAAATCCAGTATCCTGGCGTCTCTGATAGCATCAGTACTGATCTCAAACTAATAAAACCTATTGCCATTAAGATGTTTAATATTCAAGGCAAAGGATCTGATCAGTACTTTGAAGAAGTTGAAAATAAGCTGTTAGATGAAACAGACTATAAGCTTGAAGTAGATCAAAGTCTAGAAGTGGCTGAAGCATGTAGGGTAATTCCAAATATTAAGTTTCCAACTTTTTACAAGAACCTCTCATCAGAACGGATCATTTCAATGGATTGGATGGAAGGTGTACATATCTCTGAATTCGCAAACAATAACAGTGATCCAGATATTGCTAACAAACTTGGCCAGGCTTTGTGGGATTTTTATATGTTTCAGTTACATGAATTGAGAAAATTCCATGCTGATCCACACCCTGGAAATTTTCTAATTTCTAAGCAATACAAACTGATTGCTCTGGACTTTGGTTGTATTAAATCCATTCCTGACACATTTTACAAGCCATATTTTGATTTGGCCAAAAAGAAAAATTTGGATGATTCCGATTTTTTCGTATCTAATCTATACAAGCTTGAAATATTAAGAAAAGACGATAATCCACAAGAAATTGTATTCTTTACAAATATGTTTCGTGAACTTTTGACCCTATTCACAAAACCGTTTCAACAAGAGTATTTCGATTTTTCGAACAGTGAATTCTTCAATAAACTGGGTGAGATGGGTGAAATGTACGCTAAGAACTCTGAATTGAGGAACATGAATGGCAATCGTGGATCCCGACATTTCATTTATGTAAATCGGACTTTTTTTGGTTTATACAATCTACTCCATGAACTGAAAGCAACCAAGATCAAAATACATAATTATACAAATCTTCGATAGTTGAAATATGAATCGATGTTTAAATTGAAAGTAGAAAAGAGCAGTTTAAATTTGCTCATTGCATATGCTCAATTGAATGATCAAACGTCTTATTCTTTATGTTATATTATTTACAACACTCACAGCGGCAGATGTTCCTAGAGTGGAATATAAGCTGAGAGAATTTTCAACTATTGATTTCAGTAATGATGGATATGATTCATCAACCATATATTTCTATCATTTATTGATAGATAAGGAAAATTTCGACAACCGGGCATCTGAACAATTCGTCAATCTTTGCCTACCTCTAGACATCTATGATTATTGGCTATTGAAAAAGGATGAGAAATATGATATTTTCCTTACCAAAACCGCTTATGTTCTTGATGCTCCTGTTAAATATTTTACCGAAGAACGCTTATCAAGCGTGGAATATATTAGGGCTACAATGCCAGAAGCCAAAGTTGAAAAACAAGACTCAACCTACCATGTTGTTGTAGGTTTTGGATCACCCGATATAGACTACTCCCTCCGATTCTATTCCAATAATTCGTTTATTCAGGAATTCAATAGCCTAGGGACTTATTTTAAATCTTATGATGGAATGCGTCAAGATCCTAATCTGGTCGTGTTACAGCACAATTTTAATTATGGTCGTGTTATGTTTCAAAAAACCAGTAAAATGTCGATTTCTATTTCCAGATATTTTGATATTTCAGGAAGGACTTTAGTGCTTAACTATACTTTGAATTATATTCATAACATGCCACCTGGGTTTATAGGTGGAAGTGAATTTTTAATAGAGAAAATTAAAAAAGGAATTAAAGCGCTTATAGAGGAAACCTCTATTATTTGTAATTCCCCATAGGTAAAATAATAGTAGACAATTACCCAGAAGTCAGTTGGTAGATCAAAAATAATCCCAAATACACAATTAAGTAAAAGCGGTAAAAATTTCTCATTCTGAGATAATGAGGGTCATTAGGGTATATACTTCCGAAAATAGCGTTTATCTCTTTTATAAAATATGGCTTGATGTTTATTGTCCAACTATCTGTTTGATAGACCATTTTTCTGAATCTACTTCGATACATTCCTAACGGAAGTCCCCAAAGAAGAAATATTAAGAACCAAATATTTTGTAAGATCCAAGTCATATCAACTCAATTAGCTTTTTGGAAACCAGGGGAAAAAAGCATTCGTTTTTTCAATATACTCTTGATATTTAGGCTTACTAGATTTCAGAGTTTTTTCAAGTAAGCTTACACCGGAAACTTTAATTAATAGTAGAGTCATAAGCAGTGGCCCTAAGAGGCAGAGATAACTACCACTGATTAACCCAAACAAACCATAAGACCACCAGACCAGGGCGTCACCAAAATAATTGGGGTGCCTTGTGTATTTCCATAAACCAGTGTTTAGCACCTTGTCTTTGTCTGTGTTATTCTTTTTGAACAGCGCCAACTGATAATCGCCACCTGCTTCAAATGTCATTCCTATAGACCAAATTAATCCCGCAGCAAAGTCCAACAATGTCAAACCTTGATCACCATCGCCCATAGTTATTGCCAACATGGGTAACGCAACTATAGACATGAGAACTCCTTGCAGCAAAAACACCTGAAAAAAACTAATCCACCAATATCGGTCAGGTCCATATTCTCGTCTGAATTGCTTATACCTGAAGTCCTCACCATGTCCCCTATTTCGTATTAATAAGAATACAGACAATCTAAGGCCCCAAATAGCCAGAAGGATGCTGACCATGATAGATCTCTCTGAAAAGTTTTCGGTGCTGTTGAGGTAATATGTCATTAAAATGATAAAGCCTGTTCCCCAAAAGGGATCTATAATACTTGCATTTTTTAAATAGACACTGACTATCCATAAAACAGTCAGAAAAAGCATGCTTATCAGCAATCCGTATAGCCAAATTTCAATTGTGTTCATGTCTTTTGTATTAAAATTTAAACCTATTTGATTCTAATTACGTATTTTGTTTAATTATGTTTTACAAATATTAAACAATGTATGTGGTATATTAAACTAGTAGAGAAACAGCTTATCCCAGATTCGCTCATTAGAATAAAAATTCGTCATCTCTTAAAACACAGAATTAAAACTGAGTCAACTGGTTCAAGTGAACAACGCCAAATTAGGCTGATGTCTCTAATAAAAGAACTCAAAGCCAGTCCAATTGCAATTAATACGCTTGAAGCGAATGAACAACATTACGAAGTTCCTACAGAGTTCTATAAACTGGTAATGGGTAAACATCTGAAGTACAGCTGTGGATTTTGGAAGGATAAGACGATCACCCAGGATCAATCAGAAAAGGACATGCTTGAGATAACATGTAGAAGAGCTGAATTGACAGACGGTCAAGATGTTTTGGAATTAGGATGTGGCTGGGGTTCCTTAACTCTATTTATGGCTCAGACTTATCCACAAAGTAGGATTACTGCAGTTTCCAACTCTACTACCCAAAAGAAATATATTGATGATCAAATTAAAAAGTTAAACCTGCAGAATATCAAAGTCATTACAGCTGATATGAATGACTTCTTTATAGAATCAAAATTTGATCGGGTTGTATCAGTTGAAATGTTTGAGCACATGAGGAATTATCAATTATTGTTAAATAAGATTTCTAGGCTTTTAAATGAAGATGGAAAACTGTTCGTTCACATTTTTTCTCATAAAAATCTGGCATATAAGTATGAAGTGAAGGATGATACTGACTGGATGTCAAAATATTTTTTCACAGGAGGAATCATGCCTAATGATCATCTTCTGCACTACTTCAATGAAGACATGGTAATAGAAAAACATTGGCATATCAATGGAACCCATTATGAAAAAACATCAAATACCTGGCTGGCTAATATGGATAAAAATAAGCAGAAGATAATGCCCATACTCAAGCGAACGTATGGCGAAAATGAAGTTGGTAAATGGTGGGTTTATTGGAGGCTTTTCTTCATGTCATGTGCTGAATTATGGGGATACAAAAATGGAGAAGAATGGATCGTGAGTCATTATTTGTTTGAGAAGTCCTCTAAACTTTCAGTCACCATCCGAAAGAAAATAAAAAGAGGTGTTGTAGCCAAAAAATTAAACGGTATTGGGGTATGAATAGCAGAGAATCTTTAGCAATAGTTGGAACTGGTATTGCTGGAATGGGTGCAGCTCATTTATTGAAGGACCACTTTGATATCACCTTGTTCGAAAAAAATAACTACGTCGGTGGTCACACCAATACCGTATTTGTAGATGAGGATGAAAAAATTATACCAATCGATACCGGTTTTATGGTCTTCAACAAAGTGACCTACCCTAATCTCATTGACTTATTCAATGATCTAAAGGTTCCCATTAAGGAAACAGATATGTCATTTAGTGTTCAACACAGGCCCACCGGTCTGGAGTATAATGGCAGTGGATTTTCAGGTTTATTTGCGCAAAAAAGGAACTATCTCAATCCCAAATTTCTGAAAATGCTTTTAGATATTAATCAGTTTAATTCACAAAGCATAAAAGATTTAGAATCTGGTGATTTTGATCAGTGCAGTCTCAAAGATTATATAGCAGCAAAAGGATACGGAAAAAATTTCGTAGAAAAATATATCGTTCCGATGAGCTCAGCTATATGGTCAACTCCATCTAAGGTGACGCTTAATTTTCCATTCGTGACAATTGTTAGATTTATGAAAAATCACGGCATGCTGGGGCTAAACACCCAACATCAGTGGTATACTGTGGTGAATGGCAGTGAAACATATAAGAATAGAATTATTGCGCCATTCAAAGATAGAATACATACCAGTAAAGGTGTTGTTGGTGTAATCAGACAAAGTCAAAATGTGGAATTGATTACAAGAGATGGACAAATTCATCATTTTGATAAGGTTATAATAGCGGCCCATGGTGATGAAGCATTAAATATGCTAACAAACCCTACTAATGACGAGAGGCAACTTCTATCCAAGTTTAGATATCAACCAAATATTGCTACACTTCATACCGATCACTCCATCATGCCTAAGAATAAAAAGATTTGGTCTGCCTGGAACTACAACATCATCGAACAAGGTGGAATTACTAAACCTTCCACTATTTACTATATGAATAGCCTTCAGCATGTCTCAAAGAACAATGATTATTTCGTTTCTATCAACGATCAAGGTTTGATTAGCCCAAGGAAAGTCATTAAAGAAATTGCCTACACTCATCCAATTTTTAATCTTGAGGCTATTCAGGCTCAGAGTAAATTAAGCTCACTCAATAAGTCGGGACCAGTGTATTTCTGTGGTAGTTATTTTAAATATGGTTTTCATGAAGACGCGTATGCTTCAGCGGTTAACCTCAGTAAAGACATTCTTAAAAACCTTTCCGAACCAAGCAACAAAGATGAACGAGATAGTGCACTCATGCCTGTATAATGCACGAGTCATGCACTTGCGCAAAGATTCTTTACGACGAAAGTTTGAATATAGGGTTTTCATGTTCTACCTGGATCTCGATGAATTGGAAACAATAAATAAGAAGATTAAGATATTCGGATTAAATAAGTTCAACTACTTCAATTTTCGTGATAGCGATCACCTTCAGATAAGTACAGATTCTCATGCCTCTGAGCCAGGTCTTAAAAATCAAATCATAACATATTTGAATCAGAATGGCATTAATCAGCCTGTTGGTCGAATTATGTTACTTACTAATTTGGCTACATTGGGGTATCAGTTTAATCCTGTATCATTCTATTTTGTTTACGATGATCAGGACAACCCCATCTGCTCTCTAGCTGAGGTTGGTAATACTTTTGGTGAGATTAAACCTTACTTAATCGAATCTTCAAATCTCCAAAACAATACTTTTATATATAGGACTAAAAAATTGTTTTATGTCTCTCCTTTTATCAACCACGATGTGGATTTCTATTTTAATCTGAGGCTTCCTGATGAAAAACTCAAGTTAAGAATCGATGATTACAAGGAAGAGAATCGCTTTTTCACCGCTACCCTTGAAGGTAAGAAAGAAGCTCTCAATAACAAAAACCTAACTCTTTTTGCATTTCTTTTTCCCCTGATCACTTTGAAGATCATTTTCTTAATCCATTGGGAAGCTTTTAGAATTTGGATGAAGAAAGTACCATATCTAAAGAAAGATGAGCTTCCAGAATTGCAAGTTGGTGTGTATAATAAGAAAGTCAATTAAAACGAATAATATGAATGCTCAAGTAATGATCACGAAAGACAGTAAACAGGTCTCATCTATTCTTTCCGGTAATGAGAAGTTTGCTGTAAAATTCCTAAAAAAAATGAATAAAGGAAGTGCTGTAATTACGCTTCCAGATGGCACAACCTTTACGACAGGAACAGAGGAAGGTAGTTTCCGCAAGGCAGATATCAAGATTACAGACCCTCGGTTTTTTAGCAAAATAAAACTCTATGGTGATGTAGGGTTTGGCGAGGCATACGTAGAAGGATATTGGGAAACCTCAAACATAACCAATGTCATTTCCTGGGCCATTTTAAATTTTGATAATGTACCAGGACTTAGCGGAAGTAAGGCAAATAAATTGATTTGGAATACATTCAAATTTGTAAACAGATTGTCTCACTTGAAAAATTCTAATACGAAATCGGGATCAAAGAAAAACATAGCACACCATTACGACTTGAGCAATGATTTTTACAGGTTATGGTTGGACTCAAGTATGACCTATTCAAGTGCATATTTTGACACACAGGATAAATCACTATTTGAAGCTCAGCAAATCAAATACAACAAGCTAGCTGAAAAACTGCAAATAGCAGATGGGGATAACATATTGGAAATAGGATGTGGTTGGGGTGGAATGGCTATGTATATGGCTTCTAACTTTGATGTCAACGTTACCGGAATAACTATTTCAAAAGAACAATATACTTATGCAAAGGAGAGAATCACTAAAGGCGGATTAGAAGATAGAGTAAAGATATTGTTTGAGGACTATCGCAACTTACAAGGAAAGTTTGACAAAATTGTTTCTATTGAAATGCTAGAGGCGGTTGGCCACAAGTATTACAACTCATATTTTCAAAAGATTCATGAGTTACTAACACCTCAAGGGCTACTGGCTATTCAGGTCATTACCAGTCCTGACTCTCGCTATGAAGATTTAAAAAGTAGTGTAGATTGGATACAAAAGCACATATTTCCAGGATCACTTCTTCCAAGTATTGCTGCATTAAACAGGAGTATCAATAATACCGGAGATCTGAATTTGATGAATCTTGAAGAGATGGGTCTTCACTATTCCCGGACCTTAAAAGAGTGGAGAGAAAATTTCAATAACAAAATAAACGAGGTAAGGTCCCTTGGGTTTAACGATGACTTTATCCGCAAATGGAACTACTACCTATCCTACTGTGAAGCAGCATTCAAAATGAGAAACATAAACGTTGTTCAAATGGTGTATTCAAAACCCAATAATTATATCTTGAAGTAGAAGAAGCATGCTGTTCCAAGCGTCATATTATTCAAGACAAACAGAAAAAGAAATAAACCTCCTGGTTGGTAAGCCCTTCGGCCTGATTCAAAGGCTCAAGATGAGGGGCATAGGATCTCAGAGAATGCTTGTGAAAGAAGCTGACAAAGAAATTTCTAAACTAACAGATAGACAAAACACACCTCCATTTACAAACATTGAATTACGGCCAAAGGGTATAATTCTATGGTTCAGAGTAAAGCTTGATAATTATGTTCTCGTGTTGCCCTATTACAAATTGACAGTTTATAAATCCTCAAACCGTGTTTCCTTATTTGCAGATAAATGGAATTTAACTCTTGAACCTGCTCATAGAGCTAAACTTAATCGACAATTCATCCAAAAACTGATCGATCAGAAAACACAACATTTGCACAATTCCCACTTATTATAGCTACCTATTGGCAATGTCGGATGCCATATAGCATTCAAAATATTTCCAGACTGATTTGATCTCATCATTTCAATAATCTATATTTAAAGCAATGAAATTTTCAGACATACTTTTCTGCTCGGCTGCTTTTATCTCCTTTCTTCTTTCCGTCTACCTCTGGTTCAATGGCCAAAAAGACTCAGGCCTATATGTAGGATTATGGGTACCCTCTATCCTATTTGCAGCAGTATATATAAAGCTAATGAGAAAACAGACCGATAATCCGACATGACATTTTCAGACGAGTTTATTTTTATTGTTGGAGTCGTTATTTTCAGTCTTTTTGTATTCGCGATCTTCAAAGAATTCCACGTGAATGACAAGAAAAAGCAAGAAGATTAAATACTAAATACCGGACCAAAATTCATTCATTCTTTTAGTAACCAAAGACCTGGACTTGCGTTAATGTTGTAATACTTTTTGATGCATGAAAATCTTCGATAAACTCTATATAGTAGCCACATTAGCCTCTTTTTTATTTTCTATTCTACTTTGGTTTAGTGGTCAAAAGCAAGCAGGTGTGTATGTGGGACTATGGGTACCCTCTATTTTAGCTAGTGCCATTTTTATAAAATTAATGCAGACTGACTCTAAGCGTTCAGGCTAATTGTATGGTAGTGGATTCAATCTTTTTTAAATCGAATTGTATTGTTATTGTAACTCATCCAATGCAATTTGCAATTCAGTCATCATTCCCTTGACTAAAGAAAAAGGATCATAAGGCGTTCCACGTATCAACAAAGTCTCAACAGGCACATACCCCTTATAACCACCTTCTTTTATAATTCTCATCAACTTTGCATAATCTGTCTTTTCTGCTTCGCCTATGCCAGCAGGACTTTCCTTTACTTGCCAGTTCACTGCATAAGGAACAACGGCTGTAATATCTTTATAGGGGTCGGGAGTTCTGAAATTTCCTGTGTCTACAATAATTCCAGCCCACTCCGAATCCACAGCTTTTAACACATAGAGACACTGTTCTGCCGTCTGCAGCATTTCACCATGGTTTTGTATCCCTATTTTCACGTTGTATTGTTCTGCAAACGGTATGAGTTCTTTGTAACATTCAATCATCCATTGAGCAGATTCTTCCCATTTATCCTCACGCCCCTTGTGAATCTTACCGGCAAAAAGTCTTAAGACCGGTGCACCTATTTTCGATGCAACAACTATCCATTTTTTAGCCAACTCTACTCCTTCAGCACGAACTTTCGGATCTGGAGATGCAAAATCATTTCTTATGCCTGTGCCGCTAATAGCAATACCTAGATTAGCCGCATAATTTTTGAATTCTGTGAGATATTCATCTGAAGGCACTTCCGGATACGTTGGAAAAAAATAGCCCGTAGGATCTAATGCTTTTATGTTTTGAGAAGCACACCAATCCAATAAATTGAATAACGTGTACACTTTCTGCTGATCCCTACTATTCCTGGCCATTAATAAGTCATTAAAGGAATAAGCATTAACTCCTAAAATGATATCATTAGAGATAGGTTCGACACTTTTTTCTTCAAGTTTTTTGGGAATTTCACATGAATAAATTCCAACAAAAACCAAGAGCATTGCACTCATTAGGATGCTTAGTATTTTCTTTCTCATAAGCTACAATTTAGCAAAGTCCATCCATTATAGGTGACCTCCACCATAAAAAAGCCCTAGCTGACCTTGGCCAAATACTTGTTATATTTTGTTTTGTACTCCACCGGTGAACATCCCGTCAATTTCCTAAACACCCCTCTAAATGCCTTATTATCCGAGTAGCCCACAGCCCTCATAACCTCGTTGACATTCTGTGTACTACGTTCCAGTAGTTTTTTAGCCGCTTCTACCCTAACCCGTTGCACATATTCAAAAGGAGTATTCTGTGTCGCTTTCTTAAACCTTCGTATGAAGTTTCGCCGACTAAGCGATATATAATCAGATAATTCGTCGATGGTTATTGTTCGTGAAAAATTATCTTCAATGAAATCCTGTGCCTTCTGGATCAGTTCATCTCCGTGCCCCTTTTGTGCTTCGAAAATCACAAACTCCGATTGTTGATAGCGGTCAATATCAATTTCAAAAAGTTTGCTGGACATGATGGCCATTTCCCTGCCATTATACTTTTCGATAAGATAAACCAGCAGGTTCAAAAATGAATAAGCTCCTCCACTCGTATATATTCCTTTTTCATCCGTGATTATTTTATCCTCCTGGAAAATTACATCAGGGTACATCTCTCGAAAAGCCGCCGTTCCAATCCAATGTGTGGTTGCTCGCTTTCCATCCAAAAGTCCCGTTGCGCCAAGTAGAAATGCTCCCATACACAAACTGGCTACTTCAGCCCCATTGTTATATATCTTTGAAATCCACGGAATGAAACCAGCATTAAGATTCACCGAGTGCTCCATATCTCCCATAATTGTTGTCACCACTACCAAATCAGTCTTTTCAACCTGATCAATAGTCGTATGAGGTTTGATGGAGAATATACCCTCGTACAATTCCGTCTCCTTGCTTAGGCCAACAAGCTGAATTTCATAGTATGGTGAAGCGCCCTTTGAAGCTAAAAAATTATTGACCTGGCCAAATAGTTTAAATGAACCCACGATGCTACTGAGCACTGCAGGACCTTCTGGCACTATTACAGAGATATGTTTCATTTTTTTGTGGTTTTATGTATCAAATCTAATTTGATATTATGTCACTATCAACCCCTTAAGTTGTCAATAATGCACAGCCAGGAACACCATTCTAAATCCTATATTTGTTTTAAATCAACAAAATTTTAAGATTAAGCCAGATATTAATGTAAGTATTACGGCCGTACTCATAGCAGTTGTGGCCAACTTCTTTTTAGGGTTTCTATGGTACACACCCCTATTCGGTAAAGCATGGGCTAAAGAAATGGGATTTGATCCCGATGAAAAGCCATCTGGTGGTGCAATGGCCCAGGGCATGATATTTATGATCATAGGGAACTTCCTAATCGCTTGGGTATTTGCCAATAACATGGCCGTTTGGAATCCTATAACTTGGGGGCTACCTCCTTCGGAAGTATCAGCAGCATCAAATGCACTTATGGCTGCTATTTTCACTTGGTTAGGATTTTACCTACCAGTAGATATAGGTGCAGTAGCTTGGGAGAGAAAATCGTGGAAGTTATTTGGATTAATACCAGCTACCATTTCGTTATGCTCTTGATAGCAGCTATGATCTTAGCCCATATGTAAGATATTGATTCAGAGTGTAGGTTTCGATTATCCTGCACTTTGATTTTACACAATGGTGAATTTTCTTGCCTTCTTGTGCCTCTGCAAAAACTTGTAAGGAACTTCACCATATTCCTTTTTAAAGCACTTTGTGAAATAAGAATCTGATTTGAAACCAAGCATATTCCTTATTTCTTTGATGCTATAAGAGCCTTGTTTCATATACTTAGTAGCTTTCTTGATTCGTATATGACGCACAAACTCAGTACAAGACATGTCCGTCAGTTCTTTTAGCTTAAGGTATAGTTTGCTCCTACTTACACCAAGTTCCTTTACGATGGTGTCTACATTGAATTCACTATTGCCTATATGGTCTTCTACCAATTCTATCAGGTTTTTTAGAAAACTTTCGTCATGATCAATAGCTTTTGATTTTTCAATACTTGGGCGCAAAGAAGGCTGCATGTTGTTTTTTGCCATTTTTTTGTATTGCAATTGTCTTTGCATTCTTATATCAAGAATGTTGAGATCCCCCTTTCTATTGAATATTTCATCAACACCGGTTTGCAGTAGGTTCCACTCACTCAATGCTGAGTTCTCCTTTAATGCATAGATGATCACGGTGTATTTTGTATTATGGTCACTTCTTAATGCCTGAGTTAGCATCAAACCATTGGATTCCTGTCTAACTTCATCATAAATAACCACATCAGGGGGGTTGGATGTAATGTGACATACTGCATCTTCAGGCGAGAGGACTTGTAGCACTTCAAAATTACCATCATATCGGATTCTAACTTTTTGAAAGAATATCCTATCGGTAGAGATTACCAATATCCTCGAAACTTCAGCACTGTTTGACTTATTGTTTCTGAGTTTCCCACCACTATTCACATATAGGTTAAAGTTTTCACTGGTTAATGATGATGCTGTATGAACATGTTCCATGATTTGTAAGTTCTATGTTTCCAATCAATAGTTTTTAGTGGCTCTTTTCATAGGCCTTCAGGGAAGACTCAATATGAGATTTCATCAATTCTTCACATTTTTTGGAATCTCTTTTCTTTAGTGCTTCGATGATTCCTAAGTGTTCACCGAGCGTTTCATTTGGAGGTTTTAACAAACCAACTTGAAAGGCCTGAAGGTGAATATTATTTATTAATTCGAGTTTGGATACGATTTCATTACCTCCTATTTCAAGAATGCTTTGGTGAAATTTTCGATCGCATTTGGCATATTCCTTTGTATCAATGCTATCCTGTTCTTTGAACTTGCTGAATAGCTTTTCCAGTTTTTGGATTTGAGCATCTGTAATCTTAGTGGCTGCCAGACGTGCTGATAATCCTTCCAATACTCCCCTACACTGAAAGATATCAACAACCTCCTTCTTGGTCATTTGCTTCACATACATTCCCCTTCTGGGAAGGTTCTCTACCAAAAACTCACTTTCTAGTTTTTGTAAAGCCTTCAGCAATGGGCTTCTACTCACACCTAGTTGAGCTGCGATTTTCTCCTGTAATATTTTTTGTCCTGGCGCAAGCTCCTGGTTGAATATCATTTCTTTCAACTTCAGGTATACAGAATCTACTAAACCTATGTGATTGACCATTGGTACTTGATAAGTTACTTGTACCAAAAATAGTATTTTGAATTCAAAATACAATATTCAATGGGTTTAATTTTGATAGGTTGATAAATAGTCTCTCAATGAAGAGACTATTTAGTGATGACAAGAATGTCCCAAATAGCTGACAGCCAGCCACGCATAGTTTTCTGGGTTTCTTTTAGCTACATTTCTGGTTCCGGAATGTGCCGCTTGTTGTGCTCGCCAACATCCATGTATCTTACGGTGAAAAAGCATACCTACCTCATGGCCCATTTCATGGATTAGAATCTTTTCGTGGAGATGTGTCCTGTATTTTAAGTAATTGTCACATAATCTGATTTTGGCCTTTCCATAAGGTAAGGTCCAGGCACTAATCCAGCCTTTGCACCTACCCTTGTTGTCTTTACTAACAGAAAGGAAAATCCTTTTCTCATATTTTGAATGGATCTTCTTAATCCTACGATAAGCAAGTTTCATTTTATCGGAACTTCCAAGCCATGTCTGAAAAGTCTCATTCTCACTCCATCGCTTTTGTCTGATCTTTCTTTTATCTCTTCTATCTTCTTCAACTACATTCCACATCAAATTCATTTCGTCATACATTCTATTCACTGCCAGGTGGGAATTGAAATAGGCATCTACTATTTGCATGGAATCAATATGAGAGTAGTCTCCGCTCATTCTCAGCTTATCTATCGACTGTCCATGAACGAACACAGAACTACAAAGCATAAGCGATATAAGAAACAACTTCATGCTTACAAGATAGAACAACCTTGATTGACATGCATTTATCAGGTGTTTTTTTTGACCAAACAGTCGTTTAGCATTGACTCAACCCATAACCAGTAGAATTTGCCAGCTAGAAATAATCAATATAGATTTGCAGACCTAAACTACTGCTGGAATTAAAGGATTTCCTAAAACAAGAATCAATTTAATTTTATGCAGATGAATAAGAATTACCTATTGGCTATAGCCTTTTTGATTTTTGCCACTGTTACAACATGCAAAACCCAAAAGGAACTAGTCCCTACAAGAGTAAGGCAAGTAAGACCTTCTGAAGTGTCTAGTTTTCACAAGCCACTCAACATGACAATTGCGTGGTATCCTTACAAGGAACAGACTTTTAAGAGAACATCCAAAAATGAGTGGAAAATCGTGAAATCTGATAGCGGACAGACGGGAAATATCCCTGTAATACTCATCAAATATCCAGAAACCCAGGATTCCGTATGGCTGGATATGAATACAGAAAGTGCCCTGCTTGGGAAACTATTGAAGCACAGTCTGATGACACAAGAACCTATCAAAAGACCCTTTGGCGACTATCTGCAAACGGCTTCATGTACCAAGTGTCATCCTTCTGATGTGAAGGTTGACTTTGATAAATAAGGAGAACTCACTCTGATTACCGGGAAATTCCGAGACTACAAATAGTATCAATTTGACAAGCTAAATATTTAGCATGCTCAAAAGCTCAAAATTGAGTGTAACATATTAGAGAAAGCCATTCCATATAATTCGTTATACTGCTTTGAAATTTAATTGATAAAAATTTATTTGCAGCAGTTCTATTTTACCAAGCATGTCTAATACACATCAAGCGACCAATCAACTGAGACAAAGAATAGCAGTTAGCGTATTCTTTTTTATCCACGGGACAAGCTTCGCTACCTGGACTTCCCGAATTCCTGACATAAAACAAACCCTGAGCCTCAATGATGCGGAAATTGGTATGGTGCTACTGGTGATGCCATTTAGTTCCCTGTTAGGTCTTTTTCTAGCCGGATGGCTCAATCGAAATTTTGATAACAAACCACCTCTGGTTGTTGCCATGTTGATTCAGTGTTCCGCGTTAGTCGGGATTGGCCTGAGTTCTACGGTTGTGCAGCTGGCCGCTTCTCTTTTCTGTCTTTCACTGGCCTTTAGAATTGGTGGAATCGCCATGAATACTCAGGCAGTTTTGCTTCAAAAACTCTTCACCAAACCCATCAACGGTTCCTTTCATGCCATGTGGAGCGTTGGGGGTATCATTGGTGTTGGGCTGACTACCCTATTGATAAACTTTTCTATTCCAATGGAAGTGCACCTCATCGGCGCATGCATAGGGCTTTCGATGGTCATAGTCGTTACTTTCAATTTCCTGCCTACAGGAGATAAGGCAACAGCCGGCTCAAGAATTCGCTTTGGTAAACCAGATAAATCATTGGTGCTTCTAGGCATGATTATCATGTGTGCTTCATTTTGTGAAGGTGGTATGTTTGATTGGAGCGGTATTTATTTCAAGGAGGTAATCCATACTGATATATACACAGTTGGCTACTTTACTTTTATGATTTGTATGGCTTTATCGCGGTGGTTTATGGACAAAGTAGTCACCAGGGTAGGTAAATCAGGCTTATACTTTTTCAGTTCTACGCTGATTGTATCGGGAATTGCCCTTACAACTCTTTTTCCTTATATATATCCAGCAATGATAGGTTTTTCCCTGGTTGGGATAGGCACAGCAGCTGTTGTACCTACTACATTTATTTTGGCCGGAGAATCAAGAAAGTATTCTCCTGGTATGGCTATTTCAATCGTATCTACTTATGGTATATTGGGCATGCTAATAGGCCCACCAGTCATCGGTTTTTTATCCCATGCCTACGGAATGAAGTTGGCATTTATATTCATTGCCGCAATGGGCCTTTGCATCGTCTTGGTGAGCAAACTTTATTTCAATGCAAACCATCCAAGAACGTAAAAAAAGACGAGCTATTTTATCAATTTCACATTGACAGCATTCATGCCCTTAGCACCTTTCTCGAGATTATAGCTTACCTTGTTTCCTTCCTGAATCTCATCAATCAACCCCTGAACATGAACAAAGTATCTTTCTTGGTTAGCATCGTCATTAATGAAACCGTAACCTTTAGAATCATTGAAAAAAGCTACTCTTCCGCTTCTTGGAGCGTTAGGATCTTCTTTTTCCATTTTTGGTACACCAATCTCAATGCTTGATGCCTTAATTTCCTTCTTCTTTTTGGTTGGATCCGGTGGTGTATCAGTAATATTTCCAAATTCATCAACGTAAGCCATCATTTCGTCTAACCCGCCACTAGTAGCGTTAGCTTTTCTTTCTTCCTTTTTCTCGAGCTTCTCTTTTCTCTTTTGTAATCTCTTTTTTTCTTTTTCTTTTTTGATAAAACTGTTTTGCGATTTAGCCATTATACTTTTTTAGTTATAAATAGAATTTGATGAAATCATTAAACCGATTAGCCATGGTGGCAACATTTCAATTATTTGCCTAGGGCAAAACGAGAGTGATCCTGTTTTACCTTTCCACTTAGCATAAACACACACCACTTCCAAGTAAGAAAATGTGGCGCTATGTGAATAATACTTTGTCAGGTTAACTGCTCGTTAGTCTATTTTAATAATTGTACCTACAAAAACCAGTTAGGTTATTCAGAAGGGGTAAAATAATGTTACTGATCGAGTGATCAGACATCAAAAAATACTCCTAATTGGGTAGATTACAAAGGTGCGGGATATTTGGCAATAATCCTAATGACGCACCTATTCCGATGTGGAGTAAAGAGTTTTATCAATTGTAATTAGAGAATGAACTAACAATTCACTGGGGATCTATTTAATATTTTTAGACCAGTAGCGCAGAATTAAATGGCTGTTGAATCAAGTAGAAATAATAAAAAGTATAAATTAGAATTTGAACAAGAATAAGCTTTGTATGAAATCAAGAGTATCCATTCTTTTTGTAGCTGTCTTGATGTGCATATGCAAATCCAGCTGGGCGTTGGCTCCAACAAAGGAATATAAGTCCACACCGGCTAAACTTAAGATGAAATACGAAGAACAAAGAATTCAAACACCTGATGGTGCTTCGCTTTTAGCATGGTATTTTCCTTCTCCTAGAATAACCAACAAAATGATACTGGTCAGCCACAATGGGGTTGGAAATATGGGCGAGAACTTGGCTAGAATTAAGTCGCTTATCTCCTTTGGTTTCAACGTATTATGTTATGATTATAGGGGTTTTGGTCAAAGCAGTGAATTTGGCATTGATGATGACACTTATATTTATACTGAGTTTTATGATGACTTTAAAACTGTATATGATTTTGCTGTTGAAAACTACAACAGGCGACTTTACTTATACGGCTGGGGCATTGGGGCTACCATTGGCAACACCGTAGGATTTGACCTACCAAATACAAACACCATTATTTCAGATGGAAGTATCAACAAATTCAGTGATATGCCCGATCGATTCAAAAAGATTGGCAGCAGAATGCATATCGACCAAGATGTGATTTCCAATTATAAAGATCCTTATACCATATTTGCCAATACACCCGGAGCAAACCTTCGAGCAATATTATTGATGATGGGTAGTCATGACTATTTACTCTCGAAAGAAGACATGTCAATGCTATCTGAAAGGTCCCAGTCTGTCTATATCCAGGTCTATACCATGGACAACAAAAGGTCATGGGATAACTACAGGCATAATCCATCACTTTATATGAAGGTGATTCATCAATTTCTGGTAAACAACTAATTGTCTCACGTTTATCAATTGATAAATATCATTTCTAGGCCATTCATTTTAGGTGTAAATTTGCTACACGATGAAATGTATACTATGAAGAAATATTTACTTAGCACACATTTAGTATTGTTATTGATTCTTGGCTACTCCTCGGCCATCTCCCAACATACGGTAGCAAGGCGTTGGAATGAGGTAGTGTTGACAGGAATAAGAAATGATTTTGCAAGACCAACTGTACATGCAAGAAATCTCTTTCATACATCTGCTGCCATGTACGACTGTTGGGCGGTTTTTGACCCTGTTGCAAATCCTTATTTTTTAGGTCGAGATGTCCATGGATACAAAATTGAATTTAAGGGATTTCCCGAACCAGATAATATTGAAGAGGCTCTTAACGAAGCAATTAGCTACGCCTGCTACAGAATCATAAGGCACAGGTTTGAGTTTTCACCCGACTATGAAGCTACATTCGAGCTAGCGGATGCATTAATGACCGACTTAGGTTATGATACTTCCTTGGATTCAGAATTGTATTCTACAGGTTCTCCGGCGGCACTGGGCAATTACCTTGCAGCTAGAATCATAGAATATGGCTTACAAGACGGATCTAATGAGATATTTGATTACGACAATCTATATTACTCACCGAAGAATAATGAAATGGTAGTTGACAATCCTGGAAGCCAAAATATCATCGACCCAAACCGTTGGCAACCGCTGGCTTTTGACACGTTCATTGATCAATCTGGTAATGAGATCCCAGGTCACAGTCCTGATTTTTTAAGTCCTGAATGGGCTAATACGAATGCTTTCGCACTTCAGGATGAGGACGCTACCACTTTTACTCGTGACGGTGATGACTACAAAGTTTATCATGATCCAGGTATGCCTGCCCTATTAGACCCTGAAAGCCATACGAATTCAGAAGAGTACAAATGGGGTTTTTCGCTTGTGTCAATATGGTCCTCACACCTTGATCCTGCTGACAATGAGTTATGGGATATTTCTCCTGGAGGTATTGGGAACTTGGATATTGATGACTTCCCTACCACAATAGCAGGCTTGAGAGACTTCTACAATGAACTTGATGGTGGTGATCCGGGAACTGGCTACACTACAAACCCTAAAACAGGCATGCCCTACCCGCCTCAAATGATTCCAAGGGGGGATTATGGACGTGTTTTGGCGGAGTTTTGGGCTGATGGTCCTGATTCAGAAACACCTCCCGGTCATTGGTTCACAATCATTAACTACATCAATGACCATCCTGATTTAGAAAAGAAATTTAAAGGAAGTGGTGAAGTAGTAGACGACCTGGAGTGGGATGTCAAGAGTTATTTCATGTTAGGGGGTGCTATGCATGATGCCGCCATTTCAGCTTGGGGAATTAAAGGGTACTACGATTACATCAGACCTATATCGGCCATTAGGTATCTGGCAGACCAGGGTCAGTCTTCTGATCCGAATGCCATGTCTTATTCGGAAGCGGGAATACCTCTTGTAGATAACTACGTTGAATTGGTTGAGCCTCAAGATCCACTCGCTGGGGAAAATGGTGAACACGTTGGAAAAATCAAAGTATATGCCTGGAAGGGTCCGGACTATATCGAAGATCCTGAAACAGACATAGCAGGTGTAGGTTGGATATTAGCAGAGAACTGGTGGCCATATCAGCGCCCCTCGTTCGTAACACCTCCTTTTGCTGGTTATGTATCAGGCCACTCAACTTACTCACGTGCCGCTGCTGAACTATTGACACTTCTGACAGGAGATGAATACTTCCCTGGTGGTGTAGGAGAATTTGAAGCTCCAAAGAACGAGATTCTCGTTTTCGAAGACGGACCCAGTGTGGATGTCACACTTCAATGGGCTAAATACTATGACGCCTCCGATCAATGCAGTTTGTCCAGAATATGGGGAGGTATACACCCTCCGGTGGATGATATGCCCGGTAGAATAATAGGTAAAGAAGTTGGCATTGATGCCTTTGAATATGCTGAGCAGTTTTTCAACGGGAGAATAGTTTTGGGTGTCAAGGACCGCATGAAACAAACGATAAAGGCTTATCCCAATCCTCTAAGGGCGAAAGAAAAACTGACAATAACCGGCACATTTCGAGGTGAACCAAGTTATATTGAGCTAATAAGTATAGACGGAAAAACAGTCGAAAACATTCGCAAGTACGAATATCAATCAAATACGATAGCGCTTGAAATTCCAACAATAGAATCAGGAATGTATGTCCTGAAGTTAAATTTCAAAGATCAAACTCAGTTTACAAGATTGAAAATAGATTAGAGCCTACTTTTCACCCGATCTGCGTTAATCGCATGTTTAACTACTTCGTTAGTGTAAAATTGAATGATGTTTTGAGCACATAGTCTTGCCATTTCCGTTCGCGCCTCCCATGTTGCCGAACCAATATGTGGTAAGACTGATACATTCTCCATAGATAAAAGAGCATTGTCAGATTTCATTGGTTCCGGGTCTGAAACGTCCAAACCTGCTCCCCATATTTCACCTTCTTCTAACGCCTTAATCAGATCAGGTTCGTTGTGTACCTTCCCTCTAGACGTATTTATAAAGAGTGCAGTACTTTTCATTTTGGCAAAGGCTTCACGGTCAAATAATCCTTGTGTCTCAGCCGTTAGTGCACAATGAACACTTACAATATCACTTTCTGAAAGTAACTCGTCAAAGGATACCCATTTGGCATTCAACAGTTGTTCTGCCTCTTTGTTTCGATTTCTATTATGATATATCACATCCATTTGATAGGCTCCCTGACATCTCTTGGCAAGCTCTATACCAATGCGACCTAACCCAAATACACCAAGCGTTTTATTCTTTAGCTCAAATCCCAAATTAGCCATTGGTTGGAAACCACCCCATTCATTATTGATGATCCGCTTATGCATATAGAACATCTTTCTGGATGTAGCGATCATCAAACCAAAAGCCACATCAGCAGTCGCCTGGTTCATAGCAAATGGAGCATTGCAAACCAAGATGCCCGAATCAGAGGCCGCTTCAATGTCAATATTGTCATAGCCAGCACCAAATTGGGCAATAACATCAAGATGATTTAATCCTTCCAGGACTTCTCTATCCAATTTTTGGTGACCAACACAAATAAGAGCTTGATGGTCCAAGCATTGCTCGATTAAAGTGTCACTATCCAGTGGTTTTTCCATCGGCCAAATCGTTAAGGCTTTGCCTGATGCTTTCAAAAGGTCAAGCGCAGTTGCAGGTATTTCTTTGGTGATGAATACCTTATTCAATTTGGATTGATTACTCATTGTAGTGAAAATGAATTAAAAAGGCTATCCCTGAGTGACTCAATAATAGCGACAATAACCTTTAGTACTTAGTGGAATTCATAATGCAAACCCTACTCCTTTCGAGCCACAGTGAAATGATCTGTTTCTTCCCCGGTAATTCTGGTTTTGGCGCTCACCAAAACATATCGGTTGTCAGGCTTAAACGCTGCGTTGAACAAATCATCATCCAATGTCATACCGGGACTTAGTTTCACATTGTACACCATATTCATCGTTGCAGTCACTATCCCCTCTAGTAAAAAGCAAATTGGAGCCTTGGTCTTTCCTATAAGTTTTAGGTATGCATTTGATGAAGGATTGTTTGTTATGTTGAATGAAGTTTTACCTGTGGGGTTAAACCGCTCTATTTCCCATCTACCCCAACCAAGGGCATTATAAAACGCCAGGATCGCATGCAGTTGATCATCTGTCGTATTTACTGATGCACCAACAGTACTCTCCCATTCTTTAGATAGTAAAAGTTTACCAACCGTATAAAAAACCAGCCTCTGAGCTGATTGAACCATGATGGCTTTGCTTTTAACTACTCCATCTCGTTTGTATTTCTTTTCTAACTCGATAAGGATTTTCACCCCAATAAGGCTAAAGTAATTCGCATAATGTCTAGTGATCTCCGAGCCAAAAGCATTAATAATTCCACTATCACTTACGGGCAACTCCTGATCGGTAATTGCATCCAATATAGTCTCATAATTCACAGGTGTATTGTCCGGACGTGGCTGAGACTCGAAGGTTTGCGATATACCTTCAGAGCTAGACTCATTGAGTTTCTTTCTCAGTCCTCTAAATACATCTACCCTCGTGGTATCATCCCCTTTTGCTATGCAAGTGATTTGTTTTGCATCGAATGTACCCAGAGCAATATCATGAATGGCTTCTGTAGCTCCACATAAAAATCCCATAGTAAAATAGGCTACTCCATCTGATTCAGATTCTTTGTTACCAAATATCTCTTTCCAGGCTAAACCGTAACTTTCTGAGTCTGTTTCCACATAGCCTCCCTTAGGATGGACATTTTTCAAGTTTATTTGACCAAACCCACAATAGCTAAAGTATTTTTCAACTCTTTCCTTTCGTTCTGAAACATCCCACTTAGAGTGTTTGGTAAAATATGCCTTGAACTGAGTATAGGCTATTTGCTGGGATGTATTAACAAGAAGGGAGTGAACATCAATATATTGACCTATAGCCTCTATGGCCTTTTGGAAAAAACAATTGAAGTAGGTACTCTGAATAACCAGCGGTTCACCCGAAAAAGTATATGAGTTTTTATTTTTATGATATGATCCGAAAGACTTCATATGTACTATTCTGTTTCAATAAATCTAAGATACAAATAAAAACCATATTAGCTGATAACGCCTTACTATAATAGCAAAATTATGGTTTATGATTGGTCAACTTATAAAATGGAAATCCACAAAAAAAGGGACGCACAAAATGCATCCCTACAATCATAACTACTAAATAGTTTCTTAATTCGCTCCAGCAGCAGCTTCTAGTTCCTCAATTTTAGTTAACACCTTTTCTGCTTTGTCATACATTTTAAGCTGCTTATACATTTGCATCAGCGCTCTAAGACCGTCTACATCTTCCTTGGACTCGTTGGCCTTTTCCATATATGGAAGACCCTTGGCGAGAATTTCATCAGCCTTCTTAGCTAGTTCAGGTCCCTTTTTATTATAGGTAGCCAGATCCATATCTCTCACTTGGTCATAATATACCTTGGCTTTATTGATGTAAATTGCGCCAGCATTATAGTTGCCGACATAGTTGCCTGGATCTATTTCAATTGCTTTAAGGTACTCGGTCAAGGCTAGATCATATTGTTTGTCAGTCTCTTCTTGGGTAGCATCTCCATCAGCCATGTTGCTTGCTACATTGTCGTACATTAAAGCGAGGTTAAGGTGTAAATCAGCGTTTGTAGGATCTTTTTCAATTTGCTCAATTAGCTTTTGCTGAGCTGCATCCAACTGTTTCAAATTGATAAGTACGCTGATTTCCTCTCTTCCAAACCTCTTTTCAGTGGGATATTTTTTAATTGCCTTTTTTATTATTTCATAAGCCTTTTCTTCATCTTTATTAATGGCTCTTTCTATATAGATGAGTGTTGCATATACATCAACGCTTGCATAGCCTAAATCGTCAAGTTTTGTATAGTGCTTTGTGGTGTTCTCATATTTTTCATTGGCCTGTGCGCAAACACCCGCATATAGTAACGTAATTGAGTCTGTAGGGCGAACCAATAGCGCATCAGTAAATTTCTTATACGCCTCATCATACTTTTCTTCCCCATATACTGTACCACCATCATTTAGCAATGTACCCCAAAGGTTATCCAAGTTAGTACTTGCCAAGATGGAATTTGGAGAGGTTTCCTTTTCCATGGTCTGAACCTTATTATATGCCTCTACAGTTTTTTGAAGAGCCTGATCATCTAGTGATGATATCGCTTCATCCTTGCTAATAGCTATTGCCTGATAAATTCTTCCTCTTTCAAACCAAGTTTTTGATTTTGCTGCGTTCTTCTCTATTGTCACTGCAACATCAATTTCCGCTTTTGCACTTGCATAATTTTCTTTAGCTAAATAAGCTGAGGCCTTGGACACTGACCCTTTCTGAGCGTAAGCAATGTTCATTGCAAAGAATGCTACGCTAAAAATTATTAACTTTTTCATGATTACTCTATTCTAGTTATTCGATTGGTTTCCCTTTTATTAATTTTCATTCCTCCGAATTCTCTTCAGAAGTTTCATTGTTGTTTTCTATATCCAGTTCCTCATCTTCATCACCCTCTATTCTTTCTATCTTCTCTACTGACGAGATTCTATCTCCTTCATTTAATTTTATAAGTCTCACACCTTGTGTGGCTCTACCCATCACTCTTAGACTACTGATAGCCGTCCTTATTGTAATACCGGATTTGTTAATAATCATTAAGTCATCCGTATCAACTACTTCCTTAATCGCAACAAGCTTGCCAGTTTTTTCTGTGATGTTTAAAGTTTTAACTCCTTTACCTCCTCTTTTGGTTATTCGGTAGTCATCGATAGAGGATCTTTTTCCATATCCATTTTCAGATACAACGAGTAAATTGGCTTCCTCTCGACCAACGCACACCATACCAACTACTTGGTCATCAGCACCTTCAAGTGTAACACCCTTCACTCCTGCAGCCATTCTACCCATAGGCCGAACATCTGACTCATGGAAGTGAATTGCCTTGCCTGATTTTTTGGCAATAATTATATGATTGTCTCCATTGGTCAGGCTAATATCTAATAATTTATCTCCCTCGCGGATGGTAATAGCATTGATACCATTCTGTCTTGGTCTTGAATATGCCTCCAAAGAAGTTTTCTTGATCACTCCACTTTTGGTACACATGACAATGAAATTATTGTTGATGTAATCCTCATCATTCAATGTAGACACATTGATCACCGCACGTATGGAATCCTCAGATTCTATATTGATAAGGTTCTGAATAGCTCGACCCTTAGCGGTTTTTGCACCTTCAGGAATTTCCCAAACTTTTTTCCAGAAGACTTTACCAAATTCAGTAAAAATCAGCAAATAATTATGAGTAGTTGCGATAAACAAATGTTCAGTAAAATCATCCGTTTTTGACCCGGCACCCTTTGAACCACGGCCACCTCTTCCTTGAGTCTTAAATTCAGCTGATGGGGTTCTTTTGATATATCCTTCATGAGAAATAGTTATCACCATTTCTTCATCCGGAATCATATCCTCAGCAGAAAAGTCTTCTGCACTGTACTCTATATCCGATCTTCTTCCATCACCATACTTATCCTTTATCTCAGTAAGCTCTGTTTTGATGATATCCATTCTCATATCCTCATTAGAGAGTATTTCCTTGAGGTGATCGATCAACTCCATGATTTCATCGTATTCTTTCTGGATTTTCTCTCTTTCAAGACCTGTAAGTCTTTGAAGTCTCATCTCCAGAATAGCTTTAGCCTGTATTTCAGTTAAGCCAAACTTTTCCATCAATCCAGTTTTGGCAATCTCAGGATCTCTGGAGTTTCGAATAAGTGCTATTACTTCATCCAGGTTGTCAAGCGCTATTAGGTAACCTTGAAGTATATGAGCTCTTTTTTCAGCTTCAGCTAGTTCATATTCGGTCCTTCTAACCACCACATCATGTCGATGGTCAACAAAATGGCCGATTATCTCCTTCAGGTTAAGCGTATATGGGCGCCCATTTACCAGTGCCACATTGTTTACACCAAAAGAAGATTGTAGCTGAGTGTATTTATAAAGGTTATTAAGTACAACATTCGGAATCGTGTCTTTCTTCAGGTCGTATACTATTCGCATTCCATCTCTATCCGATTCATCCCGAATGTCACTAATGCCCTCTATTTTCTTTTCGTTGATTAAGGCGGCTGTCTTTTCGATCATAGACGCCTTGTTTACCTGATAAGGTATCTCTGAAACAATTATCTGCTCTCTGCCAGTAGAAGTCGTTTCGAATCGAGCTTTTGCGCGCATCACAATTCTACCTCTACCCGTTTCAAAAGCAGATTTCACTCCATTGTATCCATAGATAGTAGCACCTGTTGGAAAGTCTGGCGCAGTGATGTATTTCATCAGGCCTTCAATCTCAATATCTCTATTATCGATATATGCGATGGTACCGTCCACTACTTCAGTAAGATTATGAGGAGGCATGTTGGTAGCCATACCAACCGCAATCCCACTAGTACCGTTAACGAGCAGATTGGGGATTTTAGCAGGAAGAACAGAAGGCTCCTTAAGAGAGTCATCAAAGTTCGGCTGATAATCAACAGTATCTTTATTGATGTCGGCAAGCATTTCTTCAGCAATACGCTTCAGTCTTGCTTCCGTGTACCTCATAGCAGCCGGTGAATCACCATCTACAGAACCGAAGTTTCCTTGTCCATCGACCAATGGATACCTCAGGCTCCATTCCTGAGCCATCCGAACCATGGTGTCATAAACAGAGGTATCACCATGTGGGTGATACTTACCCAGTACTTCACCTACAATCCTGGCTGATTTTTTATATGCTTTATTATGCAAAACCCCAAGGTCGAGCATACCATACAGCACCCTTCTGTGCACTGGCTTTAAACCGTCTCGTACATCGGGTAATGCTCTTGAAATAATTACGGACATTGAATAATCAATGTATGCTCCGCGCATTTCATCTTCTATATTAATTGGAATTATATTTTGATCTCCAAGGGGTAGGTTCTCGTTATCTCCGTCAGCCATAAATCAGTTAAATACTCTTGCAAAAAATCAGTTCGCAATTTAATCAAATTTATGTCCATATTCACTATCTCCATGGCACAAAAAAGAGCCTGCTTCGGAGATAAGATTTGCTGTAGTTTAAGACAAAGGAATTGCAACAAACTTGCTGCTAATTCATGATTTGATCAGTGTAATTATCTAACACTAATGGTCAGGTCTAATATGGGTTTATTTTCCTCTTATTCTTGTGCTTATATCGCCAGAGCTTTCGGTGGTTCTCACCCACTTTAGGATTTTGCCTTTTGTAAATAGGCTGGCCCCTTACTTCCATGTATCTACCAGTAGCAGGGTCTGTTATCACATGCTTCAGCTGAACATGATCACTCTTTATTGGACTTCTGGGTATTTCCGGGAAGGTGATGCTTATACCTAATTGCCAAAAGAATGTAGGTTGCTTGTGTGCAATCACCTTATCCGTACCAGGAATAGATATTTTATAATTTTTGAAGTCATAGGAAGGTTTGAAGATTATTCTGAAATATTCAGAGAGGTTTTTCTCAATAGATATTCCAAGGTTGAAATACATGCCCCGCTGAATCAAGGCTGAGTTAAAATTACCTCCCGAATTAAATTTGCCAATCTGTAATTCTCCTGCAAAAGAATAGTCCCAAAAATCGTAAAATCGATAACCGAGTTCTCCCCAATACCGCCTATAAAATGTAGAACGAAAGTTTGGTTGATATTGCCGAATTCCAAGGGGTTCGACACTTTCCCTCGGATCGAACTGCTTGATCTTGTGATATTCAAACATATAGCCACCACCAATACGAAACCTCTGATAATTATATCTCAATGAAAGTGATAATGGAATACTCATGCCCTTTCCTGAAAATTGCAGACCCAATGAGTCTGCATTAAAAATTTCAGTATCCGATCTCAGCAATGGATTATTAACCGGATCAACGATTGGACGATAAGGAACATCGAATGAGTCTATTCTTGTAAGGGTCTCTGCAATAACCGGATCATTTAACCAATCACTATAAACATCAAACTCAGTTCCAAGCGGTTGTCCATCGTTATCGGCTATGTACTGATTGGAGGGTGTTTGGACCAGATAGAATCCTTGAAGCGAATGACTGTAGTTTGTTTTTCCATAACCGGTAGAAATCGTTACGGAAAAATTGTTCATGAATTTCTTGAATGGACTTCTGTAAATTTGAGTTTCGTCTATCTCATACTCCTGTCCAATACCAATTAAGGGACTTATCAAACAGGCGATTAATATGGTAAATCTAAATTTCAATTAGTTATTTAGTTTTTAGATTGGGCTTACCCATAATGTGAGATCAAAAACAAGCACCTCATAGGGTGCAACTTTAGAGGCATACTCCGGAATAACAGCATTGCTCACCAAATCATCCCCCAGGTATTCTGGAATTACACCAACACTAGGTCCATAGCCAAGCGACGAAGGTATAATCAAAAGTGCACGCTCTCCTTTTTCCATCTCATAAATCCCTAAGTCCAGTCCATCCACCACTATGTCGTTATCAAAATTAAAGGTAAACAACTCGTTTCCAGAGGTTCTATCAAAAACCACGTCATTTAGAAATGATGCAGTATAAGTAGTATTAATCAGCTCCCCTCGACTGGCTATCTCAGCAGCATTGCCTTCTGTAATGCGCTTGTAATAAACACCGTTTGGAAGCATTTCAATACTATCCAATGGATTTTTATTCAAATCATTCAATTCCTTGTCCAGAATATAATCATCAATAACGGTTGCCTCTGCGTTAGCAATATCGAGTTCATTTTCAATCAGCACCAGTTCTACTTCAATTTCTATGATGGAGTTTTTCGGAATCAAAGTGGAAAATGACAAATCGCCATAGGCCAGCTGGGACGGGATAAGAAAGGTGAAAGTCTCTCCTTCTTTCATGTATGCCAGACCAATGTCCAGACCAACAGGCACAATAGCATTAACCCCTTGTTTCAGTTTATAAGGATCTTCTCCCTGTGAGGCTAAAATCTCGTCAATGATCTGACCGTCTAAAACTTTCGCCGTGTAATAAATGGAAAGAATGCTTCCTGCTACTTGTTGAAGCCTTCCAGTTGGGTTCTCAACGGTAGGGTAATAAAATATACCAGACTCATCCTCAGTAGCTGTAATTGCATTATCGCTCAAGTAGGTTTGGATCAGTTCCGCATCTATTGCCGGCTGATCGTCAGTAACGGGTGCAACCTCATCACTTCCCCCACATCCATCAAGAATGATCAAAGGAGTAATTAGCAACATCCAAAAACGACTTAATCTATAACAATTCACACCTGCAGTCATTTTTCAATTTAGAACTACTAACGGACTAACTTCAATTTAATTTTCGACGAGCAAACTAAATAAATCATACTTCCCTGTTATCTGACTAATTCCATTTGTCATTTAATGGTAATATGCTTTTGAAAGTAGTGAAACACTGGAATATCACTGAGCCCTAACTTTTCTCCAATTTCTACCAGTCTGCCATGGTCTGTTTTCGACATGGTTGTATTATTGATGATATCCTCATCTTCTTCCATGAAAAACGAAGCTACAAATCTGATAAAAATATAAGGTGTTCGAAGTACTTCTCTTTTATACTCTTCATAATCCACATCCTGATTCGGATCAAAATCTTTTCTCAGCGACTGCATATCCAATGACTCATCCATGGATCTTTTAATAACATCCAAAAACTTCTCTTCCCATTGATCATACTTATTAATTAGAAATTTTTGAGCAAAGACTACAGGATCCTTTTTTAGGAAATAACCACCTTTTGATAGCTTACGAGCCTTTTTGTTCAATGCCATCTCTTCAAATAGGCTAACACTTCCATTTGCAAGTGCTACACCGATTGTCGGAGTTAACATGATCAATGAGAAAAAGTCTGCATCTGAAATTTCAAGAAATGGAGCCTCAGCTTTGATAAACTGCTTCTTCAATTCAGTAGTAGCATCTTTTACTTTGTCACTGGTTATCAGTGTTTCTATTTCGTATTCGGTAAACATGTCAATTCCTTAGTTGTAGTGTTCGAAAACAGCAGGAATTTAGCACCAATATTTCAACATTTGAAACCCTAAGAATAAAAAGCCTTAAAAAAGAAAAAAGGACTGCTTTTGACAGTCCTTTCTTAGTGTATAGTTGAATGCAATAGCCCCTTTATGCGTCATCTTCAGACGCTGGCTGAAGAGATTTCAAAATCTCCTCATACTTTGCTTTTAGTTCGGTATCGGTTTTTAGTGCCTTTTTTACTTTGTTATAAATACCAGCTCCAATGTCTCCTTTAATAATCTCTACAGAAGTTTCCTTCAGGTTCGCCTTCATTTCTTCATATGTCACCTGAATCTTCTCATAGGCCGCAATTTCCTCATCTGTTGCGTTAATCTCGGCCAGCTTATCATCATTGCCATAAGCTTTCTTCATGTCATTAAACCTACCCTTGAGTGCAGCTTCATCTTTGATCATTTGCTTGTACTTTTCACTCATGTCAGTCTTGATGCTATCTATCTTGTTCATACCAGCAGCATAAGTAGTCAGTTCTTCATCAGTAATTTCAACCTCCTGAGCAACCGAGCTATGCTGGCTGACAAAAATTGCAACTAAGACCCCAATAATCATCAAGCACTTTCTCATATATTTTTCGTTCATAATCCTAAATTTCTTTGCATTTTTAAAAATTAATAGCCTGCGAAATAATAATATTGTTGTCAATATTTCAAGTAAATGGCCATTTTCTATTAAAATTCTCATAAGATTAAACTCAAACATGAAAAAAATATACCATCTATCAACCTGCTCAACCTGCATTAGAATTATCAAAGACCTAGGGTCACTACTGAATGATTTCATCCTTCAAGACATCAAAACCGAAAGAATGACCGAAGAACAAGTCGATCAGATGCAGATGCTCGCGGGTAGTTATGAATCCCTTTTTAGTCGAAGGGCCATGAAGTATAAGTCTCTTGGCTTGGCCAAAATGGATTTGAAAGAAGCAGACTATCGACAGTATATAATTGACGAGTACACATTTCTAAAACGGCCTGTCTTCATTGTTGAGAATGATATTTTTATTGGTAACTCTTCAAAGATTGTAGAACAAGTAAGGGCAAGGTTGTCCTAAGAATTTTGTTAGTTAAAAACTTGCTCTTATTCTGAGATTTAAAAATCTGGCTGACAAAGAGTTAGGTATTGCAAATTGATTGTTAACTACATCTTTGATCCAGGTGTATGAAATGGTATTATCAGCGCCCAATAAGTTCAGCACCTCCAATCCAATCCACAGTGAGTTAGGTGCCAACTTTCTACCCGAATCAATTTTCAAGCTTTTAGAAAAACCAATATCTACCCGGTAATACTCATCACCTGGAAAGGCATTTCTGAGGTCTTCCCTACCCGGTGGACCAAAAGGCAAACCACTTCCGAACAGCATGTTGAGATTGACCTTGGTTGAAGGGTCGTTAGGAAAATGGTCCTCAAAAAAGATTCCCAGATTGATGCGTTGATCTGTTGGTCTTCTGATAAACCCATTGTCGTCTTCAGCCACATCCTCTCGAGTATTAAGTAAGCCAAGACTAAACCAGGACTGTGTGCCTTCAATAAATTCACCATTTACCCTAAAGTCAACACCTTGCGCATAGGCACTAGTCGTGTTGTTGGCAAAATACCTTAATCGTACATTTTCAACATCATAGGTATTGATGTTGCTCATCTTTTTATGGTAGAGCTCAGAGGTAAACTTGAAAGGCCTTCCCCATGCTGTAAAATAATTATCCAGACCTGCAATGAAATGAATAGACGTTTGAGCCTTTACCTCCAGATTGATCCTTCCAGTTCTATCCCTAAGCTCACGATAAAACGGAGGCTGCTGATAATAACCAACAGAAAAACGGTAGCTTGTTTTCGGGGTAGAGCTTGGATTGAGCAAATAGCTTATCCTTGGACTTACGAGCAGTTGACTGTTGATATTCCAATAATTGAAGCGAACACCAGCAGAAATCGAATGTACAGAGTCTTTGGACAAGGAGGAATATTGGACATAACCAGATAGCCGACGAGAATCTAAGTGAATTTCATTCTTTCTATTTTCTGTAATGGTTGAGAAATCTGCAGAATCAATAAAGGCATACTCTTTTAGCTTATCATCGATGTTTTCCATATCCCAACGAAAACCAAACTCCAGCAATCCATCTTCCAGGTACAACTCATTTTTTTGCTCTAAATTTACAATAGTAGCACTCAGACTATTTCTCCCTGAGTTATAATTGGTACCTACTCCCCTCACTAATACGCATTCATCAAAGTTGTTGGAAGATGGATTATTGTTCAAATCGCAGAGTCTGTAGCCTCCTTCTATTTCAAAATTCTCTCGTTCATTGGTACGCACAACAGACGAGATCAAATAAGATTTGAAGTTGTCAGAAAAAATGTGTGATAGATTAAATCCACCTTGGTAGGTGTCGTATTTAAGGATTTCCCTGCCATCAAAAGCTACCTGGAGTCTGAATGACCTCTGAACCGTACCAAAGTCCGTTTGTTTTATTTCGGGTACGGTTAGATATCTGTTGTGTGCGCTCGCTACCAATATGCCAAGATTTGTTCGGTTGTTCTTGAATGATTTGTTGATGTATCCCTGAACATCAGTGAACTTCGGCAGATATTGACCCTTCGTTTCCAAAGAGCCTAATAAATACCTTGTATTTTTATGCCTAATCCCTACAATGTAGGAAAGGCCACTTGCCTCATTGCTGCCCTCATAATGAGCACTGCCACCCAATAGGCTAAGATTCAACGAGCCTGCTTTCTTCTCAGGTTTCTTATAATCAATGTTCAAAACAGAAGAAAGCTTGTCTCCATATTTGGCCTGCCAACCACCAGCTGAGAAGCGAATGTTGTTGACCAAATCCGGGTTGATAAAACTGAGACCTTCCTGCCTTCCTGCTCTAACTAAAAATGGACGATACACCTGGATTCCATTCACATACACCAGATTTTCATCAAAATTTCCACCCCGAACGGAATAAGCAGATGACAGCTCATTGTTACTGACTACTCCAGGAAGTGTACTGAGGATCTTGTTGAAATCCCCTGTGGCAGAGGGCATCTGACTGATGCTCTTGCTATCAATTTTCTCCATGCCAGATACGTCAGTCCTTCTGGGCGTTTCTTGCCTTATTTCTACTTCATCAAGTACTGTAGTTCTATGTCGAAGTTTGATATTGAATGTAACAGAGGCATATTTGTTAAAATTGACCTCTCTGACCTCAGGGTGGTAATTGATATGTGTAATAGTTAAAGTGCTCTTATTCCTTTTTATATTAATGCTAAAGGCACCTTTGCCATCAGTGAGCGCTACCTCACCGGAAGGAGTTGCCTTGATATGTACGCCCTCTATTGGATTGCTTAAGGAGTCTGTAATGGTACCCTGAACATTTCCACCTTGAGCCAGCACTTTGCAAGAAAAGCTTGTCAAGAAAAGCCCAAAGATGATGGTTCTTAGAATACAATTGCCAGTATTGGTTAACTGGGCTAATAGGTTTGTCACAGACGAAAAGTGATGTCGAGTTTAAAATTTCAGCAATTTAAAACCATTGTAGCTGTCTGATCCAATAATTGAAAGAATATATATTCCTTTTTCCAAGTTAGGAATTTCTAATTGTACCGAACTGTTGGAAATGACTTTTTGCCTTTTTTCGCTAACGATCAACTTTCCTTCACTATTGTATAGTTCAAAATTCAGTTCACCATTCGTAGGTACGGCATTGAATCTTATGGAGATAATATTGCCCATAATCGGATTAGGAAAGATTTCAATTTGTTCTTTCGCCATAGACTCAATACTCAAAACCTCTCCTATTGCTTTATAATAATTGGGAATGCCATATCCCAGGGAGTTGTCTGGGCTATCGGATTGACTAGAGGATTCCAGGATTAATTGCCGCAATTCCTTATTGTTCAAATCAGGAAATGCTTGCCACAAACTAGCTGAAAAGCCAGCAATGAGTGGACAAGAAAAGCTTGTACCATTATTTTTTACAATGTTCCCAGAATCGTCTACTACCACCGTGGAGCTTCCCATGGCTGCCACATCTGGTTTTATTCGATTATCAGCTGTAGGTCCTGTCATGCTGAAACCTGATTTTTCCCGATTGCCAGTAACACTTGCCACGCTCAGCACATTTTCTCCATCGGATGGAAAAGAGACCAAATCCCAAATCTGCCGATCCAGGGCATTCCCTGCAGAATTCACCACCAACATACCCCTTTCACTGGCCATTTCAGCTGCACGTGTCACCACAGCAGTTTTGCCGTCCAGGTCAGCCACTTTATAATTCATAGATGAATCATCGAAAAAACTGTCATAACCCAGCGAGCAGGAAATAATATCCACACCAGAGCTATCTGCTTTCTCAGCAGCAATCAGCCAATTGTATTCTTCAATTCTGAATTCACTTTCGATATCCTCGGTAATATACAAGCTAATGTTAGCACCATACCCTGTGCCCACCATTTGCTCATTATAGTTTGATGAAATACAGCTTAACACCTGTGTGCCATGATCGTCCCTAAGGAAAACATCTTTGCCTCCTGTGACGATATCTTCTGTATCTATGATCAGGTCATTGTTAAACAAGTGTTTGAAAACATTGGATTCATTCACCCCATTAAAGCCGCCATCAAATACTGCTATCCATTTTCCTCCACCTGTATAGCCATCCTCATGCATGGCTTTAGCCGCGAGCATGTTGAGTTGTACATTAGAGCTGGAACTCGAAGCATCAGGATCTGCACCATTAAAGTTCAGGTTCTCAGGGCTAGGATTGTCGGCATATCGATTTCGGTTGTTTATTCTTTTCGCAACTAAGTCATATGAAGCGATAAAGGACTTATCAACAATGGCTTCTAGCTTACTTTCCTCAACTTCTACTAAGGCTGCATTGAACCATCTGGAAGTATAATGGTAAGTTATTTCATGCTTGGTCAAGGAATCAAGGTAGTTTTGATTAACAGGAAAGTCTGTGTCAGACACATCAAAACCTGCTTTCTCTCTTCGATCAATGGCTCGTTGAGACAAAAACTCCAAAGGTCTGTCAGTGGAAAAAGTGCTACCTTCTTTGTCTGAAAAGAAAACTACATACCTCTCTTGGGCATGCAGTACCTGTATCAAAAACAATAGAAAAAAGAACACTATGCTCTTCTTAGTCACTGCCATACGCTTTCAAAGTTTGATGGATCTTTCGTCCTGAAACAATGGTCTTGGTGTCAGGGCAATCGACCGTACAAAAAGTCAACGACAAACCAGACTTAATTATTAGACCCACGCCCTGTGCATATATTTCATAGCGTTCATCCTGGTTGACAATATTCTCGGCGATATCACTTTGGATGATCTTTACCACGTCTGCAAAATCCGTGGAAGCCAGGGTTGTGTCAGCCACAGTCAAATCATAGCTAAAAACTTTCTCAGAAGATGAATTAAGGACATTGCTGTCCCAGTTTTTCTCACTTTCAATAGGGAACACCATCTTGATAATCGATCTGTTGTTTTCGACTGATATAGCCAGATTATTTGTTTTTCTTGCAGTCCACACAGAATCTATCGCCCATTCTTCAACTTCACTTTCTCTTTTTTCTCTGTAGACAACATAACTCAGCTCTCCTTCCGCATTATCAAACGTTCCTACGACTGATTCTTTGAGTTCGTAGTTAAGCGTATCGAAGCTGGAGATCGAATACAGGATTTCATCAACATCATAAATTCTGTATTGTCCAACTTCTAATGGGTAATATTCTAAACCAAGTCTGTCATCAGCAGGTGAAATTGTTTTCTCAGAACAAGAACCAAAGACCGCTAAAAGAGTTAGGTGAAAAATAAATTGCTTCAAATAATTTGGCATTGAAAAACTCTATTCTTGATTTTGAAGTGCTTTTTCTTTTCTATCAACACGGTGGAAACTGGATTTGATCCACCCTCCGCCTATTACATCATTACCTTCATAAAATACCGCTGCTTGACCGGGAGCTATTGCTGAAACACCCTTGCCAAAAAATACCTTTACCGTATCGCCCACTTGTTCAATGACAGCAGGAGTTCCCGGGTCGTTGTACCTCACTTTCGTGACCGTATCCATTTTGTCAGCAATGCTTTCGTATTTACTTATATTCAACTGATCCACGTACATACCATCACGTGCCAATTCGTCAAAAGTACCAAGCACTACTCTATTTTTATCTTTTTGGATTTCAATGACATACGCAGGAAATCCTAAGGCTATACCTAAGCCTTTTCTTTGACCAACGGTGTAAAATGGGTAGCCTTCATGTTCGCCCACTACTGTACCATCTTCCAGTACGAACTCTCCACCTTTTACCGACTCTTCCAATCCATCCACCCTCCTTTTCAGAAAGCCACGATAGTCGTTATCAGGTACAAAGCAAATCTCGTAAGACTCAGACTTGTTCACCAGATCCACAAAGCCCCTATCCAAAGCCATTTGCCTGATTTCAGTTTTGTGCAAATTACCCAAAGGGAACATCGTGCGGCTAAGACTCTCTTGAGATATTCCCCAAAGCGCGTATGACTGATCTTTGTTTTCATCTTTTCCTTTCGAGATTACGTATCTGCCGTTCTCTTCGTGGATATTGGCATAATGCCCTGTAGCTATCCAGTCACACCCCAGCTTATCGGCCCTACGCAGCAACGCATCCCATTTTATATGCGTATTGCACAGTACACAAGGATTGGGCGTACGACCATCCAGATACTCATCAGTAAAATGATTGATCACATAGTCTCCAAACTCTTCCCTAATATCTAGTATGTAATGTGGAAAGCCGAGGTTCACGGCTATATTTCGTGCGTCATTAATTGAATCCAGACTGCAACAGCCAGTTTCCTTTTTACCACCACCTGAGGAATTGTAATCCCAGGTTTTCATAGTCATTCCGATGACTTCATAGCCTTGCTCATGAAGCATCACAGCCGCTACCGAACTGTCTATTCCCCCGCTCATTGCCACGAGGACTCTTCCTTTGGTGCTCATTACTTAATCGCCAGGTTCACAGCCTGGTTTTCGTTTTGTACAAGATGCAAAGTTAGCAGAAGTTATTCATGGCATGACTCAAAAAACCAAGAATCTATAGCATCGAAACTAAAATAAAAGTATTTTTAGCGGTTATGGGCAAACTTCAATCATGTCATGAATATTGTGAATAATTAATGAACACTGGATTTTCTATCAATCCAATCGAGAATTAAAAACGTCTGAACCATTTGAGGATTTCTGCCTTCTGATCATTAAATTACCAAAATTGCTTAATTATCAAACTATTCTAAAACATGCACCTCACTAACAAACTCAGCTTACTTGTCCTCCTATTTCTTTTTGCTCAGAGTATTCACGCTCAACAAATATCAAAGGAAGAATTGTTATTTCTTACCTCAGAATGGAAAGGAGAACGATTCGACGATGGACGTCCAAAAGTATCAGACGATTTATTGGAGCGTTTGAAACTGGTAACCCTGGAAGAAGCCTGGGGTGTACTAAAAAACCAAAACTATAAATATCAGTATGAAGGTGAATGGCTAACCATAAATCCGGATAGCGTATTGGTAGGCAGGGCTGTAACAGCTACTTTTATGCCTGGTAGACCAGATATTCATCGGGCAATCGATGATAGAGGTCACAATCAAGACGGCAGAATTAAGTCTCAAAACGCATGGACTCTTGATTTACTTGTACCTGGTGATGTTTATGTGGTTGATCAATTTGGTGCTCATGTAGATGGTCCAACCGTAGGAGACAACCTCGGCAATTCTATTTATGCCAAAACCGGCAATGGAATGGTATACCAAGGTGCGGTACGGGACATCAATGGACTCAAAGAAATTGGCGGCTTCACGTCATTCTTTAAAAGCTACCATCCCTCCCATCACTTAAATAATCCTGACAAGCTTTTGAATACTACTTTAGTCGGAATCAACCAACCTACACGTATTGGTATGGCCACAGTCATGCCTGGTGATGCTGTATTAGGTAGGGACGGTGGAGTTATTTTTATCCCACCACACTTACTAGAAAAAGTTATTAAAACTTCAGAGATCGTAAGACTGAGGGACATGTTCGGGCATCAGCGATTGCGTGAACAAAAATATACCGCTGGTCAAATTGACAACCGATGGAGTGATGAAATAGAGAAGGACTTCTCAAAATGGCTCAATGATCATATCGATGAACTGCCCGTGCCAAAGTCTGAAATTCAAAAGCTATTGAAATCCAGGACCTGGTGAACTACATTCTAAACATCATGTCTATGAAAAATTCAAGAAGATCGTTTATCACCAAAAGTGCAGCAGCAGGCGCATTAGGACTTACAACATTCAGTAGTTTTGGAAAAACGCTGGAGTCCTCAGTAAAAAAGACACCACAAAGCTCTGCTCCTTCAGATTTAAAAATAACGGACGTCAAGTGTGGGTATATTAGAAATGGCAGTGGTCTTTTTGTGAAAATATATACCAATCAGGACATCTGGGGCTGTGGTGAAGGTGTAGATGCTGTTCCTGGTACTTATCACTTGGTTAAAATGATGGGCAGACAATTAAAGGATAAAAGCCCTTTGAATGTACATCAGTTGTTTGAAGATATTAGAAAAGCTGGATTTTTTAGAGGTGCCCAATCTGGGATGTATGTGGCCGTACTTTCAGCCATTGAAGCTGCCCTTTGGGATTTGGCAGGAAAGGCATTAGGGTTGCCAGTGTATCAATTGCTTGGCGGTAAGTTTCGGGACAAGATAAGAGTATATATGGATACTGCATTGTACCAATCAAGACTGCCTACCCCTGCTGACTTTGCTGCAAGTGCACGAGAAGCGGTCGATATGGGTTTCACAGCCGTTAAGTTCGACTTGGATCAAGCCAAAGACCCAAATAAATACGATAAGTACAACTGGACGGCAAATCAGGCAGAAATGGAAAGAATGTACAATCAGATGGAGGCGGCAAGAAAAGAAGTAGGGCCATACATAGATATTTGTGCAGACATGCATGGGCGATACGATGCTCCGACCGGAGAAAAAGTAGCAAAAATGCTAGAACCGCTTAACATGATGTGGCTAGAAGAGCCTATACCTGCAGAAAATATACAGGCTTATAAAAAAATTACAGATTCTACAACAACTCCGATCTGTGCAGGAGAAAACCACTATTTGGCTTATGGTTTTAGAGAAATGCTAGAAATTGGAGCTGTTGATATCATTATGCCAGATTTACAAAAAGCTGGCGGGCTAGGTGAAGCCCAACGCATTGCCAATCTGGCCAACTTGTATTATGTTCCATTTTCGCCTCATATGGTGGCATCCTACCTAGGAGCCATGGCTTCCTGTCATGTATGTGCATCTGTACCAAACTTTATGATTTTGGAATGGCAGATTTATTTCCATAAAAACAAAATGTTTGAGGAAATTGTCACTTTCGATGGTCCCATGGTTGAAGATGGATTTATTACCTTGTCTGAAAAGCCTGGAATTGGTGTTGACATAAATGAAGAAGGAATGAGGAAATATGCTACTCCTGGTATTCCTTTTTTTGAGTAATTATTACTTATGAACCCAACTTAGTCTGCGCTACTTGCTGTACACTATCACTCACCTCAATACCATTTCTGAGTTTCTCTCCAAGTGCGAGTAAGGTATAGTAGATATTTTATCATAATACTCTAGGCCGTACGAATGCTGGAATTTATTAAGTAGAATAACCAAGAATTGTTGTTAAATACAATTGTATTTATTAAAGTTAAAATGTAACTTACAGGAGTTATAACTATTAGTCAAGGCATGAAAGCATTCCCGCTATTTGTCTCATTATGGCTGCTACTTAGCCATATCGCCACAGCCCAACTAGTTGATCCAAATTTCAATCCAAAAATTTCCGGAGCACCCACAGTCTATACGCATGAGGTCCAAACTGATGGCAAAATACTCTTAAGTGGCGATTTTGTAAGGTTTGGAGAAAAATCAGTGGGAAGTGTAATTAGAGTCCATAAAGATGGCACTTTAGATGAATCATTTTCAATAACCGATGCAATTGGCAATAAAGTTATAGATCATATTGAGGAGATGTCAAACCATTATATTTTGATAAGTTCACATCAAAACGGCGGTTCATGGATCATTACTAAAGAGGGCTCACTTTATACCAATATAGATTTAGCCGTTAAGGAAGAATCCAGGAACACCTGGACAGCCAGTTCTTATAAATTAGATTCTCAAAATATTTTAATACATAAAGTCGCTCGTCAAAGAGTCCTAACAAAAGTGGACGTAAAGGGTGAAATTGACACATCTTTCCAGGAAATAATTCTTGAAAACCATGAGAAGTTGAATGATTTAGCCATCCAGGATGATGGAAAAATTCTGATCGTTGGCTATATGGTCGGGGATGACATCAATCCTCAAGTTGGATTCTGCTACCGACTAAATAAAGATGGGAGCGTGGATAATACATTTACAAATGGAAAAACGAACTACCGTGATATCCATAATGTCGAAATAGACTCTGACGGTAGGATATATTTGGTTGGATTATTTACCGAATACAATAACCAACAAGCTCCTCATGGTATTGTGCGGTTAGTTTCCAAGGGAAATATTGACCCTACTTTTGCTTTGTCTAATAATCCTAATTTTCCGAAACTGAATGTTAATAATATTTTAGAATTAGACGAGACTTCCTTAGTTATTACCGGAGCATCACCTATTGCACAAGCTCAAATTGTAATTAATGTCGACTTATCTGGAAAAGTAGTTGACAATTACCCGAAAGTTGCGTTAACTAAGTTCTATGGTTATCGTCCTAAACTAAGTTTGTATGAAGGTAGTATAATAGTTTCAGGCTATTTTCACAAAGCAAATCATCAAGAATATAATGGTATAATAAAAATCAATTCAATCGGCATTGTTCAATCTGATTTTGACTTACCCTTGATATCCGCTCCTCAAATTGGCTCATGTTATACACAGAAAGACAAAAAAATTCTAATTGCTGGGTACAATCTTGCAAGTATCGAAAAGTATGATGGGTATAAGAAAAGAACGGTTATCAGAATTAATGACAAAGGCGAAATAGACCCGAATTTCAACACACCCTTTGGACACAATGACTTTCCAGGAGATATTCTTCAACTGGATAATGGTCAATACCTGATATCAGGATCATTTGTTAGTTTATCAAGACATGACCTAATTAAAATGAACAATGATGGTTCACTTGATTATACTTTTAATGCCAATTTCAACTCAGAAACGACAGCATTTATGCAGGTTTCTGGAAATGAGGTAATTGTTGGAGGAGCATTTGATTCATTTGGCAACAAGAGGATTCATGGTTTGGCAAAAATAGATTTGGACGGAAATTTAATTGATTCATTCAATTCTTCAAATTTGATTCCTGATAACTATTCAACTCTCGCAATTGATACTTTGCAAGATGGAAGTTTAGTAATTGCTGGTACTATATCCGTCAATCAAGTCAAGTCCTTTGTATGGAAACTGGCTCCTGATGCATCTGAGATTCTTTTTAGTCTTGATAACTTACCTTATTCTTTCGTTTCAGGAATAGAAATTTTGGATGAAAAAATCATTTTAGTTGGAGGAATCGGAGGAAACAATTTGCCGCTATTATATATCGACCACAATGGAAAAATTCTAGATGAGTTGATACATATTTCTGAATCGGATTACTTTAATCCTTTCACTACTGATATTCACAAGATTTCCAATACTGAATTATTGGTTGGAGGAAAATTTGAAGAAATCAATGAATTAACTCGAACCAACTTAGCCAAAATATCTATTAATGGTGAAGTATCTGAGAGCTTTATAGCCAACACTGTAGGAAGAAAATCCTCTGTGAGTGAAATAAACATGATAAATTCTGATTCTGTCTTAATTGTGGGCCATTTCAGTGGCATCAACGATATAAAGACTAGTAGCATAGCCAAATTAAGAATAACAAATGTGACTCCACCGAAAATCACTTCTCAAATGAAGATACCCTCTTTCAAAGAAGACTCAATATTCAACATAGACTTGAATACCCTTGAAATTAACCAAGAGTATACCATGGAATACTCCAAAGCCAAGATATATGATGGTAACAACTATAACACAACTGATAACATGATTACTCCAGCGAAGGACTTCAATGGAAATCTTGAACTTACTATAAGTGTGCTCAATGGAGCAGTAGAAAGTGATAAATTTAAATATTCAGTCAATATAACTCCTGTAAACGATGCACCGCAAATAACAGAACAAGTTCAAATACCAACTTTCTTCAAAGAATTAGCATTTCATATAGATGCCACTTACTTCAATATCCTAGACCCTGATAATTCTGAATTTGAAATTGATCTACTGCAAGGTGAAAACTATATCGTTTCAACTGACGGAATTATTGTTCCTGAATCTTTCACAGCTATTTCTATCAATATAAATGTCGCAGCAAACGACGGAGAATTACAGAGCCAACCATTTGTAATGACAGTCAACCTCAATGAACCTATCCTTTCAATTTCGGATACGCCTGCAGATGATATCGATATCTATCCCATTCCATCAAAAGATTTGATCAACCTTAAATCAAACATTCCCTTAACACCTTTTCAAGCAAGTATTACAAACTTGTCTGGCATGAGGGTATATAAAGGCACAATCGACTTATCCAAGGATTCTCAATTGAACATTGAACAATTGAAAATGGGCATCTACATTCTAACACTCACCAATTCCAATCATATATTCAGCAAAAGAATTATTAAGAATTAATTACCAAACCTAGTCTGTGCAACCTGTTGCACACTATCGCTTACCTCAATACCATTTCTGAGCTTCTCATCAGGCTCGGGTAAGCTATAATATGTGTTGAGCGGTAATACTCCAGCCCATACGTCCAAACTATAATCGTCATGTTCATCCACAGGCCCACCGGTTCTAACCTTAGCCGAGGCGGATTCTATGGTAATCTCCAATACGCCTGTGATATCCAATTCTTTTTCATTGGGCACTCGGGATTCATCCCATCTGCCTTTTAGGATGTTTTCTGTGATACAGAATAATGCGTCATTCTTAGCCTTTCTATCAGTCAGTTCTACAGCAGTCCCATAGATAACCACTGATCTGTAATTGACAGAGTGATGAAAGGCTGACCGGGCTAATACCAGTCCATCCAGGTGGGTGACAGACACACATACAGGAACTCCTTCCCCAACTTTCCTTATTGTTCGTCCTTTCACGGAACCATGGATATACAACTTATCGCCTTTTCTCCCATAAGCTATGGGAATCATAAAGGGCTGGTCATCAACATTAAAAGCTACATGGCAAAGAAAACCTGCATCAAGAATATCATATATTTCTTGCTGATCATAAGAGGCTCTCTTAGCTCCTCTTACTACTTTGTTCCTTTTTTCTATTGCGTATTGACACATTACTCTACTGTTATATTGGGTTCAACATTCACTGGAAAATTGACAGAGTTGGCTATAAAGCAGTACTCGTGCGCCTGATGGTGCAATTCCACTGCCTTGTCAACCTTGTCTGCTTCTAATATTTTAATCGCAGGATTCAAGGTAGCTGTAATGAAGCGTCCACTGCCACGTTCGTCTTCCTGCATTGTTCCTTCCGGTTTATCAATGTATTCAATTACTGTAATTTTATTCAATGCACAGAAATGCAAATACATCAACATGTGACATGATGATAAAGTACTTAGTAACAATTCCTCGGGATTATAGCGCTCTCGATCACCTCTAAAAGCAGGATCTGAAGAACCGGGTATTGTTAGTCCACCGTTCTTCTTTATTTCATGGTTTCTGGTGTAGGCTGTATAAGACTCTGTTCCCATTCCGAGATTACCGGTCCATTTCATTTCTATTGTATATCTTTTCTCTCTCTTCATTTATTTGTTCAATAAAGTAAAACTCTCGGAGGGTTGTCAAAGCAAATACGCTTAAATAACTGAACCCTCCGAGTGTCAAACGATTCTACTCATTTGTAAAAGTATTATACTTGTGGTTTAGTATTATAGTCCGTTTTACACAAAACACATGGTCCGGTTATGCTTCCCTGGAAATCCATCCTCAAAATAGACAAAAACATCAAGAGAGCAGTTTATCTGCAAATAGCTGACTGTATCGTTGATGAAATTCTAGCAGGAAGAATACCGAAGGGACATAAAATGCCTGGTACAAGAGGACTTGCAGAAGAATTAGTCATCAATAGAAAAACAGTAGCCCTGGCCTATGATGAACTCCTGGCACAAGGCTGGATCGAAATTTTACCATCTAAGGGAACGTTCATCAAACAGTCACTTCCCGTTGTTCGCCACCAAATGCTGAATGACTTAAAACCAAAGCAAAAGGGGAAGTTTATTGACAGCATTGCATCACAGCCTTTCTCAATTATCCCGGAACAAGTAAGGCCTCCAAATACAATTGACGATGGAATACCAGACTTTCGGATGGCTCCTATTGATGCGCTCTTGAAAACTACTCGATCTGTATCCAAAGGAAGAATTGGTAGATCCGTACTGCTCAACTCAAGTTCTTATGGGGAAATCGAACTCAGAAAAGCACTTGTAGAATACTTATCTTCTACAAGAGCCCTCAACGGTTCCGTTGACAACATCATTATTACCCGTGGTAGTCAGATGGCAATTTATCTCTTGTTCACTGTATTACTCAAAAAAGGAGATAAAGTAATTGTTGGAGAATTGAATTACAAGAATGCGGATCAGATTATTGAGAATATTGGAGCTGAATTGGTAAAAGTACCAGTCGATGATAGGGGACTTAATATTGAAGCAATCGAAAGAGCAGCCTCTCAATACAACATCAAGGCTGTATACATCTCACCTCACCATCACTACCCTACAACAGTGACCATGCCGGCTGAAAACAGAATGAAGCTGCTGGAGCTTTCCAACCGTTATGATTTTGCAATCATTGAAGACGACTATGACTATGACTACCATTATAAAGGTTCTCCCATACTACCGCTTGCAAGCCTTGACAAAACAGGCAATGTGATTTACATTGGCTCATTCAGCAAGATTCTTGTTCCTTCTATTCGCATAGGATATGTCTATGCGCACCCAAAGGTAGTGGATGAAATAGCCAAGCTGCGGAGAATGATTGATAAGCAAGGTGACCCTATAAAAGAACGCGCACTGGCTGAATTGATCAGAGAAAATGAAATACAGCGCTGTTTAAAAAAAGCTGTGTTAGCCTATAAAAAGAGACGGGATATCTTCTGTTCTACCCTGCACTCCGAAATCGGAGATCAAATTCAATTCAATATTCCTGACGGAGGGATGGCTATTTGGGCTACTTTCAAGAATGGCATCATAATCAAGGAATTGGTAACGCAAGCTGAGTCAAATGGGCTTTTCCTTAATATTGATCCTGAAAGAACGCCACACTCCTGCCGCTTTGGCTTTGCCTCAATGGATGAAAAGGAACTGGAAATTAATTTGGGATTGTTGATAAAAACAGTCAGAGAATACTCTTAGCTTACATTGTTCACAGCTTGTACGGTAAAAAGGGACTCACATCTCCTCCATACTTGTGTACTTCTCTGATAATCGTAGAACTAATATGAGCGAGCTCAGGAGAAGTAATAAGGAAAACCGTCTCCAAATTAGCGTTAATGTATCTATTAACCTGGGAGATGCTGTTTTCATACTCGAAATCAGTGGTGTTTCTCAAACCCCTGATTAGGTAATTAGCTCCGGTCTTTTTAGCCAGGTCAGCCGTTAATTCATTATAGGTCAACACTGAAATACGATCATCACCAGCAAACGCAGACTCTATTCGTTCAACCATAAAGTCCACATCAAAATAGTGTTTCTTAGCCGTATTGTGGCCAATCGCTATAATAATCTCATCAAATAGTGTCAACCCTCTTTGGACAATATCAGCATGGCCTTTCGTAAAGGGATCGAACGAACCCGGAAATAAGGCTATCTTTTTATCTGACATGACAGGTCGGTTTAGTCACACAGGTACACGCTGAACAAATCAAAGTTTTGATGGTCAGGAATTTCATCAAAAACGTAGCTGAAGTTCAGGTATGAGGGCTTGCCACCAAAAGAAATATTGCCGATATACTTTTGCAATAAAGTGAAGTGCTCAGAATCCTGTTTGATATTGCCCCAAACAATGACCTTCTGATTTCTCTGACTTAGGTCAAATTCCTTAAACACCAACATGATGTATTTGAGGTAGTCTTTGCTTGTCTTTACGGCAAACTGATTGTAATAGTGTAGTTTTTGATCTTGAGAGACAAATACATGCAAGATCCCACGATCAACAATGCAGAACATTGTTTTTTCATGGGTGTGGTCATCATACCGCAATATCCCTTCGATTAAGGCACTGCCCTGATGAATCACCTGAAGAGCCTTGGATGGATATAGAGACCGCATCCACTTTACCAACCTTTTATCAGCAGCAAAAATATTTACTGCATTGGAGCTGATGTGCTTATAATAATATACCTCCTCTATTGCATCATTAATTTCACAGTTGAGTTGGAGGTAATCTCGCTTTGACTCTTCAATGAAATGCGCTGCTGGTACTAGGGAAAATTTGTGACTTTTAATTGAGAGTTTCACTGACTTCCAAAACCCAGCCATCAACAAATGGTGATTTTCAAACAGTTCAGCAAGAATGGTCAACCGAGTCTTGATTGTCTTTACATTCTCTAGAACATAATCCTCAATCAATAAGCAACTGTTGGTTTCTTCGTCTGTTATACAAAACTGGAAGTCCTTGATTCCCACCTGCATAGACAATCCGTATTGATGTAATCTTTCAACATCAAACTTTTCGTCCTTAATTTTCCTTACGAGCTTGTAGCTCCCCGGTTTTACGGTTGCTTCCAATATATATTATTCCCAGTTTCCTGAAGTAGTTACGCTAGTTCTAGAGCCAAATCTTAAGGGCTTTCTTGTTCTCGCCTCGTTGCTTTCTTTTCTTGATGGATTAACGGGTGCAGTATTCCATACTTCCACCACGTCTACACTTACTCCACTCTTATCAATTTTATCAGCCCACATACCAAATTTCTTATTGTTATCAACTGGTGAATAGGCTAAAGTGTTTAAGTCAAATTTAGGATATTTAGTCACTGAAAAAATCGAGTCTCTTACTGGCATGGTGCCTAAAGTATCTATTTCAACATACACACTATCTGCACCATAGTCCAAGGTAATAATGTGCTCAATTTTAGAAGTAATGTAGAACTGACCTGAATCAATGAAACTTGTCAATTTTCCCCAGTCACTTGTGTATTGTCCATTTACCGATTGATAAGCGATCTGTGCTTCTCTTATCATCATCAACTTGTTGATAATTCTCGATTCCATTCTTTCAATCCTCTCTTTCTCATCGATTGAGTCAAAAATGCTGTTGTATAGCAGAACTGCTAAGACAATTGAAACAATAAAGGATACAATGGTAATGATTCTGGTTGTGTTCATATTAGATTGTTTTTGTGCAATATTAAATATTTTTCGAGTAAAGTCTGATTACGAAAACGCTATTTTAGATATAATTTTCAAATTTAAAAAATCCACGTGTGTTTAATAAGTCCAGACCCGTTCTGTGGCCTCTGAGCATTCCGTGAAGGCATTGCTGATCCATCTTCAGCAATTCCGAAAACTTTATCATTTTTACATCATTTATTATTTGATCTTCAGTACTCATTTCAGGATCTATTCCTATTGCTATCGAGCCGGAAACGTGCTCTACCTTAAAAAACAATTCGATAGCGTGAAGTTCACTGTCTAAGAACTCCGAAATAAACAAAAAGTCACAAACTTTAATAGATAATCCTGTTTCTTCTTTGAATTCCCGTTTCAAATTCTCTTCGGCAGAACTCCCAAACTCCATTCCACCGCCGGGAGGAATTAATAATTCTCCATTGGCACCAATTCCTCTGTGCTTTACCAACAAAATAGAATCATCCTCAATAAGCACTCCACAGACACGAACCCTTAGTTTATTACCATATACTTTGCTTATCTCCTGACTGGTCATACAATAATTATTTACTGAAATTCTGACTTAACCCAATCAATACGACTATTGTCTTTGTTGAGTCCTCTTTCAAAACAAAAAGGTGGTCATGATAGTACCCAGCAAGCATATTGCAACTGATGTTTTCTTTGGCGAGCGCATCAGATACCACGGCTGTCAAACCAACTGCCTCCAGAGAGGAATGCACATTCAAAGTAATCCAAGACATCACAGAAGTATAAGTCAATTTATTTTGTCTTGCCACTGCGAGTGGGATAACCACTGTTCTTCCCTCCATCTCGTACACAGAAGCCACTATTACTTCTGCTTCAATTTCTACACCTATTCTGAGGGTGCAAAATACATAGTCGCCCTGATTTAATACAGGAGACATATTGCGAACCAGGTGAAGCAATTCAGAAGTCTCAGCCATTTACAAAATGGATTTGAGTTTTGTCGTCACTGCATCTAGAACCTCGAAAGCCGTTTCGGCCATTTTGTTTCCTTTCAGATCGAGCAATGGGTTTATCTCAACCACTTCAAGACAAACGATTTTACCAGTCTCAATGAAACCTTCTACAAGATGGATGATTTCATATTGATCAAAACCCTTTGAGACGGGTGTACCAGTGCCTTTAGAAATCAAATTACAATCCATGCTATCCACATCGAAAGAAACATAAATGATATCGCAAGAGCTTAACACCACTTTAGCCTCTTCAATACAAACAGCCATGCCTCTATGCCTTACCTCAGATACTTTATAGTTTCTAAGACTAAGTTTTTGTATCTGCCTGTCTTCAGCTTCTTCGGTATCTCGAACCCCGAAATAGATAATATCTTCTGGCAACAATTTTGGTCCATCCACTCCAATCCTTTTCATCTCCTCCCAATGAAACACGGTCTCATCTACCACTTCATTGACTTGAAATTCTTTATTATCTATTCCTAATGCAGCTGCTACTGGCATACCATGCACATTACCGGAGGGAGACGTGTACGGAGAATGAATGTCGGCATGAGCATCAATCCACACAACACCCATTCTTTTGTCAGGAAAGGCAGCCTTGATACCACTCATAGTACCCAGTGCGGATGAGTGATCACCGGATAATAAAATGGGGAAATTACCTGATTTGAGATTAGTGCTAATGGACTTGCAAACACGATCGCATTGCTCGTGCACATAACCTATCCGCTTGGCAAAGGTTGTTTTTACCTTATCGTAAACCGTTTCATTGTGCGTAGGAATATCCTCAAAAGGATGATTATCAAAGTAATAATTCTCTCTATTAATGGCAGCCACCTCTATGGCGTCAATACCCATATCAGATCCTCTGGTACCGGCACCAATATCCGACCTATTCTTGATAATCTTGATCTGATCAATGCCCATCATTGAGTGGTTTGTTGTTTTTTTTTGAAGAATTTCTTCACAACAAAAATACTAAGGCTTAACTAATTATTTATCGAAACATTTTTCAATGACTTATTGGCCTTGTAAGAAAGCGTTGTAGAGTAAAGGTCAACGAGAATATGAAGAAGAATAGAAAGCCATAAAGACCCGGTTAGCAGGTATGCTCCGGAGAATATTAATCCAAGAACAAATGCCTGTATGGTGTTTTTTAATCCTGTGGTAGTTAAATGGGCCAATGCAAAAGGAAGATTGGCAAGTAGAAGCGCAGGCAAAAGCGGTAGATAGCTATTCAAAAAGAAGAATAAAAAGCCTCTGTATACTATCTCTTCACAAACACCAGCAATAAATGAGACCACAGCCATGATCTTATATTCCCTTTGATTGGTTGGCAACAAGAATTTAATGCGCTCCGATTGTGATAAGAACTTTTCAGCACTTTCTGAGTTAAGGGATAGTTTGCCTAATAACCACCAAACCAGAAGGCAAATTCCAAACAACAAAAAGATATAAAAAGGCTGCCATACAAAACCCAAACCAACGTCATTTAACGAAAAGTGCCCAAACAGTATAGGCAACAACGAAACAATGGATAGAACTATGAGTTGAATTGCAGTAAGTCGAAATACATAAGGTTTTTTGTCCGGTTGGGTCAAAAGCAATTGATGGGTCTTTTTGCCCTCTAATATTGCTATTACAGGAAATATCAGCCCAACAACCAGAGCTACACCGATGGATAAATTAGCTATTTCCATTTTCTATCTTATTTAATAGTTGCTGCCATATTTTCTGATTCTCCTGCACAATAAACTTGTTTTTCACCAGCTGTTGATGAGGAATCGTACTTTCTCCTTTTGGGGTAATGGACATCACTTTGGCGTTTTTGATGTCGTCTTCCGTCAATCCTTTAGCGATATACAATTCCCTTAATTTATCAGCCAGGTGCTCCATAGCCAACTCTATTTCATGAACATCGTCTACTTCAAGGGTCTTAATGATTAGTTCATCAGACCCTGCACCTGTATCGGACTTTATTTTCTGGGCAATAGCCTTCAGGTCATCAGGTGCAATGAAATGGTACTTTTTAAAAACACGGCTAAAGGTTTCATAATCGCTATAGCCCAATTCAGACGTGATCTCATGTACTTTTTTAGAACCGGAAATAATGATTCCATAAGCCTTACTCATTTTTATTTCTTCAATAAACTTGAGCGACGTACGACCGGTTTCTTTTTTAAACGAGCGGTGAAAATGGCTCTCTGACATACAGGCCACCTGAGCCAAATGCTCCAAGCTTAACTTCGAATCAAGATGATCCTCAATGTAATCCAGCACCTGGCAGATTCTGTCGTCCATATTTCAAAGATAAGTAGAGGCCGATTAAGCCTGTATGACGAATCTTGCTATTTGGATAATTCAGCCAGCTATACCCAATAGTACTCACCTACTCCATGAGCAAGATAAGCCTCCGCGTTCACTTCAACCTTAATTAGTTCATGGCTATCCGTTGAACGAATCATAAATATATAGGTAAGTGGTATTTTTCTTTTTTTGGTAGTGGCCGTTCCCAGTAAGGAACTGTAGTATTCTACTTCATGTACATGCTCTGGCACCATATGTTTGTCAACCACCTTGCCTCTTATTTGCTTGAAAAATAACGTTTTCAGTTTGTCTATTCTACCGTCAACTATTTGTTTCATTTTTGCAGTACTAATCACCTTTAACTTTTAAATCGTTTGATATTAGTTTGTATAAATGGTCTTCACCCGGGCAATCTATTATCACCCGAAATGAAAACTCTGTAAAATGGAGAATGGTTGGAAGGCTTAGTTTTTCAATAAGTACTCTCCAACAAATGATTGCTGATCCTTCTCAGATAAGGGATGATACCTGGCTCCCTGTACATCTTTAAACAGACGTTCAATACCTGTCTTTCTGTAGTAGGCCTTACCACCGAGAGTATCAAAGGCTTTGGACACAACACTGATACATGCGTTTGCCACATTGGTTTTTCTGGTCAATACTTCTACCCCTAGCCTATCGACAGGCTGCAGTTTCAAGTCATTGGCCAGAGCGACCATATCCTTATGCATTACTTCAGCCTTGCATAGCTCATTGTACATCTCACCAAGTTGATACGCAATATGAGGTTTTAAGGACTTTTGCTTTTGAAGTCCCTCTTTCGTGATGTTGAAAGCCTTTTTGGCAATACCTACATAAGCAGACATTATAAAGGGCATGGCAACACCAAGTACTATATTCCAAAATGGATGAAACGCGCCTTGCCTTCTTACTAGTGATATAGAAGACTCAGGAACGAATACATCTTTAAATACGATGGTTTGAGAACCAGTTCCTCGCATACCCATGGTATCCCAATCGTTGAGCAGGCTCACTCCTTCCGATTTCATCGGTACGGCAAAGTGCAATACTTGATCTCCTTCTGTTTCATGATTAAAAGGAGCACTCGTTACCGCCAAATCGCCATATATCGACTGACTAGCGAAATGTTTGTAACCACTCATCAAATAGCCTCCTTTAGTTCTTCGCATTTCGCCGTTGCTATCCAGCCAATCTCTTGCTCCCGTGCTGATCAATACAAGATTCTTATCAGCAATTTTCATTAGGGTTTCTTCCCCTCCTTTTCCTTGCTGATACTTCCAGATCATAGTAGCCAGTAGATGCTGGTGCATAGACATGGCCAATGCGGTAGAAGCATCATACTGAGCTACATGCTTAATAATTTCACACATAGTACTGTGAGATACTCCGGCACCTCCCAGTTCCATGGGAATAGTTGCTGTGAAGACTCCAAGCTCTTTTAACAAAGAATAATTCTCTTCTACAAATACTGCATTTTGATCACTCTTGATACCATTCTCTGTCAGTTGATTTCCAATGGATTGTACTCTTTCAATCCAATCGATTTTCGTTGATGTTTGCATGTTTTTTAGGGTTTTGTTCAAACTATGCAACAAAGGAATATCGAATAAGAAAAATCTTATTGACTGTAAAGTCCAAGGATTTGACTAAGAAGTTCAGATGGAAAAAAGCCTCAATTAAGCTGAAAGACTCTTTCTGTAGTTTAGTGGCGAATCACCAAATTTCTCTTTGAATGCCCGGCTGAAGTGAGCCGTATCTTCAAAACCAGATTCAAAAGCCACTCTAGATACATTGGTGCTTTCGTCATGTAGAAGCATAGCCGCACGGTCTAGTCTTTTGGATAATAACCACTTTCCGGGAGTGGAATTGTAGTATTTTTGAAAATCTCTTTTGAATGAAGATAAAGACCTATGACAAAGCTGTGCGTATTGTTCCAGCGAAAGATTGAATATAAAATTCCTTTCCATAATCGTTGGTAAAGAATCCTCTCCTTCGTCAGCAAGGTTAAGAAAGTACCTGACCAAAGGTTCATTACCTTCACTATTCAAAAGGCTAATAAACAGTTCCTTAAACTTTAGCTCAAGTAAAGAATTGGCTGGTTTCTGATCACTGCCAAAATAGGGCAGCATTCCCTGAAAATAAGAATGTAGCAGTGGTGTCTTTGAAATTCTACCAATATAGAAGTCACCAGTCCCCTCTTCTGCTTTCAATGGCATTTTACCTCTCACTTCATTGACAGTATTCTTTATGAAATTGTTAGATACAAAAAATCCCAACATACAGAAGTCTTCATAAAAATATTGACGCATTAGGGAGGCCCCTTTTCTCACATAAACCGTATCACCAGGGGCAGCATGAATCACACCATCAATCGTGCGCCAGGTCTTTTCTCCACTCAAGACGTGAATAATATAATCTGATTCAGTCCAAATAGCAATCTCTTCATCAGGTATTGGACAAGTGTATTCCACGAAAAGCAACTCCTCCAATTTGAACTTGTTAAAGTTCAAACCTTGCTTAATATCCTGAAATAGATTGATCATTCGGTAGTTTCTATTTGTTAATCCAATCCATCAACAGCAACTCACTTAATGTGATATTATGCCATCGTGTGATAGACGTTTTGTACGTCTTCGTCTTCTTCGAGTTTCTCAAGAAGCTTATCTACTTCCTCTACTTGCTCTTCGGTTAGTTCTTTTGTAGTCGATGGGATGCGTTCAAAGCCGGAGCTAATTATTTCTATAACCATTTCTTCCAACCCTTTCTGAAGGGAACCATAATTACTGAACTCACCGTAAATCATGATGCTATCATCTTCTTCAAATACTTCCTCTGCTCCAAAATCTATCAACTCCAATTCCAACTCTTCTATATCCCTGTCTGCTTTGTCAATTTTAAAATGACACTTGTGCTCAAACATAAACTCTACAGAACCTGAAGTTCCCAGACTGCCGCTACATTTATTAAAATAGCTTCGCACATTCGCCACTGTCCTGTTGTTGTTGTCTGTTGCGGTCTCTACCAATACAGCTATTCCATGTGGTGCATATCCTTCAAATAAGGTTTCTTTGTAGTCTGAAGTATCTTTATCTGATGCTTTCTTGATTGCCCTTTCAATATTGTCCTTGGGCATATTTTCAGCTTTAGCATTCTGAAGGATCGCTCTAAGTCGGGAGTTGGTGTCTGGATCTGGGCCGCTGGCCTTCACAGCAATGGTGATATCTTTTCCTATTCTTGTAAATGTTTTGGACATGTGCGCCCAACGCTTCATTTTTCTTCCCTTTCGAAATTCAAATGCTCTTCCCATTCTCTAATTATTAAATTTTGATCTGACAACAAACTTAGCAAAGACGAAACTAATTGAAATATTTGTTTTCTCTGAAATCACAAAATTTCGAATCGATCATTCGGAATGTGGAAAACTAAAACCCAGCTCTATTCGATATGTAATTATTAATGATCAATTTTAAAGATTCGTTGACTTTATAGACTGCTAATACATGTATCTGATATTTGATACCGAGACCACCGGACTTCCAAAGAATTACAACGCTCCACTAACTGATTTTGATAACTGGCCGAGAATGGTTCAGATTGCCTGGCAACTCCATGCCAATGACGGTTCGCTTATCGCAGCGGAGAATTACATCGTAAAACCAGAAGGCTACACCATTCCATTTAATGCTCAGAAAATTCATGGAATATCAACAGCAAGAGCAGAGCAAGACGGCCATGATCTGAAGTTTGTTTTAGAAGAATTTCAAAAAGATGTTGACAGAGCCGAAGCGACTATTGGTCATAATATTGAGTTTGACAACAACATAGTCGGGTGCGAATATTTGAGAAAGTCGATGACGAACATTCTCGAAGACAAGAATTGCATTGACACCAAGGAAGAAGCAACCGAATACACGGCGCTACCCGGCGGACGAGGAGGCAAATTCAAATGGCCAACTCTTACGGAATTACACACCAAACTTTTTGGGGTCCCTTTCGATGAAGCTCACGATGCAGCTTATGATGTAGATGCCACAACGAAATGTTTTTTCGGGTTAATCACAGAAGGTGTTATCAAACCACTGGATGACACTCCTGCATCTGAAGTCAAATATGAGGCTCCAAAATTAGCTGAAGCCAATTTTGCGCAAAAGGATGACAACAACCTAAAAACAAACAATGAATCAGCTGCCGCAGACATTAAGGCTAGCTTCAGTCACCTGCATGTTCACTCTCAGTATTCTGTTCTACAGGCCACAGGAGATGTAAAATCAATTATCAGCAAAGCCAAGGAATTGCATATGCCAGCCGTTGGCCTAACCGACCTGGGCAATATGTTTGGGGGCTACAAGTTTGTTCAAGGAGCTTTGGCTGCCGGCATCAAACCCATTCTTGGATGTGAGTTTTATGTCTCCGAAGATCGATTGACTACCAAATTCACAAAGGACAATCCTGATAAGATGTCTCGACAGGTTTTGCTGGCTAAGAACAAGAACGGCTACCACAACCTGGCCAAGTTAAGCTCTCGTGCTTATGTAGAAGGATTATATGGCCTATATCCCAGGATTGACAAGGAACTCATTCTGGAGTACAAAGAAGATGTAATTGCACTAACCGGAGGGTTGAAGAGCGAGATTCCCTACCTCATTCTGAATATTGGAGAGCAGCAGGCGGAAGAAGTATTTCAGTGGTGGCACAAGCACTTTGGAGAAGATTTCTATGTGGAAATCAACCGTCATGGCCTTGAAGAAGAAGAACACTTGAATGAAGTACTAATTCGATTTGCCAAAAAGTATGGTACCAAAATCATCGCCTGTAATGATGTATTCTATATAGACAAAGAGCAATCCAGAGCTCACGATGTACTCCTTTGTATCAAAGAAAACAAAAGTATCAACGACCCAGTGGGCCATGGGCGGGCATACCGCGATGCACTACCCAATCAGGAGTTTTATTTCAAATCTCAGGAAGAAATGAAATCCCTTTTTGCTGATTTACCAGAAGCTGTTGAGAATATTGATGGGCTGATAGACAAAATAGTATCCTACGAACTCAAAAGGGATGTACTCCTACCGGAATACGATATTCCAGAAGAATTCAAATTTGAAGAAGATTCAAAAGATGGAGGCAAGCGAGGAGAAAATAAATACTTAAAACATCTAACCTATGAAGGGGCCAAAAATCGCTACGGAGAAGTCACGGCTGAAATTGAGGAAAGGCTGGACTTTGAGCTTGCAACCATAGAGAATACAGGCTACCCCGGTTACTTTCTTATCGTGCAGGATTTCACTTCCAAGGCTCGGGAAATGGGTGTATCCGTTGGACCAGGACGGGGTTCTGCTGCTGGATCAGCGGTAGCCTACTGCATCGGTATCACCAATGTTGACCCCATAGCCTATGACCTCCTGTTTGAGAGGTTTCTAAATCCTGACCGGGTATCCCTTCCTGATATTGACATTGATTTTGATGATGAAGGCCGAGACAAGGTTATTCAATATGTTATTGAAAAGTATGGCTCCAATCAGGTAGCACAGATTATTACCTATGGTACTATGGCTGCCAAGTCTGCTATAAGAGATGCTGGGCGTGTCATGGATTTGTCATTACCAGAAACTGACGCAATAGCTAAACTTGTTCCGGAACGACCAGGAACAACCCTTGACAAGGCATTCGAAGAAGTAAAAGAGTTAAAGGAATTACATAAAAGTACTGGCCCAAAAGCGGAAGTTGTTCAACAAGCCAAAATACTAGAGGGATCTGTACGGAATACAGGTATTCATGCTTGTGGTGTGATTATCACTCCCGAAGACATTACCAACTTCATCCCTGTGGCCACAGCCAAAGATGCGGATTTGCTCGTTACGCAGTTTGATAACAGTGTGGTGGAGAATGCCGGGATGTTGAAAATGGATTTCTTGGGACTCAAAACACTTTCCATTATCAAAAGTGCAATTTCTAATGTTAAGGAAAGGCATGGTATTGTTATTGATCCAGACACAATACCGCTGGATGACCAGAAAACTTATGAACTCTATCAAAGAGGTGAAACAAACGGTACTTTCCAGTTTGAGTCACCGGGCATGCAAAAGCACTTGCGCTCTTTGAAACCTGATCGTTTCGAGGATTTAATTGCCATGAACGCACTATATCGGCCAGGCCCGATGGAGTACATTCCTAACTTCATTGCCAGGAAACACGGAAGTGAAACCATAGATTATCCACTGGCTGATATGGAAGAATATCTTGCTGAGACCTATGGTATCACAGTTTATCAGGAGCAAGTGATGCTCCTATCCCAAAAGCTGGCTGGCTTTACCAAAGGCCAGGCTGATGCCCTCAGGAAAGGGATGGGTAAAAAGAAGAAGGAAATAATTGATGAACTCAAACCCAAGTTTGTGGCCGGTTGTGCAGAAAGAGGACATGACGCCAAGGTGGTCGAAAAAGTATGGACCGACTGGGAGGCGTTTGCGGCTTATGCCTTCAACAAGTCACACTCTACCTGTTATTCGGTGGTGGCCTATCACACAGCTTATCTCAAGGCCAATTACCCTGAAGAATATATGGCCGCTGTACTCACGCACAACCAAAGCAACATTGAGAAGGTTAGCTTCTTTATGGAAGAATGCCGCAACCGAGGCATCAAAGTGCTTGGCCCTCATGTAAACGAATCGGGGGTTAATTTCAAAGTAAACAAGGAAGGCCAAATTCGATTTGGATTGGGAGCTATAAAAGGAACTGGCGATTCGGCAGTAACTGCGATCATTGATGATAGAAATGAAAATGGATCCTTTGAAGATATTTTTGATTTTGCGATTAGAGTAAATCTCAAATCAGTGAACAAAAAGACATTCGAGGCATTGGCCATGTCAGGTGCATTTGATTGCTTCAACTCATACCATAGGCGACAGTACTTACTGACGGACAATGGTGATCCCAGCCTGATCGAAAATGCGATTAAATACGCCTCAAAGGTTGAACAGGAAAAACAGAGTGCACAGGCATCCCTATTCGGTGGTGACACTGGTGTGTCGATACCAGCACCCAAAGTGCCAGATGTAGAGCCTTATACTGAGCTGGACAAGTTAAAAATCGAAAAGGAAGTTGTCGGTCTATATATATCCGGCCATCCTCTTGACCAATTTAAGTTTGAAGCCAACAAGTTTTGTAATGCAACTATTTCTGAGTTGAATGAAAGCCTTGAAGACCTCCAAAGAAAGGGCAATATCAAATTAGCCGGCATAGTAACTGAGGTGAACCATCGCATGACCAAAACAGGCAAGCCCTTTGGCACACTCACCATTCAAGATTTTACGGACAGTTATACTTTCTTCCTTTTCTCTGATGACTATGTCAAATTCAAAGAGTTCTTCACACCGGACTGGGCGCTCTATATTCAAGGAGGTGTCCAGACCAGGTGGAAAGGTGGAGAGTTGGAATTTAAGATCAGGGACATCAGCTTGCTATCGGAAGTAAGAGAAAAGTTAACCAAAGGCATCAATCTTCAAATTGATTTGAACAATCTCAATGAAGTGATTGTAAGGGAAATAATTGACCTAGCGAGCAACCACACAGGGACTTGTGATTTCAAAGTAAATATTCGGGATAAAGAAAACGGCAAAACCGCCAAATTACTATCGCGAAAATTCAAGGTCGACCCAGCTGACGAATTGCTTCAAAAGCTAGACAGACTGGAAGAAGTTGAGTACAATATTTCTACCTAAGACTATAAAACTTGTGTTAACAAAAAACCCGGCTTCACCGGGTTTTGGGTAAAGCTGAAATCGATGTGATTTGCTAGCTTACCATGATTGGTATTGAGGTATGAATTTAAGAAATTTCTGATTGTAAAGCAAGAGAATGTTTATATTGTATCTTAGTTTATCCTAAAACAATCATGAATACAAAAGCTAAAATCGTTATGGGCATTCTTGTCCTAACAACCACATTCTTTATCGTCTCTGCCAATATTCAAGCCAATGAAGCGAAAAAACAATATGCGCGTGCCGAAAATGCGGAGAAAAATATCAGCAAAATGGCAACTATTGCAGAGCAAAAATCAGTGGAAGCTATCGAAGCACAAGACCGTGCATTTCGTGCTGAGAAAGAGCTAGAAGATTGTAAAAACTCTAAGTAAATGAATACAAAAGCTAAAATCATTATTTCAATTCAAACTGTTTTTATCGTGTTCTTTATTGTTTTTGCTAGCATAAGAGCAAAGGAAGCTGAGTCGCAAGTGATTAACTCTGAAAAACGTACTAAGGAATTTAGAATTAATGCAGAAAGAATGGCCACAGAAGCTGAAAGAGCAGCAGCTTTAGCAAGAGAAGCCGAAAATACAGCTTTTGAGGCTATGAAGAAATTAGAAGAATGTCAGGCTAAGTAAAACTTGGTATTTCTTCCACAAAATTTTTCTACTAAATGGATATATTAAAAATTAAATAAGTTCATAACGCTATTTTGTACTAGGTAAGAAAAATCTTAATTTAAGGTTTCATTTATAAATCACTGATCATGAATAATAATAGCTATGCTGGATTTTGGATGAGATTCGTAGCAGTCATTATCGATGGTATTGTACTCTCAATCCTTCAAAATATCATAATACTTCCTATTCTTGGAGCTATTGGTTTATCTGCATTGGTAAGCGTTAATTTCGACCTATCAATGATGACTGAAGAAGACATTCTAGAAATGCTTCCTGCCATAATGAGTGGGATTGGATCAATGATTCTCATCTCGGGTTTGATAAGCATATTGTATTATTCCATAATGGAGGCAAGCAAGCTTCAAGCTACTCTTGGAAAATTGGCTTTAGGCATAAAAGTTACTGATGAAAATGGAGGTAATCTTGGAATAGTTAAATGTCTCATTCGACAAGTCGGCAAGTACATTTCAAGCTTCATCTTTATGATTGGTTATATCATGGCCGGTTTTACAGAAAAAAAACAGGCATTGCATGATATGATGGCAGGAGCGCTTGTTGTAAAAAAATAGGGACAGTATAGTTGTTAATTTCGGTCATTCTCCTTATTCCCAAACGACTTAGTCTATGTATAGACTCAGGTTTATCGTAGTGATGCTCAAAAGTCTGCTTTCCCAAAAAAGGGAATTGTCAGATGATTTTGAACTTAACTTTTGGGTTGTCCCATTTCTGGATACTGATCTTAAGCTACTCTTCACTCAAACCTACAGCCAGTATATGGGATTGGCCCGTTGGAATTTACTTTTCAATTCTGAATTTAGAACAGCTGCGCTCAAGCGAGGCTGGGTACCTGTTACCACACGGGAAACTCTTTCTTATAAAAGATCCATCAAGGTTTTTGATCGGGTCAGGTTACTCACGCGAATCATTCATTGGAACGAACGCAGGTTTTACCTCGAACATGTCTTCTATGTGAAAGGAGAAATTAAGGCACTGGCCTATGTTGAAGGACTTGTGAGAGGTCCAAAGGGTCACCTAAAACCAGAAGAAGCCTTTAAAGCCATGGGCGTGACTAGAGAATCAGAACCTTTGCCTGAACATTTGCAAGGATGGATTGATCTGGTTTATGAACCACATTCGGTGAATGGGGAGAAATAAAAAAGGGATGTCCTGCAAAGAACATCCCTTAGCTCATGGTATTATTCTGGTTTTAGTTTTTCTTGTCCATCATCAAGAGCTCATTCATTGAGATTTCGGTCACATACCTGGTTTCTCCGTCCTTCTCGTATTTTCTGTTTACGAGTTTGCCTTCAATAGCCACTTCACTCCCTTTCTCAAGATAATTTTCAATGATATTTACTTTTTTACCCCAGGCCACTATGTTGTGCCACTGTGTGTCTTCTACTTTTTCACCTTTGTTGTTGTAATAGGTTTCGTTAGTAGCCATAGAAAATGTTGCCATTGTTTTTCCACTGTCGAAGTTTCTCACTTCAGGATCGTTACCTAATCTACCAATTAGTTGTACTTTGTTTTTTAAAGTTGACATAATAATAAAATTTTGTTTGTAAAATGATTCATCAGTTGGTAGATGAATTTGTCGATTGACATGGCAAAGAATGCGACACTCGGAAATATGAGTCGGTATTTAAATAATTGTAAACGCTTTTACCCGTTTGTAGTCGTTTGTAATTGGATATATTGTTGGATATCTGTAGTTTACATAATTATGAAAGAAGAAGAAAATCGACTATGTCCTGAATGTGGAAAAACGATATTTGGACGAGTAGACAAGAAATTCTGCTCAGATGCATGTCGCAATGCCCATAATAATAAGGTCAATTCGGATACAACAAACCTTATCAGAAATGTAAATAATATCCTTAGGAAGAACCGACGAATCCTAGTATCCCTAAACCCAAAAGGGAAAACAACTGTACACAAAGACAAGCTGCTAAGTGCTGGGTTTGACATGCAATTTTGCACTAACACCTACACAACCAAAGCCGGTCAGGAGTACAGATTTTGTTACGATCAGGGCTATCTTCAACTGGATGAGGGCTTCATATTAATCGTAGAAAGAAAAGACTGAATACATAACCACATCCATCTGCTTTTTAGAAGATGAAAATGTCTTGGCATAATCGATAAATCACTACTTTTGCAGGAATTTTAGAACTAAAGAATACAACAATAGCATGTTTGATAGTCTGAGTGTAAAGCTGGATAAAGCGTTCAAGACGCTGAAAGGGCAAGGAAGAATTACAGAAATTAATGTAGCTGCTACAGTTAAGGAAATCAGGAGAGCGCTGATCGATGCTGATGTAAACTACAAGGTAGCCAAAGATGTAACTGATAAGATCAAAGAAAAAGCCCTTGGAGAAGATGTTTTGATAGCCGTCTCCCCAGGTCAATTACTGACGAAGATCGTCTCTGAAGAATTGACCGAGCTAATGGGTAAGGCCAATGAGGCCATTTCTCTCCAAGGAGATCCGAACATCATCTTGATTTCCGGTCTTCAAGGTTCAGGTAAAACTACTTTCTCCGGAAAGCTTGCGAACCACCTAAAAGGTCAGAGGAATGTACTCTTGGTTGCCTGTGATATTTACAGACCAGCAGCCATAGATCAGTTGAAAGTTCTGGGTGAGCAAATAGATGTGGATGTCTATGCAGAACCAGAGAATAAGAACGCGTTAAGCATTGCTGAGAATGCGCTAAAATTTGCTAAAGAAAATAATAAGAAGACAGTCATCATTGATACCGCTGGTCGTCTTGCGATTGATGAGGAAATGATGCAAGAGATCGAATCTCTGAAGAACAACCTCAAGCCAGCAGAGACTTTGTTTGTGGTGGACTCCATGACGGGTCAGGATGCTGTAAATACTGCCAAGACCTTTAATGAAAGACTGAACTTTGACGGTGTGGTATTGACTAAACTGGATGGTGATACACGTGGTGGAGCGGCCCTGTCTATCCGTACTGTTGTAAACAAGCCAATCAAATATATTAGTCACGGTGAGAAAATGGAGGCTTTGGATCTCTTCCACCCGGACAGGATGGCCAATAGAATTCTTGGAATGGGTGATGTCGTGTCTTTGGTTGAAAAGGCGCAGCAGAACTTTGATGAGGAAGAATCCAGAAGAATCCAGAAGAAGATCAGGAAGAACCAATTTGGTTTTGACGACTTTCTTTCTCAGCTGGAACAAATCAAAAAAATGGGTAACCTAAAGGACTTGATGGGCATGATCCCGGGCGTTGGCAAGGCTATCAAAGATGTGGATATAGATGACGATTCACTCAAACCTATAGAAGCGATCATCAAGTCCATGACTCCAAAGGAACGTGAGAACCCGGATGTCATCAACGGAAGTCGCAAAATACGTATATCAAAAGGTAGCGGAACTACTGTACAAGAGGTCAATCAATTGCTGAAGCAGTTTGATCAGATGCGCAAGATGATGAAGACCATGAACAAAATGGGCGGAGCAAAACGCGCTCTGTCAGCAATGAACCTCATGGGAAAATAGGCAGTGAAAGACATTCACGGCCAAGCCATATTGGACTATCATAATGGCGAACGAAATTCCAGGCTATATATCAACAATTCTTACGGTGAGCCTGAAGAGATGCCAATTGAGGCATACTTCAAAGGTTATGATGAGTTTTCCGAAATGGACCAAAGGGCTCTAGACCTTTGTTATGGAAAAACACTAGATATAGGTGCTGCAGCCGGAAATAAAGCTTTGGCTCTTCAGGCCATGGACAAAGAAGTATATGCCCTGGAGTCATCTCCTGGTTGCATTGAAACCATGAAGTCCATAGGCATCAAACATGTGATGGAGGAAGATTATAAAAAACATCATGGGAAATATGACACAATCCTGCTTATGATGAATGGGCTTGGTATTGCAGGAACTTTGAATGAGATTCCAGAATTTCTAAGAACATGCAAAAACCTACTGAATCCTGGTGGTCAAATTGTACTGGACTCATCAGATATCAAATACCTCTACGAAGAATATCCGGATATTGAAGTGCCTTACCCCTACTATGGCGATATTCAGTACCAATATGAATACAAAGGTGAACAAGGTGATTGGTTCGATTGGGTATATACCGACCAGGATATGCTAGGCCAGATTGTAGCAGACTCAGGTCTTACCTTAGAGGTACAAATGGAAGACGAGTACGATCAGTACCTGGCAGTGATTAACAACTATTCTTTGTAAAAATGTATTACGTCATAGTTTCTTCCATTGCCCCAACTTAAGTCAATGCTTACATAGTGAGTCCCCTTGCTTATATTTGAAATGTCAACGTATGTCAATATTCCCCTTTGATTATTAATAGGTTCATTAAAAAATAACCATTTTTGATCAGCATAAAGCGAATCATCTACACTCACTTGATAAAACAATTTCATGCCCGCCAACTTTAGGGAATCGATTTCGCTACTATTCATTTTTTCATCACTATTCCAGTTTTTTATATTAGCACGCTGTGCGACAGCCATAATCGAATCTTCGTGATCTGCTCTATGTGTAATAAACAGTCTCAATACATCATCCTTAATAATATCACTCTGAATGGAGCCCCTTTTAAAACCAGAACGGTAATTAAAAATATCGTAAGTCTCCGGACTGGTTGAATGACTTTTGGAAAAGCCGTAATAATTTATTCTACTTTGGTGCCAAAGAAAATTTCCTAGTCTACCATTTTCACGCACACCAAAAAAGGTTATGATCAGAAAGCCAAATATGAATAATATTATTTTCCATTTCTTAAAACTACTAATCAATACATAATAGATGTTTCTGTAAAGCGGACTCAGGGTTAAAATGCTGATTACAGCGTAAATAGGATAATAAATTTTACTAGACCACTTCCACCGTTTCAAGGGTCCAAGTGTTAAGAAATCAACCAGATATATGATACTGAGTATCAAAGATGTTACATAATAGATTAAAAAAATTGAGTTTCCTCGGAACAGCTCTTGTGGTGTAAATCCAAATACATAGGACAATACCGTAACCGGTATAATCACTGTTGCGATCATGAAGGTTAAAGTTCCAATGATGCACATAAACCCAAAGTAAGAAATACTGAATAATGAACTACATAGCTTTTCTAGTCTGATTATTTGACTTTGAATGGTTGGCAGGTTCTCAACTCGCTTCTTAAATTTCCCTTTATAACCTAGATTATTATTTTGTATCCCATTTGGAAAAATGTAGCTGAGACCCACCAAACCTACCCAAATACCTCGCATAAATAAATGAAGGATCAATCCCCAGGTTAAACAGAAAATACCAGTTAATACAAGTCCTAATATTGAATCTATCGGACCATTACTTGTAATTTCTCGTTTGAAGAAAAACGTAAAATCCTGAATGTATTCAGGCAACTGAAATAAGCCATATAGTACTATTCCAGAAACAAATATTTCTGGTTCCCAGCTATTCTTTTGGGCTCTTTTCAACCATTTCGGTGTATTAGAAGATGCCTTTGGCATAAGTCAACTTTTGATAATCACTAAACTTACTCAAAACTGGATGCAATGGGTATGATTAATGATTAAATATAAAACCAAAAGTACTGGCAATCGGAATCGTATTCCAGTTCTAATGTACAGCGTTCCCAAATATATGTTGGCAATTAGCACCTTGCCACCGTTAAAGGCTTTTAGACTTTAATCCTTCACTACCTGACTACCCCACCAATCGTCGTTGGGTTGCCAGTGTGGAGTAAGGAAATCGTTTCGTTGCTTTTCTTTTCCTGCAAGAAATTTTGTTGAGAGAAATACTTTTCTCTCCGCTGCTTTTTCTTCATCAAATTCAGGATCGGGTTCCGGGTAGTTGGCTTTCATTTCTTTTAACCAAGAAAGCAATTGATCTCTCATTTGATTTACGCGTTCTTCGTTTTGAACGGCTACATCGTTTTGCTCTCCTAAATCAGTAGACAAATCATAAAGCTCGTCATGATCATCCTCCCAATAATGGATGAGCTTCCAATCTCCTACTCTGATGATGGAAGATGGATTACCACCCTGATTGCCATAGTGGGGATAGTGCCAATACAATGGCCTTTCAGCAATTGAAGCACCTTTCATAAGAGGAACAAGACTCACACCGTCAATATGATTCTCTGGTTTGGCTTCAATTCCTGCAAGCTCCAGGATAGTTGGATAGAAATCGGTGGCTATCACAGGTACATCTATTTTTTTACCATTGCTGGCCAAACCTGGCGCCTTAATAAAGAATGGTTCACGGATGCCACCTTCCCACTGGTAGCCCTTGCCCCCGCGCAACGGTAGATTGGACGTTGAATATGCATCTCCTGATGCTACTCCACCATTGTCTGAAGTGAATATGACAATTGAATTTTCTTCAAGCCCCAGCTCAATTAATGTGTTTGTAACTTTTCCTATAGCGTCATCCATAGCTTCCACAAGACCGGCATATACAGGATTGTCCTGCGTACGTCTGATTGGCAAAACACGCTCCATTTCAAACCCTTTCTCAGCAATACCCATTTCCTCTGCCTTCTGTCTGTATTTGGCCCATTTTTGCTGAGTTGTCTGAATAGGACCATGAACTGCATAAAAGGATAGAAATGCGAAGAAGGTGGAGTCTTTGTTCGCTTTAATGAACTCAACAGTCTCCTTAGCTAACCTGCCTGAAAGGTTCTCTCCTGGTTCCTTGTCTTCCAGCACAGGGTTTTTAAAGGGAGCAAAAAAACCACCCGGAGGACTTCCTCTATGGTGCCCGCCTTTGTTGATATCAAATCCATGATCTTCCGGAAATGATCCTTTGTCTCCAATGTGCCATTTGCCAGCGAAAAATGTCTTATAACCAGCTTCCTTCATGGCTTCAGGTAAAGTGACATAGTCTAATGCCAGGGAATGATTATACTCCGCTGGCAGCATTTTGTCATACCTATTATGCTCGCGCCATTTTTCACCTGATCTGGCACCAATCCAATCGGTTATTCCATGTCTTGCCGTAAACTGTCCGGTCATAATACTTGCCCTGGACGGACTGCACACTCGACAAGCCGCATAACCCTGAGTAAAGATGGTACCCTCATTTGCTATTTTGTCCAGGTTTGGAGTTTCATAATACTTACTACCCATCACTCCCAGGTCAGCATATCCAAAATCATCGGCCAGAATGAACACAACATTGGGTTTCTTTTTTACAAAACTTTCTTTTTGGTTTGAACACCCTAAAAGCCAGGTGACAGTAAATAAGGCCAGGTAAATATAAATTTTCATCAGGCGGAAGGTTTTTTGATTTGAATGAATAAGGAGATTATCGGACACCTAATGTTTCAATCAGTATGACTCCATTTGATCCTCTGGAGCCATAAACAGAGGCAGCCGCATCTTGCAGAATATCGACTCTTTTTAAATCAAACGGCTTTAGGGTGCTCATAGTACGATAGTCCGAGATAACGCCATTTATGACAATTAAAGCAGCGCTACTACTAGTCAGAGAATTGGTTCCCCTTAAAATAATCTCACCGTTTCCTATCTGTGCTCCCATTTCTATGAGAACTGCATTGACTGTTCTATATTTTCTAAAATCTGAAGTTTCAGTGTCTCTATTCGCTAAAGTTGATGTTTTGTCTCTTTCAGATACATAACCATATCCCGTCCCATAAACACGAGAATTTTGGCCAGATTTTTTACTCATATTCACAGCCACAGTTTTTATATCTTTAGAAATTTTGACTTTCCTATTTTGAAATCCCCGTGCTTTGAATTTGAGCTTGTCTTTTTCGTTACACGTAAGTTGAAATTTTCCCTTTGAGTCAGTATATACTATTTGGTTATTGCTTTGTATTTCTATTTCAACTCCCATCAATGGAAAAACTTCCATACCATGAACAACCCCACTAACAGTATGATTTTGTGCATTTGAGTACAAAGAACAAACCAATAGAGAGATTATAGTTAGTGCTTTTTTCATGGTTTTAAATTTATATACATATTTCTGAAATTAATATTCTGATGAACAATTTCGATTAATCATTCTAGAATCTGCCCTACTTCACAAAAAATAAGTTGCAAGTAGTACTCCAACAAAATACGCCAGGAATGCGGCCAATCCACCTAGAAGCACAGTCTGTAACATACTCTTAGCTTTGTTAGTCTGAGTAACACTGCCCCTCATATATCCGACAATAACCAATGCAACCCCAGTTCCCACACATGAAATTGGAAAGAGCAGCTCATGATTGATTTCTATGAATACTGCCACCACATAAATGAGCAATGGAATTATTCCAATCATATTGAAGGAAAGGAAAGTGGCAAATGCAGTCTTAAAAGCTGTACGATCGTCCTTTGACATTTCCAGCTCCTCTTTCATCATAGTATCTACCCAAACATCATCATTTGACGTAATAACCTCAACCACTTGCTCCAAAAGTGCTCCTTCGAAACCCTTTGCAGCATATATTTCGCGTATTTCCTGCACTTCCCTCTCTCTGAGATTTTCTATCTCCCAATATTCAATCTTAACATGCTTGTCGTAATTATCTCGTTCTGATTTTACAGCAAAATAATTACCCACCGACATTGAAAATCCATCGGCAATAAGGTTGGCAAATCCAAAAATCAACACCCAATGAATGGCGGCTTCTGCACCTGCTGCCCCGGCCACAACAGCAAAAGTAGTGATGGCTCCATCTATACCGCCATAGACAAACTCTCCGATGTATGCCTTGTCAAAAAATAAGTAGTTCTGCCCTTCATGAAGGCGGTCTTCATTCATACAAGTAAATATAGAATGTTTTTATTCTTCAGAATCACCTCCATATAGCAATTGAGCGGTCAAGGTTTTAAATCTAAAAAAATCAAACACCGCTCCAACACTTAGTCCCAGAAGCAAGCCGACCCAAACACCTTTGGCACCCATATCCATAGATATTCCTAAAAAGTAACCAATTGGAATGGCAAACACCCAAAAAGCAATAAGCGTGATATAGGTTGGAATTTTTACATCAGATAAGCCTCGCAATGCACCTAGTCCTACAGCCTGTACGCCATCAGATACCTGAAATATTGCAGCAATGATCAGGAGCGAAGATGCATATTCTATAACAACTGTATCGTTGATATACAAAGATGGTAGAAAGTCTTTAGCTACGATGAAAACAACTGCACAGACTCCCATAAATACTGCTGCCATTATGAAACAGGTGAAGCCGGCTGTGCGCAGGGTTTTTATATCCTTTCTACCAAGCTGATTGCCAACTCTAATAGTAGCCGCAGCTGCTATACCGGTAGACATCATGTAAGTGATTGCCGCCAAATTTAGTGCTATTTGATGTGCTGCCAGGGCAATTGCTCCCATCCAACCGATCATAATGGCTGCCGCGCTAAATGCTCCTACTTCAAATATATATTGTAAGCCTGATGGAATACCGATATGTAGGATATCCCTAAACCGATCTTTGCTCATTTTAATGTATATGAAATGTTTCTGATAGTCGGAAAATCTCTTGTGAATGGCCACATAAGTACCAATAGCCATCATCATGACAATACGGGAAATCAAGGTGGCATAGCCAGCCCCTAGCAGTCCCATTTCAGGCATACCCAGCTTTCCATAAATCAGTACATAGTTGAGCAGTATATTCAGAATATTTCCGGAAACTGAAATGTACATGGCTTGCTTCGTGAAAGATAAGCCTTCCGTAAATTGTCTGAAGGCTTGAAAGATCATAAGGGGGAACATTGTGTATGCCAATATATATAGATAAGGCACGGCACCAGCCAGTACTTCCGGATCCTGCCCAAAATACTGAAGTGATTCTGCTCCAACAAAAGTCAGTAGCATCAAAAAAATCCCCAGCATAGCATTAAGAATGCCTCCGTGCTTTAGAATAGAAGCACTTTTTTGAGTATCTCCCTCCCCGTCAGCTTGAGCCACCAGAGGTGTCATTCCATAAGAGACCCCAATGCCAAACAACATAATGACAGAAAAAACACTGATTGCTAATGAGATAGAAGCCAGGGGAACAGCCCCGAGACGACCTACCATAACACTATCAGATACACTGACCATAATGTGGCCCATCTGGCTAAACATAACCGGATAAGCCAGCATAAAGTTTTTCCTATAGTGCTCTTTGATAGTCATTTATTCGAACATGTAATGTCACTCAGCCAACAGCTTTTCAGTTTTTAGAATACCAGCTATACTGAGGCTATCAGTAATTTCCCCGGACATGACCATGTCTACTGCTTCTTGAAAAGGCAGCTTCTTTATTTGTAAATCTTCTGTGTCATCAAATTCCGTTTCTGATTGTGTTAAGTCTCTAGCTATGAATACAAAACCTTCCTCATCTGTAACTGAATTTGAAGTATGAATTCTCAATATTTTCTCCCAGTGATTAGCCAACAATCCGGTTTCTTCCTTGAGTTCTCTTTTGGCCGAATCCAAAATATCCACATCTAAGTCGCCACCACCCATGGGTATTTCCCATGAATATTCATTTAATGCATATCGGTACTGTCCAACTAGCCATGTATATCCATTCAAATCAAGCGGAATTATTCCCAGGGCTACCTTCTTGAAATGTACCTTACCATATATTCCCGGATTACCTGAAGGATTGATTACCTGATGCTCTGAAACACCAATCCACGGATTATCATATATTTTCTCTTCAGACAGCTTTTTCCAGGGGTTCTTTTCCATACAAGAAATTGTAAAATAAAAAAGGCAGGAAAACCTGCCTTTCAATTCAATATTTAAAATACTAGTTTTTTAATGCCCTTCTTCAGGCTCACCATCTTCCCCTTCCTCACCAGCTTGTAGTTCTCTGTGCTTGTGTCCAATGGCATGATAGCTATGAACAGTTTTTTCAGTGTGTGCAAGAAGCATAGCCGAGAATATGAATACAAGGTGAATACCTATTTCCATTACTACGTCAGTATAAGGAGGCTTATCGATTGACTCTCTATAGTCTACAAATGTTTTCAGCAACTGCACACCAGAAATAGATGCAAGAGATGTCGCCAGTTTAATTTTCAACATACCAGCATCAAGCCCATCCAACCAGAGTGGCTTATCATCATGCATATCTACATCTATCTTACTGGTAAAAATGGAATAACCACCTATAGTTACCATTACTACCAGGTTCATTACCATTGATATATCTACCAGGCTCAATACAATTAACATGATTTTTGCCTCATTCTCTATGAGAAGCACATGCTGAAGATGTAAAAGCTCTTGGAAAAATTTAGCCAGATAAAAAAACGAGCCAATGGCTAGCCCACCGTACAAAGGTGCTTGTACCCACCTACTCCAAAAAATAAACGCTTCAAAAGTATTTTCTATCCAACTAAATGTGCTTTTTAAACTGGCCATCTGTAAGTTTTATTGGTTTGGTTAAAATTTGAAGATAAAAATAGTGTTAATTTTCTTTATAGAACTCATATGTCTGAATATTTCATGAAAATTATTCTGCCTGATTTGAATCCTGAATTACATAGGTTCCTAAAATGAGATCGTGCAGCGATCGCCTGTCTTTTCTGGTATAAATAAGAAAAATGCCAATGAATAATAAAAAAAAAGAAGCTACTTTCAATACAACCCTGACCAAAGCTATTACAAAAGATATCCTATCTCCCTTTCTATCTACAATTTTGAGTTTGTTGTATTTTTTTCCGACAGTTCCTTGCCAATCTGAAGACTCAAAAATAGCATGATATAAAAGCACAATAGCGGCACAGGTATAGTACAATGCAATATTGTTTTCAATCAAGAATGACAATGCAACAAAGGATATCATCAGAAGCGTGATATCAATATTATAAGCAAAAAGCCTGGGAGAAAAGCCAACGGGCTTTGATACAACTTCATCGTCTTTGGTTTCCGACTTCTCACTTTCCATTCAAGGACAAATTAAGGCAATATTTTGAATGAAAAATGTATATAATTAAATTGATCCTAAACAAAACCAAACTGTAACATGAAAATTTTAAAAATTGTAGTAGTTGTACTCCTGGCTATTGTCGGAGTTGTGCTCCTGGTGGGATTGTTGGCACCAAGAGAAGTGCAAATGGAAAGGTCCATTACTATTAATGCTAGCGCTGAATCTATTTTCGAGGAAGTAGAAGGCATGAAATCATTCAATGCCTGGTCGCCATGGCAAAAGATTGATCCGGAAGGCACAGTCTACCAGTACGAAGGGCCTGAGACGGGCAAAGGATCCAAAATGTCCTGGGAAAGCGAACACCCGGATGTTGGCTCTGGAAATCAGGAAATCGTAGAAATCACTGAAAATTCCAAGGTACGCACCAAGCTATATTTCAGTGGCTTTGATGAACCTAGCTATGCCAATATTGATATAAAGCCGAACGGAGAATCCAGTGAAGTTACCTGGACATTTGAAGGTGATATGGGCTCGAATCCTATAGGGAAAATATTCGGACTTTTCATGGATAGCATGCTTGGACCGCAATATGAAGACGGTTTAAAAAACTTAAAAAAATTGGTGGAATCCAAACCGACGTTTTCAGTCGATGTAGGAATAGAAGAAGCTGCACCCATCACTTATTTAGGAATCACTTCTGAATTTGATGTGACCAAACCCGAGGAAATTGGTGGACAAATGGGAATTGTTTATGAACGGTTAATGACCCATATGGGTGTCAATGGTATAGAAATGGCAGGTATGCCTATGAGCGTGTATAAATCCGTATCTGAAATAAGCTGGGTAGCCGATATTGCCATACCGGTTTCTGAATCTGTAACTGAAGGAAATGATGACATTTTCGTGGCTTCAACCACCGGCGGCAAAACCGTAAAGGCAGTTCATAAAGGTGATTATTTCTTGTTAGATGCGACGCACCTGGAGGTTGAAAAGTACATGAAATACAAGGGTCTTACAAATTCCGGTCATGCCTATGAGGTATATGTGACCGATCCATCTACAGAACCAGACACAGCAAATTGGGTAACTAATGTTTATTACCCAGTGAATTAAACATAGATGGCAGGGTATGGCTTTGGCCCTATCCTGCCTTCTACTCCACCCTTTTCACATCATTCAACTTCCAATATTCCGCACCGTATTCTTCTACACTAATGCCAATAATAAAACGCATCCAGATTATCATATCATTAAAGAAAACACGCCATTTCCCTTGAGTTTCAAAACGCCTTGTTGAAGTGACCAGGGGCTCTTTGATAAGTTTGAGCTTTCCAACTTTTTTTAATCTCCGACATAAAAAAGATGCTTCCATAATAGGCTCATCCGGATAACCCCCGACTTCAAAAAACGATTGCCGCTTACAAAAAATACCCTGGTCACCAAAATACAAACCATCCACTCTGTATCGCAATCGGTTGATCAATTCAATGACCTGAAATGATATACTCCTGTTCTCAGATTTGTATTCAAAGGCCCCTCCTACATATTGGCTAGTGTCAAGAGCATTTTGAATGAATTGATCAAACTGGACAGGAAGTTGAGAATCGGCATCCAGAAAAAAAAGCGCTTCACCCTTGGACAATTCTGCACCATAGTTTAGTGATTTGTATTTGCACCCTTTGAATTCAGGTCTAACTTCTATTCTAATGTCATTTGTTTGAGCCAAACTCACTGTTTGATCTGTACTTCCCGCATCTACCACGATTATTTCATATCCAATATTCCCTGATAACATATTATGGATGTTATCCAGCGTTTTGAGAATATAGCCTTCCTCGTTGAGTGTGGGGATGATGATGGAGAGAAACGGCTTTTGCATATACCTAATTTATATATCTTCGCTGAAAAGTCAGCATTTGAGCTACAACACTAAATCAAAGCAGTCACAAATAACAAATGGGAATAGTCAGAATGGGATGTCCTGAGGAGCTTATTCTTCAGATGAAGACAAAATTTAATATCGAAGAGTTCATCGAAACAGGAACTTATAAAGGAAATACATGTATTTGGGCTACCAGGCATTTTGATACGGTTCAGACTATCGAAAATTCAAAAATTATTTTTGACAAGTATGCTGATAAGTTGGGGAAATACAATAATATCAAAAGGCACTTCGGCAATTCTTCAGAACTATTGAAAGAAGTCATTGATTCTAACAAAACCCAGGTGTTTTGGTTGGACGCACATTGGTGCGGTGGGGATACTTATGGAGATGACGATGAATGTCCACTTCTTGAGGAGCTTGATTTGCTGAAAAACAACACCCATGAGAATTCCATCATATTGGTAGATGATGCCAGGTTGTTCTTATCACCACCCTATTTGCCACATGTATCGAAAAACTGGCCAACCATTCATGATATTACAGACAAGTTAAGTTCAACACATTACGTCGCTATATTTGAGGATGTGATCTTTATTGGGAGCAAGAAGAATGAAGAAGAGTATATCCATCAATTACAGCTCTATACTACCAATCAATTCAATTTGAGAAAAAAGCGCATAGGAAGGTTGACGCACAAGTTGCTACACTATGCCACGCTGGTTGAGCAAAAGATATTTGGTTAAGAGGCATCAAGATGGCTAATCCATTCCTACAAATATTGAACCCCTTCCTTGGGAAGCAAGCATTTCAAAGTTTCTTCAGGAAATTGTATTACCTCTCGTTAAGAGGAATGAATTATTCTTCTACCAGTAAGTACCATCAAAACGGTGAAGACCATGTTCTTAGGCGGATTAATCAATTCTATGGTCAAAAAGAAGAACTTGTCATTTTTGATGTAGGTGCTAATGTGGGTGATTATTCATCACTCATATTTAACATTTTTGGTGATAAAAATTACAATGTACATGCCTTCGAACCTGTGAAGTCTACATTCGGTGAACTATCAGGAAGAATAACAAGCGACAACTTCCATTTGAATAATCTTGGACTCAGTAGTGAAGAAAAGAAAATTCAGATTCACTATGACACTGACGCTTCTAAACTTTCGTCAGTTTATAAAAGAAAGTTGGATCATACAGCCATCGGTTTTGATAAAACTGAGACCATCAAGGTTTCAACTATAGACTTATATTCTGAGCAAAACAATATTGAAAAAATAGAATTTCTGAAAGTAGATGTTGAGGGACACGAGTTGGAAGTGTTCAAAGGTGCTGTTAGTATGATTGAGTCAAAGAGCATTGACTTTATTCAATTTGAATTTGGAGGTACCAATATTGACTCCCGAACATATTTCAAAGACCTTTACTATGCATTGGGTCCTTCTTTTAAATTATATAGAATTGTAAGGGATGGGTTGGTACCTATTGATCAGTATTCCGAAATTCACGAAGTATTTCAATCATGCAATTATTTGGCAATCAGGAAAGAAATAGACTTTCGTTGACCAGCAAAAAGCTTAAAGAATGGTAATTGTTAGGTTACGAGGCGGTTTAGGAAACCAGCTATTTCAATATGCTGCTGGAAAGGCTCTGGCGCTAAAGCACGAGGTTCAGCTAAAACTCGACCTATACACCTATACTTTACACAAATACCGAAGTTTTGAGCTCGACAACTTTTGCACAAATCCTGAAATTGCTGAGCAATCAGAAATAAACAATCTGATTGGAAGGTTTAAGATTCAGAGGTTACTGAACAAATTCAACCATTATTCTTTTTCTGATAAGGCATTTGCTCAACCCCATTATCATTTTGTGGCTGATTTTTTTGATTTACCCAAAGACATATACCTTTCCGGTTACTGGCAGAGTGAAAAGTATTTTGAAGACATTCAGGATATAATCAGAGCTGAGATTCAGCCTAAGTCTCCAATCGATGACCAAAACAAGTCACTAATTGATCAACTGAATGTTGAGAATTCGGTCAGCGTTCATATAAGAATGGGAGACTATAAAAATCTAAGAAAATACAAAACCTTTTTTGGTGGGCTTGGTTCCGAGTACTATAAAAATGCTATCGAGCTTGTTCAGAGTAAAACTGAGAATCCAAGGTTTTACTTCTTCTCAGATAATATAGCTTGGTGTCAAAAAGAATTCAGTGAAGTTGACAATGCATATTTTGTCGACCAAAATACCGGGGAAAAATCCTTCATGGACATGGTCTTGATGTCAAATTGCCAGCACAATATCATCGCCAACAGTACTTTTAGCTGGTGGGGAGCATGGCTCAACTCCAATTTGGATAAAATCGTGATAGCCCCTAAAAATTGGTTTCAATCTAAATACAACAAGAAGTCGGTATACAAGAGTCAGTATTATGACACCAAAGATTTGTTGCCAGAAAAATGGATCAAGCTATGAAACCTCAAGTAGTAAAGCTAGCCACATACATCCACTACCCTTTTGACACGCGAATTTTTGTAAAGCAGGCCAGTACCCTTCACCGTGCGGGCTATGATGTATCCATTGTTGTTCCACACACAAAGAATGAGACTGTTGACGGGGTGAATATTATTGTTGTTGAACAATATGCTTCGGGCTTTAAGAAGTTGTTTTTCACCCCGTTGGATATTCTTTCAAAGGCCATTAAACGACCCATCACCTCCATTTTCCATATCCACGACGCTCAACTGGTATTTATCGGAATCGTCTTAAGACTTCTTGGCAGAAAAGTGATTTACGATGCTCATGAGGATACTTATCGACAAACGATGTACCAGCATTGGATTCCGTTCTGGCTAAAATTACCATATGCTTGTTTTTACAGTATTTTAGAACGAACAGCTGGTTTACTGTTTAACCAGATCATAATAGCAGAACCAATCATTGGACGTATTTTTCCTAAAAAGAAAACTACGCTGGTTTGTAATTTTCCAATTGCCAGCTCATTTGACCCGCCTGAGGACTATCAAAATAGAGAATCAAGTGTTGTATATGTCGGGCTGATTTCTGAAGCCAGGGGTGCGCTAAAAATGACAGAGGCCATAGACAAAGCAAATGCCTCTACTGATTGCAAATTGGTACTTGGTGGTAAATTCTCTCCTGAATCATTGAAAGACGATGTGCTCGAAAGCAGGCATGTAGATTACCTCGGCTGGCTGGGCTATGAGCAATTGCTTGAACAGTTATATCAAAGCAGAATAGGCATTATTATCCCTGAAGCTAACTCACGCTATACTACGAACTATCCTGTCAAGCTATTCGAATATATGTGTGCCGCTTTGCCTGTTATAGCTTCTAAAGTTGGAGAGTCAGCAAAGTTTGTATTGGAATCCAATTGTGGTATTTTGGTTGATCCTGAAAATATTGATGAGATCTCAGAGGCCATATCGTATCTGATTAACAACCCAAAAGAAGCTGAAGAAATGGGACGAAAGGGACGTAATCTGATCAAAACGAAATATAATTGGGAAAATGAAGCCCAAAAGCTTTTGAGTGTATATGATAGGCTAATTTAGCCAAGAATTCAGCCGCTTACTCTATGGGCATTATACGAAAACAAGCCGTACATTCAAGCATTTATATCTACCTGGGAGTATTCCTGGGATTTGCCAATGCGGCGATGTTGATGCCCTTTCTGCTTACATCTGATCAAATCGGAATCATCTCACTACTTGCGGCCTACACTAATGTGTTTTCGAATTTGTTTGCATTTGGGCTACCGCTCATTACCATTAAGCTATTTCCTAAATTCAAAGAAGACCCAAGTGGCGCACATCATGGGTTCTTCAGTTTCTCCTTCATACTCACGATAGTTGGATCTATATTGGGCATTGCCTTCTTCTTCTTGATTAAAGATCAGCTGATATCTGGTAAGAACACTGCCGCAGAATTTGAGCCGTTTGTATGGGCTTTTGCAGGTTTATTTGTACTTAGGCTGGTATTCAAGAATTTTGACCCGCTTGTCAGAATGTTACACAATACTGTGCTAGGTTCATTTGGTGAAAGCTTTCTGCTTAAATTTTTAATTACTCTGAGTCTGCTCCTGTTTTGGCATCTGGAATCAGCCCAATTCGAACTCCTCTTCATTCTCTACACAATAGGCTTGAGTAGTCCTGGGATAGTCAGTATGGCTTTTTTAATCCTTCGAAAACAAGTCAATTTTCAGTACCGCAATTTTTTAAACTTCGGCAGAACCCTCAGGGAAGATATTGCTTCAGTTGGGTTTTATGGCTTGCTTGGCAGTGTTGGGGGTATTATAGTTTTGGAAGTGGATAAAATTATGGTCGGAAATTTTCTCGGTACCTCTCCTACGGGCATTTACACCACAGCCTTCTTCTTTGGTGTTTTTGTCAGTATTCCATCTAAGGCCATCAAGAGAGTCTCTGCCGTAGTAGTCTCAGGTGCCTGGCATACTGGTGATATAGACCTGATTAAATCTGTTTATTACAAAAGCTGCTTAAACCAATTCATCTTCGCTGTGTACCTTTTCCTGGGGGTTTGGTTGAACATTGATTATGTCTTTGAAATCCTGCCTTCTGAATACGCTCAAGGCAAATATGTTGTTCTATTTATCGGCCTTGCCCATGTTTTTGACATGCTCACTGGCGCCAATAATGAAATAATTTCGAGTTCAAAATTCTACAAACTCAATACGTATTTCACAGCATCACTCATCATACTGGTTGTTTTGTTCAATTATCTCCTTATTCCGCCCTATGGTATTAGTGGTGCAGCCCTTGCCTCTTGTCTCGCCCTTATCATTATTAACGTTGGTAGGTATTTCTTTTTGAACCGAGTACTAAAATACCAACCGCTTGATTACAGAATTATCCTGGTACTCACATGTGGCTTAATTTGTTATGGAATAAGTACCTTTCTGATACCAGTAATTGCCAATCCCTATTTTGGAATATTAATACATGGTGGATTGCTAACGGCCATTTTTCTGCCAACAATTTATTTCCTCAAAGTTTCTGAAGATATAAATGAACTTATTGGAAAGTATCTAAGGAAGTAAAAAGAAATTAGGCTTGTGCCTCCTCTTCCTTCAATCCTCGAAAAGTATAGAAAACACCAGCAAAAAAGCAAAGGATGATGGTACCGCCGAAAACCATCATGATGGAATTACCGGTATAATATGAGTTTGGTTTGAATTCAAATTCAATGGTATGTGTGCCCTCCGGCACCTCTAATGCACGTAACACATAATTGGCTCTATGTATATCTACTTCGGTACTATCTATTTTAGCTGTCCAGCCTTTCGGATAGTAGATTTCTGAAAATACAGCAAAAGCATCATCAAAGCAGGTCGCCTCGTACTTCAGGTAGTTGGGCTTATACTCAAGCAATTGTATAATGTGAGCGCCGCTATACTTTTCCTTGGAAGCCTTAAACATAGAAGTATCTACCACTGCACTCTGCTTCGTATCAATTTGATTAAGAATTTCAATTTCTTCGTCTGGAGAGCCAGCTTTTTTCACTTCACTTACAAACCAGGCATTTCCGTTGGCATTCGAATTAGGCATCACGAGGTTAGCCGCAGTTCCGGCAATGAAATACTTGGTGTTCAACATATTGAGAATATGCAAATCACTAAAGCTGGATTGCCTGCTTTGTAGTCCGTTAATTAAGGCTGAAGTCTCTTTGGTAAGGCCATGCTCCACCAGATCTTGATACCTTCCCATCTTAGCTCCATGGTAACCTCCAATACTTTTGTGAAAATAGGAAGTCCTGGCTTCAGCAAATGAATTGATCAGATTGTATACCCTGAAATTAGGATCTTTGTCCTGTAAGATTCTTTTGTCAGCTTCATTGGCTGTGAATTCCGTTCTGTTTGGGTTTCGCTGGAATGAGGAGCTCTTTAGCAATCGTTTATCCACAAGAAAAAGGTCAATAAAAACCAGAAATCCAAGGCAGGCAATAACAATACCCAACTTCATTTTGTTCTTAAAATAAAGCCATAGCAATGTCGCGCAAACCATAACAAAAAACAATGATCTAAGAGCATCCATTCGTAAAAGGGATTCTCTGTCGGCCCTGATGGCCTCAGCATACCACTCCGGCAATCTTGAATCAACAGCACCGGAAAAACCACCAATTCCTGCCAGCAAAGCAGATAAAAGAGCGAAACCACCGGTAATGCTCAGCGCAATGAATAATTTCTTTTGTATTTCTTTATTCCACTCAGAGGCAAGGAGCTTTTCCAATCCCATCAATGCCGATAATACAATACAGAAAACGGTGATGATAATTGTAAATGTCACTGACCTGAACTTGTTGTAGCCTGGCAAGTAGTCGAAGATGAAGTAGTTGAAAGACTCAAAGTTTTTACCCCAACTCAACATAACGGAAAATAATACCATTCCAAGCAACCAATATTTATGCTTGCTGTCAAGTACAAACAGACTTAGCACAAATAGAAATACAACAATAGCTCCTGCGTAATATGGAGCTGTGGCAGGTTGGTCTCCCCAGTATGCTGGGGCATTTTCGGTCATTTCTTTAATCTGCCTACGTTCTACTCCATTCTTTCTCAGGGCTTGCTCCAGGTTGGAGTTTTTACCGAGGTTTTCTGCCATAGATCCACCAAAGAAATTAGGAATAAACAAGAATATTGGTTCTGTGATGCCATTGCTGTATTGAAAAGCATAGTCGACATCCAGACCAGATTCATTATCTCCAGACGAAGACAATTCAGATTTACCTCGAGTAGAATATTCACTATACTCTTTGAGTGTCCACATTCTACCAAAATTTGCCCCTACAGCTAGTCCCGCAGCAATCACTAGAATGCCCAGCGTCTTGAAGAAATCAGGCAGAGTATGCTCTTTAATGCTAAAGATCAATCGTGATAAGCCGTATGCCAACACAATCAACAGCAGGTAATATGTTATCTGTAAATGATTCACCCTTAACTCCAAAGCCAATCCCAATGCAGTCAGGATAAAGCCCCATATTTTGTTTCGATCAAAAGACAAGTGAATGCCTCCCAGCACAAGCGGCATAAAAGCCACTGCAGCTATCTTTAGGTTATGGCCTGCACCAAGGCTTATGATAACAAAACCCGTAAGTCCATAGGCCAGAGCTCCGATTATGGCCAACCATGACCTTACTTTGAAGCACAAGAGCATAATATAAAAGCATAGGCAAGATAGAAATACCAAAGAGACAGGATATGGGAGCCCCATTGAGATTACTTTCTGAACAACCTTAATCAGATCACCATGATATTCCGCACCCACCAAGTAGGATGGCATCCCTCCAAACATAGAGTTAGTCCATAAGGTCTCCTCTCCTGTTTCAGCCTTGTAATCTTTTACCTCCTTGGATCCGCCCAGAGCTTGCATGATATCATGCTGGGAAATGGATTTTCCTTCAAAAAAAACCGGGGCAAAGAAAATAACAACCACCAAAGCAAAAATTGAAATAGCGATCAGGTGCGGTAAAACTTGCTTTTTGAAATCAATAGAAGGCATGAAAGTATGTTTTATTCGTGATTAGAGCTAAGTGTTTTTTGATGCAAAAAAGGATTCAATTAGTTTTTTAATGAATTTATCAGGCTACTAATATCATCCTCATTATTGTAAAAATAGACGGCAAATCTAATATAATCTTTGCGTGGTGTGCAGCTAATTCCATGTTCTTTTATCTTCTCCAAAATCTTGTTATTGGACTTAATGCTCACCATACCTGATGGTGCAGAATCATTGAAAGAGATTACTTCAAAGTTGGATTCCTTCAGTGCCTTTGCTAAAGTTAGAGACAGTTGAGTTGTTCTATTGGATATCTCGGGTAGACCTATAGATTTCATTTCAGAAAATGAATTATATAAAACACTGATATTCTGAAACTTACTATGCCCTACTTCAAATACTGATGCATCTTTCGCATAATTTGATCTGTCTTCTATACTGCCCGAAGAGTCCTTTAACATATTCCAACCTGACTGGCTAGTCCTTAACTCCAGAATAGAATCAGCGACATGAGATATGGCCAACCCATAGCCTGCCATAAACCACTTAAAGCAGGATGAAATCATGAAATCTATGCTCGCTTGTTTTACATTAATCTGATAAGCCCCCAATCCCTGGGTAGCATCGAGAATGAAGTAGCAATCATATTGTTTGCAAAGTTCACCTACTTTATCTTCTTCAATCCGGAAACCGTGATTGTAAAACACCCAACTCAAACACAATATTTTTGAACCTGCTTTGAGGCTCTTTTCAATAGCACCTAGATAATCTACCGTAAATTCCTCATAGTCGATCCATTTGATCTTATAGCCTCTGGTGATCCATGGAAGTGTAACAGAAGGAAAGTCTTCCCTAATCAATGTAACTTCTAATTCGCCAGATAGCACATCACTAACCTTATTTATCCCATTACTTACATCTGAGAAAAATGTGATATTTCTATTATCAGTATTAATGTACTGCCCTAATTCAACCTTGAGCTGTACAAGTTCCTGCACCCAGGTATTATAATTTTCGTTACCACTAAGCATATGTTCTTCATGCTTTTTGGTTGCTATATCAATCGTAGATTGTGATATAGCTCCAAAGGATGCAGTATTGAAATATCCACCTTTTTCAATCAGAGGGTATCGAGATCTTATTTCTTCCCAGTTGATCATCTTTACTTTTATTCAGAGATGCCAATATAGAGATTATTGGAATAGCATTTAAAATTGTAACTTTAGCAGACTATTAAACTGATTCCCTTTTGAAAGAATTCAAAACTATCCTTTCAACCTACAACGAGGTTGATTTTTCTACAAGAAAGGCCGCTTTGGCCACTGTGGTACAGGTAAAAGGCTCATCATACAGAAGTCCGGGTGCAAGGATGCTCATGTTCGACAATGGCCGTTGGGTTGGTTCCATAAGCGGCGGATGCCTGGAGGGTGATGCCCTGCGCAAGTCAAGACAAGTGATCTTGAACAAAGAACCAAGAACAGTGACCTATGACACCACCAATGATGATGACAACAAACTAGGCATAGGGCTGGGCTGCAACGGCATCATCGATATTTTGATCGAACCGATAGAACCGGAAGCTGTGGATAACCCAATCAAGCAAATTGAGTCATTTCTGGGTTTTAGAAATTATGGAATCGTTGCGACAGTGTTTGAGTCTGGAAATGAGAATATAAAGGTTGGAGATAAATGCATCCTGGCTCCTGATGGCAAATTGTTATCGACAAATGATGAGCTAAAACATCTCTTTGATCAGGACCTTACTGAAATCTTAGAAACTAAAAAATCTGAAACCAAATACTACAAGGCTGAAAAAGTCAAGGTTTTTATAGAAGTCATTCAACCAGGCATAGACCTCCTCATATTTGGTGGGGGATTTGATGCAAAACCAGTAACTGAGTTGGCCAGTGTGCTGGGCTGGAATGTGACTGTTTCAGACGAATGTGTTGCACATTTGATCCCAATCAACTTCCCTAAGGCTGATCAGATGGTTTCCTGTCAACGAGACTATGTGTCAAAGGAATTTGATATCAGCCCCTTTACGGCTATTATACTCATGTCACATAACCTGAACTATGACAAAGACGTGATTATGCAAATAATTGACTCTGAGGCTTCATATATAGGGGTTTTAGGACCAAAAAAGCGAGCAGAGAAATTGATTACTCACATGAAAGAGAATGATGTTGAGCTATCAGAAGACATACTACACAAACTACACTACCCCATCGGACTTGACATTGGAGCAGAAACACCCGATGAGATCGCTGTATCTATCATCAGCGAAATTCAAGCAAAGTTCAACAATAGAAACGGCGGTTTTTTAAAGTATCGCAAAGGCCCAATTCATTTCAAAGATGGAAAAGATGAGCAGGTATTCAAACAGGTATACTTGAAGAATTTCTTTCCAAACGAAAAAGCCAATTGAACCGCACCGATTTAGCTATCTTAATACTAGCCGCCGGAGAGTCCAGTCGCCTTGGGCGAGCAAAACAACTAATCAATTATAAAGGTACTACGCTACTGGGCTACACCATTGATTGTGCAAAAACAGTGTCTGACAAGGTAACTGTTGTTTTAGGTGGCAATGAAGAGACCATAGTAGGTCAGGTTGATTTCAGTCATATCGACCATGTGTCAAACAAGAAGTGGAAGGAAGGAATTGGCAGCTCTATTTCCTGCGGCATTGATGCAATAGTGTCCAGACACCCGAACATTGACTCGATTATGGTTTTACTCTCAGATCAGCCCAAAATTTCTGCTGAGCTTTTAAAGAAACTCTACATCTCATATAAAAATGACGCAAGCTTAATTATAGCTTGTAAGTACGGTGGCAGCTATGGTGTACCTGCAATTTTTGAGAAAAGCTTGTTTAACGATTTAAGCATGCTAAAAGAAGACAAAGGAGCGAAATCAATTATAACAACTCACAGTAATCAAACGATATTTACCGATTTCGAGGAAGGACAGATCGATATAGATACTCCGAATGATTTAGAAAAGCTTAAATAACTTTCAAATTTTTTTTTCAAATCTTCAGCTTAACAAAGTTTTTAACCGACTCATCTTCTCCCCGCCATTTCCTTTCTATCTTCAATTTAGTACCATCTTCTTGTAAGTCAAATCTGAGGTTTTTATAAGACCCCTTAGGAGAACCTGGTAATGTAAAGATATTATTCCCCACATATTCATAGCCTTGCCCAAACACCTCATTTTTCTCCCAAAGCGTACCTTGATATTGAAAAAGTTCTATCGTCATATCCTCCGCGAGATCCCTATATTTTCCGACTAATTTATTCAATGCACCATATGAAGCCGAAAGTTTTTTGTTCATGTTGATATCAAATGATACTCTTTTTGCACCACCGAATTCTCTCACTTCTAATATTCTACCTTGCGCCTCATCAGCGCTTGAAGATGAATCCTTCATTAGGTATGGATCACCTGTGAAATAGATTTGTGTGATTAAGCTTTGGTGTCCTTCAGCGGAAAACATTATATGAAAATGTGCTGGCCTATAGACTCCACCACCAACGTCATAAGGAACAGGCATTTGAGTTAAAAAACTATATTTACCATTGTGATCACATAAAACAGTTCCACGATATCGAAATTCATCGGACTCATTGTCATAAACCTGATCTGCCGAACAATGCCATAGCTCCACTTTGACACCCTTCATTGCAGTAGTACAATCCTCATTTCTAATTACACCTGAAAGCTCCACCACATCACCTTGTAACTCCTTAATAATCAAATTGCTCCTAACAGGACTGTTTGGCCTATAAAATGGACCCAAAATGTCTGTTGTAGTCTCACAGTCTCCAACATAAGAATTGCCATTAAAACTGACAAATCCAGTAGTGGAAATGGCAATAGCACTTAAACCAGTGAGTTTTGTGAATGCTCTTCTTTTCATGCTTATCACTTTTGTTAACTTCTTGTGGCTGAAGTTAAGCATATAAAAAGCAATAAATGGATGAGTGTCCAATAATTGGATGGTCACGCTTTCGTATTGTTAATTTTTCATCATCTTTTTTATTATCTATACCAAGACTTTGCTGCAGCAACCACTAAAATTCTGGTCATTTTTGGGTGTGTATTGAATTTAAAGGTTGAAAAAAAGTTAAAGACTGTATGAAAGAGTAAAGATCTTAAATCAAAAAAATGGGTACCACCTCAATCGGCGACACCCATTTTTATCAATTATCAATTAGCCATTAATCTTTTGCTAACATTACCTCACCAACGTCAATTTCACTTTTGTCTTTCCATGGTTTGTAATTCTTAGCAGCAGGACCCTTGAGTTTTGGCTTAACTGAGCTGACGACAATCTGACCTGTAATGATTTCATTCTCCCAAACCTTTTGATTTTTGGCTAATGGCCCCTGAAGTTTTTCAACATCATAGGTTACCACGTTTATTGAGGAAGCTTCCGTTTTATGCTCCCAAACTTTGTAATTTTTTGCTCTTGGTCCTTTCAGATCCTTCCTTGATTGACCATAAGTCAATGAAACTGCGAGGATCAATGCGAGTGTGATTGCTATTCTTTTCATGGCTAAATTGTTTAAGTAACTAAAATTCCCTTTTGTTACTCAAATTAACGCCAGAAATCACCTCGCGATCCTATAAGAAAAATGGTAATTTTATATGTATCTAATACGGATGCTATCCATCCGTATTTATACGTAGGCTGACTAAATCAATTTTAATTTAACGGCCTTTTTGATGAGCTCAGCACTGTTCTTAACGGCCAGCTTCTTCATCATGTTCACTCTATGTGTCTCCACAGTTCTTGTACTGATAAACAACTGATCTGCAATTTCTTTGGTCGTATGACCCTCTGAAATGAGTGAAAGTATCTCCGTTTCCTTAGAGGACAACTTTTTGGTGGCGGTACCCTCAATGGACATGATATTGATCATTCGGTTGGATATCTCTTCGTTAAAGTACTTTTTATTGTTACACACGGTGTAAATAGCTTTGATTAATTCATCCTCATCCATGTTTTTCAATAAGTAACCAAACGCTCCTTCTCTTACACAGCGAACGATATAATTGCCATCATCATGCATAGACAGTACGATAGTCTTAATATCAGGATATTTCTTCTTAATCTCCTTGAGCACCTCGAATCCTGTCATGTCAGGCATGGTCAAATCAAGTAGGAGTACATCAGGAGTACTTCCCGAAGACAGCTCCTCCATCAACTCCTTACCTCTACCTACATTAATGCTTACTTCAAAGTCATCATGCCTTGCAAGCATAGAAGCCAGACCGTCCCGAAACAGTTGGTGATCGTCTACAATTGCTATTTCTATTTTATCCATGCTTAAAAGGAATTTCTACTTCTACTTGTGTACCCTGCTCACCAGAATGAACCTGTACAAAACCCTCCATCACTTCCACCCTCTCTTTCATATTTTTTAACCCAGACCCATTGTGTTCTGTAGTAGCATCAAATCCATGTCCATCGTCAGCGTAAAACAAGGAAAGCTTATCATCAAATTCAGTTAGTGTCATCACAATTTTTTTTGCCCCACTATGCTTGAGTGTATTATTTATCAGTTCCTGGCATATACGAAATATACAAATATCTATTTCCGTATTAATATTCAACCCTTCCTCTTTGGTATTATATTCATATCGTATTTCAATACCCGCAGACTCCTGAATAATGCTAATTAAGTGGTTGAGTGCAGTGGCCACACCAAAGTCAGAAAGTGACTGAGGCATCAAATCATAGGTAATTCTCCGCACATCCTTAATGGTAGTATCTATCATTCCAATAAGCTTGTCCTTATTGGTCTTATCCAAATCGACCATCTGTACATTTAGCTTTAAAGTTGTCAACAATGGACCAAGCCCATCATGCAGTTCTCTTGCCAGGCGCTTTCTTTCATCCTCCTGCCCTCTGATCAGTAGTTTTTTTTCACCTTGGCGATTCAGCCTTTCCAAGTCTGCATATTCCTGTAGCTTTTCCTGCATTTGGATCAATGACTCACCCAATTTGTCATTGCCACTTACTAATTTGTATTCGGCCGACAGGTTCATTTTTCCTATTTCAGAAGAAAACTGAATGGCTTCATTGATACTATGTTTCAATTCATCCAGGGCTTTAAACATGGCAGCAACTTCCTTCAAAGGATATTTTTTCTTAATATCAAACAGGTAATTACCACTGGACATGCTCCTAATGTAGTCTCGCATACGCACTACGGGCCTTGAGATTATTTTGGTAATAAATAAAGACAGCCCAACTCCTAGTAGCACAACTAGCCCCGAAATCACCGCTAATTTCTCCTTTAGCTTTTGCAGAGGAATGGTGACTTCTTCAACATCAATTTCTGATAAAATCGCCCAATTGACACCCGGAATATCTAAGTTATGAAAAGCGCTATACACTGGTACTCCACGATAGTCTTCGATGATCTGATGTCCGTTAATTCCTAATAGAGCGTTGGTCACACCAACCGTTTTGGCTACAATTTGGTATGGGGTTTTATCCTGGATAAACCTTGATTTGGAACGCATACGATAATCCTTACCTACTAAATATGTTTCTCCACTATTGCCCATTCCGGTTCGCTCCAGCAATATGTTCTGAATCCTGTTATGATCGAGGACATTGTAAAAATAAGAACTGTTTGCACCTTTCTTTAGAAGCAAGAGCTTGTTGTAGCCATCAAGTGCACATTCAGAAAAATCATAAATGCCAGTTTCAGATGCGGAATTTTCCAGCCTATTAGACATACAGGTAGCATCGAAGTGAAGGGAAAGCTCTGACTTAAGTTGCTCTAAGTTTCTGGCAAAATTCGAAGTATTTGATGAATCACTAGCATTCAATATAAGCTTCCATTCGGAAAGGACATATTCCTCGATCTGTACCCTTTTGAGTCGTTTGATTGAAGTCAATTGTAATAAGACACGCTCATCAAGTGCAGAACGAAACTCACGATAAAAGAAGACCGAAAGAATAATGACAATGATCATGACTACCGTGTTGATAAGCAGGATCATATAGGGTCTGGTACTTGTCATTGCTTGATAGTCAATTATCGTTAAGAAATGATAATTTACCAACAAAAACGTAAATCAACTACAGTTGTTTGAGGAGTTTGATCAGTCTAAAAAAACCAAAGTTTGATTGCCATGGCACTCACAGCTGTGACGAGAAATATTCGGATTAACCTGTCATCTTTATCCGCCGACCAACGGCTGGCAATCCAACCACCTGTAGATGTTCCCAAGGCTAAAGTCAAACCCAATGTCCAGTTTACTCTGTCTTCTAAAATGAAAACTATCATAGCAATGATTGTGTAAGTCAGGACTACAAAAACCTTTATACTGTTGGTTTTTGCCATGGACAATCCGTTTACAATTGTCAGCACAGCTATCATGATAAAGCCTATTCCCGCTTGAATAAAGCCGCCATATAATCCCACAAAAAAGTAGAGGAAAATAGCCAATGCTTTACGCTTAGGGCTCATCAGCTCTTGCCCAACCGACTTCTTTTTTAAAGGATTGAAAATGGTAATAATCAATACCAAAACCATGACAATAGCCAAAATTCTATTGAATACCTCACCCTTAATATCCACTGCCAACTTCGCCCCAATGACAGCACCAATCAGCGCAGTAATGGCCAGGTAAATAGCATAAGGAAAAACCGAAACACCTTTTGATTTGAAACCGGTAACTGCAAACACATTTTGAAGGAGTACACCTACCCTATTGGTACCATTGGCCAAAGCTGGTGGCAGTCCCATGAAAATCAATACTGGTAACGTGAGCAATGAACCACCACCAGCAACGGTGTTGATAAATCCTGCGATCAAGCCCGTGGCTACAACTAAGAGGTAATCAAGTATTTCCAATATTCAACTAGTTTATAAATTCATTTACCTCCAAATCGTCCGTACATTCATTCAAGAGATTCGAATTGGTCTGACCAAAAACAGGATGCACAAACTCAGGTATTAATTCAGTCAAAGGCTCTAAAGTAAATCTTCTATTTTGAATTTCCGGATGAGGCACACTTAGTATTTCAGTGTTAATAATATCCTCATTAAAATAGAGTATGTCAATATCAATGATACGCTCCATCCACTTTTCAGACCTGATCCTGCCCATAGACTGCTCTATATCTAGGCACGATTCCAGGATTGTCTGTGCATTTTTTTCTGTACTCACAATTAAAACCTGATTAAGAAAAAAATCCTGATCTCTTCTTCCCCACGCATCAGTTTGGTAAATTTTCGATTGACGCTTTACCGATCCAATATGCTCTTCAATACTTTCCATTGCCTTTCTAAGGTTGGCAACCTTATTGCCCATATTGGTACCCAATAGAATTACGCAATTGTTCACGCCGACATCAATCAAAAAATCGCACAATTGGCGAATATCATTAAATCACTGCTTTATTGTAATATATCTTAAGATTTTAATACTAATCATTTCATAGTTTTGCATCGTAAATACAAAGTGCTCTTTCTAAATAGCATTCCATAGTAATAAATCAAATATGAATTTTTTCAAAACAGTTTTGGCCACAATGGTTGGCCTTGTAATCTCAGGCTTTGTTTTAATGTTTTTAGGCTTTGTCCTGGTAGCAGGTATAGTCGCCTCAGCCAGTTCTGATGAAGCACCAATTGTTTCTTCCAACTCAGTTCTGTACATTAACCTATCAGGGCAGGTTTCAGAAAGGTTAGCCGAAGATCCCTTCGCAGAAGCCTTCGGAGATGAGAATAGAGGAATTGAGTTATTGGCTACTCTGGATGCCATTGAATCAGCTAAAACAGACCCAAATATTGAGGGAATATATATTGAAAATGGCTACCTATCTGCTGGTTTTGCTTCATTAGAGGAAATAAGGTCAGCACTGGATGATTTCAAATCTACAGGCAAATTTGTGTATGCATATGGTGAATACTATACCGAAGCTAATTACTATGTATCCTCTGTAGCAGACGAAATTTACCTTAATGAACAAGGCACCATAGAACTAAACGGTTTAAGCGCTAACATAACATTTTTCAAAGGTCTTTTTGATAAGCTCGAGATTGAACCCAAAATCTTCAAGGTAGGTACTTACAAAAGCGCGGTAGAGCCTTTTTCAAGAAAAGACATGAGTGATGCCAACCGTGAACAGGTATCTTCTTTCTTAAATGACATTTATGGAAATTACCTATTAAAGGTTTCAGAGTCAAGGAATATTCCTATAGAAAAATTAAAAAGCATTTCGGATTCAATGTTGGTCAGAAAAGCAGAGGATGCACTTGAATTTGGTTTGGTTTCTAAACTGGCTTATAAGGACCTGGTTAAATCAGAAATCAAAAGTGCTTTGGACTATGAAGATACGAGCAAAAAGATAAAATTCATATCCCTGAAAAAATACATCAAGCGGGCACAAGCCGATGCAGAATATTCATCGAATAAAGTAGCTGTGATTGTTGCTGAAGGTGAGATAGTCAGTGGTAAAGGCGAATCTACCAATGTGGGTTCAGCCAAGTTTGTAAAGGCTATCAGGCAAGCAAGAGAGAGTAAGCGAGTAAAAGCTGTTGTGATTCGGGTGAATTCTCCAGGTGGTGGATTGATGGCCAGTGATGTGATGTGGCGGGAAATTATGCTTACCAAAGCTGAAAAGCCAGTAATAGCTTCAATGTCGGCTGTGGCGGCATCAGGTGGCTACTACCTATCCATGCCATGCGACACCATCGTGGCACAACCTACCACCATTACAGGTTCCATTGGGATCTTCGGAATGCTCTTCGATATGTCAGGATTTTTAGAAAGCAAATTAGGTATCACCCATGATGTGGTAAAAACAGGTGACTTCTCTGATATCTACACAGTGACAAGACCTCTGAATGACTATGAAACCAGCATCATACAAAGTCAGGTAGAGAAAGGTTACGATTTATTTACCGGTAAAGCGGCTGAAGGTAGAAATATGGACATTGATGAATTGAAAAAATATGCTGAAGGTCGGGTATGGACTGGCTCTCAAGCCAAAGAAAGAGGCTTGGTAGATATATTGGGTAGCTACAAAGATGCCGTCCAAATAGCTGCAACCAAAGCTGGAATCGAGGAGGATTACGCAATTACTTTATACCCGGAACTAAAATCAGAATTTGAGGAAATCCTCGAAAGAATGGTTGGTGAAAGTGAAGCCCGTTTTATGAAATCAGAATACGGAGAAATGACCAAGTATCTGGAAAAGATTAAAGACCTTGAAAACCTGAAAGGCATCCAGGCCAGACTTCCATTTGATATGGAAATAAAATAATCACGAAAAATTTCTTTTTGATCTATCATTCAGGCCAATTTTTTCCAGTCAAATAAAGTCCCCTAATCAATCCTATATTACATTTGCCACAATCAAAATTACGGCACATGCAGATTAGAAACGACTGGACAAGAGAGGAAATATCAGAAATTTATCATTCACCAATTTTGGAGCTCATATACAGGGCTGCAACTATACATCGTGAATATAATGATCCGTCTGAAGTGCAGGTGTGCACCCTCTTGTCAGTAAAAACCGGAGGTTGTCCGGAAGACTGCTCATACTGCCCTCAAGCCGCTCGCTATCATACTGATGTGAAAGTTGAAAAACTAATGGAAGTGAATGAAGTGCTTCAGGCTGCCAATACAGCTAGAGAAAATGGCAGCACCAGGTTCTGCATGGGAGCTGCATGGCGTGAGGTGAGAGATAACAGGGATTTTGACAAAGTGCTGGATATGGTAAAGGGAGTAAATTCCATGGGAATGGAGGTTTGCTGCACCTTGGGAATGCTCAGTGCTGATCAGGCGCAAAAGCTCAAGGAAGCCGGATTATATGCTTACAACCACAACCTGGACACCAGCGAGGAACACTACGATGAGATCATTTCGACAAGAACCTATGACGATAGGCTTGATACACTAGAACATGTGAGGAAGGCTGATATTTCCGTTTGCTCAGGAGGAATTATCGGTATGGGTGAACAACACAAAGACCGTGTGGGCATGTTACAAACGTTAAGCAACCTATCCGAGCATCCAGAATCTGTTCCAGTGAACGCTCTGGTACCTGTAGAGGGTACACCGCTAGCGGAGCAACCAAGGGTTTCTATTTGGGAAATGCTCAGAATGATAGCTACTGCTCGTATCATCATGCCGAAAGCAATGGTGAGACTATCCGCTGGCAGGACTGAGATGAACACAGAAGAACAAGCACTTTGTTTTATGGCAGGAGCAAATTCTATCTTTGCAGGAGACAAGTTGCTTACAACACCAAACCCGGAAGTTAACGAGGACAAGGAAATGTTTCAGGTACTGAACCTCAAACCAAGGAAGTCATTTAAGGACAATGAACCTTCAGTGAAATTTGAGCAAATACCTCAATAGTGAATTCTCAAACGAATACGACTAACAGCCTCAATAGTACAGTACATGTAGGTTTAATCTCTCTTCCTGGCTAATTTTATGCTATGAAGAATTGGTTTTTAGCCCTTGCTCTAATCTTCAGCTCTCAATTCTCTTATGGCCAACGAGATACAACTTTTTGGTTTGTAGCACCTGATGTGTCTGCCATTCATGAAGATCAGCCGGTGAGGTTTCGGATATCTACAGAATCTGAAGCTGCTAGGGTGATAATTTCCCAACCGGCTAATGCAGGCTTCTCACCAGTGGTTCGCAACCTCGGCACCAACTCTACCACGAGTTATATTGTACCACCGGGCTTAATGAGTCAGGTAGAAAATTCTCCCGCGGATTCCATTCTTAACAAAGGCTTTTTAATTGAATCAGATGCCTTAGTAACTGTCTATTATGAAGTAGGCTTCAGCAACAATATTGACATTTATACATTGAAGGGAAGAAATGCCCTTGGCCAAAATTTCGTTATTCCTGGTCAGAATTTTTGGAGAAACCAACTTGATGACAGCTATTCCTCATTTGACCTGGTCGCTACAGAAAATAATACAGTCATCTTTGTTATTCCTAATATTGACATAAATGGACACTATCAGGAAGATACAGTCAAACTGATTTTGCAAAAAGGCCAATCCTATTCGGCCAGGGCATTATCTAAAGACCCTAGCAGAACCTTGGCAGGAAGCATAGTACGCTCTAGCAAACCAATAGCCGTAACTCTAACTGACGACTCCATTTTTGAAGATGGATGCTATGATCTCACAGGTGATCAAATTGTGCCTGTTGGAATATTAGGCAATGAATATGTGGTCCAAAGCGGTAATTTGGATCAAAACGAGAAAGTATTTATCACTGCTGTCTACGACAACACCGAAGTAAGCGTCAATGGTATACCATTGGGTACTTTACAGGCGAGGGAGATCCAGGGCTATAACATTACTGAGCGAAATTATTTTGAAACCAGTGAACCCGTGTATTTGATGCAGTATACGGGGATAGGCTGTGAAATAGGTGCTGCTTTGCTTCCATCTATAAACTGCAAAGGGTCTAGTCAGATCGCCTTTACCAGGTCTGGACAGGACTTCTTTTTCGTCAATCTCATAGTAAAAAAAGGAGGAGAAGGAAATTTTAGGTTAAATGGTTCAAGTTCGCTAATACCTAGCAACGCATTTTCAGACGTTCCTGGATCTAATGATGTTTGGGTATCAGCAAAAATCGAATACAGTACTTCTCAGGTTACACCCGGGAGTGCCAACATCATCAGCAACACTTCACACTCTTTTCAACTTGGTTTTCTTGATGGAGGCCGACGCAGTGGTACCAGATTTGGTTATTTTTCTAATTTCAGTAGCCTATTTATTGGTGATGATATTACACTTTGTGAAGGTGAATCGAGGGTAATCAAGCCAAAAGGAGACCCGGATGCAGAATATACATGGAGTGATGGATCAACAGGTCAAACACTGACCGTATCTGAAGCGGGGACTTATTGGGTAAAAACCATCAATAACTCCGGGTGTGAATTGAGGGATACATTGGACGTATCCGTAAATCCATCTGATTTTCTGGAATTAGACGAAATAGTGACTGCCTGTGCAGGAGAATTCGCAATTCTTGATGCAGGGAATTACTTTGGATTTGAGTGGAATAATGGATTTTCAAGTAGAAGGCTTACTACACGCGTTCCAGGAGTTTATACTGTCAATGTTAGAAATGTGAATGGGTGTGTAGATGAAGGACAAATAGAAGCAGTTTTTGTCGAGCCTCCTATGCTGGAGCTGGGTGAAGATAAAACAATATGCCCTGGAGATTCGATCACTTTTAGTTCGAATATCTTGGATGCAGAAAACTACCTCTGGTCTCCAATTGATAGAACTCCTCACCTGACGGTTAAGGATAGTGGTACTTATTATTTGATAGTTGATAAAGGTGTATGTACAGTACGAGATTCGATCTCTCTCCTACTCCACCCAAAACCAGAAATAAACGATATTATTGGCAGCAAATCCGTTTGCCCTGGAATCGAAGAAGTACTTTATGAGGTCAATGACAATAGTAATGTCTCGTATGAGTGGCTTGTTGATGGAGGTGCGATATCAAATGGTGAAGGCTCCAACTCCATAGCAGTCGACTGGGGAGACACAAAAAATGACGCTTATGTAAAGTTGATAGAAACAAACGAGTACAGCTGTGCTGGAGATACTAATACCTTTAATGTAAGAGTGAATGTTTTCCTTGAGGCTGAAACTCCACAGGGTCTTGATACCCTTTGCGCAAACAATACAGCCAATATTTCTTATAACATTCATTACACAAATGGCTCGAGTTATGATTGGAAGATTCAGGGAGGTGAGATTATCTCTGGCAATGGAAGCAATGAAGTGATTGTAAATTGGAACGGAGTTGGGAAGCACAGCCTCCAGGTAGATGAAAGTAGTGCAACTCAGGATCATGTTTGCTTCGGCTCTTCCGATACTAAGGAGGTAATTGTATACAATGACAGTTCTATGGTCAATCTTGTTGTCACCACAGTTGATCAAAAAAATGACAATGACTTACTCATATCCTGGGATGTATATGATCCTCCTAATTCATTTGAAGAATTGTATTTATACAAAAGAAGTCAAGGCGGCACCTGGGAATTGCTCGGGACACCTCGCCCATCTTCTGGAGCCTTTCTTGATCTTAATTTGAATACTGAAAAAACCGTTTACGAATATAAAATCGAAGCAGTCAATAGTTGCTTTGAGACCGTAAGTTCAAGGATTCACAACAGCTTGGTTCTGCTTGGAAGTTCGGACGAAGAATTAGGGAAAATCAACCTAAACTGGAATTCTTATGACGGATGGAATGATGGAGTGCTTCGCTACGAAGTGGTTCGGCGGCTTGAAATCTCAGGAGAATTCGAAATGATAGAAAGTGTCGAACCAAATCAAACGTCTATAGAAATGGAAAACGCTACAGATGGCTTTATCCATGAATTGAGGATTAGGGCAGTTTCTATGAATCAGCAAACTCAATCAATTTCCAATACTATAAATTTTGAGTTTAAACATGAAATAGAAATTCCAAATGCCTTTTCTCCAAATAATGATGGAATCAATGACACATTCACTATTCCAAAAATCCATTTGTATGAACAAAGTGAACTTACTGTATTTGACAGAAGAGGTCAGCGATTATTTCAGCAGCAAAGATATCAGTCCGACTGGAACGGGGGGCATCTACCTTCTGGCGTTTACTATTATGTACTACAACTGCCATCAATAAACAGCACTTTGAAGGGGTCAATAACAATTTTAAAGTAAAATTATCCATCGAATAGAGATATATAATCAGGTCATTTTATGAGATTTGCGTTTGAAAGAAGGTCATATGCCGCATGACCTCTCAAACATTGAGTTATGCTTATTTTTAAGAAATTTACTTTTGATTCTGCGCATGCTTTGCCGAATGTACCTACAGGACATAAATGCAAAGCCGTGCATGGTCATACTTATCAACTGACAATATTTATTGAAGGAGATTTAGTGCCGGAACTTGAATGGGTAGAAGATTTTGCCGTTGTGAAGAAGGTTGTAAGCCCCATAATAGACGAAGTTGATCATAAATATTTGAATGACATAGAGGGGCTGGAAAATCCAACTTGTGAAAGAATTGCCATTTGGCTTTGGGATAGAATCAAAGAAGGCATTCCTGCGTTAAAACGAATAGAACTGAATGAGACGCCAACTTCCGGGGTAATTTATGAGGGCTGATAAATAAAGAAAATGGAGCAAATAGCTAGCGACAAAAGAACAAACGAGGAGTTAATCAACGAAGTAAACCGACTCAGAAAAGAAAAGAATGCGGTGATCCTGGCACATTATTATCAGGAACCTGTCATTCAGGAGTTAGCTGATTTTGTGGGAGATAGCCTCGGTTTGTCACGGCAAGCTGCAACTACCGATGCAGACATCATACTTTTTGCAGGTGTCCATTTCATGGCTGAAACAGCCAAAATCATCAATCCTGAAAAAAAAGTAATTCTGCCTGATCTGAAGGCTGGCTGTTCTCTGGCAGACTCCTGCCCTCCTGCTGAATTCAAAAAATTCATAGATGCTCATCCTGATCACACGGTCATCACCTACATCAATTGTTCGGCTGAGATTAAGGCTATGAGCGATATTATCTGCACCTCATCCAATGCCATAAAAATTGTAGAATCTGTGCCCAAAGACCAACCTATAATTTGCGCACCAGACCAGAATTTGGGCAAATACATAGCCAAAATGACGGGCAGAGATCTATTGCTTTGGGAAGGGACCTGCATGGTGCATGAAGCTTTTTCTATCGACAAAATTTTAAAGCTACACCGAGAGCATCCTGATGCGAAATTCATAGCCCACCCTGAATCTGATCCTAATATTCTACAAGTCGCTTCATTCATTGGGTCTACAACAGGATTGATCAATCATGTGAAAAATGATCCGGGTGAAAAATTTATAGTGGCGACTGAAGCTGGCATCATGCATGAGATGCAAAAAGAAGTGCCACATAAAACGATTATTCCAGCCCCAGCACATGAAGACAACACCTGCGCTTGCAGTGAATGTGGATTTATGAAAATGAATACACTTGAAAAGTTATATTTGTGTCTGAAAAACGAACTACCGGAAATTCATGTTCCTGAAGATATAAGGAAAAAGGCACTTATTCCTATCGACAGAATGCTTGAGTTGTCCAAGTAAAATACATGCACAAATACGACTTCCTGGTAATTGGCTCTGGTATTGCAGGCCTTACGTATGCCATCAAAGTGGCAGGGAAATTTCCTGACGCTAAGATTGCCATCATTACAAAAGCTGATGCCAAAGAGTCGAATACAAAGTATGCCCAGGGAGGCATAGCCGTAGTAACCGATACACTTACCGACTCATTCGATAAACACATAAAAGATACACTCAAGGCGGGTGACGGTCTTTGTGATCTCCAAACTGTAGATCTTGTCATTAAAGAGGGGCCTGACCGCTTAGAGGAATTGCTTGAATGGGGAACGGAATTTGATCGTAAAAAAGAAGGAAACTTTGATCTTGGAAGAGAAGGCGGTCATACACAAAATAGGATTCTTCATCACAAAGACATTACAGGGTTTGAGATCGAAACCACATTACTGGATAAAGTAGGAACCTTCAAGAACATTACTGTACTTCAAGAACATTTTGCTGTTGATTTGATCACACAGCACCATTCCAAAGGAAGGAACAAGACATCTGTAGAAGAAACCGAATGCTACGGAGCATACATATTCAATGAAGCATCTAAAAAAGTAGAAACTTTTTTAGCCAAAATCACCATGCTGGCCACTGGTGGAATAGGCCAGGTATATCAAAATACAACCAACCCTAAAATTGCCACGGGTGATGGAATTGCGATAGCTTATAGGGCGAAAGCCCACATCAGCAACATGGAGTTTATCCAGTTCCACCCTACTTCCTTAGATCACGTTGAACCAAACACATCCTTCCTCATTTCTGAGGCAGTTCGTGGTTTTGGAGGACTTCTTAGGAACGCCGACGGAGAGCTATTCATGGAAAAATATGATCCCAGGAAAGAACTGGCTTCTCGTGATATAGTGTCCAGAGCAATCGACAATGAGCTCAAAAAAAGTGGATTTGATCGTGTATATCTTGATTGCACGCACATCAAAAAGAAAAAGTTTAAAAAGCACTTCCCAAATATTTACAACAAGTGTAGGGAAATAGGAATCAATCCTAAGAGAGACTACATACCAGTAGTTCCAGCTGCACATTACCTATGTGGCGGAGTAGATGTAAATGAAAATGGTCAGACAACTATTAAAAATTTGTACGCTTGCGGAGAGTGCTCCAACACAGGATTGCATGGAGCAAACCGCCTGGCATCTAATTCGCTTTTGGAGGCAGTTGTTTTTGCTCATAGATCCTTCCTTAAGTCAAAGGAGGATATACTAGAAGGTAATTTTGTTGACAATATTCCCGATTGGAATGATGAAGGTACCACGCCACCGAAAGAATTAATTCTTATTACTCACAACAGAAAGGAACTTCGCGCCATCATGAATGATTATGTTACGATCATTCGCACTGACGAGCGTCTTCAGCGTGCGGCTAAACGGATGAAAGTACTTTATGAGGAAACTGAAGAACTTTATAAAAAAACCAAAATATCAGCTCAACTCTTCGAACTGAGAAACCTGATCACTGTTGGTTACCTGATAGTGAAACAATCTCAGGCACGGAAAGAAAACCGAGGAGCCTTCTACAACTCAGATTTGGAGTAAGGACTATTAGTTTCTGATCTGCTTCATGTGGTGCTCAAGGTGAACAATGTAGTCATCCATTAACCATTTCAGAGACTGCATTTTACCAGGCTCAACTTCAACTTCAGACGACAGAGATTCATCTGTTTGCTTTTGCATCACTCTCCATATTTGGTAGTTTAATGTTACCCATAATTCTATGATTTCACCTATAGGAACATTCTGGTAGTCGTTAGCTTTCACAAGGTCATCCTGCCCATATTTTCTAATTATATATGGCTTGGGTGAAAATTGAATTTCTGTGAATCTCTGTAAGTTGTTGATTGCTGAATCAATCAGGTGACCCAGTATTTCTTTTCTAGACCATTTATCAGGATTCTTTTTCACTGCCCAGTCTTTTTCTTCTATACTCTTAAAGCTTACAATACAATCGTTAACCAGTGATTTCAGGTTCTTCATATTATGGGTCTATTGATCAATTCAACAAAGGAAATTAAATAATCTTTCTGCATACGAGCCAATTCGTTGAGGAAATTTCCCAGTTCGTTGAATTTATTTCTTCTCCCCTCCTTGCTATCCTAGTTTTAAACCATCAACAAAAAATGAGGTCGAAGCATGCGCTACCCAGGGAAACTCGAAATGAAACAGTTCAAAACCATAAGCCTTAGCGACATCCAAAAAGTCAGCCTCATGAATAGGGTCGACAAAAAATTCATCCTCAATACCAGAAGACTAACGGAACTATATCGGAAAATATCAGAATTCTATTTTGCACTGGAAATAAACGGAACATGCCATTCTATTTACCAAACTCAATATTTTGACACGGCCAACAACGATATGTACAAAGCCCACCACAATGGAAAACTCAATCGATTCAAAATAAGACACAGAAGCTACTCTTCAACAGGACTAGGATTTCTTGAATTGAAATACAAGACCAATAAGGGCAGAACAATCAAATCAAGAATACCCTCTTCAAATATTTCAAGTAATAGTTTTTCAAGGGAGGAAAAGGACTTTATTATATCAAATACTCCATATTCAGCTAGCAGTTTGTCGGTCGCACTAAACAATCAATTCTCCAGAACAACCCTTGCTAACAAACAATTAAATGAGAGATGCACCATCGATACAAACCTCCATTTCAGTACTCTGTCAGGAGAAACAATCATGAACAATGTTGCCATTATTGAAGTAAAGTCTGAAAAAGGGAACAACCAATCTCTTATAATTCAAGCCCTCAATGATATGGGCATTAAATCCGGGCACTTCAGTAAATACTGCAATGGTCTGGCTATGGTAAATACAGGTATAAAGCATAACAGTTTCAAACGAAGAATGAGATTGATGAAAAAGAATTTGTCAAAACAACAAAGGGTCAATTAATATGGAAAGTGAAGCAAGTAAAGTAGAAGAAATTGGTTCGAATGGATTGTTCAATCTACTTGGAGTAAATATTTTGAATGGCTATGACTTTTCAGAGTTGCTCATTCGACTAACTCTGAATGTCATCACATTGCTCTTGCTTATTAAATTTATGTATGCTAAAAGTGGTAGAAGCAAAGATTTTTACTTCAGCTATTTCGCCATAGGCTTAACCGTTTTCCTATTATGTTTTCTTCTGGAAAGCGTCAAACTAGAGTTAGGATTTGCGCTGGGTCTCTTCGCCATATTCGGCATTATCAGATACCGAACTGATGCTATCCCTATCAAGGAAATGACCTATTTGTTCGTCGTGATAGGTATCTCTGTCATCAATGCCTTAGCTCACAGTGAAATGAGCTACACTGAGCTAATATTTACAAATGCGGTCATTGTTGCAGCACTCTGGGCTATGGAAAAAGTGCTCTCTCTAAAAAAAGAACATTCTCTCACAATACTCTATGAAAAAATCGAAAACATTCATCTAAAAAAAGAAGACGAGCTGATTACTGATCTTCAGGCTAGAACAGGAATAAATGTCAATCGATATGAAGTTTCTAACATCGATTTTCTACGCGATGTTGCCAATATCACGATTTATTTTGAAGAGAATGGAAATGGGAAATCCCTATTTGGAACAGATTTTAAAAAATGATAAGGATTATGAAAAATCAAAGCAACATAGTAAAACTGTTATTAATTCTTTTCCTATTTCTATGGGGGTATATGGTCAATGCCCAGGAATCTTCAGGAACAGAAAATGAAGTGAATACATGGATGGAGTTGAAGCTAAAAAAGAAAATCAGCAAAGGCCTCAATATTTATGTAGCGCCACAACTTCGTCTCACATCAGGTTCCTCGATAGATAAGTATTTATTGGAAACCGGTATTAAGTACAAACTAACTGACTTCATGAGCATTGGTGCATTATACAGGTATACTGGAGATCAGAAATCCGATCACACGAACTTCTACCACCGCTTTGGTTTTGACCTGAAGGCGTTTGAAAAATATGGTCGATTTGAACCTGAGCTGCGTCTAAGATATAGCAACATTACCGACTTTAATGAGGACAGTAGCGATAAATTCATGAGATACAAAGGACTGCTGGCCTATGATATTCCTAAATGCAAATTCACTCCATTTGTTTCAGTCGAAGGGTTCCAACAATTATCTGATAACGGATTCAAAAAAGTAAGGTATGGCGTGGGTGGTGAGTTTAAACTCCCGGGGGGTAATTATCTAGGCCTTAGCTACAGACTGGACTATCATCTGAATAAGTACAAAAACAGCCATATCATCGGTGTTAACTACAAAATTAAATTGTAAATCAAGATTACCCATTAACAATAGTTTTCAATAAAAAATCTAATAAAATGAAAATGTATAGTCTAATCATCATCACCCTGATCGTACTAGGCTCAACAGCCTGCAGAAACGATGATCTATCTGATATCATATCAGAAGATAACTCTGACATTATTGTGGATATAGAAACTCCCGATTGGACAGAGACCACTCACAGCAATGCCGCAGATCCCGATTTTGAGACTGTTTTCCCTAATGACATGGTGCATAGAATTGACATCTCAATTAGCGCCGAAAGCTGGAGTAGCATGCAATCTGATCTTGCTCAAAACATGGGAAGCACAGGTGGCCGTCCCGGTGGACCTGGTGGCGGAGGTGCGGATATAGACTTCACACCAATTTGGGTGCCTTGTTCATTTAATTTCGAAGGTAAAGAATGGTATAAAGCTGGAATCCGATACAAAGGAAACTCTACACTCCGAAATGCCTATCAAAGTGGCACAGACAAATTTCCTTTCAAATTAGATTTTGATGAATTCGAGGATACTTATCCAGCAATAGAAAACCAGCGTTTTTATGGGTTTAAACAACTTAATCTAAGCAACAACTACTCTGATGGTACAGCCATGCGAGAAAAAGTAGCAGCGGATTTGTTTAGAGAATTTGGAATTCCAGCAGCTCATACGGCTTTCGCAGCAGTTTACCTTGATCGTGGGAATGGTTCTGTATTCATTGGCATGTATACCCTGGTAGAAGAAGTTGATGATACTGTGATCGATACACAATTCTCAAACCTGGATGGCAATCTGTACAAACCTGACGGAACAGGTGCATCATTTGCTTCTGGCACTTACAATACTGCCGACATGGATAAAAAGAACAATGAAGATGCCAATGACTACTCTGATATTCGGGCCTTGTATGACGTTCTACATAGTGACATTCGCACGTCAAATCCGAATCAGTGGCAATCAGACCTTGAGAGTGCATTTGATGTAAACCACTTCCTAAAATATCTTGCCGCCAACAATGTTATACAAAACTGGGATACCTATGGCAATATGACCCACAACTACTTCCTCTACAATCAAAATGGCCTGTTGATATGGATCCCATGGGATAACAACGAGGCTTTTCAAGATGGAAAAATGGGAGGTAGCATTAGTCTTTCTACTGCTGAAGTTGGTAGCAATTGGCCAATTATAGCTTACATAATGGGTATACCAGAGTATCAAGCAGTATATAATTATCATTTGAGTGATTTCACATCTGGTGTCTTTGAAGTAAACAAAATGAATACCTTATATACGAACTATGAAAACTTAATAACTGAATATGCGCAACAGGAGATTGGCTCATTCAGTTCTTATGTTCAGCAACTCAAAAGTCACGCTTCGGACAGGAACCAGGCAGTGATCAATTATTTGAACTAAAAATCTAAAGACCGGGTGATTGCAACTTCAATCACTCGGCTTCTATTTACTTTACGACAAATCCTCTAATTTTATCCCATGTCGTCAGTCCAACAACACAGGCTCATCAACTGGGCTGAACACCTAATTACTTTCGGTCTTTTAATAATAATATTTGCCTCACCAGTATTTATATACCAAGATTATGATGGTATAATTTGGGAACTAGTTCAGCAAGCCTGGCTGAACATTTTACCCTTCGCAATAGCTCTTCTACTGAACCACTTCGTTTTAATTCCATATTATTTATTCAGCGATAATAAAGCTCTATACCTCATAAGCGCAACACTTGTTCTAATTATTACAGCGGTATATTTTTATTCAACTAGTGCCCCCCCACCAGGACAAAGAGGTCCTTCTATGGGTGGCCCTCCTCCTCATGAGATGTCAGCGCGCAACGACATGCGACCCCCACCACCAAGACCAGGGAATAACTTTAACGCACCAGGACGACCAAACCCTTTAGCAATTCTGTTTCCACCATTTGTAAATGCTATGATCATCACACTGCTCATGATCGGATTTGATACAGGTCTAAGATCAACATTTCGATGGACTAGGGCTGAACGAGAAAAAATGAATCTGGAGAAAGAAAATGTCAAAAACAGACTATCGATGCTTCAAAACCAGGTGAGCCCGCATTTTTTCATGAATACACTCAACAATGTTCATGCATTAATTGATATAGATACCGAGCAAGCCAAGAATGCTGTTATTCAACTTTCAAAGATGATGCGCCATTTGCTACAAGAACCTGAATCTGGTAAAATACTACTTCAAGAGGAAATCAACTTCATAAGGAGCTATGTAGACCTTATGTCGCTTCGCTATTCGGACAAAGTCGAGGTAACCATGGATATATCAGATGAACTTTCAGACAAAGATATTCCACCTCTCCTCTTTACTTCACTCATTGAAAATGCCTTCAAATATGGAGTCAGTTATAAAAATCCGTCATTTGTAAACTTGTATTTATCTGAGCAAAATGGGAAACTTAATTTCAAACTTGAAAACAGCAAGCACGATGAGAAACAAGAATTAAGTACTGGTATTGGTATCCAAAATTCGCAAAGCAGATTAGATCTGCTCTATAGGAAAAATTATCACATGGAAATTCTAGAAAATGAGGATACCTTCACAGTAGAACTAAATGTACCGTATGATTAAGTGCATAGCCATAGAAGATGAACCATTGGCGCTTCAGCAAATTGGTAAGTATATAGATAAGACTCCATTCTTAGAACAATGCGAGCTGTTGGAAAGCGCTATTTTGGCACTAGATTTCCTCGAGAACAATGAGGTAGATCTAATGTTTATCGACATCAATATACCTGATCTAAACGGAATGGAATTTGTCAAATCCTTGAAAAACCCACCTAAAGTGATCTTCACAACAGCATATGATCAATATGCCGTTGAAGGTTTTAAAGTAGATGCTCTCGATTATTTACTCAAACCTATCGGGTACGCAGATTTCCTGAAAGCTGCCAATAAAGCCAAGTCCTGGTTTGACTTGCATTCTTCGACTCAAAACGAAGAGGTAAAAAGCGATGACAGCTTTTTATTCATAAAATCAGAGTATAAGGTCGTACGTGTAGATTTTGAAAACATTCAATACATAGAGGGGATGAGAGAATATGTTAGGATTCACTTAAGCAATGAAAAACCTATCATGACGTTGATGAGCATGAAGAAAATTGAACAGTACCTCCCACCCTCTCAGTTCATGAGAGTTCACCGCTCCTATATCGTAAATCTCAAAAAAATCACAACCATTGAAAAATCACGCATAGTCTATGACGAAAGCACTTACATTCCAATAAGTGACCAGTACAAAAACCAATTCCAGGAATATATGGACAAGTTTTTTCTTTGATTAATGCATTGGCGGAGGTGGCCTTCTTCTTTGTCCGGTTCCCAGCAAGTGACGGATTGTTTCATCCATCACTTTCGGGAATTTCTCTAACTGCTCCTCTGAACAAAGAGCCTTTATTTTTCTAAAATGCTCATAAGTCACCTCGACCTTATCTTTTTCCACATCCTGAATATCTGAAAGGATTTGTTGATTTTGTGCTGTTTTATTTCCTTCCTTTTTCAGAGTTTGAAAGTATTCCTTCAGCAAGCTATTATGCCTGTCGTTCATTTCTTTCATGGCCTTCATATGCGCTTGTCTCAGGGCTTTATATTTTTCTTTTTGGCCTTCATCCAATTGCAGCGTTTGTTCTATGTGGTCAACCAAAGGTCCTTTGTGAGCACCACCTGGTCCATTATGTTGCATAGGCCTTAACGGCGTTTTGTTAGAAGATTGGATGAAAAATACAGCGATGACGCTCAGGTTTAATAGAACCAACACCACAATGACGAGCTTAAAAAACTGTTGAGACTTCATCATTCGTAAAGCTTGTAGTTTTTGCTAAAACCAATTGCATTCATATCCAGTGGTGCTTCAGAGCGAGCATCTTCAGATGGTCCAGCACTGTTCCTAACAACAGATATGTTGAGCACAATCAACAGTAAAATTGCTGCAGCCGTCAATCTTAAATATAACAAAGGAATTACCTCGGCTTCTGCGCTACTGTCACTGTGCTTGATCTTATTCTTAATTTTGGTCAATAAAAAAGAATTGGGCTTGGCAGGCTTTATCCCCTCCAGGCTTTCCACTACTTTTTCTTTCCAAATGTATTCAGGTGAATCCATGTCATTTATTTAGACGATAATTATTTTTTTTTCACTCGGTTAGGGTAATAATCACTCAATTTATTTTTCAAACTTCCTTTGGCTCTGAACAAAAGAGAGTCTACTGATTTAAGAGTCACCTCCATAATATCAGCTACTTCCTGCCTCGAAAGCTCTTCAACATAACTTAAAATAAATGCTGTTTTTTGGTTTTCGGGAAGTGTATCAATTACTTTAAAGAGTATCGCTGCATTCTCTTTGTTTTCAGCTACGACACCTGGATGATTAAAATCCGGGATGTCAAGCACGGGCGAATCCAATGACCCTGAGAATAACCTTCTCACATCAGCAAACCTCTTTTTGCGCTGTTTGTACCGGATGAAATCAAGGCTTTTGTTCACCGCAATGCGATATATCCATGTACCGGGACTTGATTGCCCTTTGAATTTGGAGGCAGACTTGAAAATCTCAACAAACACATCCTGGGTGATCTCTTCTGCATCGTCCTGGTTTTGTAAATAGCCTAATACGGTATTATAAACCTTGATATGAAAGAGCTCATATATTTCATCGAGTGCCGTTTCGTCGGCATTGGCCAATCGATCAAAAAGGTTTTGCAATGGAAGACTCTTTACTAGCGATTAGTTATGGTTTCTCGCCATTCGAAATTACAATTAATTAATGAGTACACCTTTCATAAGATTGTAAAAGGTGCTTAATTCGCGCGACTAAGTTAAACATCAAAAAAATGAATTTTAAACATCCATATAAATACAACCCGGAATACAAAAAAGGAGTGGCATACTTCAGCATGGAATTCGCCATTGACCAAACGCTCAAAATATACTCTGGGGGCCTTGGCTTTCTGGCGGGCTCTCACATGAGAAGTGCTTATGAACTTAACCAGAATATGATAGGCATAGGTATGCTCTGGAATTACGGCTATTACGACCAGGTCCGAAAAGAAAACAATGAACTTGGTGTTTTAAGACAAGAAAAGCACTACACTTTCCTTGAGGATACAGGGATTGTTGTGGATGTAGCTGTTCATGGTCAGCCTGTAAAAGTGAAGGCCTGGATGCTAAAACCTGAGACATTTGGAACCGCACCAATCATTCTTCTTTCAACAAATCATCCTGATAACGACTATTTGTCAAAAACTATCACGGATAAGCTTTATGACAACAACCTTGCAACAAGGATTGCTCAATACATTATCCTTGGAATAGGTGGTGTTAAAGTATTGGAGCAGTTGGGTCACCCAATAGAAATGTACCATTTCAATGAAGCGCATGCCCTACCTGCGGCCTTTTATCTGCTACAACAGAACAATAACGACCGTCAAAACCTCAAGGAAAAGCTGGTCTTTACTACACACACACCAGTGAAAGCCGGAAATGAGGTAAATGACCCTAAGCTATTGTCAGACATGGGCTTTTTCAACCACCTGTCTGTTCAGGAAGTTGAATCAATGGTTGGTTTCGAATATGGTCGGTTCAACCACTCCCTTGCTGCTCTAAGGTTGGCCAAAAAATCCAACGCTGTTTCTAAAAAGCACAAGGAAGTATCCGACCAGATGTGGGGAGATTTTGAAGACACTTGTGAAATCATAGCCATCACCAATGCCCAAAACAGGAAATACTGGACGGACTCTGATCTGGAAAAGTATTATGAAAAAGATAATGCAAATGCCTTTGTAAAAAGAAAGAAAAGACTGAAACAACACTTATTCAATGAAGTGGCTGACCAAACCGGTAAGTTATTTGATCCCGATGTGCTGACCATCGTGTGGGCACGAAGATTTGCCGGATACAAAAGGGCTGATTTGATCACACGGGATTTCGCACGTTTTGAATCAATATTGAAAAACACAAAGTATCCTGTGCAGATTATTTGGGGAGGAAAGCCCTATCCTCTTGACCATGGTTCTGTAGACATTTTCAATCGTCTGGTTCACTTTTTAAAGCCCTATCCTAACGCCACCATACTAACAGGCTATGAGCTCAGGTTGTCGTCCCTGATGAAAAATGGAAGTGACATATGGTTGAACAATCCCCGAATTCCGTTGGAGGCATCTGGCACCAGTGGCATGACAGCTGCAATGAATGGTTCGGTAAACTACTCTACTAATGATGGATGGATTCTGGAATTCGCAAAACATGGAGAAAACAGCTTCATCATTCCTGAAGCTGATTTATCTGCATCAGAATACGATCAGGATTTGCACGACATGAACCACATGTATGATATCCTTGAGAAGGAGATTCTTCCTACTTATTATGACCGACCAGACGAATGGAATAAAATCGTTAGGCAAGGCATGACGGACGTATTCAAAGATTTCCGCTCACAGCGTATGGCAGACGATTACTACAAGAAATTGTACATTTAATCGCCCTTTAAACTAGATCAGAAAATGAGTAAGGTGCCTTTGCCTTGCTCATTCTCTTAGACAACTATAAAGTCCATTGTACGGCCTATCTATTCCTAATCTTATCCAAATCCTCTAAAAGCTCTTTCACTACACCAGATTCTTCACTATATAAATTATTAGTCTCAGAGGGATCATCTTTCAAATTGTACAACTGACCTATCGGTTCACCTTCCTCAGACTCTATAATAGCGGGTTTAGAAAATCCCCCAGACCCCCTACCCTCGATCAATTTCCAGCCTCCTTTTCTTATGGCGAAAAACCCCTTGGATGAATGATGAACGATAGGCATAGCTTCATATTTATCAGCTCCATCATCTAGCAAAATGGGGAGAATACTCTGGCTATCCTCTCCTGTTTCACTATTAAGCTTTGCCCCAACCATTTCTGCACAAGTCGTGATTAGGTTTGTCAAAGTAGTTCTAAATGGACTCTGACTTCCTGCCTTTACTTTGCCAGGCCAGCGGACAATAAAAGGAATTCTGTGTCCTCCTTCATGGATGTCAGCTTTCATTCCTCGATAGTTACGAGCAGCCTTATGCTCAAATCTTTCAATAAAATCAGGTTTCCAAAATGGTCCATTGTCGCTTGTAAAAATCACAATGGTGTTTTCAGAAACACCACTTTCATCCAGGCTTTGAAGAAAACGACCAACCTGAGCATCCACCATTTGAACAAAATCACCGTACTGTCCTGCACCAGAGCTTCCATCATACTCAGGCTTGGGTACCCATGGAGAGTGTGGAGCCGCCAAAGGCAAATACAGGAAAAATGGTTTTTCATCATTAGCATGAGAAGCTACAAAACTCTTGGCCTTATTTATGAACCTTGGAAGGACCTCATAAAAGTCGAAACTCTTGGCTATCCTACCTGGTCTCCAAAAAGCGCCTGTAGCATAAGAGCCCGTATTCAAATCATTCCCGGGAGTATATTCATTTGGAAGCTCTGTGAGTACATCATTCTCCAAATAGCAATAAGGCTCCATATCTAAAGAGGCTGGTAATATATAACTGTAGTCAAAACCATGGTTCAATGGACCATCAGTAGGTTTTGTATCATAGTCGATCCAGTCACCACTCATTTGAGTAACCATTCCAAACTCATTGGTAGAAACTTTCTTGCTGTTTATAGAATCTTTAAACTCTGGCTTTACTACCCAATCCAGTCCCAGGTGCCACTTTCCCACCACACCGGTAGTATAGCCATTCTCTTGCAACATAGAGCCAACAGTCACTCTGTCTTTTACGAGTAGGGCTTTGCCATACCCTCTTAACACGCCTTTTGGCAATCTACTTCTCCAGCAATATCTACCGGTAAGGATGCCATAACGCGTGGGAGTACAGACTGAAGAAGGAGAATGTGCATCTGTAAAACGCATTCCTTCAGTAGCCAGTTGATCAATAATAGGTGTTTTGATTTTCGAATCAGGATTATAAGCCGAGACATCCCCATATCCAAGATCATCAGCCAGGATGTAGACTATATTAGGCTTCTTTACTTCTTCCTGTTGCTTGCATGATATGCTCATCATTCCAGTGATCATCATGAACAACAATCCATATACATTTTCTTTAGTCATTGTATAATTTAAGTTTTGATTTAAGACTAATACCAACATCCTTGGCTTCTCAAAAGTGTAAGTTAAATTTACCCTTCAGCACAGTAATAGCAATGAGTAGAATTTCAAACTGAGAGCAGATACTAATCTAGCCAAAAACAAATGTTTATTCGGGCATTACGAAAGGCTTTTATTCTTGAAGCAAGAAAAATTATGATCTTAGATTATTATTAAATATTCCATTTTTCCCAACAAAATCATGTAGGTACAGGATGCAATTGTCTACTATTGGTACCCAATTTAAAAAAAGAACCAAAAGCTTTTTCTTAAGATTTTCTGGAACTACCTTCGTCAGCTTTTAATCCGATTGACAGTACATTTTTGATGTTTTATTTTTCAGATGGGGTGTTGAAAAAGATACTTTTCACTTTCTCTTTTTTTCTTGGATGCATGATATGCCAAGGGCAATCACGGCAGTTGTATACGAGCTCTTCTGATAAGGTTGAAAAAGTCATCAATCATTACGTCAATTCGGATGTTAGCCATTCCCTGTCGGGCAGAAAATACATCCTTCGTTATGTGGGCGCTGTTAATAGCCAGTTTTTTAGAGGCCTCCATCCTGACGATGGATACCTGATTTATGATGGTATCAAATATCCGAATATTGAGATCCAGTATGACATATTTGCCCAAAAAGTTGTAGTGCTGCTGGAAACCCGAGATAACTCGCAATATGTCACCGTCGACAATCACAAAGTGGAAGAGTTTTCCTTTAACGGTTTCGTTTTTACTAATGTGAAAGGTGATGAAGTAATGGACGAAGGGCTGTATCAATTTGCCTTCGATGGAGATTCTGATCTATTTATTAAAAGGACTAAAACTAGAAAGGAAAGCTTTGAATCAAACAAACAAATTATCTCATTTACATCAAAGAATGCTTTTTTCGTCCGAAACGATTTTGGCACATTCAAGGTAAACGGGAAGAAAAGCCTGTTGGCAGCATACCAGGATTCTGATGAACTGCTGGCCGTGATAAAAAAAAACAGAATCAAGTTCGCCAAAAAGAATTTGGAGCAAGGACTGTACAATGCAATTCAATTGTTTGAAGAGTCAACAGCAAACGAGGAGTGATGAGGAGAATTGTTTTACTTTTTGTTGGCTTACTTTTCATTACAAACTTCTCAGCTCAAGCTCAGAATTCCACTCTCAGCGGCAACTATCAGCAGGCCTTTTTTACTGATATGATTTCGGATTTGGAATCACGTTACGATGTGAAATTCTTCTACAATCCGCAACTTGACAGCACAGTTATCACCATGGATTTTCAAGAACTGTCATTGGAAAAGCTTGTTGAGAAAATTACCAAGATTTCAAACATCAATTTCACCATTAGAAATGGAAATATGGTTGTTTCTACCGATGAGTTCATAGTAGATCCACAACTCAATCCAGTTTTATTCAATGAAAAACGCATCAATCAAAATAAACCAACTAGTAGAGGTGGATCTATTCTGGAAAACATCCGCGAAACCGCCGAGCAAGACAAAGATAAAAGGTTGGAAAATCAGATAGCGGAAATCGGTGAAGCCGCTAAACGTTTTGATGGCCAAACCGCGACCATTGCTGGATATGTAAAAGAGGCCAAAAGTCTCGAACCTGTGATAGGTGCATCAGTCTTCAAAAAGGAACCATTGGTAGGTGTTGTTACCGATCAGTTTGGTTTTTTCTCTTTTACCCTGCCAAAAGGACGCCATGAAGTATTCATCAATTCTACAGGAATGAAGGGTACGAAAAGACAAATTATGCTCTACAGCGATGGCAACATGAATGTCGAATTAAGGGATGACATTATCTCCTTGAAAGAAGTTGTAGTGACCGGAGAGAAAAATAGCATTGAAAACCTGCAGACCGGATTTGCTAATCTGAATATGAAGAACATTAAACAAATTCCTTCCATTATGGGTGAGGCTGATATTATGAAAATAGCCCTTACTCTCCCTGGTGTACAAACAGTGGGTGAAGGTGCCGCTGGCTTCAATGTACGGGGTGGTAGTGCAGATCAAAACCTAGTATTACTCAACGATGTACCTGTTTATAATACCAACCACCTATTTGGTTTCTTTTCGGTATTCAATCCTGATGTAATAGCCAGTGCCAATCTCTATAAAAGTGGTATTGGGGCAAACTACGGTGGAAGAATTGCTTCGGTATTTGACGTGGCGCTGAGAGATGGTAATAAAAAACGTTTTACCTACAAAGGCGGTATAAGCCCCGTAACCGGAAAAATCACTTTGGAAGGGCCAATTAAAAAAGATACCAGCAGTTACATCCTGGGAATTAGAAGCACATATTCAGATTACATTTTTTCTCTTCTGGATGACCCTAACCTTCGAAACAGCACAGGCGCATTTTCGGATGTGGTAACCAAAGTAACGCACAGGATCGATGAAAAGAACGAACTAATACTATCGGCGTACCATAGCCGGGACAAGTTCAGGTTAAATTCTGATACCGTCTATCGATATTTCAACACCAATGCCGCGATACACTGGCGAAAGACTTATTCAAATCAATTGAATTCCATCTCGTCTATTTCATTTGCCAATTACAATTATGATTTGTCTAGTGATGACAATCCGACAAGAGCTTTTAATCTGGACTATAGCATCAACCATTATGGGTTAAAATCTGAGTTCAACTACTTCCCAAAAGAAAAGGTGAATGTCAAATTTGGCTTGTCCTCTACGCTTTACAGCCTGCAACCGGGAATCAAAAATGCTCTGGGTTCAGAGTCGATCGTATCGCCAATAACACTATCGAAGGAAAAAGGTCTTGAATCAGCTCTATTCGGTGGATATGAATATGAAGTAAACAGTCTACTGAGCGTATATGGTGGAGTGCGTTTGACCATGTTTAATAGCATTGGGCCAGGTCTGTCATTTACCTATGGAGCAAATGGAGCTCGAGAACCGCAATACATCACAGATACTACTTTTCATTCTGCAGGATCAATTTCTCAAACCTATTTAGGTCCTGAGGTTCGATTATCGGGTCGATACAAACTTAGGGATGACCTCTCATTGAAGTTCTCTTATGACAGAATGAACCAGTACATACATGTGATGTCGAACACTACAGCCATCTCCCCTACTGACACCTGGCGACTTAGTGGCCCAGGGATCAAACCACAACGAGGAAATCAATTCTCCGCCGGACTGTATAAAACATTCTACGGAACAAGTCTGGAATTCTCGGGAGAGGCATACTTCAAAAAGGTAAACAACGTATTGGAATATAAAGACGGAGCAAACCTTCTGTTAAATGAAGCACTGGAAACAGACATCATCAACGCCAAAGGAAAGGCCTATGGGATTGAGCTACTTTTGAAAAAGAACTCCGGTAAGTTTAGCGGTTGGTTGAGTTATACATTCGCCCGATCATTGATTCAGGCCAATGGGGGTTTCCCAAGCGAAAGAATAAATGGTGGTGAGTACTACCCATCGAACTTTGATAAACCTCATTCCATAGTATTGGTGTCAAACTATAAAATCAATAGGCGCGTAAATATTTCATTTAACGTGAACTATAGCACGGGCCGACCTGCTACATTCCCATTAACCAAGTATTTCCTGAAAGGACAGCCTGTGTTACTTTATACAGACAGAAATAAATTCAGGATACCACACTATTTCAGAACTGACGTGGCTGTCAACTTTGAAGGAAACCATAGGGTACACAAAAAAATACATGGCTCCTGGTCCTTGTCGGTTTACAACCTGACCAGTAGAGCTAATGCATACTCTGTATTCTTCCAGAGTGAAGACGGAGAAATAAACGGATACAAATTATCTGTATTCAAGAATGCTGTTCCAACCATCACATATCACTTTGCACTGAATTGATCAAATTAAGAAAACATATTCTCCCTTTGATCTGTGGGTTGCTGCTTTTAGCGTGTGTTGAACCATTCACACCCAATATCCCAAATAGTAATCAAAGCTTTATTGTTGTTGATGGTACGATTACTGATCAGCCGGGTCCATATACTGTTAGTTTGAGTAAAAGCGCCGAACTAGCTAACGATACGGAAATCGTGTCCGGAGCAGCAGTATATATAGAAGAAGAAAATGGAGTCTCAGAACAACTAACTGAATCCAGTAATGGCAAGTATGTTACAAGCAATATTCAAGGTAAGGTAGGTAACAAGTACAGACTCACTTTTACTTATGAGGGTCAACAATACGAGTCAGCATGGGAAACTTTGCCTGCATCAGCAACTCTTGACAGCATCTATTTTCAAGGAGAATCAAGAGGAGCTGTCGGTTCTGAGGAAGATATTGTTGGGGTTCAATTTTTCGTGGACAATCACAGTGCAGATGTCGAACCCAAATATTTCCGATTTCAATGGTCAGAGACCTGGAAATACAACTCGTTTTGGCAATCCTATTATGATTATGTTGGTAATGATGAATCCGTCGCTACGCTGAACCCACTGCACACCTGCTGGGGGAGCAAACAGCCAGTAGGAATAAACCTTGCAACAACGGAAAACCTAATAGAAAATAGAATATCGCGTCATAAACTAGGCTTCATTACTGGTTTTGGTGAGCGCTTTACCATTAAATATAGTCAGCTAGTTAGTCAATATACAATATCTGAGAATGAGTATTTCTTTTGGAAAAATTTGCAAGAATCCAATGAAGAGCTAGGCAATTTATTTGATAAGCAACCAGCGAAAGTAATAGGAAACATTATTAATGTTACTAACCCTGATGAGCCAGTGTTAGGATACTTTTCTGCATCAGGATTAATTGAAAAAAGAATTTTTGTAACCAATCGAGAAGTGCCAATAGCGCTCATTCGCAGAATTCCTTGTACCCCGTTGGATACTCTTCTTAAATCAGACTTTGGTGATGAATACGAGGCGGAATTACAACGGGAAATCAATGAAAGTGGTAAGTTTTTCTATGATTTTGTGTACAATGATTTTTCCCCATTTCCAATTGGAGCTTTTCTCGCTCTTCCGGGGTGTGCAGACTGTAGAAAAAAAGGTGGAGTGCCTACAAAACCAGAATTTTGGGATGATTAAGAATGTGGCTCACATATTGATGAAATTTGTTTTAGTAGGCTTCTTCGTTTGTCTCACAATTCAAATGAGCCATGCTCAAGGGTCTGATTCCGATCTTAAATCGAAGTTTAGCGATCTAGTTAGCAATGAGCATCAGGAGAAAGTATTTTCTCATACAGACCGGTCCACCTACGTTACCGGAGAAACTATGTGGATTTCAGCGTATTGTGTGGATGCATCAACCAATCAATTGACTACTTTATCCAAGGTTGTCAATTTTGAACTGATCAACGATCAAGGAAAATCATTAGTGAAAGAAAGGGCCAAATTGGAGAATGGAAGAAGCAGTGGGCAATTATTTATTTCACCCGAGCTCCCAAGCGGACATTATACGCTGCGGGCCTACACCAATTGGATGAAAAACTTCGATGCTGATTTGGCTTTTATGAAGAAAATATCCGTGATTAATCCTGCTGATGACTTTAGCACAAAGAACCTTCCAACGACTGACTCAACTCTTTTGGTGAATTTCTTCCCAGAAGGAGGAAGTCTTGTAGAAGGGTTAAGAAGCAAGGTAGCCGTAAAAGTTTCTGATAAATACGGACTAGGTACCGGGGTTACAGGAATTGTTTATGACAACAACGAGATAGAAGTTGGGAAATTCAAAACTACAAGACGTGGTTTTACATCTTTCTGGTTAGAACCTCAAACTGGAAAAAAATACTTTGCTAGAATAGCTATTGGTAACAAAGTGGAAACTTTTGATTTGCCACAAGCACAAACTTCCGGCGTGAGTCTGATTGTAGAAAGAGACAAAGAAGATAATTACATTGTAAAAGTAGAAGCATATCAAAAGAATGATGATCGGTACTTTTTGGTTATTCACTCCAAGGGAGAACTAATTGACATTTCCTCCTTTAACCCACTCAACCCTACCCAACGCAAAATTTTGCTAACGGAATTAAAGGACGGTATTAGTCACATAGCGGTACTCAATAAAAACTATCAACCTGTGGCAGAAAGGATTGTTTTCAAATTTCCTGAAGAGAATAAGTTGATATCCGGTAGCACTCAGAGCAAAGAGTATTCCCAGCGTGAAAAAGTAATAATTGATCTTGAAGGAGAACAAATAGTAAACGCATCTATCAGTGTGCACAAATCAGGAAATAGTTCTCTTGAAAACACCGAAACTATAATTTCAAGCTTACTCATCAGTTCAGATCTAAAAGGGCACATTTATGATCCTGAGTACTATTTCAATCCAAAAGTAAGTAGTAGGAGAAACGAAATGGACCTGCTCATGATGACTCATGGATGGAGAAGATTCAAATGGGAAGACATAGCAAGTGACAGGGAAAGAAAATATAAATATCCAGCTGAAATTAATGCCCCCCTCCTTTCGGGACAGTATAGACCAGATGGACCTATAAGCATTTATAGTTCCCTTTTTGTAAACCTCCCAGGGCGCACTTCAATATTGAATGCGCTGGACGTCAGTCTCAATGGTACTTTCCATTTCGAAGTGCCCTTCCGGATTGAAAATGAATTTGCACTCTTCTTTTCATTAAAAGATAGCCTCAAAAGTTCGAATGTGAATATATATTCACCATTTGATCTGAACTACAATCCCAGACATTACAGACCAGGCTTTAACGCATCTGAAAAAAGCTTTCTCGAGTCTCTAAATGGTAATATTCAACTATCCCAGGTATATAGACAGTTCAACAACGTCAATGGCATTGCCCCTGATTATGAGAAAGTGAACACGCATTTCTATGGAACTCCGGATTTTCAATACATATTGGACGACTTTACCCGATTTGAAACCGTGAAAGACCTTTTCATAGAATACATCAGGTCGGCAGTGATTAGAGACAACAATAGAAAAAAGGGGTTCTTCGTCCTCAACGATGGCTTTCTTGAAAGCCACGCAATGACCACTATTGATGGAGTGCCAATTTTGGATTTTGAATACATCTTGAATTTTGATCCCCTCAAGATAGAAAAGATAGGTGTGATAAATGACTATTACTATATGGGTAATGCCCGTTTTTCTGGTATACTCAACTTCACTACATATGATGGGGATTATGACCAACAGGAACTACCAGAGTATTTGGTTGAAAAAGTTTATCACGGCCTACAACGTCCCAGGGAGTTCTATTCACCAGATTATACTGTGAACAAGGAAGAATTGAAAAGAATACCGGACTATAGAAATACGCTGTACTGGAATCCTGATTTGAATATATCAGCAAACGCTTCAGTGGAATTAGAATTCCATACTTCAGACGATTTAGGGGATTATAAAATTGAAGTAAATGGCATAACCGAGAGCGGTACGCCAGTGTATTTTTCCGAAAGCTTCAAGGTAAGACAGAAGCTACCCTAATCCACACTTTGCAATATCAGGCCAATTGATAATTGTATATTTTAGCCAACTAATTCTTTCAGATTCTTGAGCTTTAACTACAATCATATTGACCTACCCATAAAAGATGTAATTGAGGATATACAGTCTCAACTATCAATCGGTAATACTCTGATTGTCAATGCTCCTCCTGGTGCTGGCAAAAGTACATTGTTGCCATTGGTGCTAATGAATGAGCAATGGTTGGAAGGAAAGAAAATTATAATGCTGGAGCCACGACGGTTGGCAGCACGAACAATTGCCTCCAGGATGTCTGAGCTGATCAGTGAAAAAGTTGGGACTTCCGTCGGTTTCAGAATAAGGTTTGAAAACAGGGTAAGTAATGAAACAAAAATTGAGGTAGTTACCGAGGGTATACTTACTCGAATGATTCATACTGATAATTCGCTAGAAGAAGTGGGAATGGTCATCTTCGATGAGTTTCATGAGCGTAGCATCCATGCAGATGTTGCCCTGGCGCTTTGCAGGCAAGCGCAGCAGGTATTGCGGCCAGACTTGCGCATACTAATCATGTCTGCTACTCTCGATATGCCACAACTTACACAGCTTCTAAACTGCAAAGCAGTAGTGAGTAAAGGAAAACAGTACCCGGTTGATATAAAATACTCGGGAGAAGCTGATATAATGATGCTAACCGAACTCACGGCAAGAACGGTATCTAAAGCCACCAAAGAAAATCCAGATGGGGATGTCTTGGTATTTCTCCCGGGGCAAGGTGAGATTAAGCGCTGTGAGGAAATCTTACGAAAAGATCTCCGAGGGTTTGCCATCCATCCGTTGTATGGGCAGCTACCTCAAAACAAACAGTATGCGGCGATTATGCCGGATAGATCGGGCAAACGGAAGGTTGTACTCGCTACCTCCATTGCGGAGACTAGTTTGACCATTGAAGGGGTGAAAATTGTTGTGGATTGTGGCTATGGACGTGATTCAGCATTTGACCCTCGCTCAGGCTTATCCAGATTAGAGACCAGCATGATTTCTTTAGACTCGGCTGATCAGAGAGCTGGAAGGGCCGGAAGGCTCAGTCCGGGTGTGTGTTACCGCATGTGGTCATTGGCCACAAACAATCGACTTGACATGCACCGGGTTCCAGAAATCCTGCGGACAGACCTTAGCAATCTGGTGCTGGATATGGCTCAATGGGGCGTAGTTGACCCTGAACAACTGATTTGGTTGACAGCACCACCCAAAGGTCATATTGCTCAGGCCAGCGAAATCCTCCATCAGCTGGAAGCCCTGGAAAATGGTAAAATCACTGAGCATGGTAAGAAAGTTCACAGCCTGCCCTGCCATCCTCGTATAGCTCATATGCTACTACTTGCCGAAGAAGACGATCAATTAGCTCTCGCCTCAGATATTGCTTCACTCCTGGAGGAAAGGGATCCTTTGGGTTCTGAGTTCGGCATTGATATTAACACAAGAATAGAAACCGTGAGAAGGTATAGAAAGGAAGATCGATTGAATAAACGTTTTAGTCGTATCGAAAAGGTAGCTGCATCGTACCGGAAAATGTTTGACATAGGGGCCGAGAATGAAGCATTTGATCCCTATGAAACCGGGGTATTATTGGCACATGCATACCCTGAACGCATAGCCCATGCCCGTCCAGGCAACAATGCACAGTTCCAATTATCCAATGGCCGTTTGGCCATGGCTGGTCATCGTGATGATCTTGCCCATGAAGCATGGTTGGCCATTGCCCATGTGGATGCCAGGGAAGGAATGGGAAAGATTTTCATGGCAGCCCCATTGAACCCTCGTGATTTGGCTCCTTTGGTAAGAGAAAAGGACGTCATAACCTGGGATACAAAAAAAGGTGGTTTGATCGCAACAAAAGACTTAAGGATCGGAAGCATCGTGCTTCAGTCCAAGCCCCTTCCCTCTCCTGACGACTCTCACCTAATTGAAGCAATCAGTCAAGCTATAAAAACCGAAGGTACACAATTGCTTGACTTCAATGAACAAGTGACACAATGGCAAAATAAAGTCCTTAGTTTACGGATTTGGAATCCAGCTGACCAATGGCCAGACGTGAGCACTCATACCCTTTTGACAACCAACAAAGAATGGCTTTCTCCCTATTTGACGAACATAAAAAAGCCTGAAGACCTTAAGAAAATCGATTTATTGGAGGTGCTACAAAGTAGCCTGGATTATGACCTCCAACAAAAATGCAAAGTACTCGCTCCCACTAAAGTTCCTGTTCCAAGTGGTTCCGAAATAAAAATCAGCTACTACAAAGATGGAGCTCCACCTGTGCTGGCCGTAAGACTACAGGAAGTATTTGGGCTACTGGATACACCTACTATCAATGATGGAAAAACTAAACTACTACTGCACCTGTTATCTCCAGGATTCAAACCAGTACAAGTTACTGATGATTTAAGGAGCTTCTGGACAAACACCTATTTTGAGGTGAAAAAGGAACTTAAAAGACGCTACCCAAAGCATGCCTGGCCGGAAGATCCATTGACAGAGAAAGCTGTAAGAGGGGTCAAAAGGAAAAAGCCTAATAGCTAAAGTGATTATATGCATTGACGATCAGTATTCAATCAAACGCAACCTTGTTCTTTTCACTAGAAAGTGGAATCGAATATTTCACTAAATTTGAGCATGGATCAGGCAAAGCATAAAAAAGTATTTTTTTGGATTCTCGGTTTCGTCATTTTATTCTTAATCAATGTATTTGTAGAAGCTATCCTACTACCATATTGGGATTTAGACAATACAGACAAGAATGATATCTATTTCCAATCCTGGTGGGTGGTCGTTGGAATTTGGCTATTATTTGGTAGGAAATTCCTGGACCTGATGAATGGTAAAACTGAGAATCAATAGTGCATGGGCAGACTTGAGTTCTTAATCAAAATTGGGGCCACAGCCATCATTCTTACAATCTACTTTGCTGGTTGTCAGACCAGAACCGAGAAGAAGCCCAATATTCTGTTTTGCATATCTGATGATCAATCATTCATTCACACATCCATACAGGGAACGAAAGCCATCAATACGCCCAGTTTTGATCGGATAGCAAGGAATGGCATATTGTTTAATAATGCTTACTGTAGTGCCGCATCATGTGCTCCTTCCAGGGCTGCAATTCTCACTGGGAGAAATATTTGGGAACTTGAAGAAGGAGGGTTGTTGTTTGGTGGCCTCAATAAGAAGTTCACAACGTACACTCATTTACTCAAGGAAAACGGATATGAGACGGGCTATACCGGAAAGCACTATGGGCCTGCGAATATGGTGGATGAAAAGTATCACAAACAACCGGTAGCCGAGGAATACAATGAAATCAAAATGGACTCGCCCGAAGGCATATCTAAGTTTGACTATTCTGGAAATTTCAACGAGTTCCTAGCTAAGAGGGATGAGACTAAGCCTTTCCTTTTCTGGTTTGGTGGTTTTGAGCCACATAGAGGATATAAATATGGAAAAGGTGCAGCACAAGGCAAAAAAATTTCCAACATAGAAGTGCCTGGTTTTCTACCTGACGACAGTGTCGTGCGCAATGACATTGCTGATTACTATGTAGAGATTGAATGGTATGATGCTCATCTCGGTCGTATGATGGATGCCCTTGAAGCTATTGGCGAAATGGACAACACCATTATCGTATCTACATCCGACAATGGCATGCCTTTCCCAAGGGCAAAGGCCACTTGCTACGATTACGGGACTCATCTGCCGCTGGCCATTCAATGGACAGGCAAAGTAAAAGAAGGCCTGAAAATAGACGACTTTATCAGTTTTACAGATTTTGCACCAACGTTTCTGGAAGCTGCTGGCATAAACGTACCAAATGAAATGACAGGGAAGAGTTTTCTGGATGTGATGCTTCAAAACAAGAGTGGCCAGGTCGATCCGGAGAGAAACAGAGTATTCACCGCCATTGAGCGGCACACCTACTGTCGACCTGATGGTATGCCCTACCCGATCCGCACCATTCGCAAAGACGATTGGTTGTATATGGTGAATTTTGAACCTGACCGATGGCCAGCAGGCGATGATGATTTTGATTCGCCCCACCAGGGTTTTTATGGAGATATTGATGCAGGCCCAACCAGGGAATTCATGATTGCTAATAAAGACACGGGGACAATAAAGCATTACTACGACCTCTCTGTAGCCAAGCATCCTGAAGTAGAACTCTACAATGTCAAAGAGGACCCATTTCAGTTAAATAACCTTTCTGGTGATCCTCAGTACACAAATTTATGTACTAAACTTAGATCAGAACTTTTTGCTTATTTGACAGGAACAAATGACCCAAGAATGAACAACCAGTCTCCCTGGGACAATTACCCCTACTATTTTAAAGGTTTCGAAAAACGACATTTGCTTCCCAAAGGTGAAAGGGATACGATGTAAAATGATCATATCACATTGACCAAAGTAAGAAATACTTTAATCCTATTTGGCTTTATCGCCCTGAAGTTTATCATTCAGTACAATCTCATTAGCCCTGAATATGAGTTGCATAGGGACGAGTATTTACACCTGGACATGGCGCATCACTGGGCATGGGGTTATTTATCTGTCCCACCAGTTACTTCCTGGATTTCAAGTCTTATCTATCTACTAGGTAACTCCGACTTTTGGGTCAAATTCTTCCCTGCATTATTTGGAGCACTCACCATAACCGTAGTTTGGAAAGCAATTGAAGAACTTGGCGGGAATACTTTCGCATTAATACTTGGTGCTACATGCGTGTTGTTCTCAGCCTTACTCAGACTCAATACTTTGTACCAACCTAATTCACTGGACGTACTGACCTGGGTTACCTTCTACTTTGTCGTTATCAAATACTTCAATACTGAAAATTCACGATGGTTGTATATTGCTGCCACAGTCTTGGCTGTTGGTTTTCTCAATAAGTACAATATTGTATTTGCATTGCCAGGCTTTATTCCAGCATTACTACTCTCTAAGCAATACAAAGTATTTATTAAGAGAGACTTATATATTTCTGGTTTACTTGGTTTACTGCTAGTATCCCCAAACCTCATGTGGCAATACAACAATGATTTTTCGGTTGTACATCACATGCGCCAACTAGCCGAACTTCAACTGGTCCACGTAGATAGACTTGGCTTTTTAAAGTCCCAACTGTTGTTTTACATGGGCTCCTTGTTTGTCATCATATCGTCACTTTATGCCTTTTGGTTTTATGAACCTTTTCACAAATACAGACCATTCTTTTGGAGTATCTTTTTCACCTTGTTGGTATTCCTTTACTTCAGGGCCAAAGATTATTATGCCATTGGCCTCTATCCTATTTACATTTCATTTGGTTCAGTTTTTATTAGTCATTTTCTGAGAAAAGGATGGTTCAGTTATTTACGTCCAGTAGCTATAGCTACTCCAATAGTGCTTACCATTCCACTGTTCGGCGTTGCTTTTCCAAATAAGAGCCCTGAGTATATTGCATCGAACAGCGCGTTGTATAAGAAATATGGGCTACTACGCTGGGAAGATGGTAAAGATCACGAACTACCCCAGGACTTTGCTGACATGCTCGGTTGGCAAGAGTTGGCAAATAAAGTGGATTCAATATACGCTGCACTTCCAAACAAAGAGCAAACGCTGGTGCTCTGTGACAACTATGGACAGGCAGGCGCCATCAATTATTACTCACAGGCAGGAATCAAAGCAGTTTCATTTAGTGCCGATTATGTTTATTGGTTTGACCTTGACACTCAATATACAGACGTCATCAGGGTCATTAATCATTGGGAGGTTGATGACGAACTCAAAGAGACCGCTCAATACTTCCAGGAGGCCTATCCTGCAGATTTGATACGCAATCCCTATGCTAGAGAATACAAAGCAACAATTTGTGTCTTCTTATCTGTGAAAATTGATGTCAATGAACTACTGAGAAAAGAAATAGAGGAAGTCAAGAATTTTAAATAGAATCAAAAGTTCATGATATATCTTTATGATTGTGATAATTAATAAGCGGGATCTAAAGTACTCTCACATGGCCAAACATATTCTTCTTACCGGCTTACTTACTATTCTTTTATTCACCTGCAAGCAAAAAGAAGCAACTGAACAACCACCAAATATCATTATTATGCTGGCAGATGATTTAGGATATAATGACGTGTCAGTTTACCGAAATCAAAATCAAACAATATCAGAGAATGCTTCAACCAGTCAAACACCTAACCTCGACAAACTAGCTCAGGAGGGTATCTATTTCACAAATTATTATAGCGGTGCTGCGGTTTGCTCTCCTTCCAGAGCGGCATTGCTAACAGGACGGAACAAAACCCGATTAGGAATTTACAACTGGATTCCGGCAAATGTGCCCATGCATTTGAAAAGTGAAGAAGTGACCATTGCCGAAATGCTCAAAGGAAATGGCTACTCTACCGCACATTTTGGTAAATGGCATTTGACCTCTGCAAATATGCCCCAGCCTGAGCCCTTGGATCAGGGTTTTGACTATGCTTTTTGGACACACAACAACGCAGTACCATCACATGAAAATCCCACCAACTTCATAAGAGGCAGGACTGAGCTTGGAGACCTACAAGGTTACTCCAGTCATTTGGTGGTTGAGGAAACTATGGACTGGTTGGACAGACGAAAAGAAAAGGATAAGCCATTTTTCCTAAATCTTTGGTTTCATGAATCTCACAGAGTGGAAGCTGCACCTGACAGCTTGAAAAACAGACACCCAAAGAACCAGGCATACTTCGGTTGTATAGAAAATATGGATTATGCCATTGGCAAGTTGATGATCTACTTTAAACAGCATTATCTGGATCAAAATACATTGATCCTTTTTACTTCAGACAATGGTTCACAATATGTAGGTTCGAATGATCCGCTGAGAGGCGAAAAATGTTTACAATTTGAGGGAGGTATTCGCGTACCGTTTATTGCTAACTGGAAAGGTAAAATACCACCAGGCCGAAAGTCAGATGCGGTGGGCCATTTTACAGACGTACTCCCCACCCTTGCTGCTTTTACAGGTAGCCAAGTGCCTCAGGGAAAAAATATAGATGGCGAAAATCTTTCTGATGTCCTACTTGGAAAAATTGATGGAAGAGACAGAAATGAGCCCCTTTTCTTCTACCGCTATTTTCACGACCCTATTTGTATGCTGCGACAGGACAATATGATATTATTAGGTTATCAGAACCCGCCAAAAGACTGGCAGCAGAATTATGATGTACGAGATGAGGCCCTATTCAAACCATCCAAAGACGAACCACGTTGGGGACAATGGAGTTTTCAGCAAGGCCACATGGAAGCACTGCTAAAGCAACAACCAAAGTATTTTGAACTCTACAATATTGAGTCAGACATTCGTCAAAAAGTCGATATATCACAAGAAAATCAAGAATTGACCAATAGATTGAAAGCGATTATGTTTGACAAGCGAAAAGAGATGGTGGTCGAAGGTGGCAATTGGTACAACAACAAATGAACCTAAATCAAATAACCATACCCTCCCAGGATCTAGATAAGTCAATTCCTTTTTACGAGAAACTGGGGCTTAAGCTAATAGTACACTCTCATCCTCGATATGCTAGATTTGAGTGCCCTGATGGCGCATCTACTTTTTCCATTCACTTGGTGGATGAATTGCCAAAAGGAGAAGGTATCTGGATTTATTTTGAATGTAAGAACCTAGATGCCGCTATCAAGGAATTGGAGGCTGACAATATTGAGTTTGAAGAACAAGCAAACGACAAGCCCTGGCTATGGCGAGAAGCCCGACTCAAAGATCCTGATGGCAACCAACTTATCTTGTACCACGCTGGTGAAAACAGACTGAATCCACCATGGCGTATCAAAGAGTAGAAATACTCCATAGATAAGAATAAACAACTTGTTTATCGAATAAACTGGTAATTACATACTGCATACAGTATAGTTGTGCGTTCAATACCTGAGTTAAAACTTTATTATGAAAGGGAAAATTCTAATCGTACTAGTACTATTTTCTATTACAGCTGAGTCAATAGCGCATGTAGGTGGACATAGTGCTTCAGGGCATGAATTGAAAGGTCGGAATTGGAATGGAAAGGATAATGACCTCATCGTTGTAGGAAACTATTTATTTTCTAATGATGAAGAAGTTCAAATAGGATCCAATGGAAAGCATTTAGTTCTCAAAATCAATGAGTTACACTGGTCGGATCAAAAATACATTGAAAGAAGATCAGTAGATATTGCCTTTCATAATTCAGCAAAGGAATATTCTGCTCCTTCTTCTATTTTAGGTGCATTTCAACATCCCGTATTATTGGTAGCAACGGTCCTGGTTTTCTTACTCATAATTGCCTGGGAGATTAAATCCAGAAAAAAATTCATCCCAGTTACCTTATCTCTCTTTTTGCTTTTGGCAACTATCATTGCCTGCGGTAGCAGTGATGAAGAAATGGATGACATGGATGACAATGTAAATTCAGTGCCTGCCAATTTAGTCTCTGTAATGAAAGGGATATATGAAAAATTTTCTAATGTCTCCACAAGTTCAGACGATACTTATTTCTATGTAGCTTCTAACGGCCTACCAAGTCACAATATGATGGTGGGTATTACCAATTGGCAGCAGCAGGTGCCCATAGATCACGACTATACAGGCAGCAACAGCTGGGCCATCCCTATTCAACCAGAGCTCTCAGATAATCCTTTATCGACAAAGACTAATCTTCTAAAGGGCGCAATTGCGATAGCAGTCAACGGGATTCCAATTTTCAACCCATTAAACAACCGCGGTGAAGATGCTAATGATATTGGTGAACTCGATCAATGGGGAGGTCATTGCGGACGAGCAGACGACTACCATTACCACATTCCTCCGACTCACCTCCAGTCGACTGTGGGGGCTGGCAATCCCATCGCTTATGCTGTAGATGGATTTCCAGTTTATGGAGAAACAAACGAAACTTTGGATGAGAGCCTTGGTCGTTTCAATGCTGACGGTTCGTATCAGTATCATACCATTTCGACCTACCCTTATTTTATAGCCGCCATGAGGGGCAAGGTAAATTTGGATCCAAACACTTCTGCACCAGAAAATCAAGTAATTCCCCAGGCCAGCACACAAGGCGTTCGTCCAGCACTTACCCCATTACAGGGAGCAGCTATTACAGGTTTCGAATCGACCGGTACAAATCAATATTCGCTCACCTATACTTTGAATAGCCAGAATTACATGGTTCACTATGGCTGGGACGACTCAGGAAAGTACACATATGAATTTGTAAACCCCGATGGCTCAAGTAGCACAGAAAATTATAATAGGTGATGCGATTAAACCTTTTCGAGAATTAACTCTCTAATCGACTAAAAAATCAAATGAAAATGTCAATCACTTTTTTGCTATCAATGCTTCTATTTGTGTCGTGCGGATCAGAAGACAATCCTATTCCTGATGAATCCAGTGATGTTTCTGACTATATCGGTTCCGGGTCAATAACCCAGGGTTTGGGTAATACCACAATTGCAAACTTGTTTGCAGAAGGTCAACGGGTGGCTCCTCTGGGAACCATAACATCAAAGGACAATAATACCTGGACTGTTCCCGCTGATGTGAATTATACTGAAACATCATTTCCTTTTGCTTCTGAACTATATAACCCTTTCGGTTCAAAATTCACATCAGCAACAGAGGCCTTAGCGGCGCTCGATGGAAATGATATTATTGAAATAGATGCCAATGGTGAGGTAATCACCGGCTACATCTTTGCAGACAATTATTTCGAATTATATGTGAATGGAGTTGCTGTTGGCAAAGACGCTATTCCTTTTACGGAATTCAATTCTCACATCCTTAGGTTTAAAGTTTCCAAACCTTATACCCTTGCTTTCAAATTAGTGGATTGGGAAGAAGATCTTGGGTTGGGCCTGGAGGCTAGAGGCGGTCTGGACCATCCAGGTGATGGGGGACTTGTGGCTGTATTCAAAGATGCGACTAACAGCACTGTAGCGATTACTGATGGCAGCTGGAAAGCTCAAACGTATTACACAGCGCCAGTGCAGAATTTAGGCTGCTTGTCAGAGGATGGATCAAAGAGGTTATCAACCAATTGTAGTACCGTCGATGCTAGCGATGGCTCAAGTTTTTACGGTGTTCATTGGGCTTTACCTTCTGATTGGATGAATGAAAGTTATGATGACAATGACTGGCCAGACGCTACAACTTATACCAACAGCACTATTGGGGTTGATAACAAGCCTTCTTATACCAATTTTGTAGATGTATTCGATGATAACTCAAACGATGCGCAATTCATCTGGAGCACGAATGTAATTTTAGACAATCTGGTATTGGCAAGATATACCGTTGAATAGAGAGCAAAATTCAACCTTTCAGTAGTTTAAGGCGTATTCTAAGGTATGCTAAAAAGAATTAGAAATAGTTTCATATTTGTTATCAAAGGAGAGATCGGAGTATGGGTCATATTAGCAACCATTTCGTTGATCGCAATGCTTTTTGCCAACTAGTCATTCATCCCTCAAGGAATTGGCAGGGTTAGACAAGGCAACTCTTCTCGCCAGGTTGCCTACGATCAACAAGGCAAACGACAAACAAGTCAATCCAGCCAATGGGAAAATCCACCAACTTATGGTTACATGGATGGGATATCTCTCTAGATACTGATCTAACAAATACCAGGTGAGTGGTGAAGCAATGGAAAAAGCTATGATGACCAACCAACTAAACTCTCTGGAAATCAATGACACCAAACTGGTGATAGAGGCCCCCAATACCTTTCGAATTCCTATTTCTTTTGTTCGCTGCTCTGCAGTATATGAGGCTAAACCAAACAATCCCAAGCCAGTGATTAGAATAGCTAAAACTGAAAACAAGGTAGCTAGCTTCCTGGTCATGTTTATAGTGGTAAACTTTTTTCCAAACTCAACATCAGCAAACTTGTACTCGAATGGATAGGCTGGATTATGTACGGTAAAGATTGATTCTACTGTCTCTAGTGAAGCTTTTAAGTCATTGGTTTTTTTAAGTCTTACAGTGATAATATTTGTCCAATCTCTATCCAAAATGGCAAACATGGGCCTGACCTCCGTATATGGAGATCCCATGATTACATCATCCAATACTCCAATCAGGGTCTTTTTCTTTCCCCATAGATCTAATTTAGTACCTATTGGATCTTCCAAATTCATCAGTGCCAACCCAGCCTTATTCACAATAATAGACGCTGTATCTGTGGAAAAATCTTTGGAAAAATCCCTACCCTGCAACACTTTGATTCCCATGGTCTTGGCATAGTCATATTCAGTAGCTATGGTTACAAATAACACGCGTTCCTCTTCAGGCTTACCGGGCCACCCAAGGAAGTTGTTGGAATTAATGTTGGTTATTCCACTATTAGAGCGGGTGACAGCTTCCACTGCTCCCGATTGTAGCAATTCGTTTTTCAATGCATCATAATTATTTGAAATGTCATCGGTATTTTCTATACTGATTAGGTTCTCTTGCTCATAGCCAAGTTCCCTGTTTTGCACCAGGTCTATTTGCCTGAAGATCACTATTGTGCTAACGATAAGTAATATCGAAAAGCCAAATTGAAGCACTACCAAAACTTTCCGCGGTAGTGTGGCACTTCTACCGACCTTCACGCTTCCTTTTAATGTGGTTACCGGTCGAAATGAAGACAAGTAAAACGCCGGATAACTGCCAGAAACAATACCTGTAATGAATATGATCGAAAATGAGGCTATCCAAAAAGTGGAAGACGAAAAGTCAATAAACAATTCCTTTTCCACAAGATTGTTGTAGGCAGACATTACCAGAAGTGCAGTAGCCACTGCGATGACGTATGCGATCAGCGCAATGATAAGCGACTCGCCTATAAACTGTAAAATAAGATTAAGCCTAGTCGACCCCATGCTTTTGCGGATCCCCACTTCCCTGGCGCGTCGTTCTGACCTGGCAGTGGCAAGATTCATGAAATTGATACAAGCGATGATTAGAATGAAAATGGCTATCACACTGAATAGCTTTACATGATCACTTCGACCTCCGGTTGGCTTTCCATTCTCAAAATTGGAATGTAGACGCCATTGCAATATCGGGTGTAAGAAAAGTTTGGTCGGAAAGGCATCTTCACCATGCTCCTCCAGCAGTCCAGCTATAGCTGTTTCGGTTACAGCTTCACTTTCTGCATCAAACAATTCCACATAGACCTGAAAAGAATAATTGCCCCAGTTCGTTTTGTTTTCCACAACCCACGGACTGACTGACTCCCAGTATTTCCAGGGCATCAAATACTCAAATTCGAAAGAGGAATTCTTAGGAATATCTTTTAATACACCGGAAACCTTCAATGAGCCCTGATCATCAACCCTTATCACTTTTCCGATCGGATCTTCATCCTTAAACAACACTGTCGCCAACTCTTCTGAGATTACTATAGAAGATTGATCATCCAAAACGGTTTCAGCATTTCCAGAAATCAACGGAAATTCAAACATTTCCAAAAACTCCTCACTGACGTGATAGCCTCTCTTTAATATCCGGATATCTCCTACTGTCAATAGATGGTTGCCTCCCCAATCGGCACATGCTGTATTCTTGATATGACTGTCAGCGCTTTTAAGCCCTTCATAAGTAGGCAAAGGAACTGATGTCCAGGAATTGATTTTATTATCATAATGGCCATTCACCCACAACTGATACAGTCGGTCTGCCTTAGGATGAAACGCATCATAAGAAGTCTCATCAGCAACCCAGAGCAGAATAAGCACACTGCATACTATACCAATAGCTAATCCGGTAATGTTGATGAAAGAATAAAGTATGTTTTTGAATAAGTTACGAAAGGTAACCAGAAAGAAATTTTTGATCATGGTGTTGACTGTTGAGCTCTACTATAAGATGTTGCTCACGAACCAATAGTTGCATCAAACTGAATATTTATTAAGACAAAAATGAAGTATTTGTCAATCAACCGGCAGCAGTTCTAATACACAGATATTGTCAAAGTCAATAGTCAAAGTCAATAGTCAAATTCACTTCCTCAAGCTATACTGAATCCCAAGTTGATTGTTGGCGAGGCGCAGCTCCTTTCCGAAAAACCAGGCATCCCATAGCGTACTGTCATGTTCAAAAATCACTTTTTTATGACGGGTATTTATGGCCAGGTGACCACTTTCCAGCACACTTTCTTTTGTACTGATCTTGTAACTGCCATCACTCCCTATATCGAACCAGGTGTCTGCTACTCGTTCCGGTTTACCTTCTCTTCTCAACTTGTACAATTCCCAATTGCCTATCAAACGATTTTCAAACTCCTGAAAGTTAGGTACCTTTTCTATACGCTTAAACTTCAGGCTTGTCCAGTTTCCGGCCGTATCTTTCAGTATTAAATACTTGCTAAAACGGTGGACTTTCCACCCTCTTCCAAACCAATGATTGTCTCTGCTTTGAAAGTTGAGATGGGCATCCTTGACATCAAATAGCCCCGACATGTCACCCGTCACCCTGGAAACGGCGAAACTGTTGTTTGAGCGAATCTCCAGAAAAGTAGGATCAAAAGTTCGCTGCATGGCGTCCACTTTCACTTCATGTAGTTCCCAAAGGCCAACCACCTCTTCCTTGTCAATGCTATTGCAACCTATGAGAAGAATCATAAGAGGAATATATACTGGCTTCATAGTTTAGGTTATTTGAATGCGCATACCGCAAATTTCAAACCAACTGGGATTAACATCTTTTAAAATTCTTTAACAAATTTTAACAGCTATCTGTGCTGATGCCATTTTGATTTTTTAAGCCACCAATTACATTTGCGAAGAACAAAAAACAAACAATGATATAGAGCATACCCAATTTATTGGGGCCGTATTTATCGCCATTTAAGAATTAAAACCGATTTTTTATGTCAGTTCATACGAATAAATTTTACCGACTACTATTGCTTGCAGCAATCCTTCTAACGGCCAGTTCCACTAAAGCGGCCAATGGTATTAACCTCTACACTCCCTACACAAACATTTCAGTACCTCCTGGTGAATCTATCGACTACACAATAGAAGTCATCAATAACGGAAGCATCACCAGAACGATGGATATATCTGTGCTAGGCTTAACTGAAGAATGGGTATACAACCTAAAATCAGGTGGATGGACTGTCAATCAAATTGCCGTATTACCAGGAGAGAAAAAATCCATGACACTCAATGTGCAGGTTCCTTTGAATGTTGACAAAGGCAATCATAGGTTCAAGGTGCTAGCCCGAAACTACGATACTTTGCCTATTGTCATCAATGTCTCCGAGCAAGGCACTTTCAAATCAGAGTTTACCTCCGAACAGGCCAATATGGAAGGCCATGCCAAATCAAACTTTACTTTTAGCACCGAACTGAAAAATCACACTGGAGAAAAACAACTCTACTCTCTTCGTTCGAGTGCCCCCAGGGGATGGAAAGTAACTTTTAAGCCGAATAGTAAACAAGCCACAGCGGTTGAAATTGCTCCCAACGAAGACAGTCGGGTGATGGTAGAAGTAAAACCGCCACACAATATTGGTGCTGGAACATACAAAATTCCCATCAGGGCTGTTACGCAATCAACATCGGCAGAACTGAACCTGGAAGTAGTCATTACCGGTTCTTTTGAACTGGAACTGAATACGCCTACAGGACTCTTAAGTACTAAGATTACCGCGGGTGACGACAAGCGCATAGAACTACAAGTAAAGAACACAGGTTCCAGTGATTTGAAAGAGGTTCGATTCAGTGCTTCAAAGCCTAGAAACTGGGATGTGAAATTTGAACCGGATACACTTTCCATATTGGAAGCGGGTAAATCAGCATCTGTATTTGCCACGCTGGAAGCGGACGATAAGGCCATACCCGGAGACTATGTCACCAATATAAAAGCTCAAACATCTGAGGTTTCATCGCAAGTAGCATTTCGTGTGCTGGTGAAAACTTCACTGCTATGGGGATGGCTCGGAATAGTCATCATACTAGGCACATTGGGTGCTGTATATTATCTTTTTCAGAAATACGGAAGGAGGTAAAAAATGGACTCCAGTGCGATCGAAATATCTGGGCTCACCAAGAAATACGGTGATTACATCGCCGTAGACAGCTTGAATTTAAACATCAAAAAAGGTGAAGTGTTTGGTTTGCTAGGACCAAATGGTGCCGGTAAATCTACGACCATGCTTATGCTAATGGGTCTATCCGAACCTAATGACGGTACAGTCAGCGTCTGTGGAATCAATCCAACCAGAGAACCAATAGATGTAAAAAGGAAGGTGGGCTATTTGCCAGAAGATGTTGGCTTCTATGAGGATATGACAGGACTGGAAAATCTGATGTTTACAGCTCGGCTTAACTCTCTTTCTGAAAATGAAGCAAGAGAAAAATCCCTTTCACTTTTGGAGCGTGTTGGATTGAGCGCAGAGGTGAACAAGAAAGCAGGCAAATACTCCAGGGGAATGAGGCAAAGGTTAGGATTGGCCGATGTGCTTATAAAAAACCCTGAGGTGATCATTCTGGATGAACCTACATTAGGTATTGATCCATCGGGTGTAAAAGCTTTTCTGGATTTGATTATTGAATTGAGCAAAGAGGAAGGCATTACAGTTCTCTTTTCATCTCACCTACTCCATCAAGTGCAGCAGGTATGCGATAGAGTTGGAATATTTGTGAAAGGGAAACTATTGGCTCACGGCAATGTAAATGGCCTGGCCGAACAGCTCTTCGAAACCAGTGCATTCACCATAAACGCGGAAATCGATAGAATTTCTGATCAGAAAGCCAATAAACTGAAGAAATTATTGACTGAGATTCCGGAAGTGGTCAACATATCACAGAATGAAAACAGGTATGCCATAGAATGCAAGAGTGATATTTCTGCTACAGTGGCTAAAACTATTATTGATGCTGGCATAGGTCTCAGTTCGTTGAGCAAAAAAGAGTATGGGCTTGATGATATTTATCATCGCTATTTTGAAGGAGCTGAAGAAAAAAGCTAATCAGTGTGTATACCAAAAGAATTATTATGACTGAAACGCTCAAAATCATTGCAAATAATTTGACAAAAACTAGCAACAGTACAGCAAACTCTGCATTTTGGTCACTGGTGCAAAAGGAAGTAGCTGATCATGTCAGGAGCTGGCGAGTAATCATACTGATAGGGATAATCTTCTTAACGTGTGTAGGCTCTACTTATACTGCTATATCCAACTTTGACAAACTGAACGAAGCAAGCAAGAACACTGAGGATGTTTTCTTCTTCCTTAGGCTATTTACACTTTCTGACGGTACACTTCCCTCCTTTCTTGTATTCATAGGTTTTCTGGGACCGCTGATGGGTATTGGCCTGGGGTTTGACGCTGTAAATTCGGAACAAAGCAATGGTACTTTGAGCCGCATCCTCGCTCAACCCATCCATCGCGATTTTATTATTAATGCAAAATTCTTAGGATCACTGATTGTGGTAGCTGCCCTGTTCTTTACACTTACATTCATGGTTATGGGTGTTGGGTTAATTGCCCTTGGTATACCACCAACAGCAGAAGAGTTTGTGAGAATAATACTCTATACATTTTTAAGTATTGTATATGTGGCCCTTTGGCTAAACTTATCCATTCTGTTTTCAATCAGGTTTAAACAATCTGCTACCTCTGCATTAGCTGGAATTGCCGTGTGGCTCTTTTTTACAATTTTTTACCCCATGATTGTTAACATGATTTCCAAGGGATTCGAGCCTTCTCAATATGCATCAAGCACTGCTGTTTACTTCTATCAAAAAATGAAGTTTGGTCTTATGCAATTGATGCCAAATCAACTCTTCAACGAAGCTACATCGACTTTATTGACCCCATCTGTGAGAAACCTCGGGCCACTAACGATGGAGCAGGTCGACGGTGCTATTCCAGGCGTACTGCCACTTGATCAAAGCATTTTAGTCGTGTGGCCACAAATAACCGGATTACTCGCAATGACCATTCTTTGTTTCTTATTTGGCTATCTACTTTTTATGAGAAGAGAGATTCGTTCTCGATAAAATAGGCATTAACTGAAGGGACTTGCCTAAATCATTAGACTAACCTCCCCTCAATTTTCCACTTTTAAAGATTTTAGAATATCCTCTAAAAGACACCACTTTGAAAAAGCGGTTTGAAATAAGTTGACTCCAACGAAACCAGTCAAAATAAACCAATATTCATTTACTATTAATCCTAGTACAAGGCCTATTAGAACCAATGTTCCAGCGACCCCTTTTATAATTCTGTCTCTCATTTTATTTATACTTTTATTTAATTATACATTCATTTCGACTGGAGATACATATGCGTGCATCGATGAATAGCCTTCATTTTTCTCCTTCCAACTATCAATCGATTCAATTATTTTTATTGCTTCAGCATCCTCCAGATAAGCAAAGTACATCACGGAAAAGTCGCTTTCTTTACCCGATCCAAACCAATTTGACACATCGATTTTTTGATTCTCATTTTTAATACCTTCAATGTCAATTTTACTGAATACAGGTATATTTAGACCTTCAAAAATTCTGCTCAGTTGATTTTGATGAGCTTTTGCGCTTAGCACTACTACTTGCTTCATATTCTTAGTTTTTAGGTTCTCTATCCAGATACTTTTTTCTTTCAGTCATATAATAAATCAGGGGAACAATAATCAAAGTCAGAATGGTAGAGGCTATCGATCCTCCCATCAGTGAAATGGCCAAACCCTGAAAAATTGGGTCAAATAGAATCACAAAGGCACCAATGACTACAGTACCAGCAGTGAGCAAAATAGGAGTTGTCCGTACTGCACCAGCCTCAATCACTGCTTGATTCAGAGGCACTCCATCTTTTAACCGCAGGTTGACAAAATCAATTAACAGTATGGAATTTCTGACCATGATTCCGGCCAGGGCAATCATTCCTATCATCGATGTAGCAGTAAAAAAAGCACCCATCCACCAGTGACCGACCAAAATGCCTACCAGCGAAAGCGGTATGGCTACCATCATGACAAATGGAACTTTCAGGTCTTGAAACCAACCAACAATGAGTAGGTAGATTACTACCAAAACAACAGCAAACGCTGCTCCCAGATCTCTAAAAACTTCATAAGTGATGTGCCACTCTCCATCCCATTTTACAGTAAAATCCTGCTCCATAAATGGCTGGGAAGTAAAGCTTTCATCCAGCTTATATCCCATAGGCAATTCAATTTCCTTGAATCTATCGGATGCATTGAGAATGCCGTAAACAGGTGATTCAAGGTTTCCGGCCACATCCGCCATCACATAAACGACACGCTTTTGATTTTTCCTAAAAATACTTTTTTCTTTGATGCGGTCCTGAATATTTACGATATCACCTATCGCAATCATTTGACCATTTGAGGTTTGGATACCAATCTTTTGCAAGTCGTTTATTGAAGACCTACTAACTTCTTTTAACCTTAGATTTATCGGCGTGGGCTTTACTTCGTAATCGTCACGCAAGAAGCTAACATCGCTTCCATCCAATGCAGCATGCATTACACGGACTACTTTTTCAGTCGAAATCCCAAACATCAAAGCCTTTTCTTTATCTACTATAAACTCAAAAGCTTTTTGGTCGTCTTCCACCATCCAATCTACATCCACAACATCATCAGTTGTTTCTAGAATGTCTTTGATTTGAGAGGCTATTTTTTCCTGTTTCTCTAAATTATCACCATATACCTCCGCTACAATTGTCGAAATCACGGGAGGTCCGGGAGGTACTTCTACTACTTTTGCATTAGCGTCATATCGTTGAGCGACTTTTTGAATTTCCAGACGTACACGTTTAGCTATATCATGGCTCTGCTCACTTCTGTCACCTTTGTCAAGCAGATTGACCTGGATATCTCCCATATTTCCTGCCTTTCTCATGTCATAATGCCGCACAAGTCCATTGAAGTTGATTGGAGCTGCTGTACCTACATAGCTCTGATAGCTCACCACTTCAGGCTGCTTTTTGAGGTATGCTGCAATTTCCTTTGTTGCAGCTGCAGTTTTTTCCAGAGTGGTTCCCTCAGGCATATCAATTACTACCTGAAATTCATTCTTATTGTCAAACGGCAACATTTTTACCGCAACTAACTTGAAATACACCAATGTAAATGAAGCCAGCATCAGCAAAGTGATCGACCCTATAAAACCCCACCTCTTGGCTGGACTTGCGATAAGTGGTTTCATAATGGCATTATACCATTTGAAAATTTTGGTTTCTTCCAAAACAAATTTCTTTTCCTCACTTGAATCTCCTTTAAGTAAATGAAAAGCCAAAAATGGAGTGATTATTAATGCAACTAACAATGAAAAGAACATGGCCAATGAGGCTCCAATCGGCATAGGGCTCATGTAAGGGCCCATCAAACCAGATACAAAAATCATTGGCAATACTGCAGCGATAACAGTAAAAGTTGCCAGGATGGTGGGATTACCTACTTCATTGATTGATGCAATTGCGGCCTGCATAAAAGGCAAGCGTTTCATTTTGAAATGACGATGCATGTTTTCAGCTATAATAATCGAATCATCGACAACTATTCCGGTTACAAAAACAAGAGCAAAAAGTGTGATCCTATTGAGCGTATACCCTGTGATATAATAGATAAAAAGTGTCAAGGCAAAAGTTACGGGGACAGACAAAAACACAACCAATCCACCTCGCCATCCCATGGATAGGGCCACAACAATTGTCACAGCCAATATCGCTGAAGCCAGGTGAATCATCAATTCACTTACTTTGTGAGATGCCGTCTCTCCATAATTTCTAGTTACTTCGATTTGTACATCTCTTGGCAGCAAGTCGTTCTTCAGGTTTTCTACTTTGTCGATGACATTTTGAGCGATTAGCATTGCATCAGCTCCCTTTCTCTTGGCGACTGAAAGTGATACTGCAGGATATTCTGACGGCAAAGAATCAAACTTGTCTACTTGCCCATGGCCATATCCAAATGAAACATATTCTGTCGGAATCGAAGGACCATCGAGAATTCTTGCTACCTGCTTCAAGTAGATTGGAGATTGCTTGTTTATACCAACTACAAGGTTGGCCAGTTCCTCAGCATCTTGAATGAACTGACCGGTTTTTACAGCATATTCGTAATTATTGTTGCTGAATGATCCGACATGATTTTGTTGATTGGCCGCATGGATAAAATGTGAAATATTATCCGAATCGAGTCCATATGACTTGAGATTTTCCGGATCAAGTATTACCTGAATATTCCTTGTTCGACCTCCATATAATTTTATAGTGCTAACATCTTTGACTTTTTCAATCTCAGTTGATAACTCCTCAATCATTCTTCTTAACTCATAATCATCGTATTTTTCACTAAAAAACGTAAAAGCCAACATAGGTACATCATCGATGGATCGAGTTTTTACAAGCGGCATACTCACACCTACTGGCATCTCATCCATATGCTTTTCTATTTCATTGTATAGCTTGACTATACTCCGCTCTATATCCTGTCCTACAAAATATCTCACGACAATAAATGCCTGACCTTCCAATGATTGAGAATAGACATATTCCACACCATGTATGTCAGACAATAAAGCCTCCAAGGGTTTAACAATCCTGGACTCTATTTCTGAACTGCTAGCTCCCGGAAATTGAAGAAATATATCAGCTATCGGGACATCTATTTGAGGTTCTTCCTCCTTTGGTGTGAGCATCGCACTGTAGATCCCAATTACTACAAATGCAATCATCAATAATGGTGTAAGCTTTGAATTAATAAACAGCTTTGCCAGATTTCCTGCTATTCCTGATTGCATTTTTATAAGGATTTAGAAATTTCAACTTTTTGACCATCTCTTAATTTGGTAGCAGAAGAAATAACTACCCTATCTCCTTCATCCAGACCAGAAAGAACTTCATAACCGCCACCCACATTTGCACCCAATCTCAGCCATCTGAGTAGAGCCTCATTTTGTTCACTGACAACAAAAACTCCTTGCAGTTGTCCTCTTCTGTGAATTGCTTTTTCATCAACCACCAATTTATCGGAAACCTCTTTCCTCATAGTCACCTTCCCAAACAGTCCCGGTTTGATGGCTTCATCAGCGTCTTCTATCAATATTGCGACCTTGAATTGTGCTCCAGAAAAGGCAGTTGAATGAATCACACGATCCACTAGTCCCTGATAAGTTTTGTTCAGTGCATTTATCCTTATAGAAACTGGATTGCCTTCACTGAACATTTGAATTTCAAACTCCGGAACGCTAATATCCATTTTAAGCTCGTTCATGGATTCAAGTGCCAAAATGGGATTTCCAGGACTAGCCAGGTCACCAGTGTTCAGGTATTTTTGAGATATAAAACCATTAATCGGAGATCTCAAATTTGCATACGTCAGCAACTCTTCCAATTCTAGAATTTGCTGTTCGACCGATTCAATTTTGGCATTTGCAACCGTCAGAGCCGTTCCTATATCGTCAAACTCTTTTTGAGTCGCACTGCCTTTGTCAAACAAATTTTTGAGTCGATCAAAATTCTTTTGAATATTCATTTGAGCGGCCACAGCTTCCTTTTTTGCAGCCTTGGCTGAAGCCAATTTTGATTCAATATCTCCGCTTTTTATTTGAACCAGTAATTGACCTTTAGTCACCTTTTCACCTTCCTGAACAAAGACTTTACTAATTTGACCAAGTAATTTTGTGCTTAAAATGGTTTGATCATCGGAAATTACTTTCCCTGAATATTGATACCTGAGTTCATTAGTAATCATACCCATTTCCTTTACCGACACCTCTACAGGAGAGTCCTCGATTATTTGAGAACCATTTTCAGATCCACAGGAGGCCATCAGTAGCCCGAGTCCCACGGAAATCAATATTTTGTTTTTTATATTCATTTTATTTTTCGTTTGAATTGCCTATTTGATTAAATCTTGAGAAAGCTCTGTTTCTAGCTGAAACAATAGCACGAGATAGTTTAATTGATTCTGGATCAGTCCGATTTCCTTGTTCAGATAATTGGATTCATCAGCTATTACACCTGACGTTTTTTCTAATCCTTCTGCGTACCTGTCAGACCTAATTTTGAAAAGCTCTCGGGCTTGTTTCACACTTAGTTCTGCAAGCTTGACCTGCTCACTGGCCAGTTGAAAATCATTCCGGAGCTTGAGCAAATTTCTATTCGCCTCAGAACGTTTTTGTTCGTAGTTGATTTGAGCATATTGTTTTTGATATTTAGCTTGTTGTGTTGAGGCGAGGTTTTTACCTCCTTTAAATACATCCCACTTGACCTGGATGCCAAGTAGGTAATTATCCGCTTGTGTACCGAAAAGTTTAGTGTCATTCAAATTGTAATACCCAAAAGCATTGAATCTGGGGATTATACTACTTTTCTTGGCTAAATAATTTGATTCACTTGCTCTGGATTTAAATGAAAGAGATTTCAGATCAGGTCGTTCTGATAGCACCTCATCATCCGTAATTCCATTCATATTCACTGTATGAGATGGTATACTATCCGCCGGTATAAAAATTATCTGTTCATCACTTCCCAGCAGCTCCAAAATCATTTCATTTAGATTGATAATGTCATGATCGGCTTTCAGTTCTTCGCTCTTCAATTGCGTCACATATAACTCAGTTCCCATCAAATCTGCCTTGGTAATCATTCCCTGATCAAACAGGTTTTTTGATGTATTGTAATTACTTTCAGCAGCAATTCGTGCTTTTTCTACTACCTGTTTTGCCTTCCGAACTAGATGCAGTTGAAAGTAGAGTTTTTTGGTTTGTAGAATTAGAGCATCATTTAGCCATTCCATATCGCTTAAGGAGGCTTGATAGTTATATTTTGAAGCTTCCTTGTATTTCAATCCATCCCAATTAAACAGCGGTTGATGAAATTCAACTTTCGTATTGAAATTTGAAATTCGGTCTGGGTTGTTCAAGAGTTCCGGATTAAAATCAGTTGATGCAATTGAAGACTGGCCCAGTTTTGTGCCAAAGGCCATCATGGGATCTGTAGTTGTTACATAGGTTTCGGAAAGACTTAGCGATGGCAAGAATGCAGAATTTGCTTGCCTCATTTCAGCTTCGGACATGCCAATGTTTTGCTTCATTTTTCGTATTTCCCAATTTTGGCTCAATACCTGGCCAATGGTTTCTTTCAGTGTAAAATACTTCTCTGATTGACCATAACTCTCCCCCACATTTAGCAGAATTATAGCCACTATTAAAAGTCTATACATAATTATATGTTTATATGTTGTTATTTTCATATTTATGCTAAAAAAATTACAAACTACATTTTGACATACATTCAATTACATGCAACACTTCGTCCAGAGCTATGCTGTAATAAATGTTTTTTCCATCCCTATAACTCTTCAAAATACCTTTCAATTTCATATTATTTAAGTGATGAGAGATTAATGACTGCTCCACTTCACATTTTTCACAAAGCTCATTTACCGTAAGCTGTTTGTAAGAAGAAAGCAGCGATATTATCTTGAGTCGAACAGGATGCCCTATCGTCTTAAGCACATAAGCTACCTTTTCAAGTTTCAAATCATCATTTATTATTAATTCTAATTCTGACATTTTTATATTTTCATATGTTGTTTTATTCATACTTAATTATTAAAAAAAAGTTTCAACAGATCTTCTTTGAAACAGTAACAATGCAAAAGTATAAACCCAATAATCCAAATTCAGTAACACTTGTTACACACAAAACGATTTGATCATTAGAGCATCTTTTCAATACAATCTTGCATGCCATCCAAATAATTACGTAGATACAAATATTTATACGTATTATTACGTATTTTCTGTATCAGAACATCTATATTTGCTACGTATAAGAAATACAAAAAATAGAATCCCGCAATTATTTCTAATGAAAAATGGAAAACTAAATAAAATTAAATCAACCTGTTCTTACTGCGGTGTAGGTTGCGGAATCGAAATATCTGTTGACAAAAAGGGCTTTATTGAAGTAAATGGGGATGAAAGTCATCCTGTGAACAAAGGAATGCTTTGTTCGAAAGGAAGAAATCTAAACTACGTAGTTCAAGACCACAGCGACCGTCTGCTTTACCCAAAAATGCGTTGGAGTAAAAACCACCCGATGCAACGAACTGATTGGGATACGGCCATTAACAGGGCGGCAGCTGTATTTAAGTCGCTCATAAAGGAATATGGTCCTAATTCGGTTGGTTTCTACGTATCTGGTCAGTGCCTTACCGAAGAATACTATCTTATAAATAAGCTAACTAAAGGCTTCTTAGGAACCAACAATATAGACACCAACTCCAGGCTCTGCATGAGTTCTGCAGTTGTTGGCTACCTCAAAACTCTGGGTGAGGACGCAGTACCTGTCGCTTATGAAGATATAGAATTGGCCGATACATTTTTAATTGCTGGTGCAAATCCTGCATGGTGCCACCCTATCCTTTTCAGAAGACTTGAAAAACACAAACAGGAAAATCCTGACACTAAGATCATAGTAGTTGATCCGAGAGTAACTGATACCTGCGTATTAGCTGATCTACATATTCAACTAAAGCCGGGAACTGATACTGTTCTCTACCATGCCATCGGACGTGCACTCATAGAAAATGGGGATTTTGATTTAGACTTTGTACAAAACCATGCCGAAGGTTTTGAGAAATTTAAAGAGGAGGTTTTAAAAACTTCACTAGAGGATGCTACCAAAATATGCGATATCCCAATTGAGCAAATCAAACTAGCAGCCAGTATGATCGGTGATGCCAAAGGTTTTATCTCAATGTGGGCTATGGGCTTGAACCAAAGCACTGATGGAGTAAACCGAAACCTTGCCTTCATCAATTTGAGTTTGATTACAGGTCATATTGGAAAACCCGGTTCCGGACCTTTTTCACTGACTGGACAGCCCAACGCCATGGGTGGAAGGGAAGTCGGAGGAATGGCTAACCTACTAGCTGCTCATAAAAATCAGGCAAACCCAGAGCATCGTGCTGAAGTGGCCAAATTCTGGGGCGTACCCGATTTACCAGACCAGCCCGGATTAACGGCGACCAAAATGTTTGATGCGCTGAAGTCCGGTGAGATGAAAGCAGTATGGGTGATTTGTACCAACCCATCGGTCAGCTTACCAAATGCTGGACTAGTGGACGAAGCACTGAAAGCAGCCAAGTTTGTTATTGTACAAGATATATCGGAAAAATCTGACACTGTAAAATATGCAGACCTGGTACTTCCTGCAGCCGGATGGATGGAAAAAGAGGGTACCATGACCAATTCCGAAAGGAGAATTAGCTACTTAAATAAAGTAGTAGATGCCCCGGGAGAAGCCCTGCCTGATAGCGACATCATCATCAAGTTTGCTCAAGCCATGGGATTCCATGGTTTCGATTTTTCCAATGCAAGTGAAGTGTATGACGAGCATTGCCGATTGACAAAAGGAACAAACATTGACATATCAGGCCTTAGTTATGACAGGTTAAAAGCTGAGGGAACAATGCAATGGCCTGTGCCTTCTAAAGATCACAATGGCACCCCTCGCCTATTTACCGATAAGAAATTTTATACCCCAAGTGGTAAAGCTCAAATACTCAGCTCTATTGCTGAGAACGAATCAGAAACAACAACAAAGGAACTTCCTCTTGTACTAACTACTGGACGGATCAGGGATCAGTGGCATACAATGACCCGTACTGGAAAAGTTAGCAAGCTCAACAAACACATTGCTAAACCCTTTCTTGAAATTCATCCTAAAGATGCCAAAGAAAGAGATATAACAGAGGGTGTACCTGTAGTAGTGAAAAGTACAAGAGGTGAAGTAAGGGTAAACGCCCAGATCACGCACAAAATCAAACAAGGTGTTGTCTTTCTTCCTATGCACTGGGGCAAAATCCTTCAAAACTCATTTGGAAGAGCAAACAATCTTACTGACGCGACATTTGACCCCAACTCAAAACAACCCGGGTTTAAGTATTCTGCTGTTGAGGTAAACAAATACAAAAAAGAGAAACAAAAAATAGTAGTTGTAGGTGCCGGTGCAGCAGCTTATCGCTTCATCAACACTTATAGATCTTTTAATGTTGAAGACGAAATTCATGTATTCTCTAAGGAGGAGTATCCATTCTATAATCGGGTGCTCCTCCCTGAATATGTCAATGAACAAGTGGAATTTGAACATTTACTCAAATTCAAATATGGTGAATTTGAAAAGCTAAATGTGCACCTACATGTCTCAAACAGCATTGAAAACATCAACAAGGAATTGAAAGAAATTACAGACTCCAAGGGGAAAAAACACTCCTATGATCTTTTGATGCTAGCTACCGGTAGTCGTGCATTTGTACCTAACAATGTACCAATGCACTTGCCGGGTATGTTTACCATGCGAAATAAAGACAATGCCGACATGTTGAAAAAATACCTCAACAATGATGGGCATGTCATGATCGTTGGAGGCGGGCTTCTTGGACTTGAGCTGGCTGCAGCATTATCTGAAATAGACATTAAAGTTTCCATCATTCAACTGTCATCCCGATTGATGGAGCGCCAGCTTGATCCTATGGCTTCAAACCTACTCCGTAGTTTAGTAGAGGATATGGACATCAATGTACATGTGAATGATGAAGTGCAGAACATAGAAGTTGGTGAGGGAGAGAAAAACCTAAATGTCACCTTGAAAAGTGGTAAAGCCCTTAATTGCAATGCTGTAGTTTATGCCATTGGCACCAGACCCAATGTAGATTTGGCCATAGGCGCTGGCCTGGATTCCGGGCGGGGGGTAAAAGTAAATGACTATATGCAGAGCAGCGATCCAAGCATTTTTGCTATGGGTGAAATTGCTGAACACAACGGTCAAATGAATGGTACAACAGCAGCTGCAGAAGATCAAGCTGATGTGGCAGCTCGATACATCATTGGCGACCTGACCAGTATATACAAGGGAACGGTTTCAATGAATATTCTAAAATTCTCCAATCTGGATCTTTGTTCTATCGGCAATCCACAGATTCCGGTTGGACAAGATGATTATGATGAAATCCTTTTCATAGACAAAGCACAGACCTACTATAAAAAATGTATCATTCATCGAGATAAACTGAAAGGAGCAATTTTGATGGGCGATAAGGCCGAGTTCCCGGAATTCAAAGACCTGATTGAAAACGACGTGGAGCTATCTGAAAAAAGAATGCAACTACTTCGCTCTGGCAAAATTCCCGAACCAATGATTGGCAAGTTGGTTTGCTCCTGCAACAACGTAGGAACAGGCAACATACAAAAGGTTATTGATGCCGGCTGCACAGAGCTCAATGAATTATGTGCTTCATCCGGTGCAGGTCTTGGCTGTGGCAGCTGCAAAGGCGAAATGCAAAACATGATCAACAAAACAATAGAATTGGAAAATCAGGCAGTGGAAGCCTAAGTCACCATATAATACCTAATTTTGAATGGAAACCCTAACAGCGAATATGGCGAGTAACTTAGTTGAAAAAAAGAAGCGTGACTTGGTACGCGTTTTTGTGAAAGGTGGAATTATATCTCCTGGTGACTTCCATAAAATCATTAATACGGCTTCAGATCTTGGTGCTGAATACATACACTTTGGTTCCAGGCAGGATATTTTGTTTCCTGTTAACGAAAGCAACAAGATCGCTTTAGACGAAACATTTAAATCAATCAATACAGAGTATGAAATAACTGAGTTCTCTCATCAAAACATCGTTTGTTCTTATGTAGCACTAGACGTAATGCCCAATAAGAAATGGTTGGTTCCCCATGTCTATCACTACATTTTAGATAGCTTTGAGTATAGACCCAAACTCAGGATAAACATCGTGGACCCCTCTCAAAGCCTGGTACCGCTTTTTACTGGAAATATAAACTTCATAGCATCAAGTGTAGAAAATTACTGGTACGTCTATTTAAGGTATGGCCAAAAACAAGAGTCTCCAAAAGCACTGCCGATATTGGTGTATGGCTATGACATAGCCAAAGTAGCAAAGATCATAGAAGACCTAAAGCTGATTTCCGAACAAATGGATGTGCATGCCATTACAGAACATATTTTGAATGAAGTGAAAATAAACTTTCAGGCCCCTAAGGAAGAATTGAAGTTTCCGGTTACTAATTTCCCTTACTACGAAGGAATCAATAGAAAATCTGATGGAAAATCCTGGATGGGGCTGTATTGGAGAAACAACAAATTCAGCATTCCATTCTTAAGGAAATTGTGTAGAAGATGTATTGACACGAATGTTGGAAAGATCAGCCTTACCCCATGGAAGTCATTTGTAGTAAAAGGAATACAGGAATCTGACCGGGTAGGTTGGGAAAAGTTTATGGGAAGCCATGGAATGAATCTACGTCATTCTGCATTAGAATTGAACTGGCATTTACCTGTGCTTGATGAAGAAGCCTTGAATCTTAAAAACTATCTGGTACGCGCATTGGATCAGCAGGACATTAGCACTTCAGGATTAACTTTTACGATCAAAACTTCAGCAGACATCATCCTTTTTACGTCTGTAGTTATTGAGAAAAACCTTGACCCTGACGCTTCTCCGGATACATTCAACATCATGTATTCCAAGAATTTCAACCCCAATCTCAGTGAGTACTTCTACTATGCTAAGAATATTACAAAAGAGGTAATCCCGGCACTTTTGATTGAATTAAGCCTTAAGTATTACCAGCAGCTGGAAGTAGAACCAAAAGCCGAAGATCAAAAATCTGAGCAAAACGGTGCAAACACTAAACTACTCTATCAGTGCGAAAATTGTATGACCATTTACGATGAATCTTATGGAGATAGCACAGCCAATATAGAACCGGGAATTTCTTTCCATGATTTACCCGACACTTATGCCTGCCCCCTTTGTGGTAACAAAAAAGAGAACTTCAAAGCTTTGGGGGTGTAAGATTCAAGTTAGACCAGCCAGTAGCCAATAGAATTAATCTGCTTGTTCGCTTCTGTTGATCTTAATTTGGAAGGTGAAATAAGAATAGTCGCTATTTACCTTGTCGAATTTGTAGTTCAACTTCTCCCCTGTTTTTCGGGCCAGTTGAATCAAACCCAATCCAGCTGTTCCCTTGTCAGAGAATTCACCGTTGCTTAAGGTGTCTTTGTACAATGACCTCAATCCGTCTTTGTCAGTTATGTTGATCTCGTCAATTTTAGCCTTAAGATCATAAACCTTTTTTGTAGGGATAAAATTTCCAGTCAGAATATTGTAGTGTTTTTCTTTGGCGATGACAGTGATGAGGCCAGATTTTGCATCATGCTCGGATATTTCATCAAAACTCCCCTTCACTTCATCCATGTGATGGTATAGGTTGTGTACGCATTCTACTGCCGCACTATAAAACATCTTCTGCACCTGACGATCCGGTTCCAAAAAACTGATTTTTCTATCCAGCGTCTCAATTACTGAAGTCACAAGATCAAAGGTGATAGTACCTTTGTACATAAGCAGCACATTCTCATTGTATATTTTATTATACAAGTCGAAGCTACTCACTGTCTTCATTTTCTGCTTTGCAGATGTCTCTTGCTCTACTCGATAGCTCATAATCAAATAATCAAGCCCTTGGGCCTTGATACATTATAAAATATTGGTAATGTATAGTGGGGATTGGTTAGCTGGTTAAACAATACAATTTATAAATGTAAATAAATAATATATAATTCTCAAAATTTCTAAAGCGCTCAACAAGCAGCTGGCTATTTATTTACTAGATATCAAAAACTACATTGCTTTAATTTAAATTCTCACAACGGCCGACTCGCATATATAATCAGGTAGAATTCCACTGGACTTTATCCTTGCTTCAGCATTTTCCTTGAGGGTATTTCCTGAAAGCACAAGAACGGTATCAATACCAAATTTATTACCTCCTATTATATCTGTAAACAAAGTATCTCCCACCATAAGCACTTTATTGCGGGGTACAAAACCATTTTTGGAAATATGCTCATAAGCGAAATTAAACATCTGTGCATCAGGTTTTCCAAAGCGGATGAAAGTCCTACCAAGTATTTCTTCTACCATATCAGCAATGCTCCCAATCGCGATTGCCACCTCATCACTGGATACCGGATAAGACATATCCGTATTTGCCACTACCACGGGAATATTCCTTTTTCTAAGCAAATTGACTATTTTATTGATGTCATGGTTCCAGTCAAACCCCTCGTCATCGAGAAATACCAATGCCGATATCCCATTTACCTCTTTAATATCAACATTTGCTATTGAAATGGTTTTCAGTCCCAGCTCTTCTATGTAATGTGCCGAATTCTCCGTACCAAGATATGCAACTGTTCCTCCCCTCACCTTGTACCTGAGGTATTCTCTGGCGAGCATACCGGAAGAAATAATCTTGTGCGTATTGATTTCCGGTAGTCCCTTGTCTATGTATGATTGTGCCAATTCGATCGGTCCACGAGATGCGTCATTGGTTAAAACATAAAAATCAATACCTAATTTGTTGAGGTAGACAAATGTGTTTTTTATCCCGTCTATCAGACCGGATGAGTTTTTAAGAACACCAAAAGCATCAAAAAATACGACCTGGTAATCTTTTACTACATCTTCAAATTTCTGAATATTCATTGTATACTCTTAAAGTTTATTAGACCCATTTCCTGAATAACAGTAGAACCATTACCCTATATACTATCTGAAAACTACCTCAAAATCAGTTACTAAACAAAAACTATATCTTTAGCGCTTTAAGAATTTTTTCCGGCTTTATCACTTTATCGATATTCGGTAGGTACAATTCAAAAACCTCACGTTGAAGCTTCGTGGCATATATCTCATGGAAAAAATATCTTCCGTCTTTGACCACATAATTCAATAGAAAAAAGCGATATGCTTCCTTGATAAACCTAATCTCATATTCTGTCAAAGGATTCACTTTGTGATATTCCTTTAAGAACATAATAAAACGATCTTCCATCAAAGGCCCGGCTACATAACTAAAGACCGTTCTATCCCCTATATCCGATACCACCCTGCTAAAGAAATAGAAATCCATTACCCGGCCACTCATTCTAAACCAGTCATAATCCCATCGAGAGAAAAGCTTTTGTCCGGTGGTTACCGAGAAGTTACCAATATTCCAATCGATAAATACTGGAATGACTTCAAACGAATCATCATTAAGTGCCTGCGAGTTTTCGAAAAAGATATCAATTTGCCTCTTAGTAACGTCAACATGCCCCCTATGCTCGTAGCGTCCATTCTCAGTATCTAATATTTGGCTTAGATGCTCCAAATCTATTTTGAGCGTTTTGGAATAAGGAGGCAACACACTTTTGACCTTTGAACAGGCCAAATGAAATTTACCTACTTCCCTACCCAGTTTTTTTATCTGATTTTCTTCCAAGCGCCTTGGAAGCATTTTCCTCTTTTTTATGGGGTTATAAAAAACCACCCAGGCATCAATCATACTATCGGTATATCGATAGGTATAAACTTCATTGGCTTTGGTTAATGATCTGGCCAGAAAATTCTCAAACGGATCTGTAAGGTTTGTGGCCAGGGCATTGATAATAGAGTGATCTTCTTTAAAATGCTCGAACCTTCCAAAGTATGATAGCTTGGCGATAATGGTATCACCATTTTCCAGCTTTACACTGAATACATGATTGGTGGAAACCATGGCACTGATGTCAGATACGGAGCGAATGGGTCTGGAAGCATCATAGTCCTTCCATGCCATTTCGACTATACTATTAAAATTTATATGCTTGATCATTTTCTTCTCCTTGGGGATTTATAATGTGTGCTAAAAGTACCTAACTTTCTAAATATTGTCTCTGATAGGTATCTTTTTATTTCATGAGAAAATTAGAATAAATTACAGATAGCAAATCACATAAATTAAGACTAAAGAATGAAAGTTCATGGAATGATTAATTTGGAAGAGCTGAAAGCCAAGGTGGCCTCAGAAGAAATAGAAACTGTAGTTGTAGGCTTCACCGACCATTACGGTCGATTGATGGGCAAGCGCTTTGATGCTGATTTTTTTCTGGAAAGTGCTGTTGGATCAGGAACACACGGGTGCGACTATCTCCTGACTACAGATATGGAAATGGAACCGGTACAGGGTTACGCATTCGCTAATTGGGAATTGGGTTATGGCGACTTTCATCTTGTTCCAGAAATGAATACCCTAAGAAATGCAGATTGGTTGGAGAAGTCGGCGATTGTTTTGTGCTCATTGAGTAACACTAAAAACCATTCGCCTGTACATATTGCTCCTAGAAATATATTGGCCGAGCAGCTAACCAAGGTCAGCGACCTAGGATTCACTTGTAATGCAGCATCGGAACTTGAGTACTATCTATTTGATGAGAGTTACAAAGACTCTGACTCCTCAGGACACTCAAACCTAACACCAAAAGGATGGTATCTGGAAGATTATAATATCCAGCAAGGCACAAGGACAGAACCCTTTCATGCTGCCGCACGTCGACATCTGAAGAAATCAGGTGTGCCGGTGGAAAACTCCAAAGGAGAATGGGGACTTGGTCAACACGAATTGAATGTTCATTATGCTGAAGCTATGGAAATGGCTGACAGGCATGTGGTCTATAAGCAATGCCTGAAAGAGCTAGCCGATCAAATGGGTCTATCGGTCACCTTTATGGCAAAATATCATACCGACAGGGCAGGCTCTAGCTGTCACATCCACATAAGCCTAGTTCAGGATGGGAAAAATGCCTTCGTTGGGAATGAGAATCTAGGACCTGTTGAAGGCTCTGATATATTTAAGCATTTTCTAGGTGGGTGGATTAAGTATGTCCCTGATGTAATGGTATTTTACGCGCCTACAGTCAACTCCTATAAAAGATATGTAGATGGCTCCTGGGCACCTACACGACTGGCATGGAGTTATGACAACCGAACTGCGGGGTTTAGAGTGGTTGGCTCGGGAGAAAGCCTTAGAATAGAATGTCGTATCCCGGGAGCCGATTGCAATCCCTATTTGGCATTCGCTGCATCGATAGCAAGCGGTATGCAGGGAATTAAAGAGAAGACTCTACCACCAGAATGTTTTGAAGGAGATATATATGCCGCAGAGCACTTACCTAAAATTCCTATGTCGCTAGATGAGGCCGTTAGACACTTTGAGAATAGTGAGTTCAGCAATGACGTGTTTGGAGAAACCGCAGTAAAACATTACAGCCACTTCTACAAAACAGAACTAAAGGCCTTTAGCCAATCAGTCACCGACTGGGAAAGGAAAAGATATTTTGAGCGGGTATAAAGTTTGATTTAAGCTGACAATTATTTAAGAATTCATGCGATAATTTGAGTCTCTCCATAGCACTCGGTGGTAAAACATTATTGTTTTACTGCATAAAGTCAACTTTAAGACAGGTTCAATTCTTGTCTTTCTGAACGAAGTGAAGAACCAATAAAATCCGTACTTTTTTACTGATCAGTCACAAAAAAAGCGTATCCGGTTAAAGATACGCTTTTTCAAATGTTTTTATCGTCAAGGTTTAACCTTCCACAACATTCAAAGTGATTTTGTGTTGCACTTCTTTGTGCAGGTCTAGCTCAGCCTCATATTCTCCGAGGTTTTTGATCTGACCAAAAGAAATTTTCTTTCTGTCGATTTCATAACCCTTAGCTGCTAGCGCATCAGATACCTGCAGTGCAGTAACCGCTCCGAAAATCTTTCCGGATTCACCAGCTTTAGCATTAATATCCAATACTAATTCGCCGATTTTGTCGGCTACAGCCTGAGCATCTTGCTTCAATTTCTCAGCTTTATGCGCACGTTGCTTAATCTCTTCATCGATCTTCATTCTATTTGACTTGTTAGCCAAAATAGCATGTCCCTGAGGAATAAGAAAGTTACGTCCGAATCCTGGCTTTACAGAAACAGTATCGTTTTTGTAACCCAGACCTTTTATATCTTCTTTTAATATTACTTCCATGTCTTCGGCTTATTTAAGTGAATCAGTCACGTAAGGTAATATTGCGATCAAACGCGCTCTTTTGATAGCCTGCGAGATTTTTCTCTGGTACTTGGCACTTGTGCCAGTCAACCTTCTTGGAAGAATCTTACCTTGCTCATTCACAAACTTCAAAAGGAAATTAGCATCTTTATAATCGATATACTTGATGCCATTTTTCTTAAACCGACAATACTTTTTCCTATTTTCGGTTCTATTCATTGGTTCATTTACTAGTGTCATGCTTTAGCTTCCTCCTTTCCTTCTTTTTTCTTGTTAAATGCACCACCTTTTCTTTTCTCGTTGTAAGCTACAGCGTGCTTATCCAAAGCAGTGGTTAAAAACCTCATTACTGTTTCGTCTCTTCTGAATTCAGTTTCAAGGACGTCTACAAGTGTAGGCTCAGCTTTGTATTCAAAAAGCGAGTAAAAACCTGTTTTCTTGCCGTTTATCGGATAAGCCAATTTCTTAAGGCCCCAGTTTTCGTCATTGACGATTTCTGCACCGTTATCGGTGAGGACCTTCTTGAACTTACCGACAGCATCCTTCATCTGATCATCAGACAAAACGGGAGTTAAAATGAATACCGTCTCGTAATTTCTCATTGTTAAAAATATTTGTTTAAAAATTTTGAGGTGCAAAAGTAGTAGATATTCCTTCAAAACAACAGCCTGGGTGAATTATTTATAGTGAAAACAACTTAAAAAGCCATGTTTTCGGCTATTCCAGGTCAATCATCCTAATTTAATTTCAGCTTGTCGAATTGTTTTCACTTTATCTACTTCTTTTCCTATTTTGCAATCACTTAGACAAACCAACAAATTCAAATTGCGCATAATCTTTTCGACCCTGCTGATCTTTTTATTAAACCAGTCTTATGGACTGGACAGGGTACTGGTCAATCGTAACATTACGTCAATGGATTTGCTGGGTACTACCTATATGCATGTTGATTCGACGAAATCATTGACTGTAGAAAATGTATTAGAGTTATCACAAGAAGAATGGGAAAAAAAAGCACTGAGTGGCTACACTCCCAATGTAAACTGGCTGAAGTTGCCGCTGCTGAATGCAAGTGCAGAGAGCTATGATAAAGTGCTCTACGTCAACAATAACTTCTTACACGAATTGGATTTCTATTTTGTAGTAGATGGCAAACTACAAGAAGGCAGCATTGCCACTGGAATGTCAAGATCCAGGAACTCCAAATTGTACAACGACCCTAGATACCCAGTGAATGTACACTTTCCTGCAAATAGCAAGGTGGATATCTACATTAGAGTCTATGGTCCTATGGCCACCAACAACACCCCCCTTTTCCTGATGTCCTTTGACAAGGCCATTGAGCTGAAAGACAATCGCTTGATGACCAGTTTTCTTTGGGCTGGAGTTCTGATCCTTTCGATCACGCTCTCCCTATTCCTGTATATCAGCATCAGGCAAAAGATATTCTTCTATTATATTTTTCTAGGCATAGCCACGGGCATTATCATTTCTGCAAGCACTGGTCTTGTCATGCTCTTCATTGACAAGGATCCATTCGTGTACACCACCAATTATTACTTGTTCGGAGCAGCTATCCTCAACAATTTCATGCCAAGGTTCCTGAATTGTATTGTTCCTGTGTCACAGTTAAACCAATGGGCATGGAAGGCAATAAAAATAGTTGGATACTGCTGTTTGGCCCTGGCGGCCTTTTATTTGATCCCATCAGTAAAAACCACATTCTATTTTGTATCCTTCGTCACAGAATCCATGGTTCGGTTATCAGGTATTGTCTTCCTGTACCTAATGATTACCCTATTTATTGCAGCTATCAAGCGTTGGGAACGGGCAATAGTACTATTTATCGTCTATTTCGTTTACCTAAGTCTAGCTTTTGGCGTAATTATATTTCCATTTTTCGACATCAATTCTAATGGATTGAACACCGTATACTTTATGCTACATGGTTCCATCTTCGAGACTGTGGCATTTATGCTACTGATGGCTCAGGTGACACTATCGGTGTATAAAGAAAAAGAAAAACTGAATCTACAGGTACAAAGCAATCAGGAGCTGATGATGAATGCTATTGTGAAAGGACAGGAGGACGAAAGAAAACGGTTTGCTCAGGATTTGCACGATGGATTTGGGCAGCTTATATCGTCACTGAACCTCAACCTGAAAAGCCTCGAAACCACGAAGACCACTGACACTGAAAAAAGGATTGGAATATTTAACGTATCCAAATCTATACTTGAGGAGATGTATGTCGAGCTGAAGAATATATGCTTCAACCTAATGCCACAAACCCTGATAGCCGTGGGTGTAGGTGATGCCCTCAGGGAATTCGCTTCCAGGATCAACAAAAGTGAAAAAATCCGCCTGAATGTTTCTTTCTTTCAAATGGACGACCGCCTGGAGCAGGTGCAGGAAATTTCCTTCTACCGCATTTCCCAGGAGTGGATCAACAACATCATTAAGTATTCAGATGCTACAGTGATCGACCTGCAAATCACTAAAGACGATAACGAAATTACACTGATCATTGAGGACAATGGATCAGGCTTTGAAAAACGCTTGCTCACCTCCGGGAAGGGCAATGGATGGAAAAACATCTCCTCCAGGGCCAGCCTAATAAAAGGAGAAGTAGAACTGGATACTACACCGGGATTTAAAGGGAACACCTTTATTCTTAACGCCCCGGTAAATATTGGAAATGAAGAACTTGCAAGGGCTACCAACTGATTCATCAAAAGGTAATTAGAGAAACTTAGGTGCTGATAGCAGCGTTTGTACAGCTATGGCTTAGTTTTTGCTAAATATTCCAAACCGAATATTCAACTTTACTTTTTAGATTACCGCACTTGAAACACCTATTCCTAGCCCTTGCCTTTCTTAGTCTCTCCATTTGCGTCAAGGCTCAAAAGCAATACTTCATCAGCCAAACTTCAGAGAAAATAGTACTGGACGGCCAGATGAATGAGGCTGTATGGGAAGAGGCCCAGATGCTTACCGGCTTTGTTCAAAACTTCCCAACAGATTCATTACCAGCCACATCTCAAACGGAAATCAGGCTCACCTATGATGACAAGAACATTTACTTCTGCGCCAAAATGTACAACCAGTCAGAAGATAGAAAATACGTCACTCCTTCCCTACGTCGTGACTATCGGGGTTCTGCGAATGACATGATAACCTTTGTCATCGATACCTATCAGGATAATACCAACGCTTTTAATTTTGGTATCAATCCATGGGGCGTATTGCGCGAAGGGTTGATTTCCAATGGTGGTAGTGGCCGTAGAAACCTTTCCAACAGCTGGGACAACAAATGGAAAGGTGGTGCCCAAACCTACCCCGGATATTGGATTGCAGAGTTCGCCATTCCCTTCAAAACATTGAGGTATAAAGAAGGCTCCAAAGCCTGGAATATTAATTTCTATAGAATAGATACTGAAACAGGTGAAAGGTCTACGCTCACCCCTATTCCAAGAAATTACAGCGTCATCTCACTAGCCTTTTTGTCAGAATTAATATGGGACAAACCGCTGGGTAAACCAGGATCTAATATTTCATTGATCCCCTATTCTTCTGCTGCTTCCTTGCGGGATTTTGAAGATCCAGAAAGCACCGGACCCAATTCATCCCTCAATGTGGGTGGAGATGCCAAGATTGCCTTGACTCCTGCACTGAACCTCGACCTTACATTCAATCCAGATTTTTCACAGGTGGAAGTTGACGAGCAGGTGACCAACTTAAACCGCTTCGAATTGTTCTTCCCGGAAAAACGACAGTTCTTCCTGGAAAATGCTGACCTCTTTTCCAGCTTCGGCCATCCCATCTACACGAGAACCTTCTTCTCCCGGCGAATAGGCATAGCAGAAGATACGGTTAGAGGTGAGAATGTACAAAATCGAATTATTTATGGGGCAAGACTAAGCGGCAAGCTGGACAACAATTGGCGTGTGGGTTTGCTAAACATGCAGACAGAACGAAAGGAGTCTATCTTCCTGCCTGGCAATAACTACACCGTTGGCGTGGTGCAACGAAAAATCTTTGCCCGGTCAAACGTTGGGGCCATGTTTACTAACAAGCAAAGCTTTGACGAGCCCAGTGAAGCTAATGCCTTCACAGGAAAGAGCTTTAACCGTGTGCTAAATATAGAATACAACATAGCCAGTGCCGACAACAAATGGATAGGGAAATGGGCCTATCAAAAGTCATGGGACAACAAGAAAGACCCGAAGGAGTATGCCTTTTCAGGCTGGGTAGGCTATCGCTCCAGAACATGGGAATGGGACTGGGCACATACCTACAACGGCGACAATTTCAATTCAGAAATGGGCTTTGTACCCAGAACAGGTTTCTTCAGGATCAACCCCGGGTTGGGCTACAACTTCTACCCTGGCAAAGGACAAGTAACTCAATACAGCGTAAGTTTAAAGAATGAGACATTATGGATGGATAACCGCCGATCTGATCACAATTTCGAATTCACACATCAATTTCGTTATAAAAATACCGCTGATCTGACCATAGTAGTGGCGCAGGACTATACCTATTTATTTGATGATTTTGATCCTACGAATACTGACGGCACGGAGCTTTTAGCAGATACAGAATACACCTACAACACCATTGGCATAGGTTATGATTCTGACCAACGGAAAAAAATAGGTTATGAAGTTCTTGCCACCTATGGGCAATACTTCAACGGCACCCGCTACAGGCTTGGCACTGAGCTGAACATGCGCTTCCAGCCCTATGCAGCCATCTCGCTGAACATGAACTACAACAAAATAATAATGCCGGCACCATACACCAGTGCAGATATATGGCTCATCGGACCAAGGTTTGATCTCACCTTTACCAGGAGCCTCTTCCTGGCCTCCTTCGTTCAGTTCAACAGCCAGGCTGAAAATTTCAATGTAAACACCCGTCTCCAATGGCGCTTCAAGCCTGTCTCCGACCTGTTCATAGTCTACACCGATAACTACGCCACTGAAGACATGAGCGGACGCTTTGCCTTCCAAAAGAAAAACCGGGCACTAGTGGTGAAGATGACCTACTGGCTGAATATTTAGGATACGATGTTTGTACGAATAAGCAAAGATAAAACATCACAATATCCATCATACTATTTAACTTGTCCATTGTAAGTATTGAATTAAAAGGGCAAGTCAAGCGATACTCGACCACAAATGCCTATGAACGACTAAGATCATAGATACTATGAGTTACCGATGACTTACGGTAAAGAAGTCTCAATGGGAACATACGACATTGCGGATATTACCCGCAAAATCATAAATTAAAAATTATAGTAAATCTGTAACCTTAATAAATCAAAAACCAGAATGGGAGCCAATATTTTTAATCAAAAAGATTATATGGACATTAAAAACCGTATCAATCAACTCACTACTCAGAGCCAACGTAAATGGGGAAAAATGTCTTTGAAACAAACGCTTGAACATTGCAATATTCAACTTAAAATAGGTTTAGGAATAGTCTCTGAAACTGGATATGAAGGACCATCATTGTTTAGAACTAAGCTGGGTCGTTGGATGCTACTCTATGCCTTACCTTGGCCTAAAGGAACTGAGACACCATCCAAAATGAATATATTAAATAACGGCTCGCCAGTACCAGATTTGCAGAATTCAAAACAAGCACTATTGGAATTGCTCGAAAAGGTACAATCGGAAAATCGCTTAAACCCTCATCCTTTCTTTGGAGATATGAAAATGAAAGATTGGGGTCGCTTAATTTGGAAACATCTTGACCATCATTTGAGACAGTTCGGAAATTAAAACAGGAAGATTTATTATTTGCCCATAGTTGAAAGAGAGGCTGAATAATTAAAAGTGCTGGTGACATAAGCTATTGATAATTGCTTGTTCTCGCCTACTTCTGAAAATCCTTACCGATTCTCAGACTGCAGTGTACCTGCCTACAGATAGGTTTGCAAAATTAATTGCTAAACCACGAAACCAACCACAGCTAAGACCGATAGTAGAAATTAAGCAAGCTCAAGTCTCCTTAGAAATAAATTGCATTCATAAAAACATAATATTAGTTTCGGTGGCTAGAAAATGAAGTTTTAAAGTACAAGAAAGTGATCTATATCATCAGTGGAACATCGCGATCGGGAAAAACCATACTAGCTCAAAACTTGATGCAAAGGCGAGTAATTCCATACTTGTCGCTTGACTGGCTGGTCATGGGCTTCACGAATGGTATCCCAGAATATGGCATCCATGATAAATTATGGCCAAATGAAATCGCTGAAAGACTTTGGGATTATTTAAAAGCTATGCTTAAGAGCATCATTTGGTCTGACTCAGATATAATCATTGAAGGTGAGGCCATACTACCTGAACTTATCAGTGAATTCCTAAAGAAACATCCAAATGGTATCCGCGTGTGCTTCCTGGGCTATGCTCATATAAGTGTTACGAAAAAAATGAAAGAGGTATATGAATTCCAGCGAGATAAAAAAGATTGGCTGACGAAAGAACCAGAGCAGTATGTAGAAGATCACATCAGGAATATGGTGGACTATAGTAAACGCATTGAAAAAACGTGTGCTCAGCACAGTCTATGTTATTTTGATACATCAAATAACTTTACAAACACTTTGGATCAGGCAATGGAATACTTGCTCAAAGGATTATAACGGATTACGTACAATTGTATAGTAGTAGTTTTGGTTTTGCCAGAGACTTTAAACACATTCAAACAATTAAAAGAAGCTTCAACCAATTAACTGCAATCATCTTTGGATTCAGTCTGGAAGATTGGTAACCAGGGCTTGTGACGAGATTATTACATCCCCTATTCCCTAATACATAATAATCAGGTGATTCAAGTGTCCTGAAAGCTACTAGCAAATACCATCCGCACTAACTGGGCGATATATAAAGGCTGGCTCTATCCGCTACTTTTATAGAAATTTGAGAAGCCAAGATGACGGAAGCCAAAGGCTATCAGAAATTCCTTCCTCTTAAATTTGCAAAATTTTTTTTATAAACGCTACCGTTTATAAAATTACATATCTTTGTTCTAAACGAAAGCGTCTATAAATGCCTTTAGCAAAAGTTCAAAAATCAGAATGGTTGAATATAGGTGCCACCAGGTTCGCAGAAAAGGGGCTGGAAGGGATCAACGTGGAACAAATGTCAAGGCAACTGAATTGCAATAAAGCCAGCTTCTATTGGCACTTCAACTCTAAGGAACAGTTCTTCAATGACATGATCAAGCATTGGTTTAATAACAGCGTAGAACCCATTATGACAACCTTAGACGCTCATGCTGATCCAAAAAAGCGATTCGAAAGTTTCCTTAGGACATCATTTAAAGATAAATCCAGGAAAGATTTAATGTTCTATCTAAGAAAACTCGCTACAGACAGACCGAAACTTCAAGAACTACTGGAAGACTTAACAAGAAAACGACTGGAATTTACAGTCATGCTTCTTCAGGATCTGGGCTATTCTCATTCTGATGCTAGCATCAAAGCCAAAATTCTTTTAAATTTTTATATCGGTTGGTACGAGTACAACAAAAACAAAAATGACAGTAGAGGAATCGAAGAAGCCATTAAACTGATCAGAGACTTTATAAAATTTTAGAACATGTATATAATGAATCTATTCTTGCGTCTCTCGGGAGTTTTAGCTCTCTGCTTTTGTTTAATAGCATATGCCTACTATTCATCCTCTAACCCGGCCTATAGGCACCTAACCAAAGCGTATAGTGAATTGGCTAGTGTGGGAACACCTGACAATCTTACAGCTGCTTTATGGGCTTTCTTTTTACCGGGACTATTAGTTACTGTCTTTTTTATAAAGTTGCCCTCCTATATAGCTAGTGATAACCTAAATCGATATCCTTTTATTCTACTGATTATATCAGGCATACTTACCACTTTGGGTACTTCGCCTATGAATTATGATAACTTCTCTGCGCTATCCTCTCAGCTGCACATTGTGGGTGTAATGGGTGGAGGGCTTGTATTTCTAATTGGTGCTTTCACTGTGTCAAAACAACTAAAAAAAGACCCGAAATGGGCTTCACTCACCAAACCTCTTTTAATTTTAGCATGGACACTTATTATTAGTGGATTTTTTAGAGATTCGAGCTTCCCTGGCCTTGCTCAAAAAGTAGGCATATTGGCCTTCTACCTGTACACGTCTTTGTTATCGTGGAATGCTTTCCGCTTGACTCAATTGACAAAAACCTCCAGAAGAATTTCAGATTTTGCTACACTTTAAAAGACATCATAAATGACAAAAAAAGGCACATTCAGATACACCTACTTTACAGATAAATACGATGAAACCTTTTATTTTTATAGGGATCAATTAGGGTTTGAGCTTTCACATGCCTGGGACAGAAATGAAGACGATCGAGGCGCTGTATTCAAAATAGGTCATGGACTGATTGAAATACTTTCAAGTCCAAAGAAGACTGAAAACAGGTATGCAGGTTTGGACTATCGAACCCCGCAAGGCGTTTTTACCGGTATTCAGGTCTGGGATGTTGACAAACTTTTCAAAACATACAAAACCAAAGGAATTCCTTTCAATCAAGAAATCATAAATCAACCTTGGGGACATAGAAGTTTTTATATTCTGGAACCAAATGGGCTCATATTAGGCTTCTACGAGGAACAGTTTTGATCCATCAATCCAATACAGAAATATGGAATTTAGAATTGCAAGACACACAAATTACCTTAATCAGGTAATTGATTTTTACACTAACATCCTTGCATTAGAAATCTTATTCTCCTTCGAAAACCACAATGACTACAGCGAAGTTTTTATCGGCAAACCCGGTCTTAATTGGCATTTTGAATTTACTGAGTCTCTAACCCCGGCTGAGCATAAACAAGATGCTGAAGATTTCCTGGTTTTTTATCCAACCGAAAAGAACGAGTACGATCAAATCATAGCAAACATTGAGGCCAAAGATATTCTAAAAATAAAGCCTAAAAATCCTTTCTGGGTCGAAAATGGAGTGTTGATTAATGACCCTGATGGTTTTGGGATTATTATTAGCAACTTCAAGATTAGGTAAAGCCATTGATGGCCTGAATCTTTGAATGCACCGGCAGATAAGTTAGTTTTAGTGCTACTAATGGAGCTCGGAGGCCACAGTGTCATATCTGGGTGTTGTACATGATAAAGATCAAGACCCATGAATCCCACATATAGATCCTATGAATCAGCAGAAACCTTTGCATTCGCTGATGGTATTAAAATGAAATTGCTCATGAGCGGATCAGAAACAAATGGCCTTCAAGAAATCTTTGAAGACATTGCAGAACCAGGGGTTGGTCCAGGAAGGCACATCCATCATAAACAAGACGAAACTTTCATTTTCTTAGAAGGAACGTTTGATGTTGAAATTGATGGAAAACTCCATAGAATGAAAAAAGGAGATGTTGCCTTAGTTCCAAAAGGAACAGTTCATGCTTGGAAGAATGTTGGGACAAACAAAGGACGATTGATTTATATTTTCACTCCTTCACTAAATGTAGAAGAAATGTTTAGAGAGCTCAATGAAGCTTGGATAAAAGGGAAATTGACTGAAGAAAATATTGTCCAAATAATGCACAAATACCCGGAACAAGAAATGGTTGGTCCACCTCTAAAAGCTCGTTTCGAAATGCATTAACTGCGTACAATACAGCTAAAAGACATGCTTCGCATGTGCTCACAAGAACATAGAAATAGCGACCTTATCTTCTACTCAGTCCAAAGATTTAGTGGCTCACTCCTTCCCTCTTCCTATAACCAGCACTTTGTTATCTTACGATAATAAACGCCAATCGCATTGTTTAACTAAAACATAGGCAGTATTTAAGAAAAATGAAAATAGAGTTAATAAATAAGGAAGGTGATTTTCTAAAAAAAGGAATTGAATACTTCTGGAAAAAATGGGGCAATGAATCGAATTTTAACTTTTATAAAGATTGCATTGAAAACTCATTATCGGATGACAGGTCTTTGCCGAAATTTTATTTAATAATAGATGAAAACAAAATTATTGGCTCTTATGCTTTACTGATAAATGACCTAATAAGCAGGCAAGATTTAATCCCTTGGTTTGCATGTTTATTCGTTGATGAAGATTATCGGAATCGCGGCTTAGCCAACGAAATCATAAAACATAGTATGATAGAATCTCGAAAAAGAGGTTTTGACACTTTATATCTTTCAACTGAATTGGATGGTTTTTACGAGAAGAAAGGATGGGAATATCATGCTAATGGATATACAGCCTTTGGTGATAGTTTAAAAATATATTCCAAAAAACTGAATTGAAGAATCGCATCCGACAATGAAACTATCCAAGAATAATTATAAAAGCCAGAGACTTCATAGTGACAAATGCCAGAATAATTGAAATGCATTTGCTTCAATACCATTTCTAAAACGATGGCCCTGAAGGAGTTTTTCATGCCATATAATCCTGATGGAGGATTTGAACTTGGAATGGAACCTGATACTGCATCATCAGAAAGCCAACCTCTTTTCAGTATAATGGCACTTGAGACTTTACACCAAGTAGCCATGTTGCAACAGTTATAGATAAGGAGGATTCGCTAGTGAATTAGAATATACACCGAATTATCAATATCTTGAGGTTCTGATTTTTTCCAGAAATTACAAGCCACAAGTATTATGAGACGTATCACCAGACCTCATCAGATAACTGTAATATTCCTGATATTGGGCTTATTTGGCAATTGTTCTTCAAAACAGGAAGAAAAAAAGAGTTCAGATCATTTGATTCAATTCACCGGTACAAAAAGGGTAAAGAATGGAACTGAATGGCAGCCCAAAGAGGAAAAGAAAACATGGAAGGCCAAAGAAACAGCTATCATTATTTGTGATATGTGGGACAAACATTGGTGCAAAGGGGCTACTGAGCGAGTAGGTAAAATGGCACCACGGCTCAATGAACTGATAAAAGCAGGCAGGGAAAAAGGAGTATTCATAGTTCATGCACCGAGCGACGTGGTTGATTTTTACGACGGCACTCCCCAAAGAGAAAAATTGAAAAATGTCCAAATAACCGCATCAGCTTCTGCTATTCCAAGATGGTATCCTCTAGATAGTCTTAAAGAATCAAACCTACCAATAGATGATTCTGATGGAGGTTGTGATTGTTCGCCAAAATGTGAGAATTACAGGGCATGGAAAAAGCAAACAGATGCACTGGAAATAGCTGAGGGAGATGGTGTTTCTGACAGTGGAAATGAGATAGTGAGTTATTTCCAGAATAAAGGAATCAAAAATGTAATAGTTACAGGCGTTCATACTAATATGTGTGTATTGGGCAGGTCTTTTGGGATAAGGGGGCAGACAGCCGCTGGAATGAAGGTGGTGCTGGCCCGTGATTTGACTGATGCCATGTACAATCATGAAATGGCGCCATTTGTGAGTCACGAAAAAGGAACTCAGAAAGTAATCGAGCATATCGAAAAATATTGGAGCCCAACAGTTTCGTCAGCCGATTTGATCAATGGACTTCAATAAATCATCTTTTCATGGTGAAACCGAAGACAACAACTAAAAATAAAAACAACAAAATGAGGCAAAACCTAACACTTATCATAATGCTGTCTGCTGCTACCTGCTGCGCATAAAAAAGAATAAAAACTGGAAGGCACTAAGGTTTGGGAATCTGTCCCTAAAGTTGTTAGACCAGCCAAGTCAAATGATAATGTACCTGCAGATGCAATGATCCTTTTGATGGATCTTATATAGGCGACTGGATTATTCCAGATGCTATTTTCAGGGATATGTTTGACGAAATAGTAACAGTAAGGATATCCGAAGAAAAACTGGAGAAGCCGGTCACCAATGTAAAAAAAAATAGTTTGCTGATATGCAAATGCACAATGAGTGGCGATCTCTCAAAAAAAGCAGAGGAAAACGGACAAGGTAGAGTTTACTCAGGAATTTTTATCCAGTCAAAATATGAACTGCAAATTCAGGATAATTATGAGAATGCTATATATGTGAATGGACAGTCTGGTTTTATTTACAAAAAAATCCTCCTTTTGAGGTAATTCAAAAATCTATTCACAAAAACTAAATTAGAGAACCACATTAACTAATGAAACTATCCAAGAATAACTATTCAAAAGCCAGAGACTTCATACTGACAAATGCCAGGATGATCGAAAGGCGTTTATTTCAATACCATTTTGAAAATGATGGCCCTGAAGGCGCTTTTCATGCCATATATGCCTACCGAAATTCTGATGGAGGATTTGGTCATGGAATGGAACCGGATACAGCATCGCCCGAAAGCCAACCCCTTTTCAGCATCATGGCGCTGGAAACTTTGGACGAAGTAGCTTATCTAAATTCCGACCTAATTCTTAAAGATTTTATGCCCTATTTTGAAAGTATCACAACGGAAAAGGGAGGAATACCATGGATGTTACGACCGAAAAGCGATTACCCTTGTGAAGGTCATTTTAAAACTGTCAAAGAATGGGCTGCCCTAAGTACTACTGCCCCTTTATTGGGGGTTCTGGAGAAATACAAAATTGACATTCCCTGGAAGCAAAAAGCTGAAAAATTTGTTTGGAGCGAATTTGAACGTATAAAAGAAAAACATGCTTTTTGCTATCTCTGTGTTCCAAGGTGGCTTACGTTTTTAACGCATGCAAAAAGTCAGGAAAAGGCTGAAAAACAACTAAACAATTTAAAAAGTTGGATCATGGAAAATGGAATCCTTTGCAAAGACAAGACAGATGATGGCTGGGGACTTTATGGAAAACCACATAGCTTAAATTATGCACCATCTACCGATAGTATTCTGCATTCCATATTTGATGAAAAGACTATTGAATCTGACTTAGAAGAACTAATTAGACGACAAAAGGAAGATGGAAGATGGGATACCTGGTATGGCATTAGCGAAGGGACAAAGTTAGAATGGGCAGGCATGCAGACTTTGTGGGCCCTGAAAATCTTAAAAAATTACAACCGAATAGAAACATAAGCTACGCACATCAAGGTGTATAGTGTATAACCTTGGGGATTCATACTATAAACAAACCATTAGCATAAACAACTTAATGAATAAAATTCATCATCTCGAGCAGTCGCATTTCCAAGCAACCAAAAGCTTTATCCGACTCTAAGGCTTTTTTGATAATGAGTATCAACTGGCGCTGCGAATATGATTGAGGAACTGTAAATTACAGAGTTAAAGTTATTGAAGCAGGAGCAGTCATCAGTCTTTTACTCTCCGAAGAATTATTAAAATAATAGATATGGCAATTATTGATTTAGAAAAAGCAGAATACAAAGAAGTATTTCCTGGGTTTAAGGGCAAATTCGTACATTCTGATAATGTAACATTTGCCTTTTGGGATGTAAAAGCAGGAAGTACTCTGCCTAGGCACTCTCATGTTCACGAACAAATAGCTAAAGTAATAGAGGGAGAATTTGAACTGACAATTGAGGAAAAAACTTATTCACTCACCCAAGGAAAAGTAGCTGTCATTCCATCTAATGTCGAACATTCTGGAAAAGCAGTTACAGACTGCAAAATTATTGACACATTTTACCCAATAAGAGAAGACTATATGTAAAATACAACGCCACACAACATAAATAAAGCACCTGCCCTGTAGGACGCAGACTATATACAAGACCCTTAGTGGTGATTCTAAAAAAATGAAAATGATTACATTAAAAAATCAGAGCTCTTGGATGAGCCTTACTGTTTTGCTGGTGAGCTGTTTATTATCCTGTAGGCCTGTAAATGAACAGGAATCATCTAAACCTGCCATCAGCGACAAACCCAACATCGTTTTCTTCCTCACCGATGACCATCGCTATGACTGCATGGGATTTTTAGGTCATCCATTTTTAAAAACTCCGGGATTTGACCGAATAGCCAATGAGGGTGTTTTCTTCAAAAATGCATTTGTCACTACCTCTTTATCCTCTCCAAGCCGAGCGTCTATTCTGACCGGACTTTATGCACATCAGCATAGGGTGGTTGACAACTATCATGAAGTAAATCGTGACCTGATTTTTTTCCCACAGTATCTACAGAAAGCAGGCTATGAAACTGCCTTTTTGGGCAAGTGGCATATGGGCAATGAAAACGAACCGCAACGAGGTTTTGATCATTGGGCAGCTTTCCGAGGGCAAGGCACTTATTATCCCGATGGTCATGGTACCAGCCGGATAGTACCTCAAATCAATTATGATGGATACAACATCAATGGAAAAAAAGTACCTCAAAAGGGCTATATCACTGATGAGTTGACAGATATGTCGCTGGATTGGATGAACAATAGAGAACATAAAGAGAAGCCATTCTTTCTTTATGTTTCGCATAAAGGTGTTCACTCCGACTTTGTTCCCAGGGATGAAGATCGGGATATGTTTAAAAATGAAAAATGGACGCCACCAGCCGATTACTACGTTACACCGGAAAATAGAGCAGGGAAACCAAAGTGGGTAAATAATCAGCGCAATAGTCGGCATGGGTCCGATTATGGATACAACCTCGAAGACTTTGATTTGGAGTATTACTATAAAAGATATTGTGAAGCATTGGTTCCAATCGACGATGCGGTAAGCCGAACGTTGGAGCATCTTGAAAAAATTGGAGAGCTGGATAACACACTATTTGTGTACATGGGAGACAATGGATTTTTCTTTGGAGAGCATGGATTGATTGACAAAAGAGCGGCTTATGAAACCTCAATGCGAGTACCTCTACTGATGAAACTACCCAAGAGTATGCAAAACAAAGCTCGTCCAGTTGTGTCTGAAAATGTAGCCAACATCGACATTGCGCCAACTTTACTAGAAGCTGCAGGCATACCAAAACCTAAACACATGCACGGCGAGAGCTTCTTGAAAGTAGTAAGTGGGGAGCAAACGGAATGGCGTGAGTCGTTTTTGTATGAATACTTCTGGGAATGGAATTATCCACAGACACCCACTACTCATGCGCTCAGGGATAGCCGCTACAAGTATATTCGCTACCATGGCATCTGGGATACTGATGAGCTTTATGACATTAAAAATGACCCAGAGGAAAGATACAACCTGATCAATCTACCGGAACACAAGGAAAGGGTAGCAAGTATGAAAAAAGAAATGTTTAAAATATTACAGGAGACTAATGGTAATGACATCCCCTTCCATGAAGACAGAGGAAGGAAATTCTATAACCGCAATCCGAAAAAGTCGAAACAAGGAGAATTTCCAGAATACTTCTATGATAAGATGCTGCCTGTCACAGAATAATTTCGTCCAGCGATTAGCAGAGTCACCTGACATATTGATAAGAAATGTTTATGAATATTCAATACAAAAAGAATCGATTAAGAAACTACGTCATATTTGGAGGACTGTGGTTGGCTGTTACCATTGTCCAGGTAGCAGTCGCTAAAAACAATTATTGGCTATTTACATGGCTGGTCGTGGGATTCTTCAATATTGCCCAATTTGTCCACATGTACCGTACACCTTATCTAACCATCAAGGAAGACTTATTGATTCTCAACAACTTTATGGACGAAAAATCAATCAAGCTTTCAGAGTCTATAAAAATCAAAGAATCTAATGGAGAATACATTATAGAAACAGATCGCAAAAAACTAAAGATCAATACCAATGTCATTGAACTTACTTCGCTGGATGCCTTAAATGCAGAGCTAAGAAAATACAATCTCATATAGACCTGGCAATCGGCTTGACATACATTTACCCCTAAGAGTCATTCTTTGAAAACTCTGAGAATCCAGGAAATCAGAGTCCCTTGAAGATGACTCTGACGGAATGCCCTAACCAGGTGTAGTACGTTCGCCACCAAATATTTAACATAGGCAAAAAACGAAAAGTAATAATTTTGCAAGGAACCGATTGGACAGTCGTTTTAGTTATTACTCAAACAGCTTTTAAACTTTAAACTTGAGAAAAGTAAAACTATGAAGAGATTATTTGTTATTGTACTTTCAGCCTCAGTATTGCTTGGTTGTTTAGCTGATGGAATTTCTACATCTCAGGTAAATATTAGGTTATCCAATGTAAGTGAATTCGATTTTAAAAATATTGAGGTTGACACGGGCTTTGGAAGAGCTGGTTTTGAAGATATTGACGCTGGACAGTCAACTGAATATAAAAGATTCATCAAGGCATATCGCTATGCTTACATTCAACTAGAGATTGATGGAGAAACGTACACCATACAACCATTCGATTATGTAGGGGAAACTCCTCTAAAAAATGGCTATTACACATATCAAATTGATGCAAATAACTCCAAAGAAAGATATGGGAAACTGATGTTAACGCTAATTGAAGATTTACAATGAATGGTAAGTATCGGCATTATACTGACTATAGCACGAGTATTCGATACTGGATAGAACAGGAACCAGGGCAAGAAACCAAATAATGAAGTTCATTTGGCAGTTCGTTTGCAACATGTTTCTGTATACGCTTAAATAGAATAAAGTTTTTAAATGTAGTATCACCAAAGACTATAACCTGTCCAGGTTATTCTGACATCCTGCTATGTTCAGTTTTTTATCTGTGCGGGCTATTATCATTGAAACACAATACTGAACCAAGCTCCAATTGAGCAAATTTTCGTCTTTTAACAAATTTAGGTCTACCTTTAGATAACATCGGAAGCTATTAAGGTTCTTTTTTCTAAAAACGTGTTTTAACCGGTCGACTAGCATGTACAAACAACACCATAGCCTTGTTTTCTTATTGACCTTCTTAGTTATCTCTGCATGTCAGTCATCAGGAGATAATAAAAGCAACACAAGTATACTCTCTGATCCTACAAAAAAGGACTCTTTGACCAAAACGGCCACTCACGATACAACAGCATTTCAGACTGAGCAAGCCATCAATTGGATAGTTGAAAAGTCTATAGATCGAGATCTTGAGGACATCAGGAAAGATGGTGTATTGCGAGCTTTAATCATTTACAGCAGCACTAGTTACTTCCTTTATAAAGGTCAGCCCATGGGTTTTGAGTATGAACTACTGGAACGGTTAGCATCACACCTTGATCTAGAGTTGGAACTTGTCATCTCTACGAATCTCGATAACGAATTTGAGGTATTGAACCGAGGAGATGTAGACCTGATTGCCCATGGAATGACCATCACTAACCAGAGAAAATGGGAAGTAGACTTTACTGAATACCTATACCTAACTCGTCAAGTATTGGTGCAGAAACAACCGGATAACTACCGCAACCTAAAGTGGAGCGCACTCCAAAAGCAATTGATTCATAACCCAATAGGATTGATAGATGATACCGTTTCTATTCGCAGGAATTCTGCATACTATGAGCGTATGATGAGCCTGTCAAATGAAATTGGTGGTACCATCTACATAGACACCTTGGAAAGTGGATTATCAACAGACGAAATCATCAGCAAAGTGATAGAAGGGGAAATCAAGTATACTATAGCAGATGAAAACCTAGCTAGGATCAACGCATCCTACCATCCTATATTGAAAATTGACGTGCCAGTTTCTTTTTCACAGCGGATAGCCTGGGTCACCAGAAAGAAGTCGCCAGAATTTAGAAAGGTGATCAATAGATGGATATTGAGTGAAAGGAACCAGACCGATTACAACGTAATATACAATAAGTACTTTAAGAATAAGAGGACTTTTAGAAGCAGAACACGAAGCGATTTTTATAGCCTAAACAATCACCAGATAAGTGAATATGACAATCTCATAAAGAAATATGCAATAGGAGTTGGTTGGGACTGGAGGCTGCTCGCATCGCAGGTTTACCAGGAATCCAGGTTCGATCCGAAGGCTAGTTCATGGGCCGGAGCAAAAGGACTTATGCAAATGATGCCCGTCACTGCCAAGTCATATGGAGTTAAAAATTTGAACAATCCTGAGCAAAGTCTTCGAGGAGGTAGTGCATATCTGACCTGGCTTCACAAGAGTTTTTCTGATATTCCTGATTCACTTAACAGAATCAAATTTATGCTGGCAGCCTATAATTGCGGTTATGGTCATATGAAAGACGCTCAACGCCTGGCTAAGCACAATAACCTTGACCCTACACAATGGACTAACCATGTGGAGTCAATGGTATTGGCATTGAGTGCACCAAAAAATTTCAATAAACCAATGATCAAATATGGCTATGTACGTGGCAGAGAGCCTGTCAATTATGTCAAGGAGATTTTCAACCGCTACGAACACTACAAGCAGTTCATTCCTTTAGAGCAATAGTCTATTCTTCGTTTAGTATTAAAACAAAAACTGAAGGAGCTATTTACGGCACTTGTGATTGAGCTATTACTGCCTACCTTGATTTATTAAATGAAAAATTGGAGATGAACAGCTTTGATGAAACGATGTAAAGAAACCAACAAAACTCTCTACATTTGGCGTGCTATGGTACTAAACTATTATGCATTTCTTAAATATCAATGGCAAAAAAAGTACTTAAATGGGCCATCAGAGTAATACTGTTGTGCTTTCTCCTGTTAGGCACCTTCATAGCTCTTAATTTTACCCGTGTCCAAAGAGCATTAACCTACCCTACCGCAACAGAAATCACTAGCAGTGAGTGGTACGCGCCTAAGGGAGCAGTGAAAGGCAACAACCTCAGCAACTATGCACTAGCCAATAGCTTGAGCATTAACAATGTTACGCTGGATGACGTAAGCAACTATGCTGAAGACCACAACAGTAGCGCATTGCTTGTACTTCATAGAGGCAAGTTACAATTAGAGCAATACTGGCATGGCAAGACACATGAGTCAACGACCAATTCCATGTCCATGGCCAAGGCCATCGTTAATACGCTTATCGGAATAGCCATAGACGAAGGTACAATAAAAAGTGAGCAAGAAGCCGCTGCTACATACATCACCGAATGGGCCAATGACGATCGGAATACCATTCGCATTGAGGATTTGATGCTTATGCAATCCGGACTAAGGAATGATAACAATACCGGAGATTTCTTTTCTGACTTGGTCACCATGTATTTTAGTGATGATGTAGAAAGTACAGCGGTAGAAATACCTATAGAAATAAAACCAGGCACAAAGTATGATTACAACAATGCCAATACACAAATCCTGGGTATACTTCTGGAGCGTGCTACAGGAGAAGAACTAGAGGAATATGCCTCTTCCAGGCTTTGGCTGCCTCTTGGAGCTGCCGATGCTGGGTGGTGGCTAGATCGGGAAGGTGGCATGCCGAAGACCTTCTGCTGCTACTTTGCCCAGGCAGAAGACTGGTTGCTGTTTGGACGATTAATCCTGCAAAATGGAGTATGGAAGGGTCAACGAATCATTCCGGAAGAATGGATGGAAAAAATGATTACACCAAGCCCAAATAAGAACACATATGGTTACCATGTTGCAATATATGAGGCAGATAGCTCAGATGGACTAAAAGAAGGCATTCCCGCATTTGCATCTAAAACATATTCATTGAATGGGGCCAATAACCAACATGTATTTGTTGTACCGGAGCATGATCTTGTTGTCGTTCGTTTGGGAGAAAGACCAAATGGCTGGCAAAGGACCTATCTGGTCAATAAGCTAGTGGAATTCCTAGAGCAGCAGGGAAAAGAATAATCTTGAAGCTGGGAATACTCTAATGATCAAATTGTTCGATTGGTTAGTTTCAGCTACAAAAAAATTGACCATTGCCGGACTCGTTCCTGCATCCGCTGGAAAGCAAATAAAGGTTCATTCAATGACAGATCCCGGAACACCAGCCTAAGGCCGGCAGGAATTCGGGAATATTAATAAGTGTTTATACTGTATTAATTTTGAGTCTATTAGCTATCCTCATTCAGAGTCATTTTTTGAATACTAGGAGAAATAAGAGAATTCAGTCTATAAACCTAGCCTCTTCTGAATCAATCCATCCACTTTCTGGCAAAAGGATAAAGGATTGAAAGTACGCCAGTTAGGTATTTGAAGGCTGCCACCTGAGTTGATGTAAGAGTCGATATTGTAGCCACTCATTTCATCCAGCACATGTTGCTGAAAGTTAATAGCTGCTATCCATCCGGATTCTACTTCTTCAAACCACTCTTCGTAATAGCAATCATCAGAGCCATGGAAGTTGAGGATGTTCTCTCCTATCAGAATAAATCGATTGATGCCCTTGAAAGAAATCTCGTCGATGATATTCCTTTTAAATAGCATGATATCGTTGTTGATGGCATCATTCCACTCCCCGATGAATTCAACAATGATAAAGCCAAGTTCATAGTTTACATAAAGGATTTTGATGTAGAGGGTTTCCGAACCCATAAAATCCCAGGCCGGATCGATGTAGTATCCATAAATCGTCTCAGAATACAACTCATAATTGTATTCCTTCCCATTAAACGGAGACTGGGGATCTTTTGCTGGATCGTAATACTTCAGCCATCGGTAGAATGGTTCAATCTGGTGCATTTCGATCTATTTCAATTGTTCAAAATCCGAGAGCATACCTAGAATATAAGGAGTAACTCCCGTACCATGATTGTAGCCGTCAAGTCGAGTGAGGCTTAGTGTCATAGGTGATGTGCCAGCATCAATCAAGTTAAGGTAAGTATCGGCCGAGTTTGAATATGGTATCAAGTCATCTGAAGTACCATGATACAAGTACATAGGTTTTGACGGAATCCAATTAAGAGGACTATTAATTTCAAGAGCAGATGCGAAATCACCAAACTCGCTATTGTTATCTATACCAGTCAAAACGTTCATCGTCAAAAGTTCTTCCATATCAATTGTCAATTCATTATTGATAGAAGATCCACTTCTTGTACCGTTGAAAAGGGTAAGAATTTTGGAAGCATATGGCTCGTTAAAAATGGTTGAGTAAAAGCCTGTCCAACCGTAGATATTAGCATAAGAATGTGCCACATAGGCTAAATAATAAGGTTGGTTGTATATATCAAGGGAGAACATATACTCCTGCATCTGCTTTATGTCATAAGCTCCGGATGCAGGGGCGGAAGCTACAAGATTAAATTCGGATGAGTATTCTTCTTCAATCAGTTGATGGGTGACCATTGTGACATACCCCCCTTCAGAGTAGCCAGCAAGGAACAGTTTTTCTTCATAAGCCTGATTCTCCTGTTCCAGGAACTCTTTCGACGCTCTGATCATATCTACAACACATTGTGCTGAAGACTCTTTATGATAGTATGGATGTATGTAGTCAGACGAGCTCCCAAAACCGATGAAATCAGGCACAATTGCAATGTAGCCCAATGAGGCAAATGCCGAGTAAAAGCTTCCAAGAGGATTTTCTGATGGGGCATCTTCGTGAGAGGAAATTGTTCCATGTTGAAAACTAAGTAAGGGAAAAGCATCTTCGGATTCTGGTATTCCAATTAAACCAGAAGCAATAATTTTTTCACCCAGAAATTCAGTGGAGTATTCCAACTTATAGATTTCTACATCATACTTCAAGTCATTTTGCAATTCTGACAAGTCAAACTGTGATATTCCGATTCGAAGCAAAAACTGATTTATGCTACCCACTTTTTCAGAAGAGACAAGGTGTTTTTCCTGTTCTTCAGGAAGCGGTTCTTCACTGCCACCACAAGCAAAAAGTAGTATCAGCACAATAAAAGCCCACTTGTTATTAATTATGTTTTGGAAAGTGATTGAATACTTAAAACTCATTTCTTACTTTGCTCGATTGCAGATCTGACAGAACCATATTTCAATAATAATTCATTGGCCGCCTCTTCTTCTATCCTCAACTCTTCCATTATCATTTTGGTTCCTCTGTCCACAAGCTTATTATTCGACAACTGCATATCCACCATTTTATTTCCTTTCACTTTTCCTAACCGTATCATCACGCTAGTGGAGATCATATTGAGCACAAGCTTTTGCGCCGTACCCGATTTCATTCGGGTGCTTCCAGTCACAAACTCTGGTCCTACAACCACCTCAATAGGATACTCAGCTGCTGCTGCCAGCTTTGATCCTTCATTACAAGTAATGCAACCCGTAACGAGTCCATTTTGCCTTGCGGTCTCAACTCCACCAATTACATAGGGCGTTCGACCCGAGGCAGCTATTCCTATCAGACAATCCAAATCACTAATCTCGTGATGTTTCAAATCTTCCCAGGCCTGCTTGGGATCATCCTCGGCATACTCTACAGACTTTCGTATGGCAGTATCACCACCAGCAATAATACCCACTACCTTGCCATGGGGCATGCCATAAGTTGGAGGTATCTCAGAGGCATCCACTACACCCAGCCTACCACTCGTACCCGCTCCAATGTAAAACAACCTCCCGCCCTTCTTCATTTTCACAACAATGGCTTCTATCAGTGGTGAGATTTGAGGAATAGCTTGCTCAACCGCATGAGGCACGGTCTTATCTTCCACATTCATATTAGCAAGCAAATCGCCAACACTCATTGTCTCTAATGAATCAAAATTGGATGGTGATTCGGTAGTGCTCATGCCATTTGGTTTTTGTGGTAAAGTGCCAGACCAGCGATTGGTCCTTCTACAATGTGTCGAACGTTCAATTGCATATCAGCGGCTACTTTTCTAAGGATATTTGAAAAATAAAAGGCTACCGATCCTGTAAAATGTATAGGCTCATTTTCGTAATTCGGGTATCTCAGGATATTCTCAGTGAAAAAAGATTTGAAGCTATCATATACGAATTGGTATAAATAAGGCTCTTTTATATTTTGAAAAATGAACTTTGAAAATCCGGACATGTATACTATTGGAGCATCTCCCTGGTAGACATTGGCCAGAATAGTATCATTGGATAGATCGAATCGTTTCTTCAACCGATCAGATATTACCTGTGGCAATTGCTTGCGCATAAACTGGCCGAGCAGTTTATTACCCAGATAAGATCCACTGCCCTCATCCCCCATTATAAATCCCAAAGAAGGTACATTTTCTGTAATTTCCCTACCATCATACAAACATGAGTTGGCACCTGTACCCAATATGCAGGCAATGCCCCTATCTACCCCACAAAGTGCCCTGGCTGCCGCCAACAAGTCAATGGATACTTCTACTTTCGCATTGGCATATATGGATTGGAAGCATCTTGTTATCTTCTCCTTGTTCGCCTGTGATGAACAACCTGCTCCATAGAAGTAGATTTCCGTCACCTCCTTTTTTAAAAAATCCTCCAATTCAGCACGAAGCATCTCAAGTATATCTTCCTCTTTTTGATAATATGGATTGATACCTGAAGTCCTCAGTTGGGAAATTTCCCCATCTTCTGCAATCAACCTCCATTCCGTTTTGGTTGAGCCACTATCTGCTACTAATATCATGCTACTATGCTTTTACTAAATACCCAACTATTTCAAATTTCTTAAACACCGAATCTGTGTGTGGAGCGTCAGGTAATTCATCTGTCAAATCCTGACCAGCCCAGTGCTCATAATGCTTGCCATCACGCCAAAGCCGTGAACCACTCACATTGTATATTTTTTCCTTGTAGGCCACCCATACCTCAGGTTTGTCTTGCCCGTTTCTAAGTGCCAGCTGCTGCCTGGTATATGCTTTCAAATCCATTTATTTCAGCTCTACCACTGTGATCCCACTACCACCAAATTCCACATGCTCGTCTTTCGTACTACCAACCCTATGGTTTTCACGCAGTGTGTTCCTCACTATTTCTCTCAACACACCGTGACCCTTTCCATGTAGAATCTTTATTTCATCAAAGCCCAAAAGCAGTGCTTCATCCACAAAAGCTTCTACCTTCCCGATGGCCTCTTCTGCCCTGACACCTCTAATATCGAGGTTAGGACTGAATGAAGTCAGTTTGGCGTTTACATCTATGCCCGACATTTGTCTTACCCGCTCGTTGGCCATTTTCTTAATCTGGGTATTTGATATTTTAGTTACATCAGATACTGACATTCTGCTTTTGATAGAACCAATCGCCACTTCTACGTTGTTCTTTTTTATTGAAAGCACTTCGGCCACTGTTTCACTATCCTTAAGCCGCACTTTATCCCCTACTTCCAAAGCACTCTTGTCCACCACCGGTTTGGCCGACTCTACTTTCTTCTCACCACCCACCTTCTCTTCGTATTGCTTTAATCTCTGTCTGGCTTCCTGGGTTTTGCGTTGATCGGCTTCTGATATCTTGATGTACCGTATAGTTTGCTCAACTTGCTTGTTTGAATCCTTGATAATCCTGGCTGCTTCGGATTTGGCCTTTTGTAATATTTTTGGTTTTTCTTCTTCCAAAAAGTCCTTCAATTCCTCATAGTCCCTGATGGCCTCCTTGAGTCGTTTATCCTTTTGTTGAATTTCTGATCTGATTTTCTTGATCTCCGCCTTTTCCAGTTCCAGTTCATTGATCATTCGATCGAACTGCACGTGTGAATGTCCTGCAATATTCTTGGCTCTTCCCAACATCTGCTTGTTCAGACCTATCTTACCAGCTATCTCCAGGGCAAATGAACTCCCGGGATTGCCAATCTCCAGGGTATAAAGTGGCTCCAACTTTTTCACATCATACTTCATGGCGGCATTCATGATGCCATCCAACTTATCAGCAGACTTCTTTAGGTTGCCATAATGCGTGGTGATCGCTCCCGAAGCACGAAGCTTATTCATCTCAAATAGGATGACCTCTGCAATCGCACCACCAAATTGTGGCTCGGTACCAGTACCAAACTCATCTATGAGGAACATTGACTTATTATTGGCATGCTCAAGAAAAAACTTCATGTTTTTCAAATGAGAGCTATAGGTACTCAGGTCATTTTCAATAGATTGCTCGTCTCCAATGTCCAGAAAGATATTTTCAAATACACCAAATTTTGAATTCTCAGCTACTGGAACTGGCAGCCCACATTGGATCATATATTGCAAGATTCCAATAGTCTTTAGGCAAACAGATTTACCGCCGGCGTTCGGTCCGGAAATAAGCAAAATCCTTTGCTCTCGGTTAATTGAAATATTTAAAGGAACAACTTGTTTACCTTGCTCTTTCAGTGCCATTTCCAGCACTGGATGTCGGGCTTGTTCCCATCTTAGCTCAGGCTTAGCAGACACTTCCGGGCATACCGCCTCAAACTTATCGGCAAAATTAGCCTTGGCTCTGATGAAATCGATAATTCCCAGAAAATGTACACTTGACTCGAGTACAGGTAAAGTCTCCCTCACCTGATCAGTTAGCTCTGTCAGTATTCGAATAATCTCCCTTTTCTCGGCATAACGAAGCTCCCTCAATTCATTGTTAATCTCCAGGACTTCAGCAGGCTCCATATATACAGTCTGCCCTGTAGAAGACTCATCATGGACAAAACCTTTGACATGACGCTTATGCTCAGCCAACAAAGGAATAACCATTCGACCCTCCCTCACTGTAATAGAGGCTCCATCGGGACAGTAGCCATTTGATCCGGCATCTTTCATTACTTTGTTTACGGCAGTCCTTGCTCGCACCTTGGACTTTGAAATATCTGACCTCAGCCTCATCAGTTCCTTGCTGGCATTGTCTTTCAACTCTCCCTTATCATCAATTTTGCTATCCAGCGAAAGATGCACAGCATCATCCAGGTCCAGGTTTTCAGCCAACAAAAAAAGATTTGGAGCCTCGTACTCTTCGGCTTTGAGTACAGCTAGTATATTCAGAATGGTCTTGGTGAATAGCTTGATATCAAACAATTCATCAATATCAAGGAATGCCCCTTTTACACTACTTTTCTTTAGGGCATTGCGAATGTCCAGGTAATTGCTTTGAGGAAATGACTTGCCTGCTGCCAATAATTCCTGAAACTCATTGGCTTGCGACAGCAGCCTCCGAATATTGTCCACCCGGTTACTGGGCACCAGCTTATCAACATACTTGACCCCAAGCGGACTCAAGCACAGAGCCCTTAGTTCCTCTTTGATTTTGTCAAAACCAAGTTTCTGTTCAATATTTCGAGGATAGAGTTTCAATGCGGAAGTGCTTTACACTGTTGGATAGTCCTATTGTTCTTCATCTTCGAATTCCTCTTCTTCTTTGCCTACAGACTTCTCCCTGAGGTTTAAGCTATCTATCACTGTCTTGTAAATATTTTCCATTTCATTCAATTCTTCCAGGTAATATCGATAGCTCCTGTCATAGACGTCTCTTTCTATTCCATGCTTTTCAAATATTTCCTTTTCGAATGTATTGTAAAGCAGCTGAGAAGAGTCTTTTTTCACTCGTATATTCTGAATTTTGCTTTCCAGTACATGCACATCTATAAGGATCTGAACCAGCTTTTCTTTGGGTAGAAGGTCGTTCGGTATTTCTGCACCATTCCCACACGAGAACAAGATGAAAATGAGCAACGTTAAAAAAATATTTTTCACAATGGAATTGCTAATTATTGGATTAATTTTAAGCCCCAAAATTGAAGGGTAGCTTAGGTTTTCCAGAAATGATATGTACTGGTAGCCGACCTCAAAACTAGTTGGAATGAAGGAGATTCTCAAAAAACTGAGGAAATACGAAATACAGATACGCAAAGCATTGAATTCTCAAATGCAGGGTGATTATCATTCCATTTTCAAAGGCTCTGGTTTGGAGTTTGACGATGTGCGTCAGTATCAATATGGCGATGATGTCAGGGCTATTGATTGGAATGTATCCGCCAAGGGGCATGGTACTTTTATAAAGACTTTCAAAGAAGAGAAAGAGCAAAACGTATTCTTCATCTTGGATGTGAGTGCATCACAGGAAATAGGAACAACTGGTAGACAGAAAATTGATATTGGCAAAGAAATTTGTGCCCTGCTATCTATGTCAGCTATCAAGGAAGGAAGCCAGGCTGGTTTAATCTGTTTTTCAGATGACAAGGAAAAGTATGTTAAACCTGGCAAGGGTATCAAGCATTCTTATCAGATGGTATCCAATATCTTCAGCCTGATACCGAAATCTAAAAATACGGACCTGGCCAAGGCATTTAGGTATACGCTCAATCTATTGAAGAGAAAGAGCATCGTTATTCTCATTTCTGATTTCATTGACGAAAACTACGAGCACGACTTGAAGGGTATAGCCAAAACACATGACCTGGTGGTGATACATATTTCAGATGTGCGTGAAACCACTTTTCCAAAATTGGGTATTATACCTTTAGAAGATAAGGAGAGCCTTAAGACGCTTTGGTTAAATACGTCTTCTCCGGGATTTAGGAAAATGGTGAACACCAGGTATAAGAACAATCAAGAGGAGTTAGAGAAATTTTGCCTGAGGAATGGTGCAAATTATCTGAACGTCAGAACAGATGAGGATTATGTACCAAAATTGATCAGGCTGTTTAAGGTGAGAAACAAATTGAGGAAAAGTGGGTAGGAAATCAATTCTAAGTACAGTATTATTCTTCGTATTCTTTGTTTGTAGTGCCCAGGAGATTGTTCCTACAGGGTACTTCGTTGCAGATAGCATGAGAATTGGTGAAGCGTTTGACTTTTCACTCTCCATCAAATACCCGCTAAATTCTGAGGTCATCTTTCCCGATTCATCGCACAACTACTCCCCTTTTGAGTTTTATTCTAAGAAGTACTTCGCCACCAGAACGGATAGCATTTATGCTTACGATAGTGTCATTTACTCTCTGGCATCTTTTGAGATAGACAAAATCCAATACCTGCAACTGCCCATCTATATGCTGGATGGAAAAGACAGTATTCAGGTTTTGTCTGAAAAGGATTCCATTTTTTTGGATGAGCTCATACCGGTGGTACCAGATTCATTAATCCTAAAGGAAAATGTAGCCTTCCACAAGGTACCTACTGCTATAAATTACCCTTATGTCGGTCTGGGTGTGGCGATATTCCTTGTTTTACTAGCAACTGTTTATTTCATATTTGGCAAAACAATAAGAAAGAAAATACAACTCTATCGACTTAGGAAGGAGTATGAGAAGTTTTCATTGTCTTTTGAACGAGGCATAAATAAAGTGAGGAAGGATCATAATGTTAGTTTGATAGAAGAAGTATTAGTGGTATGGAAAAAGTATATGGAAAAGCTGGAAGACAAACCTTTCACAAAATATACCACAAGGGAGATATTGAGGTCTGGATATGATCAGACACTAAAGGATGTGTTGAGAAATATAGACCGATCAATATACGGGCAATTTGACGATGAGCAAATTCATAAGAATTTTGAGACGCTTGAGGATTTTACTTTGGATAGATACAAATTAAGATTGAGGGAGGTGACTAATGAGTGAGCAAATTGGTAATGTAAATGACTGGGTTTCTTTGAAGTGGTTTAAACTATCCACTTTTCAAAATTTTCAATGGGAAAACGAGATATTCTTCTATTTGATTCTAGCCATTCCTTTGGCCTTTCTGTTGAGGTGGTTGTTTTATCTTAAGTCTAAGCAAAAACTTCATATCGCACTTTCCAGAAAAGACCTAAAATGGAGTCCATACGCCCTGCTTCGATTCATCCCGCGAATTATTATCTCGTTAGTTATACTCTTACTTATCGTAGCACTTGCACGCCCACAAAAGACGAATGAGAAAGTGGAACAATGGACCGAGGGCATAGACATCATGCTTGTTATTGATATTTCCGAGTCTATGAAAATTGAGGATTTCAAGCCCAACAGACTGGATGCGGCCAAGAATGTGGCACGTAAGTTTATTGGTGGCAGATTTCAGGATAGAATTGGTTTGGTCGTGTTTTCCGGCGAAGCATATTCCCGTTCCCCGCTGACTACCGATTACGAATTGCTCTATACTTATATTGATGACATATCTTTTGATCTGATTGAAAAAGGAGGCACAGCCATTGGTAGTGCACTGGCAGTGGGTACCAACCGAATGCGAGAGTCAGAGTCTAAATCCAAGGTACTGATACTCCTTAGTGATGGGGACAATACTGCTGGTAACATTGACCCAATCACTGCAGCTGAATTGGCGAATGCCTACAATATAAAAATCTATACTATCGCCATTGGCAAAGAAGGCCGAGTACCATACGGCAAGGATTTTTTCGGTAGACCGAAGTTCGTAGAAAACTCATTGGATGAAACGACGCTAAGAAAGATTGCAGAAATAGGTGAAGGCAACTTCTACCGTGTATCAGACAACAACGCCCTTGAAAATGTGTTTGCCCTGATTGACAAATATGAGAAGGCAGAGATCAAGGAAAACAGGTTTAAGGACACTACAGACTTTTATCCGATATATCTCAAGTGGGCCATTGTATTTTTTCTGTTCTGGATGCTCTTGAAGTCTACATTTATTAGCAACATTTTGCAAGACTAACTTAGACCGCTACCTAAACATAATCAGCCTCCTTGCCCGATCCATCTTCCATCCTTACGAGCAAATTCCCTTTCGAACCTACGAAAGGACAAAAGGAGGTAATCGATTTCATGGATCGTTTTCTGGAGGACGACCAGGAAAAGTCAACCTTAGTACTTAGAGGTTATGCAGGAACGGGAAAAACCACACTCATGGGTGTGCTCGTAAATGTACTTCCCTTGTTCAATCAAAAATTTGTACTTCTGGCTCCTACTGGAAGAGCAGCCAAGGTACTGAGCAACTATTCAAAAAGAACTGCCTTCACTATTCACAAGAAAATATACAAAAGTGTCAGCTCTGATGGTGGTGCTGTGATGTCATTTAAAAGAACCAAAAACTACAGTAGCAATACTTTGTTTATTGTGGATGAGGCTTCTATGATCTCGGCACAAAGTGACTATAGTGGTGGCAATCTGTTAGTCGATCTGGTGAACTATGTTTTCGAAAAGGACGGCAACAAACTCATTTTAATTGGCGATACGGCTCAGCTACCACCAGTGAACCAAAGTGAAAGCCTGGCGTTAAACCCTGCTTTCTTAAGAGAATCCTACAAACTCAATACTTCTCATTTCGAACTCACCGAAATTACAAGACAGGCCAAAGACAGTGGCATTCTTCAAAATGCAACAAACCTTAGGTCTCAGCTCAATACCGAGTCTATTTCTATTCGTTTCAATACTTCCGGTCTCGATGACATTTTTCGCATGACTGGTGAGAGGCTGGAAGATGGTCTCCGCTATGCTTATGATAAATATGGGATTGAAAACACCCTGATTATTTGCCGATCCAACAAGTCAGCTGTACAGTACAATCGCTTCATCAGGCATCAACTCATGTATAGAGAAGATGAACTGGAAGCGGGTGACCTGATCATGATTGCAAAAAACAACTACCTCTTTCTACCAGACGATATGCCCGCTGGATTCCTTGCAAACGGTGATTTTGCCGAGGTACTAAAAATAAAGAACATCGAAGACAATTATGGCCTGCGCTATGCCGAGCTTGTACTTCGCCTGGTGGACTACAGTCATAAAGATTCGTTTGAGGCCAAGGTGATTTTAGATACTCTTCACTCAAACAGCCCTGCACTGCCACAAGAGACAAATAAGGAGTTATATACACAAGTGCTTGCAGATTATGGAGGCCTGTCTAAGAAAGAGCAAAGAGAGGAAATGAAAAAAGATCCCTATCTGAATGCCTTGCAAATCAAGTATGCCTATGCCCTCACCTGCCACAAATCTCAGGGTGGTCAGTGGAACGCCGTGTTCGTCGATCAAGGATATATCACCTCAGATAAAATTGATAAGGAATTTTTACGTTGGTTATATACAGGCGTCACAAGAGCTACAAACGAACTTTTTTTATTGAATTTTCACAGCAATTTTTTTAAAATTGCAAATAAGAAAACTTAAAGCTCAAGAACACGTAACTTTAACGGTTAAAAACGAATAAATAAATCATCCAGACTATGAAAAAATTGGTAGTATTTCTCTTGTCATTAATGATCACCGCGGGTGCATATGCACAGGGGGAAAATGAAAAGTCAGCACCACAACCACAACCCGGTCCGTATATCGCATTTGTTGAAAAATCGCATGATTTCGGTGATATAGAACAAGGTGACATTGTAAAATACACCTTCGAATTTGAGAATTCAGGAGATGCACCTCTTATACTTTCGAATGTACAAACTACCTGTGGGTGCACTACATCTTACTGGCCAAGAGATCCAATAGCTCCAGGCGAAAAATCTAAAATTGAAGCACAATTCAATTCACGTGGAAAGCACGGAAGACAAAATAAGATCATCACGGTTACTTCAAACGCTACCAACAATCCTGAGCGAGTAAGTATAATTTCAAACGTACTTCCTAAGTCAGCGGAAAGCGAAAGTCAGTAGATGAGTTGATTAAAAAAGATATTTTCATAAAGGAGCCTCGTGCTCCTTTTTTTTATGGCCATTTGTGAATGAGTCTACTAACCTGAACCCGATTAATCATCCCAAAAAAATCCCCTTGAGGACAACCGAGACGAGAGTCGAAAGTTGCGGGCGTAACTCATAGGGGTGTTCTACCTGTATCAATTCTACATTTCCGCATAAACACCCTCCTGTGCTTTTCAGCATCAGTCTTCACAGAGTGAGTCTATTCGACTGCCCTCAAGGGAGGAATTATCTGTATTAGACTATATGAATACTTCAATAAACAACAATAGAGTTATTTTTAAAACCGGGTTCAGGCCACTACCCAAAAAGTGAGTAATTCCCACCTCTTCTAAATATTCCATAATCCAACGCAGGCCAGGGTTTATCTTTCATGTGTTTCTTCACTGAAACTTCAAACAGCTTTTTGATTGTATCTGCAAGCACGCCTGCTCCTCTCATCCTACGGCCATATTCGGTATCATTCACTTTTCCATCATGAAACTCACTTATCTGGTTCCACACTTTATCAGCTCTCAAAGGATACGTTTTGTCCAACCAGTCTTTGAATATTTCTCCTATCTGGCCATTGAGTCGCACGGTAACATAGCTCGCCTTTGTTGCCCCTGCTTCTGCAGCAGTTTTTACAACCTTAGGAATCTCATGATGATTAAGACCCGGAATAATTGGGGCTATCATGGACAATACAGGCACCCTATGATCGGATAAGACTTTGATGGTTTCCAACCTTTTCTTAGCTGAAGATGTTCTTGGCTCGAGTATTCTTCTTAATTCTTCATTCAGCGAATTTATTGAGATAGCCACATGGATCAGATTCTTTTTCGCTAGTTCTGAGATTAAGTCCATATCCCGTTGGATCAGGGCATTCTTGGTGATTATACCTACGGGATTTTGATACTTTAAAAAAAGTTTCAACAATGATCTGGTTATTTCATATTTCCGTTCCAACGGCTGATAACAATCCGTATTTCCAGACAACATTACCACAGCAGGTTTCCAGGTCTTCTTAAGAAATTGCTTCTCCAGAAGTTCTGAGGCATTTTCCTTTACAATTATTTTAGACTCAAAGTCAATTCCAGCATTGAACCCCCAATATTCATGAGAGTTTCTGGCATAGCAATAGGTACAGCCATGTTCACAACCCTGGTATGGATTGATGGAATGGTTCCATGCAATATCAGGACTGTCATTTTTGCTAATAATACTTTTAGGAGATTCTTTAAAAACCTGTGTGCTTGGCCGACCCTCGTCATAATTATCGATCCCGTCCAGTGAGGAATTATCAAAGTAACTGCTCTCAAATTTATTGTAGGTCCTGATCTGAGATCCTCTTCCCTTCTTATATGATTCTTTGGACAAAGTGAGATTTATTCAATATTAAAGTCTTTCAAAAATACTAAATTATTTAGCTATATGTGATAACTATTTTAGTATTTTAAATTATATGTTTATTACTCTAGATTTGCCAGCACAATTTTTTAGAATATAATTTAGAAAGAACATGAGAGCAGAAATCCACACCGCTAAAGGTGTTATGAAAATTGAGTTTTATGAAAAAGATGCCCCAAATACGGTCAAGAATTTTGTAGACCTGGCAAACCATAATTTTTACGACGGTTTGACATTCCATAGGGTAATACCTGACTTTGTCATTCAAGGTGGGTGTCCTGACGGCACTGGAGCAGGTGGACCAGGCTACCACATCGATTGTGAACTTGAAGGGGAGAATCAATACCACGACAGAGGGGTATTGTCAATGGCTCATGCTGGAAGAAATACAGGTGGATCTCAGTTCTTTGTTTGTCACTCAAGAAACAACACAGCACACCTTGATAGAAATCATACCTGCTTTGGCAAAGTAACTGACGGGTTGGAAGTGATTGATGCCATTAGAGAAGGTGACAAAATGGACAAGGTTGTAATTATCGAGGATTAACAGGTAATCTTAAACGAAAACATCAGAGCGGAGCATTGTAATTCTCCGCTTTTTTTATTCCTCCCAATCATCTGTCCTAAAGGACGAAGCAGGTAAAGCTTCTATATTGTACAAACTGCCCGGAGTACAGTTATCAAAAGCATAGCGTACAGCGACTGGATTTTCCACCTCACTACTCCAAACAGTTAATGATTTGTTCCGATTGATTATGGCCATTGCAGGGTAAAACATTTTGTCCTCTCCGGCTATTTGAAAGCCTGTAATCTCCATCCCAAAAGAAGACAATCCATTTTTCACATAATCGAAGGTCAGCAAGACTTTACCATCATTCACTTCCATCGACTTATAAAGCGGTCCACTGTATGCCAGCCCATTGATATCATATGCCTTTGCCAGTGCCCAATACACTAGTCTCTCACCAACCAACCGCTTTTCTCTGGGGTGTATATAGCCGCAATCCCCTATATCCATGGTAACAGCCATGCCCGTATTGGGAACCGTATTCATAGCATGAAGTTGTGCTTCTCTTAGAAAAGCAGAATTTGATCCATCGTACCCATACGGAGCTATTTGCACGAAATAAAAGGGGAAATCACCTTGTCCCCACTTTAGCCGCCACAAGGAAATCATATCAGGAAAAAGTTTTTTGTAGGCCTCCGGATTGTTTCGATTCGATTCACCCTGGTACCATATTGTGCCTTTTATGGTAAAACCTATAAATGGGCTTATCATGGCATTATAGAGCAATGTTGGGGTTCTTTGGTGGCTTTTTTCAGGAAGTGCATTCGGTATTTCAATGTCATTATATTTCTTAAGTGTTTCTTCATCCATCCATGCTTCGACCGACGAGCCTCCCCATGATGTAACCATAATACCTACGGGTACTTCCATTATTTCATTCAACTTTCTGGCAAAGAAGTAAGCAGTAGCGCTGAACTCTCCAGTAGTTGAGGGGTCAGTTAAAGACCAGCTTCCTTCAATGTCGGTTTCAGGAGAAAGACTTGACGCTCTTTTGGCTCCAAAATATCTAATTTGATCATTTTCAGAATTCAAGATGGCCTCATTGCTGCCATTGATTGGCTGGTTGTTAAATCCCTTCATTGGCATCTCCATGTTGGACTGTCCAGAGCATAACCATACCTCACCTATCAGGACATTCTCCAACACCACAGTATCACTTCCGACAATTTGTAGCTCAAAAGGGCCTCCAGCGGAAGGTGTCTTTAACTTTACCTTCCAATTACCTTCCTTATCCGAAGTGGCAGTCGCTGATTCACCCCAATTTCCTTCTACTAGAATTGATGTCTTTGAATTATCCATTCCCCAAATAGCCACCTGCTCATTTTGTTGCAAGACCATATTACTGGCAAAGAAACTCGGCAGCTTAGTTTGCCCATGAACAAGAATGGGAAACAGGATTAAGACAATAAGTAGAAAAGGGAGATTGATAATCTTTTTCATAAGGTTGGTTGTAAGTCTGATCAAATATATAGAATTCAACTGCATTTTTCTTTTAAAGAACGTTTAGCAGCATCAACATATCATCGAATCTTATACTATACGGCAATTTCAAAACTTTTCAATTACGATTACGGCAGTTCTTTCTTGTTTTTTATCGCCTCCCCCAATTGAATTACAGCCATGGCATAAAGCTTACTATGGTTGTATCGGGTGATGACATAAAAGTTGTTGAATCCGAACCAGTATTCCATGCCATTTTCTCCGTCTAATTGAATGACGGTAGAAAGTGCGCTTGGAGATATATTTCCGGAAGGTCTATAACCGAGATTGCTGTAATAAGCTACTGTATTTCTGGGTTTTAGTGACTGTTTCTTCAACGTTAAGGCATCAGAAGATTTGTTCGCTTCACAACTTGTAGGCTGACCGTTCTTCCACCTGTGAACCTTCAGATAATTGGCTATACTGGCTATGGCATCTTCTGGAGAATTGACAAGGTCTTTGGTGCCACCTGCCTCATAACTTTTGGCATAGGCTTTATAGCTGCTGGGCATGAATTGGCAGTAGCCAATTGCCCCTGCATAAGAACCTTTCACGGCCAAAACATCCAGTTTTTCTTCATTAACTAATTCTAAAAAATGCTTTAATTCTGATTTGAAAAACTTTCCTCTTTTGGGATACCCAAAACCTAAGGTATACAGTGCATCCAACACTCGATAGCTTCCTTTTCTTTGTCCAAAATATGTTTCCACCCCTAGGATACCCAGGATGATTTCAGGAGCTACGCCACTTTCATTAGAAACCTTGGTGATCTGTTCTTCATGTTCATTCCAAAAACCTACCCCAGCCTGTATCCTATCTTCTTTCATGAAAATATTTCGGTACCTCTTCCAGGTCATTGTGGACTCAGCAGGGTTACTAATCTTTTCAATGATTGACTCCTGATATTGTGCCTTGTCGAGCATTCCCTTTATTTCAGAATAAGTGAGACTGCTGGAACCAGCCAGTTCTTTGGCAAAAGCATCTACTGCATTCTGGTCTATCTGGGCAAGCGAAATAGAATGAAAGCCTGCCAATAAGAAGATGAGTGTAATTACTCTAAAAATTTGAGCCATAAAAATCAATAATAAAATGTGCTAAACTTGAAAGATCTAGCGTTAACAAAAACCGTTCCTTGAAATGCCAATTATTTCACGATTACATCCAGGGTGATATCCAGGTTAGACTTTGGAGCGTCTATGGCATTCAGCACTGTAAACTTTAATTGGAATTCTTCCAACTTGTCGATAGTCTTTACATTTATGATGGTTATTCCATTGGGCTCAATTGTGAGTAGATCAGTATGCTTGTGAAAAGTGTAATCGCCATTATTTTTGAGTACAAACCTTACATCACTTGCGTTCTCTATTTTAATCTCAGACACAGATGTCTTAGCCAAATATGTTGCTTCCTTCACCACTAGACAACTTTCTACTAAAGACTTAAGGTGTTCCTCCTTTCCTATTAAATCGTTGTTGAACCATACCACTGTTCTTCCTTCCATAAGCCCTTCTTTGATGGCATCTTTGGTCTTTTCTTTAGCTAAGACCAAAGTAATCGGTCGATGACCACCATTCGGCAAGTCGTATTTCCAATCAATCAGTCCGTGAATATCAGAGGTTCCAAGGATGGTTAGATTGTTGTCCAGTGCCAATTGCAGCGCTTCCATAGAATATGTATCCTCATTGACCACTTCGATCCCGTTAAGCAAACCCTCTTTTATCAATTGCTTATGCATGTCATCCAGACGAGCTATACCATCTGTTCGCTGTTTGGTCCAGTTGGGATGGTTCCAAAAAGTAAATGCACCCTGCTTTTTTGTTTCTCTAAATACTTTTATAGGGTCATCCTCCAAGAGTTTATTGGAGTCTTTAATGAAAATCGCATTGCAATGTCCCGGAGGCATAGACCTGGTAATTTCAGATCCACTGATGACCATTAAATCTTCTCCCGCTGATTCGCTCGCCAACTCAAAAGATCGGTTTCTGTCAGGATGTGGAATATCATCTTTGTGTGGTTGATATTCCAAATGTTCTGTAATCGAAATAGCATCCAATCCATCCCTGATTGCCTCAGAGACCCTAATGCTAGGCCAAACCGCCCCATCAGAAAAAACGCTGTGTTGGTGCAAATCACATTTCATGACATGATATCCAGGCACATCAGGAAAGACTATTTTTCGAGATTCAGAGTCTAGATTTTGTGCGAGTAGCGTGAAACAAAAAATTGAACAAATAAGACTGAGAGTAATTTTTTTCATGGGATGTGTTGTATGTAATACCAAACAAATATATCAATTATCCCTACTAGATAAGTGTGAATCCCTATTATCTTGAAGTCAGATTTGAGGAACTTGTATGTTATTGTTTCAAACTCGTTTATAGCAATTTTGTTATTTTCACAACTGAACCAATCATAGTCGCACATCACTCACAAGACCTCCATAATATCTCTACTCCTCGCTCTTGGTATAGCCATGTTTCTGGGCTGGCAATTACAGTACCTGGAGTTCGACTATGAGTTTGAGAACTTCTTCCCTATTGATGATCCTGATTTAGCCTATTACCGGGACTTCTCTGAAAAATTTGGAAACGATAATGACTACCTGTTAATAGGATTGGAAAATAACGCAGGAGTATTTAGGCCTGAATTCCTTAAACGTGTAGATGGTCTAACCAAACAGCTTAAGTCTTTGCCAGAATGCCAACAAGTCTTATCAGTGACCAACTCCAAAAAAGTTTTGTCCACTCCTATGGGCCTGGCGGAAATACCAAGGATACATTTGGCTGACTCTTTGCGACTCAAAAAAGACAGCATTCAATTGTTTGAGGATCCCTATTACCGAGAATCCTTTTTTGCAAGGGACGCCAAGGGCCTTAGGCTAATCATGTTTCATCAGCGAATCTACGATACGGACAAGTCAGACCAATTTGTGATCACTCTTGATTCTTTAGTAAATACTTTTGGTTTTGACAAAACGCATGTAGCTGGAAAAGCCAAAGCTCAATATGTATATGTGAACATGGTTAAAAAGGATTTTGCTACGTTCCTTGTTATATCAGCGATCATTATCCTGGTGATGCTCTTAATATTCATAAGAAAAGGCATTCTCGTCTTTTCTACTTTTCTTATTTCCTGCCTGGCCATCCTTTGTACACTCGGCTTCATGGCCTTAACAGGTAAAAAAGTAGACCTGCTTAGTTCACTGATCCCAACGATCCTTATAGTAGTATCAATGTCCAATATCATCCACCTTTTTTCTATGGTAAAATCCAAGCTGGGAGGAGAAGGTCGAGTATTAGATCAGATGAAAGAAGCCATCAAAGAAATTGGCTTTGCCACTTTTCTTACTTCCACAACAACAGCACTTGGGTTCCTCACCCTCATGTTCATCAAAGTTGTGCCTATATTGGAACTCGGGATATATGCTGCAGCCGGCATATTCATGGCATTCGTTCTGACCTATCTCATTTTTCCTTCAGTGGTTGTATTATCCAATACAAGCTTCAGGTACAAGTATGTTCCGTCCATGAACAATCCATATTTGGCTAGGTTGTTTATCTGGATAATAAAAAATCCGAAAAAGATTTTGGCTTCATTTGCGCTTGGGGTTTTGCTATTTATCTACGGCACTACAAAGCTGGAAATCAATGCTTTCCTCATTGATGACCTACCCAACAACACTCCACTCAAGGAAGATTTTCTTTATTTCGATGATCAATATGGTGGTGTAAGGCCGTGGGTGCTGAGCTTATGGTCAAAGGCAGAAACTGAAAATATTTATTCTGAAGAAGTCATAAAGGAGATTAACAAAATCGAAGCAACAGCTATTCAAATGGTAGCATTGAACGGAATTATTTCACCATCCAGTTATGTGAAGTTTGCCAACCAAAGCTATCACAATGGAAGAGCAGACGCTTATGCCCTTCCTGAAAAAAAACGCGATTGGCATAGAGCATTTAACTTCATCAAGAAACAAAAAACAGAGGAGCGGTTCATCAAAGTGACTGATGGAAATGAAGCTAGAATCTCTGGCTTTACGCCAGACATTGGTTCGAAACTATCCAATCAAAAAAACCGAGACCTACTTGATCGACTCGATGAAATAGTAAATCATGAATTGATCGGATATAGAATCACGGGAACTTCTCATCTTATCGATAAAAGCCATGGCCTCCTATCTATTAAACTAATCCATGGACTGATTGGTGCTATGGCATTGGTCGGCATAATTGCCGGATTGTTATTCCGATCCTGGCGAATGACCTTTATCACCCTTATACCCAACGTATTCCCAATACTAGCTACAGCGGCTATCATGGGCTATTTTGCAATTCCTATCAAACTAAGCACTTCTATAATCTTTGCTATATCCTTCGGAATCGTGGTGGATGATACAATCCATTTCCTATCGAAATTTAGGCATGAAAAACTGCTGGGTACCAATAATATCTACGCACTAAAAAGGACTATTCTGACTGCAGGCAAACCAATTATTATTACCACCATTATATTGACACTAGGTTTCATTACTTTCTGTTTTTCCAGCTTTGGAGTGACTTTTCACATAGGCCTTTTTGTAAGCATTTCTTTTGTGATTGCACTGCTTGCCGATTTACTGTTATTACCAGTTTTAATAATGATTATTTACAAGGATTGACCTTGAAAGATAAGTAATATAGATACGTTACCTAATTGACCATATTGAATGTTTGATTGCACGACAAAACACCAACCCAAGAATTTCGTTTAACCGCCCGTGACTACCACCAAAACCTTACTACTACTCCTTCTAATTTCAGGTATTGCCTCATTAAGCTGGCTGACCGAAAATGAATCAATCAATTATCGAGGTGAAAAAATCAATGGTGTTTGCTTCGTTGCTCCAAGACATGAAGTTAGGCCAGAGCACCTCGCTCCTATCAAAGGCGTAAATGCCAACTGGATTGCCGTAACGCCTTATGCATTTTCAAGGCCAGGAGAACCAGGCGTCCATTATAACAATGAAAGACAGTGGAGGGGGGAAAAAGTGAAAGGATGCATAGAAACAATACAGGGAGCTAAGAGTTTGGGATTGAAAATAATGCTCAAACCACATATTTGGGTACGCGGGCAAGGCTGGGCCGGTGAGTTCGATCTTCCCACTGATGATCTCTGGAAACAATGGGAGTCCAACTACAGCGAGTATATTCTCACCTATGCCAAAATTGCTGACTCTCTAAACGTTGATATGCTATGCATTGGAACTGAAATAAAACTGGCCATACAGAAAAGGCCCGGATATTGGACCGAGTTAATTCCAGAGATACGCAGACACTACAAAGGCAAGCTCACCTATGCCGCCAACTGGGACAACTATGATAAAGTGAAATTCTGGCATCAACTAGACTACATTGGCGTGGATTCATACTTCCCAATATGTGAAGAAAAAACGCCTGAGGTGGCCACATTGGTTAATAACTGGGGTGATACCAAATCCAGCCTATCAAAATTCTCTAAAAAGCACCAAAAGCCAATTCTCTTTACAGAATTTGGATATCGCAGTATGGACTATACTGCTGCCGGGCATTGGGAAATGGACCGTCAAGAGGCTGTCCTGAACATGGAAGGACAAAAAAATGCACTTGAAGCATTATTCAAGACATACTGGAATGAAGAATGGTTTGGAGGTGGATTCTTATGGAAATGGCACTCCAACCATAAAAACAGAGGTGGAATTGAAGATTCGAGATACACTCCGCAGAACAAGCCTGCTGAGCAGCTGGTAAAAAACTGGTATGGAAATCAGCGATGAAAAACTAAATATTCCTAAAATTTAACTAGCTTCAAACAAAAATCAGAATTCTTAGTTATCATTGAAAAGCGGTTCATTTCTTTCTGAGAGGAACTGTATATGTTTTATTAACAATCAAATCAATTATGAAATTCAAAAGTCTAACAATTGCTCTGGCATTAATGCTAACAACATTTTTCGTTTTCGCACAAGACAAACCACGACCTAGTCCGGAGGGATCAGCCTCAACAAAAGTGGGATTCACTGACATTGAAATCAACTACTTCAGACCTCAGATGAAAGGAAGGAAAATATTTGGTGATGGCGATGGGTTCCTTACACCTTATGGTAAACTGTGGAGAGCTGGCGCAAACGGAGGTACTAAAATCAAATTTAGCACGGCTGTAAAAGTAGGTGGTAAAGACCTGGCTGCCGGAGAATACTTATTGCTTGCGACACCAGGAAAAAGCTCATGGACAGTATTATTCTACAAAGACACCTCTATAGGGGGTAATATGTCAAAGGTGGTAGATTCCAACATTGCAGCTAAGGTTACCGTTAATTCTGAAAAGCTTGGCAACACGGTTGAAACGCTTACTTATAACATTACGGATATCAGTAAGGACAGTACTGGAGCTAACATCCAGCTGGCCTGGGAAAATACTTCAGTAAAGATCCCAGTTAAGGTGACTCTTTAGAAATTTTTTAAAGCATTCAAGAAGATCTAGTAAAAGGCTACCTGAATGGTGGCCTTTTGCATTAATTCATGTTCTTAGGCGGTGGGTAGCTTGGTTGATCCTTTAGAATTATGGCCCATTGTCCTCTTTGCCCATATCCCGTCGTTTGGTCGAAACAACAGAGTACTACAGGACATTCACTTATTTCATTTAGTGCGCTCTTCCTCTTAGAATCAACCTTGTACATATTTGCTACGAAAATACTATCCTTATATTTAGGTTCTTGATTTAACAGTGCCGTAAAACTTGTTACAGAATTAAGCATTGTATGAACCAGGCCCAGTTGTGCCAAATATTTCTCTTCACTTGAATCTATTTCAAGGAATGTTTCAAGCATTATTTTATTTCGATCATTCAAACTAGACTTATAGGAATTGTTCTTCAGAATGTAATCGATATAATAGGCGTTTAAGCTGTCCGTAAAGTAAATATCTTCTAGTTCCTTTCGTAAATAGGTCATATGACTTTTGGTATCACGCCATATACCAATGGTATCAAGTCTAATTCTTAACGCTTTTCTAATAGCTTGAATATTGGGATGATTGCTATAACTACTCAACAACTCGTTAACAACAAATGATAGACTTGGTTCTCGCTCAAAGTCAATACCATGAACCATAAACTTATCTTCTTCATTTAAATGAGAATTATATTCAAAAAGCTTTAGCCAGTTTCTAAAGAATTGATCGTGATTGCTCATACCAGGAGAAGTTTTTTCAAGGTATTCTCTTTTACCAGTTTTTAAATACTGATTATACAAAATAGCCTCTGCTCGACCATACTCGATAAGAAGGTTTTTAACCCCAAAATACTTGTGTACATGCATGTATAATTCGGCCTGTATTATATAATTGGCTTCCATGAAATGATTCTCACCTATGACAATGACCCTTTTGCTGTTCAGTTCATGATTAAATTGAGCATATGCTTCAAATTCCAAGCTGTCAATATTTAAGCAGTATATTGGGTCTTGCGCATAACAATTTATGCTCAAAATAGAAAATATAGAAATTAATTGTAGTTTCATTTGTGCTGTTGGAGGTCACAAAATCTGGACAAAAATCATACCCCTCTGCATTCAACTTTCATCTGAAAATTTGAAGAAGTTGAAAAAAATCAAGTTAAAGGCTTGGGGTCAATAGAATGATTTTACTAAAACCTTATTCTTGTCATCAAGTAATTGCTTGTTCACATGGCCCATTCTCCATAATTCCCCTCTCAATTCTGCCAATACAACCAAATCAATTTTTGTCAAATTGCTTATTAGCAATAGATTGAATCAATTACTTGCGAAATAACAGGTTTCATTTTGCTATAAAACAGATAAAATAGACAGTATTTTCCATGGTCATTTCCTTTATATCGTAGTATTTTTGTACGTATTTTTACGTATTTTATTTACGTAGGACTCATAACCAAAACTTACCATGGAAGATTTTCATCCAGGAATGGCGACTGTGTACAAGCACGTTCCTTATTATATATGCAAGGAAGCCGGAGCAGTAGGCAGTATGACAGGCGTACTTGCCGGCTTGTTCTGCCCTATCTTATTTGGATACTTACTTAATGGAACAGGCCTTTGGTCTAGCTGCTGGATTCTGATGTTCTTCCTTTCAGCAATATGCCTTTTATGGAAGCACTGTGTGGTTGAAAAAACGATCAAACAAGAAGCTCCAAACCTGTCACGAGAGTTTGAAGAAGCCGAAAATAATTACAGTGTTAATTCCAAACCATTAATCAAAGAATCACCCGAAATGAAAGAAGAGTTAGAATTAGTCTGATAAGATTGATTAATTTATAATATATTGGTTAATCCAAATGCCTCTGGTTTTTGGGTTAACCTAAACAACATAAATCGAATTGTATGGGTGCAAATGACGCCAATTGTGAGTCGTGCAGCAACACAAACTGCATCATAAAGAGAAACTGCTTGTCAGACGAAGGCCTGCCTTACGTCCGGAAGAAAACCACGTTTACCTGTAAAAAACCTCAGAATTTCATCATCGAAGGTTCTCCTGTTCATGGCCTTTACTTTGTTTATCAGGGCAAAGTCAAAGTAGCAAAAACAGGAATTCATGGACGGGAGCAGATTGTGCGCTTTGCCAAGGACGGTGAGATAATCGGCCATAGAGGATTTGGGGCTGGAGAATTTTATCAAATAAGTGCTGTGGCCGTAGAAGACACCATACTTTGCAACTTCAGTAATGAAGTGCTTGATGAGATGCTGCACAAAATTCCAAAGCTAACATATGATTTCATGCTGTTCTATGCTGAGGAGCTTAACCGAAGCGAAACAAAGGTTAAAAAGTTTGCACAAATGACGGTAAGGGAAAAAGTAATAGACGCTATTCTTTATATCAACCGGAAGTTTGGTCAAACAAACGGCTTCCTGAACATCCAACTGTCCCGCAAAGAAATTGCTGATTTTGCAGGTACCACAGACGAACAGGTAATACGCATAATCTCTGCGCTTAAGAAAGAAAAGCTTTTAGAAGCCAAAGGGAAAAAAATTGGTATTCCTAATGTCGATAAACTAAAAAAGGAAATTGCAGTCCATAATTTCTTTTTGGATAGTTAGGTCATTGTCTACCCTAGATTCGTATACTTAAGACGTGAGGTTTATAGCAATCATTAGGGCCACCAAACCCTAATTTTATGATTTTCACTATCCCCTATCAGCACTGAACCATCGTTTTCTACATAGACACCATGTGGCCTTGCTAAACCGCACAAAAGAGGGTCTCCATCTTCTCCATCAAAGCGTTCACCTGTTCCGACCAGGACATCAATAACACCTGATTTAATGTCAATCACCCGCACCGAATGACTTTCAGTATCAGCTATGAAAACATTACCATTCTTTGCAATAGCTATTCCTTTTGGACCTGACAACTGAGCGTATCGAGCATCACCACCATTTCCACTAAATCCTTTCTCACCTGTACCTGCTACATGAAAGATTCTTTCAGACTCGAGATCCAATCTAAAAATTTGATTGGCAATTTTAAGTACTAACCATATATCTCCATTGTTATCAAAATCCAGTGAACGCGGACCATTTAAGGGTATGTTTTTGAAACTTACCCCATCAGGGGTAGGTCCGGTCTCTCCATTGCCTGCCAGAGTATTTATAGTACCACTTATCATATCTACTACTCGTACGCGATGATTTCCAACATCGGCGATGTACATATTTCCATCAGGGCCAAACTGAATGCTATGCGGGTTTTTGAGTTGAGCTTCTATTGCAGATCCTCCATCGCCTGAAAACCCAGCTTTGCCGTTTCCAGCCACAGTGGATATCTTTCCAGAGATCATGTCTACTTTCCTAATAACCTGGTTTGTCATGTCGGCGATATATAAATCTCCGTTGCTGTCGAATCTAATTTCATGAGGCTTATTTAGGCTAGCTTCTATGGCTGCTTTACCATCGCCGGAATAGCCCGCAACACCATTTCCAACGATTGTCTTTATGTTTCCTTCTTTGTCTATCCGCCTGACCGTATGTCCATCATATTCGCAAAACCACAGAGCACCATCCGGTCCCCTGACAACACCAAAGGGATTTGCTAAAAGTGCCTGTTTAGCTGGGCCATCAATGGTTCCATTCACACCAGACCCAGCGATAGTTACTACGTGGGGCTTCACACAAGCATTGAGACAAATGCAAAGAATCAGTAGGCTAGTAGATTTCTTTATCATGTTTATTAATCTAAGTATCATAATTAACTTGACTTTTGCCTAACTTCAAATATTTCTAACAAAATTAATTCAACTATGTCAAATCAAATTGCTTGGGTACTCCAGCTGGATATCCTCGAAGGCCAATTAGACGCCTTCAAAACTCTAATGAATGAAATGGTAGATGCCACACAATCGAATGAACCAGACACACTGGGATATGAATGGTGGATCAGCGACGACAACTCCTCTTGCCATATTTACGAGCGTTACACTAATTCTGAGGCCGTGATGGTACATCTTACAGCATTCGGAGCATTTGCAGAAAGGTTCATGAGTTGTGCGTCTCCAACTGGCTTTACTGTATATGGCAACCCTGATGAGACGGTAAAAGCAGCCCTCACAGATTTTGGCCCCAACTATATGGGAGCACTCGGAGGATATCACAGATAATATAAATACTCAGAAATACTACGTAGAAAGTAAAACTACTCTGTTTCAGAAACTTATACTTCAAACCTGCCACTTGGTAGGTTTTTTTATTGATTAAAAGTTGTTTTAAGCTGTTTTCAACCATAGATGACCTCTTAGGGCATACGTATGTTTGCATAGTAATTACGTATTTATACTTAGTTATTTATCAAGAACACGTAAAATGATGTTAAACAATAGCAAAAAACAAATGAAGAAGATTATTTACTTAAGCGTATTGACGGTATTGGCCTTTACAAATTATGCCAGTGCTCAGGAATTTACTTTATCAGGTGAAGTAAGACCTAGAACAGAAATGTATAATGGCAATAACAGTAGCCTTTCACCAGAAGGTGGAGATCCTACCATTGCTACCCAACAAAGAACAAGACTTTACTTTTCTTATGTATCTCCAGAAGGTATTACCATAAAAATAGTTCCTCAATACATCAACTGGTGGGGAGGTAACTCACAGACAAACGGTGGAACACTATCAATATTTGAAGCATCCGCGTCTTACAAGTTTTCAGATGCTGCTACTTTCAAATTTGGTAGACAGCCTATTTCTTATGGTGACCAGAGATTCTTTGGAGCACTAGGATGGGCTGCTCCTGGTAGGGCGTTTGATGCCGCCATCGGTAAATTTTCTTTTGGAAAAGTAAAACTAGATGCCGGAATCACCTATAACCAAGTAGGTCTATCAAATGATTATACTCCTAATTACAATGACAATCATAAGTCAATCCAGTATCTATGGCTAGATGCACCGCTATCAGAAGGAGGGTCTAAGTTATCCTTTATGACAGCAAATGTTGTACAATTCACTGGAAGCACCTACACAACCATCGGTGCTATTCCCAGTATCAAAGCTGGAAACGTAAAACTGGATTTCTCAGCATATTATCAATTTGGACAATTCAATGATGTAGATATTAATTCTTATCTGTTGTCTGCTGCGGCAAGCTTCAAAGCAGGTTCTCTTCCATTGACATTGGGAATTGATATGGTCTCAGGAGATGATGAATCTACAGTAGAGAACGAAGGATGGAAACAGCAATTTGGCACCAATCACAAGTTTTATGGCTTCATGGATTTCTTCTATGTAGGAGAGCAGCCATCCATGGGTTTGAATGACATCTATCTTAAAACTGCTTTTAAATTGGGTAAAAAATCCAGTTTACTAACACACGTTCACATGTTGGCTGCTAATGCGGAATTTACAGATGAAGTGACTAGTAGTGATGTCGTATCATCAGGATATTTGGGTACTGAGATTGATTTGGTGTACAACCTGGCTGTATCCAAAGAATTCAAAGTAAGTCTGGGATACTCCCAACTATTCGCTGCTGATAAATTTGGACTGTACAAAGCAGGAGATCCTGGTGCAATAAACAACTGGATGTGGTTACAGCTTTCTGCTACCCCTACATTCTTTTCTACAAAAAAATAATTACCAACTCATAAACTAAGACAAACATGTTTTCAATAAGTAAAAAATATCGGGCACTTGCTGCCGGACTGGCACTGCTTGGCCTTAGCCAATGCGGTGGAACCAAGGAAAACGAAACTTCAGCCGAAATGGAAGAAGCTTCGACCAGCAAAACAATTCAATTGGAAATTGAAAAACCACAGCTAACATTCGGGTTTATCAAATTGACAGATATGGCTCCTTTGGCGATTGCCAAAGAGCTGGGATACTTCGAGGACGAAGGTTTATTCGTAACCATTGAGGCCCAGTCAAACTGGAAAAATGTCCTTGATCGTGTGATTGATGGTCAGCTGGATGGCTCGCACATGTTGGCAGGACAGCCTATCGCGGCAGGTGCAGGATTTGGACGTCAGGCCGAGCTGGTTACTCCATTTTCTATGGATTTGAATGGTAATGGAATAACCGTATCAAACGCTGTATGGGAGAAAATGAAGCCTAACGTACCAAAAGGAGCTGACGGAAAACCCGTCCATCCTATCAAGGCAGAAGCCCTTGCTCCAGTAATTGATGAGTACAAAGCAGACGGTAAAGCCTTTAAAATGGGAATGGTATTCCCCGTTTCCACGCACAATTATGAAATCAGATATTGGTTAGCGGCTGCTGGAATAAACCCTGGTTTTTATACCGCTGATAACATTCAAGGACAGGTTGACGCAGACGTATTATTATCTGTAACACCACCACCACAAATGCCAGCAACACTGGAGGCAGGAACCATATACGGATACTGTGTGGGTGAGCCATGGAACCAGCAAGCTGTGTTCAAAGGAATTGGCGTTCCGGTAACAACGAACTATGACGTTTGGAAGAACAATCCGGAAAAGGTATTTGTAATGACTAAGAGTTTTGTTGAAAAATACCCTAATACAGCCACAGCAGTGACGAAAGCACTTATTAGAGCTGGTAAATGGTTGGATACTCCTGGCAATAGACCAAAAGCCGTTGGCATTCTTTCTATGCCTGAGTATGTAGGAGCCGATTCTGTAGTAATCGCCAACTCTATGACTGGAACATTCGAATTCGAAAAAGGTGACAAGCGCTCTATGCCTGATTTCAATGTATTCTACAGATACCATGCAACATACCCATTCTACTCTGATGGTATTTGGTTCCTTACTCAAATGAGAAGATGGGGACAGATTCCCGACACTAAGCCAGCAGACTGGTATCATAGTACGATCAAGGATATATACCGACCTGATATCTGGTCGAAAGCTGCAGACCTTTTGGTAGAGGAAGGATATCTCGGGGCAGGAGAACTGCCTACCACAGATGGCTACAAACCAGCTACAATGGATTTCATAGATGGAATAAACTATGACGGAAAAGATCCACTTGGCTACATTGAAAGCTTCGAAATCGGCAACAAAGACAAGTAAAGAAAAGCATATACCAATAAAACATTTAATACAGGAGTTGAGTTTAGTTTTGATTATTGAGTGAGGGGGTCATTCCCCCTTGCTCTAATCTTACCTCACCTCCTACCTGAATTAAACTCAAAAAAGTCAGAATACAGATCCATCACAGTTGGTCTCTATTCTAGAGCTTAAAAATTACTTACTCATGAAAGACAAAATAATCAAAACTATACGCTTCATTGGACTAGGATTTTTCGAACCCCTGATAAGATTGTGTGCCGGTGAAGAACCAAAGAAGAATTTAACAGACACATTCAAAAAGTTAATTTTTCCTATCGCCTCCATTCTACTTTTCCTGGCACTGTGGGAAGGAGGAGCAGCATACCTGTACAATACTGAAGCAACAAGAAAAATAGAAAAAGAAAGAAATGACAGAGGAGAAGAGGCAGCTTTGGACATGAAAACCTGCATCGAATCAGGAGACATCAGCTGCCAACCAAATACTTTACCCTCACCGACCCAGGTTTATGGTGCCTACAAAGCCCTGCTTCGTGATCACAGTATGATCAGCCAGAAAAAAGATGAGTTCAAAGCCAAAACAGCTAAAATTAATGAAAAACGAAAAGCCAAGGGAGAGGCGGCCATCACCTATACAGGAAGGCCTTCCTTCGTCGATCAAATTGGAACTAGCATAAAAACAGTGTTTGCAGGATTCCTATTGGCCGCCTTGATTGCCATCCCTATCGGAATCATTATGGGCCTCAGCCCCACACTTAGAAGCTCTTTCAACTGGTTGATTCAAATATTTAAACCGGTATCACCCGTAGTTTGGTTACTCCTGGTATTTATGATTGTTAAAACACTCATCTCCAATCCTGATTTGGACAAGTCATTTATTATTTCATTCATCAGTGTTGGACTATGCTCCATGTGGGCCACATTAGTCAATACCAGTATGGGTGTATCTACTGTAGACAAAGATTTTATTAATGTAGCTAAAGTACTAAAGCTGAATGTTGGACAGAATATATTCAAAGTTATACTACCAGCCTCTTTCCCATTGATTTTCACTGGATTAAGGATAACGCTTTCAGTAGCCTGGATGGTATTAATTGCCATAGAGTTGTTGGCTCAAAGCCCTGGACTAGGTTCTTTCGTGTGGGAAGAATTCCAGAACGGAGCAAATGATTCAAACGCTAAAATTATTGTAGCCATGTTCGTCATTGGAGGTATCGGTTTCCTATTGGAAAGGTTGATGCTCGTGATCCAAAAATTGGTGACTTTCAATAAAGCAGAAGTTGCATAATTGAACGAACAATGAATAATGAAAAGTGAAAATTAGTTTTTTGAGTAGTGTTCATATTACAACTCAAACATTCATTTTTCATTATCAACTATTAATTGAAAAAAGATGGCATTTTTAGAACTTAACAACGTTTCGAAATCATATAAAAACGGTAATACACTGACAGAGGTGTTGACCGATATCAATCTGCACGTCAACGAAGGAGAATTCGTTGCAATCGTAGGATTTACAGGCAGTGGAAAAACCACATTAATCAACCTAATCAACGGACTTCATTTTCCAGATCAAGGGGAAGTTTTGCTCAAAGGCTCGCCAATTACAGGGCCCGGACCGGATAGAGGTGTGGTTTTTCAAAACTATTCTCTCCTACCCTGGTTGACGGTTTATCAAAACATTATGCTAGCAGTTAATGAGATATTCTCTGACTTCAGCAAAAAAGAAAAAGACGACCATGTAAAAAACTACATTGAAATGGTAAATCTGTCGCATGCTACAGATAAACGACCAGCAGAACTGTCAGGGGGAATGCGTCAAAGAGTCTCCGTAGCAAGGGCTTTGGCAATGAACCCTGAAGTGCTGGTTATGGATGAACCTTTAAGTGCATTGGATGCATTGACACGAGGCACACTTCAGGAAGAAATTATCAACATCTGGAGTAAGGATAAAAAAACTGCATTATTGATTACTAATGATGTAGATGAAGGAATTCTCATGGCGGATAGAATCATTCCCTTGAAACCGGGACCTAATGCAACCTTGGGGCCTGAGTTTAAAATTGACTTTGATCGACCAAGAGATGTAACCGAAATCAACAAAGACCCTGAATATAAGCGCCTTAGGAATGACATCATAGAATATCTAATGGAAGTTGGTGAAGGTAGAAAAACAGCTTCAAACAAGGAATATAAGCTACCAGATCTACGACCTATCATGCCAGGAAGAATTCGTTTCGGGATGAAGAAAGAAAAAGAGAAGACTAAATATTTTTAGACAAGTACAGCTTTTCTAAAGATTCAAACTTTGGTAAAGCTATTCCCATATAAGAATAATCAAAACTTAAGAAATCATGATAGCTGAACTCGAACTCCAGGAAGAAAACAAAATAAAGAATGAGGCCATAGTTGACAACCGACCAGACGTATTAGTTTGCGATAACATTGCCAAAATATACCCCACGCCTAAAGGTGACTATGTGGTATTAAACGATTTACAACTCAAAATCAAAAAGGGCGAATTTGTATCCTTGATTGGTCATTCGGGGTGTGGCAAGTCCACACTCCTGACCATGATCGCCGGACTGAATGAAATAAGTGCCGGGCAGATTTTAGTAGAAGGCGAAGCTATACGTGAGGCAGGTCCTGATCGTGCCGTGGTATTTCAGTCACCCAGCTTACTACCTTGGCTATCTGCTTTACAAAATGTAATGATCGGCGTAAAGCAGGTATTTCCTCATGCCTCAAAACCTGAGAAGTTGGAGATCTGCAAGTATTATCTCGACAAGGTTGGTTTAGGCAATGATTTTGATAAAAAAGCAACGGAACTTTCTCAGGGTATGCAACAGCGTGTTGGGATAGCACGCGCATTTGCCCTGAAACCAAAAGTGCTTCTATTGGATGAGCCTTTTGGTATGCTAGACTCCCTGACGCGAGGAGAACTGCAAGACGTTCTTTTGGAAGTATGGCAAAAGGAAAAAATCACAGCAGTAATGGTAACACATGATGTGGACGAATCCATTTTCCTGGCTGATAGAGTAATCATGATGACTAGTGGTCCTTTTGCAAGAATTGGAGATGAATTAATCATCCCTTATGAACGACCAAGGGAAAGGAAAGAAGTACTGGAGCATCCGGATTACTACGACTATCGCGGATACCTAATGAATTTTTTGAATCATTGATTGAGGTATTTGACTCCTGTACCAATTTCAAGCTTAATTTGTTTTAACCTTTGCTGGAAATTGGTTTCTTCATAATCGAAATTATCAACACAGACTGTCTCGAGAAATCTGCTGATCTTCTCGGGATGTTCTGTTGAGCTACCGGTATTGCTTACATAGCGAAGAGTAGACCAAAGCATATTTTTGAGTTCAGTTTCTTCATCATTGGTCATAAAATATTCTACAATTACAGTATTATAATCGTACCAAATGATACGTGAAAATACCTTTACCCACTCTCCCATTCCAGCAGGACGCAAATACGCAATCTGATGATTGTACACAACCCATACAGCATCAAATTCCCTGTATATTTCAGACTGCTTGATGCCATATAACTTTGGCACCTGATCCTCACGGGCATTAAAGTAGTAATCAAAATACTTGGCATTGTTCAAATGCCTAAGCGGGTCGCAATCCTGAAACCTAATCAACGACCTGGATTTTGTGGTCTTCTGGTATCTCTTTGCAGGATCGAATTCGAACATTTTACAAATACCTTTCTTTTAATATTCCCTTGTGATGCTCAGCATGGCCAGCAAGAATGTACAGAAGTGCTCTTACACTTATCGGGAACCCACTGGCAACACCTACATTTGAGTAACCTGATTCATGAAGGTTTTCGATCATGGAAATATTTGCTTTTCTTACATTGTTGAATTCATCCACGAGTAAATCGAATGAAACAGTAGCATCATTGGTATTTTCCATATAGGCATCCTGATCCATACCAGGCATTGTTACTCCCGGGCATTTGGCAATAGCATGCAGCCTGGAGGCAAATACAATTTCAGCATCTATTACATGTCTCAACACCTGTTTTACTGTCCATTTGTCCGCCGCATAGCGGTAATGCACTCTGTCATCAGTGAGGGAATTTAGCAATCGGCTAAAGGTTCTTCTTTGTACTTTCAAAAACTCTATTACATCTTTATTTTTTACCTTATCAATATACCCCTGGTAAAATTCATTGTACTCGCTCGGATCTGGCCTATCTATCATATACTTTAGTTTTGTTTTGAAATTTTATTGAAACCACCCTGCATACTTGATGTAATTATTGGCAGTACGCTCAATCAGCCCAACCCCTTCTTCTCCAATATCTTTCACTTTCTTGGCTGGGTTGCCAACATACACAGAGTTCGCTTCCACAATTTGGTTTTGTAGTACTATTGCCCCCGCTCCTATTATCGACCCACTTTTCACAACAGCATGATCCATGATTATTGCCCCCATGCCTATCAATACATTGTCTTCCAATGTGCACCCATGTACTATAGCATTGTGCCCGATAGATACGTTTGAGCCTATTTCCGTAGCAGCTTTTTTGTAGGTGCAATGGATAACCGCCCCATCCTGTATATTGGTTTTGTTTCCAATTTTTATGTAGTTCACGTCACCTCGAACGATGGCATTGTACCAAACGGTGCAATTGTCTCCCATTTCCACCTCACCTACCACCACTGCTGTTTCCGAAAGCCAACAATCTTTCCCGAATTGTGGTTCATGCCCATTGATTGTTCTGATAATTGACATGGCCGTAAGATAATGAGTGTCCAATAAATATCCACATTAAATAAATTGTAAGACTAGAATACTAGGGGAGAAATTTATTAGTTCTAATCATGAAATTATGATCGTATCTGGCATATCCTTTGCAACGCTGCTACCCTGGAAATATGTTTCTCTAAGAAAAAATCGTTTCCATCTTAATAATTGAAAAGCCTAACTATTTTTGAGCCTGAAAACTCACCCGAGCTACCGACTAAAAATAATGAGTCCGAGATACCTAAGAGAATACCTGCTTGTCGCCTTTACCTTTCTGAGTTTCGCAAGTTTTTCACAAAAACTGATTATTCCCCAGTCGAATTTTGAAGTTACGCTCGGTGACCGTGTAGAGTTTTTGATTGAGAAAAACTCAGGATCTTTTGAATTCACTGAAATAGAAATGTCAAAAGCACCTGCAGGGGCAACACTAAATTCAGAAACAGGAGATTTTACCTGGACTCCAACAGAAGATGACTTGGGCACTACAGGTATCATTTTTTACTTATTAGATTCCAATAGCATAGTCTTGGCAGAAGATATTGTCACCATTCATGTGGAAGGTCAAAATAGACCACCAGTGCTAGAAGTAGAATCAATGACTGTTAATGCTGAGCCAACCCAATTTACGCCCGGACAAATATTCATCAATGAAAAAGACAAAGTTCATATTACTGCCAGAATAAAAGATGAAAATCCTGAAAAGCTATTTTTCACCTACTTTTTCAATGGTGATATAAACCAAAGGGAATTGAGCAACGCGACAGTATTATTCAATACTGCCAGCCAACAAATTGATTTTAGTTATGAACCCAACGAATCCCAAGCACGTACCGGACATGTAGACTGGAATGTAAAGCTGCTAGATCAAAGTGGAAAGGAAGGTAATTTCAACCTAAGGATCAACATAGCCAACGTTGACTTCCCCCCTGTTATTCTGAACAAACCTAGTAAAAAGAGCATCAAAGATGAATTCGTATATCGCTATCGACCTATTATTGATAATGACGACAATGACAAACTAGTCTTTCAATACCAACCGGATGAAGATATAAAGGGCATCAATATGGATGACACCACTGGTGAAATCACCTGGGACATTAATTCGGCGTATATGGTGGAGAATAAAACCTACCGTATCTATATGAAAGTGTCGGAACGTGATGAACCAGCTCATTTTGATGAAATAACATTAGAACTGGTGTGGTCGGCTACTAACAAGCCTCCAGTCATCAAGGCTATTCCTGGTTGGAATGTAAAGGAAGGCATTGAAAACACTTATCAGATAATTGCTGAAGACCCAAATCTGGATGACGAACTCACCTATTATTTTGCTGGTGGTAGCTCTTTTAGAGGGATGACTATGGATGAAAAGACGGGGATTTTGACTTTTGTTCCTCCCTACAGTATGGTATCAAAGGCTAACGGAACCATGGATATTCAGGTAGGCATTAGGGTAATGGACAAAAAAGGATTGGATATAGTAGCCCAGGTTCCAATCAAAGTATTTGACCGGCCAGATCCCAATCGATTGAATGAAACTTATGAGCATCTGACCACAGAGATGAGCGTGATGCTGGATAAATCACAGGAGGTTCGAGATAAAATGATTTACCTTGATGGCCGCCTCAAGTCTAAAAGAAGGACAACTACAATTGTACTCTCTGCAATTACCCTGGCAGGAGCTATATTTTCAGGACTTCCTGATGATAACTTCCTCAGAAAAGCATCACCGGGAATAGTTGGTGCACCTGCAGCATATTCTCTTATTCTGGCCATTGACATCAAAGACGAAGAGTTAATTACTACACTTAAGCAACAGGCGGCTGAACTATCTACCATTTTGGACCATAAGATGAAAAGGTTGAAGCTCTATGAATCTGTCGAGAAAGAGCAGCTCAGTAATGATCCTGAGTTTATTTCACTCATCAATCAGTACAACAACGATGAAACGTTAAGAGATGAAGCTAGTCGGCTAAACCGTCTCAAAACTGGTTTTAGTACTATATCCAATATTAAGAAGTATCAAAAAATCCTTCGTCGCTATGACAACAGAGAAAGGAAGAGAGGATTAAGAAAATATTTTGATCGAAACAGCAAGCAAGTAGAATAACTATTCTATTCATTTTTTTGGCTGTGCATCACTCTTTCTGCTGAAGTTTATTGATTATTGCATCCCAGCAAGATTCATAAACAGAAGATTAAAATAAATGCCAAACAACAAGAAGACTTTTAAGCCATCACTCATTCTTGGCATAGCTGTATTCTGGCTTACCGTAATCATCTATTTCGCTTGTGATAGTGAAAAACCTAGAGCCAAGGTTTCTATGGAAACCGCTTCTTCCGCTGAGTCAGTACTTGAAACAAGGAAATCATTTGTTGGAGAACAAAGGTGTGTCGAGTGTCACCAAGACCAATACCACGACTGGGAAGGCTCTCATCATGCGTTTTCCATGCAACCGGCAAGCAGTTCGAATGTTCAAGGAAATTTTGACAATGCAATTTTTGAAAAAGATGGAATCACTTACAAATTCATCAAGAGAGATGAGAAATTCTGGGTAAACACCAAGGGTGAAGATAATCAATACAAGGATTTTGAAATCCAATACATATTTGGCACCTACCCTTTGCAACAATACCTTGTAGAATTGTCCAGAGGAAGAATGCAAGCTTTGGAAACTGCCTGGGATTGTAAAAAGAAGAAATGGTTTCACTTATATGATCACCTAAAGCTGACTCATAATGAATGGGTAAACTGGACCGGGGGCGCTATGAATTGGAATACCATGTGTGCACAATGTCACTCCACATACTTAGAGAAGAATTTTGACCAGGAATCAAGTGAATTTTCGACGCAATGGACGAGTGTAAATGTTAGTTGTGAATCTTGTCATGGTGCTGGCACAAAGCACATCGAATATATCAAGAACGGCGATCATGATACTGACAAAAAAGTAGCTGGCTCTCACATGGTTCTGACCACAAACAATTCTTCTAAAGAGCAGGTGGCAGCTTGCGCTCCCTGTCATTCAAGAAGGGGTCAAATCACCAAGAACTATGATCATCAAGGCGAATACCTAGACCATTTTGTGCCTTCTATATTGACAGATGGCTTGTACCATGCAGACGGTCAAATCCAGGATGAGGTGTACGTTTATGGTTCATTTGTACAAAGTAAAATGTATCATAACAACGTACAATGCACCAATTGTCATGACCCCCATACCACAAAGGTTAAATTCCAGGACAATCAACTCTGTTTGCAGTGCCATGAGCAGAAGTATGATTTAGAGTCCCATCATTTTCATCCAACAGAAAGCGAGGGTGCTGAATGCATCAACTGCCACATGCCAGGTAAATACTACATGGGTAATGATTTCCGCAGGGATCACAGCTTCAGAATTCCACGACCAGATTTATCTGTAGAACACGGTACGCCCAACTCTTGCATTCAGTGCCATGAGGACAAGAGCAATGAATGGGCAGACAAACAGGTGACTGAATGGTATGGGGAAGAAAGGCCTTATCATTTCTCTGAAACCCTCATTATGGGAAGACGCAGAGAACCACAGTATGTGAATGAATTAGTAAAGATGTTGGCCGATACAGCGCAACCAGTAATAGCCAGGGCAACTGCAGTGCAATACATTGATGAAAGCCAACACCCTGAATCCAACAACGAAATCACCAAACTTCTGAGCGACCCGGAACCACTCATTCGCATTCAGGCTATTAGATCTCTTACAGACCTGCCACAAGCACAGAAAGCAAGTGCTGTTGCTCCCCTTTTGAGAGATAAAGTAAGAGCAGTTCGAGTTGCAGCGGCTGATGTCCTGATTGACGCTTCTGACGCCATTCCAGGTTTGTACAGAAAAGATTTCAACAAGTCTTCCATTGAATTTAACGAGTACTTGGAAGCCAATGCTGATTCACGGGATGGTCAGTTTGCTTTTGCCCAGTATTACGACAGATTGAACCAACCTGAAAATGCCATCAAGTATTATCAAAAATCGTTGGATATGGATAGTCTATTCAACATGGCGAGGCTGAACCTCGGCGTTTTATATAATAGACTTGGCAGAAATGAAGAAGCAGTGAAAATGTATCAGGAAGTAATCCTTATTGAACCCGGGTATGGACCGGCTTATTACTCGTTAGGATTGCTCTATGCAGAAATGAGTCAAATGGATAAGACAGTAGAATACCTCAAAAAGACAATTGAAGTGACGCCTGACAATCTCAGAGCTTATTACAACCTGGGCTTGGCATTGCAGAATCTGAACAGAATCATGGAAGCTGAGCAAGCTTATTTAGACGGACTAAAAGTGGCTCCTGAATATTGGGAAATACACAATGCAATTGGCATCATGTATTATCAGCAAGGCAATTTCCCTAAAGCCAAACATCACATTGACATACTTAGCAACCAATTTCCAAACAATCAGGAACTGAAAAACTTCCTGGCACAAATCAATGCTGCGCTCACACAGGCACCAGCCCAATAACATCTTATCCAAATTTCGGCTCAGGCCTGCCATTTCCGGCATTCTTAATTAGCAAAGTATTTCCAGCCAAAGGTTGTTCAGCTTTTTGATAATCGCTCAACGCAATCTGAGACGTGGTAATATATAGGTCTTCAAAATTCTTTCCACCAAAACAGCAACTCGTGGGGTGACTAACTGGCATTTCTACCTTATTGACACACTCTCCTGTCGGGTTTAATACTTCTATGCGCCATCCTTCCCACATGGCCACCCAAAAATTTCCCTCAGCATCTATACACATGCCATCCGGGTTTTCGTCATCTGCAAACTGCTTGAACACTTTTCTGTTGGACAAGTCTCCGAATTTCGCATCATAGTCATAGCTGAAAATACAATGCTGACCGCTATCCACCATATAAAACGTATTTGAGTCCAGAGACCAACCCATGCCATTTGGAACGAACAGATCAGTATCCATCACCTCCACTTGCAAATCCCTATTGATCCGGTACAAGCTCCCCACAGGAGCAGAACCATCATAAAGCATGGTACCTGCATAGAATATTCCATGCGGAGAAGTTGCTCCATCGTTGAATCGAACTTTATTCACAGATGTATCCAGAGGCCACACATTCTCAGGCAATGTGTTCATTGAGTCGCTTGTGGCAAATCCATTAGCCAGTCCATATAAAAAACCATGGCTCTTATTTATCGACACAACACCGACTGGTTGTTTACAATCCTGCACTTTGAATTCCTCAGTAGCCGGATTATATTGATACCAAAGCCCTTTCATCAAATCAACCCAATACATCAACTGAGTCTCATCATCCCATACCGGTCCTTCACCATGCTCCATGGCTGAAAGTGGTAGTGTAATTATGTTTGAGAAATCATTCATCTATTCTTGATTTACAGCGCCTAGAACATTTATCCCTAATCCACCATCCACACGAATGTGCTGACCAGTCATCAACTCACAGCGATTGATACAACAAAATATTAGCAGTTCAGCCAAATCATCATCCTTGTAATTACCAATTAAACATTGTTCCGTCTTCGAGCCTATTGATTGGAAGATATGCCTTTTCATAGGGGTACTCCTTAGCAAAAGTCTCATTAAACTCCACCCCAAGACCAGGTGCATCTGTCACATACAGATAGCCATTTTCAAAATAGTATTCATGAGGAAACGCTTCTTCCATGACATCCGAGTAGCCCATATACTCTTGTATTCCAAAATTGTTGATGGCAGTATCAAAGTGCAGACAAGCTGCTAATGCAATAGGTGAAATATCAGAAGGTCCATGACATCCTGTCCTTACATGGTAAAGTTCACTCAAGTGCGCTACTTTCATCATGGGCGTCAATCCTCCACCATGACTAACCGTCATGCGGATATAGTCAATTAATTGGGAAGTAATGAGTGTTTGGGCATCATGAATCGTATTGAATATCTCACCTACGGCTAAAGGCGTTACTGTTTTTTCTTTGATAATCCTGAAGCTCTCCTGATGCTCAGCAGGAACGGTATCTTCCAGCCAGAATAAATGGTAAGGCTCCAAATCCTGACCAAGCCGTGCCGCTTCTGTAGGTGTTAGCCTGTGGTGGCTGTCATGGAGCAAATGTAAGTCCTGACCAAATTCCTTTCTCACAAGGTCAAATACTTCAGGAATGAAATTAAGATACTTATGGGTAGCCCACATCTCCTCGTCAGGTCTTTCGCCCTTAATGGCCGGTTCATATAAACCATCATTTGCTACACCATATACTTTTTCTAGACCAGGCACTCCACATTGAACCCTAATGGCTTCAAATCCTTTGCTTTTGACCTCAGCCACTTTTTCAATTGTATCATCAATGTTACGTCCATTGGCATGAGTGTAAGTCAGTATCTTATTTCTACTCTTTCCACCCAACAAGTTGTAGACTGGTTCACCGAGCGTTTTTCCCTTCAGATCCCATAGGGCTATATCTATAGCACCTATAGCTGTCATGGTCACCGGGCCCTTCCTCCAATAAGCACCTTTATATAAGTATTGCCAGATATCCTCCGTCTGGAATATTGACTTGCCAATCAAGAGTGGGCACAGATGATCTTTTAAGTAAGATACAACCGCCAGTTCTCGTCCATTCAACGTGGCATCCCCATAGCCAACAAGCCCAGCTTCGGTGGTCAATTTCAGTGTTACGAAATTTCTACCAGGAGAACAAACAATCACTTCAACATTTTCAATTATGTTTTTTTTCATGCTTATAGGAGCAGAAATTTAAGTCAGTAATTTAAGAAAAAAGGTCAAACTTGGCCTTCCTGTAGTGTCATTAGCTTTATTTTAGCGGAGGCATTAAACCTTCAGCCAGCAGTCATGTCAAAGCAGCAAATCAAACAACGTGGAAGACAAGGATTTAATTGAGAAAATTCAGGATCCGCAAACCAAAAATTATGGATTCAACCTCTTAGTACGAGAGTACCAGGAGCGCATATATTGGCATGTGCGTAAGATGGTAATAGACCATGATGATGCAGATGATCTTGTGCAGGAAATATTCATCAAAGTTTGGAGAAACCTCGATAAGTTCAGGGAAGACTCGAAACTATACACATGGATATATCGAATAGCTACCAACGAATGCCTCAATTTCCTAAATAAGAAAAAGAAGAAATTCTTTGTGCCTATTGCAGATGTGGCTGGTGAGCTCAGCTCAAAGCTGGATTCTGGCAATCATATCAGTGGTGATGAGATACAAATGAAGTTGCAAAAAGCATTACTCAAACTGCCCGATAAACAGCGTTTGGTTTTTAACATGAAATACTTTGATGAAATGAAGTTTACTGAGATTTCAGAGATAACAGAGACAAGTGTTGGGGCCTTAAAAGCCAGCTACCATTTGGCCGTAAAAAAAATAGAAGAAAATTTAAAAGTAGATTAAACCTTATATACTCAGCATGGTCTAAGGGACAGATTTGGAATACTAATGAAGAAGAAACCAAACATATCGAAAAGCGACAAAAAGGCTCCTTTTGAAGTACCGGAGAACTATTTCGATAAGCTTTCTGCCAAAATAGAAGCACGGATAGAAGCTGAGGAGAGCAAAAGCCTGGTGTTTGATTCATTGGAAATAAAAAAGTCTACTCCTTTCCAAGTGCCTGAGGGCTACTTTGATAAGCTCTCAGTGAGCATTCAAGAGAAGGTTGAGTTGGAACAAGCTGATGATTTTGGGCTGGAGTTTATAAACCTTCCCAAACAACATCCTTTCCAGATACCAAATAGATACTTTGAAGAGTTGCCATCTATCATTCAAGATAGAGTAATCGAAACTAAAAAGGACTCTATCTTTTCCTGGGTCTTTGGGACGAGTCAAGCGAAATGGGCACTTGTACCGGCCATGATGGCACTCTTCATTTTGGGATACAGCTTATTCTTTCAGGGGAAAAATGGAACACTGAACACAGAAGATATCATTGCAGAAGTGAGTACGCAGGATTTAGTGGCTTACCTGGAGCAATCAGATTTGTCTTCAGATGATATTATCGAAACTGTGAACTTCGATGATATGGAATTGGAACTTGATATAGAAAATACGGATCTCATCGATGAGCTGAACTTTAGTGATGGTGAAATAGATGACATTCTTTTAGAATTTGAAATTGAGACTGGCGTATAGCCGAAAAAATAAAGAACTTGAGCTATGAAAAATTTAAGACTTTTTCAAATATTGGTACTGGCTCTGCTCCTGATGGGTGCAGTCGATACCCACGCACAGAGCGGAGATGCTATGCGAAAGCTGAATGCAGCTAAAATTGGCCTAATTACAGAGCGCCTTGGGCTTTCACCCCAGCAAGCCGAAAAATTTTGGCCTGTGTACCAGGAGTATGCACAAAAGAAAAGAGAAATCAAGGCAAGTCTTATTGAGGTAAAAAATGGCTACAACCGGGAAACGGCCACAGAAGAAGATACAAGAAGGGCCATTAAACGAGGAAGAGAAATCAAACAACGCAAACTAGATTTGGAACAGGAGTACTCCGACAGAATGCTTGAAATCATAGACGGACGGCAACTGATGTCGCTACAAAGGGCCGAAGATGATTTCAAAGCAATGCTACTGAGAAGACTGGAACAAAGAAACAACCAACAACAAAACCGTGAACAAAGAATGGAGCGCAACCAGCAAAGAATGAAACAAAGACAGAATTAGAAACCAGCCGACATGAAAAGCTTCGTCGGCTTTAAACTAGTATTTTGAGAACCTCTACTCTAAAAATATTACTCGCATCTATAGCTATGTTCTTTGTGCTATTGCAGGCTCATGGGCAAAGTGATGAAGAAAAAGAATTGGCTCAGCTCAATGCTGAGCTGGATGAATTGTTATCCAATGAGGAAGATTCATTGAGTCTTTACAATTTGATAGAAAGCGTTCTTTCCTCTACCTCCACTGCCGAATCATTTCTTGTCAGTCGTATTGGGTTTTCTAGCAGGGTGACTTCCGCCGGTCGTTCGTTCGGCGTAGATCAACAGGCCGTAATTCCAGGAATAACATATTACCACAAATCAGGGATGTTTGTTGATGTGACAGGGATATGGAACAGTGACCTTACCCCAAAGTATTTCCTGACATTAGCAACGCTTGGGTACATGGGTAACCTTTCAAAGAAATGGTCATACATACTGTCTTATGACCATTCATTTTACCATTCAAATGATGGCACTTACCTTTTTCCTTTGACAAATTCACTAAACAGTTCCGTTTCAGTTGATTTGAAACACTTATATATCGGGATTGATTATTCCTTTTCGTTTGGGGAAGAAACAGCCAACAGCATCACTTGGAATGCTACGGGAGTAATCAAGAAGCGGGCTTTCAAACCTTTTAAGAATGTGACCTTCTTCCCTTCCATTTCCATACTATTTGGAAATCAGAATATCACCGAGCTACAAAATGTATCAGAGCCAAGACCCCAATCTGTTGATAGATTATTCGATAGATTTCCAAACCTTGAAAACACATTACCCAATTTGACCGACAGACAAATACAAACCTTCGTTCGAAATAATCAAATGGGTAGAAGAACAGCTGAATTCCTGATTTATGCAAGAGACAATAACGGAACCACCACAAACGAGATTACTTCAACACAATTCGGGTTGATGAACTACTATCTGTCCCTTCCAGTTAGACTCAGCACCAACAAATTAGGCATCACCATCGGTTACAATTACAATATCCCCAGGGCACTTTCAAACTCCGATCTAAGTACGGATACCAACGGATATTTTTCATTCACCCTCTCCTACAATATTGGACTATAGCAGTTAGCCGAAAAAGCTGGCACATTTTCTTCCATAAAAATCAATTTTAGTTGTTAATTGCATTTGAAATATGGAATCTTATAGCCTTCTTGAATTTAATCAACTGATAAAATCCACTTTGGATGAACACCTGGAGAAGTCGTATTGGATCGTTGCGGAAATTGGTGAAATGAACATCAACCGAAGTGGTCATTGTTATCTCGATCTGATTGAAAAGGATGGTAATACCATTGCAGCAAAAACCAGGGCAACCATTTGGTCATATACTTTTTCCAGTTTAAGCAATTGGTTTGCTAATGCAACCGGCCAAAACTTGAGCAGTGGCATGAAGGTCATGTTGAATGCTGCTGTACAATATCATGAAGTTTATGGCTTCAGTCTGAATGTGAAGGATATTGATCCTAATTACACTTTGGGCGAAAGGGAAAGGAAAAAACAGGAGACAATCAATAATCTGGAAGCGGACGGTATCATCGGCATGAACAAAACCGTTCCTCTACCACTGGTACCACAACGGATAGCGGTCATCAGTTCTGAAACTGCAGCCGGATTTGGTGATTTCAAGCATCAGCTAGAAAACAATCCCTACTCCTATTCAGTCCATCTTCAGCTCTTTAATTCCGTAATGCAAGGATCAGCAGCTGTAGAATCAATTCTACAAGCCTTGCATCGCGTCTATGAATTGGAAGATGAATTTGACTTAGTCGTGCTAATTCGTGGCGGTGGGGCTCAAACCGACCTGGACTGCTTTGACGACTTTGATTTATGTGCACACCTGGCACAGTTCCCTTTGCCTATAGTGACAGGAATAGGTCATGAAAGAGATTCTACCATAGCCGACCTGGTAGCCAATACCAAAATGAAAACCCCTACAGCTGTGGCAGAGTTCATTATCAATGGCATGATCGAATTTGAGTCGAGGGTGAATGAGGCTTTTGAGCAAATAAAAAATATTGGATTAGAAAAGGTGAATCAAAATAAAGAGAGAATCAATTATATACATCATCAGATTAAACTGAATGCACAGAGTCAAATACATCAAGCTGAAATTCGATTGTCAACACTCCAAAATCAACTACTCTCCTTACCCCAACAACTGATCAAATTAAATCAAGCAAAATTAGATCTGGCAGAGAAAACCATTGCAGCAACTGATCCTGCGGCTATTCTAAAAAGGGGATTCACAATTACACGAGTGAATGGAAAATTCCTCTCCAATAAAACATCACCCAAAACCGGGGACATAGTAGAAACCCAATCTGAAAAAGGTAAATTTGAAAGTACAGTTAATTAGACAACAATGGCCAAAAAGAAACCATCATACAAGGAAGCACTCAACGAACTAGAGGAAATAGTCATCAAATTGGAAGATGAATCCACTGACATAGATGACCTCAGCGAACTCACCAAAAGAGCCCTAGACCTTGTAAATTATTGTAGAGAAAAGTTGAAATCTACTGAAGAGGATTTGAAGTCAGCTGATGAATAACGCTCAGCTATTCGAACTCTCCAACTCAGCCATGTGATCAACGTTGTTTCTTTCTACCAAGGAAAATTTCCCATCTTGATAATTGAGTAAATAAAGGCCGAGGTTTTGGTGCTTGAAGGCCTCCATTTCGTGCAGCGGTTTCTCTAGCAGCCAGCAGACTAGAATTCTCATGGCTCGTCCATGACTACAAATCAAGACAGTCTCTTCATTGTCATTTGACAAAATATAATCAATGGCCATTTGCTGTCTGGCTTTCACCGTATTAGGTGACTCACCACCACTCACCGCCGCATCCACATTACCGGATTGCCATTGCTCAATACATTTCAAATACTTCTGATGCATTTCAGGATCAAAGGCCTGACCTTCATGATCTCCCCAGCTTATCTCGTCCAAGCCTTTGAGCTTCTCAAAAGGGATATTATCGCCAATAAATCCTGCCACAGACTCCTGGGTACGTTTTAATGAAGAAGTATAAATCTTATCAAAATCAACATCCTTATAGGCGTGGTAAAACAATTCGGCCTGTTGACGGCCATGCTCATTTAGAGAAGAATTAATACCCCGACCCTGAACCATATTCATTTTATTATAGTCCGTCTGGCCGTGCCGTATGATATATATTTTTTTGCTTTTCAATCTAAATGTAGCTTTGTTTGTGGAGTTGCGAATATAGAACAAAATCCCAATCAAAATGTTCAATAAGTCCTTTACATTAGATACACTAAATCAATTTTCTAAGAATTGCATGGTGGGCCACATGGGGATCGAATTCACGGAAATTGGTGAGGATTTTTTAAAAGCCAAAATGCCTGTAGACCACAGAACAACACAGCCCTATGGTATGTTGCATGGTGGTGCCTCGGTAACATTGGCCGAGACCTTAGGCAGTGTTGCAGCTATGCTGGCTACAGATGTAAATACCCAGTACTGCGCTGGTATTGAAATCAACGCCAACCATATCAAAGCGGTTAAACAAGGTGATGTTACAGGAATCGCCAGACCGATCCACCTGGGAAGGAAAACCCAAGTTTGGGAAATAAAAATATCCAATGACGAAGAACAACTGACTTGCATAAGCAGAATTACTGTTGCAGTGATCGACAAAAAACAAAAATAAACATCGCTTGATGTTGCTTTTAGTAATTTAGCAGCGCAGCATTTGATACCATTCAATGAGCGAAAAATATACAAACCAAAAAATTGATTTACCGGAAGTTGATTTTCAAAATCAGCTCCAAATCTTTTTTCAGACAGCCATAAAATCCAACAAGCCACTGGCCATTTGGAAAATGCCCTTAAAGGATGCTGTCAATGCCATATGCCAACTAGACAATTCAAACAACTACCCCGATGAATTGGAGACAGCACCTCCAGGTTTTTTCTTCGTTCCTTTCGACACAAATGATGAAGGAAAGTCAAACTTCATCAAAGCAGATATTATCCTCAATTCAAAGAACAATGAACTCAGCATCCATCCCACATTTAATAATTCTGATTTAATTGATGACTTCAGGGCTCAATTTACATCCATACAAAATTCAGGTTTTGGAAGGCTTTCGGACTTTTTGTCTAAATCGATAGCAAAAGGAAAGGAGAAAGCTGAATTTGAAAGACTCGTCACAGAATCCATTGATGCCATCAACAACGGAGCTTACCAAAAGATCGTCCCGTCCAGGATTAAATCCATTTCTTTAAATGATCATTTTGATCCAATAAAAGAGTTTTTCAAGCTCTGCAAGGAATACACAAATGCATTTATATCACTGGTATATGTGCCGTCAGCGGGATTATGGCTGGGAGCTACTCCTGAGCTTTTGCTCTCTATAGAAGATAAAAAAACATTCAGAACAGCTGCATTGGCTGGTACCCAGAGTATCTCTCGAGACTTTGAATTGGCTAGAGCTGCATGGACACAAAAAGAAATAGAAGAACAGGCACTGGTGAGTCGATATATCATTAATTGCTTCAAGAGCATCAGGCTAAGGGAATTTGACGAGTATGGACCCAAGACAGTGAAAGCAGGTAACTTGATTCATTTGAAAACTGAATTCACTGTGGATATGGAAGCGGTCAACTATCCCTTGCTGGGTACTGCCATGCTGGATTTGTTGCACCCTACTTCAGCGGTTTGCGGTATGCCTATGAAACCTGCGGCCAAATTTCTGAGCAGTAAAGAAGGTTTCGATAGGGAATACTTCAGCGGATACCTTGGCCCATCTAATATGGATGATTCCACCAACTTATTTGTGAATTTGCGTTGTATGCGAATATATAAGAACAAAGGTATTCTCTTCGCCGGAGCAGGCGTGACCGAAGATAGCATTCCGGAAAACGAGTGGCTTGAGACGGAAATGAAGTTTCAAACTTTATTGAACGTCATCAACTAAAGCAGATGATCCTACAGCCAGTAATTGATATTGCAGAAATCTGCGCTCTAAAGGGAGTGAAAAAAGCCATCATCTGTCCTGGTTCTCGCAATGCACCACTGACTCTGGCATTTGCCCGTCACGAAAGTATTGATTGTCTGTCAGTGCCAGATGAAAGATCAGGAGCTTTTATTGCTCTTGGCATTGCTCTCAAGACAAAGGAACCAGTCGTGTTGATTTGCACTTCTGGTTCGGCAGCCTACAACTTCGCTCCGGCTGTTGCGGAGGCTTTTTTTTTGCAAATACCTTTAATTGTTCTCACCGCTGACCGACCTAAGGAATGGATTGCGCAACTTGATGGTCAGACCATATTTCAGGAAAACATTTATGGTAGCCATGTTAAGCAGAGCTACAGTTTCCCAACAGACTACAGCAATAATGACGTAACCTGGCATTGCCATAGAATGGTGAATGAAGCCATCAACAAGAGCATTGAATTTCCGCAGGGGCCTGTTCATATCAATATACCACTAAGAGAACCATTCTACCCAGAAAAAAAGGAAGAATTTACTTACAGTCAAAACCTTAAAACAACTGATTTAGAGGTATTTAAACACAAAGGACTAGATGCGGTTTCATCTTTGAATTTTGATGATTATGGTAGGATTTTAATCATTGCTGGGCAGGCAAAGTTCAGTCATGAGTTAAATTTACTGCTGTCCAAACTATCAAAGAAATTCAAAATTCCGATTCTGGGTGACATCATTGCAAACCTGGCTGAGGTGCAAAATATCATAAGTGCACAGGATCTTTTTCTGAAACAAAAATCCGGAAACGCTGACTTAAAACCAGAACTGATAATTACTTATGGTAAGTCAGTTATTTCAAAAAACCTCAAGCTGTTCCTGCGGGGTGTCAAACCAGCTAACCACTGGCATATACAATCATCCGGTGATGTGGCTGATACCTTCCAAAGTCTTACCAAAGTTTTGCGCTGCAACCCATTCGAATTCTTCACACATTTTCTGGATAACAAAAAACAAATAGCCGACGAAGAATTTTTTGAGTTGTGGCAAACAACCAATGCAGAGGCCAAAACCAAATTGCATGAGCTGTTACATGCCAACGATGAGTTCAGTGAATTTAAAGCCTTTATGCTGGTTATGGATTCACTACCAGGGCATGTCGATTTGCATTTGGCTAACAGCATGGCGGTTCGTTACGCGAATTTTATAGGCCTCAACAAGAAAAAGGGCATTGAAGTATTTGCAAATAGAGGGACTAGCGGGATTGATGGTTCTGTAAGTACAGCCATTGGTGCGGCATTATCTACGGAACGGGAAGTATATCTGCTGATCGGAGATATGGCTTTCTTTTATGATCGAAATGCCTTTTGGCAAGAGCGTCTTCCCTCCAATTTGAAAATTGTAGTTTTCAACAACCATGGAGGTGGAATTTTTAGAATGATAGACGGACCATCCCAGCAGCCGGAATTAAACGAGTTCTTCGAAACAAGACAAAAACTTTCGGCCAAGCACCTTGCAGAAGAATATAACCTGAGCTACAAAATATGTGACAACTTCCAGGGATTGAGTGAAGGAATAGTGCATTTGGAAGAAGCATCAGATACGCTATCCATTTTAGAAGTAGAAACAAAATCGGAAGTAAACGAACGTGTTTTTAAAAAAATAATCAAGGCATTCGGCTAAAATGTCTTTCCTTTCCAGATTAACTATGGTTAAAAAATTCCGATATTTCCATAAATGTAATTCGATCCAATATTGTTGATACTGTATGCATGAACTGAGAACACCCAAGTCTAATTTCCAACACATACTGCTTTTCTGTGTTGGGTTTATAGCTGCTTCCTGCTCTTCTTCGCGGGTGGTTCAATACATCAACACGGAAGCCAGTTTCAAGAATTTCAACACCTATAAAATCATCAACTTCAAAACAGACAACAAAGAATACTCTGCGGAAGGCAATGCTTTTATTGATAGTGTTGAGTATTATATTTCACGGGAAATGCAAATGAAGGGCTACAACACAGGTCCAAAATCCGATTTACTAGTTCGATACGAACTAATTTCTGGTGTAGAATCTGAAGTCAACTACAACAACAATGGTTATTACGGTGGTGGCTTTGGCCGTTATGCTTACAGTCCTTTTTACGACCCATATTACTATGGACCAAGAACCTCTAGGCATATTGAGGGAGTGCTGTTGTTAGAAATAAAAGAAAGGAAAAATCGTAAGCTCGTCTGGCAAGGTAGCATGGATCTCAAATATTCGAAGAAAAAGAATGATAACAATATGGAGCTGATGAAGGATGCCATCATTCAAATATTTGAGACCTACAAATACCAGGCAGGCTCGCCTCATCCCATGGTCACTGAGAATAAATAGTCCGTTTTTCTGCTTAGGTCATCATCTTAGTAATAAGCCCATACTTATATTTTAGTTAAGTCTATTATTCCTTCAGTAATGTTTCCCAGGTATCTTTTTGCACCCAAATAACGATTTACATTCATTGAATCATAGAATTCAGAGTTCTCGTTGATAGAGCTTATCCTCACATTCTTTGAGGAGTGGATAAATTGATTGTCACCAATCCACATGCCTACATGCGTAGTTCTTTGCCTGGTGCTGTCTGTAGCTTTTTTTCCAAAGAATAATAGATCTCCTACCTCCAAGCCTTCGAAATTTAAATTTGCATCAACTACTTTCCCTTCATTCACTTGTTGTGAAGCATCCCTGGGAATTACATAGCCATTCATCAAATAGATGGTCTTGGTAAAGCCGGAGCAATCCATAGCCTTTGAGGAAGTACCACCCCATAAATAGGGTGCCCCTTTCATACTCAAAGCATTTTCTATCAAAAGTTCCTCAGTTCTAATCATAGAAGACAACCATTCGCTATATCTAGCTGACTTTGATTTTTCTACAAATCCTTTTCTTCCATCAGGGTATTGTACCTCATAAAACTCCTTATGCTCGCTGGATAGTTTGAGTAGTGAGCCCATTACCAAATCCCCAACCACATCGCGCGATACTTCTGGGTATGTGTATACATAACCAGATGATGATAAGAAAACGACTTTTTCCGCTTGCTCCCAAACATCGTGACTGTTCTCATTCATTGGAATCAAGCCACCATGATCAATCCAGGATATGTATTTATCTGGCGTTTGAATAAGGTACCACTCCCCTTCTTGTTTAAGTATTTTGACACTTCTGCCCAGGATTGCCTGAGTCGCCAATTCTGCAGAATGCCTCGATTCAGATCGAATATTAGATACAGAATTGTTAATTACTCCATATATGTTACCACCTTCTTTCTCTAGGTTAGGAAGCAGTTCCACCTGATTATCCACCTCAAAACCCAACTTCTCCATGTTTTCCACCAATTCTTTTAGCCCTTCTTCCTGATCCGTTTCACCAGACAACATCATTTTGGTTCCAGAAATTGTAGCTTCTAGCGCAAATACAGCAACCCGTTTGTCAGGAGCATATTTTTGCTTCACCTCCAGAATTAGGTTTTCGGCCTTTTTGTCCTTTTCCAAATCACTATCAAGGCATCCAAAAGTTGTAATCAAAATAATGACAGCTAGTATTTTAGAGACATAAGTATTATGGTTTCCAATAAACATCAAGGTATTCCTTCTATCTAACCAGGTGGTTAATTTCAAAATCATTTTTGCGCTATTACAAATGAAGGAAATTTCTGGCAACATGTGTTTGCTTTGCCTACCTAATTCACCTAAACATTCTTAGTTTTGCCGCAAACAGAAAATCAGAATAGTGCAGAAGCCAGGCATACCAAAAGGAACAAGGGATTTCGGACCTGATCAAATGATCTGGCGTAATTATATCCTCAATAATATCAAATCAGTATTTGAAAGGTATGGTTTTGCTCCGTTGGAAACACCGACCATGGAAAATCTATCTGTACTGACTGGAAAATATGGAGATGAAGGCGATCAGCTTATATTCAAAGTATTGAATTCCGGAGATTATCTGTCTAAAACTTCTGAGCAAGATATAGAACAAGGCAGCAAGCACCTAATCTCTAAAATATCAGAAAAAGGTTTACGCTACGACCTCACTGTGCCCTTTGCCAGGTATGTTGTGATGCATCAAAACGATATTACTTTTCCATTTAAGCGTTATCAGGTTCAGCCAGTTTGGAGAGCAGACAGACCGCAAAAGGGTCGCTACCGTGAATTCTATCAGTGCGATGTGGATACCGTGGGAACTGATTCATTGTTGAGTGAGGCAGAGATAATACTAATCATCAATGATGTTTTCAAATCTCTAAACTTTTCTGACTACTCTATTAAAATCAACAACAGAAAAGTCCTTACAGGTATTGTGGAGACAATTGGTGCTGAAGGAAAGGAAACGGAGTTTTGTGTGGTCATAGATAAGCTGGACAAAATAGGCAAGGAAAAAGTAATTGAAGAACTTATAGTTAAGGGATTTCAAGCCGATAAGATGAAGCTTTTGGAGCCAATCTTTGAACTGACCGGTTCAAATGAAGAGAGACTTGAATTTCTTTCAGATTTTCTAAGGGAATCCGAAACTGGAAAAGCTGGTATTGAAGAGCTTAAGGAAATATTCAATCTTTCATCAGCCTACAGGGCTGTTGAAAGTAAGGTCGAATTGGATATCACTTTGGCTAGGGGGCTCTCCTACTACACTGGAGCGATATTCGAAGTTAAGCCAACCAGTGTACAAATGGGAAGCATTTGTGGTGGCGGAAGATACGATAATCTGACAGGGGTCTTTGGACTTTCAGGTGTTTCAGGGGTTGGTATATCCTTTGGCGTGGATAGAATTTATGACGTGCTCAATGAGCTGGAGCTATATCCTAAAGAAAATGCAAACACGGTTAAGGTCTTGATTACAAACTTTGGCAGTGATACTTTGTCTACCAGTCTGCAAAGTCTGGATACACTAAGAGCCAATGGCATCAATGCTGAAATTTACCCGGATTCTGCCAAAATGAAAAAACAATTCAACTACGCCAACAAAAAACATATCCCTTTTGTGCTGACTATCGGTGAAGAAGAAATGCAGAGAGGCTTGTTTAACCTGAAAGATATGAACTCAGGAGAACAACAGAAATTAAAGCTTGAAGACATTGTCAAACAACTTGCAAAGCGTGAATAAAACTGTTCCTATTGGTAAGGCCTTTTGCCTATTGATTTTTGACATGTTATCTTGCAATTCTGGCGGGAACTCTTCGTTTTCATCTGAAATAATTAGACATTGAATAGAAAACATCATCTTCTGATTTGTGTAACGCTGCTGCTAAGTTTCTTTTCATTGAAATTTGACCTGCATGCCCAAAACACAAGTGTTTTAGGGAGGTTTTCTGTAGAAAACGCCATCGGATGTGCTCCATTTACTGTGAGGGTTACCCCTCTTGATAATTTTGGCCCGGGCACCAGTAGACAGTACTGGTATGAGAACAAAGACAATCCTCCTGTACTGGTTAGCTCTTACAATTACAGCACTCCTGGCGAGTATTATTTAGTCCAATTGGTGAATGCCAATGTTCCTCAAAAAGAAGATTCTATAAAGATTACGGTAATAGATCCGACTCCTCCAGAATTCGAAATTTACAATTGTAATGACCACATCGTTCGAGTGGAGGTCACTGACACCCAATACGACAGGTATCGGGTAAACTTTACTGACACTGACTCTGAAATCGTAGAACCTGGCACAATTTCACCGCAGTATGACTATGACACGCAAGGGGATTATACCATTACCGTCACAGGGCTTTTTGATGGTGCCGCTGACAACTGTGGGGTTGAATCTAAAATAGCAACTACGATCGGACAGATTGTTGAGCCACGATTATTTTCTGTAGAAGTGAATAATGAAAGTGTTACGGGTTCTGCCTTCATTACATTTGAATTGGGGCCGGAGCTTAACTATTACCTGGAGGCCAGTGAAAATGATGCCGTTGGTTTCGAAGAGTTATATGAAGTAACTGGGAGCAACCAGAATGTCCTAGATCTCAATACATTGAATAATTACTATTGTTTTCGCATTCGGGCATTTGATGCCTGCAACAATCAGTTTGTCTATTCCGAAACGCTTTGCACCGTCATGATCGATGTGGGAATTGGCAATGGCGTGAACAACGTAACGTGGAATACAGAACCAAGTCTGGCCGTTGCACATAAGGTCATCCGCAATGGAGATGTACAAACACAGATCAATGATCCCTTTCAATTATCTTATGACGATGAGAGCATTCTTTGTGGCGTGGAATATTGCTACGAAATTCAAACCGTATTCAATAGCGGTACTTCTCTCAGCGTGGACAGCTGTATTGTTGCCACCAAAACAGGAGACCTACCTCCACTAGACTTGCCTTCATCCAGCATCATTGATGAGACAGTTGTGATCAACTGGCCAACTCCTAATGGCGATGTGCCTCTCACACAGTACCTACTCCAACGATCAGTATCCGGAAGAGGCTTTCATACTTTGGCTTACAGTCTCGAAAATACATTTGAGGATAAAAGATCATTCTACAGAGATCAGTTGAGCTATCGCGTTATCTACGAGGACAACTGCGGCAATAGATCAATTCCCTCCGATCCCACGGCACCTATAATTCTAAACATTAAGGATATTAACAGCAATGTGGTGGAGTTTGAATGGAACAAGTATGAAACCTGGCCGAATGGTATCAGAACCTACTTCCTGGAACGTTTGGATGATTCCGGTGCACTAATTGAAGAATATAGTGTGCTCAGTGGCAGGACCAAAGAAATTTCCTTTTCCGTGCTAGACGATCAACCTAAAAACATTAGAGTTCGGGCTGAGTCTCTGGATGCGCCAGCTCAAGTTACTTACTCCAATATCAGAATTGTTGAAATAAATCCTGTCATGCATTTGCCAACAGCCTTTACTCCAGATAGCGATGGGCTCAATGACAGCTTTGAAGCGAAAGGCCCAAAAGTATTTAACTACAAAATGCAGATTTTCAGCAGATGGGGTGATGCCATTTTCTATTCAGAAGACGTCAGAGCTGGTTGGGATGGCCTCATTGATGGTAGCAAAGCACCTGAGGGCACCTACATCTATCGCATCAACTTCGAAGATGCAGCTGGAAATCAATACAATCAATCCGGTTCCGTAGTTTTATTGCGCACTCAATAAGCATTTCTTGATTGCAGGGCTCAAGCATATTCCCATATGTTTATATTTGCGCTTTAAATACTAAAGAAAGTGAGAACTTATGTTTGATATGATGAAAATGATGGGGAAAGTGAAGGAGATGCAGGAAAAAGTGCAGCAAGCTCAAGAATCCCTATCAGAAATAGTAGTAGAGGCCGAAGCTGGTGCCGGTATGGTGAGGGCTACTGTCAATGGAAAAAAAGAATTGATCTCTGTAGATATAGATGCCAGCATCATGAAGGAAGAAGACAAAGAAATTGTGCAAGATTTAATTGTTGCTGCGGCTAACAAGGCCCTTGCCGAAGCAGACATAAAGGGCAAAGAAAAACTAAAGCAAAGTACAGAAGGCATGATGCCCAACATACCTGGTTTTGACATGGGTAATATGTTTAATGGCTGAGATAGCTGTCGTCATATTAAACTACAACGGACAAACATTTCTAGAAAATTTTCTACCGGGTGTAATTGCCAATAGTCCTGAGGCAAGAATTTATATTGCAGACAATGCTTCTGACGATGGTTCTATAGATTATGTAACGAAATACCATCATCAGGTCAACATAATTCAACTGGAGGAAAATCATGGTTTCGCAGGAGGATACAACCATGCGCTGAAGCAGGTAGAGGCTGACTATTTTGTGTTGTTAAACTCCGACATTGAGGTTACTCCCAATTGGATCAGCCCAGTCATAGACTGGATGGAAGCACACGAAGACTGTGCAGCCTGTCAACCTAAAATCCTCGATTACAATAAGAAGAGCACATTTGAATATGCCGGAGCTGCCGGGGGCTATATCGACAACCTGGGATACCCCTATTGCCGAGGAAGGGTCTTCGAAACATTAGAAGAAGATAAGGGGCAATATGATACCACAAAACAAATTTTTTGGGCTTCAGGTGCTTGCATGTTTGTACGGTCATATGCTTTCTTCCAATCAGGTGGATTCGATGAAGACTTCTTTGCACACATGGAAGAAATTGATCTTTGCTGGAGGTTGAATTTATCTGGTCAATCGATTTACTGCGTTCCGGAAAGCAAAGTTTATCATGTTGGTGGTGGCACACTATCCAAGACCAACCCCAATAAAACTTATTTGAATTTCAGAAATAGCATTAGCATGCTTTATAAAAATACGGAGAGTACTCCCCTCTTATGGAAGCTCCCCCTGAAGTTTATGCTCGATTTGTCCGCAGGATTCAAGTTTTTACTTAGCGGTTCTGTTGCTCACTTCTCGGCAGTATGGAAAGCATACTTTCATTTTATACGTGATATTTCAAAGTATAGCAAGAAACGTTATCAGCTTAGTCGAATAATAAAAAAAGAACCAACCCAATCACTTGACTCTTTCATTCTACCAGTACAATACTTCCTGCTTGGGAAAAAGAAGTATCATGAATTAAAGCAATCGGCATGAAGTGTGTGAAGTACATACTGCCATTGTTCATTTGCTCGTTGATGATTACGTTCACCAATGCAATAGGCCAATCCAATAACAAAAGAGGCAACCGACAATGGATTCAGTATAACAGTCAACTTACGGTTTCAGAAAAAACTTCATTGGCTTTTGATTTGGGACTTAGATGGCAAAACAAACTTAAGGATAGGGCGCAACATATCATACGGGGCAGAGTGAACTACGAACTAAACAACAACGCTCTTCTTTTTACAGGATTGGCTACACTAGGTTTTTACAATCAGGAAAGACTGGATCGAAGAGAAATCAGACCATTTCAAGGGATTCAATACCGCAACCAATTCAAGAGTTTTTTCATACAGCACAGAGTGCAAGCTGAGCAAAGGATGTTCAGACATTTACAGGAAAATCGCACCTCTTGGGATCATAGATTCAGATACAGGGCCATGGCAGTATTCGGGCTAAAAGAACTAACAGAGGATGAAGGGCTGGGTATCAATATGAATGTAGGTGGAGAACTTTTTGTTACTGCTCAAAAAAATATGGGCAACAATATGTTCAATCATGATAGACTGTTACTTGGCACCACCATTTCCTTCTCAGATAAATTGGCCACATCCGTTAATTACTTTCATGATTTTGTTCGTGCAAACAGTGAATTGGATTATCGACAAAACGACATCATCATGCTGATAATCCGGCAAAGGTTTGGCAGTTGAGAATTACTCCTCCTCCTCGAAGTGGTGGCGAATAAAGATATTACCTGGTGTAATTTTATAGACTTTTTCCAGGTTGGCAAATGACACATCTATCTCCATATCGTCATAGCCAAAAATGTAAACATTCATCTCCGCATGTAAATCCACATTATGTGAGAGTAGCTTTTTCATAAGACCCCACGACTCTCTGAATTCTTTCTTCTCTTTGGTTGACAGATTGCCTAAGCCCATGTGAATGGTATTATTGGACATGTAAGATTCATGCAGTTTTATCTGCACCTCGGCCATATCGAGACGAGTAGAGCCCAGTGCCTGGTGGTACATGTGTTCCGCTAGTAGATCGTGGTTTTCTTGAGACAACAGGCTGGAACGGGTTGAGTCGTTCTTCAAATCTGCATAGTAGTGTTTCTGTTGCAACCAATGATCACTTACCTCAAGTACCGAAACGAGTAGTGTATCATAGATAGCATGGGCATAAAAATTAATCGGCACCAGAAACATAGTAAAATTCTGATGCTCTGTAAAATGCTTGACATACAGATCGATATCATCTCCTACTTTTACATCTTTTCGTTTGATGTGTGCAGAATTAGGATCTATGTCATGACCTTCTTCTAAAAGCTTCTGTAAGAAACGATCCGATGCAGTAAATTGATGAACAATCTTCTCTATGTTCTCAATGTGATTTTCCTTGATATATTCCTCCATCGACTCTCCTACTTCCACTACCTTTTTTTGAGACATAGACGAAAGCGAAAAGCCAAGGCAAAAAAATAGCAATATGGTTTTATTGAAATTCAAATTGTGGTGATAGTCTTTTTAATTTTTCAATTCCAGAACCAATATAAAGAAAATGTATCAATCTCAGGAATATGTGCCTGCTGAACTACTACTTATTATTCAGAACCTGAAAAGTAATCATGCAATTGTTGCCATTCGTCCTCTAAACTACCATTGTAGAATTCTTTACCAGCCCTTCTGTACCAATATCCGGCATTGGACGAATCACCTTCTTTTCTGTGTAAGTAGGCATGAATCCATGCAGCATCGTCTGTAGAAATATCTTGCACTACCCTGTGGGACTTATCCCAGTCTCCCTGCTTATCGTATTCCAGGGCTTTCAAATAAAGATCATTACTCATGATGCAAAACTAGCAAAAATTGAAAAAGAGTTTTGAAGGGAAAATCTAGATACTTTGTGGCCAAAAAATAATATCTACCCTCCTGTTTTTCAGTCTGCCAATATGTGTGGAATTGTCGTACAAAGGATTAAACTGCCCAAAGTCCTGAATCTCAACAGCCTCTTTTCTAACATAATCAGGTACCATTATTTTGATGGCAGACCAACTTCGCATTTGAGACAGGCGTTTGTTGAAAGCCGCTCCACCAATATTGTCAGTATGGCTATGGATTGTGATGTTGTACTGGTTGATATCTGGAATAGAATCGAGAAAATGAATGAGATCTGCTCTTTGCTGAGGGTCAATGTAGTAACTCCCTCCACCAAAGTATATGCTACGCATCAGCTTCGGCTCCTGAGCTTTCGTCTCAAATACAATCACAGCAGAAACCACAAGAACTATACTTCTGAGCATAATCCCACTAACGGAATAATTAATCTGATGTTTAGGAATTAAATTTCAACTATTTCTATTGAAGCCACAAAACCTATTAAAGTACCTTCATCACCTTCATCGAACCATGGTCTGATAGGTGAGTGAATTTTCCATTGGAGTAGCAGTAAAATTTAACGGCCGCTATCAAGAGCGTGTGAACATTACCTTCTAAGGCTTTACCCTTGTTGATGCACACCTGTGTCGTGATAGGCTGTGTTTGCATTCTGAGTATTGGCAGCATGGTCGTTTCAAAAGAACCCAACTGACCGTGTGAATCTATGTCGGCAGGTACATAAGCTTTCAATTCGTTCGATAACTCAAAGTCCGAAATCGAAATCAATCGCGCGCAGATCTTGAAATTTGTTGCTTCTTCCGGCATATTCAATTCGTTTGCAGGAACGAAAGCAGGTACATGCAATATGGCATAGCCATTATGCGAACCTCCTCGAATGTATACTTTGGAATTGATTGTTTTCTTGAATGGATTGGATGTATTGAAATTGAAGTTTTCCAATTCTGACGATCCATCGTTCAAAGATACTTGGTCGCTCGCACTGAATGCATTTCTGATCAATGAAGTGAGCCTTACTGTGGCATAGGGCTCGATTAAATCCCTCATTTCGCTATCTAGGCAATCCTTGATAGTTTTGGAAAAATATGAAGCAACAGAGTGTTTATTCTTCTTTTGTAATGTGTGAAATGGAATAACCTTGTTTGGTTTTTCCATAGACTTGAGACGATCGGACGGACTAATTTTTAGAGCATCGATCTGCAGGTTGGTAATGGTATTTCTAGCTGGTTCTGTGATTGATGACATTATGATATTTGGTTTTCATATTTGCTGTTTTGGCTCGATTTTGATAGAGACTAATACATTTAATTTGAACCAAGATCCTTAACAGTCTTTTTAATTAAATAGTTAACATGTGAATATTAATAAAATAATTAAATAAAGCAAGTCGAACTAATTAAATATCAACTACTTACATGGTTTTTGGTTTTCACAACCTTATTCTGAGCAATATTCAAGGGGATTACTGAGGAAAATTGGGGGTTTTAGATCTCTCTCCTAAACAATCCGAGATAATTGGACGAGTTGTCTTTCATAAACTCCCGATAGGAAACGCTGGTCAATAAATTATCAAACTGAGACTCTTCAAATGCACCCAGGATAATGAGACCCTCCATGTAAAATGGTGCCGTTTTTAGCCTTTCATTTTTTCGCTTGCGCCCGACTATATGAGATTTGGTACCTGCAAAATGCATGAAAATATCATAAGAAGCAGCCAGCTCCTTGAGACCAGATGCATCAATCCTTTTATGTCCATTTTGAAAATGATGTACCAGATAAATGAGCTGTCCCTCGTATTTTGATATAGTTTCTTTCGGAGGCTCACCGTCATCTGTTCGCATCATAAACCCAAAAGTGAAATCCTTGACCGCTAGTACCCTCAGTATGCTTTTAAACTGGAATAACTTCGACTTGATCATTTTAAGAAAGCTCTCAGGAGATGGGTAATTCACCACTAGCAAATTTCCTCTCTCGCCCTTCTCATCTCCTTCTATCCTCTTTATGAGCTGTCCTTTAAAGAAAGGTATTGCTTTCACCCCTTGTACATGCTTGCTTGCTAACGACAAATAGAATTGATAAAGTTTTGGTGCCTTGAGATCAAACCAATTGATCGCCCAAACCGGATCGGACAAATTATATTCCGGGCCAGTACTAATAACCGAAATATCCATTGTCGAAGAAACCGCTTCTGTCAAAGACGCTTGATTCATAATGCTTATAGGTACTTTTCTTTCAGAAGTTCTGCCACCTTGGGTACGCCAGAACCTCCCTTCTCTTCATAAAGGTACAAATTTTCTCTTTGCCGTACTACCGGCATATTGGGATCGATAATGAATTTTGGTACAGTAGAACCAACATAATCCATGAGACCAGCTGCTGGATAAACATTCAAAGACGTCCCAACGACCATAAATATATCTGCTTGTAGAGTCAGCCGTAGGGCAACTTCCATCATAGGTACCATTTCCCCAAACCAAACTATATGCGGTCTTAGTTGAGATCCCTTTTCACATTTATCACCTATATTCAATTCCCATCCCTCTACATCATATACCAGGTTTTCATCCAAAGTGCTTCTGGACTTGAAGAGTTCGCCGTGTAGGTGCAATACATTACTAGAGCCAGCCATCTCATGCAGATTATCTACATTTTGGGTAACGACTGAAACATCGAAATAGCCTTCCAGCTCTGCTAATCCAAGATGTCCAGCATTCGGAGCTGCTTTTAGCGCCTGCTTTCTCCTTTGATTATAAAAATCAAGCACTTGTTCTTTGTCCCTGTGCCATCCTTCCGGCGAAGCTACATCCATTACGTTATGGCCTTCCCATAGGCCATCAGAATCACGAAATGTACGAATGCCGCTTTCTGCACTTATACCAGCTCCCGTAAGGACTACAAGTTTTTTCATGGGATGAAAAAAGAATTATTGAAAGACTATACCAGAATCGTTGATGATTTGAGCGTCTCCTTTGATATCTATCATTTCTGTGTCAAATAATTCACTATACTTAGTTAACAGGTGTTTTGCCTTTCCTGCACTTATCGTTAAGCGTATGAGGAGTAGTCTGTTATCATCGAGTAAAAGGCAAATCTTATAGTTATGTGTACCTTTCAGATTCTGCTTAATAGACTGTAATCCTCTCACATCGTTTTTGTCGATTACTTCCACGTGCTCTTCATAAAAACCGAAAATAGTAAAGAAGATATCCTGGCCATCAAAATAAATGTGGCTGGCAGATTTAGACTGTGCAGACCTAAAAAAAATGCTGAAAACGAAACCAAAGACCGAGACGATAAACAGCTCGGGCACAACGATCCCACTGCTGGTAATGCTGAGAATGAATATCAAAATCGGACCAAAAATAAGTAGACAACAAACTCCCGAGAATATGAAAACAGGCCATGCGCCTCCCGGAGTGAAACGAACAGGTGCGAATCTATTCTGCAATCTGAAAGGTTGATACAGATAAAGAAAACGCGCCAAGGTAAGTAAGTGATATCCAATCCACCTAAGTGTTAGAGCTTTTTTCCACATGACCTCAATTTAATATAAATACTGTTATTCTCTACTTTGGCAAGCTCTATGCTTATCTCACAACACCAAAAATTGCTTCAAATAGTTCCTGGCTGTAAGTATCGCCGCATGCACTGACTCCTCAGATCCCTCGAAGGACTTGTCTTCAACTTCAATACAAACAGGCCCTTTGTAACCCACTGTGGTCAGGGCAGAAAAGAATGCTCCCCACCTGACATCTCCCATTCCTGGGATTTTAGGCGTATGAAAATCGACCGGGTGAGCTAAGATGCCAACCCGATTCAATTTATCCTTATGCACCTTTACATCTTTGAGGTGTATATGATGCAGCTTTTCCTTGTAGTCATATATGGGTTGTACTTCATCCATTTGCATCCATGTCAGGTGAGATGGATCATAATTTAGTCCAAAATTTTCACTTGGAATATATTCAAACATTTCATCCCAAATCTCCGGTGAAATGGCCAGATTCTTTCCTCCAGGCCATTCATCATCAGTAAACAGCATCGGGCAATTTTCGATTCCTATCTTGATATTATGTTGATCAGCCACTTTGATTATAGCTGGCCACACCTCCTTGAATCGGTCCATGTTATATCGAACAGGTTTTGAAGGGTCACGACCGATGAATGTGTTAACTACCCCTATGTCCAACTCCTTAGCGGCTTCAATATTTTTTAGAATATGGTCCACATATACCTGAGCTTTTTCACTATCCGGATCTAGTGGATTAGGATAATACCCTAAACCGGATATATAAATGTTTTTTGAAGCGATATAGGATTTAATGTTTTCAATTTCATTACCACCCAAGTTGACTACATCTATATGGGTAACTCCTGCATAACGGCGTTCTGCTTTTCCTTTCGGCCAGCACATAATCTCCAAACATTTAAACTCATTCTTAGAAGCAAAATCAACAACCTCTTCAAACGTATTGTCTGGAAGGATAGCACTGACAAAACCAAGATCCAGCATGATTCAATTACAGTTAGGTGAATGAAGATTGAATATAATATGAGAAATTGTAAAATTGAAATTTAAACATTTATCCGCCCTATTCCCAGGCGATTTCCTGTACAAAATCTTTGAAAGAAAGTGTGGTAAATTTTGCCTCTTTGGGGTGAGATATGATCACTTCTCCTTCTTCAAATGGAAGTCTTCTTTGTAAAATTACATTGACGCTATCTTTCTTGTGAAATAGCACCACAAATCCCTCATCATCAGGTAATTGCATTTTCAACTTCCTTTTAATGCTTTTTATAAATGTGGGCCGTAAAGTCGATAGATTATTGGTCAATTTCAATAACCTCTTACAATTAGGCACGCCATAGCCTACATAGTTGTTACCAAAAGGATATAGGTGAGAAGATTGCTCAATCAATGATTTTATATCAAGATTTGTCAGACTTTTGTCCTGCTGCATAATACATGCCGCCAGACCTGTAATCACAGGAGCTGAAAAAGAAGTCCCACTACTGGCAAAGCAGGAAACATTGGGTTTTATGTAGTCTAACTGTTCTGGACCCTGAGAGCTATAAGAAGCTTTTTCCCATGTTTTAAAATTCGTTGCACCCACAGTAATTACACCCTTGGCATCCGCAGGGGCTGATAGCACTTTGAACGGATTATCCCCATCATTCCCGGCAGATACGACGAGCAGCATCCCTTTCTCATCTGTGGCTATTGCCGCTGCTCTGGTGACGGCCGTATAGCTACCATTGATATGTTTTGGCAAGTAATTCTCACTAGGATTATCAAAGCCGATAGAATAGCCCAAAGAAATATTCACGAGCTTCACTCCATGCTTGTGCATCCACTCCAGTGCTTCAATCAAATACTCTTCTTCCTTTCTATATTCTTTCCTACCATCATCAGTTCTGGCCAGATAGTATTCCGCATTAGGTGCCAGACCAAATCTCACTTTTCGCTCCTCGTTGATACCTGCCACCTGTGTCCATACATCAGTACCATGTTGATCGTCTGCATATTTAGAGCCGCCGTATTGGCGCAAGTCAGGTGTAATGAAATCCTTATATGCCTTCACCTTTTCATGTTTGAAGACATGCGACAACTGCCCTTTGATATTAGCATCAAGAAATCCGCCATCTATTATCCCGATTTTCACCCCCTTCCCATCCAATCCTGCAGAAACAAAGCTTTCAGCGCCAATTTGCTCCAGAGCAAAACTCATACTCTCTTCTTTGCCCAAAGACATGGGCTTGAAATCAATATTTTGAGAAGGCTCAATGCTGGTGATGAACTTTAATTTCTGAAGTGCCTCTTTATCTTCAGAAGACAACAACACCGTACCAGCATGAAGCCACTCAGAATAGTACTCTAGTGAAAGATCTAATTGATCCAACTCCCCGGAAATCAAATCAACATCCTGGTGGATTTTTAGTTTCGAATCAAAATATAACCAATGCTTGCTTTTCTGCTCGCAACAAGTCAGAACTAGCAAAAGAAATAGTAATTTTATCGGAAATTGAATTCGATTCATATCATATTTAACTCAACTTAATGATAACGATTTTTTTATAATGAAGTATCTACCCATCGGCAAAGAGCTATTTATTGCCAATCGACAAAGGCTATCAGCAAAGCTTAAGCCAAATTCAGTTGCCATCTTCAACTCCAGCGATATCATGCCTACCAGTGCTGATGGAGTGATGCCCTTTATTCAAGATGCCAATCTTTTCTATTTATCAGGGATTGACCAGGAAGAATCCATACTTCTTCTAGCACCAGACTTTCCAGATGAACGGTTCAGAGAAATTCTTTTCCTAAAAGAAACAAGCGAAGAAATTGAAATTTGGGAAGGGCACAAATACACTGTAGAGGAAGCACGAGATACTTCCGGCGTGCAAACTGTGTTTTGGTTGGATAAGTTTGAAAGAACCTTGAATACGATCCTAGCCGAAACAGAGCACATATACCTGGATCTGAATGAGCACATTCGGAGCGCCACAAGAGTGGAAACAAGAAATGATCGATTTGTCAATCAATGCAGAAAAAACTATCCACTGCATGAATATGAGCGTGTAGCACCTCTCATTTATGACCTTCGCTGTGTTAAGTCGGAGCGAGAAATCGAGATGCTGCAAATAGCCTGTGACATTACAGAAAAAGGATTCCGACGGGTATTGGACAAGACACATCCAGGAGTTTGGGAGTTTCAATTAGAAGCCGAATACAGCCATGAATTCCTCCGAAACAGATCACGGGGTTTTGCTTATGAACCGATTATTGCCTCAGGTACAAGCGCATGTGTCCTGCATTACCTTGAAAACAACAAACAATGCGAGGATGGAGACCTGCTGCTAATGGACGTAGGTGCCGAGTACGCTAACTACAACGGGGACATGACGCGAACTATTCCTGTAAATGGTAGATTCACCAAGAGACAAAGGGATGTATATGATGCTGTGCTGCGAGTGAAAAATGAAGCAACGAAAATGCTGACACCCGGCAATACCATTCCAGAATATCATAAGGCTGTTGGAGAGGTTATGGAGAAAGAACTGGTGGATTTGGGATTGCTCAGCATGAGTGATATTGAAAAACAAAATGCGGATTGGCCTGCATACAAAAAGTACTTTATGCACGGAACCTCACATCACCTTGGTCTTAATGTCCATGATGTTGGAAGCGTCTACAAGAAATTTGAAACCGGCATGGTATTCACTGTAGAACCAGGAATCTACATCCCCGAAGAAGGGCTTGGTGTACGCCTGGAAGACAATATCGTCATTGCCGAAGATGGGCATATCAACTTAATGAAGAACATTCCAATTGAAGCTGAGGAGGTTGAGCAGTTGATGAATTCTGCACATTAGGCAAACATCTCTTTTCATATTCTAAACATATTAGAGGGAGGACCATCCAAGGCCAGCGTGAACCATTTTAATCCTAGATAAAATTAAGAACTAACCAGAGTGAATTGGTCAAAATGGTTTTTGGCGTTGGTCTCCTTTTCTTTTGGTTCGTTTTCTTTTGGAGATCAAAAGAAAATGAATGACTATATCGGATATTTCTTGTCTAATTTGTTGTCCTCTAACCGGACGGTTTTCTACTTTTTTCTTGATAAAAAACTAGAGAAAAAATCAAGGACTGTGAATAAAAAACCTAAAATTCAACCTATGTGTGCACTAAAATCCAAAGTCTTCTTGACTGCTTGTACGTTAGGACTCAAACAGAGGATTCCAATTCTAAAAGTACAAAGCTAAATTTCTTAACGGAATTAATTCAATGTCCCTGTAATAAAACAAATCCAGTTTACGATAATAATGGATTGGCATGAATCTATATTATTTCCTAATAAGCCTCCCCTTACTCAACTCCTCTACTTGAGGAGTATTGATAGGATCATTGTAATAGATCACATTGCCATATCTGTCAATAGTACCCTCCAGGCTCACCACTGGATAAACCATTATATCATTGGTACCAAAGTGATAGAAAGAAACGTGCTGGGCGATAAGGTCCTTCCCGTAAAACCGACCATCTCCCGACCTGTAGTACAAGTTCAGGCTGTTGACACTACCCGTCATGTAGTAGTTGGAAATTCTCGTTGAAGTAATATTCAATTCATTAGCTTCAATATCCAGATGAAAGTCTCCGCTAGAGAATTTGGTATCAATAGTTAAGGTATCAAAGACCAGTTTCGTTTTTGAGAGAAATACTCCCCCACCTTCATATACTATTTGCCTTAAGTCTGGTGTAGTAATTTGAAGTTTGGTCACTCCATAGTCCCTTGCCCAATTGCAGGTATTGTTGTTCTCGAAAATAAGTAATCCATCCGCCACTTCGACTCTTATGTCGTCAAACAGGTTCTCTCCTGTGGTCAAAACTACTCTGTGATGCGCTCCCTGAATCAAATCCACATCTATGTTTGAGCTTATATTCAGGCTATCAAACCCTCCGGATAGAGTAATCTCATAGTCTCTTACAGTTCCGGACTTTTTCACGCAATCAAAGGCATCTTTATCGCTGCAGGAATTGAGTAGAAAAATGATCAATATGTAGAATAGTACCTTCTTCATATCAGAGCCTTATCCCTATTCCAAATTCACCAGCTTCTGCTTTTTGCACATGTGTTTTGAGCATAAAGGAAGCAAAAAGCCTGTCATTAAAATAGTACTTTAATCCCACTCGCTGATATTGCGCCCTAAAGCGTTTGTATGGCCTGTAAACATAGAAACCATATTGGGCCAGAAAACTCAAATCGTGCCAAAACAGTTCATAACCTATGGCTAATCCCACTCTTTTGAAGTCGGGTAATTCCTTTCCTCTCAGTCCATTATCATATAAAGCCTCTTCTTTCAATGAGTAAGAAATGAAATAATCCAACCCGAGTGAAAAAGCACTTTTCCTGGAAATCCGCTTATCAGCATAAGTATTTAGCACCACAAAAGGAAAAATTCCATTGCCCTCTTTGAGTGACTCGTGCATACCTCCGGCTAGTGTTATGTTGTATCGAATTGGCTGATTGCCATAATCTTCCTTTTCATAACTCACTTGCTCACTGGGCCCCTCATTCAATTTGTAAATCAGACCCAGATTGGCCGAGACAATGTTAATACCCTTGTTCGGTTTGTTGATTGAAGCATTGGAGAAGTGGGTCAATGCAATACTACTTTTCAGTGCCAGCTTATCACTAATCCTGTGATCGTAGCTGAACTGCATCTGCATACCAAAAGAAAAAGTGGATCCAAGAAAGTTGTTCTTATTGTTTGTCTCACGGTTATAAGGTTTGGTATGGATAGCCGGACCAAAAGCGAACTTGAATTTGAAATTGTGTTTGGTCTCACGATTCCTATTAAAATAATAGTTGAAATGTGCCATGGGAGCAATTGACTTGCCCAACACCGGATTATTGTAATCCAGGTAAATAAGGGTATAGCCCGTATCCGGATAGCGGAATTCATACTCCCATCGCTTATGACCGTAGGTATGCCTATCATACTGCAGCATAAACCCTGAAGGTCGAGAAGCAATCAGATGAGCTACTTCTGACGAATGCTTAAAGATGAACCCTTTGTAATACTCCAGGCTGAATTGATGAGAATATTTCGATTCAGCATCCTGAGCCAGAACAGCGTGATCAATAGTAAAACAAGAGCATATCAGGAATACTATTAATGCCCTAATGCTCCTTCTATTGACTATAGACCCAATAACCATAATCGGCTGATGAAAGGCCTATATGGCCATCACATTGGATTCACGATGAATTTTCTTCACCAGACCTTGTAGTACTTTACCTGGGCCACATTCGATAAAATCTGTAGCACCATCTGCAACCATGGCTTGTACAGATTGCGTCCATCGCACCGGGGCTGTCAATTGCGCAATCAGATTGGATTTGATTTCAGCTACATCCATATGCGCTTTTGCATCAAAGTTTTGATAAACAGGACAGAGAGGATTGCTGAATTTGGTATTTTCAATAGCCTCTGCCAATTCCTGCCTTGCAGGCTCCATCAATGGTGAATGGAACGCTCCCCCTACAGGAAGGGGCAATGCCCTCTTTGCACCAGCTTCTTTCATTTTTTCACAAGCAGTTTCTATCCCGGCATTTGATCCTGATATCACCAACTGACCAGGACAGTTGTAATTTGCTGCAACAACCACATCATCAATCGAATTGCATATGTCTTCCACTATTTGATCTTCCAGCCCAAGAATGGCCGCCATTGTTGATGGATTTTGTTCACAAGCCTTTTGCATGGCTGAAGCTCTTTTTGAAACCAAAACCAAACCATCCTTAAATGTCAATGTTTGATTGGCTACTAAGGCAGAAAGCTCTCCAAGTGAGTGTCCTGCTACCATATCAGGTTTGAAATTATCAGCCACCAAGGCTGCTGCCACAGAATGCAAAAAAACCGCAGGCTGTGTTACATTGGTTTGTTTCTGTTCATCCGCACGGCCTTCAAACATGACCTTCGACAGTTCGAATCCCAGGGTATCGTCTGCTTCTTTAAATAACGACTTTGCTTTGTCACTATCATCGTATAAATCCTTACCCATTCCTGTGAACTGTGCGCCCTGACCTGGAAAAACGTATGCCTGCATATTTCTAAAGTTTAGTTGATTTCAAAAATTGCAAACTTAAGTTAGATACTATTGAATTAACAATTTGCAGGTGCAAAATTCAAACACAAAACAAGAAATTAGTCTGCTGATATAGAGTATTACTACACACCTAAAAACCTGCTGCGAATATCAGCAGTAGGCACCATACAAGCATCGGTCTTTCCAAATATCCTGTACCTGTTTTGCGCAATTAGATCGTAGAAAAAATCTGCGATAAATCGAGGTAGGAATCGAAAGATGGAAAGATAGCTCCAGGGAGCCTTGAGGGACTTAGCTATCTTGAAAGCAGCTTTGCTTTTCTTGCTTAAGCCGTTCTCATCCAACAAAATAATACTGTCGTAATCCTGGACTTTTTCGTCATGCTCTGCCAACAATTTTTGACCATATTCTGATTGCAATGCGGCAAACTGAAGCTCAGATGTTTTCTCATGCCTTAGGATAAAATTAACCGAGCTGTTACAGAAATTGCACACTCCATCATAAAGCACAACAGGTTGTTTGGGCACTATCGAAGAAGCTGTACCCATCCGTTAAAGATCTGATTTGCATTGGATTGATCCAACACATCAAATGTAACTTCAGCGGTATAATAGTAAACCCCTGAGGGCAATTCAATGCCAGTATTCGTCTTGCCATCCCAATTGATGAGGACGCCATTCAGGTTTCCTTCCGCCCCTTCTCCCGAATCAAAGGCAAAAACTAATCCGCCATTTCTATCGAACACTCGGAAGTCCACAGCTTCTACAAATCTGGGGCACTGAGACAAATCGAAATTAGGTATTCTATTGCCCTGAACATTGTCAATGAGTGGTGAAAACACATCATTGTGAGTGTCCTTATTAGGAGTGAATACATTTGGCAATTTGAAATTAGGGCAGTTGTCGAAAGATATCGTATCGGATGGAGTACTTGGATTATCTGACCTGTCCCTGGAGATAATGTAGTAATATCCCTTAAATGAATTTAGGCCGGCATGTTCAAATTCATTTCCGCCACTAGTGCTCTTTGTACCTACCAATTCAAAGGGTTCAACACCATCAACGGAATAGAATATTTCAAAATGGTCAATATCATCTTCACATTCAGCGCTAAAATCAAGCTCCCAACTCAATAGGTTTGAAAAATCGTTTACAAAACAGCCTCTATCCATTACCAATTCCTCACAGACCTTGCCTTCGTTGATGCTAAAGCTGATCGGAGTACAAGGCGGATCCATATCATTTGGTTCTGCACAGACAACCTGAGACTTATTCAATAGTGGTTCTGCTATCTGAGGGTTTCCATAACTTCCCTTAGTTTCTACATAATAGCAGTAATCGAAATTCTCATCTAATGGCACACCATTAAAATCGCCATCATCAAAGAACTTCAAACCACCCTCAGTTACCTCTGCCTGACCGATCAGCATAAGAATATCTGGATTGTCAGGATCTACCCTATCTCTATAAATATCGTGCATAGGAAAGTCCTGCACGGAAATAGACCAAGGCACCTGTGCCTCCCAGAAGAGCTGAATGGAATTGAGACCTGGCTCCAATTCCAATCGAACGGATGAAGCCGGACTTGAAGAATCTACAAATGAAGTACCGTTGTTATTATACAGGTCAACCCTATAGTTATATACTAAATCCACTGTATTCAATCCCTTATCTACAACCTCAAAATCATCAATAAAAGCAACTTCAACTTCGTTTTGATTGCCATTGAATCCCTCCGACCTAAACACTCTGTACTTATAAGGAGGTGGAAATTGCACCGGGTTAATCTCAAAAGGCTCCAACCATCTCACCAAAATTTCTCCGTTTGTTCTGTCTGTCCTTGTCACATCTACATTCACGGTCACAGGAGCATCAGCAAGGATTATGTTACACACTTCATCTGAAACAACGCTTTCACCTCCGGCTGGTTCAGGAAAGATAGCCACGATGCGATAACAGTAGTTCGCTCCAGGCGCTAGGCCTTCTCCATTGTTATCATCCAAAAAGGTATTGTTATAAAATACGTTTTGATTTGCATCTACATATTTGATGCTATCTACGGTAGCTATTAATTCATATCCTGAATTTTCAGGGATTCCCAAATTACATCCATCAGGGTTAAAATTGTAGTTGTCCACACGTCTCCAGATTTGCATCTTGTCGGCAGTACCACAACTGTACTTATCCCAATTTAGTCTGATTGACCTACCCGTCTCAATGTCTACAGTCAACCCCTGTGGTGGTGGCGCATACACCGTAATGGGGAGTGTGGCAAAGTCTACAAGCTTTGGTCCCAATGGTGGATTGTCCGTCACCTTAAATTGCACATCATAAGATCTTTTCCTCACATGCTGACAGTCAGTCTGCCATTCAAACAAGCCTTGGCGTGGCTGATTGGCAAAGTCTGCACCTGAAGGGATCGGAGTAAATTTTGCCGGATCGGTGGTGAATTCAAACGGTCCACCAAATGCCTCTAACCTAACCTGATGACCATCCTGATCCACACCTATGACTATTTCTGAAATGAAAGTACCAGCCTCAACACATAAGGGACCCGGAATAATGATCTCCGGTCGTGCATTGTCAGTTTCTTCAATAATGATCTGCATATCTCTGGTCACATAACCAAGGTTGAACCACTGTCCAAGCACCAAACGCCACTCCTCCACTATGAAGGCCACATTGTATTCACCCATAGTGCCGGGAGAATCCCAGACCAAATCACCTGTTATAGGATCAATTTCAAATTTCGGTGGAGCATTTTGATCTTCATTGCCTTGGGCATAATTGGGATAGAATTTCGGATCGTTTGGATCAACATATTCGTCTACCTCTCGATCCTTGAATTGCTTAGGAACAACAAGTTTGTATGACAAGCTATCTCCATCCAAATCAAATGCACCTGCATTGTGAATAAACTGTACTCCCACGGCACCTTCATCTACCGGAGGCACAAGAAATATTGGGGTATTGTTTGAACCAAGAAAAGGGTCAATAAGGATTCTTGTCTCTACATAGAATGGTGTGTCGACGGAATTTGACATATTCAATATTCCGGCATTTCTGTTCTTTTCATTAAAGCGAATCACATAGGCGCCAGGAGCCTGAAAGGTGTGTTCTATTTCAAACACGTTGAAAGCAATAAGCTTTTCAGCATCTACTAATTCTTCTCTGATAAAGAATTCTGAGCCCTCTTCTATGTTGATGACAGTACCATCACCAAAATCAATATCACCACCTCCAAAGATGACAGTGGAACCCGTATCTGTATAACCTATAATCGAAAACTTATAAGTAAGGCTGGTGGTAGAAACCCTGGTCGCTACGATCTCCCCAGCTCGTATGTGTGTGGCGTAAGTCTTGAAACTTATGGCCAAGAACAGTACGCTTAAGATCAGAAGAATCCCCTTTTTTCTAATATTGATCATTTATTGTATTCCTATTTCTTCTCAAAACCACCCTTTTAACAATTGACTTATCAATCACCCCAAATGTACAATCTAAATCTTAACATTTAATTATTACAACAATTCCTTTTTCGGGAAAAATCATACCGGTTGAATTGAGTTGATCAAATCACTCTGAACATTTGAGACAAAGCAAAAAATCTTAATATTTGAGATGTTCATGTTCTGCTGGCAAATTAAAAGAATGAAATTATTCCATCAAGCTCTATCAAAATTTTTCAATAGGAACAAAGATGACTTATAAATTTATCAAACGAATTGCTTACTAATTGTTCCAACAGTATCTTTGCCTTCCTAAATTTTAATTATAAAAATCACCTATTTACATATAAAATATGAGTTGGTTTACACAATTCTTTAGAAGCTCCATCGGTCGTAAATTCGCCATGGCACTTTCAGCATTATTCCTGCTGATTTTCCTACTGCAACACTTTGCAATCAACTTAACTTCGGTGTTTAGCCCGGAATTGTTCAACGAGATATCCCACTTTATGGGAGTGAATCCACTGATACAGTTTCTAATGCAGCCAATCTTAATATTCGCAGTTGTGTTTCATTTTGTAATGGGTTTTGTCTTAGAGATAAAAAATAAGAATTCCAGGGAGGTAAAATACGCAATGAGTAAAGGAGAAGCTAACTCAAGCTGGGTATCCAGAAATATGATTTTCTCTGGAGCTACAATTCTTGCTTTCATCGGATTGCACTTCTACGACTTCTGGATTCCTGAAATCGTTTATAAATATGTTGAATTCTCTCCAGAGATGCCTAACAGATATCATGAAGAACTGGTACATAAATTTGAAAGTCCAGTTCGAGTGGGATTGTATATAATTTCATTTGTATTCCTTGCCTTACACCTGCTTCACGGTTTTCAGTCGGCCTTTCAGTCAATGGGAGCCCGACATAGCAAATACACTCCTTTGATTGTAAAGCTTGGTAAAATATATGCCATTGTAATTCCACTGGGATTCGTCTTTATCGCAATTTTTCATCACTTGAACGCACATTAAGAATATTAAGGTATGTCAAAATTAGATTCCAAAATACCTGAAGGTCCAATAAAGGATAAGTGGACCAATCATAAGAACAATATCAGGCTTGTAAACCCTGCCAATAAGCGATTGATTGATGTGATCGTAGTTGGGACAGGTTTGGCAGGAGGTTCAGCCGCGGCAACCCTTGCTGAATTGGGATATAACGTAAAAGCATTTTGCTATCAGGATTCTCCAAGGCGTGCTCACTCCATTGCGGCACAAGGTGGTATCAATGCAGCAAAAAACTATCAAGGTGATGGAGACTCTACTCACCGTCTGTTTTATGATACGGTGAAAGGTGGTGATTACAGATCCAGAGAAGCAAACGTTTATCGTTTGGCTGAAGTATCTGCAAACATCATTGACCAGTGCGTGGCACAAGGTGTGCCTTTCGCGAGAGACTATGGTGGATTACTTGATAACCGTTCTTTCGGTGGTGTACAAGTATCGAGAACATTTTATGCTAAGGGTCAGACTGGTCAACAACTATTGTTAGGTTGCTACTCTGCCATGTCTCGTCAGATTGGGAAAGGTAAAATCCATATGTATAACCGTCATGAAATGATGGAGCTTGTCATCGTGGATGGCAAAGCAAGAGGAATTATTGCTCGTAATCTGGTCACCGGAGAATTAGAAAGACACTCCGCTCATGCTGTAGTAATCGCATCCGGAGGATATGGTAATGTTTTCTTCCTATCTACCAACGCTATGGGATCAAATGTATCAGCAGGATGGAAAATTCACAAGAAAGGCGCCTTCTTTGCTAACCCATGTTTCACACAGATCCACCCTACCTGTATTCCACAGCATGGTGATCAGCAGTCCAAACTGACACTGATGTCTGAATCTTTGAGGAATGATGGAAGGATTTGGGTACCTGCTAAAAAAGAAGATGCAGAAGCGATCAGGGCTGGTAAGATGAAGCCTACAGATATAGCCGAAGAAGACAGGGACTACTATTTGGAAAGAAGATATCCATCATTTGGCAACCTGGTTCCAAGGGATGTAGCCTCAAGGGCTGCTAAGGAAAGATGTGATGCTGGATTTGGTGTAGGAACTAATGAAACGGGTGAAGCAGTTTATCTTGACTTTAGTGCTGCAATCATGCGTTATGGTAAAGAAGACGCTAACATTCATGGTCATCATGATGCGTCAGATGCAGAAATTAAAAAGCGTGGAAAGGCTGTTGTAGAGTCTAAGTACGGCAATCTTTTCCAGATGTATGAGAAAATTACTGCAGACAACCCATACGAAACCCCTATGAAAATATACCCTGCCGTTCATTATACCATGGGTGGTGTTTGGGTTGATTATAATCTAATGACGACTATTCCGGGTTGCTACTGTATCGGCGAAGCTAACTTCTCTGATCATGGTGCTAACCGATTGGGAGCTTCTGCTCTAATGCAGGGATTGGCTGACGGTTATTTTGTGTTGCCATATACCATTGGGGATTACTTGGCTGATGACATCAGAACAGGTGCTATTTCGACTGAGTTAGCAGAATTTGAAGAAGCCGAAAAATCCGTGAAAGAGAAAATGGACTTCTTTATCAATAACAAAGGCACCAAATCTGTAGATCACTTTCACAAAAGACTTGGAAAAGTGATGTGGAATAAAGTGGGTATGGCCAGAAACAAAAAAGGTCTGGAAGAAGCCATTGAAGAAATTAAACAAATCAGGGAAGAATTCTGGAAGGATGTTACAGTACCGGGATCTGCGGACAGTTTGAATCAGGAATTGGAAAAAGCCGGACGTGTGGCAGACTTCCTTGAACTAGGTGAGCTTTTCGCGAGAGATGCAATGCTTAGAGAGGAATCTTGTGGTGGACACTTCCGCGAGGAACACCAAACTGAAGAAGGTGAAGCAGTAAGAGACGATAAAAACTTTACCTATGCAGCAGCCTGGGAATACAAAGGTGAGCCCTCTGATGCCGAAGTACACAAAGAAGAATTGAAATACGAAAATATAGAATTGAAGACTCGTTCTTATAAATAATAGAAATATGTCAGCAAGTCAAGGATTGAACTTAACTCTAAAAATTTGGAGACAAAAAAATAGCCAGGAAAAGGGTAAAATGGAAACCTATCAGGTATCAGATATTTCACCTGACAGCTCTTTCCTGGAAATGATGGATATTCTCAATGAACAATTGATTGATTCAGGTGACGAACCTGTTGCATTTGATCATGATTGTCGTGAGGGCATATGTGGTACATGCTCATTATTTATCAATGGTGAAGCTCACGGACCAGGTGAACAAATCACTACTTGCCAACTTCACATGCGGGAATTCAAAGACGGTGATACCGTATACATTGAACCTTGGCGCGCAAAAGCATTTCCAGTGATCAAAGACCTCATGGTGGATAGAGGAGCCTTTGACAGGATAATGTCCGCAGGTGGATTTATCGGAGTAAATACTTCTGGTAACACTCAGGATGCCAATGCCATTCCTATCAACAAACACAATGCGGATGAAGCCATGGATGCTGCCACATGCATAGGATGCGGAGCTTGTGTAGCTACCTGCAAAAATGCTTCAGCTATGCTATTCGTTTCTGCTAAAGTTTCACAGTTTGCTCTTCTTCCTCAAGGTCAGGTAGAAGCAAAAGAACGTGTAGAAAATATGGTGAACCAGATGGATGAAGAAGGTTTTGGTGCCTGTACCAACACAGGAGCATGCGAAGTTGAGTGCCCTAAAGGGATCTCACTGGACAACATCGCCAGAATGAACCGTGAATTCTTGAAGAGTAGCTTTAGTTAAAGTCAACTGCAATTCCCGGAGTTGTTGCTATTTTTTCTCAAGATTCGGATGAATTCAAATCAAAATATTAATCAAAACCTGTTAGTAATAGCGGGCTTTTACGTTTAAACCAGTGAGCCATTAAGAAAAACTTGCTTGGTCAATTTCAACCAGAAATTCTAGATAATATCTCCCTATTGTAGCCTATTTACCATTGCGGTTCTAGCAGAGTTCTGTTACTTTCGCCACGATTTTAAGTACTACAAAACCTACTACTACCATTGAAAAATATATATTTGATTTTTATAATCTCTGTTTGGTCCAGTATTGTATCCGCTCAGGATTATATTGACCTTGCCAGATTCGATTACTCCACTACTCCTTCAAATCCGTTTCCCGCTAGCACAGCCTCAACTGTACTACGTGAAATGAATGGAAATTTGACTCTTCCAATAGTCATCAATGACAACTTTGCGTTGCTCACCGGTGTAACATACGAAAACGTTTCGGCTTCATTTGATGCCGGACGCCCGGAAGAATACATGACGGGACTGGCACTAAAACTTGGGGTCAACATAAAGCACAATGATAAATGGAGCGGCACCTACATGCTCCTACCCCAAATTTCTTCTGACCTGGAAAAAGTGGCCAGTCGTGATTATCAGCTGGGTGGAGTAGTACTAATGAAGTATAACAAAACCGAGCAGTTTAATTATAAATTTGGCATCTATGCCAATAGCGAGCAGTTCGGCCCTTTTATGGTTCCACTCTTTGGATTCTATCGCTTAAGTGAGAATAAAAAGTTTGAGGCCAATGTATTACTACCACTGTCGCTGGACTTCAATTATTCGGTAGCACAAGATGTTCGTTTTGGACTCAACTTTAAGGGACAAATAAAGAGCTTTAATGTAAATACGCCTGTGGGTACAGAATCGGAGCGTTATATAACAAAAGGTGCCAAAGACTTGTACACCTATTTTCAGTATGGCCTGGAAAACGGACTGCAAATCCAACTCGGTTTTGGGCGCTCGATTGGAAGAACATATCTAATGTATGATGAAAAGGTTTCATTCGGTATGCCTCTAGTTTATTTTGGTGATGATCGCACAGAGCTAAACTCTGAATTCGAGGATGGTTGGTTGTTTAAAGTATCTGCTTTTTATAGGTTGAAGTTGTAATGAGCTGGTGAACCAAACTAGAACGCTTTTAATAAAACACATCCCTGTAAAAAGACAAAAACCAACAATCATTAATTGCTGGCTTCTATACTTTATCCGGTTGCTAACGTATCACACATCTACATTATTCTCTCTCAGGCAATCATTCAGTGAAGTTTTTTTGTCGGTACTTTCTTTTCTTTTGCCAATGATGATGGCGCATGGTACATTGTATGTGCCAGCAGGAAATTGCTTAGGATATGAGCCTGGAATGACGACAGATCGCTCAGGTACATAACCTTTATATTCTATAGGCTCATCACCAGTAACATCAATCACCTTTGAACTACCAGTCAGAGTAACGTTCGCTCCTAATACAGCTTCTTTTCCTACTCTCACTCCTTCTACTACAATACATCTTGATCCTATGAAGGCATTGTCCTCAACAATTACCGGAGCAGCTTGCACAGGCTCCAATACACCGCCAATACCTACACCACCGCTGAGGTGTACACCTTTACCAATTTGCGCACAGCTACCTACAGTTGCCCAGGTATCTACCATCGTACCGGCATCTACATATGCGCCGATATTGACATAGCTCGGCATCATGATCACACCTTTTGACAGGTAAGCTCCGTAACGCGCCACAGCATGAGGCACCACTCGAATTCCGAGTTTATCATAATCTTTCTTAAGTGCCATTTTATCATGAAACTCCAATGGCCCCAATTCGATTTTCTCCATTTTTCTTATTGGAAAATAAAGGATTACAGCTTTCTTCACCCAGTCATTCACTTGCCATCCGTCAGCAGTTGGTTCAGCACACCTTAACCTACCTTTATCCAACTCTTCGATTACAAACTCTATTGCTTCTTTGGTTTCTGCTTTCTCTAATAGCGACCTGTCTTCCCAAGTGCTCTCTATCAATTCTTTAACGTCAGTCATTGGTTTTCTTTTTTGTCCGGCGAAAATAAGTACTTTTAATTTAATTTCCTTTGGAGCAAATTCTAATTTGAATCTGCACTATCATTTTGTCTAAATGTCAAGAAAAGAGGTTGCCATAGTTTCGTTACTCAAGCCAGTGAATGATGTTCGCTCCTACGAAAAAATGGCTCGGTCTCTGGCAAGTGAAGGATTTTGTGTGACCCTAATTGGGTCAAATAATTCTAAGAATATTTTAAAGCCAAAGGAGGAAAATATCAGTTTCCAATCTTTACCCCACTTCAAGCCATTGAGTCTTGAAAGGTTTTTGATGCCGTGGATTGTATTTAGAGAATTATCTAAATTAAAACCTGAACTAGCTATAGTTAATACATCTGAATTACTGATAGTTGTATTGTTAAACCAAATATTATTTGGTGGTAAAATAGTGTATGATATACAAGAAAACTACTTCAGAAATTTCATCTATCAAAACAACTACCCTCCCATTCTCAAGCATCTTTTAGGTTTCTCGGTACGTCTGAAAGAAAAGCTCCTTTCACCCTTCATTGATCATTTTATTTTAGCAGAGCATGGTTACATCGATGAGTTTAGTTTTTTTAGAAGCAAGTACACTGTTATCGAAAACAAGGCGGTCACCATGAACCAAAGGGAAACCTCATCAAAAGGTAGTAAGTGTTTTAAATTTCTATTTTCCGGGAATATATCAGACAACAGTGGAGTGAAAAGGGCTTTAGATTTTTTTAAGGCCATAGCAAAGGAAATCCCTGAAATCAAACTTACAATAATTGGGCACTGCCCTAACGAAAGGTTTTTGAATAAACTAAAAGAAAAGTGTACTGAGGATATCGAACTGATAGCATCTATCCATCCAATTGACCATACTACTATTCTTAAACAGATACAAGATAGCGACTTTGGAATCGTATCTTACAATGTCAACCCAAGCAATGAAAACTGCATGCCAACAAAGGTTTTTGAATACCTGGCTTATGGCCTTCCAATTATCAGTCAGACCAGAACAAAGTGGACTGAGTATGCCTTGAAGCACAAAGCGTGTATAAGCGTAGAATATGAAAACTTTAACACCAATATCGTTGCGGCATCAATAATGAATTTCGATAAATCATCGATGAATCATCATGGCAAATTTACCTGGGATATTGAATCCAAAAAACTCATTGAATTGATTGGTCCTTACTTGAATAAATAATCAGTATATTTCAAGAACATTACAACCTATCAGATGATCGAACTATTCTCCTCTCCTAGCTTAAAAAAATTAGCCCCTAAGATTCAGAATTTCTTAAAGGAAGAGATTATTCCCAATGAGTCGATGATTTTGGGCACTCCTTTTCTTGAATTGGAAGGGGGTTTCTTACAAGAAAAAAGACAACAGGTTAAAGCCCTGGGATGGTGGGCGCCCCACCTACCTGTAGAAGAAGGTGGTTTGGGATTGACTTTAGTGGAGTTTGCATTAGTTAGCGAAATTTTAGCCTGGAGTCCTGTCGGTCATTACATTTTCAATTGCCAGGCACCCGATATTGGCAATATGGAGTTGCTTGAAAAGTACGCACATAAAGACTTAAAAAATAAATACTTAAGACCATTACATGAAGGAGCAATTCGAAGTTGCTTCTCTATGACAGAACCAGAGCATGCCGGTTCCAACCCTACCCTGATGAGTACGACAGCCGTATCGGATGGGGATGAATATGTCATCAATGGACACAAATGGTTTACTTCTTCGGCGGACGGGTCGGCTTTTGCAGTTGCAATGGTCATTACCGATCCGGAAAACCCAAATCCATATAAAAGGGCAAGTATGATCATCGTACCTACTGACAACCCTGGTTTCGAATTGGTTCGAAACATACCCATCATGGGCGATGCAGGTGAAGGGTATATGAGTCACGCTGAAGTTCGATACAACGACTGCCGTGTCCCCAAAACCAACATGATTCATGAGGAAGGCAGTGGCTTCCTATTGGCTCAGGAAAGACTAGGCCCAGGTCGCATTCATCATTGCATGAGATGGATAGGCATAAGCGAGCGAGCACTTGACATGATGTGCAAAAGAGTGGTTGAGCGTAAACTTGACAATTCTACTTTCTTAGCTGAAAAGCAAAGTGTGCAAAACTGGATAGCAGAAAGCAGGGCTGAAATAAATGCGGCTAGATACATGGTACTTCACACAGCCCACAAAATAGAATCAGAAGGTGCAAGTGCGGCTCGACAGGAAATATCTACTATTAAGTTTTACGTTGCTGATGTCCTACAGAAAGTTTTGGACAGGGCTATACAATCACACGGTGCTCTTGGTATGACAGATGATACGATGCTCTCGTGGTGGTACAGACATGAACGTGGAGCCCGAATCTATGACGGCCCAGACGAGGTACATAAATCAGCACTAGCAAGGAATATCCTAAAGGCATATGGCCTTGACATTAAGAAAAAATCATAACCTAATTTGTCAAACAATTATAACAACTACAAGGACTGTAAATTGGATTGAACTGGTCAAAGGGTTATCTTTAATATTATCCTGAAACAGCAAAAAGTATTTAACCTGAAATGAGTCTAAGACAAAGCATGCGCCTAATGGATAAGTCTTCTCCTATTGTGAGAAAGGGAGAGGAAATAAATAAGCAAGCTTTGCAAACTTTCTTACAGGACAACAGGATTACGTTTGGAGACATAACGATTGAGCAGTTTCAAAATGGTTTTTCAAACCTTACCTATCTCATCAGGTGCCGTGAAGGTGAATTCGTATTAAGGCGTCCACCATTGGGTGCTAAAATCAAATCTGCTCATGATATGGGTAGAGAATTCAAAGTGCTGTCACTTTTAAAGCCTGTATTTACCAAAGTTCCTACACCTACCATAATTTGTGAAGATGAATCCATTATCGGAGCACCCTTTTATGTCATGGAAAGAATACCGGGAATTATCTTACGCAGCAAGGCACCCACAGGTATGAGCCTCACTCCTGCTTTGATGCGAAACATTTCAGAAAATGCCATTGACCTTTTGGCTTCACTACATTCACTTGACATCAATGAAACTGGTTTGATCGATTTGGGCAAACCAGAAGGATATGCCGAGCGCCAGGTAGAAGGATGGATAGACCGTTATGAGAAATCGCAGACGGATCAATTGCCAGCCATGACGGAATTGAGTGAATGGATCAGTAGCAATGTACCAGAAGACAATGCCCCGGTAATGATCCATAACGATTTCAAATACGACAACATGGTGCTCTCTTTGGACAACCATGCTGAGATACAAGCGGTGCTGGACTGGGAAATGGCTACCGTTGGCGATCCCATGATGGATCTGGGCACTACCCTTGCCTATTGGGCAGAAATAACCGATAGTGCCGCCCTAAAACCTTTTAGCCTGACATGGATGCCGGGAAACCTAAAACGTCAGGAAGTCATTGAACGATATCAGCTCAGAACGGGCAAAGAAGTCAACAACATTGTGTTCTACTTTGCTTATGCGTCTTTTAAGCTAGGCGTGATTTGTCAGCAAATATATGCGCGATACAAAAGGGGTTCCACATCAGATTCGCGCTTTGCCAGCTTGATTGGTGTGGTCAATGCTTGTGGTCAAAACGGCATGAAGGCAGTGGAAAAGGATAAGATAAGCAATTGGTAACTCGCTCTTTTAACCCGAGCAATGATCAAACATTTTTGTAATGAATAGATTAATCAAATTTCTTCCAGTCGCCTTTTTGCTGATTTTGATAATCAGCTCTTGCGCTGACGCCACCAACATAGATGAATGCAGAGATGCAGAACCATACGGTTTCATCAGTGGACTTTTTCATGGCTGTATAGCCCCCTTCACTTTTGTGGTTAGCCTATTCTCAGACGAGATCGCCATGTATGCAGTCAACAATAATGGTGGGTGGTATGATTTCGGTTTTGTAATTGGTGCAGGAATTCTATTTGGAGGAAGTTCTAAAGCCAAAAGAAAATAACCCACACAAGTTTATCACTCATGAAATACACCTTAGATATCGACATTGACTTGCCACGAGATCGTGTAATTGAGCTATTTGACAGCACTGAAAACCTAAAGAAATGGCAACCCGAACTTGTCAGTTTTGAGCATATAAGCGGAGAACCCGGACAGAAAGGGGCTAAATCGAAAATGCTGTACAAAATGGGCAAACGGGAAGTTGAAATGATTGAAACCATTACGAAAAGAAACTTTCCGGATGCATTCAATGGCACCTATGAAGCCAAGGGCGTAATGAATTGGGCAAACAATACTTTTGAAGAAGTCAATTCAAACAAGACAAAGTGGATATCCGAAAATGAATTTCAATTCGGTGGATTCATGAAGCTTATTGGCTTTTTCATGAAAAGCAGTTTCCCAAAGCAGACATTCAAATACATGGAGCAATTCAAAGCATTCGCCGAAAATGAAACTTGAGGATATCAATAAATTTCTGGTACTAGGCAGTGGAACGCTTGGCCTGAGAATTGGGCTGCAAGCGGCCATTTCAGGTTTTGATGTATGCATATATGATCTGAAGGATAATGCGCTTTCATCAGCCAAGTCTGTACAAGGCAAACTTCTGAATTCACTATCGCAAGAAGGAAAAATACCCAAGGAGGATATTGATAGCATCCAAAGCAGACTAAACTTTACTACTGATTCAAAACAAGCTGCTCAGGATGCAGACTTTGTAAGCGAGTCGGTTACTGAGGATGTTTCCACTAAGCAAAAGGTATGGAAGCAGTTTGGTGAGCTGTGTCCACCGCATGCCATCTTCACGACCAATACATCTTTTCTACTACCTTCCTTATTTGCCGACCATTGCGGCAGACCTAAAAGGTTTTGTGCCTTTCACTTCCATGATGTATTTGTAGCCAAAGTAGTGGACATTATGCCTCACCCAACTACAGATCATAGAGTAACAGACTTGTTGTTTGAGATGGGCAAAAAGCTGGGTCAGATTCCTGTTTTTATTAAGAAAGAATCAAAAGGTTATCTATTTAATTTTATTCTAATGCACATCCTCACGTCATCCGGCTCTTTACTATCTAATGGTATTGGGTCTGTTCATGATATTGATAGATCCTGGATGGGCAATTTCAACGCCCCCATTGGTCCGTTTGGCATGTTAGATCAAATAGGGCTTGATACCGCATGGCATGTATCCAAAAACAGCGATTCAGCAAGGAGTCATGAATTCGCCGCATTATTAAAAACCTATATTGATCAGGGAAAGCTAGGAATAAAGACTGGGGAGGGATTCTATAAGTATCCCAATCCTGAATATGCTCAAAAGGGATTTGTAGATTTCTCTTGAGAAATCCATTCCTAAATATCTCAGGTAGTATATATTTGAAAATTCAACACTAAATACAAATCGATGAAAAGTAGAAGATCAGCAATAAAGACAATGTTATTGACCGGAGCAGCGGCCATGACAGGTGGTTCCCTTCAGGCCAGAATGGCTCAAAACGCCAAGGTATTAGGAAAAATGAATGGAAACATCAACCACTCGGTATGCAAATGGTGTTACAAAGACATTCCACTCGAAGATCTCTGCAAATCAGCAGAAGAGATTGGTCTGAACTCTATCGAGCTGTTGGGACCAAAAGATTGGCCAATGTTGCAAAAATATGGTTTGAAGTGTGCCATGGGTACTGCCGGAGGTATCAACATACCAAAAGGATTCAACGATCCACAGTACCACGAAAATTTGATCAAAACTTATTCTGATATAATACCTATCGCTGCTAAGGCTGGCGTTGAAAACATCATATGCTTTTCGGGAAACAGAAATGGTATGGATGATGAACTAGGTATGGAGAATAGCGCTAAGGGCTTAAAAAAACTCATGTCACTGGCTGAAAAGCATAAGGTAACCATAGTGATGGAGTTGCTGAATAGCAAAGTGAATCACAAAGACTATATGTGTGATCATACTGCCTGGGGAGCAGCATTGGCGGATAAAATCGGCTCTGAGCGTTTCAAGTTGCTTTACGACATCTATCACATGCAGATCATGGAAGGAGACGTAATAGCCACGATAAAGCAGTACAACCAATACTTTGCGCATTACCACACCGGTGGAGTACCTGGTAGAAATGAAATTGACGATACTCAGGAACTCAATTACAAGCCAATTATGAAGGCCATAGTCGATACTGGCTTCAAAGGCCATGTAGCCCAAGAATTTATCCCAAAACGCGAGGACAAGCTAAAATCCCTCAAACAAGGGGTTGATATTTGTGATGTTTAGGAAATTGGAGGAACAGCTTTAGTCTATTTCCTCCAACTCAAATTCATCTGTCAATCGTAGCTTCAAACAGCTAAGATAACCATTATAAGGAAAATGGATTTCCTTTTTAAAGTAACCATTAAACAGCTCAAGCCTCAGCGTGTCCTTCTGAATATAGCCTAGCCCTGTGCTGAGGTCATGAGGGTTAAAACGAAAAATAATATTATCATCTACCCCAATCATTCCTATTTTTTTCTTTGACAAATTACCTCTCAAGCTTAGCATCAGTCTTTGCTCCGATTCACTTTGAAGTTTGACAAACACTTGGCTTTGTACTCGTGATTCCAATTCTAACATTACAAACAAAAAAGGAATATTAGCTAATATTACAAAGGCAACAACTAGCATTCTTAAGTGGAGACTTTGATTGTTAATCAATAGATACAAAAACAATATGACCAATCCGCCAAATGCAACTAAAAAAGAAATAAATATCCAGGACATGCCAAATCTTTCAAGCGATTCCATATCAACGGCGGACATAAATCTAGCTAAAGCCCAAAGCACAAATCAGACAACCAATAATCATTGGAACCAAACCCATCCACAGGCTTAAGCTCAACAAATAAGTATGCTTTTTTGTCATCTCAACAAACGCCTAAAATGAGCCCCAAATTCATGGGGCTCTAAATGAATTAAACCTTTCCTACTTCTAACTTCTCCTCCACATTCTCATACCAGTCAATATTCTTTGACAGATACATCACTACAGCAAGTATGATAAAAAGTGCCAGACTACCGATGAGCAGGGCAAAATCCTGTGACCGAATGATGACAAACATGAATGAATAAAGAGCAATTAAAAACCCCATCATCGAATAGGTAAGTAGTCGAGATTTAAAAATAGAATTTGAGTATGAGGTAATTATTCCAATAATACCCAGAGTAGCAGCAGTATAAGCAAAATTGAAATTGATGTGCTCGGAAAGGGACAGTAATAATGTATAAAACACACAAAGAGCCAGTCCCACTAGTATATACTGAAATGGATGAATTCTCATCCTATTTTTTACCTCCACAAAAAAGAAAATCATGAAGGTAAGACCAATAAACAAGGTTGCGTATTTTGCTGATCGCATCGATTTCTGATACTGATCTACGGGCAGCAATAAATTAACTCCAAAAGACGAAGCGGTAAATTCAATATCGTCTCCAAGCCACTGCTGCGGAAAATTTCGATTAAGGTTTAGAACTTTCCAGGAAGCTTCAAAACCTTCATCTGAAACAGTTCTTTTATCTGGTAAAAATGCTCCTTCAAAACTTGGGTCAGCCCAGGTCGACTTGAGCCTGACATCCGTCTCTTTGCCAAGAGGCACAAAGCTCAAGCTCCTACTACCATTCATTGAAATCTTCATTTCAAAATTGTATGACTTCTGTTCTTCAACAACACCCACTTCGGCATTCACACCTGATGGCAATATTTTTTGGATATTAGAACCCGCTTCGAAAACATGCTGTTCATTGTTCCATGTGACATTTATATTTTCTTTTATACCCCTCAGGTCTGGTATGCCCATCGATAGAAAAGCATTGTCCCAAATTACATCAGCACTATCGATTTTGAGCTTGTCAAAGTTGGGTTTAGAAAACACACCGGATACGTTTAGCTGAGAATCGTAAACTATTATTTCATATATGCTTCTATTCCTTATTTCAGGATTGATGGTTCCGGAAATATTGAGTGTTTCCGGTAAAAAGTGGGCATACTTCGTATGCAAAAACTGCTTCTCTTCCCCATCCTTATCAATTTTGGTATAGAAGGATTTGTAAGGAATGCTTAGCACCGGCCCGGTGACTTCCTGTGCGTTTCCCCATTTTTGTTGAACTTCGGCGATGGCTGAAGCTTGGGTCATTTCCCTTTCTTCAATCAAGTTTTTGATCATATTCATGGGAATAAGCAATACGAGAATCAGAACTCCAATAGAGATTAATTTAATGGTAATAGAAGTTGCAATCCATTGATTTAATTTTTCGAATAAGGTGACGTTTTTCATTTTGTTAAAAGTTTAATTGAGAGAATATTTTAGGAATAAAAATGATTGTTCCAACGAGCAGCGCTGCAATGGAAATAATCAACACCGCTGCTGCGGATACATCTTTGATCAAGCCGACCTGAGAATGGTATTGGGGAGAAATAAAATCAAGCAGTTTTTCAATTGCAGTGTTGAATATCTCAGCCATAAATACCAATCCACAAGCAAGCAAAATCACTATCCATTCTGTATTTGATATTTGAAATAGCAACCCACAAATAACTGATATGATAGCCGCTGCAGAATGATATATAATGTTGTTTTCTGTCCTGAAAACAAACGACAATCCTCGAAGGGCATGGCTGTAGCTTTTGATGTTTTTATTGATACTAATTTCGAGTCGATTCATAATTGATAATGGTTTTGAATACATAATAAAGAGTGATGATAAATGAAGAGAATCCTATAGTCATGGAAATGGCATAAAAGCTTGTGAGTTGAACCAGGGATTGTTTTAAAAGGGTAATTGGATGAACGAACAGGTCCCAACTGTTCCATCGCAATACCCTACCGAGGTATATGCCATAACCTGAGAGTACAGAAAAACAAATTACAAGCAGCCAGGCAATCCGTTCTTTGAATTGATCCCTGAGTTTATTGTGAACTAGGTAAAGGGAGTAAAACCCAAGTAATAGGCCATTTAATGCACTAGAAAAGAGCAACAGGATATCGTACCATGCAGCCGGATTGTACCTTTCATTCAGGTGAATAAGATCAGTTATGATGTATGGTGCATTAGGAAAAAAAAGAAGCCACATTCCGAGAAATGCATAAAACCTTATCCCCCATTTTTGAGTAAAGTGTTTCTTCAGATAAAACGCCAATAGCAATGGTATCCAGGCCAGAAACAAATTCCAACCTAAGAATAGATAGTGCCTTTGAGCCGACCTGATAAAGACGAGCATTATGAGTCCATAATTGAATGCGGTGTGCAAAACCATCATTCTGATGGGAAGCGTAAATTTTTGGAGTGTTATATTCATATTTATAATTAAAAGTACTTTGTATTTCAAAGTATATAGTTAAAAAAATATCAATTTCGATTTTTCAATAAACTTTCCAGAGCATCCAAATGGTCACTAAAAGCCCTTTTTCCTAATTTGGAAGCCATGTATTTTGTATTCGGTTTTCTACCTATAAATTCCTTTTGCATTCCCACGTACTCAAGTTTCTCTAATGCCTTTAAGTGGCTTGCCAAGTTTCCATCAGTGAGTTTCAGATTTTCTTTTAGAAAGTTAAAATCAGCATAGTCGTTCACCATCAGTATTGACATAATACCAAGTCTGACCCTATTTTCAAAGCCCTTGTTCAGTTTGTCAAAGTTGTTGATCACTTTTCGTATTTTATATACATCACTACTCCATAAATAATATGGAATATACCAAAGCCCACTGCCATATACAATATACCATTACCAGGATATAAGCTAGATATCAGCCCTAAAACAATCTCTAATAAACCTAAAAACCTGATGTCGCGAAAGGTATACTTACTTGCATTCACCAATGCCAGTCCATAGAAGATTAGCGTAGATGGTGCAATAATGGAATAGATTCCTTTATTGATCAATACCAAACAAAACACCCCTCCTGTTACCAATGGTATCAACAAATTGATAATCAACCGCTGGGTTGTACTGTCCCAGGATTTCAATCCCTGCTTCTTTGCCTTTTTAGTCGTGAAATAAATTCCTGTAGCAATGGCCAAAATGAAAACAGTCCCTGCCACAGCGTATAAGGCCAATTGTAAATTTAATGTGGCATAAGCATATCCGTTTTTTAGTTTGGATAAACCACTTTGCCAGATCAGGTAATGAGCTGTGTATGCTCCTATCAATGCATAAACACCTGCAAATATTCCGGACAGTCCACTCAGGGATATAAACCTGGAAGACTGTTCCATCATATTTCTGATCTGTGAGATATCTTCTAAATAATCTTTTTGTTCTTCCATATTAAAAGTACTTTGCATTTCAAAGTAACTAACAACAAACTGAATAAAAAAGTATTTCAGTAGAAATAATTATTATTCTCTACTTTTAAATTTCTATGCCCAAAAGAATAACCATCACCGGTGCAAGTGGTCATCTTGGAACCGCTCTTCTGGAGCCATTGATCAAAAAGGGATATTCTGTACAGGCTCAATACAGGTCGTCGGTACCACCCGTAACTCATCCAAACCTAAACTTGATTCAAGGGGAAATCACCGACCTTAATTTCCTTCAAAAACTGTTCAAAGATTGTGATGCAGTGATACACTGTGCCGGAATGATCTCCTTGGGGTCTAGTGACAAAGAAAAAGTTATCGACACCAACATCACAGGTACAGAAAAAGTAGTTGAAGCGATTCTTACTTACAAAAACACTCGGCTTATACACATCAGCTCCACTAATGCTATAGCAGAACTACCACAAGACCAAATTCATAATGAATCGAGCCCTCTAAAAACAAACGAATCCAATATCTATGGCTATTCGAAAGCAAAAAGCGAAGGATTAGTCCTTGATGCAATCAAAAATAAAGAGCTTAATGCAATCATCATCAGACCATCAGCTCTTGTCGGGCCGCCCGATTACCGTCCCTCACTTTTGGGACAATCCATTCTGGATCTATGGAAAGCTAAAATACCAGCTCTACCAGCCGGTGGGTACGATTATGTAGATTTGAGAGATGTAGTCGATTCAATTATCAGAAGCATTGAATTGAATAAGCCAGGGGAAATATACAATCTCACAGGAAAGTATTATAGCATGAAGGATATGTCAAAAGTACTTTCGGAAGCTAGCGAACGGAGAATAAGTCCTTGGATCATTCCCATTCCTATCATGGTTTGCCTATTACCATTGGCAAGGTTTTTCTCTCTTTTTATGCAGCGAAAATCAGCATTTACCTACGAAAGCCTGATGACTTTAAAGTACGGTCACAAAAACATGAGTCATGAAAAAGCAGCAAAGGATTTGGCGCATAGCCCAAGGATTCTAAAGGAGACTCTTGGAGACCTAATAGATTGGTTTGAAAAAGAAAAAGATCGCAATGACTCTTGAAACGCTGGCTTTTATTTGTATAATCTGGTCAGGCATGGCTGTAGCCACTTTTGTATTGCTTCAATTCGTAAAGGCACCTTATGGCCGTCACATAGAAAAAGGTTGGGGAGCCGAAATTAGCAATCGAATGGGATGGATCATCATGGAGCTTCCCTCCTTTTTGATCATTTTATATTTCGCGATATCCAGCAAACAATCAAACTATGCCCTCCTCCTCAGCTCGCTTTGGCTCATCCACTACTTCAATCGGTCTATAATCTTCCCTTTTAGAATAAGAACATCAGGTAAAAAGATGCCCTTGGTTATTGCCACTTCTGCAATATTATTCAATATGGTAAATGCCGGGCTCAATGGGTATTACCTGGCGAAGCTGGAACAATACGACCATAGTAATTTCTACAACTTGAATTTCTGGATTGGGGCTATTGTATTCGCTCTTGGATTCTATATCAATCAACGAAGTGACAGTATTTTAATGAACCTTCGAAAGCCTGGAGAAACAGACTATAAAATACCTATCGGTTTTTTGTTCGAGAGAATATCTTGCCCCAACCACTTTGGTGAAATTATACAATGGCTTGGGTTTTCCATCATGGCCTGGAATTGGCCGGCCTCCACTTTCTTGATCTGGACCCTTGCGAATCTGCTACCTAGATCTCTGAGACATCATAAGTGGTACAATGACAAGTTCGAGAAATATCCTAAAGATAGAAAAGCGATTATTCCCTTTTGGATTTGATTCAATAACAAGCGATAAGCAGTTGTCAAAACAGGCACACTTTATCAACCTTTGATTCATATCCTCCACACTTTTGAATTGTTGAACTTTCTAAGTACATTTCTACCTGACCCAGCTATGATGACCACCACCAAAAAAATTATTATTATCTCCCTACTCCTGGTATTTGGAGTTGCAGCATTCTATTTTATTCGCATTTCTATGAAACAAGCGGTTAGAACTGATGATTGCTTGTTGGCCTTTGCCGAAAGATTAGATTCAGAATCCAATCCCATAGCCATATTTAAAAAGGATTATGATGAGCTACAACTTTTGGTAGAATATAGTCTGGTAGCACGATCCCAAATGCTGCAGGTTTCTGAAAGCTTAAAAGCCAATAAGGAAAAACCATTGAGTAGTAGAGATCTTGTCGTGCTCAAAACCGGCACAGAAGATTACCTGAACATAAGAGGCGACCTTTATTCAATAGCCAACACCTATGAATGTGCTGTTGATGCCGATATGGAAACGCTGAATAGATATGGAATAAGTAGTGAATTGCGCCTAAAGGGGCTAATGCTTTCATTGTCCGCTGCACTCACTCTATACGACAACTATCTTTTAGGTACAATTCTTTTCGAGCAAGACGGCAGATTAAGAAAAATAATCAACGACCCTGATATGGGTTTTGGTCTTGTTGCCAACAAACTGGCTGAAATGACTTTAGCAGCAAATTCCGTAGAAAATCGTCATAGAATTAGAAGAGTCATCAAGTTCTACGAGACGGAGAAAAGCAGTTTTTCAGCATTGAATGAGGATGAAGAGTTTCTGTATCTCAATCAACTGATCCAATCAAGTCCCTCGTACAATTATGTAAAGAAAATCAGGGTAAACGAAATAGCAAAAAGCAAATTTGTCGCATTTGAGCGCATAACTGCCGACATGATAGCCAAATCTTCAAGTGATGGATTTGATATGTTAAGCGGCCTTTTTGGTAATACGGTAGGATTGTACGAAGCGAGAAAGGGAAAATTGTACAATAACAAAGAAGCTTTGGAACAAGTAAAAAGTGTTCTACAACCATTAGACATTCTAATGGAAAAAACACCTTTTCGTTTAACGGACAAGTTGATCCCTGGTCATTTTGGTCACGTAGCTATTTGGACAGGGACTAAAGCTGAGCTAATCGATATAGGAGTATGGTCCGATCAACATATTCAACAGTACGCAAGTCAAATATCTTCTGAAAAACAAGTGATTGAAGCACTTCGTAGTGGAGTCCAGCTTAGTACCTTGGAACATTTTATGAACGTTGATGATTTGGCAATTCTTAGGCCTGTTTTCCCGGAAGACTCAAGCAGGGGTCTTAAGCAAGAAGCCATAATAATGGCTTTTAGACAACTTGGAAAAAAATATGATTTCAATTTTGATGTCAACACAACTGATAAAATTGTTTGTTCGGAGTTAGCCTATGTATCCTTTCCTTCCGTTGACTGGCCCACAGAAAAGACCCTTGGCAGATATAGCATTAGTCCAGATAATGTGGCCCAAATGGCCTGGAATAATGTCCCGTTAAAAGTAGTATCATTTTATCATGATGGTCTTCTTGTGGGAGAAGATAAACAGGTTACACTAATGAAAAATCTCATGCAACAATAGTCTATAAATAGGAATATTGACACCAACCATTCCTACTCGTTAAAATCAGGTGTTTATTGATGAGTAGGCTTCAAAATACTTTCAAGTGCATTAATAGATTGGTATAACGGAATGTCTAATGGAAAAAAGTCATAGCCCTTCCAAAAATCAAGATCATAAGACATTGGCTCTTCCATAAAAATTTTGTCAGTCTTAAATGCCTCATGACGTTCTATGCGATCAATTTCACCATTATCCACTTGATTTACGACCATTTCGGCAATAGAAATGTATGATGAGCCCCTTATACGTTTTGTTAAACGCACTCTCATAGCTATCTCCATTCTAACATAACTCAGGAAATACTTACCATCAATCTCCATATAATGAACAGTGTATTTAGCACTCTTTAATTTACTTTTTACCTTTCTTGATTTTCTAATGATTATTTCCGACCTGGCTCTGTGCAACATCTTCTTATCAACAACAAATTCTGTCGCTATTAACGAGTAGTCATTCTCATCTATATATAAGCTACCTGAATGATAATATTCATTGACTCCCTCTTTGGGAGTAAAATCAATTTTATAGACAAGGCGATCATTGTAAATCAAAACATCTGTGTAGCTGAGGTCATAAATATCAGAAAGGTCTTCATGATAGAATGATGGCAGGTTTTTTACAACATCCAGTCTCAAACAACTGCTCAGGGAAGCTTTGAGCTTAAAATCAATTGTATCTAATTTTGTTGCATCGATGTACTTCCTTCCCTTGATCAGCTTTAATCTATCAGATTTGGAATTTGAATAGGACTCTTTTTGCAATTGAAAAACCGCTTCAGACAAACCCACCAGACCTTCATTTTTCTGAATCGTTTCACGAAAAAATACCTTCGCAGCAGTTTTTCTGGATAAATAGTTTTCGTCCCTTTTGTCCAGACTTTGGTTAACAACAAAGACTGGATCGACACTCCTTACAATAACTTCTCTAAGCGCAATGACGGATGGCTCAAGAAAAATGCTTAGTTGGCCATTCTTGACAGAAATATTCTTTTTGAGATTGATATATCCCAGGGCATGAGTCTCTATTTCTATTGAATCTACATCGCATGGCACTTTGAAAACGAAAATCCCATCGTAATTGGCTACAGTATATCTATTCAGAGACTCTAAATTAAGCGCCGTAAATGGAATCGGCTCATCTGTTAGGTTGTCATATATAGTACCGCTAATTACTGCCTCTCCTTCACATGGTTGAGGAGCGTAGTGAAGATATTTTCTAGCTATTAAAATTTGTCTATTATGGGTGCTAATATGAAGTGAAGTATCCCCAAATATTTGATATAATATATTCCTTACCTTCTGTTGGGAACTTGATACATCAATCTGTTTTTTAACCAATAATGTCGCATCATATGAAAACCCATACCCCAACCTATTGCTCAATAATTTGACAGCTCTATCACTTCTAACATTTTTCAGGTTGATGCTAACGGCACTGTCCAACACGGCATCCACCTGCAAGGGCTGGGCGGCTAGCCTAGTCATTAAAAAAAATAGTAATATGTTACACAGCAGGCTTATTCGCATGAAAACCGAAGGGTATTCTTATTTTGCACAACCCTTCCCTACAATGCTAATAGTATTTTCTTCAATTGAAAATGATAAGTTGAAAATTGAAGAAATAGAACCTATCACTTCATCAACCGGTCGGTTATCAAACTCTGCGGTCAACAGACAGTTAGATAGTTCCGGGTTGTAGACGATTTTCTTTTTGTATACGGCTGAAAGCGTTTCAAAAACATCTTTTAATGACCGTTCGTCAAAAATCACCTGTTTCGTTTTCCATGAAATCAGGTTGTTCTCCTTATTCTTATTTACCCTAACAGAACCTGCTCCTGTTGTTAGAAAATCTCCTTTTACCAAAGTTCTTTTGTCTTCGTAATTGGAAGCCCGGGTATATTCTACACGTCCACTTTCCACCAATAAATTCACTGCACCAAATTCCTCAATCTTAATATTAAATGATGTGCCTAACACCCTTACTTCATCACCATTGCTCAGGCTAACGACAAATGGGTGCTCTTCGTCTCTTTCTACTTCAAAGAACCCCTCTCCATTCAGGGTCACCTGACGTTCCGTTACACCAAAGTCATCCTCAAAGGAGATTGAAGAGTTTTCGTTTAGGTATATTTTCGAACCATCAGGCAGTATTTCAATCGTTTCTTCACCAGCTGTGGTTCGTATGCTCACAGCGTCGGAATCCAACCGATTGTACACTACCCCTCCTACAACTGCTATTAACAGTAGTACTGCCGCCACTCGTAAAAAAGATTTCCAACGGAAGGTTTTTGAAGCTTTATCCGCCTCATAGTCTTCTACGGTTTGCTTCTGCTTATCCCATGCAGCATCCACATCAATTTGCGTTTTTAGTATCACTTCCTCCAATTCATTAAGTTCCTGCTCTGTGAATTCTGCGTTAATATTACTCTTATCTTCCATTCCTTATTTTCCTATAATCATTGTAATCAGCAGCACAATTGATGCTTGATACTGACTCAATTTCATTCTAAACAACTTCAATACCTTGCTCATATGAGCCTCTACCGTCTTTACAGATATCGATAACTCTTTTGCGATTTCTTTATACTTTTTTGATTCAAATCGGTTCATGACAAAAATCTTCTTCGACTGATCGGGCAATTCATCAAGTGTATTCTTGATTACTGATTCCATTTCTTCACCTACCAATGTGCTATAAGGGTCCTGGCTTTGGTTACTGGATATTGCAAAATTATTGGCATATTTTCTCACCACTTTGTCATGACGTAGTTTGTTTTGACATTGCCTTTTAACTGCACCAAACAAGTAAGACTCTAGTGATGATTTCAATTCGATGGTATCTTTCTTTTTCCACAAACTGAAGAACACTTCCTGCACCAGATCCTCAGCTTCCTCCTTTTTTCTCAGGAATTTAAAGGCATAAATCACCATATTGGAATAATAAGCCCGAAACAAAGACTCAAATGAAGTTAGGTCAGCAATATTGAGTCGGGTCATGAAACTTGATTGATGTCACCGAAAATGTTCAAGCGGTTATTTCTTTGAAGTACGAGCGTTGATTTTTGACAAGGCCTTACGAATGTCGTCTTCCGGCTTGATGATCGTATAGTTTTCCCAGAAAGAATCGTCATCGTATTTGGATGCCTCTTCTGAAAACACCACGTAGCTCTTTGTTGTTTGTTTTCTATCAAAAGGTTGAGGAGACATCATATTTCTATCAGTCACGACCATTTCCGAAGTGGAATGAAAGGTGGAGTTAAACAATCGCTTCTTCCAATTGCACCTCATCGCCAATTCATTTTTCACATAATACAAGTACCAGCGCCCTTTAAATTCGCGATACTTCACCTCATACTCCACGAGCAATGGGGTTAGTTTGGCAAGCCTTGGCTTGTCTTTCACCAGGTATTTTCCGGCTATTTTCACCGCTTGAGGTGAATAACCAAACCTCAGTTCGCTAATAGCCAATGTATTTTGCTCCACGAATATTTTTCCATGATAAAGTTCCATATCCATATCCCCACCTTTTCTTGGTTCAAAAGATATTTCATAATGCCTTTTGCTGTCAAACTCCCTGATATCTGTTAACTCATAAACATAGAAAGGCAGAATATCATGAGACAATACCAAAGCAGGATTCTTAACCATATCCAATAAAAGCATAGTATTTGGTCCACCTCTTAGTTTGAATGCCAAAGTATCTTGTGGCTTGTAATCCTTACTTCTAAAGCCCTTGTTAATTTTGATTCTGTCAGTGCCAGCCTTTTGATAGGGTAGTTTGAATACGTCCAAAATGCCTTGTGAAATATCCACGTAAGAATTATTCTTCTTGATTATCTCTCTGTAAAATGTAGTTAATAATTCCGGATTAGTTGGATAGTTGTCATTCACCCTGTTGAGGGCCTCTCGGATAATATCTTCAGCATCACGAACAACTACTTCGTCCATAACAATCACGCTTTGTGCAAGGGAGATTTTATTTTCTTCTTGGCTTAGCTGTGTAATAGGCACTTCTACGGCTTGATAACCGATAATAGAAAACACGAGGTTTCTATCTATATATTCAAGAGGAATCTTGATCGAGAATTCTCCCTTTGAATTGGCCACCGTACCAATGTCTCTATTTCTCACATAGACATTGCATGCCGGGATGGGTTTGTCTGATTTTTTATCTACTACTACACCCGTAACTTCCGCAAAGTCAATTTGGGCAAATGATACACTTGTAAAGTGTAATAGCAGTAAAGTACCGAATATTGAATATACTAACTTTTTCATAACCACATTGTTTTGATTCTACAAGTAAGTACCCTTCGAGGCATTTTACCCTATCCACTATTTAAGGAGATTAAGAAAAAGAATGAAATAGGCAGGAAATGTCCCTATCAATTATACTTAAATTTATAGGATAATGTTTTCAAAAGGAAAATTTACTAACTCAATACGGTTAAACAACAGGAACTATTGGACTGCATTGTTCAATATCTTCAGAGTGACATTTTCAGTGTCTAACTCTGCCTCTATTCCAAAAGGCAAAGTGGCGTTATCATCTATATGCCCAATGGGCAGCCCATAAACAACAGGGATTTTAAGACTTGAAAGACGGTCTTCCAGTACCTCCTTGAGGGATAATGACTGATCATATCCCGGATCATCGGGTTTGGTTTCGCACCCATTGAATACACCCAGGGCAATTCCTGAAGACTCTTGAAGCTTTCCAGCATTCAGCAATTGCGTCAACATCCTATCTACTCGATACGGAGACTCTCCTATATCCTCTATAAAAACGAGCTTATTCTTATAGGAAAGATCATAGGACGTACCCATGACAGAAACCATCAACGACAGGTTACCCCCGACCAATGAACCAGCTGCTATGCCGTCATTGATGACCAAAGGTTCAAATTCCTTCTCCTCAAGTTGCTTCCAGTCTTTGGGTCTGGAAACTTTTACATTACCTTTTCCTTTCAATAGTACCTTTTTGAATTGATCAGTGGTGAAGTCTGAGTATTCTGAAGCGCCAACCGGACCGTGAAAACAAACCAAACCTGTCTTTGCATGCACTGCAAAAAGAAGGGCTGTAATATCACTATAACCTACCAACACTTTCGGATTAGATTTTATCAATTCATAGTCAATATGAGGAAGAAGCCTTCCGGAACCATACCCACCACGAGCACATACCACCCCTTTCACTTCTCCATCTTCAAACATGGTGTGAATGTCCTTGAGCCTTTGTTGATCAGTACCAGCCAAAAAGCCTTTTTTTACGCGCATATTCTCGGAGTACTTTACCCTAAAACCAAAACCCTCGAGGTTTTCTATTGCTTTCTCAAAAGATTGTCTATTTACTGCACTGGCCGGTGTTATCAGGCCAATCGTATCTCCCTTTTCTAGTTTCTTTGGTTTAATAATAGGAAGGGAATCATTGAACCTTGGCAATGCGACTGCTTTTGTACCAAACACTGAAGTAGCACCCAGTGCTAGTGCTGAAGACTTGAAAAACTTTCTACGTCGCATATTCTTAAGTTATGAGTATTTCCTAAAACTAATCCTTTTACTCGGAATGGAAACGATTTCTAATTTGGATTTTTCACAAAAAAACCCTGTCCGTTTACCGAACAGGGTTGCAATATATTTTTTGGCTTAATTACTTAAGCTTTCCTACGACAGCCTTAAAAGCTTCAGGGTGGTTCATCGCAAGATCAGCCAAAACCTTTCTGTTAAGATCAATTTTAGCAACTTTCAATTTACCCATAAATTGAGAGTAAGACATACCATGCTGTCTAGCACCTGCGTTGATTCTTTGAATCCACAACTTCCTAAACTCTCTTTTCTTAGCTTTTCTGTCCCTGTAGGCATAGTTTAAACCTTTTTCAACGGCATTTTTTGCAACCGTCCATACATTTTTTCTTCTCCCGAAATAGCCCTTGGCCATTTTCATGACCTTTTTTCTCCTGGCCCGGGATGCTACTGTGTTTACACTTCTTGGCATTTTGTTTTAAATTTTTTGACTATTGGCGGCCCTTTCTATCGAGCACTTACTACCAATCATCTGGTGAATAATTAACCTCTCCCCGATCTCATCGGGTGATTCAAATCAGATATTGAGCATTGACTTCACGTTCTTCTCATCAGACTTATGTACTAAGCCCATCTGAGTAAGATTTCGCTTCTGCTTGGTTTCTTTCTTGGTAAGGATGTGACTTTTGAAAGCATGCTTTCTCTTGATCTTGCCCGTACCAGTCAGTTTGAACCTTTTCTTAGCTCCTGATTTAGTTTTAACTTTTGGCATTTCAGTTATATATATTAAACAAATTATTTTTTCTTCAAAGACTTTGGTGAAAGCATGAGGAACATCCTCTTTCCTTCCAACTTAGGCAGCTGCTCTACTTTAGCATACTCCTCCAAAGCCTGTGCAAATTTCAACAACAAAATCTCACCCCTCTCTTTGAAAACGATTGTACGCCCAACAAAGTGAACGTAGGCCTTAACTTTTGCACCATCTTCCAAAAAGTTAATGGCATGCTTCAATTTGAAATTGAAGTCATGATCATCTGTATTAGGGCCAAACCTAATTTCTTTCAGCACTGTCTTGTGTGCCTTGGCTTTCATTTCCTTCTGCTTTTTCTTCTGTTCGTACTTGAATTTTGAATAATCAATAATCTTACAAACAGGAGGATCTGCGTTAGGAGAGATTTCAACTAAATCAAGACTTTGCTCTTCAGCCATTTGCAAAGCGTCGCGCAAAGAATAAACATCAACCTTAACATTCTCACCGACAACTCTTACCTCTCGTGCGGTGATTTTACCATTTACTTTATACGGTTCCTCGACTCTACCTCGGAACCCTCGTTTTTGAAATCTTTGTTTAGCGATTGCTGTTTATATTTAGTGTTAAAAATTTTCGAAGTGCAAATATCATCAATTAATCAATAAATGCAATACGTGAACATTTATTAAAAATATTATTTTACTGACGAAAATTAAGGAAAACGAGCAGAGAAGCGCGTTTTTAAGCAAACTCAAAGAAGACCTTAATGCTCCCTAGAATACTGTCTTCTGCACCTTGAACAAAGGCCTGTCTCACGCCGAACAAAAAGGTGGAAATACTTTCAGCAATTAGAATGAATTTCTTCTGGTATTCAACCCATAAGAAATCTCTAGCACCTGCGCTTCATTAAAATGATCCAGATATGAGGCACTTTCTGTATAAGAATTGAATTGTTCCCTGTCTTTAAAATGCTGTATTTTTCTTCTCGAAAGAAGTTTGGACAATCCTTGGGATAATTTGCTGTTTGTAAAAAGCTTCATAAGCTACTTATTGTTGTTGTTCAATATGTGTTAAGACTATTCACCCGTGCATTACCCCCAAAATAAAAACATACTTTTTCAATGTTTTTTATTCTTCGATGATCACATGGTCAACTTCCAATGAAGAAACTTGAAAAACTCCTGAAGCTCTTCACTATTGGAGCCATTCCGGATGTGTACAATTAAGGTGCATTTCTGCTGCGCATTCGAGAAATGCACCTTCAACGAAAAAGTGGACAAATAGTTAAGCACATTTTGTATATTTAGTTTTCGAATATTGCTCTGGCGTTTTATAATCCAGATATGCATGTTTTCTTTTTCTATTATACCATATTTCTATGAATTCAAATATTTCTGTTTTGGCTTGTAGAGTACTATGAAAAATGGTGTGCTTGACAAGTTCTGATTTAAGGATTTTGAAATAAATTAGCTTCAAATTATAGATGCTAATGAAACATCTAACGCTACTTTTTATTTTGGTGATGTGCTCATGCAACTATCAAAATGAGCAAGAGCTTTTCTTGATAACTCCTAATGCTGAGATTACTCTTCGTTGGGTTAAAAACTATCCCAAGGAAAGCCAAGAAAATATGCAAACAGGATTGTATTGGGCTTTATCCCAATTGGGTGCAAAACTTCCAGAAAATGAAGAAAATAATTTAATCAAGTGGAAAACTGATGACTTATTTAACCTCAATTTAGATTACGCTGGTTTCAACTCTCAAGCTTTATCTGCCCTTACCAAGTTGAACAATATATTAATTGGTAGTGAAGAATATAAGAAAATGAATGGGATAGATGTTGGAAGGTATATTATGCTAACGATTAATAGTAGCTGGCACTATTTTAAAATCACAGGACAATCAAAAAATATTACATCCTTTAAAAATAGCTACACTTTAGATGACAATGTTGCATATGTTCAAAACTCATCAGTGGCAAAAGGAGACCGAATACTTGAGTTTTCAGATGCTCAAAAATATAACCAGATAGCTTATTTGGCTTCAGAAGGAACAGGAAAAATAGGCAAAGGTACTTTCGTAATAGTTGAGCAAGAAACACTTGATGTAATGGAAAATGGTCAAATCAGATTTGGAATTTATAATCCACTTGGGGAACTGAAATTGGCTGGAAATCCTAAGATTACAATTGCGGGAAAACCAGCCAAATGTATGTGGTGTCATGAAAGTGGCATTCAGCAATTTTTTCAAGAAACACCTTTATATGAAGAACCAATGAATGAGGCCGAATTCCTTCTTGTACGAGAAAATGACCATAAATTAATTGACGAACAGCGATCATTCGTAAATTCACTTGTCAACTATGATAATCGTCAAGACCATACAAATACAGAACTCTTATACCTTAGCTTTTTTGAACCTTCTGCCAGGAGGTTGTCCATTGAATGGAACATAGACGAATCTCAAGTGAGAGAAATGCTAAAAAATGAAGTAACACATATAAACCGCGAATTCAATATTTTAGGTGAAAATCTATATTGGCGAAATGATATAGACAAGTACACACCATATCAATTCATAAGAACACCCTCAGACCCAAGAGAATTATCAGAATACGAACCGAACTTAATTTTTTAATCAATTCAATTTATTAATGTTAAAAATCATATTGGACTCCCCTTTAATGGTCTTATTATCGGACAATTTAAACCTGAATCCATAATCTATCGCGATGTTTTTTATAGCGTCTATTTCGCAATCTTCACTTAAGACCATGAAGACATGGGTTTTTGGCTTCATATAGTTCCCCAATTGTTTAAATAACTTCTTAAAATATTCGAAACCTTCTCCACAATACCATGCCATCTCCGATTTATTCATTGGCGCTTTCCTGTAGTACGGAGGGTTTATAAGAATCACATCAAACGATTGAATTGGAATTTCATCAAAGAGGTTAGAAAGATAAATATTTATCTTTACATTGTTGCTTTTTGCGTTTTCATCCACGTTCCTAATGGATTCGGGATTAATATCTGATGCAGATACATTCATTCCATTTTTCGAAAAAACAACAGACATTAAACCACTACCTGCCCCTAGTTCAAGCATGCTTTTTTGCTCAGGAATAGAAATATTTTTTAAGCCAAATTCAAGCAAGTATTTCGTGCTAAAAAATAGTCCGGGGTGAAATACACCAGGCATAATACGAATCTTAATTCCATTATAATTATACGTTCGTATACGCGAATTATACCAATTGTAAATAGGTTTGAGAACAGGATGAGCCAAATCCAAGATCTTTTTAAACATGACTTTCTTCCATTGTAAACCCTTCTATTTCTGGCCTCCTGTATCTCAGCCAAAATTTCTGTAGTGCCTTCAACTCATAGGGCCATTTATAGATATTGGCGTGGTAACGCCAAGCCGAAATTTTTTTCATTAGCTTCTTTTGAAATGTAGTCAGTTTATAATCTGATGCTGTTGGATAATGTGCATTCAAAACTGCTTCAAAACCTTGAATTTTATCTACCATGTATGGTTTTAACCACGGCGTAAGTGGATTTCTTCTAAGGTCAAAATTCTCCCATTCCGGACTCAACCAATCTTCCAATTTTTCGGGAAAAGAGAAGCCTGCTTTTTTTACCGTTTCATATAACTCCGATCCCTCCGTAGGAACAGGACTATACAAGTATATAATAATCTCTGTATCAGGGTTTATCCGTTTAATTTCTTTTATGAATGTAATATCCTGGTCAATTTGATTGTTAACTTCTTGCTCATTCTCCAATGGCATTCCCAACACGAAGGAATATTCAGGTATGATACTAAATTTCTGCATTCTCGCTGCAAAATCTTTAATCTGCTGAGCCGTTTGGGTCCCTCCTTTATCCATTTTACTTAACACTTCATCACTACTGCTTTCTGCACCGAAAAATATCATCTTGCAGCCAGCATCCCTCATTGCCTTTAGGGATTCATCACTGTACTTCGTAAGTGTATCAATCCTTCCTTCCCCCCACCACTTAATATTATATTCTTTTATCAAGCGTGAGAATTCAACAACCATTTTCTCATTCACAAAGAAGTTGTTATCATGAAATTCCACGGCATCAGCGCCATGTTCTTCAATTAAATATTTAATATCCTTGAATATATTTTGGGCTGATTTACTCTTCCAGCGGGCATTGTAAATCGGAACAACGGCGCAAAATGAGCACGTAAAAGGACAACCAAAACTGGCATGATATGCGGCAGTTCTTTTTCCCAAAAAAGTCTTTTTCAAATACCTTCTTATTGGATAACATTTATTCAGCTTATCATAAGGAAGTTTTGGCAATCCATTTTGATCACCAATGAATTCTTTTCTGGTTTTTATTATTTCATCACCTTTCTTATAAATTAAGTTGTTGATTTGATCAAAGTTGTTTTCATTTTGAATGATCCGATCAAGTAGCTGCGGAAAGGCATAATCTCCCTGACCGTCGATTATAAAATCTACAAACCCTGAATTAATACTGGTTTTGTATTGGTTAGAAGCAAAGTAGCCTCCCCAAATATTGACTATATCTGGATATTCTTCCCGTATTTTTTTTGAATAGGGTATTGCTTGTCTCAGTTGCGGCCCAGGCATAACTGTGCATCCAAAGAATCTGAACTGCCCCGTATCCAAATGTCCTTTTATTTTAGTCCACGGGTCTTTCTCCAGATTACCATCAACAAAAACGAAATCATATTTTCCATTGATCGATGCAGCTACTTGCAATATAGAATTGGGAATGCGGTAACCATTCTTTGCTGCAAAAGGGTTGAATAAGAGGACTTTGTTCATAACTAAAAAGCGCTGCAACAACGGGAACAAGCTGGAAAAAAACCTCCTTCGGACATCAATCTTGACCTGAACGTACTTATTACTGATGAGTTCCAGATATCCTTAAGTGATTCCTTATAAATATTTCCTATATCAATATTATAACATCTGCCATGTGCCGGAATTACAGAACCATCAGACTTGACCATAATGCTTGTAAATACCGCACTACAATAATTGCCAATAAATGTATCTGGTTCGTAATAGTATTTTCTCAATTCATTTGCTTCACTGATTTCCGGGGAAAAGTAAATATTGTAAGGGTATTTGGAGGACTTGATATGGCCAATTTCCTCCAGCAAAATATCCAAATCCATATTGTCGAAATTGACTTCATCTAAATTGGAATCTGTAGCAGGGTATAAGTTTCCCCATTTTGCATTGTGAATATTTGCCATCTTGGGATCGGTATATTGGGTATGCATAAATGCAATTTCATCTATTCCTAATTCAATGAAAGAATCTGAGAATTGTTTTAAATGACCTATATTCCACTCAGTAATTGCACATATGATTGTGATCTTCGTTTCTGCTCCGTAAAATCTTAATTTTTTAATACCATCTATTGCTCTTTGAAACGACTCCTTGTGTCCCCTGATTTTATTATGGATTTCTTGCGGGCCATCCAAAGACACGTAAAGTTCATTTAACTCCGCTTTCGCTATCCCCTTGGCAAGGTTTCTTAATGTTAATGCATTTGTAGTGATGCTGGTAAATAGCCCTATATTGTTTGCATAGTTCAAAGACTCTAAAAGATATGGATAAATAATAGGCTCAGTAAAAGCATATGCCAATTGACTTTTGGGAAAATACTGAGCCGTTTGGTCAATGACTTTTTTAACAAGATCCAAAGGCATATTTATCGGGTGAGTTCCAACCAAATTTTGAGCAAAATTACTTTCAAAATTGTGAGTGCCTACATCACACATTTTACAATGGAGATTGCAAACATTGTTCACTCCTAAAACTATCCATTTTGGAGAATGAAGAACCTTTTTTGGTATTAATTTGTGGTTAAGTGTTTTTACCTTATTGAACAAGCTCTTTTTATTTTACACCTAATTATAAGCATAGCCCCTTAAAATTGAAGAAGAAGGTCACTTATTACAAAACCTAATTGTTAAGTTTAATATGCGTCCAAGCAAATTAAAGATAATTCCAACTTATGCCCACAATAAGTGTAATAATTCCTACATACAATAGAGCACATTTAATAAAGGAGACAATTAAGTCTGTTTTAAGACAAACATTTTCAGATTATGAATTAATTGTGGTCGATGATGGATCAACTGATAATACTGAAAAGTTAATTTCTAATTATCCAGATATCCGTTACATTAAGATTTCCAATTCTGGACAAAGCATTGCAAGTAATATAGGAATTCATGCTTCAGAAAGTGAATACATAGCCCTATTAGACTCTGATGATTTATGGGATGATCACTTTCTAAGTACCTCATATACTGTACTCAAAGAGAATAAAAGTTATGACTTTAGTTATTGTAATTACAGTTATTTCACTAGTGATGGATTGATATCTGAAAAGTATTTACCCAAAAACAAGCAACTAAGTGGTCGATTTTTTTTAGAGGTACTTAAGGGTACATTTATATGTACTGGCAGTTATTTGATTAAAAAAGAACATATCACTAAGATTGGATTGTTTGATGAAACTTTAACTGTAGCCAGTGATTTTGATATTTGGTTGCGCATCTCGCATGAGTACACTGGTATTTATATAGACCAAAGCCTTTTTAAATTAAGACAACATAGTCAAAGAATCAGCGGAAATAGTTTAATTATGGCTCAGTTCAATTTAAAAGTTTATAACAAAATTCGTTTTCTTTTTCCAGATGAATTTAAAAACCATAAAAGTATTATAATGAACAAGAAGGCTGAAAATCACAGGTCTATAGCCAGAAATTATAGAAAAAAAAATCAACTAGGACTATCAGTATTGCACTATGTTAATGCTGCAAATTATTACATTCGGTCCATGTATAACTATTGAGAACTTCTTTTTTATAGAAACTTCATGTCCTATTAATCAGATTATAATATTGTATCTGATTAAATATTAGTTCAGGTATTATACTTACGATTGTTCCAAGTATTACTCCTTTTAATCCCATGTCAAAATAAATTGCAAATAAAAAAGATAAAGGAATATTCGTAACTGTAGAAATAGTTGCATTTATACTTAATATTTTAAGTTTTCCTATTCCACTAAGAAAAAGTGAACTTATTGATTTGTACTCTCGAATGATAAAATATATTGCCATGGTGACACATAACTCTTTAGAAACACTAACTGCTCCTCCAAACCAAAGTTGTATTATTTCTTGAGAAAAGAACAAAATTATCAATATCAATAAAGACAGCCCAAGCCATATAATGAACAATCTTCTATTTATTGTTCTTATCCAATCGAAATCTTCTATAAGGTATCGTTCCGTATAGTTGGCAAAGATGGGAAGTTGTATCACGGTGAAAATAATACTAGATATATTGAATAGCTTAAATGCGATGTAATAAGTTGAAACATCTGATGGAGAAAAGATGTGACTAATTAAAAAATTATCAGTATTGAGAACCAAAAAACCAGTTAGTGAAAGTACAAAATAGTAAAATTTGGATTGAAACAATCTGGTATTCTTGAACCTAACATATTCAAATGATGGTTTAAATGAATTCCACTCTTTATGGAAAAAATAAAGCGAGAATAAGGACAATAGCACAAGTTCAAAAATCCCTACGAATAAAGAATAGTTAATCAAAGATGAATTGAAATTTTCTAGGACAAGTAAAACAGTCAGATAAGATACTATACTTGAAATAAGACTTAATGCTGTGCTATTGTTTGCAAGTTTAAGGCCTAAAAAAATTCTGTGGATTAAACCCAATACTGATTTAACAGAATAAATTACGACGGTAACAATAACAAATACTCTAATTTCATGTGTAATAGCTTGGTTTACATTTAATAAACTTTCCCACCCTAATGTGACCTCTATTAACAAAAATACGATTAACGAAAGTACGCCAATTATTGACATAAAGACATAGGTAGTACTTATCAATACTCTTAAACTTTCTAAATTTTCCTTATGATAATTCTTACTAATACCCAACCTAAGATTATCTCCTAAACCAAAATCCAAAATACTTCCTATTCCCAAAAACGAACTAAAAGTTATATATACTCCATAACTTTCCGAACCCAAATAATTGATAATCAAAGGAATGGACAATAGATTGATCAGAATATTTAGACCCTTTAGAACTAAGCTGATAAAAATCTCTTTATTCATAAAAAAGGAATTGGATTCAACCATTTCAAAAATGAGTTAACTTGAATGACACATTTGTGGACTTAACTTACTGCCCTATTTTTTGGTGTACCATCAGTCATAGTACTGAAACATACCTCAAATATCCATTGTAAAAAGCCTAGATTTCACAAGTCTAATTTTATGCAACCAAAACGAAATTGAAACACCAAGCACACCAAACCCGTACCACACACTTCTTCTAAAGTTAATGGATGAAGATTCCTTGTCATACCTGGCGGGGCAGGAAACCTCTCCGATGTTATACCCATAATAGATCATTTGAGCTAAAAGTTGATTGTCAAAGACAAAATCATTTGAATTATTTTCATAATGTATTCTTCTTAAGGCAGACGACTTATAGCACCTGAAGCCGGTATGATATTCAGACAGCTTATAATCAAGTAAAATGTTCTGAATAAACGTGAGGGCTCTATTAAAAACATACTTGTAAAATGGCATCCCTCCTTTCAACGCCCCTTTACTCAGTATTCTAGAACCTAATACTACATCATATATATCATATGCTATCATATTAACCATAGAAGGAATGAGTTTTGGAGTATATTGATAATCCGGGTGAAGCATTACTACAATATCTGCTTCTAATTCCAAAGCTCTGTTATAACAAGTCTTTTGATTAGCCCCATACCCAAGGTTTTTCTTATGTTCTAATACATGCTTGATTTTTAGTCTTTTAGCTAATTCAGCTGTGCCGTCTGTACTATGATCATCCGTAAGAATTATTTCATCAACTATATTTCTAGGTATTTCATCTAGAGTTGACTTCAGTGTTGTTTTGGCATTATAAGCTGGCATAACTACAATTACTTTCTTGCCGTTGATCATAGGGTTGTTTCTACGTTTTTCTGATTTAACGCCTCGAAAGGAGTCACTAAAATATAAGTCGCACAATATTTATATTTCAATCTTATCATTTGGAAGTTTTATATAGCTGAGCGTATAAAACCCATACCCCCTACCTGCATCTGATAGGTAAATGATTTTATTTCCATTAATAATCAAGGGGTCTTTTTTGTTATCAACAGAGTTAGTCAATTTTTTTCCTTTCCAAATGATTTGATTATATTGAATTACTACCTCATTTGAAGTTGTATTAATCTTTTCTTTAAATATTCCATGGTTTAATCGTCCATTCCAATAGGTGTAATGAAGGCTGTCACCTTGAATGTTATAATCTAGTAGTAAAGAAACATTATCAGAAAGCAGTGGTTTGCCTTCTGGTTGTTCTACAGGAAGTCTATAAAGATTTACTAAAAAAATCAACCCACAAAGAATGGGTGACAATTGAAGCAGCCGTTTTAAGTTATTTTGGATATATACAGTATTTAAGAGGAGAAGTGTTAATGTCAGTAATCCAAAGAACTGAACGACAATTGGGTAATTTTCCAGCCATCCATAAGGAAAATTAACTATCAAGAAAATGCCAGATGTAACCAAAAGAAACCTATGCGTGCTGGAGTTTTTGTATAAAGCAAACCAAAAGAAAAGCAATAAAATTCTTGAATAACTACTCCCATAAGTTGAAATCAAAAAGGAGGCTGCTATCCAGACCGACATCACAATAAAGTCGGATTTTTCAGTTCTTGAGTACACTATTAAAACTGACAGAATTAGCCCAACAAAGAGACTCAAACTAGTTGTAAATAACCAAGGGTTATTGAGCCATGGATTCAAATTACCCGGATTGTCAAGCAGAAAAAGGTGCTTAAAAAGCGACAATGATGTTTGTTGTGGAAAGTAGTATCCAGTGGAGACAAGCTCACCCATACTTACTTTGGGCAATATCTTATCAAGATAAAAGTAGTATACCTCCAAATCAACAAACATTAGTGTTAACAAGATCATAATTAGACCCAATACATTAAACCAAATAAAGGCCCTATACTTTTTCTTAAGCAAGAGATAAATCAAAATAATGGCCGGTGTGATTTTCAATAGAGCCGAAATTGCCCATACGAAAGATGCTTTTAAGTTCATGTTTTCACAATGAGCTATGAAACCTTCAGACATTAGGCAAAATATCAATAAGTATGGTTGACCAAAAAGAATATTGTTTTTTATTGGCACTGCAAAAACAATAGGTAGAAATATTAGAAGCCATTGCGAAATATTCAGTTTTCGACTAAGACGATGGATGGAAATGATAAATAGAAAAACGCTGACAACATTAAAAATCGCCTTGGCAGTAAATGGTCCAACTAAAGTCATCGGAACATAGAACAATACCAAAAAGGGAGTATTAGGGGCATAATTAACAAAAAGTCCTTCTGGCCCAAGCGAATTTATTTTTAAATTAAAAAAACCAGGATCATATACATCTGAAGTAAATAGCCCTTGAGATAATAGTTTCGCTCCAAAGTAATAATTTGAAAAATCATGCAAAGGATATGTAATGGAACGTACCATGAAAAACAGACAGAATATTCCTAATGGTAAAAGGAAAAGACTCCTTCTATTTTTTTCTAAGAAAATATGTCTGTTATTGAATTTAATCAAATCAATGACTTGAAAGTGACCGAATCATTTTCATTCCTATAGAAGCCAAAATCGCTTTTGTCTTCATTTTATATTTGCTATACCCAGAGTTAGAATTTAACCTCGCATTATAGTAGTTCACCTCATTCACAACTTTGGTCACAGCATATTGATAATACTTTCTTGGATACGTTCTAACAAAATCCCGATCTCTATCCGTACTTTTTGCCCAATCCAATTCTACCGTTTGCTTGGCTTCAATCTCATTATATAATGAAGTACCCTTGATCGGGTAAGCTACTGTAATCGTGAAATGGTCAGGGTTAGCAATTTTCAAGTGATTAATTGTCTCCTTGATATCTTCTTCGGTTTCTCCAGGATAGCCTAACATTATAAATGTTCCTGCCTCAATGCCCGCCTTTCTTGTATCCTGGATCATCTCCCTCACTTGCTCAACTGAAACTCTTCGATCCATTGCATCGACTATCCGTTGAGACCCACTCTCTGCTCCTATCCAGACTCTGAAACATCCAGCTCTTTTAAGGGTAGCAATGACCTCTTTGCTCATCCGATCTGCACGGCTGATACACTCAAACTTAACTTTTACTTTCTGAAGTTCTAATTCCTCCGCAAAGGCATTCAACCATTTATGGCTCACCGTAAAGACATCATCCACAAACCATATAGTGTCCGGATTATATTTGTCTTGAATTACCTTCAGTTCGACAACTACCTTTTGTGGAGATCTACGTCTGTAACTTTGGCCATAAACTGCCGTGCTACACCATTTACAGGTATAAGGACAGCCTCTTTGTGTACTGACATTTAGTGCACTTTCTCCATGAAAATCCTTCCATGCTTTTAAGTACTTAGAAATATCAATTCCATCGCGATTCGGAATCGGTAAATCATCTACCTCACGCACTTTCAGGCGAGGCTTGGTCTTCACTTCTGTACCATTATCATTCAAGTATGCAATTCCTGGAATATCCTCCAGTCCTATAGATCCCGAACTGATGCACTTCACCAACTCAAGCATTGTATTTTCACCTTCACCAATTACGATATAATCCGCGCCATTTTGGAGATAGTCTAAGGTATTATAGGTTACATCAGGACCTCCTAATATTATTTTAGTATTGGGGTTGATTGATTTTGATTTGGTAGCTATTTCGAGCACGTTCACCTTAGTCATCAGGTTCGTATATATTGCTATTACTTCTGGGGTTGCATCTCTTACCGTTTGAAAAAGTTCTGATTTAGTAGAAAAGGTACTATCAAAAATTTGATTGGCGATACCATTCTCATTTAGAAAGGAAGAAATATACAAAAGACCCAATGGTGGATATGGTCTCATTATTTGTTGCTCTTTCTCATCTTCAGAAAGAAAATATCCGTGGGTTAAAAGTACATTCATTTCATAAGATATTGAATGTAATAATGATCGGATAAAGGTGCTTGCCATGAATGGCTAGCTAGCTTTTCTTCAAACCAATTTAATAGCTTAAGGCCACTTGGTTTATTGCCAAAAAAACTCTCAAGATATGAAGGGGGTAAGAACAGACCAATTGGTTTTAATATTTCCATCTCCAGGCTAGAATCGATTATAGATCTAAACTTACCTGGTGAATAATACCACGTTTTAATTGATCGACCAGATACATTGGCCATGACGTGCTGTTTCTTTCTTCTAAATGCCTCAGTCGTCTTACCTTTTAAAAGAAAATACATCGTTTCCCAGAAACAAAATTGCGGCATTATTACAGCGACAAATCTTCCATTCTTTTTCAATATGGATGTAATGCCCTCACTCAATTTTTGCAAAGATTCTGAATCGATACAGTTCAACCCACCGAAATTAGAAAACACCAGATCATAATCATTATCCAATCCATAGCCTGAGAATTTATCAATATCAACTACCAGAAAATCAACTTTTTCGTCTCTAACTTTAGACGCTGCTACTTCGATCATTTTCTTTGATATATCAGTGGCAAGCACATTATGTCCCATCTTACCCATTCTTAATGCATCCTCACCAGTTCCACAATTCAACTCCAATACCTTCAGGTTAGTCTTATTTTTTAAAAACCTATCCAGATATTTCCATACCTGATTTCTCTGCATTGATCCAATTTGAGTCTGAGTAAAATCGTTATCGTAAGTTGGAGCTGCTATGTCGAATACAGCACTCATTTTGAAATTGAAGCCAACCGATTAAGACGAAAATTGTTTATTAAAGAAAATGGAAAATGAAAACCCATAGAAGCAATATCTTTTAGCTTCCTAATATTCAAATTCGCGGGGTTAGACAGCAAGTTTTGTAAAGACTGAATGCCTCTTTTTATTCTATACTTCTGATGCAAATATCGATGTACTCTTTTGTAAAAGGTTCTTGGATATGTGTTTTCAAACATCATATCCAAATCATCAGAATCAGTCCAGTTTGCTTTGGATTCAAGATCTTTCTTAACTACATCATAAAATTTGGTACCTGGCAGTGGATAAGAAACTGAGGCACCCAACTTGTCTGGCATTAAGTCCAATACCATTTTAATGGTTTTATCAATGTCGTCTTTAGTTTCTCCGAGGTAACCAAATTGAATGAAAAATGCCACTTTCACGCCTTTAGCCTTTAGCAGCTGTGTTGATTTTGCAATCTGAGCAAGCGTTATCCCTTTATCCATGGCATCCAGAATTTCCTGAGAGCCCGACTCTGCTCCAATCCACACTTCATCAAGTCCTGAGTCTACCAAGGCATCAATATTGTCTTCTTGCAGAAGTAAATCTGCTCTGGATTGTATTTTGTATTTTATTGACAATTTCCTCGAAACTATTTCCGTTCTGAATTCCTGAACCCAACCAGGCTTTAAGCCGAAAATGTCATCACACATCCAAAAATGATCAACTCCGTGGTTTTGAACATGGAATTCTATCTCATCAGCCACCAGTTTTGGAGATCTGGTATTATACCTATTACCATAAATTGGTTTAGCACACCAATTACATTTATAAGGGCATCCACGGGTAGTAGCAAGGTTAATACTATAAATATCACTTCGTCTAGACCATACTTCTCTATAGGGATCTAAATTCACCAGATCCCAGGCGGCTTGAGGAAGGTGATCTAAATCTGTATTAACACCTCTTATCGCAGTAGACTTAATTTGTCCACCTTCCTGATACATTACACCACGTACTCCCTTTCCATCATTGTCATTTTCTAAATCCTCTATGAGCTCTTTTAAAGTAATTTCTCCCTCGCCCCTGATTACAAAATCTGCTCCGTTGTTTAGATACTTTCCGTAGTGATCTGTTGAATCAGAGCTACAAGTGATCACCTTAGCGCCTCTCTCACTTGCCAATTGCTGCATATCAAAAGCAGCCTCTCTCATTGTGGTCAAACACATTTTTGTCAGGTAGTTAAACCCATCATCGAAAATAACGAAATAGTCAGGTTTAAATGAGTTCAAAACTGGTATTATTTGTTCAGGAGTATCTTGAAGCCCTGAATCGAACAACTCCACTTCATAACCATTTTCACGCATTAAAGCGGCTGCAGTTATCGTCATCAAAGGAGGGTAAGGTTCTGATGTCTTCCACTGCTTTGAGTCGAATTTGTAAAAATACGAATGACTAAATAGTATTTTCTTCATTGACTTTTAGTGCATACTTGGTAAACAATTCAGCATATTCCGCATCGTAGACATTTTCCTTGGAAAACTCAAAGGAACTACTAACAGGAAATAGGCTTTCGATTACTTCATCTGAGTAATACTGAGGAAAATTCACTTTATAAAGCTCCTTATACCTTCGTTTTATAGCTTCCTGATATCCACCATTCGGATTTGATACCCTCCTTAAATTATTTCTTTTTTTAGGATTAAATCCTCCAAACATTTCCAATATGGGGTTGAGTTCAAACCGTTTTATTCCCCGTCCAATACAAAAAAAAGTAAAGCAAATAAAGTTTATCGGGCCAATTAGAATTGATAATAATGAATCTTTTGTCTTGTACTTAACTACCTCAGTAATTTTTGACAATGAATAATATTTTTTATACCAGTTATTTTGGCTTACAAATTGGTCATAGACATTATCATCATATACTGTTTTAAGATTTACTAATTCTGTTGCAGTGTAGAAATTCTTGTTCGTGATTTCCATAAAGGTCTCATCTGTCATATAATTGAAACAATAAAAGTGATGTCCCATAATGAGTCTATGAATATTTGTGAAAATTCTTTCAAAAAGGAACAAAATCCACAATGCATTCTTGGAACTTATAACAAATAAATCAAAATCAACAGCGCCTTTATTCACTCCAGCATGCCCAATTGTAGGATTGTCAGCTGCTAAAGAACCTGATATTCCAATATATTTAATAATTGGTAACCTTGAAAAGAGCCTTAAAAATCGCTGGCTTTTCCCTATTAACTTCTTTGTTAGAAGGCTCTTTTCTGCTTGTTTTTCTATGTTTTCCTCATTTCCTGCCACAGCCAAAAAACCTCTCCTTTCAACGATTACTTTCTCAAGTGTTAATTCTTGAATAGCTTGATCAAATGCCTCATTTTCAGCAGGCGCTATGCCCATCCATCCCCTTAAGGAATCAATAAAAACAGGTGCATTGAACACATCCCTATAGCAAACATGATTTATTATTTGACGTTTCATGGAAACCAACATTAATACTTCGAGATTGACCGACTATTACCTAGGAGATACCAAACCCACATTTACATAGTAACAGTTACAATATAATCAAACTAGATGTATATACATACAAGGTTTGTTCTGGGTACCAACAATTGTAACTCAGAAGTCAAATGCAAAAAAAAACCGCTAAATGATTTTGAACATTTAGCGGTTTTTTAAATAGATGCGATTGCTGTTTATCCCGTATTCCTCATCGCACTGGCGATAGCATTGATAGAAAGCATCAGTTTTGTATGAGAGTCTGCAATATCCGGATCATTGTCAGCCTTTTGTTTTCTCCACTTTTTCAAAAGAGCTATTTGCTTCTTGTGAAGATCCATCATTACAGTGGCACGCAGCTTATTCGAATAGTAGTGATTAACCCGACGCGTTTCAATATTCTCCTCCAGCAGATCAAACAAATACTCGCGAGTTAACTTCAACTCAGACAAGAACATATTCAGGAATTTATCCTTCAATGCCTTATCGTCCACGAGCTCAGCATATTCAGCCATGATGACCTCATCGGTTGCAGCCAGGCTTGTATCCACATTCGTCAATACATATCGAATAAATATATCCGTTTTTGTTGCGGCCTTGAACTTTTCGTATTCTTCCGGAGATTCTGTTTTTAACTTGTGCATTGTGGTGCCTATGCCATACCAGCTTGTCATGTGATAGCGACACTGGCTCCATGAGAATACCCAAGGAATTGCACGTAAATCCTCTAGACTGTTGGCACCAGTTCTCTTCGCTGGCCTTGAGCCAATTTTACTCGTCTCAATAGCATCAATCGGTGTGGCCTGACGGAAGTACGGAATGAATCCCTCTTCTCTTAAGAGATTTTCATAGTGTTTCTTACTTTCATTGGCCATCTTCTCCAAAATGTCAGCCAAAGGATGGTAATGCCTTTCGGCTGATTGATCCTGAATGGTTTTTGACATAGCATTTGCCGCCAACAACTCAAGGTTATACCCGGCATTCACTTTATTCTCATATTTCTGAGCAATCGTCTCTCCTTGCTCCGTGAGCCTGATTTCTCCATTTATCGCATTGTAAGGTAATGCCTTAATAAAATAATGGGTTGGACCAGAACCTCTACTAATAGAACCTCCTTTGCCATGGAAAAACCTGATTTTAACATTATTTTCATCTCCTACCTGAGCGAGTCTATATTGGGCTTTATACAAGTTCCACTGGCTCGCCATAATACCTCCATCTTTGTTGCTATCGCTATAACCCACCATCACCTGCTGCACCGGCACATCCCATCCGTGTTCCTCTTTTAGCCAGCGCATGCTATTTTTTGTGAAAGGATGATTTAAAAATCCATTCATTATATCAACACCATTCTCCAAATCTTCTATTGTTTCGAGAAGAGGCACAACTGGAACTTTACAAATGACTCCATATTTAGTCAACTCTGTCAAACCGGCCTCCCTAGCCAGTAAATAAACAACCAAAAGATCTGAAACCGAGCGGGTCATACTCACGATGAATGAACCGATTCCCTCAGTACCAAAATTGCTGATGTGCTGCTGAACTACCCTATAGCAATCAAATACAGCTTTCGCATTTCCTTCTAACTCAGTATTGATGTTGCTGAAAGGCCTGTTAGTCTGAAGTTCTTTGGTAAGAAAATCAATTCTTCTGTCCTCATCCCATTCTGAAAAATCAGTAACGTCCAATTGAGCTGCCTTCAAAAGTTGCTCCACTGCCTTATCATGAAAATCGCTATTTTGTCTAATATCAAGGTTTGCTAAGCGGAACTTAAAGGTCTCTACAATTCTTATGGCATTGTTGATATCGTCATAGGCTATCGACTTTGCACCATACGCGATCAGACTCTCCTGCAGAATTTTAAGGTCATTCATCAAGTCATCTGAATACACATAACAACCCTGATGTTCGTGCAATTGAATCGCATGTCCTCTTTGAGAGTCTACTGGCAATTTGTAAACAATCAGGTTCGTAAATTGTCTGAAAGCCTCTCCTTTGTTTCTATTAATGGCTATCTCTCCTCGTTCATCCAGCTCATCTAGCATTTCTTGCGCTCTCTCAGCCAGGTCTGGACTAGCTTCATCCATTTCACAACTAAAGCTTAGTCGTTTCAGTAGATCGAGAAGTTTTCTCCTTATGATTATTATACTATTCAACCTCAACTGGCTCAATGTATGCTCTGTCACTTCAGCCGTAATCAATGGGTGACCATCTCGGTCACCTCCAACCCAGTTTCCAAAGGCAACTTTTGGGAATGCATGATTATCAAGAATATCCTCTTTGGAATTTCCTGATTCCCTCCAAGCTTGAAGAAGCCTTCTGTCAAGCATAGGTATAACGTGAGGAAATACATTGGTCAGGTAATGGATAATATTTGCCAATTCTGATTTTACATCCGGTTTTTCAAGATATATCTCTCCAGTCTTCCAAAGTCTATAGAGCGTGAGCTTTATATTATGTCTAATGTTATTGCGCTCATTCTGAGTAAACATGCTGTTTTCCAGCTGTACCAACATAAGGTATAATTCCCTGTGATGATCAAGTACCGTTCCTCTCTTGGCCTCTGTCGGGTGAGCAGTAAGCACAGGCTCAATTCTAATTTTTGAAAGGTTTTCAATAATAGTTTCCTTTGATATTCCCTGATCCAACAAAGATTTTATATTGTTGGCCCAGAGTCCGTTTATTGCTGCCAGTGACTGACCATCCTCTATTTTTCTCCTATTCTGTACGGCGCTATTCACTTCTACCATATTCACCAACTGAAATACCAGTGAATACAGCTGAACATGTTTGCCTGTAATTGTATCACCCAGACCTCCGCCATTCTCATGGATAAATGGAATTTGGCTGGCTATTTCACTTTCACCATTCTCCTCCAATACCTCTTTCAGTGCAATCAATAAAAATTCCAGGTCATGATAAGGCTTTCCTAGTTTTTGCTGTACTTCCTGTAATATTTCCTTCATTATGGTAGTTTTTTTGTCATTTTACTAATGAATTCAATCATTCATTAATTGGGAGCGCAATTTAGTCAGTATTTGTTGGAATTCATAAATTGACCGATCAGCATCAACAGCAAAAAGTTAACGGAGTGTTATCATTTACTCATTGTCTGTTTAATGACCTTAGAAAAACGAAAGCCTAAATACGAAAAAAGCCTGCACAGTTTGACTGAGCAGGCTTCCGATAACTTTAGCTTAATCTTTATTAGATCAGCGAAGCATATTCATTCACCAGTTTAACTAAATCTTTTCCTTTGACTCTAATTGCTGCTGGTGATGTTTCAACCAAATGCTTTGTAGACTCATATATTTTGTTCTTTCTTGAAAGCTTTGTGGAAAAGGATTTCTTATCCAACTCAGCATCATCAATTGACTTTCCTATTTGTGACAAGGTCTTCTTATCAGTTTTGATATCCTGTTTCATCCAGGGCAGTATCTCATTCACTACTTCTTTTGCATCAGCAAATTTTCTTAGTTCAATTGCCTTTTCAAGTTTCACAGATGCATCTTGAATGCTCAACTCCCCTTCTTTGTCCTTTTTATCACCTATAGAAAAAGAACACAAAACCAACACTACCATCATTAGCACACCTGTACTGACAAATTGTTTAACTGTAGGTTTCATACACGTTTTTGTTTGATTATCAGTTCAAATATAAAAATATATTTCATATAAACCTATTTTACAGATAGTTACATGTATTTATATAAACTATATAATTAATATTAAATTTCAACTAACTAAGAATAAGGCCTTTAATTTTAGCCTTGAAATTTAAAGCCTGACGAAAAGGCTGGTGTGCTCTTTATGAGCTAGAAAAGAAAGAAAAAGTGAAATGCTTGAAAACTAAAAAAGGCACTCGATTGAGTGCCTTTTGGGTAGTAGCGGGGACAGGACTCGAACCTGTGTCCGTCAGCTGACGGATATGAGCCCGAAAATTACTTTTGACCCAGTATTTGTTTTCGTATGTAATCCCTTCCCCTACTCGATTTGAGTTGTTTTCCCCTTACTAGTGCTTCAGATTTGACTTCATACTCTTCAGTATGCACTATCTCCCTTGGACGAAATTTTAACGTCCAACCTTTCTTTGAAAGCTCGTTATGAGACAAGAACCTCTGCTCCAAGTCAGAAGTCGCACCAACGTAAATTTTATTGAATTTTTCGGAATATAGTACGTAAACCGTATACATGACAAAAGCCAGCTTGCGCTGGCTCCTTATTTTGTAGCGGGGACAGGACTCGAACCTGTGTCCGTCAGCTGACGGATATAAGCCCGAAAATTACTTTTGACCCAGTATTTGTTTTCGTATGTAATCCCTTCCCCTACTCGATTTGAGTTGTTTTTCCCTTACTAGTGCTTCAGATTTGACTTCATACTCTTCAGTATGCACTATCTTCCATGGACGAAATTTTACCGTCCAACCTTTCTTTGAAAGCTCGTTATGAGACAAGAACCTCTGCTCCAAGTCAGAAGTCGCACCAACGTAAATTTTATTGAATTTTTCGGAATATAGTACGTAAACCGTGTACATGACAAAAGCCAGCTTTTGCTGGCTTCTTATTTTGTAGCGGGGACAGGACTCGAACCTGTGACCTTCGGGCTATGAGCCCGACGAGCTACCTACTGCTCTATCCCGCGATTTGGACT
>JAGDZP010000009.1:0-115579 GCA_049115735.1 Cyclobacteriaceae bacterium | reverse complement strand
CCTAATGACAATTCCGGGTTTATAAATTGCTGCAGCCCCAGTTCCTTGTTTCACTGCTAACATATTGGTTCCTTTCACCACAAATGAATAATCTCTATCTTTTAAGAAGTCTTTGCAAGACTCAAGATCTACTTCTGACAAGTGATTGTATTCAAAGACCATCACATCAGGAATCATCTCTGCCCCAACGAACATCTTGATGATTTCAAAATCATAGCCTTCCGTATCCACCATCAACAAATCCAGATGATCTATATGATATTGAGTTCGTAAAGTTCCAGGGCTCACAACTGCTACCATTTCCTCTGAGATGTAGTCCGCTTCGGATGCTGGTGGTGTAACACCATTCTTCAAAGCACGTCTTTTGATAGTGCCATTTTTCACTGCGTTTTCCAGGGTGGGCTTATGAAAAGTAGCCAGGCCAGTAGCCCAGCGCTCATTGGTAAAGCTGATTTTATACAGCGGCATCTCACCATCTTCCTCCCCCATCGCAGCATTCAATGGCACCACCTCGTCTGTATGCTGGTGGAGTTTGTATAGGAAATTTTCGAAGATGTATTTCTGCGGCTCGATCAATACCCCTTTCCATTTGTCGCGTTTTACAAACTTGTGAATTGGGTCGTGATTGAAGCCGTCATTAGCACCTACCTGCACGACAGTAAGTCCTTTATTGCTTTTAGAATATTCATCCAGAAAGTGTGAAAGAGAGCCCTTGGACGGTTTGTACAAGTATTTGTAGAACCCAATGTATAAGGAATTGTTCTTCGAACTAAGGTCGAACATCAGGTCCTTGTAAAAACCCTTAAACTCCTTGGCTATTTTTTTAACAATCATGAATCCTTTTTATTGACCTAGTGCATTCTATCTGCTCTTACTTCTAAATTGGCAATAATGTCGGCCTCAGCTTCAAGGAATTCTTTCCACCGTTCGCTCACATATTCTTCACTCATATATTTCTTTGCCAGGTCTATAAAGTTGGCATAGTGCCCTGCCTCAGAAATCATCAATTCATGATAAAATTTCTGTAGTCCTTCGTCTTCAATATTTTTCCAAAGCAGTTTGAATCGCTCGCAGCTTCGGGCCTCTATCAATGCGTTTAGCAACAACTTCTCAACCAATTGTTGCTCTCTGCTCCCTCCTTTTTTGAGAATATTATTGATGGCCAATACGTATTCATCCTTGCGCATTTTACCCAGCTCAATACCTCTCTTTTTCATCTCGCTCAGTACTCGCCTAAAATGCCCCCACTCTTCAGCCACCACTCCGGTCATTAGCTCCACCAATTCTGGTTTGTCTGGGTACTGCACGATCAAAGAGATGCACGAAGATGCTGCCTTTTGTTCGCAATAGGCATGATCTATCAGTATTTCATCCAATGCCTTTTCGGCAATATTGGTCCATCTTGGGTCGGTTGGTAAATTCAATCCCAGGACGGTTTTTTCATAGGTATATTCTTCTTTCATATCATAACAGGAGAAACAAAACTAGCACTTTTACACTCATCGCTTCAATCAAAAAACAACCATCGGCAGCCAATATCAAAAACCTTCTTTTGCCCCGGATAAAATGGCGTAGCAAAATACCCACCTTCACCGGGCTGATTGATATGCGTCATCTTGGCAAAGATCCTAAGGTTCTTGGCTTTGAAGTTTAGAAAGATGTCAGCCGCCACGTAGGATTTAGTCTCCAGTTCATTTTGGACATAAAATTGTTGCGTCACCGGATCGTATCCATTGGCAAAGTAGGCTGATTGCCAACGGACATTTACTCCCAATTGAATCGGCATATAGTCGTTAAACCAGACGCTTTCATAATACCACTTACTATTCACCAACAAATCCGGAACACGAAAAATATCTGTAGCACCACCGGCAAGCAAAGTATAGTTGATGTCATTATTTAGTCTGAAATGTTTTCCTAATGAAAAGTCAGCTCTGACAGAGTAGCGGTTGATGATAGCATTGGAACTGGACTGAGCAGCCGCCTTACTTTCATCAAAGTAGACATAGTTGTCAACACTGGTTATTGATACCCTTGGCTCAATAGATAGAAACGAAAAGTCATAGCTAGCAGACCCTTCTATGCTATTTACAATAATTTGATCAAAGTCATTAGACCAATCGTAATGATTGCCCAAGTATTGCTCCGACATAAAAGATGGCAGATAGATGGCACTGGTGTAAGAAGCCTTCAGGTACTTATTCTCCAAAAAACCTCTCAGGTAGTACTGCCCACCATCCAGAATTTCGATATTACCGCCTACTACATTATTATCCGTGATAAATAGCTTTACATCGCCTCCCAAATAGTTCTCCGCTTCATGCCCAAAAGATTCGCTGTAAACATATCTGAAATCGATATCTCGTCTTTTCAGGTATGCCCCATAAAACAGCGTATTAGAAAGCTTACCTTTTAGCCCAAACTCATTGGTGAATTCGTTGAATGTAGAAGCATCCAGTGTAGAGTCGGTTCGGTAAAAGATATTGTCGAAATAACTCTGATCGGATGAAAGTGGGTAGTCGTTAAATTCATTCCTAGTACTCTTCTTATCAAATATGTGATATACCTCAAAAAAAGGCTTCAAGGAGTATTCCTGATAAATATGGAAGTTGACTCTGGCATCTTTGCTCTGTGCATTTGCCAGCTTAATTGGTGTATCTGCATACTGGAAGAAGTCAACCTCATCAGCCCCAGCATCCACGGCTACACCCCCCGTCTCTCTGACAGCATGCTCAAAACGGATGACATGGAACAGTATTGAATAGTCCTTCTTCTTAGACTCATAGAATGTGTACAAATCGATAATGGATGACCTGGTGTTATTGTTATCACCAGTAAGGGCCACCTCCCCAACCTGCCGATTAGAAGACATCCGGCTAATATCAAAGCCGACATTCCAATTTGGATTTACGTTTCTGGAATAATTGAAGTCCACCATAGACCGGCCATTTCCCCCAAAAGCAACATTCAAATCCATATAGGGCGATTTCGAATCATAGTATTTGAAATCTTCCGGTTTGATCATGTAGGGATTGTAAGCATTAAAACCTGATGTCCTACCAATGGTAGTTGGCACAGAATAATACATCGGATGCATGGCACTGCCATTGACCCCCAGATCCTGATAATATTCCTTCTTTTGTTTGATCACCTCAAAATTCTCAAATTGAAACAGCGTGGAGTCTATCTTTTGAAATGTAGTATCATTTTCCCTGATTTTTCGCTCGAAGGTGAAGCCGGTGGAATGAGCACCATAGACCAATTTAGTAGAGTCGTCAATAATCTGGCTAACCGCAGAAAATGACGAAAAGCCTAGTGCCAACAGAAGGTATAAACTCTTAAACTTCACCGTATATTAAATCTCTCCAAACTAAGCCATAAAGCTGTCAGACAACAAACGCTCAAATTTATCACCTTCATATAGGAATTCTATTTCTATGGGCAAATAAAAAACCGGAAGTGAGGCAAGGCCTATCATATTTCTTAGTTTAGTCGCATCTTTTTCCGTAGTTACGATAGAAAGTGGCTCTGAAAGGTCCTTAGAGTGTCTATTGAATAAATGCATGATCTTCTCTTCATCTTTTTTGCTGTAACTGTGGTGATCCGGAAAGTCAAGATGGTCTATCAAGTTGAAATTCGCAGCAGCATATTCATCCAATGGCTTGCTATTGGCTAGTCCACTGACAAGAATAATATCACTGCTAAACTTTGACCCATTCTCGAAAAGTGGAACCACTTCTTTGTATTTCGTTGTAGCGAAAAACATGGGCGTGCCTTCTTTAAGGTATTTCTTTGATTGTTCTCTATGCCCTTGCATCTCTTCTTTAGAAAGGGAAGGACATTTGGTAAAAACCAACACATCTGCTCTTTCAGCACCTTTTCGTGGCTCTCTCAGTTTTCCCATCGGCATGATATGATCTGAGAAAAACGGATTATTATAAGTTGACAGTAGAATGTTTAGGGCTGGTCTGATCGGCCGATGTTGAAAAGCATCATCGCAAACTATAGAATCACGGTCTGCGTTTTCAAAAAGAATTTGTGGGATTGCCATTACTCTATCTTCTCCTACGGCCACAGGTACGTCTTTGCCATACTTCAACCAAAACTGATACGGCTCATCCCCTACTGTGAGTGCAGTATCCTTATCATTTGTCAGTCGAAACCCTTTGGTTTTCCTTTTATATCCTCTACTCAAAGTAGCTGGCTTATGCCCATTTTTTAGCAAAGAATCAACAATGTACTCGACCATCGTACTTTTGCCTGTACCACCGACAGCTAGATTACCAATAGATATTACATTCAAATCAAACCCCACAGACTTCCACAACTTCAAATCATACATATGATTTCTGAAGGATGTTATCCATCCATAAATGAGTGCAAAAGGAAATAAAATGAATTTCATTGGGTGTAGTGAATTCAGCTGCAAACTTATCAACAAATAACTATAAATAGCCCGAGTATATAATTCAATCGTACTGGCTCAATGAATCAAAAACGATTACAAAATATTATACATATTTGCATTGAATTGAACGAATGAGCAAAAACCGTAAGACTTACTACCAGGAAAAAGACAAACTACTTTTGGCTGTCGATTGTATCATCTTTGGATACAAAGATGGCGAGTTGAAGTTGCTTATATTTAAACGAGAAATCGAACCCCTGGCGGGAAAGTGGTCGTTAATCGGGCGAATTGTAAATCAGGATGAAAGCCTTGAAGGTGCCGCCCACAAAGTACTGGAAGAAGTTACTGGCCTTGGTGAAATATTCCTCGAACAACTACACAGTTTTGGGAAAACAGACAGGGATACGGGAGCCAGGGTTGTTTCAGTTGCCTACTGGAGTTTAATACAAAGTTCAGCCAATAAGAAAATAAAAATCAAAGACCATGAAGCCAAGTGGGTGCCCTTTGACAGGGTACCAGATCTTGTCTTGGATCACAATGAGATGGTGGATATGGCCATTGAAAAAGTTAGGAATTTTGCCAGATACAGGCCAATAGGATTTGAGCTATTGCCTAAGCAATTCACTTTACCTCAATTACTAAAAGTATATGAGGCCATCTATCAGCGCAAAATAGATGACCGAAACTTTAGAAAAAAAATATTGGCAACAGGTCTCCTGATCAAACTAGATGTTAAAGATAAAAGTCAATCCAGGAAAGGGGCTTTCCTTTATCAATTTGATAAAGAGAAGTATGAGAACCTTTCTAAATCCGGCTACTGGTTTGAAATATAACGGATCACCCGTTTATACTTAGATCAAACACTTTCTCCATCAGCATCCATTTCTCTCCTTCTTTGGCCCAAGGTAGAGCTTGTTGATACTTCCACATCAACTCCTCCCATTCTTCTACTTTCTGATTTCCCTTATCCATTTCTGCTTTTCTTTCAAAAGAGAAGGTCTCATCCACTTCAAGGATCATAAACATGCGTGTCCCAACCCTATATATCTCAGAGCTAAGCACTCCACTGGATGTGATACTCTCTGTTATCTCAGGCCAGATTTTTTCATGGTACTTTTCATATTCGGCTATCAGAGCCGGATCGTCTTTTAGGTCTAGTGCCAGGCAATATCTCTTTGTCATATCTGTATAGTTTTATGCATCATGCACTTTAAACACCCGATAGCTATATAGGGCTATCATCAAAAAGCACATGAATGGTAGTATAAATGAAAAATTAACTTCAGGAACACCTAAGATCAAAGTATCTGTGTACCCTACTCCTCCAATATCAAGGATCAAACCCTGTAGTGCGGGCATCAGTGCACCACCCACAATGGCCATCACCAATCCAGCCGCGCCATACTCTGTATCCTGCCCAAGTCCTTCCAGAGCAATGCCATATATGGTCGAAAACATTAGCGACATACAAAATGAAATAGCTACCAGGCTATACAGCCCCGTCATTCCTTCTATGAATATAGCACCAGATGTGCAAATCATCGCCGCTATCGCCAGTGCCATTAACAGCTTAGCAGAGTTTACATATTTCAATAGGAAAGTGCACAAAAATCTACCTACCAAAAATAGTCCCAAAGCCCAATATGCGTAGGTGACGGCACTTCTGTTGTCAATACCAAGTGTCTCCGCATATTGATAAATATAAGTCCAGCACATGATCTGAGCTCCAACATAGAATATCTGAGCCAATACTCCTTCCCTGTATTTAGGGTTATTGACCAAACGTTTCAAGGAACTCCACAAATGGATTTCATGATCCGCTTGCTTGTTCTCAGGCATCTTCAGAACTTTAATCAGTATCATCATGACAATGACAAAGAAACCAAGAGCCACATAGGGATTTCTAATAACCATCAGGTCAGCAGTTCTAATCGACGCTTTGGCAGTTTCAGATAAAGTATCATAGATCACGTTACCATTGGCATCAAGGTTATCAGACTGCAGTGCGCCCAAGACAAAGGTCTGAGCAACAAACAACCCAGACAATGCTCCCATTGGGTTGAATGACTGAGCGAGGTTAAGCCGCTGAATGGCAGTGTCCTCCGCTCCCATTGACAAGATGTATGGGTTGGCAGTTGTTTCTAAGAAGGCCAGGCCAAATGTCAAAATATACAACGCCGCAAGAAAGAAATAGTATGCCTCAAATGCCGCAGCTGGATAAAACAACAAGGCTCCTGTCGCATATAGACCAAGACCAATCATGATTCCAACTTTGTAAGAATACTTGTTGATGAATACCGCCGCTGGAAGAGCCATGGTAAAATATCCACCATAAAAAGCCATTTGTACAAGAGACGCTTCGAAGTTGTTGAGTTCCAGTATCTTCTTGAATGCCGATACCATCGGATTGGTGATATCATTCGCAAATCCCCAGAGAGCGAACAAAGATGTAATCAGAATAAATGGAACAAGTATTTGTGACTCTACGACTTTTGATCGTGTGCCTGAATTCTCTGTTGAGGTCATAATAGTGATTTAAGTTTAGGTTGTTGAATTTAGAGTTTTGATTTTCGATCTACACCTGCCAGGGATCTATCAAGATGGACATAGCCTCCATCTACAAATAAGAACTGCCCGGTCATGTGAGATGCTCTACTTGAAAGTAAAAATACACTCATATCGGCAATTTCCTCACTAGTAGTCATTCGAGCGCCTAAAGGTATTTTTTCTGTGATAGTTTTTAATTTGCCATTAGGATCGTCAAAAGTATTGAGCCAATTTTCATATAGAGGTGTCATTACTTCAGCCGGAACGATAGCATTTACCCTAATTCCATACTGCAACAACTCAACCGCCCACTCACGTGTCAATGCCAGTTGGGCACCTTTCGATGCGGCATAACCCGAGGTGCTTCCCTGCCCTGTCAAGGCCGTTTTTGAACTTATATTTACAATGGATCCTTCGCTTTTCTTAAGTGCAGGAAGACAATAGTGCGCAAGATTGTAATAATGAAAAAGGTTTTTGTTCATTGAATCTACGAACCCCTCAGGATCACCACTTTCCAACCCAACCCCGTCATTCAAACCAGCATTATTTACCAGCCCATCAATTCGGTCATATTTCGTCAAGGTTTCGTTCACCACTTTCTGGCAGTTTGCTACCGCTGATAGCTCGGCATGAATGAAAAAAGAGTCTCGACCTGCTTCTTTGAATTCTTTTACTAATGACTCGCTGGTGGCTACATCCCTAGAGGCAATAACTGGGATCGCCCCTTCAGCTACTAGAGCCCTGGTGATACCTTCGCCTATGCCCTTCGATCCTCCTGTCACGATGAACACCTTATCCTTTATTCCTAAATCCATGTATAATTCGGTTTTCTTATATTTTGTTTAAAGTTTGTAAAATTTCGCCGCTGTGTTTCCCATAATGTTAGCTTGCTCTTCCTGGCTAAATTGAGAAATATAGTTTTCTACAATCGCATATTGTTTTTCATATTGAGCTGCCAAAAGACTGACTGGCCAGTCTGAGCCATACATCAATCGGTCTGTTCCGAAGGCCTCTACTATGACGTCCAAATATTGTCTAAAGTCATCCTCTTTCCAGTCATTCCAGTCCGCCTCAGTGACCATGCCTGATAACTTGCAATAGACCTTCGGATTATGTGCCAATTCCTTGATATCCTCTTTCCAGCCCGATATTTTACTATCCTTGATGTACGGCTTGGCAATATGATCCAAAACAAAATACTGATCAGGGAACTTTTGAACCAAAGCAATCGCCGCAATCAGCTGAGGTGGAAAAACGAGTATATCATAAACCAGGTCAAACTGCGCTAGTGACATGATACCGTTCTGAAAATCCTTACGAAGCATAAAGTCGTTAGGCTCTGACTGCACAATATGGCGAATGCCCTTTAAATACTTATTCTTAGAAAAGTGCTCAAGCCTTTCTTCGACTCCATCAACCAGCAAGTCGACCCAACCTACAACTCCCTTAACAATGTCATTTTGCCCAGCTAAGCCCAACAAAAACTCCGTCTCACCTTCAGATTGGTCCGCCTGAACAGCGACTGATCCATGAATATTCTTTTGTTTCAATAATGGAGCAAGGTCGGCTGGTAGGAAGTCCCTTCTCAGGGTTTGCATGTTATCTTCAATCCAGGAATATTTTACAGGATCATACTTCCAAAAGTGTTGGTGGCTATCAATTCTCATATTTTATTGTTTGTTGAAAAAATCAAGATACAAATATGACCCAATGATTCATAGTCAAAATCTCGTATTGGTTTTTCAAACTCCATTTGTCCATACTAAGCAAAAGAAATTCAAAAGTATAGTTTGAGGGACAATAGGACTACTATTTATTAGGCAGTTGTTAATACTTTTTTTGCCTCGTAGTAATTTAACAACGATTTAGGGTTAATTATTGAGGACTTCCAAGAAACCTGAGTATAACATGAACTAAGAATCCAAGCACTTTATTACAGTAGATTCAGTTAGCTTTCGAAGGTCAATAATCTATTATTAGATTAAAGTGAAGGATTCTGCTTGGATACCCAAAGCCAAGCATTTTAGTCGCTATCGTGGATCTTAGGCCGGTAAGTAAGGCTATTTCGTGCAATATCCAGATAAGAATTTATAAGGTAAAACCAAAACTGATCGCATTGAGACTTGGACCTTTGCCTTCAACGAACACTTTGTTTAGGTCATAGTTGATAAAGAAATCTGTACGATTAAAACCAATTTTGGCCCTAAGCCCATACCTCAGGTTATTGAGGTAGAAATTGTCATGGTCTTTATCCTTGCGCTTGTCACCACTCACCTTATAAACAATTTTGGTTTTGGCTCCCAGGCGATACCCCAGGTATGGACCCAATCCAAGCCGCAGGCCTTCTTTTCTGTATTTGGTAACTTTCACATTGCCATGTCTGACTGTCTTCATCTTGCGTCTACCATGCGAATAGTCGATCGTAGGGATTAATTCGATGTTCAGAAAGGATGCTGTCAATTTACTTTTAAGGCCATCCACCGAATTGTCCTCAGAAAAAACCACCGAGTTTTCACCTTTGATCAACCTGGTGTTTCTATTCTCAAACTTCCAGTTGTACCAGCTGATCCCATAACCCCAATTGATAAATCCACGACCTCCGGTATGAGTTCTATGCATGCGCTTGAAGGCTATATACCACGACCCCCAGGGTTTGACGCCATAAAGGTTATCGTTTGCAATACCACCATTCTCAATCCAATTGTTCACTCCAAGGTCAATATCAAAACTCTTCTTATGCTTCGGTACATCCTTTTCGATTACCTCCTCTTTCTCGGCATCATCATAATGTTCAAAAAAGTCTTCTATGTCATCACCCAGGTCGTCAAAATCATCTGATTGGATTTCAATTTTATAATTGGCGATAGAAAAATCTATATCCGCTTTTTTATGACTGAAGTAGTAAGTGGTATCCTTTAAATTCTTGTCCTTTTTCACGTCCTCCTTTTTCTCCAGCACATCTTCAGAGTGCTTCCTGAGTTTGGAAATCATTTTATTCAAATCTCTTTTTTCCAACTCTTTCAAGTCTTCTGGATCGTCCACCACTATGGCCACTTTTCTGTTTTCTCCCAGATCAATATAGACTGTGTCAGAATATGCTATAGGCTCCATTTTGTTTCCGGCAAGTGCGGATGAAACCACTATGAAGAACCCTATAAGTATTAATCCTATTTTTGTCATTACTATGCAATATTGAGTTTCCTTTTATTTTGATTATTGGGGCAAGTACTGAGTTTCTACAACTCCATGGTCACACCAAAGCTCACCGCGTTTAGTTTGGGGCCTTTGTTTTCTACGAATACCGTATTCAAGTCATAGTTACAAAACAGGCTGAAATCATAGTCCAATTCTATTTGCACCCGTGCCCCATACCTTAGGTTATTGAGAAAGAAGGTACTGCCTTCTTTGTCCTTTTTTTCATCTCCATTCGCATCGTTGTACACGTTTTTTGTCCAGCTGTCCATTCTGTACCCAGCATATCCACCAATTCCAATCCTAAACCCGTTTGGTCTTACATGCTTGGTATACCTTCTACGCTTGGCCTCAGGGTCGTCTACCCTGGCTTTTCCATAAGAAAAATCGAAGGTCGGTATGATCTCTATATTGATATAGGAAGCTGACAATTTGCTTTTGATACCATCTATACCCAGATCCTCTACAAATTCTACGTGATCAGCATCCTTTAGAATACGTACACTTTTATTCTCAAACTTCCAGCTATACCAGGTGGCACTCCCGCCAAAGTCAACGAATATTGGACCACCAATGGCTATTCTTCTAAAGTACCTTCCACCAGCATACCATGAGCCTACTGGCTTTATGGTGTATAGCTTGTCTTCTCCACTCGGCAACTGTCCATCTTCCAACCAGTTATTTAGTCCGAAATCCACCGCAAAGTAATTGTGGCTTAGTCGACTGGTCCTATAGTCTTGTTTTCTACGCTTTTTAGGTTTTTGGACTTGCTCCTGAGAAAAAGTTAGGCGCACTTGCTCGCCATTGGACAACACGGCATTTATGGTATCACTTTTTCCCAGGTCCTTCAAATCCATGACTTTCACTGCTGGCTCTGCCACCGGTGTGGGTGCTTCTGCTACAGGCATTACCTCCGGTTCCTCAACAGGAATTTCCTCCACTGGTTCTTGTACCTGCTTCCTACGATCTACTGTGACCACCGTATCTTTCAAAAAGCGCTCTCCTGTATCGTCAGTAATTTCCACCTCTCCCACATTACCAGAGGCTTCTATACTTTTGTTGATCTCACGAATCATTTCGTTGATATCAAATTCCTCAATGGCCTTCAGATCCTCCTGGCTGTCTACAAAAATGATCAACTTGCTGTTGTTGCCCAGGTCGATGATGAGCGTATCGGTTCTTTGCGTATATAATCCATTTGCAACGACATGCGTCATGCTGGCAATCATTATAAATACGATTACGATTATCTTTTTCATTGCTTATAAGTCAATTTTATTGTTCTGAGCTTTCTATGTCTTCCAGTTCTTCTTTGGGATTGAACAGGTAGTCTTTCGCATCCCTCACATCCGCAAGCAGAGAGCCGGGCAGTTTGAGGATGTTTTTCAAATCAGGCCTCCAGCGTTTCATTGTATCGAGTTTGGCTACAATGACAACCCTGCGTTTCATGACGGGTCTTGCAGAGCTTCTGTATGTAATTCTAACGGCAGGCTTCTTCTCCATTTTTGTAGCAACCGTGCTGTCGCCGTTTGTCGAAACAGCTATAGGTTCATTGCTTTTTATATCGCCATCCATATTCATATCCTCCAGTTCGAAGACAAAAGTCCCTTCCTGTGACAATAGTTGTTCTATTTCCTCTTCGCTACCCAGTACAGCTACATATTGCTGCTCTTCCTGCTCTTGTTTTGCGGGCTCAACTTGTGTAGCTGTAAGTTCTTTCTGTTCTTGTTTTGGAGTTTCATTTACTTCCAACAATTCTTCAATGTCATCACTTGAAGAAGGCTCTTCCGGAGTTATAGCCACAATTTCATTAGATTCCTGAGGCGGCTTAACATTTTCAATCTGTGCAAGGTTGTTGTCATTATTATCGCCAGCATTAAACTGATAAACCAATGCACCCGAGATAAGTACCAAAACCACAGCTGCTGCCACTTTATAATACCAAAAGGCTACTTTCTTCCTTTCACCGTCAAGTAACGACTCCAGGTTTTCCCAAGCCACAGGTGGCGGTGCTGAGTTGTGATCAGCCAGCTTGCCCTTGAAAAGCTTGTCTATCTTACTGGTTTCCATTTTCCACTACTTTTATGTCATCCAAATATTGCTGATTGGCCAGTTTACGTTGTAGCCAGGCTCTCGCCCTGCTCAACTGGCTTTTAGATGTATTGACATTGATTCCGAGCTGATCTGCAATCTCCGCGTGTGAATACCCTTCGATTGCATACAGGTTGAAAACTGCGCGGTAGCCATCTGGCAATCCCGCTATCAACAACATCAAATCTTCAGCATTTAACTTCGAGCTGATCGTATCAAAATCCACTTCCTTGTTAGCCGATTCTATTTCGACTTCTAGGTACATGGTTTTGTGCTTTCTCAGCCACGTTAATGATTCGTTAACCATTATCCTCCTAACCCAACCTTCGAAACTTCCTTCATGCCTGAATTGAGAAAGCTTCTGAAAAACCACCATAAAAGCCTTGATCATAACGTCTTGTGCCGTGTCATGGTCATTGATATATCTGCGGCACACAGAAAACATCAATGGAGCCAATGAATCATACAGTTGTCTTTGGGACTTTTTGTGTCCTTTCAGACAACCCTTGATAATCTCTTCAGTTATTTCACTATCGACTTTAATGGTCATTATCAGGCGGTTCAATGGGTAGATGCCAATGAGTGCAAGATGGTTGCACGAAGTGTGAAAATTTTCTTATGAAAACAAATTTACAGCTATTTGAATGCAAAAACCCCGAAAATCGGGGTTTAAGTAGTTATTTGAATGTTAGTGTCAGTGGTGTTAGTCTGTCCTGGAAACGTTGCTTAGCCCACTTTCATCTATCACGGAAACTTCGGGGCTTCCTTTGTAACGGACGTTGCTCATACCCGAAGCATCTATATACAACTTGTCTTTGGCATATACCCGAGCTGATGAAGCACCTGATGCTTCAATACTCGCGGAATTTGCCACAAGGTCGAAAGATCTGAGGTTTGATGCGCCGGAAATATCCGCTTCTATATTTTTAGTACTACCAGAAAAATTGACTTTTGAAGCTCCCTTCAGGTCTACCTCTATGTTATCACTGTCCAGGTCGATATCTGCTATAGAAGCACCGGAAAGGTTCACATAAAATTCGTTAGAGGAGAATCCTGAAATATCAAAATCTGAAGCTCCACTTCCTTTGGTACTCTTAAGCTCCGGCATAGAAATGTATACCTTCACTAGCTTTTCGTCCAGAGACCCTAGATAGCGTAGTTTGTTCTTCACCTTGTCCATATCTAATTCGATGGTAAGTACATTGTCTATTTTCTTTACATATACATTGTCAGTATACCTTTCCTTACCCTTCACTTCTATATGATAATTTTCCTCTTGTGAGATGACCACATTTAGACTACCAGAAGCCTCTATTTGATCAAAATCGTTCATATCAAATATCATCCCGTTCATCGAACCCATATCGTCTTTATTCTCTTTACGCTTCGATTCCCCTTCACACGTCAGACAGATTAAGTCATCTTCCGTGAACATCCACTGATTGCCCTCCATCTGCCATGATTTATAGCCATGATGATACATACTAAAAATATAATCCAGGTCTCCATCTAAAGTGAAAACCTGGTTGTAAGGAATGTAAAGGATCATGGCCAGCTCCTGTGCTCTAAAAACCGCATCATCTTTAAAAGACATATTAGAATCGAAGTTGAGATTGGAGCCATCAACCTTCACAGCGTAATCCACCATTTTTGCATTTTCAACAGCAGCCTTTCTGGAATTGCCACGAGATGTGTATCGCATATCGAGCCTGTATAATGAATCACCATGGCCTCTCAGTTTCAAATTGACCATATCGTAATCTTCCATACCTGCTTCTACCAGATTCAGTTGTGCCCTGGTATTTGCAAAATCAAAGGTTCTGCTTTCCCGGAATTCACCTTCTGATCTAAAGTCGCCCACTACCTTTGGTACTGAGAATGCTATTCCTATTAAACTCAACACCCATATTCCAAATATTGCCCAGCCTACTTTGGCGTTCAATACCAGTTTTTTCACCAATATTGAAATACCCAACAACACCATCACTAAGAAAGGAATCATTGCCACCATGAAAACTGACAAGTATCCGAAAGTTGGGAAACTATCGCGGATCAATTCTATTGGAAAGTGATCCATAGTCACCAGATGACTCCAGCCTGACATGAACCCAAGAATAACTGCTGTAGCTATCAACAAACTCACCATTCCGGCCAATCCGATTCCTGCCACAAAAAGTCCTGCTATTACTCTCAACGCCTCAACGATAAACTTAGAAGCTGGTCCCAGCAGTTTACCCAATGCCTGGAATACTGCTGCTATAAACCTGAATGGGAATAGTAGAATTTTCACAAAAGCATTCTCATCACCCTCTTTAACGTTTAGTTTTTCCTTTACATTTTGCTCGATGTTAGAGAGGGTAACAGGCTCCCCCTGCATTTGCATTTTTTCTGTGATGGTATTCGCTTCAGGGGTAATAACCCATAACACAATATATAGTATGAGGCCTGATCCTCCAAGGAAGATTGAAAGCACAAATATCAAGCGGATAACTGTGATGTCCACACCAAAATATGCGGCTATGCCACTGGCGACACCACCCAAAACCCTATTGTCCGGATTTCTATACATTTTCTTGACCTCCTTATCTTCACTCAGCTCATATGAACCTGGTATCACTATCCAAAGTACGATGTAGGCTATGAACACCATACCGCTCAATGGGCCAAAAAATACGTTTAGGAACATGAGCATAATAATCAGGCGTATCCACAATGGGTCGATACTGAAATAGTGAGCAATACCGGATGCAACGCCTCCGAGAATCCTTTTTTTCTCATCCCTAAAAAGTCTTTTCGGCTGTTGATTTTGTGCTTTAGGTTCTTCTTCCGGTTCACTTTGCTTTTCCTTCTGCGGCTCTTGAACCACATCTTCTTCCTCCTCAATAGCCTCAAAGTCCGCTGTGGTACCCATGGTAGCAATCAATGCATCCACGTCATCCAGAGTTATGACTTGCTTGCCATCGTCCAGTTTTGTAAGAAATATTTCTGCTATCCGACTTTCAATATCAGCTATAATCTCACTGCTATCCTCGTAGGAAGAAAAGTAAGAATTGATGGATTCTAAGTACTCTTTAAGTTTACTGTATCCATCCTCTTCTATGTGAAAAATGATGCCGCTAATATTGATACTTATATTCTTTTTCATTGCTGTTATATTTTTTGAGCTGTCGGTTAACGCCGACTAGATGGGGTTGCTATTTAATGGTTGTAGTTTCTTTTTTCTTTGATTTGTTACTCGATATTTTCCGGGCGGAACTTACTAGTTCCTTCCAGGTTTCATCAAGCTTATTCAAAAACTCCTTTCCTTCATCAGTAAGTGTATAATACTTTCTCGGTGGTCCAGAGCTAGACTCTACCCATTTGTAACCAACGAGATTTGATTTTCTCAATCTGGTAAGCAAAGGGTAAAGTGTTCCTTCAACAACCATAATTTTTGCGGAGGTTAATTCCCCCAACATATCAGATGCATACACTTCGCCTCTGGAAATAATCTTTAGGATACAATATTCAAGTATCCCTTTCCGCATTTGTACTTGTGTGTTTTCAATTTTCATGATGCATTTTCTGCTTTAGAAAAGTGACGGAAATATGAATATATTCCCATCACTTTTATCCTTTTAATTTTTGACCTCACTACTCTATACGGCAAAAGTACCTTGCAAAGCCAAGTACCTAGCAAGAAATAGTTCTGAAACACAATTATTCTTTATAATATTATACTGCTACTTTATATAGTTATATTTACAGGCCGATTTGGGCCCGTAAAACCAAAACGACTTTCTCCTTCGAACCTCTAACCAGCTTTACTAAACTTCAAAAGTTTAGTAAAGCTGGTATCAACTGTTAAGCGAAGCAGTTTCATCCAGCCCAATGGAACTCATGTTTGAACACCCTGGGATATCGTGCTAAAGCATGCGAGTAACGAGAGCTGACTGTCGTCAGACAAGCGGGAGCACTGGCTCTATGCCAACAAACGACACTTGCTCCAAACTAAAAACAGGGAATCAATTGTATTTCAAGATTGTTGTCCGTTTGGTAACAAAAGAAACCTATTAGTATGTGGGTATTCCTTTGAAATCGATTGGCAATGTTGATAGATTTGTCTGCAACAAGAAAACGTAACAGTGTGAATAAATTCCTGGCGGTGATTGTACTGGTAATAAACTGCCAGATGTTATGGGCTCAATCAAACACTCCTAAATACAGTAATGAATTCCTGTCTATTGGCGTCAGTGGCAGAGCACTGGCCATGGCCAATGCCTATACTGCAGTATCGGATGACGTGACATCCGGATATTGGAATCCGGCTGGCCTACTCAATATCCAACACGACTATGAGGGCAGCCTGATGCATGCGCAGTACTTTGCCGGCATAGCCAACTACGACTACCTCGGCATAGCAACAAGAATTGATTCTGTTAGTGTAATCAGCTTATCCGTCATTCGGTTTGGGGTAGATGACATTCCGGACACCCGCTTTCTGTATGATGCCAATGGTGCACTCAATTATGACAACATACGTTTCTTCTCTGCAGCTGATTATGGGATATTGTTGAGTTACGCACGAAGGTTGAATATATTCAGCGGCGTAGATGTTGGTGGTAGTGTAAAAATAGTACACCGTAACGTAGGCAATTTTGCGAATTCCTGGGGATATGGTCTGGATGCAGGGATTCAAAAACGCTTTAACAGCTGGGGTGTTGGCCTCATGCTTAAAGACATTAGTGGAACCTTCAATGCCTGGTCGCACAACTCAGAATTACTTGTTGATATATACACTCAGACAAATAATGTCATTCCTGATCAGTCATTGGAAATTACTTTGCCAAGGGCTATTCTGGGTTTTTATAGGAAATGGGACTTTAAAAATAGCTTTAGCGTCCTTGCCTCCACTGACCTGGAAATCACCTTTGATGGTCAGCGGAATACACTTGTCAAATCTAGCTTCGCCGCTATTGATCCACGCATTGGTGCTGAAGTAGGCTATGAAGACAAATTCTTTCTAAGATTAGGCGCTGGCCAATTTCAAGACATCCAGGATTTCGATGGTAGTAGTTATAAAACGTTTCAGCCAAATTTTGGAATTGGTATTAAGCTCAACAATGTAGCGATCGACTATGCGCTAACTGATATTGGAGATCAATCAGAATCTCCGTATTCACATGTTATATCATTAAAAGCCGGATTGAATGACAAGAAGGAATAAGGTGATATTAAATAAAGTTAGCCGAATAAAACTATTCGCATTGCTTCTGCTGAGCACTATAATTTGCGATCAGTCTATAGCTCAAAACTTTGGCAATGAATGGATCGACTTTAACCAACAATACGTTAAAATTGAAGTAATTGAGAATGGTATTCACAGGATAACCTATGATGATTTAAGCAATGCTGGTATTCCAGTCGGCTCGATAGATCCAAGAAGGGTTCAGCTGTTCTACAAAGGTACAGAACAAGCTATCACTATCGAAGGACAGCAGGATGGTAAGTTTGATCCAGCTGACTATCTCGAATTCTATGGACAAAGAAACGATGGTTCGTCGGATACAGATTTATACATCGAACCCGGCTATCAACCGAATACCTACTATAACCTATTTTCGGATACCTCCGCTTACTTCCTCACCTATAAGTTATCAGCGGAGACTGGCCTTAGAATGACCTCCTTCTTTGAGAACAATGTGGACAACCTGCCTGACGAACCGAGCTACAACAAGGAAATAGTCGCACTGTTCACCAACAACTACCATGAAGGAAGAAGCTATGGGTTTAGTAATGATGTTGTACTGAGTCAGTATGATGCTGCCGAAGGTTGGACAGGAAACTTTGCAACGAGGGGAAATTCTATAGACCACCTCATACAAAACATCGACAATCGCTTTACAACCGGTAGCAAACCCAGCATCGAAATTCTTCTGGCCAGTGGTAATAATAACCAGCATAGTGCGGAATTATTCGTTGGTCAATCGACAGGTTCTTTACGGAGTATCGGAACAGCCACCTTTAATGGGGATGAAAATTTTCTATTTAGCTCGGAAATTGAATGGAGTGATATATCATCCGGAGGAGAGCTGGCTGTGAGAGTAACTGTAAATGGCGTAGACGGGTTTGCAGATAGACAGGCCATTTCCCATATTCGATTGGTTTATCCAAGGACTTATGACTTATCAGGACTGACTGAGGAGAAAATAGAATTACCTATAAATGTTCAAGACAAATCTTTCATTCGAATATCGAACCCTCCTGCGGATAGTAGAATTTGGGATATCACTCAATCAAGCAACCCTGTAGAAATAGAGTACAACAGCACATTTCAGGAATTGACAGCCATTGTTTCGAACACAACCGCTTCACGAACACTGGCTTTAGAATCAGAACTCCATTCACCTGCATCAATCAAAAGTGTGACTTTTACCGAAATTGATCCGGCTGATTACAATTTTACTATTATAAGTAACAAGCTTCTGAGAGGAAACACTACCAACGGCTCGGCAGATCCGGTAAATGCTTACAAAGACTATCGGGAAAGCGCACCGGGTGGATCGCACAATGTATTGCTTTTGAATATTGACGAGGTGTATAACCAGTTCAACTACGGACTTACCTCCCCTATTGCTGTGCGCAGATTGTGTGATTTCCTACTTTCAACAGGCCAGCCTGAATACTTGTTTTTGATTGGCAGGGCTACCAACAATAGTTACAATTACTTCAGGCGTGATCCCACAACCGCTACAACAAACTTCGTCCCTACTTTCGGAGAGCCTGGGTCTGATGCTGCTTTCTCAGCAGGATTGAATGGAACCAAACTCGATGAGGCTATTCCAACGGGAAGAATTAATGCAAAAACTCCTGATGATGTACAGGCATATTTGAATAAGGTAATAGAAAGTGAAAGCCTGGTGTATAATGACCTTTGGCATAAAAACATCATCCACCTCACCGGTGGGCAAAATGAGGCCGAACTTGTTACTTTTCAACGATTTGGTGAGCAGTTTGAACAAATTGCAACAGGACCACTTATGGGTGCCTCGGTGACAAAAACAAGCAAAAAAACGAACGATGCTGTTGAATTCATCAACATAACCAAAGAAATAAACGAAGGAGTAAGCCTCATCACCTTCTTCGGTCATTCGGGAGCGAGTGTTACCGATATCGAAGTTGGAATTGTTTCCGATCCAGCATTTGGGTATGACAACAAAGGTAGGTATCCAATCTTTTTGGTCAATGGTTGTAACGCTGGGGATTTCTTTGGTACTGGTGAATCGTTTGGTATTGATTGGATATTAACACCTGATCTGGGAGCATTGGGCTTTATGGCCCATAGTAGTATAGCCTTCTCCGGTAATCTTAGAAACTATAGCAAACTGTTTTATGAAGTAGCTTATGCTGACGAGAATTTCTTCGCCCAGTCTCTTGGCAAGATCAGGCAAGAAATTGCGCGAAGATACCAGGTCAATTACGGTGATAATTTCTTCAGTGCTTCGCAAATTCAGCAATTTGTTATGCAGGGAGACCCAGCGATAAAAGTATTTGGTGCTGAGAAACCTGACTTGGATATCGTGGAAGAAAATCTAACCACGGAGACTTACACATCCTCTCCTTTACTGGCGGCTGTTGATTCTTTCTATTTTGACATTGATGTCAAAAATTATGGTAAGTATAGTGCTGAACCATTTTTCGTAACCATAAAAAGGACACTACCCAATGGCAGTGAAATTGAATATGGTCCTCTTGAGTATGACCCAATCTTACGGCAAGACACTTTAAGATTCAACATTAACAATCAGCTTGAAGAGGTAGCAGGAAATAACACCTTTGAAATAATTCTGGATGAGGCCGATAATATTGACGAGCTTGATGAAACTAACAATTCGGTAAAAGTTGAGATATTCCTGGCCACCGGAAGCACCTTCAATATTCTGCCACAGGACAACTCGATAGAAAACCAGGGAACAGTTGATTTCTATTTCCAAGCAACGGATTTACTATCTGGTCGACGTGAATTTTTGATAGAAATTGATACTGCCGCAAGTTTTGATTCGGACTATCTGATTCAAAGATCATTCACTGAACATGTGGTAACGAAAGCAAGCATTGATCTGGAACAAGAGGGGGCACTTCCCTCGGGCACAGCTATTTTTTGGAGAACTAAATTTGCCAACCCCTTGCCATCAGAAATCGATGACTGGGTGACAAGTTCATTTGTACTTCAGGATGCAGATGAAGGCTGGATTCAAGCACACAGTGATCAACTAGACGAAGCACAAAGCTCTGGGCTGACTTATGATGCCACCAATGGCGTGTGGGATTTTCTTTCCAACAACACATCGCTGCAAATCAATACATTCGGCCCAACACACCCGTCAAAGAATTACCAGGACGTTGAGCTATTTTTGGATGGAATTAACTTCTACGAAACCAATGCCCCTGCCGACCCTGGATGCAGAAACAACACACTCAACATTGTACCTTTCGACTACCAATCCACAGTTCCATACAAGCCTGTGAATTTCGGACAAGCAGATGTACTTAATAATAGGGTGTGCGGCAAAGTTCCTCAGGCGATTCACAACTTCACAGAAAGTGAATTTGGTAGTGGTATCAATCCCGAAGTGATTCTTGACAACATCAAAGACAGGGACAATGTGCTGATATTTTCATTGGGTACTTTGAACTACTCCACATGGCCCACAACACTGAAAGACAAATTGGTTAATCTAGGTATAAACCAAAGTACTATTGATGGATTGGAAGATGGAGAACCAATTATTTTTTATGGCAGCAAGGGCAGCCCACAGGGAAGCGCAACGCAATTGCTTGCGCTGGAAGCACCAAAGGGAGAACAGGAGTTAAATTTGTTATCTACAATATCAGGGAGCTTTTTCAGTGGTAACCTGACCTCAGAGATCATTGGACCGGCTTTATCCTATGATACTTTCAAAAGTGAGATTGACATAGCGAATAATAACGATTCTGAAGTTTTTGACTTTTCAATTTATGGAGTTGATCTACAAAATAATGAAGTGCTGCTATTTGAACATGTACAAGACGCTTCATTAGATATTTCTAGTATTGATGCCAATACATATCCATATCTTCGATTGAAATTGGACCTGGAGGACAAAGTAGACTTATCGCCATCTCAGCTCCAAAGCTGGTCTATCGTTTATGAGCATGCTCCTGAGGGCATCTTGCTGAAAAGAGATAATTCCGGCATAGAAACTTCCATTTCGAGGCAAGAAGGTCAGGAATTCAGAAGCGAATTCACCTACTGGAATGTCTCAAAGAAAAACTATGCAGATTCTGTAAAACTTAATTTTCAGGTATTCAATCAGGAAACCTCTGTCCTGTATGCGGACTCACTAAAATTGCAGGCGCTAAATGCCGGAGATTCGGTGAACTTCGATATTGACATTCAAACGCTTGACCGAGTCGGTACCAATGACCTGATCATGAAAATTCAAACCGATCAGAAAGAAGTCCACATCAACAACAACAATCTGAGAATTACGGATTTCTTCAATGTATCAGACGACCAGTCCAATCCTATTTTAGAAGTTTCTTTTGATGGTGTATTCATTATGGATGGGGATATTGTTTCACCCAATCCGCAAATCAAGGTATCGATGAAAGATGAGAATGAATACCTTTTTAAAGATGATACCACCGGTATCAACATTTCCCTAAGGCGACCCTGTGACGGTTGTGATTTTGAGCGCGTGGCATTGAGTAGCCCGGAGATTACATGGGTGGCTGCCAGTGAAGATCAGGACTTTGAAATAGACTTCAATCCGGGAAACCTAGCCAATGGAATGTATACGCTTAGTGTGCAGGCCAGTGACGAAACAGGTAATGAATCCGGCACAGAACCTTATGAAATCAATTTCGAGGTAATCAACGAATCAACCATCACCAATTTCTATCCATACCCTAACCCATTCAGCTCTAGCACGAAGTTTGTGTTTACCCTCACCGGAAATGACATTCCGGATGATATCAAGATTCAAATAATGACCGTGACTGGAAGGGTGGTTCGTGAAATATTTATGCAGGAGCTTGGAAACATTAGGATAGGAAACAACATTACTGACTATGCCTGGGATGGCAAAGATGAGTTTGGAGATCAGCTCGCCAACGGTGTGTATTTGTACAAAGTCTATCTTAAGAACAATGGCAAGGAGATTACGCATAGATCTACATCTTCGGACCAGGCGTTCAAGAATGGTTTTGGCAAGCTTTATTTGTTGCGCTAATTTTCATAGCATAGAACGAGCACTTTGGTAAGAGTCTTTTTACAACCGATTGTTTAATATTGATAATAATTTGAACTACTTTTTCTAAAACATAAATACGATGAAAAAATACATTCTGCTGATAATATGTCTTATGACAAGTGTGGCCCTTTTTGCACAAGAAGAGGAAGGTGAGGATATTGTAATCATTGTAGATGAGTTGCGGTATAAATGGGATGACGAAGCTGTAAATCTAGAAACATTTGAGGGTATGGAGAGATATTGCCATGAAAAGCACTATAGACAAGAAATGACAGAACTTCTCAACAAAATTCATCATTATGATACCACTCTTTACTTCATTGTAACGGACAAATACAAGGCAAGTGAAGACCTGGAAGCAAAAGCAACAATAGATGATATCATGATTGTTGAAACCAAATACACCACACCTAATTTTCTAGCCTTCCTGAAGGAAGAGTGCGAAAAGGTAAAGACTATTGAAAAGCATCAACGGAAAACAATTAATGATACTGCGGCTGAAACTGAGGAGTTAGAAGAAGAACTATTTCGATATATAGAAGCAGTAACTACGCGTATAGACCTGATCGATGAGCACATTCATCATTTGAAGGATCTATAACAATCCATAGGGTATTTATTCCCTTAGACTAAAAAGCTAAGATTTTTGAAATTCTTATTTGCCTTTTCCTTAGTAATTCTCTGTACAAGTATTTCTCTTGGACAGAATATGGTGACAAATCCGAGTTTTGAGGAAATGAAGAATTGTCCATTTTCAATGAACCAGCTAAAGTTTACAAAGGCGTGGTTTCCTTTCGGCACTGCAGATCCTTCCCCTGATTTATTTCATACCTGTGCCTATGGCAATATGGTAGGGATTCCACGAAATATTTTTGGCTTGCAAAAGCCACGAACGGGTGACGCCTATGCTGGCCTAATTGCTTATCTCACTTCTAAGAGTGGCAAAACCTGGAAGCTGCCTGCAAACCATAGGGAATTTGTAATGGTACAATTGACAAAGCCGCTTATAAAAGGAAATTCTTACTATGCAGAAATGTGGGTAAACCTGGCTGAGAACTGTGAATATGCTGTAAACAGCCTCGGTATGTATTTCACGCAAAACTTACCGCATATGGATTGGAAGGCTATGGAATTAGGATATTACAAACCTCAAATACAGAGTAATCCAGACTCCATAATTAACAATATCAACGGGTGGACTAAGGTATCTGGAACCTTTGTGGCTAAAGGAGACGAATTGGCACTAACCATAGGCAACTTCATCAATGACCAAAACATCCAAGTAGAAAAGACAAAGAGGAAGTTTCCGGTTCCTAAAAAAGACAAGGTACCCAAACACCTGCAGCCGATGATGGCCTATTATTTCATTGATGACGTCCGTGTCACGCCAGTTGATCCTTCTGAACCAATTTACCCAGAAGAGCTGTTAGTTGAAAAAGGCACTGATGATGAAGACTATTTTGGGCCTGCCACAGTTGGCAAAAAGTTTATTCTTAATAATATTCAGTTTGATTTCGATAAGGCTGTAATACTTGAACCATCATTCGTAGAGCTTGACAAGTTATACGATTACATGGTTGAAAATGTGAAGATCAAAATTGAAATTGAGGGACACACAGATAACGTGGGCGATGAAGAATACAACTACAAGCTTTCCACACGTCGTGCCAAAGCAGTGGTTGATTATTTAACGAAAGTTCGAGACGTTAACGAGCTGCGCATTGGTTTCAAAGGTTATGGTAGCAGCAAGCCCATCGTTTCCAACGACACCCCTGAAGGTCAGGCACTCAACCGACGGGTTGAGTTTGTCATCGTGGCTAATCGATAGTTCAGTTTCCCTAGAAAAGATATTGGTAGTAAACCTTCTTGCCTCTCGTATTTACACCTGAGATAATTACTCTCCCTCTAATTTTTAGTAATATCTCTTCAAGTTCGGCTGGCGATTCTATCGGTGTATTATTGATCTCCGTAATGATAAAGTCTTCAGGAATATCCAGTTTTCTAAAGAAGCCTGAACCAATCTCCACTACCTTCACTCCACCTTCAACACCGAGCATATCTTGCTCTAGTTTTGGTAATTTCTCTAGAACGACCATAAGCGATTCAGAGTTATAAATCTCCTTTTTAATAATTCCAGCTGTCCCTTCCCGATTGGTTAAAACTACTTGCTTCTCCAGAGTCTTATCGCCTCTTTGTATTTTCAAATTCATTTCATCTCCCGGATAGAAGTACCCCAGTCGCTCTTCAAGGTCTCCTTTTCCATCAATCACCTGATCATCTATACTCAGGATTATATCGCCCTTTTTCAAGCCAGCTTTATCAGCGGCCCAGTTATTCTGAACCTGAGTTATGATCACCCCATTAAGTCCATCTATCTCCAGTTCCTTGGCTATCTCACTGTCAACATCAATGTATTCTGCTCCAATAAAGACTTTCTGCACCTCACCATAGTTGATCAAATCATTTACAACTTTCTTCATGATATCTACTGGCACAGCAAAACCATAACCTGCATAAGATCCCGTACGGGACAAAATAGCTGTATTGATACCGATTAACTCTCCCTTAATATTTACCAGTGCACCACCACTGTTGCCTGGATTAATCGCCGCATCTGTTTGAATGAAAGACTCGATGGGGAACTTGTCCTTTAGGATGTTGATATTTCTGCCCTTGGCTGATACAATGCCTGCCGTAACAGTAGAAGTAAGGTTAAATGGGTTACCCACTGCCAAAGCCCACTCTCCTACTTTTACATCTGAAGACTTTCCCAGTGGAATGGTTGGGAAGGAACCTCCCTCAACTTTAATAACCGCCAAGTCTGTTGAGGGATCTGTTCCTACCAACTCCGCCTTATAAGTCTTCTTGTTGTGAATTATTTCAATCTCATCCGCATCATCAATCACATGGTTGTTGGTCACAATGTATCCATCCGATGAATAAAACACTCCAGAGCCAGTACTGACTTGCTCTGCTGTTCTTGGCTCAAAAAACCAATCCATCCAATGTCCAGAGCGATATTTAATATGACTTACATTTTTCACGAACACTACGCTCGAAGTGCTCATTTCCGAAGCAGTAACGAAATCCGTATCAAAAGTTATGTTTGCAGGTCTCTTGACACTGCTCACTTCAGTTGGAGTTGGGTCTATAGCTTCTTCAGCTGAATCGTTCACTGGTTGAATTTGCTGTACGGCTATCTCATTTTGCGCATTCCGATCAACATAGCTAAGGGTTGCAAATACACCCATGCCTCCAGCTATCATCGCCACCAATATTGTTTTTATCAAGTTCATCGTTCGCTCATTAAGAATTGTCAACCTTCAACTACTGCTGAAAATTACGAACGGAAAATAAAAGTGTTGTAAAGGGGAGTGTTAAAAAAAGTTAATGCTAAAGTATCACTTGTTTTCAAGCCATTTTAAGGCACTGTCCAGTGACTTAAAATAGTTCACCAGAGCATTTTTGTTGTTGTCGATGGACTTTTGAATATTATCGACTGAGTATTTGGCAAACACGTCTTCGGGCAAGACGGTAGCTGCATACTTCACACCAGCGTTTACCATTTCTTTGGTAAATGCTCCACTGATATATTTTTCTGAATCATTGTCAAGAATTTCCATCTCCCTGGCATCATACAAGACTTTGGTCGCTTTTTCAAAAACTACCGCGTCCAAAATCCGCTGGCCAATGGCATTGATTTCGTCAAATGTAGAGAAGCCCTTCCAGATACTCGCCAGAATTTTGTTTGCTGGGTTCCAGAATATAGTCACATAAGGTTTGTCCAAATAAACCTTCGCATTAACCGGTATGACAGGATTCTTTATCATTTTCTGGAAATTCTATATAAAAATAGAAACTTATTTTCTTAAAGAACAAAAATCTTACCTGAAATGATTTAGGAAATGTATAGCATACCTTAAGCCGACATAAATCGCCTCAAATGGCCTTAAAATCCCCAGAAAGAATGACTTTTATTTTTAGAAATGTTTCCAGCCCTGCGCTTGAAGGGCAACAACATTTTCTTTCTTTGTTACCAGGTTTCTCCCTTTGTCAGCTTCGTTCATATAACCAATCATGGTGATGTCCGGATGGTTCTTAAGGTCATCATGCAGATCTTGCCCTATCGTAAACAGCAATTCGTAATCTTCACCCCCGTTCAGTGCGCATGTGGTTGGGTCCATCTGGAATTCACCCGCTGCATTGTAGGTCTCCTGGTCAATAGGAAGTTTGTCTTCGAATATTGCCACACCCAGATCGCATTGTTGGCAGATATGAAAGGCCTCCGACACAAGGCCATCAGACACATCTATCATCGACGTTGGAATTATTTTCAATTCAGCCAATTCATGAATAATATCCATTCGGGCTTTTGGCTTGAGCTGCCTCCTGACCAGGTATTCATATTTGTCAAGTTCAGGCTGCATTTCAGGGTTTGTTTTGAATACCTCCTTTTCCCTTTCCAAAATTTGAAGTCCCATAAAGGCCGAGCCCAAATCGCCTGTTACACACAGAATATCGTTTACCTCAGCAGAATTTCTATATACTATTTTATCCTTAGTGACTGTTCCCGTCACTGATACTGAAATCACCAATCCGGAATGAGAGGCCGTTGTATCTCCACCGACCAGGTCAACACCAAAATCTTCACATGCGTATTTAATCCCCTCATACAATGTTTCCACCGCCTCCACAGAAAAGCGATTGCTCAACCCTAAATTTACTGTGATTTGCTGTGGAATACCATTCATGGCTGCTATGTCAGATACATTCACAGCTACAGCCTTGTAACCAAGGTGTTGAAGTGGCATATATGACAAATCGAAATGAACGCCCTCAACTAGCATGTCTGAAGACAGCAATGACAAGTGAGAAGAGCTTTCAAATACAGCAGCATCATCCCCAATACCATGAATAGTTGAAGCATTGCTTGCTTTAAATTTCGTACGAATTCGGTCTATCAACCCAAACTCTCCAATCTCACCTATTTCCGTTCTGCTCTCTTCTTTTTTCTCACTCATAAATTTATTCCTTTATATCCTGGCACAATTCTACCAACACACCATTTGTCGATTTTGGATGGATGAAACAAATCAACTTATTGTCAGCCCCTTTCTTTGGGGTTTCATTGATCAGTCGAAATCCGAGCTTTGTAAGCCTTTTCATTTCTTTCTCTATATCATCAACATTAAAAGCCAGGTGGTGAATGCCCTCCCCTCTCTTTTCGATGAACTTTGAAACTGCGCTGTTTACATCTTCCGATTCCAGTAATTCTATCTTTGGTTCGCCAGTTTGAAAAAAAGATGTCGTCACAGATTCTGAAGCTACATGCTCAGTTTTGTAATTGTCCTTTCCCAGGAGTTTGGCAAAAACATCATTAGAAATTCCTAGTTCCTTTACAGCAATTCCAATATGTTCCAGTCTCATGTTGCCTCTTTTTTTAATTTATAATTATTCTAAATAATTACTTATTTTTGCAAAAATCGTGAAACTTTTTCTCATGTTGAAGGGTTTGAGTTTTTATAATTTGATATTCAATCAAAGTCCGAATTAATTAGATCGAAAAGATGATTTCTGTAACTGATAGTGCGAAAAATAGGGTTGAAACACTGAGAAATGGTGACGGATTCACAGAGGATCATCACATCCGTGTATCTGTAAAGGGCGGTGGATGCTCAGGATTGATGTATGATCTGACTTTCGATAATAAAATTTCCGAGGAGGATGATGTCTTTGAAGACAAAGGAGTGAAAATCATAGTGGACAAGAAAAGCCTTTTTTATCTTCTAGGCACCACTCTGGACTTTTCGGATGGATTAAACGGAAAAGGATTTCAGTTTGTAAATCCAAACGCTACCAGGACTTGTGGCTGTGGCGAAAGCTTTGCTGTGTGATATAACCCGACGATCACTGGCACATGCCCATCAATTACCTTTCTGTAGAAAAATTAAGCAAAAGCTTTAACGAAAAAGTACTCTTTGACGACTTAACTTTTGGTCTGGAACAAGGTCAAAAAGTGGCGTTGATTGGAGTAAATGGCTGTGGCAAATCCACTTTACTGAACCTGCTCGCAGGAATAGATGCGCCGGATAGTGGTGTTATATCATTTCAAAAAGATGTAGTAGTCCGCTACCTAGAGCAGTCTCCAAACCTTGAAGGATTCACCACCATCTTAGATTCCATTTTTGATTCGGATCACCCTGAAGCGATTGTTTTGAAAAAATACAATCAGCTGGCTGAAAAAGAAAATCCAAGTGACAAAGAACAGGAAACCCTCCAGAAACTATTCAGTGAAATTGACAGTTTAAATGCCTGGAACTACGAACACCGCGCTAAAGAAATACTAGGTAAGCTTGGCATATCTGAGCTGGATAGGGAAATAAAAAACTTATCCGGTGGCCAAAAGAAAAGAATAGCGCTAGCCAAAGTCCTGATTGACAAACCAGATGTGTTGATTTTGGATGAGCCTACCAACCACCTGGATTTAGAAATAATAGAATGGCTTGAAGACTATCTATCAACAGCGAACCTTTCTATCCTAATGGTGACGCACGATAGGTATTTTTTGGACAAGGTGACCAATGAAATTATTGAAATAGCAGATGGCCAGCTATATAAGTTCAAAGGCAACTACAGTAGGTACCTCGAACAAAAGGCGGAGAGAGACGAAATGCAGCAGGCATCCAAGGACAAAGCTCGTAACCTCATGAAAAAGGAGCTGGAGTGGATGCGCCGACAACCCAAGGCCAGGGGTACCAAAGCAAAATATCGCATTGATGCTTTTTATGAAACCAAGAAAAAAGCCCACGTTAACCTGACAAAGAGCGAACTGGAAATAAAAGTATCAGGTAGCAGACAAGGCAAGAAAATCATAGAACTAGATAAAATCTCCAAGTCATATGATGACAAAGACATTTTTAAGGAATTCTCTTACATTTTTAAACGTGGCGAAAAACTCGGGATAGTAGGAAAAAATGGCACGGGAAAGTCGACATTCCTGAATGTACTGACTGGGAAAATAGCATCCGATTCAGGAGAAATTGATTTAGGCCAGAATACAAAATTCGGTTACTATACGCAAGACGAGTTTCCTGCCCAACCCAATCAGAAAGTAATAGACGTGGTAAAGGAAGTGGCTGAAATCATTACCCTAGATGACGGAAGTACTGTAACGGCTTCTCAGTTGCTTAACCTGTTTCTTTTCGCGCCGGCATCACAATACGATCACGTATCCAAATTGAGTGGCGGGGAAAAAAGAAGACTTCAGTTGCTTAGGGTATTGATGTCCAATCCAAATTTTCTGATATTGGATGAGCCCACCAATGACCTGGATATAGTTACGCTCAACATTCTGGAAGACTACCTTCAGAATTTTTCAGGTTGTTTGATATTGGTATCGCACGACCGCTATTTTATGGACAAGTTGGTAGATCATTTGTTCATACTTGACTCCACTCCAGACATTCGAGATTTTCCAGGCAACTACACTGATTATCGAGAGAAGAGCAAATCGACTCCCAAAGCCCCTACCAAGGAGGTCAAAAAAGAAAAAACTGAAAAGCCTCAAATTAAAGCAAAAACAGACAACAAAAAGCTCAGCTACAACGAGCAAAAAGAGTTTAAATCATTAGAAACATCCCTGCCCGAATTGGAGGAACAAAAAGTTGAGTTAGTGAAAAAACTCAATTCCGGTAGCTCAAATCATACTGAGCTGGCAGAGTGGTCTGAGGAAATAGAAAGGCTAACAGAAGAAATTGATGAAAAGGAAATGAGGTGGTTAGAGCTTTCTGAGCGAACTTGAAAATCATCTAACAACAAAGTATAAATGAAAACTACCATTCAACTATTGTTTATTACACTTCTCAGTTCGATGATTTTTTCCTGCTCCACAGGAAACAAATCGAGCGAAGAAAAAAGTAGCCCATCTGAATTACGCCTTGAAAAGGCTAAAAAGCTAGCTGAGCAATTTATTATTACAGATGGGCATATTGATCTGCCGTATATGCTCGCCGATATGGGTTATCTTGACCTTAAGAACACGCCCGATCTGGTCAATGGAATAGCTGGAGAATTTGATGTTCCAAGAGCAAAATCAGGCGGACTTGATGCACCATTTATGTCGATTTTTATCCCTGCCTCACTACAAAAATCTGGTGGCTCCAAAGCCATGGCTGATTCACTCATTGACTTGGTTAACTTGATCAACAGCTCTTTTCCAGATCATTTTGCTCCTGCATCATCTCCAAAAGATGTACAAAATAATTTCCAAAAGGGGTTGATTTCTCTACCTATGGGCATGGAAAATGGTTCTCCCATAGAAACACTTGAGGATGTAAAATATTTCTATGATAGAGGCATTAGGTACATTACTTTGACCCATGGAAAAGTGAACCAGATATGTGACTCTTCTTATGATCCGGAAAGAAAATGGAATGGACTGAGTCCATTTGGGAAAGAAGTGGTGTTGGAGATGAACAGGCAAGGCATCATGGTAGACGTATCTCACATATCAGACAGTGCGTTTTACCAGGTAATGCAAATAAGTGAGGTTCCCTGCATTGCCTCACATTCCTCCGTACGCAAGTTCACTCCGGGATTTGAAAGAAACATGAGTGATGATATGATCAAATTGTTAGCAGAAAAAGGTGGTGTCATTCAGATCAATTTTGGTTCGACTTTCATTTCTCAACGATCCAAAGACCTGTGGGCAAAAATGAAGGTGGCTCGAAAGGCCTATTCAGAAAAAATGAATCTAAAAGAATCTGACAGCATTGTTAAAATATTTGAAGCTGTGTGGCTGGAAAAGAACAATGTTTTTTCAAATGTAAAAAAGGTTGTAGACCATATTGATCATGTGGTAAACTTGGTCGGCATAGATCATGTTGGATTGGGGTCTGATTTTGACGGTGTTGGGAATTCACTTCCTGAAGGACTCAAGGATGTGAAAGACATTCCAAACCTAATCGATGAACTACTCGCGAGAAACTACTCAGAAGAAGACTTAGAGAAAATTTGCTCTAAAAATGTATTCAGAGTGTGGAATGCCGTACTTGACCATGCAGGGAAAAATGAGTAACTCCTAAAGTCCATCAATAATCAGTCTTGTCCATATCTGATCATTCCCGATCATAAAAGCGAACGACTGTGTTCGAAATCGTTACACATTGCTCAGTTAATAAAAACGAAAAGATTTACTAAACACTGATTATCAACAACTTATGATTTATGGCACGTCACTTGCCAAACAGTAGTTGGTCAAAAACTCAAATAAAAGTTTTACCAACTAAACTGATGAATAAGACAAAATTCAATGCTCCGAAAATTCTGCTGATAATCTTAGGAGTACTCGTAGCTATTCTGATTGGATTCAATTCCAAAGCAGTCGATACAAGCAACATGAGGTTTGGTTGGACGAACAACTCAAAGATGAAGCGGGATGTATCTGAAAAGATTTTCCAACATTCATCTGAAAAGGCCACTCAATTAATTCAAGCATTTCTGCGCAAGCACTAAATGAAATTTTCCTTATTTTAGTACAGTCTTGGGCATTAAGGTTAATGTCAAACTTAAATATGATAAAATGAAAACCATGACAAGAAAATTAACAAGATCCAACGACAGGGTAATAGCTGGTGTTTGTGCAGGAATAGCAGACTATTTCGGTTTTGATCCTGCATTAACAAGATTGGGTTATATCCTGATCTCCATTTTTAGTGCAGCCTTTCCTGGCCTATTAGTCTACATCATCCTATGGATAATCATGCCCGAGCATTAAAAGTTAGGCTTTTGAAATGGCGTTTAGGTAACGCTCCGGCATCTCTCCTTTGGTGGCCTTTTCATAATCGGAGTAATCGCATGGCACCACCAGGTTTCTGTCGTAAATGCCTTTTTGAGATGGGTTAGGAACTTCAACCCACCATTTTTCCGAAAGCTGACTTTTGTAAAATACTATGTCCCCGGGCGCATCGTCAGTTGACACCACATATTTTAAAAAGTCGTTAGTTTGAAAACCACGCTCTCCTTTTCTATTCTTAAACCCCTCAATAAAATACCAGATCATCACAGCTATGGTCATTGCCGTAGGTTGATCATCATGGTCTTTGTCCGGATCATATTCATAAAACCCTGCAGAGCTTAGTTTGTCGTTCATGCCGGCATACCAGCAGATCTGACAAGCCTCCTCCCCTGTTAGCCCAAATACATCAGAAGTACTTCCTCCCGGGCAATATTGATTCTTGATCGCCGATATATCGAAGGTGAGCATATCGGCCTCTCGAATGATGGGCTCCATCCTGTGTAAATCTTCACGCACGTCACCTAGCCGATGTGTCTGAAAATTCAATTGTTCCATCACTTTCAATGCGGATGGGTTAACAAAATAGCTCTGATGACCCAGCTGATTATAATTGAATAAATAGTTTGGCTCGTGTGTAAAGATATTGTGCAAATGTCTCTGGCTGGGACTACACTCTTCCCCTTCCTCCAAATCAAACCGAGAATCAATATTTAAGAGTGAAACTAACTTTTCCTGATTCTCAAATGCCAGATATTGACCTATATCCAGGTCGTGAGTACCTCCGATTAAGATCGGCAAGATATTGTTTTCCATCAGATGAAACAACACCTCTTTCAAACGGATGATGGTTTCATCAAGCGTGGGTCCATTTCTCAGGTTACCAAGGTCAGCTATATTGCATGTACCCAAGCCACGCTTCAAAGAGTAGAGTTTTTCCCTAATAACATCCGTGCCGGTTCTTGAAATACTTGCATTGCCCCTAATCTCATTCAATCCAATTATTGCCATATCCATACCTTCTTTTTCAGGCATTTTATGCTCATTCACATAAATGAAGTTGAATAGTGAATCTGTAGGAAGAGAATGAGAAGCCAGCTTCTCGTCAATTGAATCAAAAAATAGCTTAAGGTCCATGTATTAGCTTTTAGCAGGGTTGCTCTTACCAAAACTACATAAAAAAAGGGGAATCAAATTCCCCTCTTTTGTTCTTTATTTTTTCGATTGGCTTAGCCTCCAAAGTCGTCAAATGCCACATTTTCATCAGGCACTCCCCAGTCCTCACACATTTTTAAAACTGCAGAGTTCATCATAGGAGGACCACAGAAGTAAAACTCTATATCTTCCGGTGCATCATGTTTCTTCAGCTGTTGATCGATTACCGCATTGTGTACGAAACCAAGGAAGCCATCACCTTCAGGGTCGTCCATATCCTTCTTCTCTACCCAATTGTCTTCAGGCAATGGATCAGACAATACTACGAAGAATTTGAAGTTAGGAAACTCCCTTTCAATATTCTTAAAATCTTCTATGTAGAATAGTTCTCTTTTAGAACGACCGCCATACCAGTAAGTGACCTTTCTTCCAGTTTTCAAAGTATGGAAGAGGTGAAACAAGTGAGATCTCATTGGAGCCATACCAGCACCACCACCTACATATATCATTTCAGATTCAGTCTCTTTGATGAAGAACTCACCGTAAGGCCCTGAAATAGTTACTTTGTCACCAACTTTTCTTGAGAATACATAAGAAGAACAGACCCCTGGATTAACATCCATCCATGCGTTTTTGCTTCTATCCCAAGGTGGCGTAGCAATCCGAATAGTCAACATAACAATGTTGCCTTCCGCAGGGTGATTGGCCATAGAATAAGCCCTAAAAATCGGCTCATCATTTTTCATTTTCAAATCCCACAAACCAAACTTGTCCCAGTCCTCTTTGAATTTATCTGGACCTTCAGGATCGCTAGGGTCGGGACTGATGTCAATATCTTTATAATCTACCTCACATTTGGGCACATCGATCTGAATGTAACCACCGGCCTGAAAATCCAGTGTTTCTCCTTCAGGTAATCGAACAATGAAAGCCTTAATGAATGTTGCCACATTGAAGTTGGAGATTACTTCGCACTCCCATTTTTTAATACCAAAAATTTCTTCCGGTATCTCAATATTCATGTCTTCCTTCACTTTCACCTGACAAGACAACCTTACCTTTTCTTTTTGCTCTGTACGGCTCAAATGTCCAACCTCGGTAGGAAGTACATCACCACCACCATCTAGCACTGTACACTTACACATCGCGCAGGTTCCACCTCCACCGCATGCAGAAGGAAGAAATATCTTTTGACCACCCAAAGTAGACAGCAATGTAGAACCTGCTGAGGCAGTAATCGGATTATCCGCATCACCGTTGATAGTGATTTTCACATCTCCTGACTGTACCAGTTTGGATTGTGCAAAAAGAAGGATAAATACCAAAAGTAGGATCACCACGGTGAAGGCTACAATTGAAGTAATAATGATAAAAGAAGACATCTAAGATTGATTTTTTATGCTCTGATAAATTCCGCACAAATATAGTCCAATCTCTATGAATTCATCATTCTGAATTTATTTTTTGGGGTATGAATCCGGTCTTATTCAAATATTTTAGAGTAAGTGCATTAGACTTTCAACAGAAGTCTTGTTAATGACTGTTTTCATTCGTAAATCCTTGAGTCGAATCAAGTATATTTGGGTAGATCAGAAAACAAGATTATGAAAAAAGTTACTGGTGTGGGTGGAATATTTTTGAAATGCAAAAAACCAGATGAAATGCGCGAATGGTACGCCAAGAATCTGGGCTTAGTTACCAATGAGTATGGTTCCTTATTCGAATTTAGAAACACTGACAATCCAGAAGAAAAGCAATACCTACAATGGAGCACAATGTCAGAAAACTCGAAGCACTTCGAACCTTCCAAAAAGCAGTTTATGGTCAACTATTGAGTTGATGACCTTAAAGCGCTATTGAAAGAATTGAAAGGCATGGGTGTCGAGCAAATTGGTGAGATGGAAGAGTATGAGTATGGCAAGTTCGCCTGGATCATGGATCCTGAAGGGAACAAAATCGAACTATGGGAGCCTGTTGACAAAGTCTTTACAGAATTATACAAAGACGAGACTAATCATTAGAAAAGCTGCTTCCAGGTACCTTTTATCCGATTGTATTTAAAAGTACTTTTCAGGGCCTTCCACCAATATTTGTTCAATTCCACTGCAAAAGAAGGCTGCATATAGCAGTTAATTGCACAACCTTCGCACGCTGGCAACCTGCCTTCGAGGGCCACTATTTTTTGCACTTCCTCCGATTGGTAAAGCTGAAACAACTTGTCTTCAATTGGAAATGACTTTTCTCCCAGGTGATAGCACGGGAGTACCAGTTCGTTTTCAGGGCTAATCACAATCGTAGTACTGGCTGCCTTGCATATTGGATCAATGCTGTGGTTACCTCCGTTTTTTCTCAGCTCTATGAATGCTTCGTTCAGGTAAACATTCTTTTTACCCGCCCATTGCGACAACAACTCCAGAGACTCAGGGCTCAAGCTTTCACCAGCATCTACATTGTTATAGTCGAACGCCGGATTGACAATCAACAGCAAATCATTAGGTAGACAAATTTCCTTGTACACCCGCTCCAGTTGATTGAGGTTATGCTCAAATGCCGTAAACAAAATATCAGGCCGCTCACCCAGGTTGTTGGCTATTTCAATCGATTCCATTACAAAATTAAAACAAGCCACTCCTCGCAAATCATCATGTTGCAGGGCATCTGCTGAATCAAGAGAAAAATGCAGCATATCAATCTTTCCATATAGGCGCTCAGCTAGTTTTGGGTAGAGTAAACAATTAGTTGTCAGGGTGGTAATGAAACCCATCTCCTTTGCCAAACCAAGGATTATATCTATTTCACGATGGAGCAGAGGTTCGCCACCGGTAAAGTCAATGACCTTCACTCCAAGTTTTTTCAGGTCAAACAGGTTCCTCTCGACAGTTTGAAGGTCCACGTAAGGAGAAGGCCGCTCCCATATATCACAGAAACCACATTTCGCATTGCAGCGGTAGGTAACATAGTAGTTGCACAATATGGGGTAGTTGATTATGCGCATTTTAGCAATCGTCTGTCGACTGTTGACTGTCGACAGATTGAATTGATGTAAAAATAGATTAGGATGCACCTTTAAGGTTAACTAAATCAAATTAATTTTGGCCTATGACAAAAGCAGAGTTATTTGAGCAGATTAAAAAGAAGGAATCATTCCTTTGTGTGGGATTGGATACGGATATTAACAAGATACCAAAACATCTACTGGATCTCGAAGATCCCATCTTTGAATTCAATAAGCAGATCATAGACGCCACTAAAGATTTCTCTATTGCCTACAAGCCGAATATCGCTTTTTATGAAGCTATGGGCGCCAAGGGATGGGAGTCTTTGGAGAAAACAGTGAACTATATTCCTGAAGACATTTTCACGATTGCAGATGCCAAGCGTGGTGATATTGGCAATACCTCATCATTGTACGCCAGGGCTTTTTTCGATAATATGAATTTTGATTCCGTGACAGTTGCGCCGTATATGGGTGTGGATTCAGTCTCACCATTTTTGCAGTTTGATGGCAAGTGGGTGATCCTACTTGCGGTTACCTCCAACGAAGGAGGTAAAGATTTTCAATTCTTAGAAGCTTATGGCAAAGCCCTGTATAAACATGTCCTTTCAAAATCCAGTGAATGGGGCTCATCAGAAGAGCTGATGTACGTAGTAGGTGCCACCAGGCCTGAGTACCTGACTGAAATTCGTGAGATTATTCCTGATCATTTCTTACTTGTCCCTGGTATTGGTGCACAAGGTGGTGACTTGGAAGCCGTATGCAAATACGGAATGAACACCAACTGCGGGCTAATTGTCAACTCTGCTCGGGGCATCATCTATAAAAGTAATGGGGAAGATTTCGCAGATGTAGCCAACCAGGAAGCGAAATCTCTTCAGCAAGAAATGAAGGAGTTGATGGAGAAGTATATGAAATAAATTCACCTCTCGATTTCATGAACACCATTCTCCAATACCTCAAAAAATATCTGAGAGAACACTTTCATTGGAAGTTCTATTTGAGTGTAACTGTCTTCTTAGGCATCTGTATTTACTTCAACTACAAGTACGATTTTGAAGACTCAATTCTGGACAGCTATCATGGATCGGAGCTGAAATGGCTCTTTATGTTTCTCCACATGTCATTTCCATTTCTCGTGACCTGCGGATTGCTTTATGTTTTTGGAATTCAGAAGACCTGGCTAAATTCAAAAGAATACTGGATCAAGTTCATTGTTGGATTCGCAATAATCAGTTTTGATCGTCAATTTTATTATTTCAACGACTTTCTTAGGACGCTCCCACGAGTAGATTACATTTTTGCTTTTAGAGCAATTAACTGGGGTGATAGCTTGATAGCTACTGTACTGCCGCTAATGATATTTTATTATTTCTATGAAAGGACTAATGATACGGAAAGACATTGGTATGGACTCACCCTCAAACACTTCGATTTTAAACCATACATAATACTAGTACTTCTTGTTTTCGGTGGGATGGCAATAGCGTCTTTCTTGTCTGAGCTCAACACCTACTACCCTCGATATAAACATTCTGGCGGAACAGCCTTTGCTGATGTTCACGATATTCCCGAGCTCATATCAGTTCTGGTATATGAGCTGGTATATGGCTCCTACTACATTAGCGTTGAGCTATTTTTTAGAGGTTTTTTAGTCATAGCTTTTGCCAGGGTGCTTGGAGGACATGCCGTGATTGCGATGGTTGGCAGTTATGTTTTCTTGCACTTTGGCAAGCCACTGCCAGAAACGATCAGCTCAGCATTTGGTGGCTACCTAATAGGCATCCTGGCTTTTTATACGAACAGGATCTGGGGTGGAGTAATATTGCATGTAGCCCTGGCATGGAGTATGGAGCTTTTTGCCTGGTTACAAAATGTGTATTCCGAGTAACTTATTTGGACAGCCCCTTCAACTGCTTTTGAAAATCTGCCATCTGCATTTCCAGTAACATCACCTTTTCTTCAATCATCTTTGGTGGATTTAGGTATGTGCTGTATGCACCCCTTACCTCCCACATTTCTACTATGCTTTCGTGAGGGATTTCTAATTCATCGTAATTTGGATCGTCACTCGAAAACGTCATTTGGCTTTTTGCCAATGACTTTAGTCGTCGTACGATGATCTGTCCATCACCTACCAATACATACACCTTTCCATTCTCTAGCTTTTTGTCTTTAATACCACTGAGCCTACACAAAAGTATATCACCATGGTGTAACCCATTTTGATGGTATTCCATTTCACTACCATTCAGTTCAAAAGCCCTAGCTATACCTTTGAAGTTCACCGGAAATTCAATGCCAGGAAGTTTATTGATGAAATCCTTGTTGCTAAAATTAACGACATACTCTAGTTGATTGTCAATTTTTACCAAACCAATTCCTCCTCTTCTAAAGGTTGCCTTGGTTTCTTTTTTGAAGTGATGGGCTTCATTAAGTTTTTCATTAACCATATCCAGACTGTATAGGTCATTCATGGTCAATTCCTTATTAATCAAGGCATCAATCGATAAGCCAAAATAATTAGCCAATTGAATTATTGTGTCAATTTTTGGTTCAGCCCGCTCTTCCTCATAGGCTCCTATACTACCCCTGGTAAGATTGAAAATCTTAGCAAATTCGCTCTGACTGATCTTTTTGAGCGATCTAATCTTCTTTATATTTTTTCCTACGAAAGACATAACTAACAGATAAAAGACTTATTGATATAAGATTAAAGCGGTTTTGGTCATTTTGTTTAATTTCAAATCTCTGACTTCTTCAGGTATTGAATTAAGGGTTTACTAGATACGGGAATCAACACCTCAAAGATAGAGCATTGAAAGAGAAATAATATTAATTGCTAATTTTTTTTGCAACTCTAAAACTATTTGCATTATGTTTACGTAAACATAGTCAGGTAAAACAAAATGACACAATCAAATATGAAATTCAGAGCACCACCAGGAAATTAAACCAACTTTTAACAATCAAGATTCAATAACCTATTAATAAGTAATTAAATTTGATTGAAATACAGACCCATCAAAAATTTAATTGCACATCTAAAATTATTTTAAAATGAACAATTACTTTCAGAAAGTAAACGAATACTTGCTTGACCTGGGATATTCCAAAACTTACGAAAATCAGGAAGACGGATTAATAGTAATCGAAAACGAAGCTCAGGGAATAAAAAATCTGGTCCTTGTGGTGGCTGATCCATTGTTGATCATTGAGCAATTTATTGTAGAACTAAAAGACCCGAATGCCGAAACCTACAAAGCACTCATGCAAAAGAGCAGGGACATTATCCATGGCGCTTTTGTACTGGATGAAACCGGTGACAAGGTACTTTTCAGAAATACACATGAACTAGAAAATCTCGATCTTAACGAGATCGAAGCAACATTTAATTCCCTGGCCATGCTCCTTGGTGAGTATTCAGGAGAAATCTTAAAATTATCAAAAAATTAAAATAGAGAAATTATGAACATGTTTAGAAGACTTTTCAAAATCGGTGAATCAGAAGCACATGCTGCGATAGACAAATTGGAAGACCCAATTAAAATGACCGAACAAGGCATCAGAGACTTAAAAAGTGATTTGGATAAAAGCCTACACGCGTTGGCAGAAGTAAAAGCAATGGCTATCCGATCTAAAAACGATGTGGAGACCTATAAGAGCAAAGCCAAAGACTATGAAAACAAAGCCATGCTCCTATTAAAAAGAGGTGCGGACGGTCAAATAGATGCAGCAGAAGCAGATCGATTGGCAAGTGAGGCGCTAGTGAAAAAAGAAGAAGCCAATGGCCAAATGAATCGTGCAAAAGAAGAGCAGGAAAGATTTGACAAGAACGTATCTCAACTAGATGTAAATGTGAAGAAAATTCGCAGCACCATCAGCCAATATGAGAACGAATTAAAGACGCTAAAAGCTCGCGTAAAAGTGAGTACCGCAACAAAAAATCTTAATAAGCAACTTTCGCAAGTAGATGCTTCCGGAACTGTGGCTATGCTCGAAAAGATGAAGGACAAAGTTGCGCAGGAAGAAGCGTTGGCAGAGTCTTATGGCGAAATAGCCAACGAGAGCAAAAGTGTGGACGATGAAATCGAAAAAGCACTAGAAGGTGGCACTGCAGAAGTAAAAGCGGCTGATGACCTGGCTGCTATGAAAGCCAAACTAGGATTAGATAAATAAAAGGGGATAATCATAAATCAGAAATGCCGACCGCCATTCGGTGGCCGGCACCTTCGAAAACAAAGTAGATCAATAAGATGTTTGACTTGATTAAAATATTGTTGGTAGTAGCGGCAGTCCTTTTTTTGGCAGGATTCGTTTTTGGTATCCTGGTAAAAATAGGAATTATATTCCTGATCATTATTGCAGGCTTGTACCTTTTCCAAAGAGTATTCGGCAGTTGAAAAAAGGACACTTTATATCGCTGGTCTTATTCTTCGGATTGATGATAAACGCCCATGAAGTAAGTGGCTATACGAAACAGAGGAACACAGAGAATAGTACGGAAAATATTAATATTGAGGCCTCTCAGAGATTAGAGGAAATTAAAAAGTAAATATGGGCTTATTTGATTTTTTAAAAAAGAAAGAAACGGAACCGGAATACGACATCACTCATGTAACGGTGGAAGATTTAGATCAGGGTTTTATATTGGACTATGATATGAAATCATGGCAGGTGAAGGAGGTCTATGAGTATGATTGGGGCAACAATAATTTCTCAAAAGAATACTTGATTGACTCTGGAGACGAAGAGTTGTACCTAAGCGTAGAAAATGAAGGAGGGCTTTCGCTCTCAGTAAGCAAGTCGGTGAAAATGCGCAAGCTTGGAGAGGACATAATCGAAAAGACGATAAAGAAAGAACGTCCTCCAAAAAAGATCGAATACAAAGAAGTGATCTATTATCTCGACACAGATCTGGCTGGCTACTTCAACAACAATACAAAAGGCACAGGCGATTGGGAGGAATTCATCAGCTGGGACTACTACGATGATGACGAAAAGAAAATATTGTCCATCACACAATGGGGAGAAAGAGAGTTTGAAGCATCTGTAGGGAAAGTGATCAAAGAGTTTGAGATTTCGAATATTATTCCAGCGGCACAGGAGTAATGTAGGATCAGGATGACAAGGTTCGCTCTGTCATTGTCAATCTAAACGAAGTAAAGAATCACTGCTGGAAACACAAAAAAGCTACTCATTAGCCCGGACTGAACGGCATGTCTGAGTCCCCGATGAAATCGGGACGAGTAGTGAAGGCCGGAGGAGAGTGACTAAGAGTACCGGAGTAATTGCTCCTAATAATTGATAAAAACAGTAAGAAAAATAGAAGAAATTAAACTAACCAAGAAAAAGACATCAATGAAAGCTTACAAAGGCATAATAGGATTATTAATACTGACGCTGCTAGCAGGCTGTGGCGGCAATAGATTTGTAAAAAACCCAGTGGACATTCTGGTAAAAGAGATCCCAAGAGATCGGGTGTTCTCCATAATACTGAATGACATGAACGTGGAAGGGAGTTTCTTTAAAACCTATACCCACCAATACGTCATCGTAGAAGAGAAGGAGGCTGGCAAGCCCACAGAAGAAGAGACAGGCTGGTTTGAAGTGGATGAACATTTCTTCAATCAACACGCAAATAATATGGGCATGGAAATCGCCTCGCGTGGTGAAGATGGAAAGCTCCATAAGTCTGCCAGCCCTCCCGGCTACAACAATTATGTTGGCAACTCCAGGTACGGACATTGGCAAAATTCCGGCGGACACAGCTTCTGGGCGTTTTATGGTCAATATGCCTTTATGAGCAGCATGTTTAGAATGGCTACCTACCCTGTTAGGAGGTCGTACTATGACGACTATCGTGGCAACTACTATGGTACTGGTCGCTCTTACTATGGACCATCTACAGGTGGAAGATCGACATACGGCACCAATAGTAAATACACAAGCAGCACACGACCGAACTCCAGATGGGGCAGAAATACATCGAGTTTTAAACAGCGAGTTGCGAATAGAACTTCTCAGTCGTCCACAAGCAAAAAAACCACAAGCTCAAGCTCAAGGTGGGGAAGCTCTAGTTCTCGATCAAGAGGCGGGGGATTCGGAAAATAAACTAAAACCAACATCTAAACCTATAATACATGTTACCATTATTTGACGACATACTTGAAACACTGGTATACCTGGCGGTTTCATTCCTTTTATTTTTCATTGGCAAAACGGTGTACCAATGGTTCCACCCCGGGGTAAAAGTGAATTATGAACTGGTTGAACACGACAACTTTGCTTTTTCAATTGCCTATGTTGGATATTTCATTGGGTTACTTGCTGCTATTGGCAGTGCACTACTCGGTGAGTCCGCTGGGCTGGTTCAAGACCTAATAGATATCGGAATTTACGGCGCACTTTCAATTCTTCTATTAAACCTATCCATTCTCATTAATGACAAATTAATATTGAGAAAGTTTGATGTGAAGAAGGAAATAGTAGAAGACCGCAATGTGGGTACCGGAGTGGTGGAAGGTGCTATGGCAGTTTCGACTGGGCTAATTGTGCTTGGTGCCATTCATGGCGAAGGCCATGGTGCCGGAGGCCCCATAATTACCGCTGTGCTCTATTGGATCTTGGGACAGGCCCTAATGTACGTGACATCATTGGTTTACAATCTCATCACGCCCTACGATATTCATGAACATATAAAAAAGGGAAATATTGCAGTGGGCATTGGGTTTGCCGGTGCATTAATAGCGATAGGTAATCTCATTCGCTTTGCACTCATGCACGATTTTGAAGACTGGCTGATCACCCTGGAGGGTGTGGCCTTGGACGTAGGAATAGGGCTCGTCTTCTTACCGATAGTGAGATTTCTAGCTGATAAGATCTTGCTCCCTGGGCAGAACCTGACTGATGAGCTGGTCAACCAGGAGCATCCAAACAATGGAGCGGCATTGGTTGAAGCATTTGCATATATAGGTGGATCTGTATTGATTACCTGGTTACTATAAAAATTATTTTGAGAACATTAAACACCATAGAGAAATATTTGCTACTGGCTCAGCATCCTGAGAAGGGTCGATGGATGATATCCGATATGATCCTGCCCTATGGGATAGTTGGGGCCATATTGCTCGGTATGAATTTGCGTGGTTTGCTGAAAATAGATGGAAAATACCTTTTGGTAAATGACCAGGCTGGCGAAATCAATCAACTGAAACAACCATTGGATTATGAGGTATTTAACCTTATCAAAAACTCAAAGAAGAAACGCAAAATCACCCAGTGGATCAGCAAGGTTTCGCGCAAAGTCAAGACCTTTAAGTGGGTCATTCTCTATAGAATGGAAAAAGATGGCTACTTCAGCATCGAACACAAGAAGTTCTTGTTCATCCCATATAAGATCTGCCGCTTGAAGGAAAAATCCGAACGTAATGAACTGATCCAAAGGCTAAGAGAGATTGTACTGAAAGGACAAAACAGTTCTCCGGATGAAGCTGTCTTATTGTCTTTGATCTATTCAAGTGGTGGACAAGGGATTTTAAGCAATGACAGAAAGGAAAAAAGAGAAATCAAGAAAGCGCTCAAATTATTTATAAAAGAAAATCCAATAGCCGAATCTGTTGATCAAACGATTCAGGAAGTGCAGGTAGCAATATCTGCAGCGGTGACAGCAGCAACGGTATCGGCTACAGTAACAACAAGCTCCTAAGAAAGATGAAACTACATTCCAACATTCTGAAACTCGCGCTGTTCGCTACAGGCTTGTCAGGAATTGTTGCCGAATACGTTTTGTCCACACTTGCTACCTATTTTCTTGGCGACTCTGTTTTCCAATGGACTATGATCGTATCGATCATGCTTTTTTCCATGGGGCTCGGAAGTCGCATTAGTAAATACTTTTCGGGCGACCTGCTTCAGAAGTTCATTCTGATTGAATTTACCCTGTCGATTCTAACTGCCTACGTATCGGTGATCACCTATTCAGTGACGGCTTACTATGGGGGCTCCTATTGGATCATCTATTCGCTTAGCATCATCATCGGCCTTTTGATTGGTATGGAAATCCCAATCGTAATTAGGTTGAACGACCAGTTTGAGAAGCTGCACATCAACGTTTCATCTGTGATGGAGAATGACTACTACGGCAGTTTGATTGGTGGTGTATTCTTTGCCTTCATTGGTCTTCCCTACTTAGGTCTGACTTATACTCCTGTTATTCTAGGAAGCATTAATTTCAGCGTGGCGATTTTATTGTACTTCATTCTAAAATCGAATCTGGAGTCTACAGCAAGGATGAGAACAAACCTCCTCTCCTTTGGGGTATTTGTACTACTGGTTTCAGGCTTCCTATTTGCCCAACCTATCATAAGCTATGGGGAAGAAAAAAGGTATAAAGACAATGTGGTTTTCGAAGAGCAGAGCAAATACCAGAAAGTAGTTATCACTCAGTCCAAAGAAGACTTTTGGTTATTCATCAATGGCAATCAACAGCTAAGCTCTATTGATGAGTATATGTATCATGAGCCCCTGGTTCATCCAGCAATGAGCCTATCTAAACTACCAAAAGAGGTATTAATACTTGGTGGCGGAGATGGTGGAGCGGTAAGAGAAATTCTGAAATACCAATCAGTCGAAACTATCACATTGGTCGATCTTGATCCTGTGATGACAGACCTTGGTAAGACACATGATTTGTTAGTAACCATGAATCAGAATTCTATGAATCATGAGAAACTGAACATTATCAACACCGATGGTTACAATTTCCTGGAAAGTGATGCTGGCTTCTATGATGTAATTATCATTGACTTACCCGATCCAAAGACAGTAGAAATGGGCAGGCTCTATTCTTATGAATTTTATAGACTTTGCCACAAACGACTTAGACCACATGGATTGGTGGTGACCCAGGCTGGTAGCCCATATTATGCCGCCAAAGCATTTAATTGCATAAACCTGACTATGCAGGAGGCTGGATTTACAACAGCACCCATGCACAACCAAGTGATTACGCTTGGAGAATGGGGCTGGGTATTGGGTGCAAAAAATGGAGATCCAGAGAAATTAGAAAAGGCTCTTCAAAGTCTCCGCTTTGATGAAACCACAATAAGAACAAGATGGATCAACCATGAATCGATGACACTGATGACATCCTTTGGTAAACCGTTGTTTGCGGAGGATACTGTAAACATCGAAGTAAATAAGATACACAATCCGGTTTTGTATAAATACTATTTACGTGGCAAATGGGAGTTTTACTGACGCCCTGGCCACAAACCTGAAGTTTTGGTAGTGAGAATATTTACACATATTGTTTTCAATTCACCCCTTTCTTATTTCCCCTAAAGGGAAAAGATAGAAGGAATGTGTAAAGATTCAGCGTATAGATAAATTGATTTGAATTTTAAACCTTAATAAAATGACTGTAGATATATATTGGAACATCGCAATCTATTCCAGCGGCTTTTTGGGTCTGGTGGTGTTGCTCACCTTTATTGGACTGGATGTCGACCATTTTGAAATCGAATTGTTTGGAGGTGATTTTTCCTTCAACTCCCTGATAGCATTTGTTTGCATTGGAGGTTGGGCTGGATACTTTGGTCACACAACCACTGATATGTCAGAATTTAAAATTCTAATGGTTGCTATTTTCATGGGTTCATTGGCTTTTGTCGGATCAATCCTGATGATGAAAAAACTTAAGGGACTCAATGAAAAAGGAAATATAGATATCAATAACGCAGTAGGAAAAACAGGAAAGGTATACCTCGGTATTCCAGGGAATGGAGAAGGAAGTGGCCAGGTGCAGTTGGTTGTGCAAGGCCGACTGAAAACATTTCACGCTAAAACCAATCAGGACAAAATAGAAACCGGCACTGAAATACTTGTGTATGATGTGCAGGGCAATGTATTATTTGTTGAACCTTATAAAACTCAATAATTATGGAATTTTTATCAAATATGACTTTTGTAGGCATAGGCCTATTTTTACTCCTCTTAATTATAATAATCGCCAGGTACAAAAGGTGTCCTTCAAACCAAGTGCTTGTGATCTATGGTAAAGTTGGTGGCTCGCAAAGTGCACGATGTGTGCACGGTGGTGGTGCTTTGATCATACCCATTATTCAGGAATATGAATACCTGGACCTGAAACCAATACCGATAGATATAGACCTGAAAGGAGCTCTATCCAAGCAAAATATCAGAATCAACACACCAAGTACTTTTACTGTAGGTATATCAACAGCCGAAGGCATCATGCTCAATGCTGCAGAAAGGCTACTTGGTCTGGATCAGGATGAAATAGAAACGCAGGCAACAGACATCATCATCGGTCAGCTAAGGTTAGTAATTGCCACGCTATCAATAGAAGAGATCAACAAAGACCGTGAGCAATTCCTACAGCTCATTAACAAACACGTAGCTTCTGAGTTGAATAAAGTTGGCCTGGAACTGATAAACGTGAATATCAAAGATATCACGGATGAGTCCGGTTACATCGAAGCTATCGGTAAGAAAGCCGCTGCAGAAGCAATCAACAAGGCGAAAGTAGAAGTGGCTGATCAGGAAGCTTCAGGTGCCACAGGTGAGGCCAGGGCAATGCGAGAAAAAGATGTAAAAGTGGCTATAGAACAGGCACAAAGTGAAGAAGGAGTAAAAGAAGCTGATGCTAAGAAAAGGGTAACCATTGCCAACTATGAAACTGAAGCGAGCCTGGGTGAAGCAAAAGCAGGAAGAGAAAGAGAAGTTCAAATAGCCTTGGAGAATGCTCGTGCGACCGAGGGTAGAAAAGAAGCGGATACAGAACAAAGGGTAAAAGTGGCTACACTGGAAGCAGAAGCCATTACCGGAGAAAACGAATCCAAAGCTACTGAAGCTACATCGAATGCTGAACTGGCAGAAAGAGTGGCTGAAGCCAAACGAAGAAGCGATGTTGCCAAAGCTGAAGCCATGAAACAGATTCTTGAAGCAGAGAAGTTGGCAGAGCAAACTCGCCTGGAAAAGGAGGAGATTGTTCAGAAGAAAATTGATAAGCAGAAGGTCACCATTGACGCAGAAGCCAAAGCAGCAGAGCTGATCAACATTGCCAGAGGTGAGGCTGATTCAACACTCTTGAAATACCAGGCAGAAGCTAAGGGTATGGAAGAACTGCTAAACTCAAAAGCCGCAGGATACAAGGAGATTATCAATGCTTGTGATGGCGACAGCAAAGCTGCCTCTACCCTACTCTTGCTGGAGCAGCTTGATACCTTAGTGAGTAGACAAACTGAAGCATTGTCTAACTTGAAGATCGACAAAATCACTGTATGGGATGGTGGTTCAGGTGGAAATGGAGAAGGACAAAATGCCACTTCATCTTTTATCCGAAACTTTATTAGTGCTCTACCTCCTATCCACGACTTGGCCAAGCAGGTTGGAATTGACCTACCAGACTACCTTGGTAGCATGAATGTGAATGGCGATCTGAATATTGAGGATGCTAAAGAAGTGAAAGCTGCGGAAGCCAAACCTGAAGAGAAAGAAGCCGCGAAAATTCAGAAACCTGTCCGCGCAACACCTACTGGCAAAAGAGCGACTCCCAGGAAGGGGACTAAATAAGTGAGATTCTAAACTTCTAGGTTTCAGAAACCTTGAAGGTTTAATCTGAAGTAAATCAAGCACCGGAGTGATTCGGTGCTTTTTTATTTGAATTCTGATATAGAATAGCTTTACTAAACTTTAAAAGTTTAGTAAAGCCGCAACTCCCTTATAATCATCTCCAGAATCAAGCATTTATGTAGGATTGGAGAATTTCTTACTTACCGTCCAAAGCAAACTCCCGATACCCCTTCAAATCATCCGTATTGATCAGATCAACACCGCATTCCAGTAGGAATTCCCAAACCTCAGGTATGTCTGAAGAAGCCCATAGTCTTACCTTTCTCCCTTGGGTATGTGCCTTTTCTATCATTTGCTTTAACAGGACTACTTCCTTTGGGTCTGCGGTTCCTCTTCCGTCCCAGGAAAGGTAGCGGTTATAGTTTTGACTGATTACCGGCATCATGGGCTTTGAAATTTTGTCCTCCAGCTCATCCGGCCTACCATCTATTCCTGCATATTTTATGGAATCGTTCATCAGTGCATTTATGGGTCGGTTACCGGAGAAAAGTACTTTCAAGGGCTTTGTTTTCTGATCGGCGGCATTTGTTATAACAGAAATAATATCCTTGTATTCTGCCAACGCTTCCCTCAAGTATGGATAACTGTATTCAGCCGAGGTTTTGATATCAATCATCAAATAGACATACTCATCATAACCTTTATATACCTGACCATTATTCTTTTTGATATGTATGCGCAGTGGCTCAAGGTACAATTCTTTCAATGTTTTGGTTGTGGTTAAGTCCGCTGGTGGATCATGTGACACATACAACTTTCCATCAATCACATGCACATCCGCTTCAATCGATATAAAACCATTTTCTAAAGCTTCAAACAATGGCCTTTCGTGCTCGTAATCATTGTGAGCATGTCCCTTGATCACTTGCTTAGGTTCTGGAGTACAACCAAGAAATAAAGAAATGATGAGAACGAAGAGTAGAGCTTCCTTCATATTGCTTTTGATACCCATTAAGCTTGATTTCTTTAAATCAAACATCTACCACCCTGCCGGGATTTAATATTCCTTTGGGGTCGAAGGTAGATTTGAGCTGGCGCATAAGTTGAATCTCCTCCTCGCTTCGACACAAATGCAGGTATTTCTTTTTGTGCAATCCTATACCATGTTCTGCGGATACTGACCCGCCCAATTTCTTCAAAGGAGCATACACAACTTCATTTATTTCATCTGTTAAACTTTGGTTGTAATTGCTCTTTCCAACGTGAAAATGGATATTGCCATCTGCCACGTGACCATGAACATAGCAAACATCAACATCATCGATTTCCCTAATTCGCTCTGACGTTTCGACCACATAGTCGCCAATCAAAGGTATTGGTAAGCTTATGTCAAAGTATTGATTGAATTTATGTTGAGCCTGGAGCACATCTACATTTTCTCTAAGATTCCAGAATAGCTCATGATTTTGCAAGCTCTGCGCCACCAGCGCATCTTCTATGATACCATCAACAAGTGCTTGCTCCAAAACTTTTTCAAGTCTCTCCTTCTCATATTCAGCATCTATACCCAAGGCTTCAACCAATATGTAATACTCATACCCCAGCGGCAATGGCGCGTTATAAGGTGACGGAGGTGTTGTCATTGTCCTGTAGTTGATCTCCCAAAGCAGCTCAAAGGCACTTAGTGTACCCGCCAATTCATTGTCAAGCAGTTTAAGTAGACTGACTACATTGTTATAATCGTTGCAGGCTATCAAGGCACTATTTCTACTCGTTGGCTTTTCCTCAAGTTTCAATACTGCTCTTGTTACTATTCCCAAAGTACCTTCCGAACCCACAAACAGTTGTTTCAAATCATAGCCCGAGTTGTCCTTTATTATTTTCTTCATGGAAGAAAGGACAGTACCATCTGGCAGTACTACCTCCAATCCCAGAATTAGGTTACGGGTCATACCATATCTAAAAACCCGCATACCTCCAGCGTTTGTTGAAATAACACCCCCCATTTGTGCAGAGCCTTTTGATCCAAAAGTCATTGGGAAAAACAGGCCTAGTTCCTCCGCTGCTCTATGAACGTTTTCCAATATGACTCCAGATTGTAAAGTCATGGTTCGGGACTGCTCATCAACCTCCTCGATCTGGTTCATTTTTTCAGTAGAAATAATAATTTCATCTCCATTGGTTTCAGTACTACCAACAAGGTTGGTCAAGCCACCGTGAACGACCACTGGTTGATCATATTCATGACACAGCTTCATGATATTAGAAACATCTTCGGTGGTTCTGGGGAGAATCACGGCCTTTGCTCTGACCGGCTCATTCATTTGCCAGACATGAAAAAATCTTTCCTTTAGGTCATCACCATTCAGAACTTTATCTGCGCCTAAAAGTGATTGAAGCTTATCAATTAGATTTTGGGACATAAGGATAAAGTTAGGTCAATTTGAGCCAGCATTCACTGTTTCTTCGCCAAGCCCTTCGGGACCCAAGGAAAGGTAACCTCCATCTATCATCAGCTTTGTTCCGGTAATGAACGATGCATCCCCGCTCAGCAAAAACAAAGCAGGCCTGGCTACTTCTACTGGATGGCCTACCCTGCGAAGCATATGAAATTTTCCCCAAATGGGATCCCACTTCTCTTGCCCACCGCCATCCAGGTCAGCCGCTTTTTGAGTCTCATTGGTCCATATCCAACCTGGATCTACACTATTCACACGTATACCCTGAGGTGCTAGGTCAAGGGCCTGGCATTTCGTCAACTGATCAACCGCTCCTTTTGCTGAATTGTAAGTCCAGCGATCTATCTGAGCGATGTGTGCCGATATACTGGAAACATTCACGACAGCACCTCCTCCAACGGCAGTCATATGAGGAGCTGTCAACTGTACCATCCTCGCATAAGCTATTGGACCAGCATCAAAAATTCGCTTCCAATCTTCGGTTGTGGCTTCAACACCCTGGCCAATAAAGGAAAACGCATTGTTTACCAAATAGTCAACTCTTCCGAATAGCTCCACAGTTTTTTCAACAGCCTCCTTACAAAAGGATTCTTCAGCCATATCGCCTTGTAGAAAATGAATTTCAAAACCCATTTTCTTATCCGCTTCTAATGAATCATCGCACTCAGCTCTGATATCTGTAAAGAGCACTTTAGCACCTTCCTTACAAAGTTCAGCTACAATTGCTCGACCGATCCCGGCACCTCCGCCAGTTATGATAGCCACCTTATCTTTAAATCGATTTGGAGTATGCGCCCATTCTTTTGGTTTCATGTTTAATTGATTTTAGTTTATAATCGATAGAATTTCATCGCATTCTTATTGAAAAATGAGTCATGCTCCTGGCTATTGAAATCCCTCGTTAACTCCAAAGATGTTTCAAACCACCTTTGCCAGCTTGAGGCGCGCAAAGCATGAGGCCAATCACTAGCCCAAATTAATCGATCTACACCAAATACATCAATTACAACTTCTGCAAATGGTTTAAGGTCTTCTGTCTTCCAGTGATCGAGATTGGCATTGCAAACGAAGTTCGAGAACTTGCAATAATGATTGCCGGACCTGGCAAATACTCTTAAATACTCGTCCCAGGGAGTCAATTGTCCTTTTTCAATATTAGGATTTCCAATATGGTCCAGAATAAACTGAGTGTCGGGACATTGCTCGATCAACTTCATAACATCAGGAAATTGATCTACATCTACAGTCAATTCAAAATGTAAGTCGTACTTAGCAAGCAATTGGACTGCAGCAACAAATTCCTCCGAACAGCAAAAATCAGCTTTTTTTTCGCCCTGAATTAATTGACGAACACCTTTGATTCTTGAATCCTTTTGAAATATTCTCAATGTATCCTCCACTCCTTCACCCAAATGCATTGGAGCCCAGGGCACTATACCTTTTAGACGATTATCCTTATCAGCTATTGACTGAATCCATGAAAGCTCATCCAGGAATTGCTCGGAGAGACATGCGGCCTGGACGAAAACCATGGATTCTATTTCACAATTCTCTGTAGCCTGATCATAGTCTTCTATCAAGTAATTCCTTTTTATTTTAGGTACTGAATCCAGCCAGGGATATGATAGGTGATTGATATCCCACAAATGAATATGGGCATCCACAATTGATAAGTTATTCACGCCAATAAGTTTAATTCGCTTTTCCAGGAAGCCGACACAAAGCCGCAACAACAAAGAATTACTCTTAATTATTCCTAGACTAATTGAAGGTCAGAATATTTAAGAAGATATATATCCTGTACTGTCCTGTGAAGGCTAAAACCGAGGCATTAAGTTATTTCGTCAAATAAGCATCTAAACCAATGGAATAATATAGGATAACAACAGTGCTTGAATCAATCCTATCAGCGATATTACCCCCAACATGACGGTCCAGGTTTTAAGCATTTGTCCTTGTGGGATGCCACTAAGCTTGGCTACTACCCAAAAACCCGAGTCATTCATCCAACTCCCCATCAAGGAACCGAATCCAATCGACAGATAGACATAAATCGGGTGAAATGGTATCTCAACAGACTGCATTAGGGCTACCATGATCCCCGCTGTAGTAATCATCGCAACCGTACTAGACCCTTGGGCGATTTTCATCACTGCAGATATGACCCATGCCAGCAAAACGAAATTCAACGACACACCCTGAGAGGTCATTCCTTCTATCATTTGCCCTATTCCAGAGTTTTTTATCATGGCACCAAAAGCCCCACCCGCACTCGTAATCAATATGATTACCCCCGCCAGCTCCAATGGTTTATCAAATTCATGGCTTAATTCTTTCATTCCCCAACCCTTCTGCTTCGCCAATAGCCACAATGCCAGTATCGTTCCTATCAGCATAGCCATATTTTTATTTCCAAGGAACCCTATGATGATAGCTACTGTACTGCCTTCTGCATTCGGCGCAATAAAGTCCATGGTAGAAGATACAATAATTAACAACAAAGGCACAACTATCGGTACCATTGACAGTCCGAATGAAGGCAAGTCATCTTCATTTGGTTGCGACGAAGCACCTAAATCAGGGACTTTCAAATCATAACCCGCAGAAATTTTCCTAGCAAAAAAATATGTGAGTACTGCTGGCAGGATGCAAGCGATTAGCCCTATGAGAATTACCAAACCAAGATTGATAGACAGTGATTCGGCCATTATCAGTGGCCCTGGCGTTGGAGGTACAATGGAATGCGTAAGGACACCTCCAATACCCACAGCCAAAACATAAAACATATAGTTTTTTCCAAACCTTTTACCCAAAGACATGGCTAGCGGAATGACTAAAAAGAATACTGTATCAAAGAATACGGGAATAGCCAAAATAAAACCGGCTAATAGTAAGGCTACCGGCGCAAACTTTTCGCCAAATACACCCAGAAACTTAATAACAATTTTTTCTGCGGCACCACTTTCCGTCAGAGCCAATCCCAGCACTGATGCCAGCGCAATGACAAAGGCTATTTTACCCGCGGTTGTTCCCATTTCGGTCATGGTCATTTCTATGGACTTGACCAAAGCACCATCGCCGGTAACACTCAGAATTCCAACTAAAATAGCCGACATAGTAAGTGATACAAAAGCATGGATTTTGAAAACGGCAATTTGAATGATAACTGCTGCTATACCAATGAATAAAACAATCAGTGGCCAATAAGAGATAGTTTCCATAAGTGAATTCTAAGTGTTTTGTAGTGAAATTTAAATACAGTGTTTACAATAATAAGCTATTCAAAACAGATTATCATAAACCCTCATAATCAGGAACAGTTGGATAAAAAAATGAATATATGAGACTATTGATTTATATAGACAACAGAATTTTCCTTTGAAGATTTGTAAATGGCATTGATCACTTCAACAGCTCGAACGGCTTCCGTCCCGTTGACCTTTGGTTCGGTATCTTCTATTATGTTTTGAACAAATTCGTTTAGTTGTGTGTAGTGCATCTTATAATCTATAGCCATAGGGTCTGACGAACCGGATGCCGTATCACCACTTGCAGTATCTATAGGGCCGTTCAGGTCATGAACGATCTCCCCTTTTTCCAGGATGATACTTCCCAGCTTTCCGTGCACTTCCAGTTTCTCAGGAAATCCAGCATATATCGCTGTACTACCCTCAATAGTCCCCAAAGCCCCATTTTCAAATTCAAGAATTGCCACGCCGAGATCCTCTCCCTCTATCTTTCTAGTCAAGGTAGCCACCTTGGCTCGTACCGATTTTACAGGGCCCATTATGTCTAGCAGCAAGTCTATTGTGTGAATGGATTGGTTGATCAGAGCAGCACCACCATCAGCATTCAGCAAGCCTTTCCAATCTGACGAATCGTAATAGTCCTGATCTCTAAACCATTTGATATATGCATTACCTAGAACCAATTTACCTAATTCAGCATTTTCAACACTCTTTTTAAGTTTGAGGTAGTCGTCAGAATATCTGTTTTGAAAAATACAGGCCAGCTTCACACCTACTGCTTCGCAGTGCTCTATCATTTCAAGTGACTTTTCAATATTGACCTCCAACGGCTTTTCTACGATAACGTGCTTACCTGCGGAAGCAGCTGCCACTGCCGGCTCCAGATGAAAACCAGATGGTGTGCAAATGCTTACCGCATCCACCGATGGGTCTGCAATTAAATCATCATGATTTGAATAAATACCAATACCTCCAAGCTCCAGCAAGTTTTTGAGCTTGTCTACATTTCTGGTAGATACAGCTACCACTTCTGCATTTTCTATGTCATTGATGGCCTTATGATGATGCCCGGCTATACTGCCATAGCCAATTATTCCTATTCCAATCTTTTTACTCATGTTCAATTATGTTCAAAAAAACTTAGAAATTCAATTAATGCGCTTCTCGCAAATTACTCTAAAATTACATTAGACCTTTTTAATAAATTCATTTTTTACAACTTGATGAAAATTCTTAATTTACAAGCACGAATGAATTAGAAAGCTGAGTCTATGACCGAAGAAACTATCAGACAAATTGCAATTACCACAGGGCTATTTATTATTTATTTCATGGCCAGGTTTATTATTTCCAGATTCAACAGAAAATATGCGGCCAAGCACCATATTCAGGACGACAGAGCTGTTCAAACCAATAAAATAATAAACTCCATACTAACGCTGCTATTTGTTATTCTGGTTGCAATTGTGTGGGAGTTTTCATTTGAAGGAATATTCACCTACATGCTTACTGTCTTGACGGTGATTGGCATTGGCCTATTTGCTCAATGGTCAATTCTGAGCAATGTTACTTCTTCCGTGATTCTGTTCTTCTATTATCCTTACCGCATTGGTGGGAAAGTTAAGATCATGGACGGTGAAAATTCTATAACAGGCGTTGTGAAAAATATTTCCCTTTTTTCGGTAAAAATAGAAAACGAAGAAGGGCAAATGGTTTCTTATCCGAATAATCTGGCCATTCAAAAGCCGATCATTCTTATTGAAGAAACAGAGTAGGTTATTCTTCCTTTGCTTTCAACTCCCCTTTTTCTGATAGTAGAATCGAAATAAATCTCAGGTCAGGTATTGCCTCAAAGACGATGATCATCATCACCGTGATTGGAACACTCAGCACCATGCCCATAATACCCCATATAGATCCCCAAATAGTCAGGGACAAAATCACAACCAGAGAACTGATGTTTAGTGAATCTCCCATAAGTTTTGGTTCAACAACGTTACCAATGATCACCTGAATCAACCCCACAAAGAGCAGGACATAAATGAATGGTGCTAACTCACCGAACTGTAGCAGTGCAAAAAATGCCGGAAAGAGGGTGCCAACCAATGACCCAACAGTTGGTATGTAGTTCATTATAAAAATAAGCAGTGACCAAAACACTGGTGCCTCTACGCCCACAATCAGCAGCACTATGTAGCTCAATACGCCTGTCATCACGCTTACAACCGTCTTAAGTGTCAGGTAACTACTAATGGATTTATTCACTTTGTTGAGCAAGTCAGAAACACTTTCGTATTTGTCATTATCCGGATAGATGGCCTTAAGCTTGAAGCGAAACACCTTTTCTTCCAACAACAGAAAGAGAATATAAATCAGGATAAGAAATCCGTCCCCGAGGATGCCTGTCACTGCATTCAGGATGACTGAGATAATACCGGCAAAATCAAATCCCTCGGTAAGCCCTTTCATTTTCGTAATTAGATCTATCCCCAACACTTCATTGATTTTAGTCACGCTCCCTTCAATGTTCTTTTCATAGGTGGGAAGAGAACGACTTAGATCCTGAATATTCACTACCAGCATATCCACCATGAGTAAAAACACTCCTGTCATAAACAAAAAAGAAACTGTCGTTTGGAGCCAGGTTGGAAATTTTCTCCTGACAAAGGGGATTTTCTTCAGTGTATTTCTAATGCCCTTGATCAAAAACCAAACAATGAGTGCGATCACGAAAGGAATGATTAAATCCTGTGTGTAGATCAGGATGATCACTGTGCAAATAAGTGCCAGAAGTGTGTAAGTGAATTTTGAGATGCTCATTTGACCATTTATGGGAGATATATAAAATCAATCAAATATACCGTGATGCATGGTCTAAAACAATCGACTGTACCTTCAGTCATTCTCTTCAATTTTTACAGTACCTATCCTGCTTTCATAAAGCGCTCAATCAAGCCGGAAGCTAGCCTATGAACGTGGCTGGCTGCATCATTGATAGCCGAATCCAATGAAACCTCATCGGTTTTAATCTGAAGAATTTCGGTGGCTGCTATTTCCTCATGGATGACATCCAGGTCTTCGGCTATCCCACAAATTATCGAATAAGGAATACCGGACTCCCTCGAAACCTGATCCACGCCGTGAATGACTTTTCCATGCACCGTCTGTATATCGAGCTTGCCCTCACCTGTAATGATCAGGTCGACACCCGTAAGTTTAGATGTGTAATTGGTTATTTCCAGGATGGTCTGGATCCCGGGTTTGATTTCCGCATTCAAAAAAACAGCTGCCCCTCCTCCGATTCCACCAGCAGCTCCAGCACCTTCCATTTTGGAAACATCTTTGTCAAAAGAGCTCTTGGCTATTTTAGCGAAGTTCCTCAGACCACCATCAAGCAATTCAATGGCTGATTGATCAGCCCCTTTTTGAGGGCCATAGATGTATGCAGCTCCATTCTCCCCGTACAATGGGTTCTTTACATCACATACGACGAAGACATTTACCTCATCAGGATCATACTTCAAATCAGAGGAGTCAATGGCAGCCAGGTTACTGAGTTCTAGACCAATTGGTCTTAATGCCTTCCCATCCTTATCATAAAGCTTATAGCCTAGCGCTTCAGCCATTCCCATGCCAGCATCGTTGGTAGCGCTACCTCCTACGAATAGGTAAATATTAGTAGCACCTTCCTCAATAGCATCCAGAATTAATTCGCCTGTGCCATATGTGGTAGTGATCAGACAATTTCTTTCTTCCTCCTTCAATATCGGCAGTCCGGAAGCTGCCGCCATTTCAATGTAAGCACTTGATTCATCCATCTTGTACTCAGCCGTAATAGGGCGAAATAGTGGATCATTAACCTGAACAGAAACTGTCTTCAAGTCGAGTGTAGAGTCCAAAATATCCAGCGTACCTTCACCTCCATCCGCCAAAGGGTGCTTGATGACTTCTATCGTTTGGTCATAATCTAGTAAAGCACTTTCTACTGCATTGCACACTTCATCTGCAGTAAGTGAACCTTTAAATTTATCTGGAGAAATCAGTACTTTCATTTGTCAAGACTAAGCGGAAGGCAATTGTATCTGAAATTGGATTTCCTTACCAGCATCCAGTGATTTATCAGCATACATCAGCACATCCTTTTTTGATATATCAGACTTTACATATACATGGTAATGTAAGCCTTGAAATATGGAATTGCTCACCACACCGTGAAATTTTCCAGTTCTTGAAATTTTGATTTGCTCAGGCCGGACTCCAGTCTTTTCACTATCACCATTTAAGAAGAGGTAGTTCATTGGCCCGAGAAAATTAGCAGCATATTCCGTTTTAGGTTTATAATATAGCTGCTCCGGTGTGGCCACCTGAATGATTTTTCCTCTTCGCATGATCATTATGCGATCTGCCAGTGTCATAGCATCCGCATGATCGTGGCTCACCATTATTACAGTGACTCCTGCCCTTTTCAGGATGCTCGTCACTTCCTGCCTTATTCTGAATTTGAGTCTGGAATCTAGATTAGAAAATGGCTCATCCATCAAAACGACTTGTGGTTCTTTAGCCAGGGCAATTGCAATGGCAAGCCGTTGCTGCTGACCTCCGGATAGCTCGTCGGGAAGGCTTTCAGCTTTATCCGTCAGCAAACAGATTCTCAATAGTTTTTTGATGTGCCTTTCCCTTCTGTCAGGATCTAGAAAATAAACTTCAGTAGCGATATTCTGAGCCACTGTTTTAAATCGTTGCAGATTAAAATCCTGATAGACTAGTGTAATGAAATCATAGCCGGGAACCAGGTTATCCTTAGGTCCTGTGATTTTTTCCTCACCAACAGTAATTGACCCGTTATCAGCATCCTCCAGACCTGCCAATAACCTGAGCAAGGTACTTTTACCAGAACCACTTTCGCCTAAGACACTTATAATTTCTCCTTCTTTGATTTTAAAGGAAATCCCATCCGCGGCTTTAACACCAGATGAAAATACTTTACTAAGACCTTTTACTATAATGGACATCTGCTAAAGTGTGATTGCTCACAAATAACTATTGTTTTGATGGAATAAGCAAATGCAACTGTTGCTTGGTTCAATTTGGAATAATCAGTAGGTGCTTGTTGCACACAAGTCCTACAGGGTGGAGGGTTAGAACTTACGAATTTTTGGTTTTGCTGTAAATAAATCCAACAATCTTATCCATAAGGTAAAATGCAACTGCCAGGAAAAAGATATTTAGGTGTATGTGGAAAAGGAAAAAAGTAAGAAGCGACAATAGCGCCAGAATGGTTATATAGCTTGCGAATCCTGCGAGGTATTTAGCTATGGCTATCGTGCCGAATAGTTTGGTTATCTTTTTTTCCATGTAGTCCCCCTCTACAAATACCATATAGCTTAAGTAGAGAAAGACGGCAAATACAATGAAAAAGAACCAAATGTTTGCCACAGCATCACCCTCTTTGATCGTGAGGTAAGCATTGATAAGGATGAGTGGCCCGGCGGTGATTTCAAAAAGTGTCTCATGCATATCTGCTTCGAAGAAATCTCCTATCACTACTATTTTGTCCGCCGTAAAATCCTGTATGTCCTTATCTTCCAAAAACAGCAACTCTCCAAGACTAACGGGATTGAAGCCGGCTTCCATATCTAATATATCCTTTTGCACCACCCTGTAGTTCATGATAAAATTATTGAGTGTCCATCTATCACCTATTTTCACGAGTGGCCCCATAATTTCTGCCTTTTCCCCAGAAAGTTTCTCGTGCACCTTAAGTGGAGTAAGCTTCAAAGTATCCTGATAAAAAAGCTGATACTTATACACTCCATCGAAAATGCTTCCGATCACATAATCTGATAGCCCTCTGTTGATATCATTAAAAATAGGCACATCTACCATCCCGCTATCATTCAAATGAGAGGAGAGTATGATGTTGTCCATCTTACGCAAGGCAGCATGCAATTCCTTGTCAAAATCTGTAGAATCCACAAAGTGAATATCACATATAACATACTTCGGTTTCTTCTCCCCTGAAGCAAGTATGTCCATTAGCATACCCAGTTTTTGCCTGTCAGTAATCACCTGATTGCCCACAGGAAAGCCAAACTCGTCAAATCGGTCTATTAGCTGGAGATCGTAGGATGTATTTATGAAAGCAAACTCATCGGAGCTGGGCATATCCCTATTGTTGAACTTTATGGCCGACGAACTCCATATTAGGAACTTTTCGTCACCAGCCAGCCAGGGCAGCTTCATTAGGTACAAAGCAAAGAAGACCATGATCAATGCATTAGCTACAATCCCTACTCCCAAAAAAATCTTTTTGATTTTCATTCGCTCTTATTTATTCCCTATGTTTCCTTCCAAAGTTTTCAAATAGAATACTTTTGGCAGTATATCTTTTGGCCCTTATCGACTTGAAGGAATAATATGCTGCGACAAAAATTGACAGGGGTATCAATAATATGATAAAGTCTATTTTGTCTTCTAGCCCAAACCTGTACAAATTGTATATCACACCGGCGCATGTCAGTACAAGAGAGGCTATCAATTGCACCCTTGCCGTATTGAGTCGCTGATTGAATTGAAGATCATGAATTTCCCGTTCATCCATGATTTTAAAAACAGAACTGATGTCATCATTGGAGTGGCCTGCATTGCTCAGGTAAGCTCTGATCTTTCCAAAATCATAGCCTTCCTCTTTTAGCTTGACAGCCTGCTCAATGATATAACTATCAGACATAAACTGAGTTTACAAGCTGTTAAGGGCTTTTTCCACATCATCATCAGAGCATTTGCCATAAAACTCAGTGACGATCTCCAGTACAAAGTTTTTCTTCTCTTCTGCAGGCAAATCAGCTAAACTCTCTACAATAGACTTCAGATCGTCCTTGGTAATGATTGATAATTCCAAGGCTGTAATAAGAGTGGACTCCTGCGCACCAGCATTGTAATAAAACAGTTTAGTATCTGATGTAGTTGTAGGATCTATTGGCTTGTCATCTACTGAGTAGAATGCAGGTACATCAAAAACCAGTGAATCCCCGTCTCTCGAAAGTTTCTTATTGATTGGCTCTCCATTGTACGAGTAGCTCGCATAGAAAAACTTGTTGTCGCTCATCGGATAGGCCGTTGGAGACACAGCAACTTTATATTCATCGCCTACAATAGCAACTGGTCCTTCCCCAAATTTCTTTTGAAAATCAAGCTGATTGTTGATACCCCCTGCCCTTGTACTCAATCGACCTCTTGCTGGAGAAAGTACTGCAGCTAGTGCATAAGCTAATTCCCCCTGGCCAGATGAACTACTAGATTTCTCTTGTATCACAAAACGCCCTCTCTTGGAGCTGAGCACGGCGGCCTTTGCACCTGAAGTTTCAAATTTTAACTCAGCACTTTCGCTTAGCCTCATTCCTTTGGTCAGGTATTTCCCACTCTTTGATTCGTATATCTTACCAATAGCGTGAATGACTGTATAGGTCTGTGCGTTTGCGCCTAATGCTGCGGCAATCAAAACAGTCAATAATAGAAGTCTCGCTTTCATGTGATATCTATTTATGGTTTAGCTTAAAGTTAATAGTTAATATTAAGTGTCAATAAAGCCTAAAATCATTTTTAATATTCTCTTCTCTGGAGGTAGGTACCTGATTTCCTCTACTTTTCTTTATTACCTGTTTACTTACGAAATTTCTCATTTCTGATACAGTGTAAGCCCTGTCGCGATTCCAATCAGCGTAACGTGTTTTTATTCCTTCGATAAAGCTACCTGTAAACAAACCATTAGAAGAATTTACACCTTCAGCGGCGAATTCAGTTCCACCTGCCGCAGAAATAACAGTCGCACCAGTTCCTTTCTTCATGTCACCAAAAAGTGCTTTGGATAACTCTAATGTATTTTCAAGTCCAAAACTATTTTCTTTTAGTTTAACCAATGCTCCAGCTGAACGGAAAGACACTGACCCGACGGCTTTTGTTTGAGCCGTAGCTTCCTCTACGTCATTATCGTCAAGTTCCCCCGAATGGCAGGTATCCATCATTAACAATTTATTGCGGCAATTCAATCCATCGATTATTCTTTCCAGCTCTCCATACGGAAGACCACCATTGGCAGGGTTGCTAAAATCTATATTATGCGTTGCAAAATAATAGTTGTAGTCATTGTCCAATACTCCATGACCGGCAATAAAAATCATTACGACATCATCTACCTTGGCACTTTCAACAAATGATCTAATAGACTTAATATTGTCTGAGGTTGCCTGTTCATTAGTTATCAACTTGACATTGACATTTCCATAAGCGCTGGATCCTTTTAGGGTATTTATGATATCATTTGCGTCTTTAGCTGCAAAAGCCAGGTTGTAATTGGATTGCTGATATTCAGACACTCCAACAGCTACAATATAAAGATCCGGTTTGTCCCATTCGGCCGTATACTGAATCTCGAAAAACTCTGGGATAGACTCTTGTCCTTTCGCGTTTATTGCTGTTACTTTTATTTCATTCAATTCTGCTGACAAATCGAAGGTTACATCTTTGGAAACCTCCTTAGATGACAGGCCAGATACATCAATACCTTTTGAGCCAAATACCGGAACATCATTAGCATACACTTGTAAACTTTTGATTGTACTGCTTGCGTCCTTTGCTTTTATTGTAAATGAAATTGGCCTTTGATCTGTTTCTAAAGGGAGTGCCGAAGCATTTATCGAAACTTCTGGCACTTCAAGGTTGTTTGTCAGATCTGACTCGCTAAAACCCAGTCGTTTGATCCTTCTTTCATAAGCCGCTTTGTACGAAGCAATCAATTTGAGGGAAGCATATCCAATTCGGCTTACAACTAAATCCGGTCTGTTATACTTCAACTCCAATTGCTCAACAGGCAAAATTTTATTCGATGTTTTAAATGCTATCGCTTTAGCAGCTCCCTTGGAGGATGTATAATAGAAGTCAGGAGTAAAGGTTATAAATTCACCTTCTCCAATAAGTGCCATTGTCGCTGCTCTTTTCTTTGTGTTCAGGTCATATAAGGCTATTTCACCTGTTTCATTGGTAGTGATTAAAAGTTTAAGGTCTTTACTGAAAACTGCATCAGTTATAATACCACTTTGAGTATCTGAGAAAAGTTCAGAACCACCTTTTTTTACACTTAAATCATAGGCATCAAAAGTCACACTGAAGTCTCCAGTCTTGAACTTGTCCTCCAGTGTGGAGTAATCCACTTTTAATTTCTTGTTTTTTCTGGCACTCAATGACCATTCTTTAGTTTCTCCACTTGTCGTATGGGTCCAGACTTTATCGTTATCACTCGGATCGAATTTTATCCAATCCATTCCATCCTTTTTCTCCATTAGAGACTTTGTTACCCTGCCAGATGTTACATTCCATACCTTTAGGTACAAGGAATTCAATTCGGTTGTTGCTATTCCTTTTCCACTTTTTGAGATGTCTATACTATTGATGTTGGGTGTTCTTTCAAAAGATCGAACCATTTGACCGGAGGTAATATCCCACATTGTCATATTTCGATCTGCCGAACCGACCAAAATGTGCTTGCCATCTGGCATAACATCAACAGCCAGTGCAGGCTGCACATAACCTTGTAAATCCCGTATTTTTCTACCAGATTCAAAGTCATATAATTTCATTTCACGGTTAACATCAGAAGTGACTACTGTACGATAATCTGGTGAAAGAGCTAACCAGTTTGTATTCTTGGTGATGTTTTTTATCTCCTGAACAATCGGTGGTACATATTTCACGGCTTCTTTATTTCCAGCCTCAGGGAAATTAGCATCCGCCACATCGTAGACAACCACTGATCTGGCTTCATTTACTATAACCTTTGTTTGATCCTTATTGTAAACCGCTACACCTCTGGAGTTATTCAATTGCCACTGAACTGGTTTTTTCATAGCTGCAAATTGATTTCTATCTTCAGAAAGTGAGGCTATCATGACACTTGCATTACCCGTATCTTCCTCTTCACCCTTTGCTGCAATAAACGGTGTATAGATGTTCATTGAAAAGAGTATCTTCTTCCCATCATTAGTAAATTCTATATTAGAATATTTCATTACAAAAATTGTGGTCATCCCCTTTCCTATCCTTCCATTTGCCACATTGCCAACCACCGCAAACCCTGTCATGATCACCTTAGTATAAGCAAGAGCTGCTCCAGACCCCTTTACATTGTCTAGAGCATCTGCTATGATCATACCTTTTTCAGTATCTATCAGCTTAACTTCAGGAGCATTGTTTTTGCCTCCTCCTGTAACTATTCTCTCACCATCTGGTGATATTGCGAGATTAGTAATAGGAGCACTAAATCCACGGACAGATTTTATACTGTCTCCATTAATATTCCATAATCGAACTATTTCATCCTCTCCTCCAGACACAATCATTTGGCCATCTGCCGAAAGTTTGGCAGTATTCACACTTCCCTCATGACCCTCAATCGAGGTTAGCACATTCCCGGTAGAGGTGTCCCAGATTATTATCTTTCCATCTTTTCCACCTGAAATCAATGTTTTACCATCTTTGGACAGATCTATACAATTTACTCCGGCTTCATGGGCATTAAATGTACTGACGTCAATACCAGTATTCACGTCCCACATTTTGATGCTCTTATCATCACTAGCTGAATAAATATGTGCGCCTGTGGGCGAATATTTGACCATATTGATCTCCTCTTTGTGCCCCTGACGAATGACAAGTTCCGCTTGCTGAGCAAAGAGTGTGACTGGTATCAGGCATAATAATATAAGTCTGTTCATGGCTTGTTAATGATTGAAATGCAGTAAGTCCGTGATCGATGGTCAACAGTCATTAATGACCTTGATATCACCAACCACGGACTTAGAATTATTTAACTATTTACTAATTATAAGCTGTAGCTAATGATTGTCTTATTTTCGGCCTTGAAGAAAACCTGCCCAGACACTGGGTCATAATCATATACTGGTTTTTTATCTCCTAGCAGCAAAGATCCAAGCTCTTCACCGGTCCTCTTGTCTACTTTCACAATACCAGAACTTTTTCCTTGTCCACCCTCACCGACTCTGGTAAGGATCATCCTGATATTTCCTTTGGACACTGTTGCACTAAACTTCTGCTTAGTAGCTGCTCCTGCCATACCTGCGATATTGGCCCAATCGTCTGCTTGTTGAGCATACATTTTACTATAATAAGTATCTCCTCCGTATGGCCCTCTATGTCGGCTCGATTCCATGGCTGAACTTGCAGCCATTGCAATGGCAGCTGCCTGACCTACTCTTAGGGCAATTTTTGCGGCCATGCTTAGGCCGGGTGCTTCCCAGTAATTCTTAAATCGAACAGACCCGTCAGTCTCAAGCATAACAAGGTTTTGTGCGTCTGTGAATAAGTATCCACCATCAACTAATTCAACGCTGGTTGGAGCAGCATCTTTGCCACCTCCGAATTCACTATTTAATTTGGCTTTCAAAACGGAATAATCTCCAGTCATCAAATCTATTTCATATAAATCACCATCGATCAACATGATTTCCTTGGTGAACTCTGGCTTGTATCTTAGAGAAGGAACTTCAAGCATTCCTTTCTTATCCCAAATTTTTTGGCCATCATATTGAATATAACCAAGTCGACCTTTCGCATCAGAATACATAATTCCATTTGCAGCAATTTGATCAATTTGAATTCCCGAGATTTTTTCATCCCAAATGATTGATCCTGTTTCTTTATCCATCAAGACCAATCTTTTACCCTTAGATGTTGCGGCTATTCCTTTATCTCCCAGATCTACTACATAACCGTCGATTTTCTTGGCAGTCCATTTGACAGACCCACTTTCCAAATCATACAGTTTGAAATTTTTCGAATCAATAGTTACAACTCCGTATCCCATCGCTGACATAGTAGGTACTTCTTTGAGCTTCAATTCTTGCTCCCATTTCTTTGTTCCAGACCCCATATCCACTGCTGACAATGCGCCGCTATTTTTCTTTTTCTCGAAGAAATAACCAGTAGTTAAATCCAGACTTAAGTCAAAACTCACGAAGAACTGCTTCTTATTTGTTGTGTTGTAAGACCATTTCACCGCCCCAGTTTTGGAATTCAGCCTTGCTATTTGAGTAGGACCCGGAAGTACAATGTCACCATTTTCCATAACATAAGGGAAACCATCAACCGCAACATCATTGCTTGTCCAAATGACTTTTGCACTAGGCAGTTCCACCATTTTAGTAACATTCACCCATTCTCCACCATTTTTTAAGTCAGCATAACCCGCAGAAATAATTATCATTCGTAGAGCGGGTACATAACCTGTACCATTATAATTGAAAGTAATCATTTCCTTTCCAAGCATCTTCATAGAAGGCATTTCAGCTTTCTTTGGGCTCATCACTTCTTCACCCGTGTGAAGGTTGATTACAGCATAATTCTTATATAAGCCTGTTCCATCTTTGTACTTAATTTCCACAAAGTCAGAAATTTCAGGGTAATCCGGGTCTTCTAAAATATTGATGTAATTATCAAAAGCATGTTGAGCATTCACTTTCTTCCCATCTGCTCCTCTCACCTGCTTTGCGCCATTCATTATTTCACTCGACCAAAGCTTATTTCCATCACGAGTGTCTATACCATGAAGCACCCAGTCGCTGGTGCCAACCAAAAGAATACCAGTGTCAGTATTCTCATTAAATACAATTTCCTTTTCGAAATCAAGTTGCCACATGGCGTCCTGAGCATTTGCCAGACCAGACATCAAAGTGATCACCAGGGCTACTACTGAAAGTTTTAAGTAAGAAGTTTTCATGCGCTTAATTATTTATTTTTTGTATTTTAAGTTCAAACATAATTCAAATCTAGTCAGCGAGTTTAAATCTTCCAATACCCCAAAGTCGGTATTGTACTACGTGGTAGTGGGTATGCCCATTATGCACCAAATCAATCAATTCCTCTACCGAATGTCTGAATTTCATTTCGCCATTTTTCTGTAGATTTAATTCTCACCACTTCTTGACTCATACTATGAAAAAAATAGCCTTCTTTTTCCTTATATCCTTGTCGATATTGAATTTCTCACATGGTCAATCTTTTGAGACAACTAAGAATCTTGACAAACAATCTGGATTCTTTAGCTTTTACTACCATGAATATGAGGATCGGATTTTCCTGGAAGTAGACAAATTAAATACGGAGTTCATATACATATATTCTCTGAGTAGCGGGATTGGAAGCAATGATTTAGGTTTAGACAGAGGGAAGCTTGGGCAAACTCAAATTGTCTACTTTCAAAAATCGGGAAACAAGTTACTCTTGATCCAGCCAAATATGGATTTCCGTGCAAGCTCTGATAATCCATTGGAAAAATTATCAGTAGAACAAGCTTTTGCCAAGTCTGTTTTATTTGGATTTCCCATTCTTGAAAGTCAAAAAAATGCCCATCTAATTGATATCACTGACTTTCTAATTCAGGATACTTTTGGTGTTATCAATACATTAAAAGAGGCTGATCAAGGGAATTACGAACTTGATCCTTCTAAAAGTGCGTTGGAAATGACGCGGACTAAAGCATTTCCAAAAAATGTTGAATTTGAAGCTCTTTTGACATTTAGTGGAAAAGCAAAGGGAGGCTACATTAAGTCAGTAACACCCAATCCTAACCTGGTATCAGTTGTTGAGCACCATTCGTTCATCGAGCTACCAGATAACAACTATGAACCCAGAGCATTTGACCCCAGGTGTGGCTCATTCTCATTGTCATACATGGATTACTCTGCTCCTGTCGAAGAATCCATCGTAAAAAGAGTAATAGGTAGACATAGGTTGAAAAAGAAGAATCCAAATGCCGCGATAAGTGAAGCCATTGAGCCCATTGTATACTATTTGGATAATGGAACACCTGAACCTATTCGCTCAGCCCTTCTTGACGGTGCTGCCTGGTGGAATGAAGCTTTTGAATCCATAGGGTATAAAGATGCTTTTCAGATAAGAATACTCCCACATGATGCGGATCCAATGGATGTGAGGTATAATGTTATTCAATGGGTGCACCGGTCTACCAGGGGTTGGAGCTATGGAAACGGTGTTGTCGATCCTCGAACCGGAGAAATTATAAAAGGCCATGTTAGCCTGGGGAGTCTACGGATTCGTCAGGACTTTTTGATTGCCCAGGCACTTATGAACAAACCCTTTGCTAATCAAGATGATAACAATCAAGCGATGCTAGAACTGGCCCTGGCAAGGATAAGGCAACTCTCAGCACACGAGGTAGGTCATACCCTTGGCTTTAGTCACAACTTTGCTTCTAGCGCGAACAACCGAGCTTCTGTAATGGATTATCCACATCCAAAATTATCCCTAAAAAATGGAGAAGTTGATTTTTCTAATGCCTATGATACAGGCATGGGCAAATGGGACAAAGTGACTGTTGCCTATTCCTATGCTGAGTTCGATGAAAATAAGAACGAACGAGTTGAGCTGAACAAAATCCTGACTCAGGCTCAAGATGATGGCTTAAGATACATTTCAGATAACGATGCACGCTCTGCCAGTGGTTCCCATGCTTATGCTCACTTGTGGGACAATGGTATTGATGCTTCGTCTGAGTTAGATAATCTCCTTTCTATACGCAAGGCTGCCATTGCTAACTTTTCAGAAGATAATATTCGAAGCAATGAGCCCTACTCAATCCTCGAAGATTTATTTGTCCCGTTATACTTTCTACACAGATATCAAACTGAAGCAGTAGCTAAACTGATTGGTGGAATGGATTACAACTATGCTGTCAAAGGTGATGGACAGATCATATCTGAACCTGTGGAAGTAACTACTCAGAAACAAGCTCTATCAACTATATTAAAAACTTTGTCTCCAGAAGTTCTTGCCATACCAGAAAACAAACTTGCACTCTTTCCTCCCAGAGCAATAGCCTATGGCAGAACTAGAGAATCATTTAAAGGTAGAACAGGAGTTTCTTTTGATGCTCTGAGTGCAGCCTCTACTGCAAGTAATATCACGCTCCGATTCATATTCCATCCGCAAAGAGCGTCCAGACTTATCCAGCAAAAGAGCCTTGACCCTGGTCAAATTGGGCTGATTGATGTCATTGACGAAATAGTTAGCACCACATTTAAGTTATCCGTAAGTTCTAAACCATATTTGCAAGAGGTTCAGAACCTGATTCAATTCAATATAATCAATCATATGATTCACCTGGCTAAAAGCCATAAAACCCTTCCACAGGTTAATGCTATCGTAAAATTTAAGCTTGATGAAATCAAGGAGTTGCTTAGCCAGAAAACCTCGGAGAACTCTGAAAACTTGATCTTCAACAAATACCTCATTGGTCAAATAGAGAAAATGAAATCTATTCCATTATCATCGATTCCAAAAATCCCAGACGGATCTCCTATTGGTTCGGGGTATTGTAATGTTGGTGGTGGATCAAATTGATTTGAGCCTACCATCGATAAGTTCAAATCGCTTGTTGATAGACTTAGGAAATACTTCCTCGCTATGACTGATGAAGACCAAGGTACTCTGAAAAGTATTGATCAAAGTCTCAATCAGTGTATTGGCCTTTTCTATGGTGTCGTCATCAAAGCAATGGTAGGGTTCATCTAGCAACAGCAAAGGAGGATTTTTGATCAATGCCCGAATGAGAAGAATTAGTCGCTGCTCTCCTATTGAGATTTCATGAAAGTACCTGCTCTTGAGACTCATCACCCCAAAGTAAGTCAGGAAAAGGTCAATGCGCTGGAGTTCCTTTTCATTTAATTTTCTGGGTATAAATAGTTGGTCGAAATAGCCTGTTCCGATGAGCTTCTCACAGGTAATGTGATCACTCATGTAGAGGTGGAATTCAGAAGACACAAAACCAATATTTCTCTTAATGTCCCAAATACTCTCTCCTGTACCGCGCTTTTTATCAAATAAATAAATTTCCTTATTATAAGCCAGAGGATTATCGCCGTATACCAGGCTCAGAAGCGAAGACTTACCTGAGCCATTTTCTCCCTTCATGCCTACCCTATCGCCTTTGTCTACTTGCCAATCCAGGCCCTGAAGGATCTCTACATTATTATAGCCGAGGTTTACACCCTGCATGTTTATCGCACTGTTGAAGGTTGCAGCAGATTTATGTTGAAGGGCTTCAATCAGTTGGTCCAGCCGATTTTGTGGATCATCACCGTACGAATCTCCTTTGCTTCCAACCACCAACTTATTCTTCACAAAAGAAGGAAGCTCACTTTCATTAGCCGCAATGACCAATTGAATCCCAAACGACTCGGACATCTCGTTGAGCCACTCATCAAGTTCTATCCTGGTAGTCTGATCTATGCCGGTATATGGGTGATCTAAAAGCAATAGCCTTGGCTTCTTAGAAAGTGCAATACACAATTGCATGCGCTTTCTTTGACCGCTGGAAATGTGAATAAGCTTTCTATTAAAAAGCTGATCAACCCTGCCCTTACTCAAAATCGTAGCATGGAATTCATCTTTCAAATCCATTCCACGAGCTTCGAGGTAATCTTTCACTAAAAGGCTTCTGGATTCATCATCTTCTAAAGATTGATAACGCTGCTGGTAGAAATGAGACCCTGGCTTGAAGAATTTATTCTGCTCTGAAAACTCAACTAATTCTGTAAGAAGGGAGAAATCATAGGCTGATATTTCCTTTCCTTCATGCTCAAAATATCGTTCACCTTCTTTCAAAGGAAGAATACCTGTTAAACTTTTCAGAAGCATCGTCTTACCACTTCCTACCTTTCCGGTAATGCCTATGTGCACTCCGTCACCAACTTCAAAACTAACTCCCGAAACAACGGTTTTTCCCTTGTATGAAAAGGCAGCATTAGAGTATTGGAATTTAAGCATAGTATGTTCTCAGTAAAGTGCTTTGGTAGAAATCAGTCCATGGCTTTTACCTCTGCATAGAGGGTTTCCAATGACGATTTTGCATCACCAAAAAGCATTTTCGTTTTGTCGTGGAAAAATAGAGGGTTTTCAATTCCTGAATAGCCTGTATTCATACTTCTTTTCAACACAATCACGTTAGATGAATTCAAAATCTCTAGAACTGGCATACCATAGATGGGACTAGAAGGATCACTTAACGCTGCAGGGTTCACGACATCATTAGCACCTACTACCAGACAAACATCTGTATCCTTGAACATCTCGTTGGCATCATCCAAATCAATAAGCTTATTATATGGTACATCCGCCTCGGCCAGAAGTACATTCATGTGGCCAGGCATCCTACCTGCTACAGGATGTATGGCATAGTGCACATTTACACCTCTTTCTGAAAGTGCCTTATCTAAATCCTTGCATATTTTTTGAGCTTGAGCTACTGCCATTCCATACCCTGGAATAATCATCACGTTGTTTGCATAGCGCATCAAGATGGACGTGTCCATCACGGTGGCCTCTTTTACCACGACATCTACTCCGGCTGCTGATCCGCTTGCAGAGCCACCAAAATTTCCAACGATTACATTGAGCAAGGAACGGTTCATAGCCTCACACATAAGGACAGTGAGGATGGTACCGGAAGAACCAACTAAAATACCGCCCAGGAGCATTACCATGTTATCGTAAACAATTCCGGCCAGAGCAGCAGCTATCCCCGTAAAAGCATTCAATAAAGAAATCACGACAGGCATGTCAGCCCCACCGATGGGCAACACGAAGGTAATCCCATAAACTAACGAAATTCCTAATACCACCAATGGTAGAACTTCGCTCTGTCCGGGCATGGCTACCTGCCATACAATCATCCCCAGGCACAAAATCAACCAGATCAAATTAAAGTAAGGAGCAATTGAACTCCTCCAATCATTAATCTTTCCCGCCAGCTTCCCATAGGCTATCAAACTTCCTGTAAAAGCTATGCCTCCAACGAAAAGTGCCATATAAGTTGCCACTGCTGTTCCAATTCCCGTCTGTGCATTGAATCCAAAAATTTCAATAATGGAAATACAAACCGCACAAGCTCCTCCAAATCCATTAAACAAAGACACCAACTCGGGCATAGCGGTCATGGCTACCTTTTTTGAAAACAGCAATCCAATGATTGATCCTATTAGAATTGCAAATAAGATCAATAGATAGTTTCCCTGATCATTTTGTATTGGGCTAACTATAGAAACAACTATTGCCAGACTCATGCCACAGGAAGCCAATATATTCCCTTTTCTGGCCGTTGCTGGACTGCTCATTCTCCTCAGACCAACGATCAACAGGATAGTTGACACTACATATAGTAATTCGATATATTCCATCCTATTTCTTCTTAAACATCTCCAGCATCCTGTTTGTCACAGCATGCCCTCCAACTACATTGATAGTACCTAATACGATTCCAATAAAACCAATAGCGAGTGACAAATAATCGTTGCTTTCCGATTGTCGCATCAGCAATATGGCTCCCACTATTACAATCCCGCTTATGGCATTCGATCCCGACATCAAAGGTGTATGCAACACTGCAGGGACTTTCGATATAATCTCAAATCCGAGATAAATGGTTATGATCAATAAATTGACAGCCAGGATATTTGCTTTGAGATATTCTAAAATTTCAAACATGTTTTTAAACTGTAATATTAAGCGGAAACGGTTCTCTCTTTTCGTTCAGAAATTAATGTCTTTGACACTATTTCATTATCATAAGGAATAGCTTCTAAACCGTCCTTAAATACAAATTTTAGGAAGCTATAAACATTATTACTGAATACCAGGCTGGCCTGTTTACTCATGCTGTTGTATAATCTGGAGTCACCGATGATTTTAACCCCTTCGACGTTGATCATTTCGTCATTTTCTGTTAGTTCACAGTTGCCCCCGGTAGCCGCAGCAAGATCGACAATTACGCTTCCCGCATTCATGGCTTGCACAGTCCTCTTTTCAACTAAAACAGGCGCTTTTTTACCTGGAATGGCTGCCGTTGTTATTACTGCATCAGCTTTAATGCAACTTTGATGAATCAATTCTTTTTGCTTAGCAATGTAATCTTCTGTTTGCTCAACTGCATACCCTCCTGCTCCAGCGTCTTCAGTGCTACCTGCTACCTCTATGAACTTCGCTCCAAGGCTTTCAACTTGCTCTTTAACAGATGATCGCACATCAAATGCTTCTACCACTGCACCCAAACGCCTTGCCGTGGCTATCGCTTGCAATCCAGCTACACCAGCACCAATTATCAAAATCTTTGCCGGCGGTATAGTTCCGGCCGAGGTAGTCATCATAGGAAAGTAACCACCAAAATTGTCTGCAGATAGAAGCACCGCTTTGTAACCGGATAGTGAAGCCAACGAGGACAGCACATCCATCGATTGAGCAATTGAGCTTCGAGGAAGTCTTTCCAGGCTGAATGCCTTTATTTTATGGTCTTCTAACGTTTGTATAAGTCCTTGGGTAAAACCAAATTTACCCACGACGAAAGTCTCAGGTTTTATTTTGGAAATATCAGCATCTGACAAGCCGGCAACTGTAATTAGAATATCAGATGATACAATGATGTCCTCTCTGTCCGCAGATTTGGCTCCAGCAGAAACATATTCTTCGTCAGAATAGTTGGATTCATCGGAAGCACCTGTTTCAAAATAAACATCATATCCATCACTTACTAATCTGGATACAACCTTAGGCACCAAGGCTACCAGATTCTCTTCTGTGCATTTTATTAAACCAATTTTCATAATGGTTGTGAATTCGTCGTTCAAATTGAGACCAGAAACCACGTTTCCTTTTCTGTCCGCGAATATAAATGAAATACAGGATAATAGGATGGGAGACCAAAAAATGGACAAGAAAAAAGGCTCTCCTATCCGGAAAGCCTTTCATATTTTCAATCAAAGATTAGTCTTAGTCAATTCTCTTCAAAGAGCTGTAGAGTACTTTTCGGGCGTTTGCTTCTCTGAATTCTTCCTGAACATCAGAAACGATACCCATTTTTGCCTCTATATCTACTTTCATAGACATTGTTATCTGGTCTCTTTCAACTTCGCTCAGTTTATCTTTTTCCTGGTTTACAAATCGAATCACGTCACTTACGTCAATGAATGCATCGTTTACCTGTATTTTCGGCTCTGAGCCATAAAGATTCGTTTGCTTCGGCTTTCCGATGTACACATAACTCACAAGCGACTTCCTTTCCAACTTGCTCAGCTGAGTAGATTTCGGAAGCTGCTGCTCTACCAGAATGGTAGTCTCTCTCAATACAGTTGTCACCATAAAGAAGAACAACAACATGAAAATAATGTCAGGTAATGCCGCGGTTGGGATATCCTGAGATGTATTCGAACTTTTCTTAAACTTAGCCATAATTAACCTCCTATTTTATTTGGTTCAGCAATTGAAATCGCTCTTGGAATACCTTGTCTGGCCTTCAAATACATCGCCTTCTCTTCTGGATTTTTCTTGTCTAATTGAAGAAACTCCTCTCCACTAATACCTACTCTCTGGCCATATACTTCATTGTATGCTGCATTGATGGCATCAAGAACTGATACATACAGCTCATAGGTAGTACCTCTATCCGCTTTGAACGACACCACAGCTTCACCTGGGTCATCAGAAGAGACCGGACTTTTGCCATTTGCGTTGACATAACCTCTAAGCGTAGAAGGCAGGCCATTGTACAACTCTACATATTCAGCAGAAGGATTTCCAAAATTGAGGATAAAGGACTTGATCATTTCTTTCAACTCACCAACATCCTGTAGAGGTTCCTCTTCAACAAGAAGAAGGTCTAAAGAATTAGCTTGAATCTTGAAAATGTTTCTGTCATTTTTCGTCACCTCTGGTGGCGGTTCGTTTGGATCCGGCTTTGGAGGCAGAAGCATTGCAATACCCTTATCATTTGCTATAGTGGTCGTAACCAGGAAGAAAATCAAAAGAAGGAATGCAATGTCGGCCATTGAGCCGGCATTTACCTCTTGTGAGGCGCCTAATTTACTTCTAGCCATATTACTTGATCATTTTAGAGAACTCAGTATATACAATTCCTATAATAGCAAGTCCTGTTAGCAAATACATCATCGTAAGAATACCTCCTACAAATTTGGAAAGAGAGGCATTCATGCCATACTCTGTTGCTTGCACCTCAGTAAACTCATTGCCCGATAGCGCATAAGCGATACCAAAGATTACAACAAGTGCAACCAGGCCCAAACCTGACTTTATCAATGAAGAAGGATTCCCAAGTGAATTTATCAGTGGAAACACGATGGCTGCTAATGCCGCCAAAATGGTTAGCGCGTATGATATGTATAATATAATATCTATTGAATCCATTGTTATTCTATTTTAGTTAATCAACTTATTTCGCAGAGTGCTTCACCAATATATCTACAAGAGATATTGATGCGTCTTCCATTGAGTTCACAAGTGAATCAATTTTAGAAACAAGGTAATTATAGAATAATTGAAGGATTACAGCTACAATAAGACCACCAACAGTTGTCAAAAGTGCGATTTTGATACCACCAGCCACAAGTGCAGGAGATACATCACCAGCTTCAGCTATCGCGTCAAATGCACCGATCATACCAATTACTGTACCCATGAAACCAAGCATTGGTGCAAGAGAAATAAACAGTGAAATCCAAATCATTCCTTTTTCCAATTTACCCATTTCAACGGAACCATAAGCGATGATTGATTTTTCAACCATATCAACACCTTCTGACATTCTCATCAAACCTTGAACGAAAATAGAAGCAACTGGACCTTGAGTGTTTCTGCAAACTTCCTTAGCTGCGTCAGCACCACCTGATGCCAATGCGCCCTCCACTTTTTCCAATAATTTCTTGGTGTTTGTAGTAGCAAGGTTAAGCGTGATAATTCTCTCTATAGCTACAGCTAAACCGAGTATCAAACACAAAAGAACGATACCCATGAATTGCCATCCACCAGCGATGAATTGCTCTTTAACAATTTGGTGGAATGATGCTTCTTGCTCTGGCTCATCTTCCTGAACGACTGCAGGAGCAGGTTCTTCCACTACCTCTTCCACTACTTCTTCTACAGCGGTTGTATCTTCAGCTGCCATTTCTTCGGTAGCATCTGTTTCTGCTGCATCTTGTGCGATTGACTGAAGGCTAACAAACGTTAATACCCCCGTCAGCATCATTAGCGTTACTAATCTTTTCATAGTCTAATTTTTAATAAATCTCAAATAAAGGTTATAAAGTATTTCAATTATAGTTTTAATGCGTAATTATCATTGCGGAGAGGAAGGGATTCGAACCCCCGGTACCCTTGTGGGGCACACTCACTTTCCAGGCGAGCACCTTCGACCACTCGGCCACCTCTCCAATGCTTCTTTCACAACGAGCGACAAATAAATTAATAAAAATCCCTTTATGCAAATTTTAAACGCAATTTTCCGAGCTATATTCAGATTGTCATTTCACCTCTCAGAGGAATACATAATTGAGTTTTGACGGCCTCCAAAGATTTTTCCGTACCTAATAAAAACATCATTTTTGTCAGTGCTGCCTCAGTGGTCATATCACAACCACTGATCACCCCTATTTCTGTCAGTTTTTTACTGGTTTCGTATTTGCCCTGAATGACACTCCCCCCCGAACATTGAGATACGTTCAATATCAATATTTCTTTTGAAATGGCCGATTCTAACATATCCAAAAACCAATCTCCGTTCATGGTATTGCCCGACCCAAATGACTCTAAAACTACTCCTTTGAGGCCTGGAATGTTCAATATGGCCTTAATCGAGCTTTGGCTCATATTGGGAAATATTTTCAAAACGATAACATTTGGGTCGAAATTACCATTGTAGCTAAGCCTGCCTTTTCCTTTGAAGTCAAGAAGGTTTGCTTTGAAAAAACGAATGTCCACCCCTGACTCAGCAAGGTGAGGATAATTTTCTGACTCAAAAGCGCCAAAGGTACTGCTACGTATCTTTTGGGATCTATTTCCACGAAGGAGGACAAAGTTGAAGTAGATGCACACCTCTTTTACTAGTGGTTCTCCATTGTCAGTATTTGATGCAACTTCAAGTGCAGTGATAAGGTTCTCACGAGCATCGGACCTGGTGGCCCCAATGGGTATCTGGGCACCTGTAAAAATCACAGGCTTCCTAAGGCCATTTAGAGCGAAGCTAAGAGCACTTGCACTGTACGCCATGGTATCGGTACCATGTAGCACAACAAAGCCTGAATATTGCTTGTAATTATTGAATATAATATGAGCAAGATTAGCCCACTGATCTGAGTTGATGTTTGAGGAGTCAACGGGATCAGGAAAAGAGATTACCGTTAGGTTAATATCCAGAGTTCTGAGTTCGGGTATTTTTTCCAGCACAAGACTAAAATTGAAAGGAACCAGACTACCTGTTTCGTCATAAACCATCCCAAAAGTACCACCTGTATAAATGATAAGGATAGAACACTTGGAGCTCTTCTTGTAGGTTATATTGGTTATCTTAAAATTCATTTGGCCTCAATTACTCATTCCATAGACATTATAGGCATTTTGTGTTGTAATACGACCTACTTCCGTGATGTTCATCAATTTTAGTTCGGCTACTTTTCTGGCTACTTCAATTACGTAAGACGGTTCATTGCGCTTTCCTCTATACGGAACAGGGGCTAAATATGGACTGTCAGTTTCCAAAACGATGTGCTCCAGATCGATAGTTCTGATCAAGTCGTCAATTCCACCATTCTTAAATGTTGCGACACCTCCAATACCTATTTTAAACCCAAGGCCAATCACCTGGTTGGCCTGCTCCTCAGTACCGGTAAAGCAGTGAAAAATCCCCCTCAGTTTGCTGTTGGCTATTTTTTCAACAAGGTCTATTGTTTGATCAATCGAATCCCGGCAATGTATAATAACAGGGATGTTATGTTTGATGGCTAGTTCACTCTGTGTATTGAAGGCATCTGCTTGTTGATCGAAATTCGTTTTATCCCAATACAAGTCGGTACCTATTTCACCCACTGCAACAAAATCTCTTTTATCCAACCATTCTTCAACCAGGTAAAGTTCCTTTTGCAAGTTTTCATTCACATGACAAGGATGAAGCCCCATTGCTGGAACGCACACCTCTGGAAACTTCTGCTCCAGCTCAAGCATTCCATCAATTGACTCACTGTCTATGTTGGGTAGGAAAATGCGCTCTACCCCAGCATCCTTAGCTCTTTTGATGACGTCTTCGATATCATCATGAAATCGTTTGTTATATATGTGTGCGTGAGTATCTACAAATGGCATACGTTCAATATTTTCTATTCTTCCAACTAAGCTGAATCGGAAGAATTCGATAAATGATAGTTGACAAATATACTATTGGTTCTATTAATTCGAAGAGGAGAAAATAAAGGATTGATGGCTTTCTAATAGAATTGGTGCAAACTTCTGTCAAGAGTAAAAAATCAAAGATTAATTTAAGACTAATAAACCAGATGATTTCGAATTGGATACCTATCGATATAATACTAGCTGGAATGAAAAATGACTTTAGAACCAGCACCACTTGCGTCCAAAGTGGCATTTGATCAAAGGCTAATATCCATCGCTTCCGCTGTTGCATAAGCTGAGTCCAACTAGAAGCACCGATCGTTTCCATATAAGTATCCGGCGTATGCTGCAAATCAACTTTGAATCCACTTTCCAAAAAGGCTTTCATCAACTGAACATCTTCTACAAGGCTAAACTCTAGATTCGAATGACCACCGATCTTATCATACTGTTCTCGGCTGACTCCCATATTATTGCCTAGTATGGAAAATGAATAACCAAGATCGCTGGCTACCTTTAGCATGCCTTGAGACAGTAACAGTTCAACATGTTGTAGGCACTGCAAAAAGTTTCCTTTTTTAATACCCGTCAACCCTCCTACCATCCCTAGAGAACCATGAATGGAAGCAACCATTCCCGAAACCCAACTGGAATCCAAAGTCATGTCAGCATCGGCAAATAGCAAAACATCCCCTTTTGCAAGCTCTGACAGTTGAGCTAATACATTCATCTTTCCTTTTAGATCATTTTTGCCAGATGTAACTTCTAAAATATGAAGACCACTGAGATGACTATTTTGTAAAAGCTCTAAAGTGTTATCCGTTGATGCATCATCTCCAATTAGTATTTCCAATTTATCCTTTGGGTAATCCTGAGTTATAAGTCCGGAAAGTAAATTTTCTATGTTCTGTTCCTCATTCCTAACCGCTATCATTAATGACACTTTGGGCAATTCGTCTTGATTTGATTCCAGGGTAATGGTTTTGAATTTGTACAAATACCAAATAATGATGGACAGGAGTATATTGAATGATACTATAAGTTTTGATATATAGAACACCCAATCCATTTAGTATTTCATCAGTTTTCAGAGTTTGTTGAATTGATAACCTTTTTCATTAAAGTGCCTAAGAAAAGCCGGTAGGGTAACCCTAAGATTGGCATAGCTCTTAACGCTATCATGAAAGACAACAATATGGTCAGGTTCTACCCTGGATATTGCCTTTTCCCGACACTCCTCGGGTTCGAGAAAAATATCAAAATCTCCAGTCAAATAAGTCCACATGATTATTTCATAATCTTTACTCACCTCTCTAATTTGACTTCTTGTAATTTTACCATGTGGTGGACGAAACAGCTTTTCATCCTGGGCACCCAGGTGTCTCTCGATTTCCTTTTGACATAGCTTCACATTCTCGACATAATGAGTTTCGGTCGTCTTCCATCCTGTCAAATGATTATAAGTATGATTACCAACAGAATGCCCTTTTTCCAACACCTTATTAAACTCATCAGGATGCTTTTGGATATTCTCTCCAACACAAAAAAAAGTTGCCTTTGCATGATACTTATCCAACTCACTAAGAACAAAAGAAGTCACATCTGGTATCGGCCCATCATCGAAGGTTAAATAGATAGTCTTCTCTGAGTCACTAACTTTCCATGTTAAGGAAGGGTAAATTTTTTGAAGCCATCCGGGAGTACGATGAAAGTAATAACTCATATCATACTCCTACCCTACATGTAAGAAGTGTTACATCATCGCGATAAGCATTATCGCCTCTGAATTGATCTACTGTTGAAAGAATTTTTTCATTTATCTCTGTCGGGGAATCTGTTGATATTCTCAATAGATCGGACTCAATTCTCTCCGGGCCATACTCCTCTTCTGAATCATTTGTAGCCTCCGATAGCCCGTCTGTATAACAGAATAGTGTAAAGCCATCAAGCGCCTCTATTTTGCCAAGCGTATTGAATGGCAATGGGCAAAACATCCCTAGCACCGTCGTGCCTTGATCTAGTAATTGCCATTTGTCATCACTCCCCAGTAATAAAGGAGGGTTATGACCACAGTTTATGTACTCGAATGTTTGAAGGTTTGTATCATACAAGGCAATAAAAAAGGTTATGAATATTTCTCCATTTCCGCTCAGATTGATTTGGCGGTTTAAATCCTCTACGATTTCTTTAAGATTTGTAGTCTTGGTACTCAATGTATGAAGAGAAGCCTGAAAATTCGACATCATCAATGCTGCTGGCACTCCTTTACCTGACACGTCAGCAATACACACAATGAACTTATCTTCGTCTAGTTTTATGTAGTCATAATAATCACCACCAACGTCCTTGTGAGGAAGATACCTGGCCGCAATTTCCAGTGGTTTTTCTGATGGCAATTCTTTAGGAAATAGAAACTGTTGCACCTGCTTTGCAATTTCCATTTCTTTCTTATACGCCTCTTGCTCAAGTTGTCTTTTAGCTAATTTCTTGTTCTCGATGGCCACCAAAATAATGTTGGTAAGTGCCTCCAAAAAAGTAGTACCAGAAGACAAGACCTCTCCCAGCCCATCTTTCTTTAATCCACCAACAAATACGACTGCTAAAAGCCGTTCTTTATGAAGTACCGGAATGGCCAAATCAAACTCCGTAAAGCTTCCACTTCCCTTTAGTTCCATAGACTCCTTCAAGTCCATAAAACCTGTTGGTAGATTATTTTGGCAAAAGTTATCAGACACACCAAAGTTGACTTTGCACTCCCATTGATCTCCCAAAACAAATAGAGCCAGCTTTTTGACATTGAAATCTGCTAACAATGTGAATTTGTAAATCTTATACAAAGATTCTTCCGGTAAATTATTATTTATCGCTTGGGTGACCTCCAAAAGGGCATTTAGCTCCAGGTCCTTAATATTCGTCTGTGTCGAATGTGATTGTTCCAATCCCTAATTTTTATTGTGCATTTTCAGACCTTCCTTTGAAGCGAGGTAGTAATAGTTTCTGTAATTGACTTCAATATCCACTGACTCCCCTTCCAGTTCCTCGTCAGGTTCATTATAGCACCTTAGCCATCCCTTGCTATACATTTTAGTAAGCAATGGTTTCAAATCTTCGTCATCCAACTGAGTAACCTGACTTAAGTCTTTGTAGTGAATAACAAAGTAAAGCTCATCCAAAACGTCAAATTCCAAGTCGCTCATATCAAGCTTTTTTCTTCCATTCAGTCAATTTCCGTACACCCTATCCTTCCATGCGTACTTTCCAAAATTAGAGGCTAATCCAAAGAAAACAACATAAAAAGGATAAATAATTTCCAGCATGAAAAAGCCCAAAATACTCCTTTTAATTCCAAGAAAATCAGTTGAAACTATTATTAACAAATACTCTGCAATGAACTTAGACAGTAGAAATACTCCACAAGTCAATGGTTGATATCCAGCAATCAAACCTACCATAGCCACAATGCTCATGCTATTTGCAAGAAACAAGAAAACGGGAATTAGCTTTGAATAAAAGTCGGAATGATGCCTCCATTTTGAAGCCCACCTTTTTCGTTGTTGAATAAACTCTTGAAGGGATTCGGGAGAATTAGTCTCAACAATGGCTTTCTTTTCTTTCAAAAAGGCCACTCTTCCAGGAAATTTGCTCCAAATTTTTCTAAGTAAAAACTCATCATCCCCAGAGGGAATGTGTTCATTCCCTTGATATCCTTTTACACCCAAAAATGACTCCTTTTTAAAACTTAGATTGGCTCCATTAGCCATGCCTGGAATTCCACGATTCAAAGTAGCCGCGCCTACCAAAACCAAGACGGAGAGTTCCAGGTTTAAAAGCCTACTTAGCAAGGTTCCGTTCTCTATATATTTCACCGGTCCGGTGAGCATAGCGGCACCTTCTTCCTTTTGATAATGATTAGTATGAGCCGTCATCCAGTCATTTCCTACATGACAGTCTCCATCCGTACAAATTATGACATCTCCTTTACTCTGGGACACACCCAGCTCGATAGCCTTCTTTTTACCCTGACTACCTGGTGTGTTAGAAATCACTCTCAATTGAGTTATGTCTTGCTTCAGTTTTTCTAATACCTCCAATGTATAGTCTGTAGAATGGTCGTTCACAACTAATATCTCGTATTTGTCAGTCTCATTATTAGATGCTACTATAGATCTCACCGTAGAAGTAATAGTACTCTCTTCATTCCTCACAGGAACAATGACTGACACAAACATATTCTTTTTACTACCATATTCTGGACTAACAATGGATGACCAGGATGCTATCATCCAGAAAATGAAACCAGCATAAGCTAGAAGCACAACCCACATTACAACTCCTAGTGTCATCGGCTTTTTATAATTTTAGTGTTCTGTCTAAATTGCATCGATGGTTGATAAAACAAATGAGGGGAGAAAAGAAAAAATCATTCTTGGGCTGGATCCGGGAACCAGTGTTATGGGATATGGTTTGATTCTGGTTCAGAATAAAAAAATAAGCCTGTTACAGTTTGGAGTAATTCACCTTAGCAAATATACCAATCATGAACTCAAGCTTAAGAAAATATACGAACGTGTTTTGAGTGTGATCGAAGAATTTCAACCGGATGAAGTAGCACTGGAAGCCCCCTTTTATGGGAAAAATATTCAGTCTATGTTGAAACTAGGGCGCGCACAAGGAGTGGCTATGGCCGCTGCATTATCCAGGGAAATTCCAATTACGGAATATGCACCTAAGAAAGTCAAGCAATCCGTTACGGGCAATGGTAATGCTTCGAAAGAACAGGTTGCTAAAATGCTGATGACTCTTTTGCAGATTAAGGACGCACCTAAACTCCTGGATGCAACGGACGCATTGGCCGTAGCACTGTGTCATGAATATCAAGGAGGAAACCAAAGAACTGCCCATAAGAGTTGGAAGGCCTTTCTGTCAGACAACCCAAAAAGGTTAAAATAAATACCCTACCAGGTAGTAGCTTTAATTTTCAAGGCCGCCTTCATAACATCCCTCCTACTAATCTGTCCTTTCAGTATTCCGTTATGCGTCACAGGAAATCTACGTACATAAGTACTCAAAAATTCATTGGCCGCATCTACCACGGAGGTGTCTATATCCAGCGTCTTCAGGTTTTCCGACATATAATCAGATACCTTGCCTTTTCCAGACGGCACATTGTGATATGATGACTGAAACAAAATCTTTAGGCAATCCTTTTCAGACAACATTCCTACAAGCTCTCTGCGTTCATTCAGTACCGGACCACCAGATATTCTCTTATCAAGCATGATTTTAATCGCATCTGCTATCTCCTGGTCAGGACTAAATGTAATTAAATCGCTTTCACGTGCCATATAATTAGAAATTGGCTCGTAACTGGTATCTTGTGTAGATGCTTCTTGAACGCCTTTGAAATTCATAGTCAATTGAGTCTAGTTTTGAAAATTTAGTTTTTCTTCAGTAGATGATATTAAGTAATATTCACTGAAAATCCAAATTATTGAAAACTATATATTAGATTACAATATATGGGGTTACATTTTCAACAAAAGTCGTATTAAAGTATAATTCGACAACCTTTTATTCGTTAGAGAAGTTAAATATAATATATGCAAAAAGAAGCCTTGATTAGACCATAAAAAATGCTAACTTTGCGGCTCCAAAAAGCATAACAACAAAAAACTCAAATAGGTCAGAAAATTAAAATATGAGACAATTAAAAATTACGCAATCAATTACCAACAGACGGGAAAGTCATACGCTCGAAAAGTACTTCACTGAAGTAAGTAGCGTACCAATGATTACTCCCGACGAAGAGGTAACATTGGCTCAAAGAATTAAGCAGGGTGATGATCTGGCACTCGAAAAGCTAGTGAAATCAAACCTGAGATTTGTTGTATCAGTTGCTAAACAGTACCAAAACAGAAGTTTGCCTCTTAATGACTTGATCAACGAAGGAAACCTTGGTTTGATTAAGGCTGCAAAGAAATTTGATGAAACCAAAGGTTTCAAATTCATTTCTTATGCTGTTTGGTGGATTAGACAATCAATTATGCAGGCATTAGCTGAGCAGTCAAGGATTGTAAGGCTTCCAATGAACAAATCTGGTGCTATCAATCAAATTAGAAGAGCATATGCTGAATTGGAACAAAAATATGAACGTGAGCCTACCGAGGAAGAATTAGCGGATATTCTTGAAATGAAGCCGAGCGAGGTTAGAAACACGCTTGGTGCTGAAGTGAAGCAAATGTCAATGGATGCTCCTTTCGGTGAAGATGAATCTGGCTCTCTTCTGGATGTATTGGAAAACAAAACTACAGTACCAACTGATGGTCAAATGGTATTCAACGACTCGTTGAAGGTTGAGACTATCAGAGCTCTTTCCACTTTGACCGCAAGGGAAAGAGAAGTGGTGAAAATGAGTTTTGGTATTGGTTCTGATAACCCATTTACCCTGGAAGAAATTGGTGACATCATGGGATTGACAAGGGAAAGGGTAAGACAGATCAGAGAAAAGGCATTGCAAAAACTAAGAGAGCCAACGAAAAACCAAAGATTGAAAGAGTTCTGCGCTACCTGATACAGAAGCGCAAAACGATAAACATAAGAAAGGCTTTGAACCACATGGTTCAAAGCCTTTTTCTTTGCCTAGGATTACGATTTACTTTGCCGCTCAGAGATATACTCTAGTCTTCTCTGAATCCAATCACGCTTTAAAATTTCTTCACTAAAAAAGCTCTCGTCAATATCAAACGTATACTTATACGGACCATCCATTAGGAGTACGACGGTGTTCAAGACGAGTAAAGCTTCAATATCCTGTTTTGTTTCTTTTAATACTTGATTGATTACATCCTTAGGGTTTTGCTCACCATTCAATGCCAAAAATTCGGCCGCTCTTGTTCTTACCAATAGATGCTCATCTTTAGTAAGTTCTTTTGCTTTTGAATAAAACTCAGAAGCGTTTTCACCAAAACTACTGCAAACAATCAATCCCCAATATTTCTTCATTGGATCATCAGCATCGAGAGCATCAGATATTTTATCCTTAGCATCAGCGAACGACATCAAACTCAAATCAGCAATATCAACCAATTTGTTTATATCATCCTTGTGGGCTTGCCCAAAACCAGTAGGATTATCAAAGGCAGATTTTACCAGTTCGCTCTCCGGATAGAAACTAAGATCAGGCATTCCCTTCACCCATTCATTTAATGTTTGACGCATCTCTTTTACTTGCTCCCTATACGCCGGATCTGCTGCAAGATTCTTTGTTTCATAAGGGTCTGCATCGATATCAAAAAGTTCCTCAGCTGGTCGAGGTACAAAAAAATGTTTCTGTATATCATTCAGCTTTCCTTGCTTAAACAACTCGCGCCATTCCTCAAACGCCAGGCATTTATATCTATAATCATTGTGCAGGCCGTCAGGGTTAAAGGGCTGATAGTTTCTCATGTACTTAAACTTCCCTTTGCGCACAGACCTGACCAAGTCATACTTTTCATCAAACCTATCTGCATACCCGAAAGTGACATTATTGCTTTCTGGCATTTCAAGTCCCATGAATGGCTTTCCATCAGAAACTTCAGGGATATCCAAACCCGCCAGTTTGAGTAACGTAGGTCCAAAATCAACGAAGCTTATAAAAGCATCAGAACTACTACCTTGCTTGTGAGATACAAGGTCTTTATAGTTTTCGGGGATTCTTACAACCAGAGGTACATGAAGACCCGTTTCGTACAAATACCCTTTACTTCCAGGTAAAACGCCACCATGGTCACCAAAATAGAAAATAAAGGTATCTTCAAGTAGTCCATCTTTTTCAAGTTCCTCTACCACACTTCCAACAAAGTCGTCATTCATTATTATTCTATCACGGTAATACGCACTTGTGAAGCGGAACAATTCAGTATCCGGATGATTAGGATTCAGAAAAACAGAATCCGGGTGAACAGTAGGATTGTATGTTTGTACCAAATCAGCATCAAAGTGTAATCGACTCTCGTGTGATTCGGTATAGGTCCTCTTGTAGAAAAAAGGCTGTCCTTCCTTTCTGTTTCTCCAATGCCCATCTTTTGATTTTTCATCCCATACGTTTTCACCACTTAATGCATTGTAGTCAGTTTTTGTTTTGTTCACTGTGAAATACCCTGCCTGCCTTAAGTATTCTGGAAACATCTTCAGACCATCCGGCATTGGCACAATCTCAGATTTTCTATGAAACTGTGTTCCTATTCTTGGACCATAACACGTGGTTTCTAATGTGGTACGCGCAGCACTACAAACCGGCGCATTAGAAAATGCTCTTGTGAAAGTCACGCCATTAGCTGCCAGTTTTTCAATATGAGGAGTAGCAATTCCGTTCTCATCAAACATCTTCATAAAATGCTTGGAGTTGTCTTCCGACATGATCCAAACAAAGTTTGGCTGCTTTTTCTTTTCCTGTTTCTCAACTGAGCAACCCAGTGTAAGAAATAGACTTGATAACAATATTAGAAATTTGTACATAGCATAGTTTAATCTTGCGTGTTAATCTTCATAAAACTCAATCAAAGACGCAAAATAACTATGCTGCCATCCTTCTGCAAAGTCTTCAAAATCTTTTTCGGGAATGTTAGTGTGATGAAGCTCAGCGGAGGTTCCGCTTTTATGAGGATGTAATTTTATGGTGACGATTGACTTTTCTTCTGAATCACCAAAATACCATTCCTGTACGATCTTCTTTCCATCTACAAACTCCAGGTTTTTGCCAACAATAGCACCATCCCATAAGGAGAATTCTGTACCAACCTCAGCAACCATGCTCACTTCATCTCCAGTCCATAAACGAATAGTAGACTCGGTGGTAAGTGCCAGGTAAACCTCCTCAGGTTCTGCTGGGATAATGAAGTATTTTTTAAAGTCGGGCATAGATAAAAATTATTCAGCTAAAGCTTCAGGCTGAAATTAGCATAAACCAAGTAAAATAGGAAATAAAAAAGGCTGCCTACTTCGTAGACAGCCTTTCCAATTAATATGATTTCTCTAAATCCTACTCAAGAACCCCATCACCGTAGTTAGTACCATCATCATACCTATCCAATAGATAGGTTATGGTAAAAGAACCAACCGTAGGGTTGCTTATAGTCTGCGTCAAGTGCATTTTGGTTCTGGACTGAAAAACAATTGCAAACGCAAATGTTACTCCATTAGAACCTGAAAGTGTCAGAGAATTCTCTGTAGCACTCCATGCTCCAGATGTAAGAATACCATTGGCATCTTCTAATACGAAAGTATCATTTCTATCCAGGGTAAACCTATCAATGGCGGTAACTCCATTGCTTTGACCATCCACATAGAACTCCACTACCTCCCAATCTCCATAAGCCATAGATCCTGGTGTAGCTGCTTCGGGACTAGCGCAGGCGACAGCCAATATGGCCATCATTCCTGCTATCATTATTTTATTCAAGTATTTCATATCAATTAAAATTTACTGATTCTAAGGTTAGTAGTTTTTATATCGTTTACGATGTTCAAGTTGTAAATACCAGCCTTGAGGTGTCCAATCGACAATGGAACGGTAAATTCTTCCGTCTGTTTATCGAATGAGTCTCTAAAGACTACCTTACCAGATAGAGACATGATCTGAACAGTGTACAAGCCAAAGTCTTCACCTTCTACTTTCAGTGTAAACTGATCCCTGGTAGGGTTAGGATAAACGCTGGTCTCAAACTGAGGAACAACAACATTACCACCAGCACCACCACCTAGACTTACAGCGTTTGATGTCACCGTACAAGCACCTTCAACAGCATCGTCGAATACAACAGATACTGAGTATGTTGCATCATCTATTACAGTGATGGATCCATTGTCACCGCTGACATTGATCATTTCTACACCGTTTCTAAACCAGGTAATATCATAATCACAACCTGAACTACAAGGACCATCGGCATCTTCTATCACAGCAGTAATGATATTACCGCTAGCTTCCAATAGTACATTGCTCACATATCCCCACACAACGCTAGAAGGATCACCAGCACATGCTGCACCATCTGTTGTCGTTGCTACCACATAGAATTGTGCCGCCTGATCGTGAGAAGCTGAAGTCAGATATATTGAACCTCCATTTCCTGCGACAGCATCTCCTTCAGCAGCATCTGTGTCATAATTAAACAACTGATAGCTATTTCCTGCTAGAGAACCTTGAACTTCAACAGTCGTAGCACTAGCGCCACAATCCGTATTATCCATAACTTCAACCGTAGGATCATCATCTGTTGCAACAGCCGTTAACTCAATTACTCTAGAATCATCACCAAAGCAAACATCACTATTGCCTACTGCTACTTTATATTCTCCAATCATAGTGGCTAAGAAGGTCTCAGAACTATTAACATCACTTGTCCAACTACTACCACCAGCACTATAGAAATACCATTTGTAATGACTAAATCCAGATGGTGCAGTAATTGTAACAGATAGATCACTTTCACAGGTTGTCAAATCTCCAGCAGTAGTAATACTTGGTACACCTTCAGGAGTATCAGCAATTGCTACTGTGAAATCTCCGATCATGTCTGAACAACTATTAGTTAGATCATCACTAATCCATTCTAATGAATAGGTCCCCGATTCAGTCAGCTCAAAGTACTGAAGATTAGTCGAAGCATATTCAGCACCATCTTTTGTAATGATGACCGTTCCATCGTTTCTATATACTCCATCTTCGAAGAAATAGATCCATTGAGAATCACATGCTTCCAGCATATCTCCTTCAGTAACTTCAGCGACATCACCTAAATTTCCAGTCCCATTTCCAAGAGCAGCCTGGAAGTCAACACCACCAGCACTCTCAACAACAACAGGTAAGGAAGGACTACTCTCACAAGCCAAGTCAAACGGTACATTTGACACTTGTACAGTATAAGAACCTGCTGTAGTTACGGTCATACTTCGGGTTTTAGCACCATTACTCCATGAGTAGTATTCAAACCCTTCCGGAGCTGAAAGACCTACCATGATATCTCCACTACAAGCTATCAAGTCTCCACTTGTCACAGTAATTTCAGGTATGTCTTTGATTGATTCCAATACCTCAACAGCAACGGACTCTGTGATATACTCACAACCTTCATATGTAACTCTGGCAAAATAATCACCAGACTTGTCAAATGTAGATTTCTCGTATCCATTGCCATCAGCACTTACAGGAGTAGCAAAATCATCTCTGAACCATTCAATAGCACCTGAGCTTGTTAACTGAGATGTAGTACCAGCATTAGTGTTAGTCTGTCTGCGCAGACTCAATAAAACAGTAGAATTAGCTTCGCAAATTGTAAAGCTCTCTCCTGAAGTAGCTACAGATGTTCCAGAATTTAAACTTCTGTACAATTCGAAAGTTGAAACTGACTCCATTACATCTGTATAAGAAGAAGTAGCCGTGTTACATACCGCCCCGCTTGCCGTAGCAGACATGATGTTCATTCCAAGTTCAACTGTACCAGACATCATACCTATGTTTATTTCATCATCGCCTTCTTCTGCGTCATAGGTAAGACTACCTAATACCGTTCCATCAGCAACATTGAATATCTCATAAGTATAATTATCCAACTCTCCATTTATCTTCACAATGATATCCTCAGGGTCACATAGTATCTGATTGTTCTGGATTGCAAATGACTGATCTAGATTAATTGGGCCAACAACGTTAACCGCCTGTTCTGAAACTGAACTACCGTCCCAGCTTTCATTATAATTACTATTAGTCACGTCTGAAAGCAATTCGTCAAACGTAGTGTCATCGACATATAAATTGAATCTGAAATCACCTGGTGCAGCTCCTTGAGCTAAAACATCACTTGGCAATGTAAATACTGCCGTTCCGCTACCTTGGCCAACTCCCATATCCACATCATATATGGTTCCATTTGCAGGACCTGAATACTGAACAATTAATTCAGTTTCGGCTCCATGTACACCACGAATTTCATAATTGATAGAAATCTCATCAGACAGACAAGCTTCTTCAGAATCAATGGATGTAATAATTACTGCCTGATTTTGAATATCATTGATTGAGGTGCCTGCATATTCAAATGGAAGTGCCTCTCCAAAACTAAAGCTTATATTTCTAAGATAAACAGATCCTTTTGATTCTTCTTGCCTCCATCTCAACCTTGTGGTACCAGCTTTCATTTCATCAGTTACCTCATATACGAAGTAATCATAATTCAATGTCTCTTCAGCATCCATATCCGGGAATGTCTGCCATGGCGTATAAGTAGCTCCACCATCTGTGGAAACTTCAAAGACAACATATTGATCATTAGTAAGGTCTTCAGGAAGCTGATCAAAGTATATTTCGAAACTTAAGAGAGAAGCATCCTCCAATTCTGAAGCCTCGATATCTCTTGTTGTTGCTACCCTTCTTGCTGTACCAGCAAGGGATACCCAGTTTCCAGGAGATACAGTTCCAGCAATGAAGTTGCTCGCCATATCCTCTAAATCTGATAGTTGTGAATCACTATCCAAAATAGTTCCTACCGCTCCTATCGGTCCATCTTCGGTTAGTCTAATTGAGAAAACGGGATCAAAACCAATACCATTTCTCATAAATGGAGGCAAGTCAATTGTGATATTGTCAATACCTTGCTGAGCTGCTAGCAACCAATCTTCACCTAGGTAATCAACAATTAAATTAGCGTACAAATCATCAAATGAATCACTTGCTGATTCTACATTTTCTATGTCAATGCTGAATTCTACAGAACTACCAGCATACAGCGTAGCAAGATCATCTTCTCCCACATGGCTAAGCTTAACCGCTTTCAGGAATACATCCAAGTCTCCGATCCATTCATCTTCGTACATTACGAATGGCTCATCGTCCACCATGATATAAGCCTTAACATTCACGTCATAGTTATCATTTACAATATAGAATGGAATACTTCCAGTACCCTCACCTGGGTCTGTGATAGACCCAATAACGATATCCTCATTGGTATCTGGATCTATTTCACCAGCAAGTGTGAACATGAACATAGTACCAGGAGGCCACATGTCTGGCTCCTCTACATCTTCCTGAGCAGCAAAAGTAAATCCGAAAGAATCGCCATTGAATACTGCATCATCTGGATCGCTTTGCATCCATTCGTAGTGGTCAATGTTTGGTACAAGTACATCAATGTCCTGATCTTGATTAGATCCTGAGTATAGGTTATCATCAAATTCGTTTCCTGAACCGATTTTTAACTTAAAATTTCGAACTTCCCAAATATCCTCTTCGTCACCTTGATTCAAAGGCTGGCTCCATCTAAAATGAGTGGCTGATGTCTTGTACTCTTCAGGAATGTAAACTTCATAATTACCACTCATATAAAGCAAACCATCATCATACATTTGTTCTTCATCCTCATCCAATTCATAAACAGGAATTGTCTGGAATGATGCACCTGCGTCTATTGAAACTTCAAGTCTAGGGACAACATTCTTATTATCATCTAAACTAAAACTAGAATAATCATTTGTTTTGTTATAATCAAATTTTAAACGTACACTTTCAGCCATCGTTAGGTCAAATGCTCCTGTCAATAACGACCTATTACCTGCTTCACGGAATTCAAAAGTGACTTTATTATTCGTATCAATGTATGCCTCTGATCCTTCAATACTTATAAAATCATCATCTTTATCCATTGTTAAAGTTTGATCTTGAATGTAGTCACCACCTGGAGCATCAGGCACAAAAGGTATTACATTAATTGTATAATCCTTAGTATCGCCTACAGTTGGATCAAGTGGTGCGAATGGTAGTGTGCCACTTATTGACGAAGCATCTTGAGCCGTGCTCCTACCCAACACAGTATATTCTGATCCTTGTTCTAAAACAAGCGCAAATTCAGTATCATCTGGGAAGAAGAAAGCATTGTAGTTAACAGTAATGCTTTCGCCAATTGTATACTCAGCATCAACGGAACCTACATTAATTTCAGGGTAAGCCAAATCAAAGTCATAATCATCATCCTGCGTTTCAAGGAAAATAGGCCTTCTAACTCTCAAACGTAGGGGAACAATTACATTGTCCTCCAAATCAGAAGCGTCAAATTCGTCATTGTATATCAATCTAAACTGCGTAGTTTCAGACTGGACTTCCGAAGGAATGAAATCATTTGTATTATGTGTACACCAATTACAATTACTAAATTCGTACTCATCAATCAATGTCCAGGTCTCACCGTCTACAGAAGCTTCAACTCTGAATGGTTGATCATCATCGTATGCGGCTGTGTAATATCTCCATCTAACCTGTCCACCTTGAGAAACATCAAAAGGTTGTGATGTAATGGATCTAACCCCTTCCGAAGTTAGTGATTGATTGTATCCGCCCCAATTACTATTACCTTCAATTGATTCAATAATATCACTATCAGGCTCACCGCTCTGGAATACTCTGTCATCCACAAACAAGTCACCAAAATACCTGGTAAATACTCCGTTACCCAAACTCAATGCTAGCTTAGGATCGTTTGAGTCATCTTGATAGATGATATCTGTTGGAAGAGTAGCTGTGATACTTCCATCAAAAGATGTGCTGGCACCAATCAAAACATAGTCATCAACATCCTCATGGTAGTCATACACTTTAAGCATCAGTTCAGCATCATCGCCTGGCATATCAGAAACTGTATAGTTTACAGTGATCGCTGTACCTGGTAAACCAAATGGAGTGCTACCAATGGTTACTGAATTAGAGAATGAATGATCTTCAATTTCTATTGAAATGTTTTCAATTGGTAGACTGACGTCACCGTATTGAGAGTCTGCATCATCACTTTCGATATGATCAGCCAATAAGTATAATGTATAATCATCAGCTACAATTGGAGGCACTTTGAAATCGATTTCACCTCCAGTGATATCATCAGTTGATCCTAAGATAATGTCTGACACGCTAGGATCATCCTGTCTTTCCAACATAACCATTGCACCGGTACCTTCTGGGAAAGCGCCATCTTCTATGGTATAAGTGAGCGTATAATCAACCATAGGGAATGGGCGATTATCGAAAGTAATAGGAACAGGATCAACTGTAACATCTGGTCTCCAGACATCTAGCAGTCCAGTGGTTCCAAGTTTTACAGCCGTGCTGCTCGCTATGTTGGTACCGCTTTGTGCTGATCCATCCATCAAAGTCCAGCCATCAAGGTCTGCACCATTGTTACCTTCCTGACGAACCCTAAGTACAGTATTGTCACTGGCCATGGCCGAAGGAATCTCATCTCCTTCCCAGGAAATGTACATGCCACCAGTACTTAACTCATTTATTGCTACAGTTCCATATTCCACAAATGCACCACCATCTACTGAGTACTCAAATACTATATCGGTACCTGATGGACTCAATTGGTCTGCATTCTTCTTGATCATGTATTCTATATAACTTGACTCGTCTATAGCAGGGAAAGCTAAAGCTGGGAAGGTAACACTTCTATCACCCGCTTCATCAAAAGTAATTCCTGTTCCGATAGTACCTCCTTCAACCTCAAAATCACCGGGATCAAGAGAACTAATGTCATAATCTAGGCCAAACACAGGAGCATCGTCATCTTTGTCAAATGCGTAAACAGCCACCGTATAGTCATCCCAGTACATTGCATTCGCAGGAATAGTACCTGAAATAATTAAAGTCTCAGAATCTTGATTTACATCAACAGATTGAGAAGATAAAATATATGAATAATCATTTTTCTCCAGTACAGCAGCAAATCCATAACCTGAAAGATCAACTTCCGGCAATGAAACTGCCACATTTATGTCATTTCCTGCATACTCTCCACTTATTGATTCTGTTCCAGACATTACATCCGTTACATCCAAAACTGGTATACTAACCGTTATATCTGTAGTACCAGACATGGCAACCACTCCAGGAGGGTCTATTAAAGAATAGATATCTCCTACTGCAACATCCATGTCATTCAGAGACCAGGTCTCATCGTTCGTCGAAATTGTCGTTGAGTTGACTTGCAGAACTTGAAAAGTGGTAGCCGTTGTTTTAGCTCCTTCCGGAAGATCGAAATAGAAGCTCTCAGTACCATCAAAATCATACAACTCAGTAGTTGGAGTATTTGTATCGACCATCGCATCATCAACAATCAAGGTTGTAAACGGTCCGTCGATTCCGTTGGTGGAATACTGCACAACCAAAGGTCTAGCTTCGTCCACTGACCCATTATCCGTAAGATTTACATGCAGTCTAACATTCTCATCGTAATCCACATCAAATGCATCTGTAGTTGCTCTTCTCTCTCCAGCTTTGTAGAATGTTATATCATAGGAACTACCTCCATCTGCACCAGAAGTAATTATTAAATCCTCTTCATCTATATCGAAATCATTGTCTGAAGTAAATACATCACCACTATATGCAGCGAAAATTAAATCAATAGCCTTATCCTGAGTTTCGAATACTGGCCAAACAATATCTAAAGTAGTGGTTGCTCCTTGCACCGTGCTAGTCGCGAGAACTTTATCCTCCTCAAGCACGACTGGGTCACCATCATCTACATAGAATAGAAAAAATGTTACGGTTTCTGTAGCCGAAACGGGGAAATCCGCAGCATTGTAAGAAAATGTGGCTGTTCCACCAACAAATTGTTGTTCAACCGGCACAGATACTATATCAATAGACTGACCTTTGGCATTATTGTGCAAGCCAAAAGTCATCATCATGGCCAGAAGCATCATGCTCAAGCCATAATATATTTTTTTTGTAAAAAAGTTTTTCATGATTTATTGAGTTAAAGACATTAAAACAAATGAAAACCAACTTTGAAGGTATTGGCTATATTAATCTTTCCCGATTTTGAAACAGTACTTTGTTGAACCAACTCTCCGTCTACATGAATATCGTTGTATTTAGTAGACAGAAGTTGAGCACCAATTTCAACTCCGAAATAAAATCTTGAATTTAAATAGTAATCAGCACCAGCGCCAAGCTGTAAACCATATTGGAAGAATCCACGAGATCCGAAATTACTACTGCTAGAGCCACCATAGTAAGTAGCACCATTTATAGTAGGGCCGTTCGTTGATTTGGAACTTGCGGCTCGTTGACCAATGATTAGATCAGCTGCAGCATAAGAGCTAAATTTGCCTTCGTTTACCAAATGATACTCCAAACCTGGGTATAGGGTAAATCCACTAGAGTTGGTTACCAAATCAGGAGTGTTTTGTGTGTTTTGCATTGACAGAACAACCCCCAATCTTGGTACAAGTTGCTCAGTCAAAAAATACTTAGCTCTAAACTGACCAAATGATAAAGACAAAAAAGAACTACTATTGAATGGGTTGGCCGTCACTTCTACAAGTATATTGCCAGGGTCAGGCCTCCAGGATTCTTCCCCTGTATCCTGTGCAAATAGCACTTCTTGAGATAACAAGAGTGCCAGAAGAACTATGAAAATTTTCCTCATGTTGTTTGGTTTAAATTAGACTAATTTTAATAAGTTAATGCGTATATATAGTTACAATATGTACAATTACGTAAACATATTGAGATTACATGTGATTACCAACCTCTTGGTAAAAAAAATTAAATACTTGAAATAGTCTTAACCAAGGCGTAATAATCCCATATAGGCCAAAGGTAATCCTAGTTTCTCTTTCAATAATTATATTTCACAATAAAAATTGACGCCCATTACCGTATTATCTATTACTCGTATAGAAGTGGGTGTATTTAACAATGAACGCCGAAAGAGTTGATTCACCGAATCAAAAGCTTCTCATACTTCATAGTCTGCTTCTCAGTGTTTATGACTTGTACTATATATAGGCCTCTGGCAAGAGTTCCTAACTCCAGTTGAATCTGAGTTTGACCATTTTGAGACTCCCTTTCTACAACTACTTGCCCAAACTTATCTATCACTCGTATCAAGACATTTGATTCCTGAGTTTTGATTGTGGCATAGTCGCTAGCTGGATTGGGGTAAAGGGTGAAGTCTGGCATTCTTTCCAAATCTTCTTCCAAACCAACAACATTAGGATTCAAAGCATGGTGGGCGTTGATCCTTCCGTATCCGTAATAGTTGTCAAAGCCAAACTTATCTTCTGACAAATCGCCTACCTGATCTTCCGCATACTCGCGTACGATAGTTCTGACTTCATCGGGTGATCTGGTTGGGTCCTGTGCCAAAAGCAAAGCACACAGACCACTTACAAGTGGCGCAGCTTGCGAAGTACCTCCCCAGAATTTGTCGTAGTTGGAATCAGACTCAAAGTCCAATCCATAGATGAAATTCCCCGGAGCAACTACATCTATGTGGTCTCCAAAGTTACTTCCCTGATTTTCGTCCCCTAGAAATGATAATGAACGCTCATCATTTGGGTCCGTAGCACCTATAGCTATTGAATTATCATAAGCGGCCGGGTAGTACACATTGTCCTCTCCATCATTCATCATGCTCGCTACTACTATGACCCCATTGTCGTATGCATAATTTACTGCATCTTCAAATGTACGGGATACTGCCATCCCTCCTACTGACATATTAATAATATCAGCGCCGTGGTTGACTGCATAATAAATAGCGTCCGCCCAATCGGAATACAAACCTTGTTTTTCTTCATCAACTATTTTGCAGACCATCAGCTTGCAGTGCCAGTCCACACCGGCGTAACCCACGTTGTTGTTGCCGTTCGCTCCAATAATCCCAGCCACGTTAGTACCATGCCCCGAGTCATCACTTGGGTCATTGTCCCTATTCACAAAGTCCCAGCCACTTACATCATCAACGTATCCGTTGTTGTCATTATCCACTCCATCCATGATTTCGTTTTCATTGATCCAAATCCTACCCTCGAATTCCGGGTGGTCGAGCTTCACACCAGTATCCAATATGGCAACAATGATGGATTCGTCCCCTTGCTCAACACTCCATGCCAAATCCATATCAATATCTGCATCTTCTATTGCCGGAGATAACGAAAATGTACCGTCGTTGAAAAAGCTGTATTGTCTGGAAAAATAATTATCATCAGGTGATAGTAACAGTGCTCTAGTATATCCTCCAACAAATCCAAAATGATTTAACTCGGTATATTCAAACAAACCTGTTGATTGATATTTCGATATGATCGCCTCGACGCTGACACCTTCCTTAAATGATAATTTAAATGTCTGTGCGCTAGGTTTGTGGGAGCTACCAATCGGCCTTACTTCTTTAATATTACGTGTACTGGAAAGTGAATCTAATTCGATCAGTCCGAACCTTTTGGTTGCACTCAGGCGATTTCCTAATTCACCATACTCCGGCTTTAGCTTTATAATAAGTTGGTTAGAAATATGCTGGGCATTACTTTGAAGACTTAGCAAAAGCCCAAAAACTCCAATCATCAAAAGATAAGCTATTTTGCTAGTCATGCCCTCAGGTAAGGAATTGTAAATGCGTATGTATTGGTTCTGATGATTTGCTGCAAATCTATCCAAATTCAATAATTCAGCTAATGAATCCTTTAATTATACTCATCAACTTTTGTTAGTTGAACGTCAATCGAATTAAAATATTAGTTGAGTTTTCAATAAATTCTAACCTATCTCCCCCTCCACTTTTGTTCCCAGTGGTGGGCTTCCTGATTTTTAGCAATTTTTTTTTGAGATTCCGGGGACTTAAGCAAATCACTGACATCTCCTTTTGAAGTGAAATGGTATTCGCCACATGCATCACATTGGTAAACGTTTACCGGCCCTGAACCCGTTGAGTAGTAATTTCTCGAGTGATTTTGAATCAAAGCTTCCTCGGCCATCTCCTTACTAGCATAGCTTACTTTGCCTGTACCGCAATTCATGATCGAGTAAATTTATTTATGAGCTCAGTGTGTTGAGGAAATAGTTGAGATAAATCTTTTCGATCAGCAAGTTCAAAATCCTGAAAGTCAAAACCGGGGGATACGGTGCATCCAACCAGGCCATATGCCCCACCTGAATCAACACAAGAAGCAAACCAACAACCCGCTGACACAACAGCCTGTGGCACCTCTCCTTTCGCAGCATTCAAACCCAATTTGATACAATCCAGGTTTCCCGCTTTACCGATAACAAAAATTGAAACAGGATCACCGTCATAGAAGTGCCAGAGCTCATCTGATTTGATCCTGTGAAAAGCTGAGAAGTTGTCTTGAACCAAGAGGAAATATATCGCCGTTGAGGCATTTCGCTCACCACGAAATTCGTGATGTGAGATTTTATAATTACTTCGATAGGTCTCCTTATAATAACCTCCCTCGGGGTGGTCAATTAAATCTAATTCTTTGATCCAATACGCTGCATTCCTTGCTGCCATTTGACGTAACTGATTGGGTTCCAAATTAGTCAAATCTAGGCAATCTCAACTGAATATATCATTGGAAGATCCGAAGAAATTAACGACCATGAATCACCCAAATTATTGGAAGTATATAGATTGCCGGTGGTTGAACCAAAGACGAGAGTGTCTTCATTTATATCCAAGGCGTGCCTGTATACTATATCATAACAATTCTCCTGAGGCAATCCGTCCCTGAGCTCTTGCCAGGTTTTACCACCATCAGCTGTTCGACATACACACAGCGCCTGGTCTACGGCTACCCGTACCCCATCGGATATTCCGGGAACTACCCAGGCCATTTCGGGCTTATCCTGATGAACCGCTACAGCAAACCCAAAATTAGCCGGACCATTTTCCTGGTGAACGGCCTCCCAGTTTTTAGAGCCATCACGACTGATGTATATTCCGCAGTGGTTTTGATTCCACATTACATCAGGTTGACTTGGACAAGCCACAACAAGATGGGGGTCCTGACCAATTTCTGAAGCCGGATCTGGCAAAAAGTCGGCTTGCATGCCATGGTTTCTGGCATTCCATGATTCACCATTGTCTATAGTTTCAAACACTCCTGCACAGCTAATGCCTACATATATATGAGAAGAATCTCTTGGATCAACTACAATAGAATGAATGCCAGGGTTGTCCCTTCCTCCACCAAACCACTGCTTCTTTCTGCTCGAATGGTTCCATAGTCCGGAAACCAGCTCCCAGTTGTCACCGTTATTTTTCGACTTAAACATTGCTCCCGGGTCAGTCCCCAGGTACAGCACACCGGGTTGGTCATAGCCGCCATGCGCAAATGCCCATATATAACTAACAGCAGCTGGTACACCATCTTTTATTTCTTCCCCCTCGGGAATCTTTGGAGCATCGACCTCATACCAACTCTTTCCCTGATCAGTTGATCGGTGCAGCTTCACTCCCCAATGGCCATGATCCAAACAGGCCCACCAGGTGTCCGTCCTGTCGTCAACAAAACTCAGCGAAACCGGAATTCCCAGGAAATGCGTATCACCATGTTCCCAGCCATCAGCTTTCCTATGGTAAATTATCAATCCTTTTCGTGTTCCTACGAGTAAATGATTTTTATGTGCCATTAGAATAAATTTAGATTGTCAATGTTTCACCAACTTCAGCCTCCTGATAGTGCCTGCATTATATATATGTCTTGTCCTGAGTTTATCTCATCTGTCAAACCTTGCCTGTCTTCTATCAACTCGTCCCCAATAAATATGTTTACATGCTTTCTTAGCCTTCCCTGCTCATCCACCAGGTAATGTTTGATTTTTGGAAATTTAGTTTCTAACTCCTCAAGCAAGTCCGAAACATTCCTTGCTTCAATTTCCATCGCTCTTAATTCAGGATAAAATCGTTTCAGATTGGCAGTAAATTTTACAGTAGCCATACCCTAGTTCTTTTTAAAATTTAAAGTAAAACTCCTGTCACCGCCAGATACCACTGCCTTAAATTCGTCTTCACTTATCCGATGGTATTTTATCATTTTCGGGAAATCATGTTTCTGATTTTCAAATGTCCAGGCACCCTCGATATTACTTGTCAGCTTAAATCCAACAACATCGTTGTTGCCTGGTGTTTCTGCCAAGTAAGTCAAAGTATCGTTCACCATTTTTATGGTTAAATTTTCCACGAATGTGGTATCACCTTCCTTTTGCACCCAACCCATTCCACTCATAATATTTCCATCCGTTTCCCATTTCTCCTTAGTCGTCATACCCGAACTACTGGTGGTGACCCATTCTCCCAGAAGCCAGGATATTGATTGTATTTGCTTGTTTGAAGAATTGCCACAGGCTTGTAATAGAATCAAAGCCGACATGACAATAGTTTTAAGAAAAAAATGTTTGCTTACCATTAAATTGACGTTCATCAGAATAAAAAATAGACAGTTGCCCTACTTAAATTTACAAAGAATCAAAAACTTCTTAAACTTACCCCATAATAAAACTATAAAGCTCGATTCCTTATGAAGCCGTTATCAATAGCCATCCTCCTTTCACTCCTAAGTTCTTTTTCTATCGCCCAGCTTGATAAGACTGAAAAAAAACTAGTTGAGCACATCAATCAAGGAAATGAAGAGGCTATAGTGCTACTCAAGGAAGTTGTGAATATCAATAGCGGCACCATGAATTTTGAGGGAGTGGAGAAAGTGGGCAGGGTATTTATGAAAGAATTTGAAGCGCTCGGCATGGAGGTGTCATGGGTAGATGGAGCTGCTTTTAATAGGGCTGGTCATATGGTAGCTAAAATTGAAGGTGGAAAAGGAAAGAAGTTCCTACTGATTGGCCATCTGGATACGGTATTTGAAAAAGACAGCCCCAATCAGGAATGGATACCGCTGGAGAATGGCATTGTTAAGGGTCCGGGCATAGCCGATATGAAAGGGGGTAATGTAATTATTCTGCAGGCATTATCAGCCCTGAAAGAAGTGGGACTACTGAAGAAAATGAATATAACTGTGGTACTGACCGGTGAGGAAGAAAAAAGCGGTCGACCACTGAACATCTCCAAGAAGGCACTGATAGATGCGGCAAAATGGGCAGACATTGCTCTGGGTTTTGAAAATGGTGATGGAAATCCCAAGACCGCCGTGGTTGCACGAAGGAGTTCTTTTGACTGGCTATTGGAAGTGTCTGGTCAGGCATCTCACTCCTCTCAAATATTCAAACCAACTGTTGGCCCTGGGGCGATCATCGAGGCATCTCGTATCTTGAATAGCTTCTATACAGAACTATCGTCAATTGAATATCTGACATTCAATCCCGGTGTAATTTTGGGAGGTACCGAGGTAAAGCACAACCCCAAATCCAACAACGGCACTGCCTTTGGGAAAGACAATGTAGTCTCTAAAAACGTCACCGTTTCTGGAGACATGCGCTGTATTTCACCTGAGCAACTAGCCGAAGTTCAGGAAAAAATGAAAGAGATCGTGGCGCGACATTATTCTAAAACCGATGCGACCATCACTTTTGGAGAAGGCTATCCTCCATTTTCTCTCAAGAAGAGTAATGAGATGTTATTGGACAAACTGAGCAGAGCAAGCCTAGACCTTGGATATGGGGAAATGACAGCAGTTAATCCCGTCGATGCAGGTGCCGCTGATATTTCCTTTACCTCGGAATTTGTGGAAGCGGGTTTGGATGGACTGGGTCTTGGAGGAACACACGGTCACACCATCAATGAAACAGGAGACCTGAATTCACTGCCTAGTCAAACCCAAAAGGCAGCAGTTCTGATTTACCGCATATTCAAAGAGAAATAATAAGGTCAGAATTGCCCTTTCAAGGAAACAATCACATTCCTGCCTGGGGCGCTGATACCGGAAGAATATGGCCTGTAGTGTAGATCAAAAATATTCTCCAAAGAGGCATTCACTCTTAGGTTTTCAGTAAGCTGGACGGACGACCTGATGTTAAGTGTAGCCCATGATGGTGTACCATCTTCAGTGTATAAATGAGGTTTGTTTAGTTCCGAAGGGGCAAAATCATCTTTGCCGCGAAAACCATTGTAACGGGCAAATATTTCTGCTTTAAACTTTTTCAAATTGGCAATGACGGAGGTTTTTCCAAACATCGGTGAAGTATGTCGCAGCGGAACATCTTCAGATTTATCTCGACCGTTGTTGTCGCTCAGAGTGGAAGAAATAGATAGGTAATCCGTGACATCAGCCCGTATGTTTAAAGAGTAACCATATATGTATGCCTCTCCTACATTGACTAGTGCTTGCACATTACTTTCCACCCCATCGTAGGTAATCGTTGAAGCACCGTTGAAATCAAAGTCCCTTCTCACAATCGCCTGGTTTAGCAGTGAATAATACCCAACCACTTCTATCTTCATCACTTCCCCAATATTCCTGGTGAACCCTGCTTCCCAGTTGTATGAAAACTCGGCCTGCAGATCTTCATTTGGCACCACAACATTGCCCGGTTCAGAGTCGAATACCTTGCCAATATCGTCCACATTTGGCGATCGAAAACCTGTGGAAAATAGCGCATTAGCTTTCCATTCTTTATTTGGGGCATAAACCAAACTCATGCTTCCGCTAATAGCACCATTGTTTATGTTTATCCTGTCGTATGGAAAATCATAAAAGGACTTGTCTTCAAATTTTGAGTTGAGGTAGACATTAGAATATCTGATACCTGCAGAGGCAATGAGATTTGTTTTGAGTTTTCTTTTCAGATTAAAATATCCGGATATGGTTCTATAGTCACTCCCACCGTCAGGGTATCTGGTAGCTGCCGCCGAAACTTTCACATTACTCACCTTGTCCACAATGTAAGCTTCAGAACTCACATGATTGTTCAAAAGCTCGACCCCATAAAACAGTTCTGATTTGTCATCCAAACGTTTATCCAGATCAACATTGAGAGACACTATCCCAACATTTTCTTTCCTTACCCTCAGATTGTCACTGTCTAACCTCCTGTCGAAACGACTTTCCTCAACATTCTGATGCGATGCTATTATTTTGAAGGCATCAAAAAAGCCAGTCGATTCAAAACTCGAGACTGTAAGGGAGTTCATCAAAAACGCCTGAGGACCATAGTACCACTCGGCATTCTTCAGCTGGTCATCTTCAGTTTCAATCAGTCTATCGTATCGAGGAATATCAGAGGATGTAGTATAGTAGAACCCATACAGCACTTCCAAGGCATCTTTTGTGTATCCTATTTTTTGTAAAAAGTTGGTTTGGCTGTAACCTGAAAAGCGCTGCATATCTACATCAGAATTATTCACCGCAAAATCCGAAGTATTGATACGCTTGACATAAGATAATCGCTTGCCAAATTCCGGGTATTCGCTCGGCCGATTTGAGCCTGCTTTCAAATCCTCAAAATCGCTATGTGTAATTCCAGTGACGAAACCCCAGTTTTTGTTTCCAAACCGGAGATTAACATGGCCAGTGTTTTCATTGTTGGCCGAAGCGTAACGCACCATGGCAGTTGGATAAACCCTAAACTTATCCCCTGTTGAATATCTAGGTCTTAAGGTATTAAAGTCCATTACCCCACCAAGGGCATCACTGCCATACAGCACTGAACTTGGCCCATAAATCACCTCGCTTCTTTCAAGAAGGTTTGGATCCAGCATAATGACGTTTTGAAGGTTTCCATTCCTGTAAATTGCGTTGTTCATTCTTACGCCATCCACCATAATTAGGACAGAATTCGCCGCAAATCCGCGGATCATTGGGCTGCCCCCACCCATTTGACTTTTTTGTACAAAAACCTGCCCGGTACTTTCCAGCATATCTGCAGCCGTTTGTGGATTTCTAAATGAAACATCAGAAGGGTTGATAGACAATATTTCATTAGGCACTTCCGATTTTTCCTGCTGCCATTTGTTAGCCGATACGACTACCTCATCGATATTCATTACACCCTCGCTGAGGTATATGATGTAGTTATTTTTAAGAATGTCCTTATATGTGATATTAAGCAGCTTGTAGGAAGGGTGCCTGAGAATGTACTTACGCTTAGGGAGTGCACCTTCTATTTCGAAATAGCCTTGCTCATTGCTAAACATGACCTCCTGAGTTTCTGTGTCGACCACAGCCACGTTGTAAACGGGGCTGAGCATCTTTTTGTCCATTACCCTAATCTCCTGAGCTAAAAGGAGTTGAGATAAAAGGGTAAGCAGAAATACAAAAAGTAACTTGGCCGAAGTATTCATAGGGACTTTCGATAATGCCACTTAAGCAAATATTAAGCCATGAACCAACATCAGTAGAATGTTACGGAAGGATTGAATACTAGGCAATTGTATGATTATTTGGCTTCATTCCAGGCCAATGCAGCAGCACCCAGAACAGCAGCATTTTTGTCCATCAGGGAGGATGGCAGCAACTTAACGGTTCCCTTGAATGCTGTCATTATGTTTTTCTCCATGTGTTTGATGGCCGGCTCAAACAAGTATTTGCCGGCATGTACCAAACCACCGAAAAGAAAGATGGCCTGCGGGCTGGTGTGCACCACAGTATCTGCCAATTCTATACCGAGAATTTTACCAGTATACTGGAAAGCTTTGATGGCGATGAAATCACCATTATTTGCAGCATCAGAAATCATTTTGGCGTCCAGATCATCATAGCTGACCCCTCTCAACTCACTTTCTTCTGTGTAGTCAGCAAGCATTTTATAAACCGTTCTTTTGATACCCGTAGCAGACACATAAGTCTCTAAACAGCCTCGTCTTCCACAAGCGCAATAACGGCCTTTAGGGTTTACAGTAATGTGACCAAGCTCTCCTGCAAAACCACTGTAACCATAAACCACTTGCCCATTCACGAAAATGCCGCTACCAAGCCCGGTTCCCAGGGTGAAAATGACAAAATCATTCATATCCTTGGCACCACCAAATACCTTTTCACCAATGGCTGCTGCATTGGCATCATTGGTAAGCACCATGGGGAAATCAAAGTATTGCTTAAACTCACCAGTGATGTCCACAATCTCACCCCAATTCAGGTTAGGGGCATGTTCAATTGTACCGCGGTAATAGTTGCCATTAGGCGCGCCAATACCAGATCCTATTATTTTATAGTCAGAATTCTGTTTCAAAACTTCGGATATCTGCTCATGCACGGGTTTAAGAAATTCATGTACACTTGTTGTCCCAGCTGTCGGCACTGAACCTTCATGAGAAACCTCTCCATCCCTGTCTACCAACCCATATTTGGCACTTGTACCCCCGATATCAATTCCTAAAACAAATTCTTTCATAATGACTTATTTTAGCGGCAAAAATAGGAAAGCAAAATACAGAACACAGTTTTCTTTTAAATAAATCTTCAATAATGCCAATCATCGAAAAATCCTCCTATTCAGAACGGCCCTATTATTTCAAGAATGGTCATTTTGAAACCATCATCCCTAGTTTTTTGGGAAAGGTAAATGGAGTAGTCTATGAAAGAGAAAGAATCCCTACTCCAGATGATGATTTTCTGGATATTGATTGGGTGAAAAATGGACACAGCAGGCTATTGATGCTCTCCCATGGCCTGGAAGGGAATTCTGAACGCTATTATATAAAAAGTATGGCTAAATATTTCTCGGCACAAGGTTGGGATATTTTGGCCTGGAACTATCGTTCTTGTAGTGGAGAAATGAATCGATCGCTGAGGCTCTACCACCATGGTGTTACCGATGATTTTGAAACAGTTTTAAATCGTGGATTAGATAATAACAACTACTCGCAGGTAGCCCTAGCTGGTTTCTCGATGGGTGGTAGCACAACGCTCAAATTCCTGGGGGAACAAGGAGAAAATGTAGATGCTAGAATCGTTGCGGCGGCAGTCTTCTCAGTGCCCTGCAATCTTTGGGATAGTGCGGTGCAATTGAAAAAGAAAGAGAACCGATTTTATACTAAACGATTTCTCAAAAAGATCAAAAAGAAAATCAGTATCAAAGCGTCAATGCACCCTAATAAAATTGATACGACTGGCCTGGACAAGATTACTACATTCGATGAATTGGATGAGCGCTACACGGCCCCCTTGCATGGTTTCAACAGCGCCGAGCACTTTTATACCAGCTCCACATCTGACCAGTTTTATGACAATATAAAAATCCCATCGCTAATCGTAAATGCCATAAACGATCCCATGCTGGGAGAAAAGTGTTACCCTTACGACTTAGCCAGAGATCACCCATTCCTTTATTTAGAAACTCCTGAAATAGGGGGTCATGTAGGCTTTTCCTTAAAACGGAAAAATCATTCCTGGATGGATGAAAGGGCATATGAGTTTATTTCGGAGCAGCTAAAAAATTGACCTTCTTACTCCCTTGGCACTATCTTTTGTGGCATTCCATCCAACCTGATCATATAGCCGACGGAAACATAAGATGTGAGTAAATTGGAAATATTCGGTATCCCGGAATCTTCAGTCACGGGATCGAGAATGTTGCTGAATCCGTAGGCAAACTCACCCTGGATCATAATAGTACCGAAACTAAAATCCCGATAAATCCCCCCTCCTCCTATCAAGCCATAGCCAAGTTTTCTATCCCGGTCTGGTTCATAGGGGAAAAGATCAAATTGCGCATTATCACCAGGCGTTCCACTGGGAGGAGTCGACCCAATTAGGTATTTGGCATAAGTTCCCAAATTGAAAAACAGTCGGGTCTTTTTCCTACCAACATACACATTCATATATATCGGTAACTCAATGTACTTCAAGGTGTTTTCGTATTTTGGACCACCTAACTCAGTGATTTGTGAATAGCCCTTTTGAGTATAATTCAGCTCTACCTGAAGACCAATATTCTTCTCCAAATAGTTGATTCCAATCAAGCCAAAATGAAACCCGGGCAAATATCCCTCTACAGAATTGATTCTTTGCAGGGCGTGCGCCATAGTAACTGTCCCATAGTTATATCCCGCCTTAATACCGAGATAGGTATGCGAGATAAATGTGCTATCCTGGGCGGATGCCGACATCATTATCAGGGTAGAAACAAGAAATGTAAGTAGAGACTTTTTCAATCAACAGATGTTTAACCAATCAACGAGCGAAATTAGCTAATTAACATGGTCAACTAAAATCTCTTAGAAAATAATGAGGCTTAAATCAAACCGTTTGATTCCCTACTTCTTCTTTTTGGTTTTCTTTTTAGTTTCGGGCGCTACAGTGCTTTTTTTCTTGGGTCTAAGCCTTCCATACGATCCATTGGACAGCTTGCCTCTTTTGGTTTTTATGTCTCCTTTTCCCATTTTACTATTGGTTTGTTGCTAGCTAAAAATTACGCATTTTAAAGGGTTTTAGCAAATAAACCTCTTTTTTGAGCCTGTCATTTGTATCAAAATCAATACCTCAACCAGTGATACCATGACTATTCACTCAGGCTTTCTCCACAGCTCTAGGTTTGTAATAGGGAGAGCTCAAAGTGAGTCATGGCATCACTATTATCAATAGCAACCCTTCATCCCTATATTTTTATAAATTGCCGTCAGATTAATAATTCGAATTGATGAAAAAGAAACTAATGGATATCAAGCTACTCATTCTGGATGTGGATGGTACACTTACAGATGGTGGAGTATATGTAGCGCAAGATGGCACGCAACTAAAAAAGTATAATGCCAAAGACGGATTGGGGATCAGGGAGCTGGCGAAAAGTGGCTTTCAGGTGGGCATCATTAGCCATAGTTTGGTTTCAGAAATGGTGACCGTCAGAGCAAAAACGCTTGGCATCCAAAACTGCTATGTAGGCATGGAAAGCAAACTAACAGTATTGGATCAGTGGTGTGAGGAGTTGTCTATTTCAAGAGATCAAATTGCCTACATCGGAGATGATATCAACGACCTGGAAATCATGCAGGCCGTAGGAATTTCGGCTTGCCCTGCCGATGCACACAAGAAAATAATAGCCATTTCTGATGTGGTCTTGGAAAAGAAAGGTGGTGAGGGTGCTGTGAGGGAATTTATAGATGACTATTTGATGGAGATATAGGGCTTCTTCATGCTACGATTTCTATAGAAAATGCCTTCATTGGCCTGGTCAATCATTGACCATGATTTTCTTCAGGCTAATAAAATACATCCTTTGCTTAAGAGTTTTATTCTTCTATTTTTGCACAAAATTGAAAACGCATGAGTGTATTAGTTAATAAAGATTCAAAAATAATTGTTCAGGGTTTTACAGGCTCTGAAGGAACATTTCACGCTTCGCAAATGATCGAGTACGGATCGAACGTTGTGGGTGGTGTTACGCCAGGTAAAGGTGGACAAACACACCTCGACAGACCGGTATTCAATACTGTAAAAGAAGCAGTGGAACAAGCCGGAGCTGATGTATCCATCATCTTCGTACCACCTGCATTTGCCGCTGATGCTATCATGGAAGCAGCTGATGCCGGCATCAAGGTGATCGTAACCATTACAGAGGGTATTCCTGTGAAGGATATGGTGACCGCCAAAAATTACCTAAAGGACAAAGATGTGACATTGGTTGGACCTAACTGCCCAGGTGTCATTACGCCGGGAGAAGCCAAAGTTGGCATCATGCCTGGATTCGTTTTCACTCAAGGAAAAGTAGGAATTGTATCCAAGTCTGGAACATTGACATATGAGGCAGCCGATCAGGTAGTAAAAGCCGGATTGGGTATATCAACGGCAATCGGTATCGGTGGAGATCCAATAATTGGAACTTCTACCAAGCAGGCTGTAGAGCTATTGATGAATGATCCTGAGACTGATGCTATTGTGATGATTGGAGAGATTGGTGGAAACTACGAAGCTGAAGCTGCTCGTTGGATACAGGCTCAAGGTAACCCCAAACCAGTGGTTGGGTTCATCGCAGGACAAACTGCTCCGAAAGGTAAAAGAATGGGACATGCTGGTGCTATCATCGGTGGTGCTGACGATACTGCAGAAGCTAAAATGAAGATCATGGGAGAATGTGGTATTCATGTGGTAAATTCTCCAGCAGACATTGGAGAGACTATCGCAAAAGCCATTTCTGCCTAAGAAATTTCAGCGAGTATGATATTCAAAAGCCGATCAGTTGATCGGCTTTTTTTGTTGTCAACATTTTTCAACTTTTGACTTCAGCTAGCTCTTTAAGCCGGAATCCACTCGATCCTCTAAAAAGGCAGGTCACTCTGAATTCCTGACTGCCGTCAGGCAGGTATTTCAGAATCTATTTGGTACATAGCGTGTTCTTAGAGATCCTGAAACAAGTTCAGGATGACGATTTGAGTACTAATAAACTCAACTAGCTCTAGTCTTATTAACTTCAACCAATTAGTAAACGTTGCTGGATTTACTCAATGAGATGCCCGTCTTCACGGGCATGACGCGCTACTTTCGAAGCTTTTCAAACCACCAAAGTAAACTCAGTACCCTTGCCCAATTCAGAATTTACTCTGAGCTGTCCTCCATGCATGCGCATGATATGATGAGATAAGCTCAAACCAATACCAGTTCCCTTTTCCTTGGTAGTGAAGAAAGGAATAAAAATCTGCTCTTTCACTTCGTCAGAGATTCCTTCCCCGTTATCAGCAACGCTGATGGACACTTTTTCATTTTCTTTTTGGGCCTTCAGGGTCACCAATCCTTCCTCTCTTTCATTGAGTGCCTCTAAAGCATTTTTGGTCAAATTGATCAGTACTTGTGTTAGCTGGTCTTTGTCCGCCAAAATATTATCCACCTCATCTGAAACATCAATAGTCATTTTAGTCTTCTTGAAGTTTTCCTCCTGGCTTACCAATATTCGAATACTATCCAAAAATTGCTGAACTTCGAAAGACTTCTTCTTAGGGATGGGTATCTTGGTCAAATTCCTATACGAATCCACGAAGGTGATCAAGCCCTCCCCTCGCTGCTTGATAATATTCAATCCCCTGATCGTATTCTGCACTATTTCATTGTCCAGTCCTGATTGTGCGACCTGCTCTTTATCCTCATAAAACTCACCCAAAGTTTCGGCAAGTGAAGTGATAGGTGCCACAGAATTCATGATCTCATGGGTGAGCACCCTGATAAGTCTGAGCCAGGATTCTATTTCCTGTTCTTCCAGTTCGCTCCTGATGTTGTTGATAGCGACAAGTAGTAATTCTTTGTTCTTAATGGTAACCGAACTCGGCTTCAATGAAAGCTGAACCAATTCCTTTTCATTGTTAAATTTTACTACCTTATTCTCCCCTGCTTTGAGTGTTTCAAAAGCCAAAAAAAGCTTTTCATTGATTCGAGATAGCTGACTGATATGGGTCAAGTGTTCATATCCAAGGAGGTTTTGGGCGGCTGAATTAGTGAGCAGCACATGACCTCCACCGTCGATGGTCATAAAGCCAGTAATTGCCTTTTCCAGGATGTATGAGTAGTATTTTTCCTGAGATATCTGCTCTTCCTTTACAGAGTGAATCAGGCGATTGACTTTGTTGAGGCTAATATTGAGAAAGCGCTCAGTCTTGCTGTGCACATCCTCCGAAAAATGAAGTGAGGAGTCATCATTTCGCACCGCATCAAAAAAGTAGGTGATTTTCTTATTGGTTTTATTGCTAAAATCTATCAACAAAAAAGTCTGCACCAGTATGGCAATAACTACCAGAGAAGCCAGAGGATATTGCTTGGTTTCAAAAAGCAAAAACCCCAACAACACAGCTGAAAGCGTAATGAGCGTTACCCGAATGAAAAGAATTAAGTGCGTGCTTTTACTTGCCATAGTGCTCAAATTCTCCCTCAAGGTCGAACCTCTTTATTTTGTTGTAAAGCGTCTGACGTGCCACGCCTAACTCATCTGCTGCCAGGCTCATATTGCCATCATGTTTTGAGACTACTTCTATGATCATGAGTTTTTCCATTTCCTCCAGGGTCTTTGGATTGCTGGATGATGGGTTAGGCAGATTGGTTTTAAAGTTGAAATCAGCGGCACTCAGCTCCTCTCCTGTGGATAGGATGACAGCTTTTTCCATCATGTGCTGTAGCTCTCGTATGTTCCCTGGCCAGCTGTAGTTTATTAGGTTCTCTTTCACTTCAGCGCCAACAGACAAGCCACGTTTCATATATTTATCAGAATACACTTTCAGAAAATGTTCTGCGAGTTTAGGTATATCCTCTACTCTGTCTCTCAGCGGCGGAAGCTTTATCTCAATGGTGTTCACCCTGTATAGCAGATCCTGACGAAATTCTCCCGATTGCGACATGCTTTCCAGGTTGGCGTTGGTAGCACAAACCAGGCGGATATTGATGGGAATAGCCTTGTTCGATCCCACAGGTGTGACGGTTCGGTTTTGAATAGCCGCCAGTAGCTTCACTTGCGATTCCAATAGCAAGTTTCCAATTTCATCCAAAAAGAGCGTACCGTTGTTTGCTTCTTCGAACTTTCCCTTTCTATCGTTTACGGCATCCGTAAAAGAGCCCTTCATATGTCCAAACAGTTCGCTTTCTATCAGGGTATTACTCACTGCACCAAGGTCTAAGCTCACCATTTGCTCCCCTGCTCTTTCCGATTGACTATGGATCTCTCGCGCTATCAATTCCTTACCCGTACCATTCTCCCCGGTAATCAATACATTAGCATCTGTCTTGGCCACCTTGCTCACCATCTCCATCACCTGAACAAATGCCGGTGAAGAACCAATTAACTCGCTCTTATTTGTTAAGCTCTTTGGCTTGGGAATATCCAGGCTTTGTGGACTCACCTCTACTTTGCTTTTAGATTTTTTCAACTTCAAGCTAGACTCTACAGTCGCCATCAGTTTTTTGTTATCCCATGGTTTAAGGATAAAATCAGCTGCACCGAGTTTTAGGGATTTCACAGCCAGGTTTACATCACCATAGGCTGTGATGGTAATCACACTGATGCTCGGGTCTATCTTGAGTATTTCCTTCAACCAATACAAACCTTCATTGCCTGAATTCACTCCCGCAGAAAAGTTCATATCCAGGATAATTACATCAAAGTGTTCCTTTTTAAGTAGGGTAACCAATCGGTTGGGATTGGATATACAGGATACATTTTCGTACTTAAACTTCAGAAGCATCTGCAGTGCCTCCAGGATGCTGGTGTTATCATCCACTACTAGTATGTTGCCTTTTTTTAGCATATTATGATCTGTTTTCTATTTCTGAAGTCAAAATAACTTTTCTTCTTGTCGATCAGCCTGGACTGAAGTGGTCGGACGACTATCCAAGCAAATTAGCTCTAGTTGGATTGTTTGTTTCAGTCTTCAATAAAGTCGTCTGACCACTCTGTATCAAGAATCAATCTCAAAATGAAATTAGGGAATGTATATGCGCTTGTCAAATGAGTGTCAAAAATCTGGACAGTGCAGTGTCAAAAAATTTGACACTTTTTGATTCTTGATCTGAAAACAAATTTGTAACTTATTGATTTAAAACGAATTACAAAGTTGGTACGGGGATTGGGAAAGGATATAAAATTTTTATAACGATTCCCGACCTTCCGCTTGTCGTAGAGTGGTTCGTCGGGGGTTGTAAATAAACAGAAGTAATTCCCGGACATTCCCGGATTTATTCCGGGATCTGTCGGTTTTTTGTAAAATCGTCATCGCGAGCGGAGAGAAGCGATCTCATCGTTAGAGACTGCTTCGTCATACCTCCTCGCAGTGACGGCACAAATATAGAATAATCCCCAGACCTGTTCTGGGGTCTCATGGGGTCTTGCACCACTCCAAGAGATCCCGGCACAAGGCCGGGAATAAATAAAAGAATATGTTCAAAAACTTTATAGTACTCGCCTACCGCCACTTCATCAGGTCTCCATTGAGCTCCTTCATTGAGCTATTTGGTATGACGGCTGGTTTAACCGTTTTCTTGCTCATTCTACTATGGGTAGATCATGAAATGACCTATGATGAGTTCAATAAACATATTGACAGCATTTATCGGCTAGAGATAAACAATGCTGGTGAGCAATCTTGTGGCCACTCAACCATTATCGCCCCTCTTTTGACCGACAACTTACCAGAAATAGAATACTCTGTTCGATTCAGAATAATGGGCAATGGAAAAAGTACAGTGAATATTGAAAATTCCAATGGAACTGAAAAACAATTTCAAGCAGGGTTAGTTCTATACACCGACAATCAATTCTTTGATGTTTTTTCTTTCGAGTTTTTGGCAGGGAACAGAGAAACAGCACTGACTGAAAAAAATACAGTAGTGTTAACCGAAAGTTTTGCAAAAACAGTCTTTGCCGATGAAAATCCTATCGGTAAAGTCTTGAACGAGAAATTGGTAGTGACTGGTGTAATAAAAGATGTCTCCAATTTTCATATTCCATTCAAGATGTTGCGGTCATTTGTTACCCTTCAAGGTCACGCGGAATTTGAGAGAAATGGTGAGAAGCTCAAGTTGGACCGTTGGAGTCCAAGGAGATATCATATCTATGTTAAACTGAATCCTACAAAGGATACTAAAGCATTAGAAAAGAAGATATCGAAAATCGTCTGGTCAAATTACCCTGAAAATTGGAAATCAAACAGATCAGAAGCAACGCATCATTTCAAGTTACGTCCCCTTGGAGATATATATTTTAATGGTGGACAAGTTCCGGAAATAGTACCCGCGCAGCATGGTGACAAGAAAAAAGTATTGGCATATATTTCTATAGCATTTTTCACACTTTTATTGGGTTGCATCAATTTCATCAATCTAAATAGTGCTAAATCACTGGAAAGGAGTAAAGAAGTCGGGATTAAGAAAATATCAGGTGCTTCAAGAATAAATGTTTTTTTACAATTCTTAGGAGAAGTGTCGCTTGTCTGTTTCATATCTACGATTCTGGCAATGATATTCGTTCATAGCTTATTACCCTTCTTTAGTGGACTACTTGATTCTCAACTTAATTTTGAGGAAATACTTAATCCGCGCACCCTTTTTACACTAATGATTGGGCTTGTGGTTATTTGCCTGATGTCCGGAGGGGTTCCAGCATTTTATTTATCCTCATTCCAACCTGCAGCATCAATTAAAGGGATCACAAATAATGCAACTAAAGGATTTAATTTCAGGAAAATAAACCTGATCCTTCAATTTACCATCACCATTATTTTACTAATCAGCACTATCACTGCGTTTAGACAGGTATATTTTATGAAAAATGCTGATACCGGCCTTAGTAAAAGTGAAAGGATTGTCTTTCCTTTTAAACGGTCCAATTGGAACGAAAAAACTGATGTTGTCAAACAGAATCTGCTGACCAATCCAAAGATCAATAATGTAAGCTATGCGGGTGTTGGTGGTGTACCGGGAGAAAATAGAAGTATAGGCATGGCTCGTTTCACCCTTAAGTTTGATGGAATAGATCATCAATGGGTTGGAGTGATCGTAGATGAAGATTATGCAAAAACTCTAGGACTAGAAATAACTCGTGGAAGCTTTTTCAATAAAAGGAACCAAGATGATTTAAAAAACAGTAATTCAGATTCAAATAGCTGGAGTTATAATATTGTGTTGAACGAATCAGCCGCCAAAATCTTAGGTGCTGAAAATCCAATCAGACTTCAGGGAAAAATTAATCAAGCGAGGCTTAATGTAATTGGAGTAGTAAAGGATTTTCACCTTAATTCAATAAACAATCCTATTGAACCTATGTTTTTCTGGTATGGTCAGTATGGGTTTAACATGATTGCGGACATTTCCCCAGTAGATATGCCATCCACTCTTCGTTTTGTAGAAGAGGAAGTAGAGAAAATAGTGGGGAAAAGACCGAATATTGAATTCCTCGATAATTTTTACGATGAGAACTATGCTGATGATGATAATTTCGCTACTCTCATAGGCTGTTTTACCACACTGGCGATACTAGTTGCGTGCATGGGCTTGCTTGGAGTAGCCACCCATGCTATCAAAATCAGAATCAAGGAGGTGGGCATCAGAAAAATAATGGGAGCTTCTTCCATTCAGATCTTGAATATTCTCACATTACCTTTTATAAAAACGATATTGGTATCGGCTGCATTGGCTATTCCTATTGGCTGGGTCGCCATGCAGAGCTGGTTGGATAATTACCCTTATCGCACAGACTTACCATGGTGGGTATTCGGGGTAGCAATTACTTTAACCGTTGCTGTTGCAGCTTTCACCATCATCTGGCAGAGTTGGCGGGCATCATCGATGAATCCGGCAAGATTAATACGATATGAATAGAACCAATAAATACTTAACGCCTCGGTTTGTGTCTTCACAAACAGAAATGGTAGTGGCAAGTTCTTCGCTCCATTCAGAATGACAAAGTAGGTGCTTCCCATCAATATTGATATCCAATGTTCCCTTGTCACTCTGAGTGCAACGAAGAGTCTCATTGTCAAATTTGAATACCAGTGATCGGATGAGAGAAACGGTATTACAGTGAATGCAAAAAAATAGAATAATCCCCATACCCGATCTGGGGTCTCTTGGCGTCTTGCTCCACTCCAACAGATCCCGGCATCCGTCAGTGGACGGACAAGCAGCCGGGAATATGCTAATCCAACATTCCGCATTGAAATAGAGGAGTCTTTACCTTTCTACAACCCTTAGGTTTTAAGGAAAAAATAATACAAACATCTGTCAAAATTCAATCCTTCAAAACCTGCGCGGACTTTAGACAAAACCCGCGGGGACTTTGGACAAACCCCGCGCGGACTTTGAGTGAAACCCGCGCGGGTTTTGGGAACAAACAAATGAACCCTTAAAATGACATCCAAATCAATCAGAAATTAGCATTTCAGAAAAGCGG
>JAGDZP010000008.1:0-22996 GCA_049115735.1 Cyclobacteriaceae bacterium | reverse complement strand
TATCCAGTTGAACTACGCGTGCATTTTTAATATCTATTTCCTTATGTAGAAACTCCCTACCCACTCCAGACTTTAAATACTTCTCTCTTTTTACAGCTTCATCCCTTGTTTCCAGTACTTCAAAATAAATCAAATCTAGTGGGATATAAGCCTTGGTTGATCTGGTTTTACCAGAATTATGCTGCTTGATTCGTGTTTTCAGGTCTTTTGTTTGCCCAATATAGTTCCAGTTTTGAACTCTACTCCTTAGAATATATACAAAGTACATTTACTTCAGCGAAATCTGGTATTCCCTGTCTGCCGACAGGCAGGTATCCAGTTGAACTACGCGTGCGAAAAGACTTTTAGAAAAATCAAGTCTATTTTCTTTCTTCTAAAAATCTTGAATCTTCTTAGGCTATTAATTCAGCAACCTTAGATGCTGCGTCCTTCAATAATATTGCAGGGTACACTTTCAATCCCGACTCTTCAATAATCTTAGCGCCTTCTTCTGCATTGGTACCTTGTAGTCTTACAATGATCGGAATGTCGATCTCCCCAATATTTTTATAAGCTTCCACAACTCCTTTAGCCACTCGGTCACACCTTACTATACCACCGAAGATATTGATCAGGATGGCCTTTACATTAGGATCTTTCATGATTATCCTAAAACCTGCTTCAACAGTCTGAGCGTTTGCCCCTCCTCCAACATCCAGAAAGTTAGCTGGTTCTCCACCTGAAAGTTTGATGATGTCCATTGTAGCCATGGCCAGCCCGGCACCATTCACCATACAACCTACATTGCCGTCCAACTTTACATAGTTCAAACCAGAACTATCAGCTTCTACTTCTGCAGGATCTTCTTCAGATAAATCTCTCAGTTCTTGAAGGTCTTTATGTCTGAATAACGCATTGTCATCAAGGTTCACCTTGGCATCAACAGCGATTACTTTATTATCGGAAGTTTTTAAAACAGGGTTGATCTCAAACATCGATGAGTCAGTGCCAAGGTAAGCCTTGTACAGAGCGAATATGAATTTTACCATATTCTTAAATGCCTCACCTTCCAGTCCTAGCGCAAAGGCTACTTTTCTAGCCTGAAAGCCCTGAAGGCCTACGGCAGGATCTATCCATTCTTTGATGATTTTTTCTGGAGTCTCCTCTGCCACAGTTTCGATATCCATTCCGCCTTCAGTTGATGCCATGATCACATTGCATCCTTTGGCCCTATCCAACAGAATACTTAAGTAGAATTCCTTTGGCTCAGAATCTCCCGGATAATAAACATCCTGCGCAATAAGCACCTTGTTCACCAGTTTACCCTCAGGTCCTGTCTGATGCGTAACAAGCGTACCTTTTAATATTTTTTCTGCTTTTGCAGGAACTTCATCAAGGCTCTTTGCTAAAACTACTCCATTCGAATCAGTTTCTTTCACCTTTCCTTTGCCTCTACCACCTGCATGGATTTGCGCTTTGATCACAAACCAATCAGTACCTGTTTCTTGCTTCAGTTGCTTGGCTGCCTCAGTAGCCTTTGTAGGATTGTCTGCCACAATTCCCTCCTGAATCGCAACTCCATATCCTTTCAGAATTTCTTTCGCCTGATATTCGTGTATATTCATTTTCCTATTAATTGCCTAGCCACCATTTGAGGAAATAGCCTCCATAAATTCACCAATGGCCAGTGGTATATTGATTATTGAATTTTTGTGCGAAGCTACACCATCTCCGTTGCTTTATCAAGTACAAGGTGATTGCAAATGGTACTACAAAAGTGATTGAAACGGCCAAATGATGGCTGAGTGAATGCTTGAATAAACCTAATTTCGTGATTTAGAAATAAAGCATTTTGTTTTTTAATTATTAATAAATTAATGTATGTAAATAATCATGTTATTAATTATCCATAAATAGGAGGTATTGTTTTAAATTTAGTTAATTTGCTATGAATTGATATCAACCAGTCAATTACGTTGGTATTTTGTGAAGTTATTTATTCTACAGCTATGGATGGATATTTTATCAGGCCCACGCGGGTCACGCCTTCGGTTTATTTTAATCCGGCAAAAGGCATTATGGATATGAGGGGGCGATCGTGTCCTGAGAATCCTGTGAAGTTTTACAGTTATCTTTTGAATAGTCTTAAAGAATTCGAGCATTCAGACTTTCAATACTTAAAGACAAACATTGCCTTTGAGTATTTTAATACAAGTTCTTCCAAATGTGTTTTCCTTATCTTAAGAAAACTTGACGACTTGATACGTCGTGGTAAATCCGTTAGGGTTAACTGGTTTTATGAAGCTGGCGATATGGACATGTATGAATCGGGGGAAGACTTATGCAGCTTTTTTTCATTAAGAATCAATTTCATTGAGGTGCCTGAGATTCAAATCCTGGGAAAGCTTCAAGAGCAAATTAAACCGCAGCTTGTTGCCTAAGGCCAGCGTTTTTGAATTTGCTCTGAGTGCGATATATATCTGTTGATAGCTTTAGCAATTCGGCAGAATCAATATATTTGCTGCTTTCGCATATATGATACTGAAAGCAGAAAATATCAAGAAATCCTATGGGGATTTGCCCGTTCTGAAGGGAATAAATCTTAATATAGATAAAGGCGAAGTAGTATCGATTGTCGGTTCCTCGGGCGCTGGGAAAAGTACATTACTTCATATCCTGGGCACGCTTGATCAGCCGGATTCCGGTCAGTTAACAATCAACGACAAGGCCATTCAGTCCCTGGCATCTAATCAGCTGGCGATATTCAGAAACACCGAAATAGGTTTTGTCTTTCAATTCCACAATCTATTGCCTGAATTTAGCACATTTGAGAATATATGCATGCCTGCATACATCCTAGGGGAAAACAATGGCTCTGTTTCTGACAGGGCAAATAAGTTGATGGAATTATTAAGCATATCTAATCGGCGAGATCATAAGCCTTCACAGCTTTCTGGAGGCGAACAACAAAGGGCTGCTGTTGCAAGGGCTTTAATTAACAACCCATCCATAGTGTTTGCAGATGAACCAAGTGGAAATTTAGATTCATCCAACGCAAAAGAACTACATAATCTTTTCTTTAACCTAAGAGATACTCTAGGTCAAACGTTTGTTATTGTCACCCATAATACGGAGCTGGCAGACATGGCTGACCGGAAAATTGAAATCAAAGACGGCATGACCCTTTAGTGGATTGTTTTATGTCTAAAGGAGTTATTTACATGTTGATATCAGCTTTCATATTTACGCTGATGCAGGTTTGTGTCAAATATATTCCACAAATTCCACCGATTGAGATAATTTTTTTCAGATCTATTTTTTCGCTGATTGCAAGTGTAAGCGTCTTGAAGGCCGTCGGGGTTTCTATTTGGGGAAACAACAAAAAGGTGCTGATGCTGAGGGGTGTTTCAGGGGCTATTGCGCTTACAACTTTTTTTATTCTACTACATCAAATACCATTAGCAGCTGCCTCTACGCTGCAGCACCTGTCCCCGATTTTCTCGTCAATAATGGGTATTTATTTACTGCGGGAAAAAGTAAAACCCTACCAGTTTTTGTTCTTCTTCATTTCCTTTTGTGGCATTCTGGTTATACAAGGCTTTGACGCCAGGGTTTCAGTTGGTCAGGCTCTATTAGGAATAGGATCTGCCTTTTGTACTGGCCTGGCCTATATATTTGTGAGGAAACTAAAAAACACCGAACATCCACTAGTGATCATATTCTATTTCCCCTTAGTCACCCTACCGCTATCCGGGCTTTATTGTCTTTTCGATTGGGTTACACCCAGAGGATGGGACTGGCTGGTGTTGCTGGCTATCGGCATATGCACCCAGGTGGCACAATATTTTATGACTAAGTCATACCAGACCGAAGAAATAGCCAAAGTCTCCATCATCAATTACATGGGCATCATTTATTCTCTCGCTTTCGGGTTTTTTATTTTTGGAGAATATTTTAATTTTCTCACCTATATAGGAATGTTGCTCGTACTGCTCGGGGTAATACTCAACCTCATTGCTAAGAGTAGTCTTGGTGCGAGCATTTTGAAGAAGCATAACGAATAATATCATGTCAGGGCATAGCAAATGGTCAACCATAAAGCGAAAAAAAGGAGCAGCTGACGCTAAGAGAGGGAAAATTTTCTCTAAGCTGAGCAAAGAGATAACTGTGGCAGCTAAGGAAGGTGGCGGTGGAGATCCGGAAATGAATCCTCGTCTTAGACTGGCCATCCAGAATGCGAAAGGATCCAACATGCCCAAGGACAACATTGAGCGGGCAATCAAAAAAGGTAGCGGCGCAGATGGGGACAGCTACATGGAAATGACCTTCGAAGGGTATGGGCCAAATGGTATTGGAGTATTTGTCGAATGCCTGACTGACAACCAAAATCGTACTGTACAAAACATACGCGCAGCATTCAATAAATATGGAGGAAACCTCGGAACCAACGGGTCATTGGAATTTATTTTTGAAAGAAAAGGGATATTCTCGATCGAGCAGCCTGAAAACCTGGATATGGAAGAATTTGAGTTGGAAGCAATAGACGCAGGAGCCGAGGAGTTTGAATTATCCGATGGATATATCAATATTTCATGTGCCATGGAGGACTTTGGAAACCTCAATAAAAAACTTGAGGAAATGGAAATAGCTACAGAAAGTGCCGAACTACAGCGTATACCAAATACCTCTGTAGTACTAGCCGATGACGCGTTCGAAAAAGTAATGAAATTAATTGATGCACTAGAGGACGAAGATGATGTTCAAAAAGTATATCATAACATCGACATTTCAGACGAACAGGCCGAGTCAATCTAAAACTGTATGGACATAAAAAAACCGCCGAATGGGCGGTTCAATATCTTTCGGGAGTAAACCTTAAAGAGCGGCTACTCTTTTAGTCAATTTAGACTTTTGGTTACTCGCCTTGTTTTTATGGATAATATTGTTTTTGGCAAGCTTGTCAATCATTGACGTCACCTTTACCAATAACTCTTGGGCCTCATTTTTATCAGTCGTCTCTTTTAGCCTTTTGATAAAAGTTCTGGTGGTCTTATGCTGGTACTTGTTACGCAGTTGCTTAGCTCCGTTAGACCTTATTCTTTTTAAAGCTGATTTATGGTTTGCCATGTATTTTGTATTAAAGAATTTTTTCGGACTGCAAATTTAGAGCTATTATATATAAATGCAAATTGGAGAGGAGAAATTATAAATAAGTTTTTGGGCATGAAGGTTTGTGTCAGCTTTCAAATTGTATCCGATCTTTTCTGGTAACCAAGTCTTAAGTAAAATCCATTGGCATATATTCTCATTTCGCAAACTAGGTTTAAATTGTCGTCCTAATATTTCTTCATGACTCCAAAGACACTAAAAATATCTCTTCTGATTGTCATGTGTGTAATGGCATACTGGCCAAATACCACCCATGCACAAAACACTCTAGATAGTCTGAATACTGAAGAACGGTTTGAAATTTCAGATTCATTACTCCGGCAGCTCGATAGTCGTATTTCTCAAATTGTACATGAAGGGATTGATTCTATGGCTTTTCCGGGCTGTCAGATACTGATAGCCAAGGATGGACAAACCTTCTATCGGAAATCTTTTGGCTTTCATACCTATTCACAGAAACAAAAAGTAAAAAACACAGACCTCTATGACCTAGCCTCTATTACTAAGGTGGCAGGATCAACACTGGCATTAATGAAACTGTATGACGAAGGAAAAATTCAACTGGATGAGAGCTTTTCAGCCTATTGGGCTGATTTCAACGGCAACAATAAAAGTGAGATGACCATGAGAGAAGTGCTTGCTCATAATGCCCGCTTAAAATCCTACATTCCTTACTATGCCGAAATGAAAAAGAAAAACGGGAGCTTTAAATGGAGAAGTGTAAGAACAGATTCTTCCAGAAGGTTTCCAACAAGAATTTCTTCAACGCAATTTCTATACAAAGACTTTAAAGTAAAGAGGATTTACAAAATGATCAAAAAGTCCAAACTGAATCAGAACCCGGGATATCTCTATTCGGGTTTGTCCTTTTATCTAATTCCTGAGATAGTTTCCAACTTGACTGGTCAGCGATTCGAAAATTACTTAAAAGACAATTTCTACAAACCACTTGGCGCAAGTACCTTATGTTTTAAGGCCGGAGAAAAGTATCCTCTTCAAAGAATTGTACCGACCGAAGACGATGATTATTTCAGAAATCAGTTACTTCACGGCATTGTGCATGATGAAGGAGCAGCTATGATGGACGGTATTTCAGGAAATGCCGGCCTTTTCAGCACTGCGGAAGATTTGGCAAAAGTTTTTCAGATGCTTTTAAACAAAGGAGAGTTACAAGGCAAACAATATCTTTCCCCAGAAACCATTGATGAATTCACAAGATGTCAGTACTGTGATCAGGAGAACAGACGGGGGCTCGGCTTTGACAAGCCATTAATTGAATATGATAGCATAAAAAGTAGTGTGGCAAAAATGGCTAGCCATATGAGCTATGGTCACTCTGGTTACACTGGAACTATTGTTTGGGCCGATCCGGAAAATCAGCTACTATACATTTTTCTCTCCAACCGCGTTCACCCTTCCAGGTCAAACAGAAATCTGTATGACATGAATATTCGCCCCCGTATACACAATGTCATATACGAGCTGATAAAATAAATCCCGTTCCAACGAGTCAGAACGGGATAAAACTAAACCTAATGTACTTGAATTAATAACCAATAAGAGAACGCCGATTTACTCTTATTCAGTACAATGCTAAGCAATAATTTATTTATATCAAAATATTTATAAATATTATTTGTATTATTCTATTTATGAGGGGCTTTTGATTTAACCCTCAAAATACATGGACTCCATAATTCCAATTTCCTGTTGGATTCCACTAATACTAGCACCATTTTTGCCGAATCAAGCCAGAGCACAATTTTTCCAAATGCACAAATACATTTTATCATTGATTTTCCTACTGGGAACAACATTTTCCTACTCTCAGGTTGAAATATTCAGCGAACAGTCATCTCTTGGGTCTTCTGTTAATTCGCCGTACTACGAAACCAATGTGGTGGTCAGCCCTGATGGTAAAAAGGTTTTTTTCACAAGAAAGAACCATCCCGGTAACATTGGAGGGAAATACGATGAGGGAGATGTCTGGGGAAGTGAACTGTTGCCCTCTGGAAACTGGTCATCGGCGGTTAATCTTGGAGGTGGCCTGAATGACAAAAAAGCAAATAGGATATTAGGATTTATGGATCATGGCAAGGCCATGCTGCTTCATTCAAATAAAGGAATCGCATTTGCCTACAATTATGAAGGTAAGTGGCTGAAGCCAACTGACATTGAAATCCCCTATTTCAAATCAACATCCGATCATGTGAGTGGATGTATTTCTGCCGATGGCCGATATCTGATTTTTGCCATGGAATCATATAGCTCCCGAGGTGTTGAAGATTTGTACATGTGTAAACTAAATAGTGACGGCAGTTGGTCTAGTCCCAAAAACCTTGGTTCTGGCATCAACACTCCATTCCAGGAGATGACTCCATTTTTAGCTGCAGATAATAAAACACTCTTTTTTGCCACCAATGGACGTGAAGGAGAGGGTAGTTTCGACATTTTTATGTCGCAAAGGCAGGATGACTCATGGCTGAAATGGTCTGAACCTAAAAACCTCGGCAACAAAGTAAATACAAAAGGACAAGAACTATCCTTCGTCTTTAGGGAAGAAGCTGAGTATGCCTATCTGATAAGCACGCAGAATAGTGATGGCTATGGTGACTTGAAAAGAGTAAAAATCACCCCAGACATTGAACCGGAAGTAGTTGTAGAAGACACAACGCAAACTCCTGTACCAGTTCCTGAAGAAGTAGTTGACCCTGATCTGATTAGTTTTACTGGAAGTGTTGTAAACAAAAAAGATCAAAACAAAATAGCTAATGCAGACATTGTACTTGTAAGTGACCCTGACGGTACTGCATACACTGCTACTTCAGATAATGATGGTACTTTCCAAATTCAACTCAAGGAAAGCCTGGGATATGAAATGAAAATTCATTCCAATGACCACCTAAGCCTTGATGAGCTGATAACATTCGAGGATGTAAAAGATTCCATTCCAAATGTTTATTATTTGGAGCCACTCACGAAAGGTAATACCATAGAGCTGCGGCACGTACTCTTTCAACAAGGACAGGCAGTGCTGATCCCAGGCTCTGAAAAGGAATTGGATCTTATAGTGGAAATGATGGATGAACATCCCGATATTAAAATTTTCTTATCGGGGCATACCGACAATACTGGGCGCGCATCCCTCAACCTAAAGCTTTCATTCGACAGGGTAGAAACTGTGAAGCAATACTTGATTTCAAAGGGAATTGATAGCAACAGGCTATCTGGAAAAGGCTATGGCGGAACGAAACCCATTGCCAGCAACGACAATATCATCTCGCGTAGACGAAATAGAAGGGTAGAGTTTACCATCCAATAACCTTTGATGAGGATATATGAAGAAGTTAAAAATTTCTGACCACATCATTTTTGAGGATGATGACTATTTGGCCATCAACAAGCCCCCTTTTCTATCCACACTGGAAGATCGGAATGATAAATTTAATGCCCTGGGCCTGGTGCGTGAAGTCTACCCAGACATTAAAGTCTGCCATAGAATCGACAAGGAAACAAGTGGAGTTTTACTTTTTTCTAAGAACATGCCCGCATACAGTCATGCCGCATCAGCATTTGAAAAACGACAAGTCACCAAAATCTATCATGCAGTAGTTGAAGGAAACATCAATATTCAAGATGTTAGAGTAGATGAGCCTATAAGACTACTTGGCAATGGCAAGGTGTGTGAGGATCGTTTTGAAGGCAAGCCAGCAACAACTATTTTTTCAACATTGCAATTGTACGGGAAACACACACTTATGCAGTGTATGCCACTGACAGGGAGAATGCATCAAATCAGGGTGCATGTGGCTGGTAGTGGAAATCCGATTGTCGGTGATGAATTATATGGTGGAGAACCATTTTTTCTTTCCTCCATAAAAAAGAAATTTTTCCTAAAGAAAAATACCGAGGAAGAGCCCCTGGTCAAACGTTTCGCCCTTCATGCTTTCAATTTATCATTTGAAACCAAAAGCAGTAAGCAGATCAATATTCAGGCTGATTATCCAAAAGACTTTAGAGTCCTCATTAAACAATTGGAAGCTAATAGTTCATTTAGGTAGACACAACTGGAGCCTTTTGAATCCTTCGTTTTGTGCGGCTGAGTGACCTATCGTAATGCATATTTTTTATATAACAATAATTCCCAAAGGTTCGGTAGCAAAATAACTAACTTAACCACCACATGCATTTACCATTATTACCGGATATTGTAATCATTTTAGGGTCTTCAGTTTTGATTGTCCTGCTGTTTCAAAAGATCAAATTACCACCTATCATCGGATTTCTGGTCACAGGTATCTTGGTTGGCCCCCATGGTTTAAGCTTGATTGAGGCCAGGCATGAAGTTGAGCTATTGTCGGAAATTGGAGTGATTTTCCTCTTGTTTGTAATTGGCATTGAGTTTTCCCTCAGGAGGCTAGCAACTATTAAAAAAGCAGTCTTACTTGGAGGTGCCATTCAGGTGGGACTTACCATATTAGTTACGGCGCTAGCCTCTCACCTTATAGGACTGAGCTGGTCACAGGCTGTCTTTATTGGTTTTCTCTTTTCCCTGAGCAGTACGGCTATTGTGTTAAATCTTTTACAAGCCAATGGAGAAATCACAGCTCCTCATGGATTGCTTTCAGTAGCGATACTAATCTTTCAGGACATTATTGTGGTACCCATGATGTTGTTTGTTCCCATATTGGCTGGCCAGTCAGACAACATATCAATCACGCTGGCGCTCTTATTTGTTAAAGTGGTTGGGTTAGTGCTATTGATCATTGTACTGGCAAATTATTTCGTTCCGTTTATTTTCAAGCAAGTGGTACAAACTAGGAGTCGTGAATTATTCATTCTTACCACTTTCGTTATTTGTTTTGCTACGGCGTGGCTCACCTCATCAATCGGTCTTTCTCTAGCCTTGGGCGCCTTTTTTGCGGGAATGATTATTTCTGAATCGGATTACAGCCATCAAGCAACAGCCAATATTCTTCCTTTTCGTGAGATTTTCATTAGCTTCTTCTTCGTGTCCATTGGGATGCTCCTTGATGTCCAATTTCTTTTAAATAACTTTCTTCAAGTACTACTTCTGACTCTTGCTGTTATAGTAATAAAATCCGGTGTGATTGGAATTGCAGTCATAGCGCTGCGCTATCCATTGCGCACAGTTATTCTTACGGGACTGAGTATTTTTCAGGTTGGTGAGTTTGCTTTTATATTGGCCAACACCGGCATGCAATACAACTTATTACCGGAGGCTGTATATCAATATTTTCTTGCCACGTCAATCGTGTCCATGGGCTTGACCCCCTTACTTTTCAAGTTTGCGCACCAGTTAACTGATGTGCTAGTAAAAGTACCCGGAGCTAAACATCTGGAACCAAAAACTGTGGCTCACAATCAGAGTATGTCCGTGTCGAAAGAATTAAATGATCATCTCGTAATAATTGGATATGGCATCAATGGGAAAAACCTAGCTCGAGCAGCAAATAATGCTGATATCTCATACGTCATAGTAGAGCTCAATGCCGATACAGTCAGGAAGGCTAAAGCTGAAGGTGAACACATCTATTTTGGTGACGCTACTGAAGAAACTATTCTTGGTCACTTGTTTGTCCATAAGGCACGGGTACTTGTGATTGCTATATCTGATCCCAGAACAACAAAAAAGATTGTATCCCAAATTCGAATGCTCTCTAAAACGGTTTATATTATTGTCAGGACACGATTCGTAAAGGAAATCGAAGAAAATTTACAGGTTGGGGCAGATGAGGTAATCCCTGAAGAGTTTGAAACCTCAATAGAAATATTTTCTAAAGTGCTCCTAAAGTATCTCATTCCTATTCAACAAATTCAGGAATTCACGGACCTTATAAGATCTCAGAATTACGATATGTTTCGAAACCCTGGACATTTGACTGCTCGTCACAAAGGAGTACATATGGATATTCCGGATGCGAATTTCGTGAGTTTGCCGGTTGTCCAGAGTGCCAACAAAATTGTAGGAAAGACCATACGCGAGTCTAATTTGAGAGAGAATTTTAACATCAATGTTATTGCAATAAAGAGAGGAGAAAGCTTCATTTCTAAAATCAATCCAGAGGAGGTGATTTCCCAGGGAGATATTCTCTATGTATTTGGTACGAATGAATCAGTAGGTACAATCAGCGAGCATCTGTGCCTTTAGCCATCCATTGAAAAAGTTAACAGGTCAATAAATTGACCCCCATAGTTTTCTGACAACATTTGTCCATTACGAAGAATAAATTGATATAGCCGATCTAGAAGCTCAACCATGATACTCATTTAGATACACCACATAATATATAAGTCAAACCCTCTTAATTAGCCAAGGTTTATTTGGTGAGACTAAGCTACTTAAACCAGTCGGAGATATAGCTAATGAATATTTCAAAAATAGTTCCGCAGAAACAGTAGCAATTTACAAGGTAGAAATGAGGATGAACAATTACTGAAAAGAGAGTTATCACAATAAAGACAATCATGATGATCGAATAAACTTTGTCCTTTTAGAATAAGAATGAAATCCACTGAATAGTTGGTTTAACCCTGAGTTGTCTATTTCATCAGAATTTCTCGTTTATTCGTATTGTGAGACTACACTAAATCAATTAATGTTAAATTGAAATGACCTCATTAGCCGTATATAGGCTAGCAAGAGGTACATTATTGTTGCGAAACCCATTTCAAATATTGAAGGCAAGTCCATATATAGTTCCTTTCGAGTGATTAAATGCTAAACAAGTTGGTCAATACCGCTCTCTCACCAACTTTAACGTTTTCTCCATTTCCAGCTTTACCGGCGCAGACGATGAGTTGTAGTTATTATTCATAAAGCTAAAGGTCAAGAGCTTTCCACTTGCTGTTTTGATAAAGCCTGAAAGTGAATGATTGTTAGAGAAGGTTCCGGTCTTGGCAAATATGTATGGGTCTTCTGAGTCAGATTTATACCAATTTCTTAAAGTGCCATCTACCCCACCTTTTGGCAATAGGTTTAGTATTGTTTCTTCAGGGATTTCACTTTTGATTTTTTCCAACAACATCACCATGGAACGTGGTGTAAAAAGATTGTATCTGGAAAGCCCCGAGCCGTCTTTCCATATTGCTTGTGAGGGTAAATCGTCAAGATGATTGATTGTCATATATGCTCTCACTCTTGCGGAGTTGAGCGTATCGCCTCTCTGAGAAGCACATAAATACAAAATTTGCTCCGCGATGAAATTATCACTGGCCTTCAACATCCAGGCGTATAATTCATTCATTCGGCGACTATAGATAACATCAACGTCCTCTCCTGATTGGAAGGCAATTGGTGTTACGGCCTTTTTAAGAGTATCAGCCAAAAGCTCGACCAGCAATTCATCAGACGTTTTAAATGGTACTCGATTTTTTCTCAGACTCCTGGCAGGATCAGGGTAAAAACTAAAAATATTTTGTTCTACATTTCTATTCGGATAAAATGCAAAGGCTCTTTCATCAAGGATTTCTGAAAAGTCATTGAAAAACTTTGGTCTCAAGGAATAATCGGAGGCTAGACTATCATACACAAAGCTCACCTGATTGCCATAGATTGGCATCCCCGATCTTTCCGTTTGGAAATAGTAGGAATAATCATCCCATGCCCAGCCACTCCCAAAGTGCGTGTCTTGAAATGCACCTGAAGCATAGTACAGATCCTTGTCAGATTTCTTAAGGAAATCAAATACTCTCTGACTAGCAAAATCAGGATGTAGAAAACTAGGATCTCCGGTACCCCAAAATATCAAGGAATCGCCATTGATGGCATATTTCAATCCTGGCACGGAATCATCCAGCATCTTCAGCCCGGCATAGAAGGTGAAGAGTTTTGTATTTGAAGCAGGGTTGAAATATTTGTCAGCATTTTGTTCCTGAAGATATCCCCCGGTTTCCGGATCATACAGTGCAAAGCCTGTGAAATGCTGATTGAACAATGGCGAATCAGCAATGCTCTTGCGAACAATCGTCCTAGACTGTTTCATTTTCAGCGCCGCGCACGACGATAAGCATGCTGTGATTGTTAAAAATAATATAATCCTGCTGCGCATGAAGCGAAGATAATTATTGTGTTTCTGCTTTTTCAAATGGGACAAAATTAAAAATTGGGCATCATCAATAATTCTTTTTAATTTCATCATTAAATGTGCTTAAGCAATGAGAAATAAATTTGTCTACCTTTTGATTTTCTTAATCCTTCCTGGCAGCTCCTTCAGCTGGGGTTTCTTTGCCCATAAGCGCATTAACAAGCTGGCAGTATTTACCCTGCCCAGTGAGATGATCCCTTTTTACAAAAGACACATTCATTTCCTGGAAGAAAATGCGGTCAATCCAGATATGCGGCGATACTCGGTAGAGGGAGAAGCTGCGCGACATTATATTGATCTCGATGTTTATGGGGACAGTGCCTTACACACTATGCCCAGGTATTGGAATGATGCAGTAGAGAAGTACACCGAGGATACTTTGCAGGCTTATGGGATAGTGCCATGGCATATTATGTCGATGAAAAACTTCCTTACCTCCGCATTCAAAAAAAGAGATATAGAGGGAATACTGAGGTTATCCGCAGACATTGGTCATTATATCGCCGACGCGAATGTCCCGCTGCATACCACTGAAAACTATAATGGTCAAATGACTGGGCAACACGGCATTCATGGTTTTTGGGAGTCGCGATTGCCGGAGCTTTTCTCCGACGACTATGATTTTTACGTTGGTAAAGCTGAATATATCGAGGAGCCACAATTGAAGGCCTGGAGTGCCGTCACCAATGCTCATCTAGCTGTGGATTCAGTATTGCACTTTGAGAAGCAACTCTCAGAAAAATTTCCAGGCGATAAAAAATACTCCTACGAGGAAAGAGGCAATTCCACAGTAAAAGTTTATTCCAAAAAATATTCTAGTACTTATCATAAGCAACTTAGAGATCAGGTAGAACGCAGAATGGTAGCTTCCATAGAAATGATAGGAGACTTTTGGTATACCTGCTGGGTAGATGCCGGCCAACCCGATATGGTTGAGTTGATGCAAACCGAACTAACAGAGCGGCAACAAAAGAAGCTAAAAGAGGACGTAGAAAAGTGGAATAAACGCACTGTGAAAAGCAGGGAGCATAACTGAGTTTATACCTCTTTCATCAGCCTGATTGTCTCTTGCGGATCTTCAGTGTTGAATACTCCGGAACCAGAAATAATTATGTCTGTGCCTGCATCAATCACCTCTTTGATGTTGTCCAATTTCACTCCACCATCTATCTCTATTTCAATATGACTTAACTCCCTATCCTCAAGAATTTTCTTCAAGTTGGAAATCTTAACCAAAGTCTCCGGGATCAGCTTTTGTCCACCGAATCCGGGATTTACCGACATGATCAACACAAAATCAACTAGTGGCAGTATCTCATCCAATGAGTTGAGTGGTGTATGCGGATTGAGAACAACACCTGCCTTCACTTTATGTTCTTTGATCAACTGAACAGTTCTATGCAAATGAGGGCAAGTTTCGATATGAACAGAGATCATATCCGCGCCAGCCTGGGCAAATGCCGGGATGTAATCATCCGGATTGTTGATCATCAAATGAACATCGATTGGTAGTTTGGTGCATTTTCTGATATCCTTCAATACCAGTGGACCAATAGTCATGTTGGGCACAAAATGACCGTCCATTACATCATAATGAATCACATCTGCCCCACCTTCATCGACCAATTTTATTTCTTCTCCCAATTTCGAGAAATCCGCAGATAACAGGGAAGGTGCAATTTTTATGTTTCTCTTCATTACTTTTGCGCAAAATTTTGACTACCAAATTACAATTATAGGTAAAAATGAAACTTGATTAAGCTTTGTCGTAACAAGATTAACAGAGCCAGATCGCTTCATTACGTAGAAAAAATAGCTGCCACAATCTGATAGATTGGTGGTATATTGCTAAGACTAAATACTCGCTATGCGGCCAATTGTACTGAGAAAGAGAAGGAAGAGAACTAAATACAAGCCTATCCTAAAGGATACCCAAAGCTGGCCGGTCGTGCAAATGGCCAAGAAGAGAGATGAGTTTATCAATTTGGTTTATGAGGAGAGTTTCGAAAACCTCATCGATACACCAAGAGGTAAGCCGCTGCGAGAGGAACTGGAGACCACTGTATATCGAGAGCTTCAACGGATAAAAAACAATCCTTGGAAAGCCGACCCAAAAGACGAGCAGGAACACTATGAGAAGCTCCAGGGTAAGATAGCTGATACTGATAATTTATCGGAGAAAGAAGCTGCCAATCAGCTTAAAGAAATCCTGAAAGATATTACTAAAAGGTATGCCGAAGAAATTGCAGGCAATTTCCGACCATCGCGGTATCGATTGGCAAGGACGTTAGCAACAATGGGTTTGGCCAGGCTGCTAAATACAGCTCGCGTCAGGGGGCCATGGTCTCTGTTTAGCAACCAGTTGGACCTGGACGATAAAATTCATATCGTTGGACAAATAGATCAGATCAGAAAACTAGCGAGAATAGGTACGGTTGTCATGGTGCCTACCCACTTCAGTAATCTGGACTCCCCGCTGATTGGCTGGGTTATACAGTATCTAGGTTTACCTCCATTCATCTATGGAGCAGGCCTTAACCTGTTCAACATAAAAATATTCGCCTACTTTATGAATAGCCTGGGGGCTTATAAAGTAGATCGGCGAAAGAAAAATGCTGTATATCTGGAAACACTCAAAACTTACTCGACTATTGCTTTACGGGAGGGTTGCCACAGTTTATTCTTTCCCGGAGGAACGCGATCACGGTCAGGTAAGATCGAAAAATCTTTGAAACTTGGATTATTGGGTACTGCACTAGAGGCACAAAGACAGATTTACCAAAACGAAGAAAACGGCAGATCGAAGAAGATATTTATTGTACCTGTCACGACCAACTATCATTTTGTGTTGGAAGCACCAGCCCTGATCAATGATTACCTAAAAAGAAAAGGTCAGGAAAGGTACTATTTGGAAAGTGACGAGTACACTACCTCTTACAAGATCACAAAGTTTCTTATCAAATTTTTTACGCGAGGTACAGGTGTTTCTGTATCTATTGGGCGAGCAATAGATGTGGTTGGAAACTATGTAGACAATGAAGGCAATAGCCTAGACAAAAAAGGGAACTTGATTGACCTGAAAGACTATTTCAGAGCCGGAGGGGAAATAACTGAGGATCATCAGCGAGAGCAGGAATACAACCGAATACTTGGCAAACGCATCGTTGAAGAGTTTCATTTCAACAATCGAGTTCAAACCAGTCATTTGATAGCATTTACAGCATTCCGAATGATAGGCAAGCGCTTTAAACATATGGACCTTTATAGTCTGCTTCGATTGCCAGAATCAGATTTGGTGATTAATTACGATGAATTCAAAGACATGGTAGAATTTATTTTGGACAAAATAAGAGAACTTAAGGCGAATGGAATTATTGGGATCGGAGAACACATGTACGATCCAACCGATGACCTTATACAGCATGGGTTACGCAACCTTGGAATGTACCATCCTGTACCACCTCTGGATCTTTCCAATGATGGTGACATGGTCGTAATGAACATGAACTTGCTATATTATTATCACAATCGATTGTTAGGGTACGATCTTGAAAAGCTGATCTAAAAGGATGATAGGAGTAGTTGGAGCAGGAAGTTTTGGCACTGCCATCTCAAATATTATAGCAGAAAGTACGCCTGTGTTGTTGTATGTGAGAGACAAAGCCAAGGCTGAAAAAATAGCGGCAGAGGGAAAAAACTCTAATCAAAGTCTACACCCAAACATTTCTGTTACCAGTGATATTCAGAGAATAGGTGAAGAGTGTGAGGTAATATTTCCCATAGTTCCCTCAGCTAATTTTAGGGTTATGATGAGACAATTGTCTCCATTTCTCAAACCTTATCATATTCTTATTCACGGTACCAAAGGCCTGGATTTAAATATTCCTGATGACGAAAAGATATCTTCTGAAAATCCACTGACAAGAAGCCATGTCAAGACCATGAGCGAGGTGATCAGCGAGGAGAGTAGCGTACTGCGCATTGGTTGTCTGGCGGGACCAAATCTCGCTAAGGAGATAGAACAACAGCAACCTGCAGCTACGGTAGTGGCCAGCCGTTTTGAAGAAGTAATAGATGCTGGCCAGCGTTTGCTTAAGAATGACAGATTCCTGGTATATGGCAGCAATGATCTTATCGGTATAGAACTTTGCGGCATCCTCAAAAATATTATTGCTATAGCCGCAGGTGCGATCCATGGCCTGGGCCTTGGCGACAACTCCAAATCACTACTTATCAGCCGGGGACTGGTAGAAATGATTCACGTTGGGCAGGCACTGGGAGGTAACACAAAAGCCTTTTTGGGGCTGGCTGGTGTAGGAGATCTTGTAGCCACCTGTACGTCGCAATTGAGCCGCAATTTCACTGTAGGCTACCGTCTGGCACAGGAGGAAAAACTTGAGGACATTATGAACACTATGGAAGAAGTAGCCGAAGGTGTTAATACAGTAAGAATCATAAATATGCTGGCAACCACCTATGACATCAGGTGTCCTATCACAGAGACCTTGCTCAAAATCTTCGAAGGAAAAATGACGGTAAAAGAGTCACATTCCTTCTTTATGAAATTCCCTTTTAGGACTGAGATTGATTTTATTTAATTGGTTGTGGATGCTGCCCTCTCCATGGCCTCAATCCTCTGTCCAAGTGAGGGGTGGGAATAATTAAAAAAAACATACCAAGGGTGTGGTGTCAAATTACCAAGGCTGTCTGATGTCAATTTCTTTAGTGCAGAAATTAGTGGCTTGTTGTCGTAGGTTGTAGCGGCATATGCATCCGCCTCGTATTCATTTTTTCTACTAAAAATATTCATCAGCAGGCCTGTCACTTTTGATATGGGAGAAAACAAGATTCCGAAAGCCAGGATGTTTAAGTGCATAGCAGTAGTAGCGCCACCCATAGCAAATGATACTTCACTATTGAAGATCATAAGCGATAGTAAATAAAGCATTGCTCCGGTCTGAAGAATGCTAAAGATCATAGACCAAACGATATGCTTTTTCTTATAGTGGCCCACTTCATGAGCCAGTACCGCTACTAGCTCATCGGTACTGTGTTTTTCTATCAGGGTATCATAGAGTACAACTTTTTTCTTATTGCCAAAACCGGAAAAAAATGCATTTCCTTTGGATGAACGTTTAGAACCATCAATCACAAAGACGTTCGTAAGCGGGAAAAGTACTTTGCTGGCGTAATCCTCAATGGCAGATTTTAACTCCCCATCTTCCAGAGGTGTCAACTTATTGAAAATTGGTACAATCAGTGAAGTATAAAACATATTGATGAATATCATGAGCACTGATATAATTACCCAGAAATAGACCCAAAAATCAGTTCCCATAGAAAAAACCAGCCAAATAAGAACAGCCAAAATTAGGCCTCCAATAATGATGGTGAGCAGATATCCTTTGAGTTTATCCGTGATGAAAGTTTTTGGGGTAGTCTTATTGAATCCAAATTTCTCCTCTATCACAAAGGTGCTGTAAAGCTGAAACGGAATGGTGAGGATATCCGAAGCGAAATATAAGACACCAAAAAAGTAAAGTGAAGCAACAAGATCGAGTGGAGCTATACCTCTCAGCCAGCCATCTAGCCTACCGAATACCCCAAAGTAGAGCATGCACATAGCGATAACAAAACTCAATGAGGAAGTCCACATCGAAAACCGATCCCTAACCTGGTGGTATTCTTGGGATTTTTTATACTGTTCGTCATCATAAATACCCTGTAGTGCATCCGGAATTGGCAATTTCCTGTTTTGATTGTTGAGGTAAGACAAGAATTTATCGAAAACAAAATCGAATGTGGTTATGCCTAGTAGTAGATATAATATGGTTTGTTCGCTCATAGTGGAATGATTTCGGCAAAAATATAACATCGCCCTTTGATCAACGCTTATCCTCAACCAAAACTTATCACCTGACATTCATTTCATTACGTCAATTTCGTACTACTATGTGCAAATCTTTTCATTCACCAAATTTGAAAAGCAATCTAATTTTGCCGAAACAATCCCGAAATGATACAGCAGAAAATAGATTTCGATGATACCGCGCTCGCATTCGGTCGTCGATCCGATCAAGAGCTTCGAATGAACTATTTGATCTTCAAGGCCATGAACTACCCATGGTTGGTCAAAGTAGGTACCTGGTGTATGATGTTGGCCATTCGAATTAATCTACCAATCTCCGGATTATTGAAGAAAACCATTTTCGGGCATTTCTGTGGAGGGAATTCTCTACACGATTGCCTTGCGACAATCAATAAGCTAGCCCATTCTAATATAAAGTCAATACTTGATTATTCTGCTGAAGGTGAAGATTCGGAAAAGGGCTTTGAAGCGAATAAACTAGAAACCCTCAAATCCATTGACTTTTCAACACACTCAGAAAGCATTCCTATTTCGGTAATTAAACTAAGTGGGTTTGTCCCTAACGATTTGTTAGAAAAAGTCCAATCAGGGTTAATCTTAAATACTGAAGAACACGATAAGTTTGATGCTTTCAAAAACCGCATTGACGAAATATGCGCTTATGTTGCAGCACATCATAAGAGTATTTTCGTAGATGCCGAAGAAACCTGGATACAAAATGTGATAGATGACATTGCCATGGAAATGATGGAAAAATACAACCAGGATAGGGTTTGTGTTTTTAACACTTTCCAACTCTACACAATTGATGCATTGGATAACCTAAAGCAGGCACATGCAGAACTCCGATCTAAAGGTCGACTGTTAGGAGCGAAAATCGTAAGGGGTGCGTATATGGAAAAGGAAAGGGACAGGGCTGAAGAATTTGATTACCCAAGCCCTATTCAACCCAATAAAAAGGCATGTGACAGAGACTACAACCTGGCGCTTAAATATTGTATTGACAATCTGGAGGATATAGCACTCTGCGCAGGAACGCACAATGAAGACAGTTGCCAGTACCTCACTGAATTGATAGAAAACAAGGACATAGCCAGAAATCATAACAGGGTATATTTTGCTCAGCTATATGGTATGAGTGATAACATTTCATTTCAGCTGGCTGATATGGGCTACAATGTGGCTAAGTATGTACCTTATGGTCCGGTGAAAAAAGTAATGCCTTACCTAATAAGACGAGCGGAAGAAAATACTGCCATTGCCGGGCAGTCTAATAGGGAGTTTGCCTTGATTCAGGAGGAAATTCGAAGAAGAAAGACACAACATGTTTGAGTCGTACAGTTGGAGCATTTGTTATTGAGATAATTTATTTATCTTCCCTTTTTGAAGTTTATTCTGCATGTCAAAAACAAAGAGGGAAGCTACGCTGCTGGAGGCATTTATTCCTATCATTTTTCTGGTTACACTCCTTTTTATCAATGTAAAAATTATTTTTCGTGACGACTCTCTTTCCGGAGCTAATCAGATCGCATTGATTCTAGCTTCTGTGGTTGCTGCAGGTATGGCAGCTCGACTGGGCTATACGTGGAATGAGATTCGAGACTCTATTGTCAAAAGTATCAACTCTTCTATGTCATCGGTATTAATTCTGCTGTTGATTGGTTCACTGGCAGGCAGCTGGATGCTTAGTGGCATTGTCCCGGCTATGATTTATTATGGTTTACAAATAATGAATCCAACCATATTTCTTTTTGCGACATGCCTAATTTGTGCGATTGTGTCTTTAGCAACCGGAAGTTCTTGGACGACAGCCGCTACTGTCGGTATAGCACTTATAGGGATTGGCAGGGCCATGGATATACATGAGGGCATGGTTGCCGGAGCTATACTGTCAGGGGCTTACTTTGGTGATAAAATGTCCCCCTTATCCGATACAACAAACCTGGCACCAGCGATGGCTGGAACGGATCTATTCACACATATCAGGTATATGGTATATACCACAGTGCCTTCCATCATAATAGCACTCATTTTATTTCTTTTTCTAGGTTTTTCTGGTAACCCTTCTCCTCCGGCCAATGGAACGTCGGAAATTCTGGCTGCAATAGAGGCTAAATTTAATATCAATTGGATGTTGTTTCTGGTACCTGCTGTTATGATTGCTTTGATCGTAAAAAGAGTGGCTGCATTGCCCGCATTAATGGCTGCCACTTTGTTGGGTATTGTGTTTGCGCTCATTTTCCAAAGAAGCATAATAGAGGAGGTGGCTGGGTTCACCGGAGCTTATTGGAAGGTGATGTTTGCCGGATCAATGAGAGCATTATACGGTAAAATATCAATTGCTTCAGATAATCAAATGGTTAACGAGCTGCTTACCTCAAAGGGAATGGCTGGCATGTTGAATACAGTTTGGCTTGTTATGTGTGCCATGATATTTGGTGGGGCAATGGAGAGTTGTGGACTTTTGAAAAAGATAGCTCAAGCGATATTAACACTTGTTAAATCTACCGGATCGCTCGTAGCATCAACCGCCGGAACATGCATCTTCTTTAACCTGACGGCATCTGATCAATATTTGGCCATTGTTGTTCCCGGTAGAATGTATTCTGATATTTATAAGGACAAGAATCTTGCTCCCGAAAATCTCAGTCGAACATTAGAAGATTCCGGTACGGTTACTTCAGTATTAGTTCCCTGGAATACTTGTGGTGCCTATCACACAAATCTTTTGGGCGTAAATCCCATGGATTTTATACCTTACTGCTTTTTTAATATTTTGAGTCCGATTATGACCATAACTTTTGCATATTTTAATATCAAAATCAGAAAACTTACGGAAGGGGGTAAGAGTAACTAATGTTCGTTAAAAGCATTACAAAGGATGAGCTTCAGGAATTGCCACTCCTTAGATATGAAGGCAAAATCCAACTTATCGATGATAAATCAGCTGTCAAAAAAGCTATTCAGATTTGCCGACAAAGAGATGTGATAGGTTTTGACACTGAAACCAAACCAACTTTCAAAAAAGGACAGTATCATGCTGTAGCCTTGGTGCAACTAGCATTGGAGGACATGGTTTATCTCATAAGGCTTAACAAGACCGGACTAGATGACTACCTCATTGATTTATTTGAAGATTCGGAAACAGTCAAGCTAGGTATAGGTTTGAGAGATGACATTCGTGATCTGCAAAAAATGCGAAAATTCAATGATGCAGGTTTTCTAGATCTTAATGAGCTGGCAGAAGAACTGGAAATGGAAAGCATTGGAGCCAGAAAACTCTCTGGAATCTTCCTCAACAGACGCATATCAAAAAGTCAGCAAGTGTCTAACTGGGAAAACCCAAGGCTTACTGCTGCACAAATGAATTACGCCGCAACAGATGCCTGGATATGCCTGGGTATATATCAAAAGATGCTCCTTTGGCAAAACAATTGAGTGAAAGCAGGCTCATCAAATAATTCAAACGATTACTTGGAATAATAAATAACTACTATCTAAATTTGCAGTCCCAATTTTTTGGGAACATGGTGATTGTAGTTCAGTTGGTTAGAACGCCTGATTGTGGTTCAGGAGGTCGCCGGTTCGAGTCCGGTCTTTCACCCAAAGCAAGAAGCTCTTCAATAGAAGGGCTTTTTTTGTATTCTTTTATGTACACGGTTTACATCCTATATTCAAAAAAACTTGACTCTTATTACAAAGGTCAAACAGCAAATCTTGAGGATCGGTTGCGTCGACATAATGCTGGGTATGAAAAATCAACAACGCCTGGGATACCATGGAGACTGGTTTGGTCAACGAAAAAGCCAACCCGAGGAGAGGCACTTGTTTTGGAGAGAAAGCTAAAAAACCTCAATAGAATTCAATTGGA
>JAGDZP010000007.1:0-1317 GCA_049115735.1 Cyclobacteriaceae bacterium | reverse complement strand
GGTAGTGTAAGCTAAACTCTGTCTGGTTCTTTATTGTATATCTACTGCTCTTATATCTAGCGGTAATCGATCACCAAATTTAATGGCTAATTGCTGAACGGTCAAAGCCCAATTATGAAGCGGTGATGTCCATTTCCTTTCGATATTTTTGGTAGCCAGATAAACCAACTTTTGCAGAGCCATATCGGATGTAAATGCCCCTTTGGTCTTAGTCACTTTTCTGACCTGACGATGATACCCTTCCACTGCGTTGGTGGTATAGATCAACTTCCTGATAGGGGCAGTGTACTGAAAATACGTTGTTAGTTTATCCCAGTTGTTTTGCCAGGACTGGATGACGATAGGATACTTTCCTTCCCATTTCTTAGCTAGATCTTCCAGTTCCATTTCGGCTAAATCCTTGGTATCTGCTCGATACACCTGCTTGAGATCTCTCATAAACTCCTTCTGATCTTTACTGGCTACATACTTGAGTGAGTTACGTATCTGGTGGACAATGCAGCTCTGTACTTCAGCTTTAGTGTACACACTCTGTATCGCCTCGCTAAAACCCTTCAGGTTGTCAGTACAGGCAATCAGAATGTCCTTTAACCCTCTATTGTGCAGATCAGTTAGTACTTGCAGCCAAAAGTTGGCTCCTTCGCTTTCTGATACGTACATACCAAGTACTTCTTTTCTTCCAGTAGCGTTGATGCCCAAAATATTGTACAACGCTTTATGCTCAACTTTGCCTTCCGAGCGCACTTTGTAGTGCATGGCATCCAACCAAACAATGCAATATACTGGCTCTAAGGGACGATTTTGCCAAGCTTTGACTTCTGGAATTATTCGATCTGTGATTTGACTGAGTACGGTGTGGGAAATGTCAGTATCGTACATCTCTTTGATGTGGCTACTGATGTCTCGTAAGCTCATTCCTAAACCATAAAGGCCTATTATTTTATCTTGAAGATTGTCTGCTAGGACAGTCTCACGCTTCTTGATGATCTGAGGTTCAAAATTACTCTGACGGTCTTGTGGAGTCTCTATCTCGAAAGTGCCTGTGGAGCTTTTTATCGTCTTTTTACCCTTGCCATTGCGTTTGTTGCCTCCAGAGCGTTCTTGTTCATCGAGATGTTCCTCCATCTCAGACTCTAGGGCGGCTTCCAGAAACTGTTTGAGCATGGGGGCAAAAGCACCATCCTTGCCAAACAACGATTTGCCTGACTTGAACTGCTCTAGAGCTTTGCTTTGCAATTCATTGATTTCTTCTTGTGTCATGATCTATCTAAATTAATTACTAAAAATTATTTTAGACAGAGTTTAATTTACAGTCTC
>JAGDZP010000006.1:0-261248 GCA_049115735.1 Cyclobacteriaceae bacterium | reverse complement strand
AAAGATTGGTGCTTTCTGGAAAGTTCAGCTCGCAGGATTTTTCTCTTTCTGAGCGCAGTGGTTATCTGATACTTTAAAAGCACCGGCAGATTCATTAGTTTTAGAGAAACTTACCAAAATTGGAGTGCATAAACTTCTTACTGGCTGGCGATAATGGATAGCATATATCAAGTATATGAAAATAATTAAAGTGACATGGTACATAGTGAAACTCATGTCCTTCATCTTGCTCAGCTTTTTTTATTTCATTGTAGCTGGATTCGTAAGAATATTCAACCGCTGGAAGGCCGTTGGCATTATGCAAAACTGTCTCCATCTATACTTTAGGATATTTGGGTTAGAGTTTAATTTTTACTTTCAGGAGGAAAAAACCAAAACAGCAAAAAACACTGTATTTGTGCTCCTTAATCAAAGTAGTTTTTTGGATTCAATGATTACCCCAACACTTCCAGTATATAGAACAAGTGGTATCATTAATATTGAATTTGCCCTATATCCTGTGATAGGATGGTTCCTGGCTATTACTGGTTTTGTCATCGTCAGACAATGGTCATCTCAAGCCAAACGAACTTTAAACAGAACAGATAAATTTTTAAAGTCTGGAGGTAATATGCTCATATCCATCGAAGGAAAGCGAACTAAAGATGGCAAGTTGAATGCCTATAAAAAGGGGGCTGTGGTGATGGCAATTAATAGTCAATCAGACATTGTACCAGTCATCATAGAAGGTACCTATGCTTCTTTGCCTTATAAGTCACTGATGACCAAACCAGGCAACATTAATGTCAAACTATTGGAATCCATTTCAACCGCTGGAATGACCTATAACGACAGAAACTTACTGTTGACCAAACTTCGATCGATAGCGCATCAAAATGGTCTGAAATAGTTGCTAATAGACTCCATCAGGTGGGCTATATTACCGCACAGCCGGTTCTGGTAAAAAAGCCAGGTTTATAAAAGTGAATGTGGTGCAAAGGAATTTTAATTTGGCTTGTCTATCCAGTAAGGAATGTATTGCTAACCTGCCGCAAGTTACGCTTCACTAAACTTGCAGGAGATAGAGGTAAGTTTGGCATAGAAGTGCTTAGATATACTTCCTAATCTCAGCATCATTCGCCTTCAATCACCTTACTTTCCAGTAAAAAGATACGTATCTAAATTCATTACGATAGGTATCTTTTTGAATTTAGATACGTGTCATAATTCAAAACAATACGTATCATTTTTGCAACAACATCTGTACTTCGATCATGTTTCACAGCATCTTGGAGGAAAGTAGTGCTGTGTAACGTAATTGTTTTGACTGACCACTCATACAAACTACAGCTCTGGCATGATGGCACCAACCTCCAAAGCATACAGCTGCTACTGAAGCATACCAGTAGTAAGACCTCTGAGATATACTCCCATGTATGTAGTTATCAGCTTTCAGACATCACCAGTCTATTGGATCAGTTGAATAATAACGGGTATATTTGATAATGTAAATAACATGCACAAAATGCGTGTTAGTCATAAGTTATGAGTAATAACCAAACCTAATCATCATTAGTTATGCTTTCAAGAATCTTTTATTTGTTAGTAGCATCATTCATAATTTCTTGTGTTCCTAGTTCCGATGAACAACAATCTGCGACCGATGCTGAATTCAATATCGCCTTTGAGAAATTCAAGTTAGACAATGGCTTGGAGGTGGTTATGCATATAGATCGTTCTGACCCAGTCGTTGCTGTTGCCCTAACCGTCCATGTAGGATCTGCACGCGAAAAAACAGGAAGAACTGGTTTTGCTCATTTATTCGAACACTTATTATTTCTTGAATCAGAAAATCTGGGTAAAGGAGGATTAGATAAAATGAGTGCTCGAATTGGAGGATCAGGCGCAAATGGATCGACCAACCGCGATCGGACAAACTACTTTCAAACAGTACCGAAAGATGCATTGGAAAAGATGATCTGGGCGGAAGCCGATAAATTGGGTTGGTTCATTAATACTGTAACGGATCCTGTGTTGGCCAAGGAAAAGCAGGTGGTTAAAAATGAAAAAAGGCAGAGTTACGATAATCGTCCATATGGGCACACTAATTATGTCATTGACCAGAGTTTGTACCCCGAAGATCATCCCTACAGCTGGCAGGTCATTGGCTCCCTGGAGGATTTACAAAATGCCACACTGAATGATGTCAAAGAATTTTTCAGAATTTGGTATGTTCCAAACAATACTACACTGGTCATTTCCGGAGACTTTGATGTTGAGCAAGCTAAAAACTGGGTGTATAAATACTTTGATGAAATACCTTCCAGCGAAAAAATCGAACCGTTACCGAAGAGGGCAGGTCGAGTGGACGAGACAGTTAAGTTTTATCACGAAGACAATTTTGCAATGCTTCCCGAATTGACTCTGGTATGGCCAACTGTTGAGCTTTACCATCCGGATTCATATGCACTCACCGTTTTGGCCAATTATCTGTCGCAAGGTAAATCAGCCCCTTTTTATCAACAATTGGTTGAGGAGGATCAGTTGACCTCACGTATCAGAATGTTCAACAGAGCATCGGAATTAGCAGGCCAGATGCACCTCTCGATAAGAGCTTATGCTGAAAAGGATTTGGATCAAGTGATGGAATCGATTCAAGCAGCTTTGTCCACCTTTGAGAAAGTGGGAATCGCTGAAAATGATCTGAACCGTATTAAAGCCGGTCAGGAAACTCGATTTTACAATGGTCTTTCCAGCGTATTAGGGAAAGGCTTTCAGTTGGCTCAGTATAACATTTTTGCGAATGACCCAGGTTTTGTTAATCAGGACATACAGAACATTCTTGATGTTTCTACCGAGGATGTGATGCGGGTCTATAACCGATATATCAAGGGCAAAAATTTCATCGCCACAAGCTTTGTTCCAAGGGGCAGAGTTGAACAAGCGTTAGAAGGTTCTTCTAAGGCTGAGGTCATTGAAGAGGCGATTACGCAAGGCGCAGAAGAGACCTTCGATGCATCTATAGTTGCTTCTTATGAACCCACCCCTTCTACTTTCGATAGAAGCATTGAACCTCCGTATGACCAGCCTCCGGTGGTAATTGTCCCTGCCGTTTGGGAAGACCAATTGACTAATGGGTTAAAGATATTTGGCATTGAAAACAAAGAAGTGCCGCTGGTTCAATTCAATATCGTAATTGATGGAGGATTATTATTGGAAGACATCAATAAGGTGGGCGTCTCTAATTTGCTGGCGAATATGTTGACTAAAGGAACAAAAAACAAAACGCCTCGAGAATTGGAGAACGCCATTCAACAATTAGGTGCCACTATTAATGTAAGAGCGAGACAGGAAAACATAACAATATCGGGTAACACTCTTGCGAAAAATTATAACGAAACAATTGATTTGGTAAGTGAAATTCTTCTGAAGCCAAGATGGGATGAAACTGAATTTGATTTATCAATCAAGCGAGTAACTGGCCAAATTCAGCAGCAAGAAGCGAACCCAAACTCGGTAGCGCAAAACACCTATAATATCCTGATCTATGGACAGGATAACATAAGGTCTAGAAATATCCTGGGATCAATAGAATCTATTGGAACAATTAGAATGGATGATCTGAAACAATATTATGAGCAATTTCTATCTCCATCGATTTCGAGAATGCATGTTGTTGGTGCATTGGATAAACAATCAATTATGGCTCCTCTCCAAATTCTGGGAGATCGTTGGAGTGAGAAGGAGGTTAGTATTCCAATTTCTTCAGTCCCTGAAGCACCTGTTCAGTCACAAGTATATTTCTATGACATACCAAACGCAAAGCAATCTGTACTTAGAATTGGCTATCCTGCCTTGGCAGCTACAGATGAAGATTATTATGCGGCAACAGTAGCCAATTATATACTAGGTGGTGGTGGTTTTGCATCTCAGCTCACTCAGGAGCTCAGGGAAAGCAAAGGCTATACCTATGGTATTGGTTCTTCCTTCAATGGTTCTGAAACTAAAGGTCCGTTTACTATAGGTAGTGGGGTAAGAAGTAACGTAACACTTGAATCAACGCAATTAGTGAAGTCTATCCTTGAAAATTATGGTACAAATTATTCTGAAAATGATTTGGAAACCACTAAAGGATTTTTAATAAAAAGTAATGCCCGTGCGTTCGAAACTTCAGGGGCAAAACTCAGAATGTTACAAAACATAAGCGCTCATGGTTGGGAATATGATTATGTAAAAAGCAGAGAGGAAATCGTAAATAGAATGACTGTAGAACGCGTTAGAGAATTGTCAAAACAATACTTAGATGAAAATCGAATGATCTGGCTGGTAGTAGGTGACGCAAAGACCCAACTCAATCGAATGAAGGACTTGGGTTTTGGAGAGGCAATTTTAATCAACGATCCTAGAATGGATGAGAAATGAGTATAGTATTGAAACTCATGACAAAAAATAAAAAGGATTGAAACGCATTTTATCAAATCGTTTCAAACCTCTTCACTCATGAGAAAGTTTAGTATTTTATTCTTACTAACTGTAGTTGTAAGCTGTGAATCCAATGGACAGGAATCAATTCCTTCTGGAACATTTGAACGAACTTTTTCAAACGGAGAGTTGTCAGGTCAACTGCTAGCTTATCCTGAAACCGATTCAACTGCACTGATCTATATTTACGTAACGAGAGGAGCTCCAAGTTACAATTCTGGAAGTCTTTATGCGCGTATGATAACTAATTCATCTGGAACCTACTTGAACATAGTCAACGACGATCTTAATTGTCAACTTGAACTAAAAATTCAAGCGAACTATATCACGATAACAACTGAAAAACAAGAATGTGGATTCGGGTATGGCGTAGTAGCCGATGGAACCTTCAAGTTGAAGAACTCAGAAACCCCAGAATTCTTTGAAACTATGGAAGGAACGAAAGTGTACTTCTCGAAGATCGCTCCTGAAGAATACAATAACTAGCAGTGTGTAACATGCGATATTAGTTATATGCCAAAATGCTATCTGAATAACTTCAGTGCTGTCCGAGTCAAAATCGCACGAGCATCTCTTTAAGCCGCCAAAACCTGACGCTAGGCAGACCAAAGCCACTCCATTCTTCCCCCTTTGCAGAATAATCTTTATTTTCGAGGCTGATTGGATCAAATCCAAAAGGGAGATCACGCCTGAGGAATGCGGGAATGCTGAAAAATCTGTTCATTTTCTGTCTGTTGCTAGCTTTTACTTCATGTAAAATAAATAAGCTATACGAACGTACGACAGTAGACAATCAGGACTTCTCCACAACCATTGGCTTCAAAAGACTTTCCAGTGGACACATCGTCATCCCGGTAGATATAAATGGTGAAGAGTACTCTTTCCTTGTGGATACCGGCACACCAAATATCGTATCTAAGGAGCTGGCAGAGAAACTGCAATTGGAGCACATCCATCATCAGAAGTACATCGACTCCCAGGACAACAAGCTGATGCTGTCCTTATCAGTAATCGATGAGATGACCATAGGCGGCATCAGGTTCAGGGACAATGCCACCACCATCCACAATTTTGAAAAGTCCCCTCCTACCATTCGTTGCTTGGAAATCGCCGGAGTTATTGGTGCCAACCTGATGAAAAGAGCTGTCTGGTCTTTCGACTTCAAACGCAATGAAATCACCATCAGCAGCACAGGGAAAAATACTGTGGACAGGAATGCTTCGGTGATTGATTTCACCTCAAGCTACTCCGGCACCCCAAAAGTAGAGGTAGACATCAACGGTATACGGGATGGCAAGGGCTATGTGGATTTTGGGGCCAAAGGATTATACAAGAGCTCCAAGAGGACTTTCAAAAAGTTATGCAGTGCCACCCACAAACATAAGTGCGAAACCACATCGGGATATGGCAGCATAGCCTCCGGTGCATTCGGATATGAAAAACCTGATAGCTCACATGTTGCACTGGTGCATTCCTTTTCTGTGGGTAGTGAAGCTCCGGTTACGCTCAAAAATCAATTGATCACTTTGTCGAATCATTCGGACAAATTGCTTGGCTTAGACTTTTTTGAAAATTTCATCACCACCATAGACTGGTTTGAAAACAAAATCTATTTGAGCGAAAACGGATTGAACAGCGGAAAAAACTCTTATGACTCATTTGGATTCCGCACCATATACCAGGATGAAAAGCTATATGCAGGCTTCATTTACAACAACTCTCCTGCGAAAAAGGCTGGCCTTCAATTGGGAGACCGTATTATCAATATCAATGAGTTCGACTTTACAAGCTCCTCGGAAGATACATTTTGTGAGTTCCTTAAATCCAATGTACTCACCACTGCTGACCGACTTCAGTTAAAAGTCAGAAGGGGTGCTAAAGAAATAGCCATTAACCTGCAAATGGAAAACCTATTCGGCCCTTCAGCCAGGCTGCAGTAATATCAATTGGTAGCCCCGGACTCTATAATGGAGCCGAAGAAAATAGCATTCAGAAAGAGTTTGTTTGTACCATACCAGTAAGCCCTTAAGTTGGGATTGTCGCTAAAAGTAACAATGCGACCTGCCCCATAGGAGCTGACAGTAATCGCTGCTGATTCTTTCAAAGCTTCGTAATTCTCTTCAGAGATGTAGCCCGCTAGCAATGGCTCTTCGGTGTACATCAATGGATTAGAGTATTGCCCAGGCAATGGTTTCATCATGAGTGTTCCCCTTCTGAATATGGGTACATTTTCATCCTCGATACCATATAAAACCGGATGGGTCAAATCCCCAATGGTATTGAATATCGAACCACCTATTCTTTGAGCTCCGGTAAATTTGCTCATGTCAGCATAGGCCCGTTTTTTTAGACTATCTGGTTTAATTGGAGCCTTATATTTGGTACTGATTATTTTGTCATTGGAAAGCCATTTCCCCGCACTTCCGGTGGCTACTATCAGTCCACCTTGTTGTACCCAGGTTTTGAGTTTGGAACCTGAAAGACCACTATAGCTTCCCCCAACCATTATGATTGTATTGAAATCGCTTAGCCTTGCCTTTGACATTTGATCAACAGGTAGCAAAGTCACCGTCATATCCATTCTGTAATCCAGCAAATGCCATACTTCTCCAGCCTCATAAGGGCTGACATCATCGGTAAGAATCGCGACTTTGGGCATCTTCAGTGACCTGAAGTTGTCACTACCAAGGTTGGTGCCGCCAGTATATCCGGTAGTTATTGCCTCTACACTTATGCCGACCGGTTCTGAGATCTTTTTTATCAATTCGTATAATTCTTCAGCACTTTTGTCTTGAATTGATACCGGAATGATGACCGTACCCCGATCATATTGCTTCGAGTCAAAAGTGAAAGGTTCGGTAGCCACCTTTAGTATTAAGCCGTTGGCCAAAAGCTTATTTGCAACGCTGGGTGCATAGTAATCATCCCATCGCAAAGCATAAGCGTAGTTCGAGTTCTCAACACTAGATTGAAGGTCACTGAGTCGCTCTATTCTGGCCCCACTTAAATCAGCAGAGAGACTTTTTGCAGTTAGATCAGCCCAGCGCAAGTTCATTGCCAATGGAAAAGTCCATGCCGATACATCATAGAAAAGCGAATCCTGAAAATTGGTTCTCTTTTCAAAAATGGCCTTTACCACTTTGTAGTTGGTTTGATTGGTTTTGACCAAATAGCTATTCTCCTTCTCAAAAGACTTTCCCCCTATCCTCTGGTTCTTCCCAAGTCGAAATACCTCCAACTGATGCCGGAGCAAAATGTCCAGAAAATGCCTGGCCTTGGATTGATCTTTGCCTGCACTCCATACATAACCCTTTACAGGATCTTCCTGCACCGCTTTCTGCGCGTTCTTATAAAACGACCTTTGATGCTCCAGCAATTCCTGTCGTAGGCTGTTTGCAGCGAGCACGGTAGAATAAGCAGTGGTGAACTGGTTTTTTATCGTGAAAGGAAATCTGAGCTTACCGTTTACTGTATTTTGCACAAACCCTCTTGAGCTTGCTTGCTCAAACAGAATACCAATTCCACCATTGATGTCTGGGTAGGTGCTTCCTTTGCCAAAGTAGAAATCGTCATAACCTTCTTGTGAAAAATAAAGAGATCCTATCTTATCCAATTCACGAGCATGAAATGCTGCTATTTTAGAAGTGAGTGCTACGGTGTTTTTTGGTATTAGCGGATGATTTCTACTTGGGATTCCTGGTTGAAAAAAGAAGCTTCTATTACTTCGCATTTCATGGTGATCCGTCAAAATATTCGGTTTCCACTCATGGAATTTAGCTATCCTGGCTTTGGACTCAGGGTGTTGCACCGGCAGCCAATCTCTGTTTAGGTCAAACCAATAATGATTCGTTCTTCCACCTGGCCAGGTCTCATTATGCTCTCGATCATAGCGGTTTGCACTCGCGTTATTACCCTTGTTTGAGTTCACCCAGGTAGAAAACCGATGCAAACCATCAGGGTTCAATGAAGGATCCAGCAAAATAATGGTGTTTTTCAATATCTCATCAATCTCATCACCCTGTGCAGCAGCCCAATGATAAACCGTCAATAAGCTGGCATTGCTGCCCGATGGTTCATTGCCATGAATGCTGTGCCCCAGCCAAACTACCACGGGCATATTGTTGATGTCTACAGAAGTAGAAGCTTGAGGATCAGATAAAGCCACATGCTCTGATTTAAGCCGATCAATTTTAGCATGATTCTCTGGGCTGGTGATGGTCAGTAATAGCAGTGGTCTGTTTTCATAAGTTCTACCCGTCTCTACTATGGTTATCCGATCCGACAATCGAGCCATCTCCTTCATATAATACACGAGTTGGTCGTGGCTCACATGCCACTCACCCACTTCATAACCTAATAGCCACTCGGGCCTGGGAAAATTTGGATCGTAGGAAATATCCTTTGGAAAGTAATTGATCTTGTCGCCATCCTGAGCTTTCGAAACATGCACTAAAAAAAAGAATAGAAGTATGGAGGGTAATACCCTAAGGGTCTGAAGAAGTATATTTGAAGGCATGATAGACAGTGGTAGATTGATGGCTATGCAGGTAAGTTAAAATAATGTGCATTATAATTCAAGAAGAATTATGTATGCTGGTCATCCAAATCATCCTAAAATTCGAAACCAATAGCCCATAAGTATCATTCCATTGAAAACATACAACTATGAGTACACAAGAAGTAGCCGAAAAACTAGTAGAATATTGCAACACAGGCCAATATGAAAAGGCCCAACGTGAACTATTTGCTGACCACTGCGTGAGCATAGAGCCGGAAGGAGCACCAAATCAAATTACCAAAGGCAAAGAGGCCATTCTCGCTAAGGGCAAGGCATTTGAAGACATGGTAGAGAAATTTCATTCAGCCACGTCCTCTGCACCCATTGTAGCTGAGAATTTTTTCTCCTGCATTCAAACATTCGACGCAGACTTCAAAGGTGTTGGCAGGATTTCAATGGAAGAGATCAGCGTATTTGAGGTAGTAAATGGCAAAATTGTTAAGGAACAGTTTTTCTATACTCCTGCGCCTATGCCACAGGGTTGAGCAGTATTATAGCCAGCTCAAAATTTCGTTCACGATTTCCTTTTGACATAATCTGGCTTAAATGATACTGGTAATTGTCACTCCGCTAATCCCAACAAAAGGATATTCCACCTTCGAAGAGGGTTAGGGGGATGTAAAAACAGATTATAGTGGCAACCCCATTTTTGAGATTGAGCACCTTATATCCCCAACACCTCCTTGATCCTACCATAGCCGGAACGGCTAACGGAAAGTTGCGTACCATCATGTAGCAGAGCCACATGCGCATCTTTTTCCATAGCCTCCAGTCTGGATATCTGTTTTATCCGCACGATGTAGGATCGGTGTATCCTTACAAAATCCGACATGGGTAAATGGCTTTCGTAATACTTCATCGTATTCTGCTTGAGGAATTTGCCTTCTTCGGTATGCAACCTTACATAATCATCCATCGCCTCGATATAGGAAATTTTGTCAACCGGAATGATGTCAATCTTAGAGCCTGTTCTGACCGCAACCCTGGTCAATTCCTCCACATGCTCCTGTCCTTGTTTGGCCAGGGCAGATAAATCCTGCTTCTGACTTTCTTCTGAGTTGATCTTTTGTTTGGCCTTTTTCAAAGGTTCTAAAAATCTATCCTGAGCATAAGGTTTCAACAAATAGTCAACTGCATTTTGCTCAAACGCTTTAATAGCATATTGGTCGTACGCCGTGCTAAATACTATCACCGGAGGCTGATCAATCAATTCCAGCATTTCAAAGCCATTGAGCTTTGGCATCATAATATCCAAGAACACCAAATCCGGTTTTTCACTTTGTATAGCCTTCAGCCCATCAAAGCCATTATCACATTCTCCTACGATTTCTATTTCCGAATCATCTTTAAGATAGGTCTTGATTATTTCACGAGCGAGGTGCTCATCATCTATTATTAAGGTTCTAATTTTCTTCATTTTGAATAATGTTGGTTGGGATTTTCAATATAACTGCGAAGGTGCTATCCGTATTTTCGATAGACAAAAGGTCCGTGCGTTGGTAGGTGAGTAGAAGTCTCTTTCTGATATTTTCCAGGCCTATCCCGGCACCTTTCTGAGCTACTGCATCAGCATCATAGTTGTTTGAAATACGGATATGGAGCATATCATCCATGCGCTCGCAACTCAGCGAAATTGTTACTTTCTCAAGACTCTCATACACGCCGTATTTAATTGCGTTTTCAAACAACGGCTGGAGAATTAAATTGGGCACCATCACATCAGCACTATCATTCTCCACCTGATTATCAAATACCAGTTTATCCCCAAAGCGTACTTTTTCTATATCCAGGTAGCGTGCAATATTTTCAATTTCATCGCTTAAGGAATTCATTTCAGAAGTATCCTTACCCACAGCATAGCGTAAAAAGTCACTCAGCTTGATCACCATTTCCTGCGCCTTTTGGGGCATTGAAATGGTCAATGCGCTGATAGAATTGAGGCTATTGAAAATGAAATGTGGATTGATTTGAGATTTGAGCATGTTTAGCTCCGACTCGTTCAACAAGGCTTTCAATTCAAATTCTCGATTTGATTTCTCCTGCAGATCCAGATAATATTGAATGAGGTAGAAGATCAAAATAATCAGGGAATAGAATACTACGCCTATGATTAGCCTCCACACAAAGGTTTGGTCTAAAAACTGAAGATATTTGTCTACGTCGTAAAACAACTCGGTCAGTACAAACCAGGAAAGGTATGACCACAGCAGCGTAGTGGTAGCTATCGCAACAACGTGTGTGCCCATCAACGCCAGGTAGTCACCTTTTTCAGTGTTTGAAAATCGAACGATATACCAAAAACCAGGTGCTACTAAAGCAAAGAGCACATTGTGCACGAAAGCATCGTAGAAGGCAATTTCAAGCTTAAACCCGTAATAAAAGTAAAACAGCACGACATGGACAACACAAATCAGTGACCATGCCAATGCATATTTTTTTAAGCCGTCGTTCTCAAGAATGGGATGTTCCAAGGTTCGTTGGTTTAAACTTCGGTTCGGCCTAGATACTCTTTATTTCTCCTCCTCCAAACATCACAAATCCTTTGATGCGAAGTACTTTGCTTGGATCCTGTCCTTCATTGGAAACCAGTGGCCTTTTGTCTGCAAATCCACCGAAGATGATGAAGCTATCCATCACTACTGTCCAGTCACTTGGTACGATAAAGGTAGAGCCACCAAACATGCAGAATACATCGATGATATTCTCCTGATCTGACAATTTACAGTTCAGGAAGTTGAGTTCAGATCCGCCAAAAACAGAAGTCACTTTTCCTCCTTTGAAATTTTGGGAAGATACTTGTCTTTCATTCCCTCCAAAAATAGATACATCATCTATGTAGTCATCATCTACTTCTCCCAGTCTAGATCTTCGCCCTTGATCCCTGCGCTTCAAAATAAACGAGACCCCAATGGCAACAAGTATCAAAGGCCACCAGTCCCTTATATGAATTTGAGGCCAGTAGAATACTTGTGGTAAAAGCGTGATCGCTCCAATGAGTAAAAATATCAGACCGGAGCGTCTACCTGTTGCCAGCATAGAGCCACCAATTATTACGAAGATCATTTCCCACCCAAAGAAATAATGGGGGATAAAGTCAGGAATGAAATTTAGATTTCTAAATAAGAAATAGGCTCCAATTGCTACGAGTACTATCCCTACCCATGCATTGTTGTTGGTTTGATTATGTTTTTTCATGATTCTTTTGTTTTGTTCTATGCAATTCTACGCCAGCTAAATGGTTTGGAATAACGCTAATCGGTAAGTGCACAATATCTACCGGTAAATGGCAGAAAGACTATTGCCGTTGAAAAACGATTACACCAAGATCAATTGATGCTACTCGAATTGATATCCCTTTCAGCCCTAAACACCAAATCAGTCGCCTGCAATAGTTTTTCCCTCAGTTTCGGGTCTAAGTCTTTATTGGTACCAAGGAAGTTATTTATGATTTCCACTGCCTCTGCAGAATTGTGTCCCCAAAGTGTTCTTTCCAACCATCTCTTTGGAAAGAATATGTCTCCGGTTTTTTGAATCTCCGGAAGCTCCTGCAGTGCCTGCTCCAAATATGAGACGGAAGTACCAGTCCTCAAAGGGTGGTTGAGGTAATGCAATGCAGTGAGCACCCACTCTTCTCGCTCCCTATTCTTTTCGTCCAAAAGGCTATTGAAAAAAACTTCTCTCTCTGCAGCATCTATTGATAGGGCCTGACTGACAAATTCAAACTCCGCACGACGATCCGGGTTTTCGATTCGGGCCAGTTGATCTTCTAAAATTCCGGTGATCTGATTGGCCTTTATTTCAATATTGTAGGCCAGGAGTATGTGTTCATTTTCTGTCAGGTCCAGTCCATTTGGAAAGCTGCTCTTCGTCCAGAAATTCATTAGGTTTTTCATTCCAAGCTCGCTTTGAGCCATACTGATAAACTTTTTAAACAAAAGGTGCTTTACACGACTGCTTGACTCCAGATCCATTTTCTGTACCAACAACGACTCAACCTCTGGAGCTATTTGCATGGATTGTTCTGGAGTAAGAAATTTCCAATATATCAGCTCCAGGTTTTCGAGCAGGTAAGTCAGTATTTGTTCATTCTCTTCAACATAAATGTATTCTTCAAGGTATCTCAAATATTTCAATGGATTCATACCTTCATGCAGCAGGTATTCGTGCAAGTTGATATAGCCAGTTCCCCGCCTAAGTTCATCTGAAATAGATGGGTAGTCAATAAGACCCATGTTGAAAGCGAAATTCTCTTTGTCATAATCCAGGCCATTCGAAAAAATCCCATAACCCAATCCATCTGCATTCAATTGAACATATTGTGGCATTACAGTTCCCTCGTTCTTCCTGATTGAAAAATGTTGTTCTTTTGAATCGATTGAATAGGTCACATTACCATCAGAATAGCCAAAGGTGGTCCGAAACTGCTGGGGCCATACTCTGTCTTTTCCGGTAAGGTCATACTGCACTATGTCAAACTCATTACCTTCATCATCATCTATATATTGAACTTCGACTAATGGCATACCAGCCTGCTCAATCCATGCTTCGCTCCATTTTTTCAGATTGATATCAGTTTTGATATTCATGATCTCCAAGAGATCATTCCAATTAGCATTGTCTTCACTAAAGTTCTCCAGGTACTCTCGTAGCGATTCTCTGAAAGCAAACTCACCGAGTTGGAGCTCCAGTTGCCTCATCACTATTGGAGCTTTGTGATAAACAATATTACCATACATAGATCCTGCGTTTTGCAGGTTCGTCAGATTACGCCTGATGGCGTTCGCACCATCAGATCGGTCTTCACTATATGCCAGAGGGTAATGCTTGAACAAGAACATCAGCTCATGGTTTAGATCGGGAAACTGCTGCTCTGCAATCTTTGAGGCCATTAAATTGGCAAAAACCTCCTTGAGCCAAACATCATCAAACCACTCCATAGTCACCAGGTTTCCAAACCAGCTGTGTGCTACTTCATGAGCAATTAATAGTGACCTGGAGATTTCATCTTCCTGGGAGGAAGCATGGTCCAAAAGGAGTTTTGAGTCGTTGTACAAAGTCGCGCCAACATGTTCCATACCACTAAATTGAAATGCCGGAACTAGCACAAAATCCATTTTATCATATGGATATTTTATATCTGTATATTCCTCCAACCATTTGATGGCGTCATAATGAAGCTGAAAGATTTGGTCTACATTTTTGACCACCTTCTCCTGGTCTGTCTCGCGATGATACATGTTCATTGCAAAGTCCTCCTGCTCCCTATTGATCTTTTCAAACTTTCCAGCTGTAAATGAGAACAAGTAAGTACTGATCAAAGCTGATTCTTCAAAAATCACAGTTTTGAAACCACTTTCCTTTTTTTCAGAAATCTGTTTGGCCGATGAAACGGCAATCCAATCCTCCGGCATTGACAACTGGAGTTTATACTTAGCCTTTAAGTCAGGTTGATCTAAACAAGGGAACACCGATGATGCCTTGTTCGGCACAAACAAGGTGTATAAAAAGTCATCACTCCTATTCAATCCCTGGCTGCCGGCAATAAATTCTATTTTGATCTCATTGTAGCCTTTCACCAAAGCGTCATTGGAAACAATCAAATGCCCATGCTCCACTTTGAAGTCAGCTTCTTTATCGTTTACTGACAGACTACTTACTGCACTTTCACCATCAGGGTTAAAATCCAAAATTATTGGTGATTCTATGGATTTCAACTTCAGGCCGATCGTTTCACTTCCCAAAATATCTGCCTTGACATCCAATGGGATATTGAAGGCTAAGTCGTAGGATAAAAATGAAATTGATTGCTTGCGATTAATAGCAAGGTCCTGCGTAACACCCTGATCAACAGATACATTTAGAGAGCTTCCACATGAGGAAAGAATTGCTATCATAATAACGGCAAGAAGAATTAGGCGCATACCTTTTAATTGTTGCTATTGGAAAGGTTAAAAGTAATCCAAAATCGTGGAGCGATCAAAGATTTGCTACGGTATGCCAGTCAATCTATTTTGACTTCTTATACTCCTTGATAGCATTTTTAAGTTTCAGTTCCTTACAAGGCCTAAAGCAATTAGAACATATCTCAAAAACGGGTTCTTTTTTTGAAGTAGGCCACCTCTACATAGGATATTTGCTGGTTACTCAAATATAAAATGAGAATTTATTGAATACCAATAATTGACCACCCAGTCTATATTTTGTCCCATGCCAAGTGAATAATTGATGCGATCTCCTGAGCTAATATCAAAAGCCTTTGGCAAAATCATTTTTCCAAGTACTTTTGCTCACCAAATTTAGGCGCACGTGGTGAAATTGGTAGACACGCCAGCTTGAGGGGCTGGTGGGCTAACGCCCGTGGAGGTTCGAATCCTCTCGTGCGCACTTTTTTTGGGGACGACAATCTTTTCGTCCCAGACAACTTTACTCAAGCAACATGTCTCCAGAAATTGAACTTCTGAAATCTATATGTGAAGCTCCCGGTGCTCCTGGTTTCGAAACACCCATTAGAAATTTGATCATCGAAGAGATTAAGTCACACGCCGATTCCTTCGATATAGACAATATGGGCAATCTTACTGCTTTCAGGAAAGGCTCAAACAATCCTGAAGGCAAAAAGGTGATGGTTGCTGCACACATGGATGAAATAGGCTTCATCGTCACCCACATAGATGACAATGGCTTTGTAAGGTTTCATACCCTGGGTGGATTTGATCCCAAAACCCTGACAGCCCAGCGCGTAATCATTCATGGCAAAGAAGACGTAATCGGCGTAATGGGCAGTAAGCCTATTCATGTCATGACTGCTGAGGAAAGAAACAAAGTGGCTAAGATCTCAGACTACTTTATTGATCTTGGCATGTCCAAAGAACAGGTAGAGAAAGTAGTGTCCATTGGTGACCCCATCACTAGGGAACGAGGGTTGATAGAAATGGGGGATTGTGTGAACTGCAAATCCATTGACAACCGTGTTTCGGTCTTTATTCTGGTGGAAGCCCTAAAGAGGCTCAAAGACGTTCCCTATGATTTGCATGCTGTCTTCTCGACGCAGGAAGAAGTAGGAATCAGGGGTGCATCGGTTGCAGCCCATAGGGTTGACCCTGATTTTGGCATTGCACTGGATACTACCATTGCCTACGATCTACCTGGAGCCGTTGCTCACGAGGAAGTGACCAAACTAGGTGGAGGTACTGGCATAAAGATCATGGATGCCATGACCATATGCGATCCAAGAATGGTCAGGTATATGAAGCAAACGGCCGAGAAAGAAAAAATAAAATGGCAGCCTGAAATCCTAACTGCCGGGGGAACAGATACAGCAGGGCTTCAACGCCACGGAGAAAAAGGCGCGATTTCCGGCGCTATATCCATTCCTACAAGACACCTGCACCAGGTAATCGAGATGGCTCATAAGGATGATATAAACGCTTCCATTGATTTGCTCGTTGCTTCCCTATCCAACATCGACAGCTTCGATTGGAGTTGGTAATCTGCCGGTCGATAAGAATCAGTAAGTTCCGATACATTCACTAGATTTGTTAAGAAGGAAATCTCAAAATCTAAAGTCGTAATATGCTATTAAAAAATCCTGAATCTTGTTCAGGATGACTATTTGTAGCCTTTTGAAATAGCCTTTTCATTTTTACTAAAGCATTTCTAACGTGCAAGAAGGAATAGTAAATACTGAGATCAACGATGGAATAGGGATAGTAAGCTTTTACCACCCTAAAGGAAACTCCCTTTCCAGTCAACTTCTGAGCGTGTTAACAAATACTATTTCTCAAATAGGAGACGATCCAAATGTGAAAATAATTATCCTAAAAAGTGAAGGTGATAAGGTTTTTTGTGCCGGTGCAAGCTTTTATGAATTAATTCAAATTGAAGACGAAGCAACAGCCCAGTCATTCTTCCAGGGCTTTGGAAACCTTATCAATGCAATGAAGAAATGTCCAAAACTTATCATTGGAAAGATTCAGGGCAAAGCTGTGGGTGGCGGAGTAGGCATTATTGCAGCTACTGACTATAGCTTTGCTACAGGTGATGCGCAAATAAAACTTAGTGAACTCTCAATCGGAATTGGACCTTTTGTCGTCGGTCCAGCGATACAACGAAAGTTAGGAATTTCAGCATTTTCTCAAATTACATTGAATCCTGATAAATGGTTTTCTGTCAATTGGCTTTGTGAAAAAGGCCTTTTCACCGAAGTGGTTGACTCCATCGATGAGTTGGATCGCAAGGTTCTCAGCTTTGCGCAGCGACTGAAACCATACAGCACAGACGCCATGTCTGAAATAAAGAAAATGCTTTGGAGCGATACTGATGATTGGGACGAGCTGTTGAAAGAGAATGCTGTGATTAGTGCAAGACTTGTATTATCCGAAGAGACTAAAAATGCCCTGAGAAAATTTAATGAGGCTAGAAAACGCTAGCTCACTTTCCCAATCATTTCATTGAAGACTTTCTAATTAACAAGTCAGCATCCACCACGATGGTTTGATTATTACCCGAAACGCTCTTAGACTCAATTTGCTGAAGGATGATCTCTGAAGCCTTTTTACCAATTTCATAGCCCGGCTGGTCGATTGTAGTCAATGAAGGCTCCATGGCAGATGATATTGGCTCATTACTGAAACCAACGATAGCCATGTCTTCTGGAATCTTAACACCGAAACTAATCAGGTGTTTCATTGCTCCAATGGCGGCATTGTCATTGGCTGAAAATATCCCATCTGGCATTTCCGCCATTTCTAATATTTGTATCGCACACTCCTCTCCGTCCTCACTCATGAGCCTACTTGTCAGGATTAAACTTTCATCAAGGGATATGTCATATTTAGAAAGAGCCTTTTTGTAACCAGCCAATCTGTCCTTATAGATGCTAATCTCCTGTGGCCCTGAGAAATGCACTATCCTTTTACATCCACTTTTTATCAAATGCTCTGTAGCTGAAAAAGAAGCATTCACATCATCAATGACCACTTTGTCGACCTGAAGCGAATCGTGTCCCCTATCAAAAAGCACCAGGGGAATGCCATTACTTTCCAATTGCCTTAAATGTTCAACATCAATGCTTTCCATTGAAATGGAAATCAAAACACCATCTACCTGATTGGTCAGCAGGGTATTGATAAGTTTTTTCTCACGTTCCAGTTCATCCAGTGATTGACAGATAATGACGTTATAACCAGCTTGATGAGTTACTTCATCAACTGCGGCAATCACCGATGCAAAAAAGTGTCGGGAGATTCGAGGAACCACCACTCCAATGGTGTTGGATTTCTTTTTCCGTAGGTTAGAAGCCATAATGTTGGGCTGATAGCCTAACTCCAAAGCCAAAGCCAGTACGGACTTTTTGGTTTGCTCCTTTACCCGAGGGCTACCACTTAATGCTCGTGATACTGTTGAGCTATCAATATTCAGCCTTTTGGCTATGTCGTGTATGGTAACCTTTTTCTTCTCCAAATTTATTAGTGACTAGTTTTTACTGCACCTTTTGCTAACTGATTATCTCTTGCAATTGGCGACAAATATATTGAATCAATAATTAATACAATCGATTGTATATCAAAGCAAAATATTTATTTTTACTTTATTCTATATGTCCACCATTGGACAATTCACAAAATTCAACCTAACACTTATGAAACTGTTTACTAAAATATTTCAAGTCCTGATTATCTCGTTTTTTATACTTCAAAGCTGCAGTTCTCCTCAGCTATCGGTAAAACTCAAAAACGATTTGGACATTGATAGGACAGAAATAATTTCAGTTCAAATTGGAGACATTCAAAATGCTGGCATTAAGAATCTGGACAATATTGAATTAAAAAACCAAAACGGCGAATCACTGGTTACTCAAATCACAGCCAGCAACGAATTGCTGTTTCAGGCAAGTATAGGTCCAAAAACAGAAGTGGCATATACAATAAGTGAAAATCCTGAGAAGAAGGAAATTGAATCTTCAGTATCTACATTTTCAAGATTTGTACCGGAAAGAATAGACGACTATGCCTGGGAAAATGATAGAGTTGCATTCCGAACTTATGGCCCGGAAGCACAGAGGTTGGATGAAGAAAACCTACCTGGAAAGACCTTATCTAGTGGCATGGACTGCTGGCTGAAAAAAGTGGACTATCCTATCATCGATAAATGGTACAAACAAGACAAAGAAGGGAAAAGCTATCACAAGGATCATGGTGAAGGACTTGACAACTACCATGTAGGTCCAAGTCGAGGGTGTGGAGGTATTACGTTATTTGTAAAAGACACATTCTACACTTCTAAGAATTTTCAGAAGTGGGAAAGAATAGATGTAGGACCTCTCAGAACAAGTTTCAAACTTGCCTATGACCCCTGGGATGCTGGTGGTATCACAGTAAATGAAGAAAAAAACATCTCACTTGACTTGGGAAGCAACCTAATGAAAATTGAACTTGATCTTAAAACCAGCGATCCTATTGCCTACGCTACTGTAGGTGTAGCGATTCACGATTCAACTGCGACTACAAGTGTCAGCGAAAAATACGGCTGGTTTAATGTCTCTAGTCCGCATGCAGATTCTGAGTTAAGTACAGCTGTGCTACTAACACCTATCGATGTTGACGATTTTGAAACCGTGCTTTCACCTATTCCAGATAAGAGTCACTTATATGTACATGGCAGTTTGAATCAAGGTAAATTGACGTATTATGCTGGGTTTACCTGGAAGAAAAGCAAGCAATTCGCCACCGACGCTGATTGGGAAGCATATTTGAGCGAGTATACTAATAGGCTGGAATCACCCATTAAAGTATCGCTAGAATAAATTAGGATTAAAAATCACTAAGTTTATCAATTTCTGCGGCCGATAATTTCCCTTTGTATGTAATCAATCTATAGCGAAGCTTGAGTGGATTGTCTTTGGAAATACTGACCGGGTATCTTCCCGGATAAACAGCATTTTGCATACTGTTCTTATTCCTCAATATCCACGGTTGTGGATGATTAGGGTTGTCCTTCTGCGAAATCACTACAATACCTTCTTGATCACTTGTGTCGTTCAATGTTCCAGTTACGTTCATCCATGGTCCTGCATCTAGTGCCAGCTTCTGTGCCTTCAGCTGGCCGTCAGGGCCCGAAAACTTCACATCATCTGATAAAGGCATTCTCCATGAAAAACCTCCGTATCCTTTTTCATCTTCCGACCCTCCTATCGATAGGGAGTCCACCAATGATTTTATTTCAATCTCAAAATCCAAACATCTGAAATTTTCCTTTTTTGGATGTATTCGGATTAGAGCCTTTTCTTTGACAAAAGGAACTTTCATCCCTGCTTCATTGGTCCAATCAGGAGAAACCCAATCTACGTCTGTCTTTAATAACAAAAAATTATTCTCTTCAATTGACTTAACTTCGTTCACCTTCCATTCAAAATCTTCAGTCAGCCAGGCATCACCAATTCGTTTCTCCCCTATCGAAACCTGATGCCATGTCCAAAATACACCGCGATGGTGCAAATGATCCTCAGGAAAATCTTCAGTCAAAACACTACCTTCTATTCCATATAGGGGATGGATGTAATTAGACCTGGCGTACTGGCCATCTTTTGATTTTGTAGCTTTCTGGAAAAACAAGACTTTCTCATGACCCTCAGTCACTAGTACACCCTGATCATCCTGCTCTACCTGCCAACTAATTTCATCAGTACATGAACAGAAAAAAATTAGACTAACTGACAGACAAATTAAGACTACCGGTCTACGAGAATGGTTGCGCATAGTTATTTAGATCTTAATATGAATTGGTTTTGTCCCTCGGCCAGTGCAATACTTACACCTTTCACCAATTGGTCGTAACTATAGGACTTTGAGTTGCTATTTTCAACACTCATAAAGTCATAACTATCCGTTTTCTGAGGTGTAAACCATTCCGGAAACTGATTGATCCTTGGCCAATCATATGGCATCTGCATAACAGTATTATGCCGCTGTGTATCAAAAATCAACTTCCCTTTCCATGGTGCGTCTGATGAAATACTAATGAGTACGTCTTTACCGTTCATTACCGCTCCTAGCTTTAGGTCAGAGCGCCAAGGTGAAACTGTCACTCCCTGGCTTTTCCATAAGCAGTACATTATTGTGGTTCGGGCAAAATTTCCATCTCCATGCCATCCTTCTATCACACCAGCATTCCTATACTTAAGGCCTGACTCACGATGACTGGAATCTTGCATAGACCACATCACCTGAATTTCACTATCTAACCACTCCTTAGTAGATGCCAAAGGATCCCTGGCATATAAGTTTAAGGCACCTTCTATGGCATCTGCATAACCATCTGAAGAACCGCGCTCCCAGTCAAAATTTCTGTAGTTTTTGCTCAAAATATCCAAAGCCTTTAAGGTCGCAACTTTGTAGGCTTTAATGTTATCAATTTGGTAAACAGAGTAGAATCCATTTAGGGTGTAGCCAAAATTATCAGCAACCTTTCCATCCACAATTTCACCATTTTTTGGGTTAACTTGATTGTAAAAAAGGCCGTCTTCATTTCTCCCAACTTCAAGTATTCTATCCAGCATTTCATATATATGTGGTTGATAGAGCGATTTTTTATCCATATCCGCATAATGCAACGTGACATACAGTTCACATAAACCTGATACCACTTCGCAACCATGATCCCTAAGACGCAACAAGTCAAAATCACGTGTAGGATGATTTTCTCCCAACATATAATAATCACCCAGACGGATGGCCCATTCCAGATATTTGTCATCCCCTGTCATCCAGTAAATCCTGGAAAGAACCTGGAGCATTTCCCCATTCAACTCTACATTGGTAGAAGTAATATTTCCAAACACAGTTTCAATCGGAGCATGTTTCCATATGTCATCCAATATTTCTATCATCCTCTCGGACCATGGGCTCTTCCCTAACCACTCGGTCAAAGGCAACAAGCCGTCCTTAATATACTCCGATGATCCAAATAGAATTTTGGATAGATCAGGTTCCTCAATGTCAAATTTCTTTTTACTGAAAGAGTAAGTGTCAGGTAAATTATCAATCCTGGATGTAAGGCGCTTCTCTGTTTCCAACATATCTCGCATGCGACCATAAAACATTGTCGAATCTGTAAGGGCAGCTGTTAATACCATAAATGGATAGTTATCTGCCGCCGCATCCTGGGCATTCCAGATATCTATACTTCGATCCAGGTTTCTAGGTATTAACCCGGTTTCAGGATCTGCATATTCTAGCCAGCTTTCCACGAACTTTCTACAACGCTCAAAACCAATGTTGACCAGTTCGCCATTTTTACTGGCTTGGGCGAACGCCTCTTTTTCTACTTTAGTGATTTTATACGCCTCCTTTTCCTGCGATTGACATGCAAAAATCAGGCACGCAAAAAGGGCAACTAACAGTGATGTAGTATTTTTCATAGTTGGATAGTTTAGCGTTTGAGTCAGAGATTAATCTTTCTATTTCCTGCCTGCCAGGGCAAAACCTGTAGAGGCTACAGCAAGGAACAAAAACAGAATAAGATCAATTCTTAATCCCATCAGTTGATTTGGCACCCAACCAAAAAGGCTACCAAGGAAAATTAAGATAACAACGGCTGTGATCCATACCAAATGTATTCCATGCTGCTTGTTCGACAATATTGCGGTCAAAATCATTGGAGCCATAAGGGCTGTTCCGGCAAAGCTTACACGCGCCAATAAAACCAGCTGATCACTGCTGACCAACGAAAAAACAAGAGCCGCCAAGGCAAATGCGATCATGCATACTTTAGTCGTGTTTAATACTTTCTTTTCATCTCCTTTCAATAAAGACCTAAGCTCTCCGCTCAATGCAAAGATTTGCGAATCGCTGGTGGAAATTGCTGCGGCGATTAGCCCTATCATGGTAGCGGCAGCCACTATCCCCAACTGATCAAACAACAACACCTGGGAAAGAAAATCCGCAGTATTCATGTCAGCATATTTCACAGCACCAAACATCCCAATAGCTACCGTAGGTAGAATAACCAATATGGCAAAACATCCTACCGCCACAGCCATCCTATTCATGCTGGACTGGTTTTTCATGATCACCAACCTGGAGCTAATCTGCGGCTGAGTAACAGGTATCATCACTATGGCAATCATAGAGGTAAAGAGAAACTGAGCTGTAAAAAGTCCCTTGGGACCAGGAGCTGATAATAGCGCTTCATTGGTATTTTTTACCTCCACAAACATCTGCTTGATTCCATCCAAATTCTGCACACAATTGTATGCTATGACCCAAACCACGCCCATAAGAAGAATGCCTTGAAATACATCACTGTACATAATGGCCTTCAATCCACCAGTCTCACTATATAAGATCATAATCAAGAGTATCAAGCTGGCCCAGCCCCATGCAGGCAGTGCGTGGTTGAATGCAGCATCCAGAAATATGGAAATGCCTCTGATTTGAATGGATACATAAGGTACGAGAAACAAGAATATTCCAATGAAATAAACATAGCCTGCCCATTTGTTGCCATAACACTCAGACAGAAGTCCTGCCATTCCTTTGTAATTCTTTTGCCCGGCCTTCTTTCTCAAATTGTAGCCAAACCAAAGCACCATAAACACCATGGCACCATCTGATACAGCAAGAAATATCCAGGCAGCAACCCCATGATTTCTAAAGAAATCCGGCATACCCATCAAAGTGAAAGTACTGAATAAGGTAGCAGCAAAGGTCATGAAACCCAAGAAGTAGCCGATGTTGAAACCACCCATCATGAAATCATCAGCATTCTTCACTTTTCGCCGCGAGATTATTGCAAGACTGACCAGGATCGCCAAATAAATAGCACCAAATATGATCATCCACTTAATCATCATATCCCTCCTCTCCGTTTCCTGGGTGAACTTTGGTACCGATGTAAGTGAGCAAAACCAAAACACTTACAACTAAAATTCCCATCCAAAGTGTAAAGGGTACTCCTCCAAGCATCGGCTGATAGCTACCCATGGGAATAACCATAGAAGTGAATGTCAAAATGCTCACGAGGATCACTCCCACGATGCACAATTTCCAAATAAGTGATTTATTCATAGTTTTAGTTTTATAATCTAGGTATAACTATTCCTCCATCCACATGGATTACTTGTCCAGTGGAGTAGGCCAAATTGCCGGAAGCTAGTGTGGCTACCACTTTGCCGATATCATCAGGCTGACCCCATCGGGGTTGCAAGGTAAGCCCTTCGGCTATCATTTTGTCGTATTTTTCTTTGACTCCTGAGGTCATGTCGGTTTCTATCAAACCTGGACGTATTTCATAGACGGGAATATTATTTTTGGCTAAACGTACCGCAAACAAAGAGGTCATCATTCCCATGCCGGCTTTGGACATACAGTATTCTCCCCTGTTCACAGATGCCGTAGTAGCTGATATTGACGAGACATTAACAATAGTATTGATGCCTTCTGTCGGAGCAGGTTGTCCGACCATCATATTGGCCAATGTCTGCGTGAGAAAAAATGTACCCTTGAGGTTTATGTCCATAACAAAGTCATAGCTATCCTCAGTAGTTTCGAGCAGATCGAATCTGGTTTTTGGAGCCACACCTGCATTGTTGACCAGCACATTGAGCTGACCAAATTCTGCTTTGATTTTTTCTACGATCGACTTCCGATCGTTTGCATCTCCAATGTTTCCCTGACAATATATCACTTTCACATTGTATGAACTCAATTCCGCAATTGCCTCTTCCACAGCAGCTTCGGGACGTACACCATTCACGGCTATGTGATAACCCTCCTTGGCCAAGAAAACAGCAATGCCTAATCCAATCCCTCGCGTCCCGCCCGTCACCAGGGCATATTTCCCTTCTTTAGCCATTCTTCTTTATCTCTTTTAATATTTGTCCTTCAGGCATATTTTTATAGTAGGCATCCAATGGAAAGCAGCCGGACAACAATCCATTTCTGGGCGCTGTGGTGCAATCCGAAAAGGTCCTGCATATTTTTTTTCGCTCCAAAATCTCACCCTTGATGATGTCTTCTGGCATTTCAGGATAAGATAACACCATCCTGCCCAGCCCAACAAAGTCAGCCATTTTATTCGCCAAAACAGACTGCCCAACGTTTGGCAGCCACTCCTGCAAGTATGAATAGGCTGAGCCCACTATAGCTAAATTAGGAAATTCATTTTTAATGATGGCCGTAGCTTTGATTTGCCTTCCCACGCCTACTAGCGGATCTTCCGGCGGCAAATATCCATCAGATGGTGGAAAGAGGGCTGGTCGCTGTATGTGGGGATTATAGTATGGGCTTCCGGCTGTAATGCAAACCAGTTCAATGCCCATGTCTTCAAAAATTCGGAGCAAGTCAAATGTCTCAGCTAACTCCATTTCTATTCCCGATTCATCTCCACCAAAGGCATACCTATATGGGCTGTTACCCGCGGGTACGCCCACATGTCCTTCTCCTGGTTTATAAGGCAAATAATCGAAAGCACTTAACCTTACGCCTATTTGAAGTCCGGGTGCATCTGCTTTTATTCCCTCTGCTATTGATCTTAAGAATTGTGTTCGATGATACAAATCACCGCCAAACTCCCCATCCCTGTCATAACTGGACAGGAATTCATGACCTAGATAACCATGACAATGTTTGATGTCTACGAATTGAAAGCCTATCTTTTTTGCCCAAACAGCTGCCTGGACAAAATCATCTATCAATTGCTTGATCTCATCATCGGTAATCTTGGGTGTATTTTGATCCAAGTTCAATCTGGGATCAAGTACAGGGTGATTGTATAATATTTTTGGTTCCGGTTCCGTCTTGCTGTTTGGTTTAGAAAAGCGGCCAGAGTGTGTCAATTGTAATCCAACCAACAGGTCATCACTGTTTCCAAATTTGGCCTGATGCTCTTGAATGAGCATATCGTAGAGCTCCTGAAAATCTGAAACATTTGACTCATTGATAAATAGTTGATTAGGATTGGCGCGACCATCGTGCTGAACCGATACTGCCTCACACCCCCATAGTAACTTCGCTCCGCTGATAGCAAAATTCTTCCAGCGTCTTTTTACGTGATCAGTTGGGCGGCCATCCTCTGTCCCATCCCATCCTTCCATTGGCAGAATGCAAAACCTATTGCCGATTTTACTTCCAGATTTGAGTATATAGTCATTCGAATAATCATTCGAATCGCCCAAAGACCATTCTGGGTCAAATGGTATATCCGCTTTCACGGATTTGCAATATGCTTCAAAAGCTTCAGGGGTTTTGAGTTGAGCGATGCGGGTGTATTTTGGCTTATTCTTAAGTGCCATAGATTATGGTTGGTAATTCCTCATTCTAAAAATGACAAAGCATCCTCGGAAATAAATAAGTATAGGTTAAGCAATATTTTTTCTAAACTCCTAACGTAGTTCTGAACTCAGCAAAACGCTCAAATCAAGCAGGATTTATTCATAAGTTCATTCAAAAAATAAAATTACGCAATGTAATGCCCAGCCACGATACATAATTATGCCTCCGGCTGGTACATTTCAAGTTTTTGCTTTTTGAACTCCGTCGGACTGTATCCCGTCTTCTTCTTGAATATTCTACTGAAATATGATGGATCGTCATACATCAGGTGATAGGCTATTTCCTTGCTACTCTTATCGGAAAAAACCAATAATCTTTTCGCCTCCAACATCACCCTATCATGGATAAAATCACTAGCCGTTTTCCCACAAAACCGTTTGGATATTTTATTCAGATGCGAAGGGCTGATATGAAGAAGATCGGCATAGTAGTTTACCTGTTGATTTTTTAAATAGTCCCTTTCTACAAACTCCTCAAATGACTTGAATTTGCTATCCCTGGAAATGATGCCATGGGCTAGCTTGACACCTCGATACATCCCCTTAATCTTCAACAAAAAAATGTATAAAAACGACCGAATCACTTCTTCGCTCTCCTCTACGGAATGAGAGTATTCGTGCATTATCTCATCCAGAATCTTTGGTACAAACTGAAAATCATCTTCGCTCAGATTGAGAAAAGATTGTGGAAGCTCCCGGATATTCAGGTTGATCAATTTTCTATTAAGCTCAATAAATTGCTCGGTGAAAGCCAGCATGTAGCCTTCTGCATTTTCATGATCAGATATCAAGTGTACCTGCCCAGGTGCCACAAAGTGAATGCTCCTATCTTTAATGTCTACTTTATTGAAATCTATTTCATGAATACCCTCTCCGCGGAAAAAGACAAATACTTCGAAAAAATCGTGCCTGTGAGGAACTGTCGTTTTTTGAGGAAATCCAGGATAAGGAATCTTATCGCTTTTGTCTGACTTAATGGAATACAGCTTAAACCCTCCAAGTTCTACAGGTTGGTTTTTTATGCTATAAATGGGAATTTCAGACATAATTTGCTTGCCTATTTCTGCGAGCTATAGGCCCATGCTGCTAAATGTTTCTTCATGCATTTTCTGCCCGTCAATATCTCGGTGCTCAAATCTCAATTTGACAGAATCACTTTCGTAAAACAGTTTACCTATCAAGTATCCCCCTTTTACCCTTAAGTATCTATGCTGAGGCCTAAAGTCCTCTTGCTTCCATCCTCCTGCATGCTCATCCGATCCTGCTCCACAGCCGAACTCCCACAAGTTGCTTCCTTCAAAGTGGGTAACATACTGCCAGTGCCTGTCGCCGTTGCATACAAACACATTTTCGAATTGATTAAGGTAATTCCTGATTTCATCCCCCTCGGTTTGAAAAGCTTTATTAGAATGATTGTCATTTTTCCCTTTAGACCTGTCCGGACCTAAAATCGGATTAGCCGAAATAATTACCTTATAAGTGGCATCAGAATCTTTCAATGTCCTGAACAGCCATTGTTTTTGCTCTTCACCTAGGATGGTTTTATTAGGCCCGTCTTCATCTGTATTCTTGCTCCTATATCTTCTACCTTCCAGATACCAGACCTCTAAGTCTTTTCCCCATCTCACATTCTTATAGGTAATGTCGGTTGATGGAAACTGTTCCTTATCAAAGATTTCAAGTCCTCTATCGAATGCAACGGTACCATAGGTCATTCCCTGATAGGCATCATTTCTCAGCACATCATGATCGTCTTTCATCCAGTAGCTGGTGGTTTGGGTATAGAAGCTTCTTTGAAGGGGTAAGGCAAAAATCCTATCCCATTTAAATCTCATTAGATCCTCAGTGAAAGCATAAGGGTTTTTCTTGTCATAGTACTCTATGTCCCCAGTGTGTACATAAAAATCCAATTCGTCCTCGGCCATAGCAGCATATATTTTATGGCCCTTAGGATCATCCCGCCTGTTATAATCATGGCAGCTTACTACGCTGAAATTGATTTCTTCTTTTTCATCCGGTGAAGGTGGTGTTACAAATTGACCTGATACACTGTCAGATATTGTTTGACTACCCAAGTCACGAGCATAAATGGTCACCTGATAAGTGCTACCTGGTTTTAGATCGGTCAATTTCCATTGTCTCGTAAAATTCTTATCATCCTCCACAGCCAGCCATTCTGACATTGTTTTATTTGAATCAGAATCCAGGTTGTAAACCAATCTCACCTCTCCTGAGGCACCCGGACAAGCGCCATCCATATCTTTCAGCGTCAAGCTATCAGGAATCTGGCGGGCATGAAGAACTTCCTTATCAGCAATCTTAGCAAACTCAAGTTCCTCCTCGCGAGTCATTGGAATGAACTCTTGCCCGTTACTGTTCAAATCCGGATTCTTGGTCAGGCGAGTCCAAATCGAGATGGACTCGTGGTTAGCCCAGCCGTTTCTAAAACCATTGCCGAAATATGGCCCCTTTGGTTCTTCTTGTTGACATGAAAACAGAGTAATGATACCAAGGGTCAATAGCACTAGAAACTTCATAGAATATGAATAGGTTGATATTTGAATAATTGTATAGTTATTCAAATATAGAATTTAAATAGAAAAGCGGGGTATTTACCTATTTGAAAAACTTCTTAAACGCTTGGGAATTCTACTACTTTGTTTTCCATCATGGCTTCATAGGCATACATCGCCATCAGTGAAGCATTTAGTCCTTGTTTTTCCAGGTCTTCCATGTGTTTATTCAAACGGATAGATTCCAGAAAACCTTCGAGTTGAAGGCGACTGGAATCGGGTACTTCGTCCATATCCAAAATCCTCGTACCACCACTTTTGGAATTTGCCTCCATTTTCCAGCTAGCTCCACTCACACCGTCCACTTCGGATTTGGTTACGGCTTTTCCACTAGCGAATGCAGCAGCTCCTACCCCTGTGGGTTCCTCTTCTAAAAACCTCCAGTTGGTTTCAAGTTCCATGGTACCATAGTTGCCCATCACCTGGAATTCTGCTCCGTATTTCTTGTTGCTGATCATGGAATCATAGATGAAATGTGATCCATCGTCGTATTTGAAAATGAAATTAATATTATCATACACTTCACGTCCGTCCTTCCAGTAGTTTAACCCACCTGATCCTACTACAGACACAGGCATTTTATCAGTAATCCAATGCGCCAGTTGGAAATGATGCGTACCCAATTCGGTTATTAAGCCCATGGAATAATCCCTGTATAGACGCCAATTTATCTTTCTTTCCAACTCGGGGCTTGGTACACTTCTTCTCCAGTTGTTATTCCTATGCCAGTAAGCTCTCATTTGACCAATCTGTCCCAGGTTACCATCTTTTATTTGTTTCATGGCTTCCAGGTAAGTAAGATCGAACATCCGCTGATGCCCTATTTGAAGAACTTTACCTGAAGATTTTCTAGCGGCAACCATTGCCAAGCAGTCTGAAGCATTCATAGCCATGGCTTTTTCACAAAACACATGTTTTCCAGCATCAAATGCATCCACTGTCATTTGCTTGTGCAAATACAATGGCGTTGCTATCACCACTCCATCAATTTTCTTATTATCTAATAACTCTCTGTAGTCTTTATAGCCTTTGGTCTTCTTCCCGGTCATTTGCAACGCCCTTTCGTAATTCGGATCATAGTCGTCACAAATCGCCATAATATTGATTCCCGGTATCATACGCAACCTTTGCAACAAGTAGCGTCCTCTACTCCCAACGCCTATCACTCCGATGTTGACCTGATCACTAGCAGCAGTCAGTGGATTAGCTCTTAATATATTTATCCAGGGTAGTGAACCGACAAGTGCTGTCCCACCTGCTACGGCCTTTAGGTTACTTATAAATTCTCTTCGTGATTGTTTCATTATTGAATTCTTTTGTCTTTCTATAGCTTAGCAAAAATCATGCATAAAGCACTTATTGTTAGCAATTTCAAATGTAGCAAATCTTTCGAACGACCAAATACACAATTGAGCTGCACACTGGTACATTTTACACTTCACGAATCGAACATAATTGTTTCACTAGAATTCTATACCCACTTTGTCGAAAATAGATCCTACTGCTCATTATAATGTTTCAACAACCCATTAATAATATTCCACTGTGCTAGAATATATGTGAGCATTACGAATAGATTGCCCTGCTCCATCGGCATTAGGAATTTATTAAAGGCCAATAGAGAATCTGACAAAAGAAAAAGAATGGCCCCAAAGAAAACCTGATTAAAACTTAATTGATTGGTTTGATCCATTCGCAAGATAGAAGCCGCAACCAAGCCCAGCATGATTATTGAATAAACAATTAATGGATAGGCCAAATCTCCCGAAGCGGGAACAAGCTTCCACAAAATAAACCCTCCCAAAACCAAGAATGGAAGTATATAGGCAATCTGACTTCCTATGCTTATTACTGTTTCGTCGTTGTACCTGGCCTTTTTAAATGCGAAAACATATAGAATTAACGCTATTGCAAATGATGACAGGCCAATGAGAAAATACAGGGATTTGATGTGCTCGTACATGAGGCTCACATCACCAATCCAGGAAAATATGAGGGCAGCAAAAGCAAGCATGAATGAAAGCGACAATTCAGCCTTAAGACTTCTTTTAAAATACACCATCAAAGCCGGGATAATTAATGGCTTAGTATAATGGCGCATTTCCTGAAAATCAAAGAAGTGCGCAACCAATTCGAGCAGTGCAATAGCCATGAATATATACTTCACTATTGCCGAATCATTCTGTTTCATGGGGTCTGTTGTATTTCGGTCGACAGGGTCATGTTTCTAACATGGGATGTGAATAAATACAAAAATCCTATAAGAACCAAAGAAGCGGACATGTAAAACACCAGGTATAGATTGCTTAAATCATTGCCAAATATCCATCCTGAAATAAAAGCACCCAGCCCAATACCAATTTCCAGGGCTATGTACATAGTGGCAATGCCCCTACCGCGATGCTTATCATCGCTCAAGTCTATTGTCCAGGCGAAAATAGTCGGAGAGCAGATTCCCACACCAAAACCAAACAAAAAAGCGCTAATCATAAATGTGGTTTGACTCTCGGTATTCGCTAGCAAGAGCATAGAGGCAATAAGAGAAATGCTTCCTACTTTCAAGACCGGTACGCGTCCAAATTTGTCTGAAGCTTTTCCTGCTAATATTCTAACAAGTAATGAAGCTGTTGTGAAATAGGTGAAAAACAACCCACGGTTTGCTACGTTCAGGTGATCACTAAAATCGGGTATAACGGTCAACACTGTGCCAAATGAAAAAACTGAAAGCAACATCATTAAGGATGGTGTCAGCACACGTGGCTCATACAATTCTCCCTTTTTTATGACGAAGTGCTCTACCTTCAACCGTTCAGGAGTCTTCAAAGTCTCTTTCATTCCGACTAGAATGGCAACAGAAAGAATGGCAAAAGCACTGGAAGAGTAAAACATCATATTCAATGAAAATTGGCTGGCTAAAAAAGCACCAATGGCCGGCCCTGCGGCCATTCCTAAACTACTAAAGAAACCTACGATACCCATTGCCTCCCCTCTTCGTCCTGCGGGCACAAGATCCGCTACATAAGCAGATGTACCAGTTGGTTTGAATCCAGTGGAAAATCCATGAAAGAAGCGTAGTGCAAAAAAACCAATCACGCCGCTAACAATGGGATAAAGTAGCGCAGCAATACCGCTGACCAAAGCACCTACAACCATGACAGGAATTCGGCCAACTTTATCAGCCAACTTACCACTAAAAGGTCTTGACAGTCCCGCTGTAACAGTAAAGAGTGCAATAATTAACCCTTTGTATTCTCCTCCGCCCATTGCATCCAGGTAAGATGGTAGCTCAGGAATTAGCATGTTGAAACTACCGAAAAACAGGAAGCCACTCAGGCACAATAGCGCAAATTGAAGGGTAAAAATCGTTTCCTTTTTTTCCATTGACGCCAAAGATATACATTCAGTGAATGCAACCGACCTGTCAATGATTTCATTTTGCTATGTAAGGATCAATTGTTTCGATATAATCAGGAATTGAAATCAAGGAAGATTTTATTGATCAGTAAATGAAGTGTGCCACAACATAAAAAGCTAACACTAGATTAGGACAAGTTCCTTCAGATTAATCAAAGAAATAATCATGGCATCACTAAACCTAATGCTTCCAGTTTTCCGTTTTCAGGTTCTTCATGGCACGCATCACGTCCTTTTGGCTAATTTGACCAACGAGTTTACCATGATCCACAACAGGAAATCTTCTAAGGCGTTTTTCCAAAAACATGTGAGCAGCATCAAAAACATTATGATCCGGCTTTATGGTGATGACATTGGTCGCCATGTGATCGGACACTTTCCCAGAAAGAATAGGAGTATTATTGTATTTTCCTTTTACAACTTCCTTAAGACAATCACCTTCGGAAATAACCCCTAAAAGCTCTTTTCTGGCATTAACAACCGGACCACCCGAAATCTTCTTTTTCATCAATATATCCATTACTTCCATAATGGTTTGGTCTGGAGAAAAAGTAGTTAACCTTCGAGCCATATAGTCTGCCACCAAAATTGATGGTGGTTCTTCAACCGCAGCTTCTACCTGAATTCCTTTGTAGTTCTTTACCATAGTTCAAGGATTTAAAAATGAGGGCTAATAATCTATCAAAAAAAGAGGAGAAAAACAAGTAATTTAGCTGGTATCCATTAAAGCAGTAAACTCAAAACACTGCAAATGGCATCTAACGGGAGCGTGCTCAGTAATTACCTAAAGCCTCCGCGATACACAGGTCGGCTTTGCTTATCCAATTTTAAGTCGCTCAGCAGTGTGGATAGAACTCTGATCTCCACAAAATAGGATTGGTTGACGCCAAAAGGCACCCAGTTGAAATTCAAAGTCCAGCAGTGCAGATCTCTTGAAAGGTTTAACCTTGTCACAGTAAATTCACCTTTTTTGATGTCATAACCGGAGTTAAAACCAATTTTGGTCTTTTCGGTAATACTAATATTGCCACTAAAGCTCAAAGACTGGGTAATCCTTGAGTCCTGAAAACCGGATTTTGAATAGTTAAAAGAATAGTTGGCTCGTAAATTCCACGGAATGCTAAAATCGACATATTGATTCGCATCATTGTAGGCTGTATATTGCTCCAACGGTTGCCCCACAAACTCTCCATTACGCACCCCCTCCCTTAGATCGTAAGGGTCGCTATAGGGATTGTTTGGATCAGTGAGGTCGTTTGGATCGAACCCTCTGGTTCTATTGTCATCTGGGTCTTCTTGATCGGTATTTTTCTTCTTCTTAGATTTCGGACTTAGGCTAAAGCCCATTGAAACAGTTCCCCGACTTAATTGCCCCAGCCCATTTCCGTTATTCCAGGCATACCTGTCTATCCTGGTATCGTAAACAGTTTTTCTTCCCCCACTGGAAAACTTAACACTATCCAGTCGGTAGACATAAGGATCGACAGTGCCATTCACGCTTAGACTCAACAACCGATTGAACAAACTCGTTCGGGCACTCATGCTGATATTACTAAGCCTAAAAGAGTCGGCAGCAAAATTATAACCTGAAGAAAATGAAAGGTTATCAAAGATTTTCACTTTCTTAAATTCGTCAATACTGTCATTTTTCGTCTTCACCTTCATTTCAAGGTTGTTGCTCAAAGAGAAGGACATGGACGCACTTTCCCCTCTGCCCGGACTGCCATAAGCAAAACCCTCATACTTTGACAAGGTTGCTGTTCGGCCTGTTTCATCAATCTGCACATCCTGGTAATAACCATACTTTTCCGCTCCAAAATCCGGGCTAAAGCTAAAGCCAATACTTGGCGTCATCACGTGACGAATTGCCTGTATTTTCTTTCCACCAACAGGTAGAAACCCATAAATCCTGGTATTGACAGAAGCACCGGAACTGTAAGACCCAGCCCTTGAGAATCCTCTGACCGTATCAATTCTTACGCCTTCTAGCTCAGGTACATAAGTATATTTCAATTCTCTTGGATACCAAAGTTCGGTATAGTTGAAACTTGGACTAACTGTGAAATATTTGAATAAGTTGAATGAAGTGGATATTGGAATATTATGGCGCATTCCGTTTTTTGCACGGTCAAATAACACGCTTGCATTTGCCGGACTAAAAGACACCAGACTGTCATCCAATGAACCTTTGTTCACCACATTAAAGTTTGAAGTACTCCTTTTTGGAGCATTTGTCAGGTCATTCTTAGCAGTCATGCTGTAAGAGAATCCTAGCTTTCCCAAGATACCCTTGCTCAACTTTGGAGAGTTTTTAAAAATGTACACCCTGTTGGCATTTAAAGTCATTTCTGGCAATGTAACATTAACTAGTCCAGTCTGAACATTCTGATTATGCCTTGCGTTAACGGCCATGTTAAAACCACGGAAGGTTTTAGAAAAAGAAACACTGGAGTTGAATTGCGCATTGATACTCCTGGAAAAATCATCTCTTATCAGGTTGGCATTTTGCGAAAAACTGGATGTACCTGCTGATACGGATGCCGAAAACCTACTGGTCCCCTTTGATTGTGGGCTATGGCTCCATTGTACCCAAAAATCTTGTGAAAAGGGTTTGATTTCATTCAGCGTCGCGGTTACAGATTTGTTATACCGTACATTGAAATTGCCGCTATATGCATATCTTTTTCGGTAGGTGGATCGTGCATTCAGTCCATAACTACCCCGTGAGTAAATCTCACCAGTTAGCGTCAAATTGATATAATCGCTGATATCGAAGTAGTATCCACCTTCTCTGAGAAAGAATCCTCTTGAAGCGTCCTCACCATATTGGGGGACTATAATGCCCGAGGCTTTTTCCTTGGGCTGGGGAAACATCCCAAATGGAAATGAAAGAATGGTAGGAATCTCCGCGAAATATAGCCTGAATGGACCGCTGACTACCTTGTTGTTAGGAATTACCTTCAATTTCTTACTGTGGATAGAAAAATGGGGTTCTTCCAGATTACAGGTAGTATACAATGCATCTCTAATAAACATTTCATCTTTTTCGTTCTTTTTCACCCTATCACCATGCATGAAAGCACCGTCCTGTTCAGTGATGACTCCCCTGATGATGGCCTTTTCTGTTTTGAAGTTGTAGGTAATATTGTCAGTGGTATACTGTTCCTCCCCTTGACGGAATACTGGTTTACCAACCTTTACATTTGAACTATCGAGCTCGTACTTGGCATTCAATATATTCTTCACCCAATTGATCTCTATATTCTCAGCTTCCAATTCGATCTCACCATAAGTTATTTTAGATTCACCATATAAGAACATATCCTGAGTCTCAAGGTCAAAGAACATAGAATCCCTCGCTGAATAAACCACTGTAGTCTCTATATCACCTTGCTTTTTGATAATTTGCTGTTCCAAAGAATCTAAGGAAACAGAATCACTAGGAATTAACGTTTCAATAAAGGGCAAACTTTTCAACCCCATGCCTAAAGAGTCGGCATAGAGCATAAGCTGTTCAGGTGAAATATTGAGAGAGTCAATAAGTTGCATTATTTCATCTGGGCCAATTTCCAGAGAATCTGCCATTTGCATTATTTCATCGGCACTTGGCCTGCTGATCTCCTCTTTTTTGGTAGGGTTATTGTTATCCTGACTGAAAGCCGAAAAAACTATGAAAAGTGATAAATTGCATAATACTACGTATTTTAATATGCGCACCGGGCTTTCAGTTTCAAGGAAAATTGTTCAATTTTGGGCAAAAATATTGCCATTATCATTAACAACCACAAGTACATGAAAAATATTATGTCATTGCTAGTCTTATCCACTGCATTGGTGTTTATTTCATTCAGCAGTGTTGGTTTAAGAGACTATAAAGTTGATAAGATCGTCATTGATGCTGGTCATGGTGGCAAGGACCCTGGTACCCATGGCAAAATCTCCAATGAAAAGGATATTGCTTTAAAAATAGCCCTTGAAACTGGGAACATTATCAAGAAATATTTACCAGACGTTGAGGTGATTTATACTCGAGACCAGGACACCTACCCTACTTTGGCTGAAAGGGCTGAACTTGCCAACAAAAACGGGGCTGACCTGTTTATCTCAATCCACTGCAACTGGCTTTCAAGACCTGAAATTCACGGAACAGAAACCTATGTAATGGGACTTCACAAAACCGAAGCGAATTTTGAAGTCGCCAAAAGAGAAAATTCCGTAATTCTCCGGGAAAATGACAAGGATGCATACGGGGACTTCAACCCAAACTCACCGGAATCGTACATGTTATTCAATTTGTACCAGAGCGCATACCTCAACAATAGTTTGATGCTGGCCCAAAACGTAGAAAATCAATTTAAGACACGAGTAGGAAGAAGAAGCCGCGGCGTAAAACAAGCCGGATTCTGGGTTCTATACAAAACTGCAATGCCGAGTATTCTGATTGAAACCGGCTATCTAAGCAATGAAAAGGAAGAGAGGGAATTGAACGATGACCTTCAACAGACCTATATTGCTTCAGGAATATTCAGAGCATTTAGACAGTACAAAAAAGATTTAGAATCCTTAAACTAGAGACTTAAAGTGTCAAAAGAATTTAAAGTCGGCCTATTAGCCATTATTTCCGGTTCAATTCTCTATCTCGGCTTCAATTACCTCAAAGGGAAAGATTTCTTTTCCAATACCAACAAGTACTACGCCATCTATGCCAATATTGATGGTCTTAATGTATCAAACCCGGTAATCGTCAATGGTTTTGCTGTAGGAAGGGTAAGTGCCATAAAAATCATTCAGGAACTTGACAACAAAGTTTTGGTTGAGCTGGACGTAGATGAGGATGTAGTTTTAGGAGATTCTACAATCGCTACTTTGACCAACGAGGATTTTCTCGGTAGTAAAGCAATTCTACTGGAAATAGGTCATATCACCACTCCTGCGGAAAGTGGAGATACGCTGGTAGCTGCCTTTGATAAAGGTTTAGAAGCATTATTCGAGCGTGCCCAGCCACTAACAGACAATATCGGGATAACCATCGGTCGAATCAATGAAATCCTCATAGGACTGGAAGGGGCTGGAGAAGATGTAAAGACATTGCTCCAAACATTTAACCAAACATTACTCCATGTCAATGAACTACTCAATAGCAACAACGCCAAGGTGAATAGAACATTCAACCAAATCAATAGCTTGCTTGCAAACATTGATGCTAAAGTGGAAAAGCTTGATCCTATTTTGGAGAACGTAAATAAATCTTTGGACAAAGTAAATGCACTGGAGCTTGAGGCCACCTTAAAAACCTTAAATGGCACTATGGATGAGCTTACCCTGGTCATCAAAAGTGTGAATGAAGGAGATGGCACTGTGTCCAAATTATTGAAGGAAGACACCCTATATCAAAACCTCAATAAGGCTATGGTAGATCTGGACAAGTTGCTCATTCACTTCAATGAGAACCCTAAACACTTCATGTCACCACTCGGAAAAAAGAAGAAGAAAATCGAAAAAGATTTGGCCAAATAATCTGGCCCGATTCGGTTCATTTTCTTTTTCTATCACTGAACATTCTGAAGATCACACCCTCATATTTCTAGAGGTTCACATCTGATATTTATTTGTATTAATATTGCCACCACATTTTAACATTAACCTTTGGATAGCCGATGCTCACTCGACTAAAATTTTACCTACTTCGTCTTGTTTTTTTTCTTGGAATTGTTGCTGTAGGACTAATGATCACGGGTAACCTAAACAGAGATTACGAGGTACTGGAAAAGGGGTCAAGTGTTAAAATCAATGGGAAAAAAATCAGCCAAGAAAAGGTGGCTTTAAGAAGTCTACCAAGAGTGCAAGTAGGCAACTCAATAGATGAATCGGAACTCGAGAATATCTACTATGAAATGATCGAAGAAGATAGCAAAATTGTGGTCAATTATTTCTTCTCATGGAAAGGGGAAAATCATCCCAATTCAATTCTTAATGTAGCCAGTAAAATATGGCGATTAATTTATTTCAGATTTGCTACTTCTGATGTGGAATTTATCCAAGTAAACATCAACAAATCAAGTGGCAAAGTGGAAGAGGTAAAATTCAAAAATGGATCAAATGACGCAAACGCTTCTTTGACCTGTCTCTTAGTAAAAGGCTGGAACCACGATTTCTCTCTATGTAAATCGGATAACTCGGACAGCTCTCAACTCAATGGAAAACTCACATACTTTGAAAATTCGAAATACAAATTTCTAAAGATTTGTAGAAGGGAACAAGGCGACTATAAGACCAAGCATAACGTAATGAATTTTCCCTTCATCATTTTCCTGGCCCTTCTTGCCACCTACTATTTCAGACATATCCAGAAGGACTACAACAACGAATACGAGCAGTCTGCATAGGACTGCCTAATCTATGAAGTTACCAAAACTTCAGTGGGTTTTTCTTGACCTCCGAAATATTAAATCCGGCCTCTCTTACTTTTTCAATAACACTTTCAGAATTGAGATTCTCCCCTGTAACAGACAGTGTCTTATCCTTTACAGAAACGTCTACACTCCATTCTGCACCCTGAATAGAGTCCAGATAAGGCGTGACTGTTTTGACGCAATTATCGCAATTAATATTAGTTTTATACTTAAACTTACTCATACTAAAGATTTGATTTATAATATTTTAAACAATACTCATAGATAATGTCTATCAAGCTGATTTCAACCTTAAACTATTTAACACAACTGACAAAGAACTTAGAGCCATCGCTCCACCAGCTATCATCGGATTCAACAAAGTACCTGTAAAAGGATACAGCACCCCTGCTGCTACAGGTATCAATATCACATTGTAAATAAAGGCAAAACCCAAATTTTGCTGTATGATTCTGAATGTTGCTCTTGAGAGTTTTACAGCTTCCACAACACACCCAAGGCTCGAATTGATTATGGTTACATCTGCGGTATCCCTTGCTATGTCAGAACCAGTAGACATAGCCATACCAACATCTGCCAATGCTAAAGCCGGAGCATCATTGATGCCATCACCTACCATAGCCACTACCCTGCCCTTAGCTTTTAGCGACTGGATATATTTTCCTTTTTCATCTGGCATAACTTCAGAAACAAAGTCAGCGAGTTGAAGATGCTCTGCTACATGTTTGGCTGACTCCTTACGATCTCCCGTCAACATTGCCGAATGAACTCTGAGTTTCTTTAGTTCCGATATTACCTCAACAGCATCAGTTCTTATCTTATCTCCAATGAAAATTACCGCTAGTATTTCTTGCTCATTTCCGAAGGCCACAACGCTTCTAAACTGGTTATCAAATTGATTCAAAAGTGAGCTGAAATACGTATCGATTTCCAGTCCTTTTTCAGCAAGAAATTTGAGCGATCCTGCATAATAATTCTGCCCCTCAAATTGTCCGATAATTCCCTTGCCCGGAACGTTTTTGATATCATCTATTTCTAAATTCTTTGCATCATTATTTTCAACAATGGCTACTGCCAATGGGTGGGTAGAACGCGACTCAAGAGCCAGTAAGATTTTGAATATTTTCTGCGCATCAACTCCCTGCTTCCAGTAGATTTTTTCTTGCGTCAGTTTGCCTTCAGTCAGGGTTCCGGTTTTATCAAAAACTACTGAATCAATGCCACTCATTTTTTGTAATGCCTCACCATTTCTAATCAGAATTCCTTTCTGTGAAGCCCTACCTATTCCGGTAATCAAAGCCATAGGAGTTGCCAACCCAAGTGCACATGGACAGGCAATTATTAACACTGCAATGAAAACTTTCAACGAAAAAAATATTCCCAAATTCGGAGCGTAAAAATTCCAAAAAAGAAAACTCAATACGGCTATCACAATGACGACCGGAACAAAATATGAAGATATTTTATCAGCCAAATTTTGAATGGGCGCTTTACTCCCTTGTGCCTCTTTTACCATCTCAGAAATTCGAGCCAACAAGGTCTCACTTCCCACTTGCATTGCAAGAACTTCTAGTACTCCGTTACTATTGATAGTACCAGCTTTGACTGAATCTTTCTCTCCTTTTTCTGTAGGCAATGGTTCTCCTGTGATCATTGATTCATCAACATAAGAATGTCCTTTAGAAACGATTCCATCCACCGGAATACCTTCACCTGGCTTTACTAACAATAAGTCGCCTACTGCCACTTCCTCAATAGGTACTTTTAGCTCTATTCCACTTCTTAAAACAATTGCATCTTTTGCTTGAAGTGATGCTAGTTTGCTGATCGAATCTGAGGCCTTATTCTTAGCTCTTTCCTCAACATACCGTCCCAAAAGAATAAAGGTGATTATTACCACCGCTGATTCAAAATAAATATGATTGGGTTGATTTGAGTACCAACCCTCCACCGTTACCCAAGTGCTATACCAAAATGCCGTTTGGGTACTGAGTGCTACCAGAGTGTCCATATTCATTTGCCCATGCCTCAGTCTCTTTACTGCACCAACCAGAAATTCTAATCCGGAATAGAATACAACTGGCAGACTCAACAACAACAGCAAATGATTCTCCCAACTTATCCTCCCGGGAAGAAACATAGAAATAATAAACACTGGGAGTGTAAAAAAGATGCTTACAATGAGTTTTTGCTTGAGCTGGACATCCCTCCTATCAGAACTCAAAGACGCTTGACCTTCAGGTTCCAATAGCTTATACCCAATTTCATCCGCAAGTTTCTGAAGCTTCTTCTTACTTATTTGATCCTGTTTAAATTCAATTTGTGCAGATAGATTCCCATAGCTGACTTGCGAATTTAAAACTCCTTCCTGATCACCCAAGCGTCTTTCTAAACTCTGCGCGCAAGAAGCGCAGGTCATTCCTTCAACTTTGAAATATATTTTCTCCACTATTCGTTCTGTCTAAACAAAGTAAAAGTACCCCATTGAGGGTATTATGGATTGTATTATTATTCAATTAATTTGTAAAATTCTTTAAAGGGAATTCATAATGATATTATCTTTCCAATGGGAAAAAGACTATAGAACAACCACAACATGAGAGTAGATCTGGATTATTTATACAACATCTGCGACAATGATCGGGAGTTTATCAAAGACATGCTTCTGACCTTTAATAAAATTACCCCGGAATCAGTAGACGGAATTAATGATTCACTTGAAAGTAAAAATTGGAAGGAACTGGGGCAATTGGCTCATAAAATCAAGCCGTCTGTGTTACTCCTTGGCATTGAGGAATTTTCTTCTTTGATAAAAGAAATAGAGCACATGGCAAAAAACGAAGAGGAGCTTGACCAAATGCCCACCAAAGTGAGTCTTCTGAATAATTACACCTCTGAGGTAATTGCAGACATACAAGACCTAATCAAGCACAATCAATACTGATTGGTTATTCCCATTCAATGGTAGCCGGGGGTTTTGAGCTAATGTCATAAACCACCCTATTAACTCCTTTCACGCGGTTGATAATATTGGAGGAAATCTCACTAAGGAACTCGTAGGGAAGATGACACCAGTCTGCTGTCATACCGTCAAGGCTGGAAACAGCTCTCAAAGCCACAACACTTTCATAAGTTCTTTCATCTCCCATTACTCCAACAGACTGCACAGGCAATAGCATGGCACCTGCTTGCCACACGTCATCATACAAGCCTGAGTCTTTTAAGCCCTGGATAAAAACATAATCCACTTCCTGGAGTATTCTCACTTTTTCAGCCGTGATATCTCCTAATATTCTTATTCCTAGTCCAGGACCAGGAAATGGATGTCTACCCAATATTTTATTATCAATACCCAATGCTCTTCCTACCCTTCTTACTTCATCTTTAAACAAGGTGTTCAACGGTTCTACCACCTTCAGATGCATCTTTTCAGGGAGTCCACCAACATTATGATGCGACTTAATGGTAACCGAAGGGCCGTTTACCGAGACAGATTCGATTACATCGGGATATATGGTACCTTGCCCCAGCCATTTAACATCCTCTATCCTGTGGGCTTCCTTATCAAATATTTCAATAAAGGTCTTGCCAATAGCCTTTCTTTTGGCCTCCGGCTCTGTCAGTCCTTCTAGTGCTTTATAGAATTCATCCGCAGCATTTACACCAGTGACATTTAACCCCATTCCCTGGTAAGACTCCAACACATCATGGAATTCATTTTTCCTAAGCAAACCATTGTCAACGAAAATACAATGAAGTCTATCTCCTATAGCCTTGTGAATTAAAAATGCAGCTACTGAAGAGTCAACCCCTCCAGACAGGCCAAGCACAACCTGATCCTCTCCAAGTTTTTCCTTCAAGCCCTGAACCGTAGATTCTATGAATATATCAGGCGTCCAATCCTGGTGGCACTGACAGATATGTACGACAAAATTTCTAAGAATTATTTTACCTTGCTCAGAGTGCGTTACCTCTGGATGAAATTGAATTCCCCAAACAGGCTGAGTTTTACTATGAAATGCCGCAACCTTCACAGAATCAGTACTGGCAATGATTTCATAATCTTCAGGAATACTCAAAATCGTATCTCCGTGTGACATCCACACTTGAGACCCAATATTCATTTCCTTCATCAACTCATTCTTGAAATTTACCTGAGACAAACGCGCACGCCCATATTCTCTAATTTCAGATGGTAAGATTTCTCCACCTGACTTATAGGCCATCAGCTGAGCACCGTAGCAAATACCTAAAATGGGTGCTTTACCAACAAGATTATCCAATTCAATATCAGGATTATCCTCCTGCCTAACCGAACATGGGCTCCCCGATAAAATAACTCCTTTAACGGTCTTGTCCATGGAAGGAATTTTGCTATATGGGTGGATTTCGCAATAAACATTTAGCTCTCTTACTCGCCTCGCAATTAGCTGTGTATACTGAGAACCAAAGTCAAGAATGATGATTTTTTCTGCCATCCGCAAAAGTACATTTGCCGATGGATTTATGAATATTTAAATGGGAATTTTTCGTACTACTTTCGTTTCGGGCTTCTTTTTTTTCCTCGAAATGGTTTTCGCTCTTTTTGGTTTGAGTTGTAAACCGGCCCATCTCCCAAATGACTCGGCAGCTTCACCTTTCTTACTTCCTTTTCGATTAGTTTTTCGATCTTGCCAAATCGCCACATATCCTCCTCGTTGATGAAAGTGAATGCAATACCATCGGAAGATGCCCTGGCTGTTCGACCAATTCTATGCACATAGTCTTCTGCATCTTGTGGCACATTATAATTAACGACCATCTCAATACCTGTAATATCGATACCACGACTTACCACATCCGTTGCGACCAGCACATGAATTTGCCTGTTTGCAAAATCCTGTAATACTTTTTCACGATGCTGCTGTTCCAGACCTGAATGGATAGCCTCAGCTTGTATCCCTAATTTCTTAAATTCTCTAGTCAGTTGATCTACTGAGGCCTTCTTTGAAGAAAATACAATTACACTAGTCATCTTCCGTGCTTGCAAGAGGTGCTTTAGCAACTCAGCTTTTTGACCATCATAAGTCAAAAATGCAGCCTGTACGATATTCTCAGCTGGTTTAGATATAGCGATATTGATCTGCTCTGGTTCATGAAGCACTTCTTTGGTCAACTTGCGAATGTTTGGAGGCATAGTTGCGGAGAACATAAGGTTTTGCCTTTTCTTCGGCAGTTGCTTCATGATGAGTTTTATGTCATCATAAAAACCCATATCCAACATGCGGTCAGCTTCATCCAGGATGAAGTGTTGAATTTTATCCAACTTAACGTACTCCTGATTAATATGAGCAATAATTCTTCCCGGAGTGGCTACAATGATATCAGCTCCTTGTACCAATGCCTTTTTTTGCAAATCCCAGGATGAACCATCTCCTCCTCCATATATAGCGATCGAACTCACCCCAACAAAGTATCCAAGCCCTTGAATCTGATTGTCAATTTGAACCGCCAGCTCTCGGGTAGGTACCACGATTAGGGTATTGACATCTCCATGATTTGGATCATCACTAATCTTTTGAAGTACAGGCAGTAGGAAAGCCGCAGTTTTTCCTGTTCCTGTTTGTGCACACGCCAGAAGATCTTTGTTTTCTAAAACGACCGGAATGGCCTTTTCCTGAATTGGTGTTGCCTCCTCGAACCCCATTGCTTCCACGCCCTCTAAGACAGGGTTATGGATGCCAATATCTTTAAATTTCAATTTTTTCTTATGGATTAAACCTATTTGCTAAAAGTCAAAACTACAGCAAATCAATCAATGACCATCAAAACAATGATGAAAAGAAATAATAGCCCATAGTTACAACCACGACTAACTTTAACAAGGTGCCCGTAATAAAACCGACAAACGCTCCAAAAGCAGACCTCAAAGCATTTCTATTGTCCTTTCCTTCAATTAGCTCACCAATAAAGGCACCAGCAAAAGCACCTAGAATCAATCCGAAAGGTGGGAAAAATATTAAACCTAGTACTAACCCAATGGTGCTTCCGATCATTCCTTTCTTACTTCCTCCAAATTTTTTGGTAGTCAATGGTGGAATAACATAATCCATAGCAAACACAACAACGGTAATTACAGCCCATATTATCAGAAAATTAAGAGAGAATGGAGCGGCTTCTTTCAATTGAAGAACTAACAATGCAGCGAAACCAAGCGGTGGTCCTGGAAGGATCGGCAGCAAACAACCAATGACACCAGCCAACAAAAACAGGCTACCTAAAGCAATCCAAACGAAATCCATCAATTATTCACCTTCCTTGCACTTCAAATACAACTCACGTTGCTTAGCCGCTTCTTGAGCCTGTGCATTTGCCAATGCCGCTTGTTTTTGTCCTTCAGCAGCTTGCCTCTCTGCTTCCGCCTGAGCAACTCGAGCTTGAACGGCATTTTCAGCAGCCATTTCCGATTGTCTGACAGCTTCTTTTTGAGCATGTAGAGCTATTTCAACATTCTTCATTGCTATTTGCTGTTGCCGCTCTGCTTCCATTTGAGCGATTTCGACTTGTTTTCTTGCTTCTTCGGCTTGTTTCTTTGCCGCTTTGGCAGCAGCCCTTGCATCCTCCTGTGCTTTCATTGTTTCAAGTTGAGCCATTCGAGCCGATTCGGCATTTGTCTCTGCTGCTTCCCCAGCCTGGATTAACTCTTTCTTCAGAGCGGCTATTTCTTGTTTGGCCTTATCCAGGGCTGAATCACTTGATTGAGCCCGGCATGAGAATCCAGCCAAAACAGCCAATAAAACGATTATTAAGTTTTTTCTTGTGTCCATATTTTGTAGCTTTCATTTTAAAATTAATGTGCATCAATCATGAAACCCAATTATTTCCTTCTTTTCATCGCAATCTGCTTAGTATCAATCGTAGCAAAAGCCCAACCGGCAAATGAAGTAGAAATCGACGAAATTTTGACCCAACACAACTACTGGAGAGCTGAAGTAGGCGTAGCTGATATAAATTACTCCGATGAATTAGCGGATGCTGCCAACACCTGGGCGCTAAAGCTCAAAGAAAAGGGATGTGCTTTCGAGCATAGTGGAAATGGCTATGGAGAAAATCTCTTTAAAGGTACCAAAGGTTATTACTCTGCCGGCGATGCAGTCAACTCCTGGGCTAGCGAAAAGAAAGACTACAACTACGACAAGAACAAGTGTAAATCCGGAGCTGTTTGCGGACATTATACCCAGCTGGTATGGAGAAATACTACTCAAGTGGGCTGTGCACAAATGGAGTGTAAAGGAATGGTGACCTGGGTTTGCAGTTACAACCCACCGGGCAATTACGTTGGAGAAAAACCCTACTAAGCTACTGCAGTCTTTTTCAGGTATGGCTGCCAGTCGTCTCGCAACGTGCCCATAGAATTCTTTAAGAACATTACATAAGAGGGCTTGAATGGAGGTTTTTTGAGAATTAGCCCAGCTTCTTTTGGCGTACTATCTCCTTTCTTACTGTTACATTTTTTACAAGCTGTTACCAGATTGTTCCATGTCGACTTTCCTCCTTTCGATCTGGGAATAAGGTGATCCAATGTCAAATCCTTAGTAGTGCTACAATATTGACACTGGTAGCCATCCCTCTTGAAAATATTAAAGCGGGTAAGCACCACACCCTTGTATGGAACATGAACATAATTCTTGATTTTAATTACTGAAGGCTTGGGGTACGAAACTGAGACACTCCTTAGAAAACCATTCTTATCCGCGGAAAGTAACTCCGCTTTATCGAGAAATACCAGAAGAAAGGCCCGACTTACTGTACATAATGTTAGTGGAGAATAGTCCTGATTTAACACTAGTACCTTGTCGTTCATGCCAGGTAATTTTAGTTCTTTAACTTCTGTTTTTTCTTTATCATCTCAGCGATAAGAATTTAAGGGCATGAAAATATAAAATAATGATCAAAAAAGAGAGTAAAATGATATTAATGTACTCATAGGTAAAACATATTCCCGGGCCAAGACAATTTCTAATGTAATACTCGTCTGATAGCCGCAGTATTGTTTTCCAGGTAATTAGATTCTACATTTTGCACCTGTCCATCAAAAACACCAATAATCTTAGAGTCTGATAAATGAATAAATGCTCCATTCGGCTCAGACTCACCACTATATATCAAATCTCCGGGATTTAATTCTTTCAGGGATTCTACTGCTTTTCCTGTTGAAACTTGCTCCCGCATTGTTCTTGGCAATCTGTACCCACAAATTTTAAATACTTGCTGAACCAAACCTCCCTCGTCAATACCAAAAGGAGTCTTACCTCCCGGTAAATAGGGTGTGTACATATATTTCGAGAGTACTTCTTTAAAAAATTCAAACTCACGCTTTTGATTTAAGCTCTTGGATGCCCCGTTGAATGCCACCTGCTCTTCTAATTTGAATAATTCATTGGTGGATATGGGGAGAATACTTCCCATAAGAATATTTACTCTTTTCTTTCTGAAATAAATGTCCCCAGCTAATTCGGTACATACTTTATAGTCGGAATTATTGATCTGATCAAAATAGGCCGACGAGATCACCTCATGTTGATCTCTTCTGATCCATCCTGTAGAACTATCAAACTGAAGGCTCAACTCTACCCAGTCATCCTCGCTGTTTATTACAGAGTAGTGTTCACCAAAAAGAATTTGACTACACATCTCAGCGTCATTTGACGGCTCAGCCCGCATCGGAACCAAACTCATACGACAAATTCCTTTTTCTGCTTCTGGCATTTTTTAAAATTTACTCCTATCTAGTTCTCGTTTGATATCCTTATCCTTAATGGAATCACGTTTGTCATATATTTTCTTCCCTTTAGCCAAAGCTATTTCAAGCTTTGCATATCCCCGATTATTCACGAATAACCTGGTAGGTACAATCGCCAAGCCTTTTTCCTTATATTTAGAATGGATCTTTTTGATTTCTTTTTTTGAGAGTAGTAATTTTCTTTCTCGCAAGGGTTCATGGTTATTGTAGGTTCCTTCACTGAAAACAGCAATATGCATGCCTTTAATGTAGACCTCTTCATTGTGCAGGTGGCAATAGGCTTCCTGAAGGCTGGCTTTCCCCTCTTTTATCGACTTGATTTCTGTACCCTGGAGTACTATACCAGCTACATACTTATCGATGAAAGTATATTCGAATCCTGCTTTACGATTCTTTATATTAACAGTATTACTAAACCGATCCTTGCCCTTATCTTTTGCCATCTATCTCTATTTTGAGCTAAAATATAATGTATTGGTCTAACTAGAATTAATTTTCGATCAACATTTGGTTATTATCCTTGAACTATCAAAAAGGCATCCTTGGCATGGGCACTGAAGACAATGAAGCGAATTCCCCGTTAAGATATTTGAAATGAGCGGCCATGGCGATCATGGCTGCATTATCAGTACAGTATTCAAACTTTGGGATATAAACATTCCATCCTTTTTTCATACCTTTATCCTGCACGGCCGTTCTAAGACCTGAATTTGCTGAAACACCACCTGCAATGGATACTTCAGTAATGCCTTCTTTTTTGGCTGCTTGAATTAACTTCTCCATCAGCATGTCAATCAAACTTTTTTGGATACTGGCACATAAGTCTGCCAAATTTTCCTTGACAAAATTTTCATTCTTCTGAACCTCCTTTTTCAAGAAATACAGAATTGAAGTCTTAATCCCACTGAAAGAGTAATGAAGGTCTGGCATTTCAGTTTTTGAAAATTCAAACTTCAACGGATCTCCCTCCTTGGCATACTTATCTATCAGAGGCCCTCCGGGGTAGTCCAAACCCAAAATTTTGGCTGCCTTATCGAAGGCCTCCCCTACAGCATCATCCTTAGTTTCACCCAGTATGGTCATTGTCAAATCCTCTTGAACTTTCACAAGTTGGGTATGTCCTCCACTTACCGTCAAGCAGATAAAAGGAAATGAAGGTTTAGGGTCTTCAATGAAATGAGCCAAAATGTGTGCCTGCATGTGATTCACGGTGATAGACGGAATACCCAGGCCTGTACTCAACGATTTTGCAAATGAAGATCCTACGAGCAAAGCCCCCAAAAGTCCGGGACCCTGAGTATATGCAACAGCGTTTAATTGAGACTTTCTCATGGCTGCTTCTACAAGTGCCCGATCAACCACAGGTACTATCTGCTGTTGATGGGCCCTGGACGCTAACTCGGGCACAACGCCTCCATATTTTTCATGGACTTTTTGAGTCGCGATTATGTTTGACAAAACCTGGCCATCACTAATAACGGCAGCTGAAGTTTCGTCGCAAGAAGACTCTATGGCTAAAATATTTATACTCATAACTTATAAATCAGCCAAAATTACGTTACCTAATCAACAAGAGCATACTTTTAAAAAAATATCCATCAATATTTTTGAATGAAAGCTTGCGCAAACTGCTCTGAATTACGCAGATAGAAAGAAATAAATGAATATTACCCTTTAGTTTTGCGATAGCAATCCTCAATATGGCGGAATCCGAAAAAAAAGCAATTATCAGTGAGAAAAAATGGGTGAAATACCTCATCACTATTCCCGTCTTTGTACTCGTCTTTTTCACTATTCTTATTACGGTCATACAGGTACCCGTTGTTCAAACAAGGATTATCAATTCTTTAACAAAAGTCATCACCTCAAGGACAAATTTCAATATGGATGTTGGTTATGCCAACCTGATGTGGTATGACAACATACTCATAGAGAATATTAAAATTTACGATCAGCAAGACAGTATACTTCTCACCACAGATGCTATAAAGGCAGATATAGGTTTCTACGAACTAATCGTTAACAATCACCTCGTGATTGATGTTTTGGAACTCGATAAACCAAGTATCCGACTGATAAAAAAGAATGACTATACTGCTCTAAATGTCTCTGATTTTCTAGGTCAGTTGAAAGGTCCACAGAAAAAGAATAAAAAAAGCACACCGCTTTCTATTGGTTCAGTCAAAGTATATGAGGGTCATGTCTCCTATAATGATATGACCAAGCCTGAAATCATTGAAGGAAAGGATCATAGTCACTTTGGCTACCGAAGTATATATACTCAGTTGGATGATTTTAGACAACACAGTGATACCATTGATTTCAATTTTGTTTACTTGCAGGCTATTGATGTGGATAAACACATGGACATCAAGTCATTGAACGGCCTATTCATGTATTGCAACAAGTCAATGACACTATCAAACCTTGACCTGAGAACCCATTACAGTCTATTAAAAGACTCAATAAGATTTGAGTATTCATCCCCGAATGCCCTCAAATATTTCGCAGATAGTGTTAAGTTTTATGTCAATCTGGATAGCTCATTTATAAGCTCAGATGATATTGCCTTGTTTGCACCCTCTATTGACCATTTAAACCAGGTTTATGAGGTGACAGGGCAAATCCATGGAACTGTTGGCCACTTGATGGCACAAAACATGGATTTAAGGTTTGGGAAGAAAACATTTATCGATGGAAATCTCGGCTTCTTCGGCTTGCCCAACATAAAGGAAACCTTTATAGATATTTCATGCAATAGGGCAATATTAGAACCCACAGACCTTGAAGTTTATTTACCAAAAGAAGTAAGAGACAAAGTTCATAATCTTGGGACGATTCATTTTAAGGGGGACTATTTAGGATTTCCTACTGATTTTGTTGCAAATGGTTCATTTGATATGGATGTTGGTAAGATTAATTCTGATATTAACTTTAAAATAGGGGAAAACAATACCGCCTTTTACTCTGGAAATCTAAGACTGGAACATTTTGATCTAGGGAGGATCGTAGAAGAAGATAATTTTAGAAATATCTATCTTAACGGGCATGTCAGAGGAAATGGTCTAGAAATAGAAAACGCCAATTTCCACCTAAATGCGGACATTGATTCTGTAGAAATCAACAAATACACCTACTCTAGCATACATGCCAATGGCGACCTAGCTCAGGGGTACTTTGAAGGAGAACTAAAATCGAAAGATCCAAATTTTATCTTTGACGGCATAGTGAATATTGATGTTCGTGACAATGTTGACAAAGTGAACGTTAGTGCTTGTCTGGATGCATTGAAACTGAAACCACTAGGCTTTTCCGAACAAGAAGTTTTTATCGCCTCTCATATTAACCTTGACATGAAAGGCTTTCATATTGACAGCCTGAAAGGATTTGCCAATCTGCAAAATTCGAGATTGATTATTGAAGAAGACGAGTTGCAACTTGACTCAATAAAGTTCCTCTCGTTCATTATTGGTGATGAACGGGTTATTTCCCTGGAGACCGATGGGTTGACGGCAGAAGCCAAAGGGAACTTTAAGAATAGCACCGTTCTCAAGGAAGCTCAAAAGCTATATAAGGAATTGAGACTGTCCGTTGTTAATAATTCCGATAGCCTTGATAACTACTATAACAATCGTGAGGCTCAAGTCGAAAACTTTGAACTCGATCTAAAAGTTAACCTATGGAATGCCAACAGGTTCGTTAGCCCATTTTTACCCAAAATACATCTATCAAAAGACATCTTACTGGAGGGGAATTTTGTTTCTGATGAAACATCCATTTTGAGCTTAAATACACTGGTTGATACTATTCAAGTGGGTAAAAATTCCTTTTTTAACAATCTGGCTGAAGTAAATATTTCCAAACACCGTTCGGATAGAAACATATTATCCTCGGTATATCTATCTTCCAATGAACAAAATTGGGATGGAAATTCACGTACAGATAATATTTTTTTGGAGACTATTTGGTCGGACAATGTTATGGATCTTGAATTCAATTTGGATCAGCAACAGCTAGAGAACAATCTGGACATTAAGGCCAGACTCAACTTTCTGGAAGACTCTATATCGGGCCATTTCCTAGATTCTGAAATTACTGCGTTGGGAAATGCATGGGCATTTGAGCCTAGCAATGAAATCATCTACACAGAAGACAAGTTGATGTTTGAAAATGTAAATCTATTATACCTGGATCAGTCAATTGCAATTAATGGTATATGGTCTGATGACCCAAAAGACCAAATGCAAATTGATATTAGAAATTTTGGAGTAGACAATCTCAATTCTATATTACCCACAGATATATCTGGCGTAGTGAATGGCAACATAGACATGAACAAGCTTGAGGATGACGTATTAGTCGAAAGTAATCTTAGGGCTAAATCATTCTATATAGAAAAATTTCTAGTTGGAGATATCGATTGCTTTTCTGACTGGGAAAACAATAGAGATCGCCTTTATTTGGAGTTTGTAGTTAATCGTACAGGAAAAAGGATTATCGATGTGAATGGTCATTTTTACCCCGGCCTGACTGAAAACGAACTGGATATGACCGCCGATTTCGACAGTGCTAATTTAAACATTATACAACCCTTCGTAGCAGATAATTTTGAAAACTTGAGCGGTTATGCCTCAGGTAATTTCAAGATTTCAGGAAATCCTACCAGTCCAATATTAGAAGGCAAAGGTCAACTTAACGATGGTACCATTACTGTTAACTATACAAAAACAACGTATGCATATGAGGGTGGAATAGTTTTCGAAGAAAATCATATTGGAGCTGAAAACCTCAAACTTACCGATGCACAAAACCACAATGCCACTTTTAATGGCGGCATGTTTCACGATGGGTTCGACCATTTTGTCCTTGACATTACCGGCAAGTACGACAACTTTAAACTTCTGAATACCGGATCAAAAGATAATAAGCTTTACTACGGAACTGCTTACGCTTCCGGAGATATTAGCGTACTCGGAGCGATCAACAACTTACACGTTACAGCCCATGCCAAAACCAACAAGGGCACTCGTATATCAATTCCCGTGGGAGAATTAGGAGAGTACAACGTAGAGCAAAAGGAATACATTTCATTCATTGACTTGACCAATCCTGAGCACCAAAAAAGCCTTCAGGATATCGCTGAAGAGGAGATTGATTTAAAAGGACTCAAACTGGATTTTGACATAGAGGTGACTTCAGATGCCTATACAGAGTTGATTTTTGATGCAAAAGCTGGTGATATAATCAGAGGACGAGGAAACGGAAATATTGAATTAATGATAGATCCTTACGGGGATTTCAACATGTTTGGAGATCTTCAAATTGAGTCCGGCGGCTATAATTTCACACTTTACAATATCATTAATAAGGAGTTCGAAATACAAAAAGGCAGTAGTATTTCCTGGTACGGGGACCCTTATGCGGCCAAGCTAAATATTAATGCCAAATACAGACAATTGGCCTCCCTTGCACCTATCCTGACCGGCAGTGGTTTGGATAACAATTCACAAGAACTCAGAACCAAGTACCCCTCAATTGTCAACCTCTTCCTCACGGGAAACCTAACTTCTCCAGAAATTGGTTTCGATATTAATATTGAAGACTATCCTGATAATTTAGCTGGAATGCCTTTAGATGCACAGGTTAGGGCGTTCAAAGCGAGGCTTGATGCCAATGAGCAAGAAATGAAACGGCAAGTGTTTAGTCTGGTGATACTGCGGAGGTTTTCACCGGAAAATAGCTTCCAGGTTGGTGGCTCTCAGACCTTTGGAAATAGTTTAAGTGAGTTTGTCTCCAACCAGCTGAGCTATTGGGCTACACAAGTTGACGAAAACCTTGAGGTTGATGTTAATCTCGCCGGTCTGGACAATGACGCTTTCAGAACCTTTCAGCTGCGACTCTCCTATTCTTTCCTTGATGGTAGGCTAAAGCTAACACGAGGTGGTGGTTTTGCAGATCAGAACAACAATTCGGACATCTCCACGATACTCGGAGACTGGACCGTGGAATACCTGCTTACACCTGATGGGCGTTTTAGGGCTAAAATGTACAGCAGATCCAATATCAATGCATCAGTCAATAACCAAGTCGGAATCAATGATACAGAGACTGGTTTCAGCCTGCAGTTTGTAAGGAGTTTTGATGAACTCAAACATATTTTGATTGAAAATAGAAATGAAAACCAAGACAGAAACAAATCCACGCAGGACCAATTGGACGAAAAAGCTCAAGGCGTAAAGAACGAGGAAGAAATTGGATATTCCTCCAAATAAACATTTGCTGCTTTATATTTTATCCGAGCTCAGAATTATGTACATTTAAGTAGTTGAATTGTCCAACCTTTATCATTTTCAAAAATGAACTTAAACGAATTTATGCAATCATACGCCGATGAAATAGGTGGCAACTTTTCCGAGTATGATGATGAACGCTCAGTAATAATAGTACCGCTCAAAGACGAGCGGTTTCAGGCAGTTATCGCTGAACTTTCCGAAGAGAAAGACAGGGTTAATATTTCTTCCAAGGTTTGCGATGCAGAAGAAAGCTTTGACAGTAAACAACTACTTTTAGAAAATCATAATTCACCATTTAGCAAATTTGCCATTTCTAACGGTTTCTTAAAAGTTGAGTCCACATTGAATACACATAACGTTGATGAAGACTTATTGAAGAAAGTAATCGTTGATATTGCAAATCTCGCTGATGACTGGGAATTCAAAATTACAGGTAAAGACATTTTCTAGACGAAATTACTAATCCATTCTGTCGACAGAACAAGAAGTTGAATATTCGAAGGTCTACTCACAGCTCCAATTTATCACTAGAATTAGAGTCAAATGAGTAAGTTTGCAGCACAGGCCGCCTTGTCGCCCCTGACGCGTCGGGGGAGGAAAGTCCGGGCAGCAAAGGGTATCGTACTTCCTAACAGGAAGTCCCCCGATCAGTCGGGGGGAGAAAGTGCAACAGAAAATATACCGTTCCGACTTGTCGGAATAAGGGTGAAAAGGTGAGGTAAGAGCTCACCGCATCTTGGGTGACCAATATGGCAGTGTAAACCTTACGAGCTGAAAGATCAAATAAATCCTGTAAAAAACGACCCGTTTTTTCTCATTTAATGAGTGACAGGAAGGGTAGATTGATAGATTCGTATAGTGATATACGAACTAGATAAATGACAAGGATTCCCTTGGGAATACAGAACCCGGCTTACAGGCCTGTTTTATTATTTTTATTTGAAAAAACTCCAACATTAATGGCAAAGAAAATTCTCATCATAGACGATGAAAAAAGCATCAGGAAAACATTGCGTGATATTCTTGAATATGAAAAATACATCATAGACGAAGCTGAAAATGGCAAAGTTGCTTTGGATATGTTGAAGGACAAAGAATATGATATTGCACTTTGCGACATCAAGATGCCAGAAATGGATGGACTTGAGGTCCTGGAAAAAGCCCAGGAAGAAGGAATAGGTTCTCAGTTCATTATGATCTCTGCTCATGGCAACATCGAAACAGCGGTTGAAGCCACAAAAAAGGGAGCCTTTGATTTCATCCAAAAACCACCAGATCTAAATCGACTGCTTTTAACTATTCGCAATGCTGGTGAAAAATCCAACTTGGTAACCGAAACCAAAATACTAAAAAAGAAAGTCTCCAAATCGATGGAAATCGTCGGTGAGTCTGAGCAAATTCTTGAAGTGAAGGAGATGATAGAAAAAGTCGCTCCGACGGAAGCCAGGGTGTTTGTATACGGAGCGAATGGGACAGGAAAAGAGTTGGTAGCCAATGCCATTCATAAGTTGAGTAGTAGGTCAAAGATGCCATTGATAGAAGTTAATTGTGCAGCTATACCCTCTGAGCTTATCGAAAGTGAATTATTTGGTCATGAAAAAGGCTCGTTTACTTCGGCTGTTAAGCAACGTATCGGGAAATTTGAACAAGCAGATGGCGGAACCCTATTTCTTGACGAAATAGGAGATATGAGTCTATCGGCGCAAGCAAAAGTGCTGCGCGCCCTCCAGGAAAACAAAATCACTCGTGTAGGAGGAGATAAGGAGATTAAAGTTAACGTAAGGCTTATTGCAGCCACAAATAAGAACCTGAAACAAGAAATTGCAGACAACAAGTTCCGAGAGGACCTCTACCACCGATTGAGTGTTATAGTAATCAACGTACCTGCATTATCTGAAAGGAAAGAAGACATCCCGTTACTCGTGGATAAGTTTTTGAAAGATATAGCAGCAGAGTATGGCACAATGCCCAAAGAAATTACTCAAAAAGCCTTAGAACAGCTCCAAAAAGGAAAATGGACGGGAAATATCAGAGAACTGAGAAATGTAATCGAACGACTCATTATTATGAGCCCAGAAGTTATTTCTGAAGAAGAGGTAAAAAAATATGCGGACATATAGCACACCCGCATCTATTGAGTAGATATATTTTTACTTCGATAAATTTACGCTCTTTGTATCATTTTTAGCATAAGTAGGGCATGTACGTTGCGTGCAAGCACTAGCGGCTAAAACTACCAAGGCCAATATTAACGCTTTCAGTTTCATAATTGTTGGGTTTAACTAATTTACCTTTTAAGGCTTAAATATAGAAAAATTAAGTCCGAGTTCAAAAAAAAATCGATTTTATACAAATATTGGTCTTAATTAAACAATTGAACGATCAAGATACCAATAAATTACAACCTCTCAAATCAGAATTATCAATTCTTCCCAATATCTCGAATTTCTTATTTTCTCTTTTGACACCAAGGTCCTGAGTCTCAATAAAAGCACAAGAATGAATATTGGCTAAGTCTATTACGTTCACACTCCCTGTTTTGTTAACCTCCAAATACTTAAATGGGTCGTTTACATCCCTAATATCGACTTTCATACAATATGGAGTTTGAAATAGACCAGCACCTTTTGAATAAGCCTGAGACATCAGTTCGGTCATACCATATTCAGAATACACTTCCCTGACATTTAAGCCCTGCTTAAGGATATCATACATTTCCATCTTGGTGTACTCCGGTCCCCTACCCTTCATTCCCCCTGTCTCAATTACAATGATGTCTTTGTTTTGGTTCTTAGCAAACTTGGCATATTCAAGCAGGGCGAAAGAAACACCAAACAGCACAACAGACTTATTATGTTTGGATGCTAATTCAATAGCCTTATTTAGCCCTTCATAGTCGTCTAAATAATAACCAGAGTGTACGGAATTGCTCCTGGACATAAAATAATCAACCATATCTATCAAACTCGAATTTCCCTGCTCCTGATAGGACGGTAACAGGGCCAGTATCGTGGTATCTGATACACTATCGAAAAAACGCTCATAGTTCATCAAAGTGTTTTGACGGTAAAAATACAAATCTTCTACATGGTGCCTGCTTCTAACCGAAGCGGTAGTCCCACTACTCATAAAAGTAGTCTGGCTCTTCCAGGAGCATGTTTTTATCTCAAATTTCTTAAAAAACTCTATTGGAAGAAAGGGGATTTCATTCGTGCTTTTCGTATTCTTCACCCTCAATCCCAAGTAATCTACATAAGACTTGTATACAGGATTGTTTTTATATTGAAAATAAAATAATTGAAGGGCAAATTCTTCAAAGTTGTTTTCATCAATGCTATTAAATGCCTCTTTGAAATTGTTTAGGGTTTGCACGATGAAATTACTAAGGGTTTAATTTTTAATAATTGTATTATATTGAATTAAATTAGCAAATGTAATTTGAAAAGGGATGGTGAGTAACGAATCAGCTATAAAATGTATAATGCCGAAAACCTCGCATGCATTTTTTCTCTCTTTCTTGCTGGCAATAATCCTCGGATCTTGCAGTGCCCCTGAAGACTTTTCAACGACTCCCTCAATTGAGTTTGATCAAATAGTCTACAAAGACCTTGAAGACGCCCCAGATTCTTTAATTCTTTTTATCGACTTTCAGGATGGTGATGGTGACTTAGGGCTGAGTAGAGATGAAAATGATTACCCTTACCAGGACTTTGATTTTGTAATAGACGAAGACGGCAGAATTGTAACATTAGGTGCCACGGACGTCAGACCGCCCTTCTATAGGTTTGCTTTTGAATCAGGTTCGAATCCGGAAATAATTAGTGAGAAAGACAACCGTCCGGGATTTAGCTGTGATGACTATGATCTCTTATTCATCAATGAAAATCGAGATGTTTTTATCCCCAAAGGAACCAAAACCACTGAAATTAATCTAGCAGAGTTTCGTGAGGATACGCTCTACGTAATAAAAAACGAAAACAGAAATAACATTTTCGTTGACTTCTACAGGAAAAGAGGAAGCGGCTATGAATTTATTGACTGGAAAAGGGCATTTGATGTCAATGGTTGCGGAATAGATTTTAATGCCAGGTTTCCTATATTCGACCAAACCAGCCTTGGTTCCTCATTAGAAGGAACTATTAAATACTCAATGACCTCAAGTGGATTCAATATCCTTATTAGGACCGATACCTTTAAGCTAAAAGTTAAAATCAAGGATAGATTGCTAAATGACAGCAATATTATTGAATCGAGAGATCTAACACTTGCTGATATTAAATAGTCTCAATAAATGGATGGAAATTTTTTGGGACTCACTTCAGACATCACGGAGTAAATTGCATCGAATATCTGTTCGGAATTTGGTTTGGAATAATAATCACCATCTGAGCCGTAGGCTGGTCTGTGTTCCTTTGAAGTAATCGTAAGTGGTTTAGAATCCAGGTATTGATACCCTCCTTGGTCTTCCAGAATTTTTTGCATCATGTAAGCTGTAGCTCCTCCTGGAACGTCTTCATCTGCAAAGACGATTCTATTTGTCTTCTTAAGTGATTTAACAATGTCATGATTCAGGTCAAAAGGCATTAGGGTCTGCACATCGATTACCTCCACGTCCACTCCAAAATCTGTCAATTGATTGGCCGCATCCATGACGATTCTACACATTGATCCGTATGTCACCACGGTAATATCTTTTCCTTCTTTAAGCACTTCTACTTTGCCCAAAGGCAGTCTCATCTCTCCGATGTTTTCCGGGAGTTTCTCCTTTAGTCTATATCCATTGAGACTCTCTATTACTATAGCAGTATCGTCTGATTCTAGCAAGGTGTTATAAAATCCTGCTGCCTGAGTCATGTTTCTAGGGACTAATAAATAAATACCTCGCAGTGAGCCAAGGATCATACTCATTGGTGAACCTGAGTGCCAAACACCTTCTAACCTATGTCCTCTTGTCCTAATAATGAGAGGTGACTTTTGCCCACCTTTGGTTCTATAGTGCAGACAGGCTAAATCATCAGTAAGCACCTGAATGCAATAGTATATGTAATCAAGGTACTGAATTTCAGCAATTGGTCTCAGTCCTCTAAGTGCTGCACCTATCCCCTGACCCATAATTGATGTTTCCCTAATCCCAGTATCTGTTACACGCAGTTCACCATGTTTTTCCTGCATTCCTGCCATGCCCTGGTTCACGTCTCCAATCTTGCCAACATCTTCACCCATTGTAAACACCAATGGGTTTCTGGTAAAAATATCATCAAAAGCCGCATTCAAAACCTCACGACCATCAACCATTTCAAACTCCTGTGAATATACTGGCAATACCGGGTCTACCTTCAAGGCAGACTTAGCCGACTCACTGTGCATGTGACTGGAGTACTCCCTATATCGAATTTCTTCTTTCTTCTTCAGCCAGTCAACCAGCAATTTCTTTTCGGGTAGATTTTCTTTGCTTACCCATCTTAAACTTCTACGAGCAGCTTTTTCTGCGTCCAGTTTATTAGGACTAACGGTTTCTCTTAGCGTAGTGGCCAATATGTCAAGCTGACTCTTGTATTTACTTTTAGCAGATAATTTCTTAATAAGGTTAAGTACATCATTCACTTCTCCTTTCACACTTGACAAATACGCCTTCCATGCTCCGTTTCTGGCCTTTTTTGCATTTTCCTTCGCCTCATCTTCAATGGCATCTAACTGATTGTCATTAGCCATGCCTTCAGACAAAATCCATTCGCGCATTTTTTTTACGCAATCGAATTCCCTCTCCCAGTCGAGGCGTTCCTTTGACTTATATCGCTCGTGGGATCCCGACGTAGAATGACCCTGCGGTTGCGTTACTTCTATAACATGAACCAAGACAGGCACGTGCTCCTCTCGGGCTATAGACTCTGCTTTTTTAAACGTTCTGCACAATTCCATATAGTCCCAACCCCTAACAGTGAAAATCTCAATACCCATTTCGGTGCTGGTTCTTTGAAAACCGGCCAGTGCTTTTGATATGCTACTTTTGGTAGTGTGATATTTGTTAGGAACTGATATGCCATATTCATCATCCCACACCGCCAGCACCATTGGCACCTGCAATACACCAGCTGCATTGATCATTTCCAAGAATGCTCCCTCAGAAGTGGATGCATTTCCTATCGTACCAAAAGCAACCTCATTTCCCTTATTTGAAAACTGCTTTTGAGCATGAAGTGCCGGATTTTCCCTATATAATTTTGATGCATACGCCAACCCAAGCAAACGAGGAATTTGACCTGCTGTACACGATATGTCAGCAGCCGAATTCTTCATTTTCATCAAGTCCTTCCACTCACCATACTCATCTAGTGACCTGGTAGCAAAATGACCATTCATCAGCCTACCAGCTGATGCAGGTTCTGCTTTCTCATCTGTATGAGCATATAATTGTGCGAAGAATTCTTGCGAAGTGAGCTCACCCAGAGCCATCATCATAGTTTGATCCCTGTAGTATCCTGAACGGAAATCACCGTCTCGGAATACCTTAGCCATTGCTATCTGTGGAATTTCCTTACCGTCTCCAAAAATGCCGAATTTAGCCTTACCCATGAAGACCTCTTTTCTACCTATGTAGCTGTCTTCTCTGCTTTCTACGGCAAGCTTATAGTCGCTCAATATCTCTTCAACCTGAAGTTCGTTATCGGTTTCTAATTGAGCGGTTTTTTCCATATAAGACTTTTTTGGTCAGGCCTGCTAATTAGGCCTCTCAATAATCCTCAAATCTAAGTAAATAGAGGCACATTTCAAAAAGATAAAACAAGCTCATAACCAACGTTTATACTGTTTTTAACTTATTAATATCCCTAAACAATAGATTATTCTGCTGAACAATCAATAATAGAACCTTATTCTACTAATACTCTTTTGTCTACTCTAATATTTTAACAAGAAAATAATATTAGAATAATATATCGTATTTCATTCCATCGAAGGCAAAACAGTCAATATCCGAACAGTCATTTCTATCTTTGCAATCCTAAAAAACAACATTAAATTATGATAGTCGGAGTACCCAAAGAGATAAAAAACAACGAAAACCGTGTTGCACTCACTCCCGCAGGAGTTAAGGAAATAAGAAAAAACGGACATGATGTATTTGTACAAAAAACGGCCGGTGTAGGAAGCGGCTTCAGTGATGAGGAGTACCTACAAGCTGGCGCTAGCATGCTTGAAAGCATTGAACAAATTTATGAGAAGGCTGAAATGATCATTAAGGTGAAAGAGCCTATAGAAGCAGAGTATGCGCTCATCAAAAAGGACCAACTAGTTTTTACCTATTTTCATTTCGCTTCTTACGAACCACTTACGAATGCGATGATCGCCAGCAATGCCGTTTGCCTGGCCTATGAAACCGTAGAGAAGGCAGATCGATCACTTCCGTTGCTGGTGCCCATGTCGGAAGTGGCAGGAAGAATGGCTATACAGGAGGGAGCTAAGTATTTAGAAAAACCTTCAGGCGGCAGGGGTATTTTGCTCGGAGGAGTACCCGGCGTACGACCTGCAAAGGTGATGATACTGGGTGGTGGAATCGTTGGTACGCACGCTGCAAAAATGGCTGCTGGCTTGGGAGCTGACGTAACCATACTTGACATAAGCCTTCCTCAACTCAGACATTTGGCTGATATTATGCCTGCTAATGTGAATACCTTTATGTCCAATGAATACAATATCAGGGAGTTAATCAGTACGCACGATTTGATAGTTGGTGCTGTTCTGGTTCATGGAGCCAAAGCTCCACATCTGGTTACAGAAGATATGTTGAAAGATATGCGTCCAGGCACAGTGCTAGTAGATGTCGCTGTGGATCAGGGAGGCTGTATTGAAACATGCAAACCAACGACTCATGAAAATCCAACTTATGAGATTGATGGAATTCTGCACTATTGTGTGGCGAATATGCCAGGAGCTGTGCCTTATACATCGACACTTGCTCTTACTAATGCTACATTACCTTATGCTATCGAATTGGCCAATAAGGGATGGAAGCAGGCTTGCATGGAACATGATGAACTCAAGAAAGGCCTGAACATAGTGGAAGGAAAAGTAGTGTATAAAGGAGTAGCAGAAGCATTCGACCTTGCACACACTCCTGTCGAACAGGTTCTTTAGAACTATTAAAGAAGGATGGCATCTTCAAAACTTGGGATGTCATCCAAAAAATCAATCTTGTTTGTCTTGACATCTTGCTTCCAACAAAAGTGTTGGATTCCATTAGTCACGACAACCAGAGGTGAACCTAAAATCTTATTATAGACTGCTACCTGGTTAAAAACGGTTTGTTTAATCTTTACATCACTGGATTTGCATTCTATCAAAAGTAGTGGCTTGCCTTCTCTATCATGAGCAAGAATATCCGGTCTTTTTGAAAGGTGGTTGTATTTGATTCCAAACTCTACTTTCAGAAGTCCTAGAGGGTAATTCAAGTATTCGACGAGGTAATTGATGAAATGCTGACGCACCCATTCTTCGGGAGTTACGACTATATACTTCCTGCGAATCGGATCAAACAAAGACTGTTTGTCAGCGCTTAATTTGATTGGAAAAGAAGGTAAATTCAGGTTTTGCATCAGATGGCAAATTAGTGCAATTAGAGGAAGCTATAAAATTAAAATGAGTAGATTAGCTAGAGGCAAATCGACATATGAAAACTAAAAAAGAAATAGTAGAAAACTGGCTGCCAAGATATACAGGCGTAGCAACCGAAGCGTTTGCCGAATATATATTACTGACCAATTTCTCTAGCTATGTAGAGATGTTTGCCAAAAAGTTTGATACTGATATATATGGGCAAGACAAACCTATGACATCTGCAACAGCCAATAACATCACCATTATCAACTTTGGGATGGGGAGTGCCGTAGCAGCCACAATCATGGATTTATTATCAGCCATCAGTCCAAAGGCCGTTTTGTTTCTAGGAAAATGTGGTGGTATAAAAAAGAAAACCCAACTCGGTGATTTGATATTGCCTATTGCGGCCATTCGAGGGGAAGGCACAAGTAATGATTACCTTCCTATCGAAATACCGGCCCTACCCTCCTTCAGATTGCAAAGAGCAGTGTCTTCAATGATCAAGAAACATGAGCTGGATTATTGGACCGGTACAATAATGACAACAAATCGGAGAGTTTGGGAACATGACAAAGATTTTAAGAAATATCTAAGAAAAGTTCGTGCGATTGGGGTAGATATGGAGACAGCCACAATTTTTACCGTGGGATTTGTTAATGAAATTCCCAGAGGAGCTTTGTTGCTAGTTTCAGACAATCCCATGATTCCACAAGGCGTGAAAACAGATGCGAGCGATAAAAAAGTGACCCAGGATTATGTAGAAAAACACCTTGAGATTGGTATTGATGCCTTACTGGAGCTGTACAACTCCGGTGATTCTGTCAAGCACCTGAGGTTTGACTAGCCCGACCAACGTCCATTCTGGAATACAACAATAGCCCAATCCCAATAACGAAAAACAGCCCAAGCACTAATGTGCTATTTCTCATTGATCCGGTCAACTGCTCGATCAGACCATATGAAAAAGTACCGCCAACGATGGAAAGCTTTTCTGTTACATCATAAAAACTAAAGAAGCTGGTATTATCTGGGCTGTTCTTAGGTATCAGTTTTGAAAATGTAGAGCGCGACATGGATTGTATCCCTCCCATGATCAACCCCACAACGGCCGCCAGAAAGTAAAATTGAATTTCTGTCCTCAGTACAAACGCGTAAAGACATACGCCTATCCAAATCATCAGCATGCTCAGGATTGATATTTTGTTTCCGCGCTGTTTAGATATCCAGGAAAAAAAATACGCCCCCGGTATTGCCACCAATTGAATGACGAGCACCGTGGCAATAAGCTTAGTTGATTCCAACTTTAACTCTTTATCTCCAAAAGTAGCCGCCAGAAACATGACCGTTTGAACTCCGGCGCTGTAGAACAAAAATGACATCAGGTAAAATCGCATTACCCGTAGCTGCTTCAACTGACCAAAGACATACAATATTTCCTTGTACCCCTTTGTAAGAATATTCAAAGAGATGCTTTTTGTGTTTTGGTTTTGAGGAAGAATGCTAAAGCTGATGCTTGCAAACAAAAACCACCACACTCCCACCAGAAGGAATGATAACCTTACCGCTTGTAATTCACTGGCAAAGCCCAGAATTTCATGCTTCTCAATAAAAACCAGACTTAGGATTAACAGCAACACACTGCCAATGTAACCGAAGGTATAGCCCCTGGCACTTACGGCATCATAGTTATCAGAGGTTGTAATTTCAGGCAAATAAGCATTGTAAAACACGAGGCTGCCGGAGTATCCAATGCTCGCCAATACCGACATGATGATTCCATATTCTACATCCTGACCATTGAATAGGTATAATGCCGCCGAAGAACTCGCGCCCAGATAGGTGAAGAATTTCAAAAATATCTTCTTCTGTCCGCTATAGTCTGCTATGCCCGATAAAAGCGGTGAAAGTGCCGCTACTACCAAAAACGAAAGTGAAACCGAATAGGAATAGAGAACGGTGTTTACTACCTCGTATCCAAAAAATAAAACATTCTCAGAATCAAAAGCCTGCCGTGTAACTCCGTTGTAATAAACTGGAAAAATAGTAGATGTAATGACCAGAAGGTACACCGAGTTTGCCCAGTCGTACAAGCACCATCCGTTGATTATCTTCTTGGATTGATCCATCATTCAATCTGACTTTACTTGGTCTGGCCAATCTTTTTTTTGCATTAATCCATAAATAGACTTGGAAGGAAAAGGGATATTTCAGGAAACAGCGTCACAAGGGTTAAGACCAAAAACGAGATGGCTAAAAATGGAAGACTTGCTTTGCTTACTTCTGTCATAGACACCTTCCCGATACTTGATGAAACGAACAAACAAACTCCTACTGGCGGTGTGGTCAATCCAATCATCAGGTTAAGTACAGCGATAACCGCAAAATGTATTGGGTCTACTTCAACAGCCATGGCCACTTTCAGTAGAATCGGAAACAGCACCAGGAGCGCTGCGATTGTTTCCATGAACGTACCTATAAAAATCAACAAGACATTAATAATCAGCAGTACCAGATACTTATTTTGTGTAAAATCTAAAATCCCTTCTGAAACGACCTGGGGCAATCGCTCTGTCAAAAGAATCCATCCAAACAAGTTGGCAAACCCTACTAGCACCATCAAAGATGCAGAGGTCTTCATGGAGTCAAGCACAACCGTTCCTATATTCTTCAAGTTTAATTTTCTGTAAACAAAGGTTCCGATAATGAGAGCATAGAATACTGCGATAATAGAAGCTTCTGTTGGTGTAAAGACTCCTCCTATTATGCCAAACAGAATAATGAATGTCATCAGCAATGACCAAAATGTATCTAAAAACCCAAAGAGAATTTGCTTTGCAGAACTTCTTGGGTGTTTCGGGTAATTTTTCTTTTTGGAAATAAAATAGGCCACTATCATCATTCCTATTCCCAATAAAAAGCCCGGTATTGCACCAGCTAGAAAAAGCCTTCCTACCGAAAGACCACTTAATGTTGCCGCTATGATCATTGGCACACTGGGTGGAATAATGGGGCCAACTGTTGAAGATGAAGCTGTAACAGCACAAGAAAATCCTGCTCCATAGCCTTCCTTTTTCATCGCAGGAATCATAATCGCTCCTATGCTAGCTGTATCGGAAACGGCCGTACCAGAAATACCAGCAAATAACATAGAGGCTCCAATGTTTGCCAATGCCAACCCTCCTCTAATATGCCCCATCAGGTGATTACAAAAAGCAATGATCTTTTCAGTCAGACCTCCTTGGTTCATCAGGTTTCCTGAAAGTATGAAACCCGGGACACTCAGTAGTATAAAGACATCTATTCCAGAATACATCTTAGCGGGTATAATGATCAGAGGTATTCCTTTTAACAATACATAAAACAGGCACGATATACCCAGAGAAAAGGCTATGGGAAACCTGAGTACCAGGCAAACAAGAAAAACTATTATTAATACTGCTATCATGACTTGTTGCCTAGTTTAGATTTCAACTCAAAAAAAGCATAGATAATGATCGAAATTGACATGAAGACGATACTCACAAAGGCCAGGGACATGGACAGCCCCAGGCTGGGTGAACTCTCTGGAATACCCAGGATGACATACTGGACTCCAAATATTCCCATTATAAAAAACAGAAGCATAATCAATATGGGAATAGCGATATCTACTTTCGCTTGAACCGATTTACTTAGTTTTTCATAAAACACATCCAGGTGTACATAGTAGTTGTCCTTCATAGCCAACCCGGCTGCAAAGCTCATGGCATATACAAAAAAGAAACGTGATGCTTCCTCTGTCCAGGAGGGCGCGCTTGCCAAAGCAAAACGTGCAAATATTTGGATCAAGGTGGAACCAACAAAGCCTGCCGTACTAATAATAGTACCTAACTTTAGTATGGTTTCAATTAGTCTTTTCATCTCTTTTTCGTTTTAGCTCAATAATTTCGTCATACACCGCCTGCATTTCGGGAGAAAGGCTTGCATAAATGGCATCTTTGGATTTTGCACCAAAAGCATCTTTGTCTACCTCAATAAATTCCATGCCCTTATCTTTCAATATTTGCTGAACGGCTTTTTGGTCTCTTTGAAACAACTCACTTTCGTAACGTTGCATATCCCTGGCTGCCTCCATAATTATCTCCTGAATATCTTTTGGAAAACTCTGAAATCGTTCTTCTCCTATCACCGGATATACCCAACTAACCACATGTGAAGTCAGGTTGACATAATCCTGCACCTCAGCAAACCCAGCATTGTTAATCATAGCAAATGGGTTTTCCTGGGCTTCAATAGTACCTTGCTGAAGTGAGGTAAATACTTCAGAAAAAGCCATCGGTGTAGGCTTGGCTCCAAGGGCACTCCAGGCTGTAACATAAGCCGGAACAATTGGCACGCGCACGATAAGACCATTCAAATCGTCTGGGTGACGAATGGGCCTGTTGCTCGTGAGATGCCTGGGGCCCCTGACGAAATAGCAAAGTGGCCTAAGCCCTACCTTTTCTATTATTTCATCATTGATTCTTTGCCCAATGGGTCCGTCTGCCACCAATTTCAAATCTACACTATCACGAAGCAAGAACGGCATTTCAACAAACATGACTATGTCCATCCAATTGGTGAGGGTAGAACCGGTAAGTGTAATATCAACAACTCCCGCCTTTATCAACCGGATGCATTCAATCTCCTTGGCTAGTTGCTCTGAGTGGTAATTTTCGACCTTCACCCTACCACCCGAGCGCTCCTCTACAAGTTGTGAAAAGTATTCAAAAGCTTTGAACCAAGTGTGGTCTTCATTCACCAAATGACCTGCTCTTAAAAGAAACTCTGGCTCTTTCTTGGACTGGCATTGTGCCATAAATAACAGCACGAATAAAAAGTGGGTAATTCGCATGGATTGAATAGGCTCAGTCCTGCTAACTTAATCTAAAAATTACAAATTGCCATCAATCGTTCAGAGGACTAGCAATATAATTCCCAGCGAGAAAGATTGTTATACATGCGAATACCCAATTGTCCATTTACATTTAATACTTACCGACACTTAATGATGATACTTAATTTAAGGTTATAGAAAAAGCCCAATCTCTCGATCGGGCTTTAACCTTGCTTATATTCTGGATGCGTTATTTACTACCTCGTAAAACCAACTTCGTACTTGAAGAACGCAGCACCTAATCCTTTTAATGCTTCAGTGGCCGCAGGACTTGTATCTCCAAATACTTCAAACCTTGAAATATCGCAATGCTCTAGCAATCCAGGCAGTGCATCTCCCACATTTGCCAAATGTGTCATAAGAGAATCTGAGTCGGTATGCCATTCAGATGTATAGGCCACCGTCTCATCGGCATTAAAATACCATTGATAACCTTTCATTCCCGGCTCATTTTCTTCTACTGCTGATGAAAAATTTGCAGCCATAGCTTTAAAAGTATCAAGCCCACCTGGTTTGATAGTCCACTCGATTAGATATTGAATTTCGTTTGACATAGTAAATAAATTTAGATTAATAATGATTACAGTAACAAATAAACAATGCCGTAAGGCGGCAAAAAAAAATCCCGTTCAGTTATGAAATGTCAGACTATAAAAGACAACTGCTCATCTATATACTGACGTAATTCATCTGCGGGTTTGAGTTTGTAGAATATGCCCATACTAAATACTATGCCCATAAGGAATTCAGCATAAATTTCGATCTTGTCCTTTTGCTTGATTTGACCCAGGTCATATGCTTTTTTTAATACTATTATGATGCTCTCCTTGAATTCTTTGAGGTAGGCCTTATAGCGCTTTATTACTTCTTTGTTTTCATTGCGCAACTCAACAACTGTATTTACCACCAGGCAACTTCTCGGAAAGGTCTTGTTTATCAGTGCATCTACTAAGTCATAGAAAAATGGTCTCAACGATTCGATACCATCACTTGTTTCTCTTAGCATCTTGAGAAATGGACCAGTATAGGTATTTGTGTAGTAGTCTAGGGAATCAAGGAATAGGGCATCTTTAGAATATTTATTGTAAAGAATAGTTTCACCAACGTTAAGGTGTTGCGACAAATCCTTGACAGATACGCCTTTGTATCCTTTTAACCAAAATATTTCCTGGGCTTCTACGATTAACTCATCATATGAACGATCAAGTACTCTTGCCATCTTTTACAAAATTATATTGATTCCATTTGATACATAAACATCTCGTTCCTGGCTATTATGAATCAAGCCAAGGCTCATTGCAGTACAATATAAGCCTAGCAGATGCCTGGATTTCAGTGCTGCATCTTCATGTGAATATTCATGTTTCACCAATAATGCCTGTATCAACGACTGTATTTCTTTCAGATAACCATTGAGACTATTCTTTATCTTTTCATTGGTATCGGCCAATTCGGTACCAATATGTATGAAATAGCATCCTGACATGAGCACATCATCTTCCAAAAATGACATATAGAATTTTTTCAAAGTTTCGAACAGTCCTTCTTCAGAATTCAACAAATTGAGTTTGTCGTCACAATACCGCTCTCTATAGAAATTCAAAGAGGCATCTAATATCCCTTCTTTATTTTTGAATTCCTGATACAATGAAAAACGATTGACACCAGTTTCTTTGACGATTTCATTGATAGAACAACCGTTATAACCTTTCTGCCAGAAAAGAGCGATTGATTGTTGCAGTACTTTGTTTGGGTTATACTCTTTGTATCGCATAGCTTATACAATAATAGTCAATCTAACAGTGCATAGCCCCATGACTTGAGGTCAAGTTTCATTGGTAAGTAGTTAGAAACGTACAGTGAGTATTAGGGTGTGAAGCAAATTATTCTTGCCTATGACCCTTAAATTGTACGGTTATATGCTTGCAAAGCCACAATATTTTTACTAAACTTTGTATAGGGATTTGACTTCTTATTTAGTACAACAACTGATTTCTTTTACGGTTACTATTAATTATTGAGATTTTAATATTAATTAAGAATTATGCGCTCCACATCTTCAAGAATACTTAAACTGACTTTAGTTTTTTTATCAGCTTCCATCGTTATTTGTTGCTCCGGCTCTGACGATCCAGTTGACGACACACCCGACACACAAGGCAACTGCTTGGCTAATGGAGCAGATGCGACAGCTTTCAAAACGGGTAATCACATTACACATATTCCGAAGGAGGACATTGAAGCGGGGGTTCAAAAAGATTACGTCTTATTAGGAGAACCAGACCATACTCATAACTTCTCCATATCGGCAGCACAATTCGAAAAGTTAAAAAGCAATCAAATCATAACGATTCGAAATGTCGGCCATACCGTTACGGTTACCTGTAAATAATACCGACCAATTCGCACGATATTTTCCATCAAAATCAGGAATATTTTTTCTTGCATGGGTCTTCAACTTTGTTGCTATTGCCTTCAACAAACGAGTCAAGCTTTTCTGCACATCAGAGGGTAATTGCCGAGTTAAAACCAACAAGAGTGAAAGGTTTCTCAAAATTTTCTTAGTTATACAGTTTTATAAATTCAAGGACCCTCGGATAATCAACCAAATCAAGAGCACGCGAGCTAAATACTATACTTATTAGATTATACTCCTGGTTTTTGTAGAAATTTCGCTCGTAAAAATCTAAATTTACTCCACTAGCATTACCCACCACACTCTTATCGACAATCGTAGTATTGCATCCCCAAAGAACATGACGGCCGAAACAAAACAGTTCAAGGTTATCTCCATTTTTGGACTCTTTTTTGTGCTGGTGGTTTTGACCATATTTTGGATGCCTTCAGTCTACAAGGCGATTCTTTCCGACAATTTTGAAATTAGAAATTATCAAATGCAGGGAGCCGATTGGGTGGTGGTACTAGTCATAGTCTGTTTGATAATATTCGGGGAGAAAAATAAATTATCCTCTCTAAACATTAGAAAACTAACAACTCCTACTTTTTCACTCGGCATGGCTCTGGGAGGGTTCAGCATGTTGTTCATTGTCTTTCACAAACTGGCCTTCAATTATTTTGGTACGCAAACGAGCTTCGATCAACAAAGTGCAAACCCAGCACTATCTACAGTTGGGCCGGAGTTCATGTATGTTTATGGACTATTTAGCCTGATTACCGCCGGTTTTGCCGAGGAAATTATTTACAGAGGATATGCTACTGAGCGGATACAACTGCTGACTCAAAATAAGTACATAGCTTTCATATTACCCTTGCTCGCTTTTGTCCTTATGCACTACCGAAAAGGCTTAGATCACCTCATCATTGTACTTGTTGTTGGAGGACTGATGCAGTGGTTTTATCTAAAATACCGCAACCTTACTATCAACATAATCGGTCACCTCCTTATTGACACCTTGGCACTGATTGGTATCTGGTTCAAGCAACTTCAGTAATGAGTTGACAACACGACTTCCTATATATTTAACTCTTTTAGAACCCTGTCTTTTAATACCTCCAGACTATTATCGATTAAGTAGATTTTTCCTCGAACATGATACCTCTTGTCCAGCCCAAATTCTGCTGCTTTTAATGATACTCCGACTTTAGAATTACTTGATGTTATACCTGAGGCATTTGTCCAGGCAAGACACAGTATTTTGTCATCAACAGATGATTGAACTGCTATTATTCCAAGCCCCTGAGCTTTGCCATTCTCTACTTTTTCCCAACCTGTACTGGTTAACCTCCAGGTACGTTCTTTGTTTGTATCTTCAAATTGGGTTCCTGCAAGATCAAGTTCAAAAAATGGCTCCTCTATATCCACTCTGCTCTCAATGCCATCCAGCATTCTTTTCAGCAGATCCTTCTTATTACCAGTTGAACTTTCCAAGGAAGCTTTTATCTCTTCCATCTTATTAGCATCTATCAGGATTTGCCACCAGTATTCCAGATCTATATCAGTCTGATTAGGATTCACTCGTCCTCCTCGTTTCCATGATCCTTCATCAGACTCAAACCAAAGTGAGTTGCCCTCACTAAACTTCCAATCTAACAGACTGCCAGAAGCAACAGTAGGGAATTGCAGACAGGGAAAATTGCCACCATTGGTTGCACCGATGACCAGGCTCTGGGTTGATCTACCATCTATCTGTTGTGACGTAACATCAATGTGGATTTTCTCACGTTCACCAACATTGCTTTCAGAACTTACCTTTAATGTTTGCTTTTCGGAATTGCTTGGAACAAGAAATACTGCGCCATAGGTTCCGCCCTCCTCGCTGAATACCTGATAACCATCATTTACAGTATTTCTGGCATGGGACAACAAACGCCAGTCATTACCCTCCTTTTTCCAAATTCTCGAGTGTTTCCAATCAGTGAGACCTGTGATTACCACAGGTAACAGGTCCTTTCCTCCTTGTAAAACAAACTGAGCCTCATTGTTCACTGCTTTAATCTTTACGGGTAAGTCCGAAACGATTTCACCTCTACTGCACTCGATTACCTTTGGAGAATCCGCAGCGTAAGTTGTTGTTTCTCTTCTTGGACTATCAGCATTATCTCTAGGACCATATGGGAGCCAATAGCCATCTATCTCAAAAACATCTCCGGGCTGCAATTCTAGTTTCTCAACATCCGGGACAATGAGCATTCTCGTATCTAAATCCTGATCCCATTTGAATCGGTTTTGATATGATCCAGTCTGTAGAGTGGCAGCAGGACCAATACCTCTTGGACCAGTAAATTCCCTAATGATGATGGCATTGGAACCTCGGTTTCTCGTGGAGTCACCATACTCAGCAACAAATGCATTCTTTTTTGGCAACTTCAATCCTTTAATTGGAAATGGAGAATTCGAGAAATCAATACCCATTTCATCTATACCGCTAGCGGCAAACTTATTGAAGCGAAGACGCTGAATGGCTGAGGTCACACTCAAAAAACGGAAGTTTGCTTGTGCATCTTCAATAGTTAGTGGCTTGAGTACCTCATACTTTACATTAAAAAAGCTCCGCAGTTCATCTACCTGAGGTGTTTCCCAAATGTCAGCCGTTATCTTAATGCTTCCGTCAGCGCTGATGTAGTTTAACTGTATGTCGTACCAGTTCGGGCCAGTGCTACGGTAGATGGTGCTTTCATACTTGGAATGTTGCCATGCATTACCGTCATAGAAACTCAGGAAACTATGTCCCGCCAGGTTATCATGTTGCGGTTGGCCGCTCCAAAACGCCTCCTGACTCATTGCTCTAAAATCTGCGATAGATACACCACCAATGCCAGCAAACTTAAATGGCACATAGCAGGTGGTTTCGGTAACTCCAGTAGATGAGTGAAAGTAGTCCATCCATGCCCCTAAGGAAGACCAATGTTTGGTCATGTGACTGCCCCAATTTTGATATAGATGTAAGGAGGTTAAGGTCATTTCTTCGTCTGGTTCCAGGTAAAGCGGAAAAAATGTCTCGCTAAATGCCGTGTCCAAGGGATTGTAGAATTTTTCTTCTTTTTCCCCTCCGAAATTTTTCGATACCTGAACCAGCAACGGCATATTATATCCGTCTTTGTCCAAAACCGCTCCTCCTTCTACTATGGCACCACCAACGACAGATTCGTGACAGACATAAATTTTTCTTGGTTGAGCATTATTTTTTAAAGTAAAGGAGGCGGTTTCGTATTTGTTTGGGAATTCGTAGAACTGTTTTTGAAAACTACTGGAAGTCTCAGTTCCAATAACATAATAGCCTTTTCTTGGATAATAGCGCATAGGGACTTTTCCTTCTAAGAGGGTAAAAGCATTATCTGAGAGTGGTTCTTGTTCTCCGAAAAGTGGGAATGTGAATGACTTCTTATCGCCTGATTTGATCTTGGGACAATCGAATTTAGTTGGTGATATTCCAAGGACATTCAACTCTCCACCTTCAAAATCTTCAAGCGCATGCCAGGTGATTTCTGCAAGCAACTTCTCTGCGTAGCTATAGAGTGCCAGGTCCCCCTTCAAAGGAAGTGACTCCCCTTCTTCGTCTGCCAATTGCAAATCAAACCAGTGGATTTCACAGAAATATGGGCCTCTTCTGTACAAATTTATTCTTGATTTTTCATTAGATAATTGGGTTGAAAAAACGTTTCCATTTTTGTTGTACATTTCCATAGAAAGCCATTCAGAACCCTTGTCATCCAATAACAAATGAGGTTTTCTCAACTGACCAACTACCTGATATTCCTGAGCCAGGATATTGAAAGCTGTCCTGGAGGAGTCCGTATAATTCACTTCTAATTTCGGACGCAGCGAAACCGGCTGATATTTAAAATCTTCTGACCACTGCGATTCTTTTTTTGTCTCACATCTACTGAAGATCAATGAAATCAATACTATGGCGATTACTTTCGACTGAGTTTTCATGATATTGGCTTATAGTTTGTTTTGTGTTCTAAACCGGAAGGCAAAAGCGCTCTCCTTGGCATATAATAGTGGTTTTGATTTATCATTTTTTACGATATTCACCCAGCCACGATCCCAGGTGATATAATAGTGGGTTTCTGGCTCAAGCTCAGGAAAATCATCAAATACCACTTCTGTTCTCCCTTGATAACCATTCGTTTCATCCGGATCGGCAGACCATATTATTTTGGGATCACCATACTTTTGTATGCGTATCACCTTTCCCTTAGTATCCTGAAAATCAATTGTCCCGTCAAACTCAATTCGCAATTTTTCGTCTGTTCGAACTTTATCTGACATGCATATTGGAGTGGTTGAAATAATACTTTGTCCGGCTGCCAAAAAATCATAGCCCCATCCTCTTTTAATATCGCCCACAGGCCGATTCCATCTGGGGTCATTTTCAAAGCCATATTTTTCGGTATAATCCTGCCATTTTTGAATCAACTCTTCGTAAACTTCAGTTTCTTCTTTAGCCAAATCAATATTTTCTACAGGGTCATTTTTTAAGTTGTAGAGTTCAAATGGACTGTCAAAATAGCTTGTGAGCTTCCAATCTCCATCGATCAAGCCCCTGGTGCGATGAAAAGCGGAAACAAACTTTTTTTCCTCTTTAAATTTTTCACCTTTCAAAAGCGACAAAAAGCTTTTACCCATGAGCGGTTTTTTTCCAGCTTGATCACTGGAATATTCAGCATTCACCAACTCTAAAAAAGTAGGGTATAAATCCCAAATTCTCAGCATATCCCTATTCCATTCTCCCTTTGGAATATTCAGTCCGTCTGGCCAATGGATGACCATCGGTGAACGAAGAGCTCCTTCATGACTGGCATGTTTATAATACCGGAATGGTGTATTGCTTAGCGTACCCCATCCATAGTTGGTCGTAAACCAACCATTACTTTTACTCCATGGCAAAGCATCCCGAGGGGTGTACATTCCCGCGTAGCATCCACCATTATCCGATACGAATACTATGATTGTATTGTCGAGTTGACTATCCTCTTCACTCCCATCTCCATTGGGGTCTTTCAAAAAAGAAACAATCCTTCCCACATTTTCATCAATATTGTCAACCATACCTGCATAGGCACTTCTGGACAGGTACTCAAAGTTTTTCTGCAAATCCCAGCTATTCACAGAAGTATCTGGCAGTAGTTCCCAGTCAGGGATTTCTGTTCCTGACTCAGAGAGTTCCGTGGATTCATCAACGATTCCCAACGTTTTCATCCTTTCCAGCTTCTGGGCTCTCATTTTCTCCCAACCGTCCTTGTACACATTCACACCATTTTCTGGATCATAGTATTTGCGTACGTTTCTTTCAGGGGCATGTAGTGGCGTGTGTGGGGCATTATAAGCAACAAAGCTAAAAAAGGGCTTATCCTGATCAATAGCCTCCTGCATGTACTTAATAGAGTAGTCCGTAAAGTCCTTTGTTGTATAAAAGTCATCAGGCAATTCTGACTGAGGAAATATCTGGCCATCATTTTGCCATTCCACACGACCCTCTCCTGTGAAACTATTCAACTCACCACCGCTGAATCCGAAAAAATGATCAAATCCATAGTCAGCACTCGGATCACCGATCCTGAAATTGGACATACCATGGTTTTTACCGACTATATGGGTAGTATAACCAGCCTCTCTAAGCACCTTCGGTAGACTTGTCGCATTCGGCAGACCCTCTCCACCAGCCGCTTTAAACTCCATGCCTGACAACAAAGCAACCCTTGAAGTAACACACATGGGAGAGGTGTAATAATGCGTGAACCTAACTCCATTATCTGCGAGCCTGTCGATATTGGGTGTTTGGATTTCACTGCCATAGCAGCTGAGATCAGAATAGCCCAGATCATCGGCCATAATGAATATTATGTTAGGCCTTTCCTTTTCTGGCTGACAACTGCTAAGGAACCATGCAATGAATAAAAGACAAACTATTATTTTAAGGTTTCTCATTTCGTTAGGACTATTTGATAATTACCGGAAGTATAGTCTCCTATCTTCGTGAACCCTTTTTCACTTTTTATCGAGTTAGCTGATTCACCATTCTTCATGATTTTTTCATTTTCACCATAGGTGGGTACCCAGATCTCCCCTTGAGAATTAGCCGGAATACTGACATGCCATGTGAATTGTCCTTCCTTTGAATTCCATTCACTTTTGATCGTTCCAAATGAAGATTCATACGATGCACTGGCATTTTCCAAATATTGAGTTAGGTATGGCTTAAAAATTATTTTTTTAAAGCCAGGGTCTTTGACGCTTGGACTAATACCAGCTATTCCAGAGTAGAACCAGGAGTCATAGCCCGCTTGCATCGGGTGGCTGTGTGAGCGATGGTTGAGCATGTCATGATCGTAATTCTCATCAGTTGGTAATGCTTCCCAGAGTGTAGTCACATCATAATGGTTCCACATTGTGGCAAAGCTGGGATTGTCCTTTTTGCTCAGCAGTCGATAGGCTTCATCTTCATAGCCATTTTCACACAGAACCTTGAATACCCGTCCAAGACCAAAAATTCCGGTGTTTATAAATCCATCAAATTCTTCATGGATATTCTTAACAATTGCGGCTGCAACTTTGGTTTTGTTCTCTTCTGGCACTATCCCAATTTCCAGTGCCATAGCATTGCCTGTCTGACTTCCATAAGATCCTGTTTCCGGATCGTAAAGTTCCTTATTAAAGCTGTCCTTTAATACTTTCAATTTATCAGAAAAGTCTGTGGCATCCTGCACCTTACCAAGGACTTTGGCGCTTTGAAACATCAGACTAACATCCAAAATATGGAAAGCAGAAGAACTAACCGGAACTGAACAGTCAATATTTGAATTACCGCCGGGAGGACACCAATCTCCCAGGCCGTGTGTAATCAGGCCGTTGACATTCTTAGCATGGACGTACTCCACCCAGGTTTTCATATCTGAATAAAACTCCTTCAGAATTTCTTTGTCTCCATTGTACAAATACAAATACCAGGGTAGCTGAACCATTGCTGTACCCCAATCGGGTGATGCCGTACCACTTGTCCTCTTGCCGGGAACTATCATTGTCGGAATACCTTTTGGTTTTGTGATAATGCTTCGGTCATGAAAGTGTTCACCGAAATACAATTCCTTAGCCTCATTGCGTGCTGATGAACGCATGTCCAGTATGTATTTGGTCAAAAACCTTGGTGCGTCATAATTAAATAAAAGTGATTGAGCCAGAGCATGAGCATCACCCGTCCAGCCGCATCTTTCCCTATGTGGACAATCGGTCGGAATGCTGTGGATGTTGCTGGTAATTGTCCAGTTGGCCAGGTCATGGAGTTTGTTGATATTTTCCTCTGAACTGGTAAAACTTCCAATTCTCTCAACAGCCGAATAAACCACAATTCCAGTCAACATATCCATAGATGGTTTGACGGTCAATCCGGAGACTTCAGCATATCGAAATCCGTGATAGGTAAATCTGGGTTCCCATATTTCAACTCCCTCCCCTTTAGAGATGTACTTGCTTGTTTGAACTACTCTGGTAGCACGGACTCCCGTAGATGTCGGATCTAGGTTTCCTAGAGAATCAATTTCTTCAGCAAAGCGAATAGTGATGGCCTGACCTTTCTGTCCATTAACTTTCAGTTTTGCCCATCCGGCAAAGTTCTGCCCGAAATCGAAAATGTACTTTCCGCTATCTACTGCACTTACCTTCTTCACATCAACAATTCCCATTTTTTTGATAGGTTCTGCAAATTGCTCGAAAAGTTCTATAGGGTGCTTCTGAGACAACTCGGCATTGCTCCAATCCTCTGTTGTTGCTTCTGCTGATAGCCAGTTAGTTTCCTGATTAGCATCATAGGTCTCTCCACCGTAGATATTGGAATAGGTTATTGGACCACTTTTCCAGCTCCATGACTCGTCTGTTGCAATCACTTCTCGTTTGCCATCTTCATAATCAACGACGAGTTGGGCAATAAATGTGGGTTGCCCATAAGCCATTCTGGAATATTCCTGATCTGGTGCTTTCCATACTTGATTTTGATTGTACCATCCATTTCCGAGCATTACCCCCAGCACGTTTTCTTTCTCAATTTCCTTTGGATCAATATCATATGCGGTATAGAAAGTGTAGTCTTCATAATTGGTTTGTCCTGGATCGAGGACATTCTCTCCTATTTTTTCACCGTTCAAATAGGCCTCATAAAAACTCGGCCCAGCGATATATAATCGTGCCCGTTTTACAGCACTGGACGCGGCGCTGAACTGCTTTCTAAAAATTGGTAGAGGGGCCTTAGGATCATAATCATAAGTGATCCATTTTCCTTTCCAGTCCTCCGGGTAATTGATTGGAGCTGTAACTCTAACAGTTTCGCTCCAGTCGCTATCCGTCCCGTCAGCACCCCAAACTTTTAGCTTGAAAAAGTAGAACTCGCCGGACTCCAGCTTGATATCAGAAAACTTCTGTACTGTTGACTGACCGCTTTCCTTTTTTCCGGAATCCCACACATTCCCTTGCTCTCGCTGAAGGTCTTTTTCATTATCCGAAACCAACAATCGGAAAGCAGATTGAAGATAGCCGAATTTGCCGGATGTGGTTTTCCAGGATACTCTTGGAAACGCATCTACATTTTGGACAAAACTGACTTGCAAAGCAGAAACTTCAATTGGAGAATCGGATTCAGGTTCACTACAACCCAAAATCAGAATAAAAAGTAGAAAGCTAAAACAAATGGAATGAGTGTATTTCATTGTATGCGCTTTTTAGAATTGAAAATAATGATCATACCACCTTTTCTCTCGTCCAATTGGGCCTTCCGATATTCCTGTATTTTTCATCTCGCCAGCCCATGATTCCAGTTTCTTTCGTAGTGCTTTGGCCTTTTTTGGAAAATCGTTGATAAGGTTTTTGGTTTCATGAGCCTCTGTCGAGACATCAAACAAAAATTCCCTTTCTCCGGCAGAGAGGTACTTATAATTCCCTTCCCTGATAGCCGCCTGATCCCAAAATCTCCAATAGAGTGCTTCATGCGGGTCACCTTCTTTTTCACCTGTCAAAAATGGAATAAGGTTGGTTCCATCCAGCTCTTTGGGCTTAGTTCCACTAGCAAGCTCTATGGCAGTGGCGGCCATATCGAGAGAGATAACCGGACGATCATAAACCTTACCTTTTGGTAGCACTGCCGGCCAGGACATTAGGAAGGGCACACGAATTCCGCCTTCAGATATCATTCCTTTTTCTCCAACCCATGGATCATTGAGTGAGCCGTCCCATGCACCGCCTTTGTGTGTAAGTGGAATGTCCTTTTTGTCTATTTTCAGCGGAGCACCATTATCACTGATAAAGAAGATCAAGGTGTTTTCGTAAATGCCATTTGCCTTCAGGGTCTCCGTGATTTTACCCACCCCATCATCTATGGCAGCCATCATGGCCAGGCAGTATCTTCTGCGTTCGGGCATATCACCTGGAAATCGACTTAAGTATTTTTCTGTCGCCTCTAGTGGAACATGTGGGGCGAAATAAGGTAGATAAAAGAAAAACGGCTTGTCTTTGTTTCGTTCTATAAAGGTTACAGCCGCGTTGGTCTGGTTATCCAGTCTGAACCCGCTTTCTTCAATCCACTGCTGCTCTATGTCGTTTCCATGTAAATCATAGTTCGCCAGCACATTATACATCGGGCCATAGTAATATTCCTGAAAGCCACGTGCCGGAGGATAATATGGCATCTTCTTGTCTCTTGGAATATCCCTTGGTACATACTTGCTTTTATCCTTAATAGCTGGAATATTTTTTTTGATCCACTCAGGTTGTTGATGGTTTGGTTCCAGGTGCCATTTTCCGGTCATGCCTGTGACATAGCCCGCCTCCGACATTCTTTGAGAAATAAGCACTTCATCCAATGGAACCGGAATCGTTCCGTTGTGATCAACACCGAATCGCTGCTGATATCGCCCCGACATCAGCCCTGCCCTGGATGGAATACACTGAGGAGCAGTGACATAACCGGAAGTCATCCGCACACCATTCGCGGCTAGTGCATCCAGATTTGGAGTTTTGATATCATCAACACTTCCCTGTACCCCTACATCTGCATAGCCCTGGTCATCTGTGAATATAACGATGATATTGGGTTTGGTCTGACTAAAAACAACTGTGCTTAGACAGGATAATAGAATTGCTAGAAAATTTTTCATTGTATTGTTTCAGTTTTGGCATTATTCTAAAAAACTTTTTGTTTCGGATTCATTTGTTTACTCAATCCTTTGTTTCAGTTAAGATTTTTATATTTTCATCTTCTTTTTTTATCTATTTCTGTTTCGTTCCAGAGAATGAAAAAACCATTCGTGAAACGATATTAATTAATATCCCATCAGAGTAACCGTCTTCCAGGGCGGGATAGAGGGTACTGCCACTACAGTCTCTTCCTCGCTTACCCTGGTTTTCAGAAGCTCGAACCCTTTCGCCGATACCAGTGAAACCTGCTGTGGCTTGGCTCGCAGACGCAGTGTCAGTGCACCGGTGGCATCTAACGAAGTGTTGAACAATACCACAACAACACGTCCATCCTCTGACTGCCGGACAAAAGGGGCTACCCGTACTGTCTCATCAATAATGAGCGGCAGCCGACCCGCAGACAACCAGTCTGCCACGGCAATCAGCTGTCGCCTTTTGGGACCCAGCCCGATCTTGGTCCAGGGCGAATAACTGCTCACGGCCACACGTCCTCCAAGTTCATTGGTGTAGAGCGTATAACAACTTCCCAGATCAGTGCCATCATGGCGGATCAGGCGTGAAAGATCGATCACACCTTCAGCGACGGGAACCAGTGTTCCCGGCCGTTCAGGGATTGCGGTATAAGCTTCTCTTACAAAGCCGGCATCTGGACCGTTCAGCGGATGCCTGGTAAAGCGTTCGGTTACAGCGACCCGTTGAAGTGATCCATAACCGAGCTGCACATCGCCTCCCGGCTTCACCCCCGTGAGTTCACCAAGTCCGCGTTCCCAGAGAACATCGAGCGCAAAGACGTCTAGTATCACGCTTTTCGAGAGCATGTCCCTCAACTCCTCTGTGGTAAATACTTCTGCAAGTTTTCCCGAAAGGATGGTACCGAAGGCATGGCGCGAATCCGCCGCAAATGGAATGCCCATCTCAAAAATCTGGTTAGGTGCCTGTATATTATATGCTCCTCCCTCAAAGAACCAGCCTTTTTCATCCACAATGCGGTTCGACATGAGCATGGGGTGATCAGCCGGCCAGAAGCCTGTGAGCGGAAGCCCTGCAGAGGATTCCACAAGAGTCTTCCACCTGCTTCTTTCCGCGGTTATGGCCTGCAGACGGGGATGAAAATCCTCAAGGCTTCCTTCATACCGGTTGAGAACATTCAGGGCAAAACCATTGCATCCCATCATCAGAGCTAGGGTGCATTCGTTGATCATCGTGCGGACCGATTTGTCAAGTGTGATGTAGGGAGAATTTTCCAGCTCATAGGCAATGGTCTTGACCCCTGAAGGGTAGTCCCTCACCTGACGTGCAACATCCAGCGCTTTGTTGATAATCATTCTGGGCTTATCATCTGTATAAAAACCATGGCCTGGACGCCCACGGCTTGCCCCCATCGCCCTCATCCATCGATGGATGGGATAACCCCCATAGGTGCTGATGCTGTAACCGATTGTCATAAGGCCCAGTTCGACTTCCGGATCCACGTGTTGAACCGCTGCACGGATATCCCGGGCAAGTCCCTCATGAGAGGCGGCAATGAACTCCGTCCAATCCCGTCTCAGGCCTACATTCTCCGGCATGTTAAGCTTAGCAACTAAATCAACCCTTTCCTTGTCTCGGCCAAACTTCTGAAGACAAATAGAGCAGAAACATGGATATCTCTGGCCCCTATAGTGGGCGCGAAAATCATCATCTACCCAGATAAAGTTCGTCCCGGTACCGGCCATCAGACTGTATTTCTTCTGAATATATTCGCGAAATTCCGGACTGTTATGACACATGCAGGTGAGCGACTGGGTGCCGTCATGACCGACTTCAGGCGGCAATGGAGTATAGTCCATGCCGGGAACATCCCAGTGCCCAAGCGTATGAGCCACATTGATACCCACACTGCGGATTCCGGCCTGACGCAATTCGGGAATGCGTTTTTCCAACCTTTCAGCCAGTTTCTCTACCGCTTCAAGCGGCAATCCGGCAGGCCCGGGGAAGTTTTCATCCATCAGGGCAATCTCATCCACAGCATCGGGATATTCTTTCAAAAACTCCAGCAAGCGCGAGAACTGCTCATCTGATTCATACTGCGCGGGGAAAATGCGGTAACTGATAAGGGGGATATCCTCCGGAATACTTTCCTGGCAATATGAGGAGGTCAAAAACAAATCCGAAATAAGAACTGCAATAAGCAGTACAATGAATTTGATTTTCATATGGTTATACTTCTGACAGTTCATGTTCCAAACTCAAGAATGATTACGTCCCTGGCTGGCACTTTTGCGCCTAAGGAATTATCAGTTACATCTGTGTGATATTCATTCCAGTGGGAAGCAACAAATTTCATTTTACCAAGTGCATCTGAGATCTTGATGCCGCTTTCCTGCACTTCTCTCGTGGGATTGACGATCCAGAGAAAGTAGTTCTTATCCTTCCTGTGCAACCTGGCCTGAATAGCCGGGTTGGAAGTCGATACCAATTGTTCGCGTTTAGAGAACCTAAAAATTTCCTTGAAATACCCGGTGTTGATCCCCCCTTTCACCCTATGGCAGTGGATGGATGGATGGGTGCCTATAAGCAACGTCCGGCCTTTGCCAAAACGATGACTGACCGCTGCAACCGCCCCATCCTCGTACCAGGCCATGGCGGTCCCTTTTTCCAGCCGGTATTCTTGCTTGTATCCACCTCCCATAAATACTGATTCGATTCCTTCCAGCCTGAAAGGGGTATCAATATCTGGCATGAATTCTACATTTATTTCCACCGCGCCGAAAAGTTCATCAAATCCCATATTGGGCTGGGTCTCACCAACATGCAGATTCCCCGCGAAATAGCCCGGGCAACCTTCGGAGATCAACGTTCCTCCCTTTCGGACCCACTCCTTTATCAAGTTTGCATGCTGTTCAGTAATGGCTACCGGATAAGGGAGGTAGAGCACATCGTATTCATCCAGATCATCCGGGTGGACCCAGTCGGCCTGCAGGTTGTTAAGGATAAATCCCCGGCAGGCGCCCTTGAGCGCTTTCGGATACCAATGACCTCCGGAAGTATCCTTGGTAAGGTAGCTGTGCGAAGCAGTTTCATGCAGGAACAGGATTCCCAAATCCCCTTTTACTGGTTGAGCTTCGAAAAGGGATTTACTTGCCGGATCATTGGCCCATTTTGCCACCCGGCTCATCTCAGCACTCCGTTTATTTCTGCTTCCGTCCATACTGTAGGGGCCGAAGGCTCCATGCAGAGGACCATCCAGTAATGGTCGCCAACGGGGATATAATATGCCCCTGCCTCCGGCGGCCAAAGTGATCATATTCCAGATTCGTACATCTTCTGGATCAGCAATACGACCATCCTCCTTCTCCCGTCCCATCATACTTGCGTACCAGGAAGGACCGGCCTGGGCTTCAGAATGCCAAAATGGTTTTCCCCTCGATCCCGCTCTCACCAGGTCAACTGAATGCCATTGGCTAATTGGATCATTGCCTTCCCTTGTCTGGACGAATGTAAATCCATAGGATTGTACATGACTTGCAGCCTCCCAATGATCAGAGCCATGCGAAAAGACCCAGTCGATACTGTTTCCTATCCCGTGAGCCGTCATCAGGACATCCGGGTCCACTCCGCGCAGGAGATCTACCTTCCATTGCATGTTATCATAGAAGTTGTCCTTTCTGAAATACACCCAATCCTGGCATTCGGGCCAGGGCCAGGTGGATTTTGGAATTTGAACCTGCTCCCATGCGCCAAGTGAGAATCTCCTCCACGCCTTTTTCAGATCAGCCAGGCTATCGTATTTCTCTTTCAGCCATTCTATAAAGGCCTGCCTGGTAGCTTCATGAAAGCAGATATCGGGCTGGTAAAAACATTCATTCCAGACATCATAAGCCATCAGGGAAGGATGGCCCTTATATCTTTCGGCCAATGCTTCAAGGAACGAACCGATCAATTCCCTGCCGACTTTTGTATTCATACATATAGCACCGGCATTCCCTTTGGCATGCCCCCCTGTGGCTGTGGCAGGTGATATTCCGCTTACCGGACGCCTACCCTGGTCATCCACATAGAGAACTTCAGGGTAGCGATCAAAAATCCATTGTGGAACCAAGGCTGTCATTTCGGCTATGACAGTCCGGATACCATATTTGTACGCAAGCTCCATTTGACTGTCATAGTCCTTCCAGTCGTAAACACCCGGGGACGTCTCGATGGACGACCAAATAAACCAGTGCCTGAAAGTGTTGACCCCATCTTCCGAGGCAGTCTTGTAGTCTTGCTCCCAGTCTTCGGGAGGAGGATTTGACTTCCTAAAATAGACAGCTCCATAAGGAATCTGAGGAATCCTGGGGTCAGTTCCCGGCACACGGTATCCTTCTATGGCTCCCATTGAGGGAACAAATGGTGCAAGGCCGGCGGCTATTCCCGTGGTTCTGACAAACGATCTACGTGTTATGTATTGTTTCATTTCTCTCAGATTTATATCACAATAAATTGAATGGTTCTCAAGTCACTGGCCCTCGGCCACCTAGATTGAATTTACCTGCTTGTTCGATGATATGGCATAAACCATAAGTTCCACTACTCCGCAATAAACCTTTTTTCATTTGATTGCAATTCTTTCATTGTGCTATATCAGCTTAGTATTATTTCCAATTCTTCATCACTATTAAATCATTCATATGCTTAACCTCTTTTTATTTTTTGAGTGTTCTATTATATGTTTTTGCAGCTTCAATATCATACACAAAAATCCCAATACCGACCCCTGCTTCGGCGGTGGAGGGCGATACCTGGAATGCAATGTACCTACCATCATCGCTGACAACCGGATTGGTGCCGCGGTATTCTCCACTCTCTGCAAAAAAAGAGAGACGTTCTGTTTTTCCACTCCCGTCCAATACCAGTTTATAGAAATCCACATTGGTGGCCCATGTACCTTTAGAGGCCAACCGATCGCTTTCAACCAGGATATGTTTTCCATCAGGAAAGATCCCCTCGGGTTCTTCATGGGTCTCTAGTGCAAGGCTGTAATTGGTGAGTTTACCTGTTTCTGTATGGTATCCGAAAGTCTCCACCCCGATGGTGGACTGAAAAATAATCTCTTTCTCCTCCGGAGGACGGTAATTCTGAACCTCTAGCACGGCTCCTTCAATGCCCTGATGGGTGTTGTCGATGACCAAATGCTGATTGTCCAACTGGGGTTTGCCGGAACTATAATCAATATCGGCCTCCCAGATTACAAACCTTCCTTCAGAAACCTTTTCCTGTCCATAATTTTGTGTCCATGCAATCTTCATCTGAGTTCTGGAGACACACGGTCCTTCAAAGCAGTAGGTGCCAAGCTTTTGGGGAGGAGTCTTTAATGATTTATCCAATACCCATAATTCACACCTCCAGCGTCTCCATTCAAATGCAGCATCTGGATTGAACTGATGGGGACCAGAGAGCAATATATCGCCATTGACCAGGTAGAGAGCCCTGGTATATCCACCGTGATAGTAGTGATGAGTGACCGGAGTAATAATGCCAGTCTCCACCTCCACCTCGTAGACATCCCCAAAGGTGCGTCCCACAAAGAGAATTTTCTTCCCATCGTGCGACCAATCCGCGCGCTCACCAAAATGAGTAAGCTGACGAATGTGGTCGGGGTATTCGGTTAAAGTCCACACCGGTTGGTCACCCGGAAGAGGTCTTTCTTGGGCGAGAAGTGTGGACGATGCGATGGCACAAATTCCAATAATTAGTGATCGTATCAGTTTCATATTCTATTTTTTTTAACACTGCTGTCTGACTAAATTCTCCAACCAGTAATTTTTCTATTTCATTGAGGGTTGTTTACTATTTTATTAAGTCAGATATTTCAAAGTCCCTAGAACTATTCACTTGGTATCTTATCAGTAGTTAATCGTTATACTCAGGATTAGCAATAGGTTCAACACCACCTGTCTCATCAAGGTGCTTCTCAATCAGCAGACTCAATTCCTCTACTCTATTCGGATAAACCTTAGCTAAATTGATGGTTTCTCCTATATCTGTATGAAGGTTGAAGAGTTCGTATCTGTGCGTTTGATCATCATTATCATAGTAATGTTTAATCAGCTTCCAATCTCCTTTTCTCACATAAGAAGAAGGTACATTTCCTGTTGACGGTATATAATGAGGAAAGTGGCAGTAGATTTCATCCCGCTCCAAGTCCTTGCCCATCAATGCTGGTTTGATGCTTACTCCGTCAAGTTGAGTTTCCTGTTTGGCCTTAATACCGCAGAGAACCACCAACGTGGGATAGATATCCACACTCGATACAATCGCTTGATGGTTCATGCTTCCAGCCTTGATTTGGCCAGGCCAGGAAATAGATAATGGAACCCGGGTACCGCCTTCATAAATTGACGCCTTGCCATCTCTCAAGGGATAATTGCTGCCCAATGGCTGATGTACGTAATCCGGATCGACAAATCTGCTGGCACTTTTGAACCACCCACCATTATCCGAGTAAAAAATAACAATGGTGCTCTCAATCAAACCTTCTTCTTTCAGGGTATTCATCAACCTACCGACTGCCTGGTCCATGATTTCGACCATAGCGGCATAGACGGCTGAGTGCTGAGCCTCATAGTAGTTAGCTTTTTTCTCATACTTTTCAATGATCTCCTTTTTGGCCTTCCAGGGCGAATGAACGGAAAATGCCCAGTAATCGAGCAGAAATGGTTTGCCAGTTTTTTTGGGATTGTTGTTCTTAAGAAAATTCACCGCTTCTTCAGCCATTCGGTCTTCCAAATGATCCCCTTTTTTCCCTTCACCTTCCCATACCGGCCAGGGAGCAAACCATCCATTGGGCAATGGACTGGGTGCATTGGTATGAGGGATATCGACATCAAACCCCTGATTCAATGGATTACTTGGCCCATCACCAATATGCCATTTTCCAATGTGGCCAGTAGTGTAGCCTCCATCTTTGAAAGCCTGCGCCATGGTATAGTATTCCGGTTTAATTCGGCTGGCACTTATGGCTTGAATAGCCTTGAATCCTGAACCCACGTTTTCCTGAAGCGTCGATTTATAACTTACTTCCTTTAAATGTCCAGCAGCAGAGGTGAGTCCATTTCGAGCAGGCCATGTCCCAGACATAATACTCGTTCTGGTGGCAGAGCATAGCGGGCTTGCACTATAAGCATTCATGAATGACATGCCACTTTCTGCAAGAGCATCCACATTGGGAGTTTCATAATAGGTACTTCCCATAAACCCTACGTCTTTCCAGCCCAAGTCATCAATCATGATGAACAGTACATTGGGTTGGCTGATTTTTTGGGCGTTAGTATTTGCCAGCAGGATTACTGAAAATAAAATTGTAAAAAGGAACTTGTTCTTTGTTTGAAATTTAGATTTCATGATTACGTATGACTTTAAGTCTATGATCCCCTTCACACAAGTTGGGGGTAAATTTCTAAATGAATAAGGGATTAATTTCTGTCTCATTTCAGTGCTTTTGTTTGTTCCCAGGGCTTAAAAGGAAATTGGATGTCCCATTTACTTCTTGGGGTAGCTGGGGGCATTGTAGCCGGGAGAAATTCCTTTTGTTCGTTGTAATGGGCCAACACTGTTTTTTCGAATTCTTTCACCAGGGATTCATATCCCGGTTCATAAGCCAAATTCTCCATCTCCCAGGTATCGGCTTCCATGTCGTACAATTCGTATTGCATATCAGGAAACATCCCGTTGCTGTTATCAGCCACAAACTTGTGCTTCCCTTTTCTGGCCATAATGTATCTGAAGGGTAAAGGGCTTAGCCATTCGGAGATTACCGTCCGGTCTTTCCAGGTATTTTCTATATCCTTTGACTCCACAACCGTTTTGAGGTCTATTCCTGGAAGGTCGGATTCCGGTTTTATTCCGGCTGCCTTCAAGAAGGTTGGCATGATATCGATGTGAGAGACGGGGGTTTTTTCCATCCTGGGTTTTTTTCCCGGCCACCTTAGCATAAAGGGTATGCCGACAGATCCTTCCAGCATGGCTCCTTCTCCCCCTTTGTACAACATGCCGTGTTCACCCATTCGATCGCCATGGTCGGTGATGAAAACAATGATGGTATTTCGGGCCAATTCATCATTACTGTCTATGAAATCGAGCAAGCGTCCCATTTCATAATCCAGCTGGGAAATGAAACCAAAATAAGTGGCTTTTAATTTTTGGTAATCTTTCTTTGACAAGGGAAAATCCTTTTTTTGCTGATTTATGTTTCCAAAATCATTGGCTTTTTCTTCTGTCCAACTGGGAGGTATTTTCATGTCTTCTGGCTTGTAGGTGTTGAATTCCTCCACTACACCATAAGGATGGTGGGGTGCGAAATAGCTGGCATGAAGCAAAAAAGGTTTGCCTGGTCGTTGTTTCAATTGATCCTCGATGAATGCAATGGAATTGTCGGTCACCCAGTGTTCGGAGGTCAACTCAATAGGCACGTCGTGTTCGAAACTCAGGCTATTCACTTCAAATAACCAGTCACTGGAGGGATCAGCCTGACTCCAATGAGGATATCTTTCTGCTTTGAGCCCTCTTTTTTTTGCTTCACGATCAAGCCAAGGACGAAAATGGGAAATACCAGCGTTATCGGCAAAGAATTCGTGGTTGAGCACATACTGGAACCCATGCCGCTCATTATATGGAGCAAAGTGCATCTTGCCGACATTGGCCGTTGTATAACCCGATTCGGCCAGCAGTTCCATCAAAGTAGGAATTTCTTCAGACAATGGCCTGTCATTCATGATTACGCCGTGACGGGAGGCATAATGCCCTGTGTAAACTGAGTGCCTGGCTGGTGCGCAAACCGGGCAACTGGTGTAGGCATTGGTGAAAGTTATGCTCTGTGCTGCCAGTCTATCCATATTAGGTGTTTTAATACCTTCCCCAAGACCTGTCCACCCCATGTGTTTGGAATTGTGCTGATCGTCGAAAATGATTATGAAGTTAGGACGCTCAGGCGCTTTATCTCGACAGGATAGTAGCAGTATTGTTAAAAGAAAAAGCGGAAGTTGTTTCAAAAACATGAGTGTTAATTTGAATTTCATTTTCTACTATGATTTATATTATTTTAGTGTCAGCCACTTTCCTGAGGATTTCGAGTTTACTTCAAACTCCATCATGTTTCCATTCATGGTATATTTCAGTCTCTTGTTTTTGTGGTCATAAAGACGAAATACTTTTTTAGCCTTGAGTAAAACAGGAATAGAAACTTTTCCCTCCCCTTCTACCAAAATCTCATAAGAGTTTGCAGATTGGTTAAATGCTATTTTTTCAATTGGTAACTCAGAGAATGTATAGGTGACCCCATCTACTTTTACGTCTTTGCATTTTCGTCCCTCGAAAGCTGTCAGCTGATTTTTATCATCAGTCCTAAAAGCCATGTTCAGGTATCCTTTAAAAGCTACTTCATGGCCATTTACTTTAAAATTCTGAATATCAATATCTGCAGACGGGAGTGGGTTTTCGGCCAATACTTTCGCATCTTCTTCATCATTTCTGGAGAATCCACCAGGCCAGGTCTCTCTATGATTTTTATAATGACGAACAATGGCTGTCGAGCCATTGGGAAAGTGGGTCGCCAAATAGTTAGTCGTCCTGGAAATATGCTCGGTATTGTCATTCATTGCAGCAAATTTTCCTGTAGAGGGATAGGCTCCTAGTTTATCCAAAATTTCGAATAAGGTCCGGGTCTCATAGCCCAGGCTTGCTGACTGATCATCTCGTGGACGAAAGCCAAAGTAATAGGCACCATCTTTTCCAGCACCTACCAACTGATTGTCGCAATAGGCCAATTCCGAGCTCCCGGCCCCTGCTTCTATCTGATATACATGATCGATGACAAAATCCGTCAATATATATTGACTTGGTATCTGCTTCAGCTCGTTAGCGAAATCCACTCTCATTCCTGGCGCCAATCGTCCTGTCAGATTATCCGATGAATACTTAACCCCAAAAAGGCCTTCCCATTCAGCCAAACAGTTTGCACCACTACCATCAACTACAGGAGGTGGGCCAAACCAAAACACTTTACCACCCTTGCTTTTCAATTGGCTCATCATTCCCAACAAACCCTTCTGCGGCAGTGGCTCGAACAGCGCAACAACGGATGAGTACTGTTTGTCTTTAACCTGTATCTTGCCCTGATCTGTAACAGTGCCAAGCTCCAAGAGCTTTTCAGCGGTAATAAAATTGGCATAACCGTACTGGGTCATCCAACTTCCAAAGCGTTCTTCTACAGCTACCAGGTTCATTGGATAAAGGATCAGCACATCCACGTCCCGATGTACTCCGCCGGTTATTTTATCCAGGGACTTTGATTTGATCCTTCCGCCGTAAGCGTCATTAATTGCTGCTTTTCTTTCTTTTACTTTTTGGGGCATACCCCAAAATGCCGGATATGATCTTGGTATTCGGTTCAATACACCAATCGAGGCAGACATGGCTGCACCGTAGTAATTCCTATCATTCCAACCCAACTCCGCAAAATCGTTTCTGGTTGGTTCCAGGTATTCGCCCCATTTGAAGTAGTCGTAGCAAGCGGCGGATGCTTGTTGTACTGTATTGCCCCAAATAAAATTGGGCGTGTACTCATACTTATATGCATGCAGTTCATTCTTTCCAATATTCCACAAGTCAACAGTCGGGCTTTCAGCCCATGATGAATGACCGAATGTCCCAAAATCATCTACACCGAATATTTCGCTCGCATATTGTTTTGCCTCCTTGAATAAGTCCACCACATGATTATTGAGCAGTTTGTAATATCGATCCCTGAAGAGATAGGTTCTGTTGATTTCTTCTTTTGATGGGCCAAAAACATACTGGATATTCTTCGGAGCGGTTGCATTTTTTGTGTCAATATCTGGCCCATAGCCAAAGTAAAGAATGTCCTTTTCCTCAAATGGCACTCCAAATTTTTCTTCATAGAGTTTCCCCATACTCGGGGCGTAGTAGCGCTGAGAAAACTGGCCATTGTCATGGTGCTCAAAATAAATCCAGTCTTGTTGAATGTGCATTTCATCAGAATAGAAATGCTGTATTTTGATTCCCTTGTCATTATACTTGTCCAACAATCCTTTCAGGAAGGGCAAAGCTTTAGGACTGAAATATTCCATTTCGGGAACCTCATATTCCAACAGAACCAAGACACGGTCATAGCCAGCCAATTCATCGGAACCGTCGGAATACACCGCTACTCTTTTCGCCCTGTCACTTTTTGTATTCGCACCGGTCGGCGAGCTCCAGGAATTGGTGTTCATCTTACTGGCATCACCATCCGGTTTACCGATATTCCACTCATCTAGTTTGACATTCTTCAACGGTGATACATTATCCCTGTCTACAGCCTTAAATGGTGTTCCAGGAAGGTGGTTTTCCTTGAAGGCGTATGCTCTGAAGCCTTTTAATTTCAATGAAAAATTACCTTTGTTATTAGACCAAATCAATTGTTGCCACAGCGGTACATGAAACTTTCCTGTTTGTGGATCGCGAAGGCCCACTTTGTAGTGTAGCCATGAACCATTTTCTCCAGTTTGATTTTTAAAGGCAGGCCCTAGTTCAAGCGGACTCAGGAGGCTCAAACCCATACCCATACCATAGCGTGCGGCAAAATCAGCGATCACTTTGATCTTGTCTACATACTCATCCATATCCGGCGTGAGTTTTCGTTCGGTTGCCTCCTGGTTTCTGTACTGCCTGAAAAACTCGTCAAATGCTATGGTCAAGGTATGATCACCCTTTTTCTTGGCTGCTTCGCATATTTCCCTCAGACTTGCAAAGCGTGTGGTAAAACCTGTTGATAGGTTTATCTTTTTATCAGGATCTAAGAGGTCGTTCAACTGTTGATCGCTGGTGAGAATAATGGTCGCTGAAAAAGCTGGTACTACAAATAGCGACATTATTGCCGTCAATAGAATGGATGTTAATAGTTTGTACATGGGAAAATTGAATTGAATCATATCATTATATTTTAAGTATTCTTTAGTGTCTCAATTGGCCTTGACTTGGCTTTCATTATATCTTATTTTCAATCCTCATCAAACCTGTAGTTAAACCTTCTATCTGGGGCGCTATCGCCACTGTTAAAAAACTCTGTGATGTCATTCAACTGTTGAATGTTGTCAGCCCAGTGAAAATCGAACTGCAATTTTTCCACTCCCAGCAGTGACTTTGAAACTTTCAACATAAGTTCATTACCGTCATATTTATAAGCCAACTCACCCAAGTCTTTCCATTTTCCCTTTTTGTATTGTTTCAGTTTGGTGGTTTTGTCGGAGAGTATTTCAGCGTTTATCAGGAAATCATAACCTTCCCATCCTGTTGTTTGATTTTGGTCGGTATTAATAAAAAGCAACATCCAATTATTGTCATTGTGACTGTTTAATGCTTTGCCGGCTTTCACATAGAAGTAGATATTGTCGTCATCATGGGTGACTCTGCTTTCAATGATGTCATTTCGACCCGTCGTGTTGATGTACGCTCCTGCCATCCTATCACCTCTGCTGTCCCGGTGAGCTACATCTCCAATATGGTCGTGGTAAACTGCCTCTATCCCACTCCACTGATCGAAGCTTCCTCCAACATCAATGGTCACTTTTTGTTCGACCTCCTGTGGTTTTCTAACTCCTTTGTATTTTCGCACATTCGCCACAAGCTGATAGTAGTAGTTATCGGTATGCCCACCTTTCATGGGTTCTATGTCCCGGCTAAACTCCTGGTTATACTGATCGATGAAATAGGTGTCCCCTACTTTGAGTGGTTTCCCGGCCTTTCCCAAATGGGCGCCTGGATAGAATTTCCACTTCTTTAAATTTTCGTTGACTGGTTCTTTCATTACCTGCTGACCGGCGGACCATTCATTCCAGCCTGTCACAAAAATGAACTCCGGGTCTACCTCCAAGGCATGATCCCATTGCTCCTGAAAAAAGAGTCCTTGATCGGTAAAAGGTGTTAAGTCATATTCATTTGTTTCCGGCTGATGAAACTGATGAAAGCTCCTCCCTATATTTGATAGCGGATGCTGTGCAGCAGCCACAGGTACTTGTTCAGGTTTATTAGCATTTTCGTGCCATCCTATTGTTTGGGGAAAGTGATCTATCCATGGCCATTCATCCTTGCCCTCATCATACCAGGGCAATGATGTCCAGGCCCAACTTTGCCTCAGGCTAAAGAACTTTTTGATTTCGTTAGAAAACTCAATGTCGTTGACCTTGTTTCTGGATGGTATCTCATGCTGGCCATAGAGCAATAGGGGCTTGCCCTTCCACATAAACCACAGCTCAGGATACATCCCTTTCTTATAGAAGTCGTCCCAAAGTTTATTGACTGAAATTTCACTTCCAAGGAAAGCAATATCAGGAGTTTTTTCACCAGCAGCTCGCATTTCCCTCCATACCTCACAGACATTCAGATAGACATCCGGATAGGTTCTGTTATTGGTCACATCGAAAATAATAACATCAACACCAGCATCCGCCAGTTGGTATGCATGACGTCTGATAGCCCATTTTTCATTGTTTTGATAATATCCGATTTCAGGCTCCCCCCAATAATGTGCCCCCTTTCCCCATTGGGGATTGGTTGGGTTCTCTGCCTTAATCTTAGTCACATCGAATGGCCCGGGCTTTCCTTCGTTGAGGTGGGTCATGAAATAAAACATGCCGACATAGCGATCATCCTTTTGTGGGCCGACTTCTTCATAGTTAGGTAATTCTCTACCCAGGGCATCAGCAGCTACCCAGGTGTCTGCTTTTATATCCCGATAGGACTTCTCACGAACGTCTGGGTTTACATCTCCAATAAAATTGAGCTGATCCCAGTCCTCAATACCAATCAGGGATTTGTATTGGTCAAAAACTTCATCCTCATTTTCCCTATCGGCTGCCTGGTACGCATACCAAACTGGTTTTTTCCCGCCCGGGTCTTCTTCATCATCCGGAAAACGCCTCAAACCTATCCTGAGCCCTCCTTCTCCCCTGTGATCGAACCAGTTGTGCCACTGAAATCCATCAATTCCGTCCAGTCTTTTTAGCTTATTCCAGGTGTAAGCAAATCCGGCAGCTTGTTCTTTTAAGTCCTGCTCTGAATATGTTTTTGAGTTGGTGCCGTTTTCAGAAAGCCAAAGCGTCCTTTTTTTCTTCCCCTTGTATAAGACTTCTGGCTGTTTGATCCAGGAGTCCAGTACTTCTATGTTTTTAAAGGTAATGAGCGGACTATTGTACGTAAAATCAACTTTTTGATCGAGCCATGTTTTGGGCTCAAAAAGACTCTCTGGATAAGGATGCTGCGCCACTGCCCATTCAAAATCGCCCTCTACCCGGGTATAGTTAAGCAGGATCTCCATCAGGTTTTTTGAGGGGTAAAACTGCGGGTGGGACGTCCAGGCCCAATAGTGCGTCAGGGTAACAAACACCTCTGAAAAAGGATTGTAGCTTCTTGCAATATTGTAACACATCCTCATAGATTTGATATAAGTATCCATGAAAATCAGTTCCGTTTTTTCACCCATATTGGTCCACACCCATCCGGCATCCACTTCGTTGTGCATGATCCAGTGATTGATCCTACCGTATATTTTGTCCTCACGACTATATCTACTGGCCAGAAAATCCAGTGCCGCGGCATAACATTCTACACTCGCCGGATTGGTCATATTGGGCATACTGTAGATACCCGCTGGATCCATATCAGGATGCTGAAGCATCTTTCCAATTTCAGGATCGGGACATTGTTCGGCTTTTGATACCAATAGTATCGCTGCTGTAATAATGTTTTTCTCTGCGGTAGCCCTAAAAGTTTCGTCAAAGCCGCCTACCTCCTTTTTTCTAAAATACCATGACTTGCCATTATAGACATGTTCGATCCGGTCTGGAGCTGGTTTGGTAAACATGAACCGGGTAAACCAAATATTGATGGTCGCACTTTTGATGTCCAATTCATCCAAATCCTCGACATGTCCACGGCCAAAACTGAATCCTCCTAGGCCTTTTTTGCTTGTGGCTTGTTCGTTTGGTAATTGATATTTCGGTTGTATGGAATCAACATAGCGGGCATGTGAGATTAACACCAGACTGTCGTTCTCATCTTTGCGCATGAGCGTCCATTTGGAAAGCAGCCGATCATATTTTCTTCCTTCTCGCTCGATGTAGCGGTCTAATTTGACACTCAAATTGCCTTCTGCAACAGGCTGTTTGAAGAAAAAATTCTGCTCTTCAGTAACATCCATATCAGGACTGATCTCTACTAGAATTGCCTGATCACCTTGAACACTTCCAGAAATTTCTACAGTATTTTCAGTGACACTTACATTGTCGATTTTAGATGAGTATTCTGTCGAGAAGTAAGTTCTAAGATGCTCTTCCACTAATGCTTCCTGCCTCTTTTTTCTTGCCTTATTCTCAGCGATCTCCAATTCACGGGCAGTCATATTCCTGATTTGCAGGTTGCGTATCTGAAGTGTCACATCAGGTTTACTACCAAAATCAATGCGCAAACGATCCCCGGTTTCTCCCCAGTCGTACAAAAAGTCACCAATATCAATAGTGTAGGAAACCCAACCTTCTGCTGCTCCCACCCTTTTCACCAACTTGTTGAAGTTCAGATCATCTTCCGGCCTGAAAAAAAGCTGGATGTGATTGAGTCCTTTGGTACAGAAATACTCAAAGGAAAGTATCTGCTCGCCTTTGCGCAGGTTGCGTTCCAAAGTTGAGGTCTGCACGTAGGGGTCGTTTCCCTTGGTCACAAACTGATAGGTTCCTTTTGAGAGCTCCTTTGCTTCGATGTGATTGGTATTGTCCAAATCAAAAGTCAGTGGGGATTGACCCCATGCCAGCCCAATTGAAAAAATCATCACAACAGTGAATGCTATCCATTTATGCGAAATCATATTATAATATTCTTTCATTTTGATTCTATTCAAATTGGTACCAATCGACCGACAACCCATTACCTTCTTTAGCATCAAAAATCAACCAGACAGCATGTTTGCCAGTAGTCGACTGAATTTTGGCACTTGCCACTTTCCAATCGCTTCCAGCAGGAACCTCTACGGTTGATATCGGAGGATTCCAGGGACTATCCAGGGTAACATGAATTTTACCACCAGACCCTTTTCCCTTGGCTCGAATCTTTAGCGTTTTTTCAGTTCCCGAGAACTGCAGGTATTTATACACTGCCCGGTCTTGCGGCTTTATACCAGTCAATATTTCATTGCTTTTTCCTTCGGCAACTATTCTCACTTTGCCATGAAGCGTACAGGCTCTTTCAGCGTCAATTATGTTTTTAGGATTTAAAGGAGGACCAGCACCCTGGGTGGTCATTTCTACTTCGTCAATACTGCCGTCCTCATTGAAGAAAATAGGCTCGACGCAGGCCTTTCGCATTCTCACAGTTCCGTGAGTTGAACGATGGTAAAAAATATACCATTGATCCTTGTACTCTATCATCGAACCGTGATTGTTCCATACTTCAGGATCTGAGTGTTCATTATCGATGATTACTCCACCATATTTGTATGGCCCCATTGGACTGGTACTTGTGGCATATCCTATTTGCGTTGGACGATGCGCTTTGTCTAGATGAGCATATACCATGTAATAAATGCCATTTCTCTTAGTCAAATACGACCCTTCATGAAAATAGTCCCTACTTTCCGTCAAGACGCTATCCTTAATAGTCGTAGGATCGATAGACAACATATCATCGTTCAGTTTGGCCATTTTCAGCGTAAACTGACCCCAGAGATAATAGGCCGTACCGTCATCATCAACAAAAGCGGCAGGATCAATCTGCTCATAGCCATGCAGGTCTATGGCTTGTCCTTTTGAAAACCCCTTGATCGGGTGATCAGAAATCGCCACCCCTTCAGGTTTGGTTGGATGACTGATACAGTAGTATAAATAGTACTTCCCATCCTTGTAAATCGCATCGGGGGCATAGAGCACGTTATCGGTATAGGGCACCTTGTCCTCAGGTCCCTTCGATTGATAGTAGTCTTTATGCAATGTCCAATTCAGCATATCATCAGTCGACAAGGCATGATGGGTATGCGAACACCAGTAATCAACTGACTCGTCCGCGGAACCATAGATATATAATTTGCCATCTTTCCACACCCTGGCTGAAGGGTCAGCTATATATATTCCCGGCGGTGATATGGGATTTTGGGCCTTCCCTAGTGAGGCCAGTAGCACTAATGACAACAATAAGCTAATCTTTTTCATAAGTTCTGATTCGGATAAATACCGACTCTTCAGTTTCATTTATTATTTAGTATCAGTTGCAAAAAAGGTAATGGTAGATTTCGGTGGTATGGTATAATTAAGCTTACCACTCACTAGTGAAACCTTTCCAATAGGTTCATAAAACTTAGCACCATCAGGATGCGTCATAAACCCATCCCAGGTTAGGTTCTCTGTTCCGGTTACATTCACTGATATTGCCCGGCTTGATTTACCGATGTTGTTTACCACAATCGCATCTGGGTTTTCAGTGCCATTCTGTGCAAAGGCGATCAACCCAATATCTGAATCGTCCGATTGAACATTAGCCACTGCCATCCCAGGCTGCCCGGCACAATAAACCTGTTTCAGTTTGTAGTATCCCGGTAAAACCTGAAAGCCACCCTTACGATCAACCCAGATTGCTGTCCCCACCCAATTCGGGCTGTTTTCTGTTTCTGCCGTATTTTCTCCATTAAGGCCAGCCCAATTGGGTTTCAAATCCGGATCAACTTCACTGAAGGGATCAGATTGAATAATAGCCCAGGGTATTAAACCATTTACTTTGGCATCATAAATATTGGACCGTATCAATTCAACACTTCCTGCTTCATTCCACCAAATAGGTGGGTCAACTGTTTTGGAGGTAGTCCAAGCGTGCAAATCAGACCTACCCGAGCGTAGCATGTTAGAACCTCGACTACTCACCCAGCTCAAGTCGTGAGCAAATCCGTGGTTTGAAATTAGTCCTAAGTTTTTGTGCGCCAACGCGTCATCCTTGATTCCTTTGGCCACATCAGGAAACATGTAAGGTCTATCAGCTTTGTTTTCCCAAATACAGAACTCCCCATTCGTCAACCCTACATCTGTCAATCCATGCTCAGCCATCATTGGTGGCATAAATTTTAGAAAGTCAACTATTTGTGGAATAGGCCACCACAAATTGTAGTCGCTATGAAGCCATTTTGAGTAGCCATCATCATCCCAGGTGATCCATTGGGCACCTTCATTGTGCAGGGAAATATACTTCACTGGAAACCCTTCATTCTCAATTAAGTATTTGGCCCAATGAATCATGTACATAGCCACATTTTCTTTTTCTGCTGGATCTAAATCACGTCCACGAATGACGCGCTGTTTTGTAGCCCATGCTGGTGGACCGTACATGGTAGTAATGATCTGTAAATCTCCTCCCTGTGCCCTGGTCATTTTCAACCCTTCGTGCACAAAGTACCTCATCCATTGAGTAGTCGTTTCATGATCATATTGGCCTTTTTCCCTTTCATGGAATGGATCGAGAAACATCTTTACAAGGCCGGGCCTTAATCCGTCTGAACTGAAAATCAGATCAAGTATCTCCTTTCGCTTTGCCTCTGAAAGCGTACTCAGACCACCGTACTCCTGAGGGGTTTCCAAATACTTATCAAAATCCCTTAGGTTACAGGTCTCGACGTAGTTGATACCGAAACCATCCCAATCCCGCAATTTTTGATCAAAATTGACAGATAGTTGTCCAAAGGCCAGACCACTCTTGAGCAAAGACAACAGAATCAACAAAGTGATTCCAAAACACAATAGTCTGACCCATTCCATAATTGTTCTCTTCTGATGCTTCATAAGACAAATGGCCTTGAGCCTTTACCTAATATTTCATATCGTTCTTGTGGAAAGGGATTCCTTCCTATTGCCTACAATCTGATTTGACTATTTGATCGTAGTAATGAAAGTATAGTCTCCAGATCCTACTTGTGCCACCACTTGATTCTCAGCTGACTCCAAAATCTTGATTCCATCTACCTTACTCAAAGTGGTTTTTCCTTCTTTAATTGCCGACGGTTTCGAAGATGGAATGTACACTTTGGCGGTGGTGTTTGCAGGTATAGTAACCTTCATAGTCAGTTGGCTCCCCTTCCAGCTCCAACTCGATGCTATCTTCCCATTGATGCAATCATAACTGCCATTCATATAGCCCATCTCCTTGCTGACTGCCGGTTTGATGGTGATGTTTCTATAGCCAGCATCTTCTGAATCTATACCCAGAGCATTTAAGTACATCCATTCCGCAACTGACCCAAATGCATAGTGACTAAATGAATTCATTGCAGAATTCAGCGCATAATTATCCTTCGGATTTTTTGTATAACTATTCCAGCGTTCCCAAATAGAAGTGCTCCCGTTTTTCACAGAAAAGCCCCAACTCGGATACTCGGTTTGCTGGAAGAGCTTAAATGCCAGGTCATGATAGCCATATTTGCTCAGTGCCAGCATTACATGCTTGGTACCTAAAAAACCTGTAGAAAACTTGTTGCCATTGGCTATAATCTTCTCTGCTAATCGGTCCGCTCCCTTTTGAGCTGACTCGTCCGGATAGAGGTCGAAATACAAAGCAAGGGCATAAGTTGTTTGAGTATCTTCTGTGGTGTAGCCATTTTCAAGAATGTACCTTTTAGCAAATGCCTTTCTTATGTTCTCAAACAGGGCACTATATTTTTTATGATCTTCATCTTTACCAAGGGCTTTGGCCATTCTTGCCATCAGGTCGGCATCATAGCCGTAGAATGTGCTACCGATATAGTCGTGGCTGGTTTTTTCATTGACTGACAGCCAATCACCCCAATTGTTGCCTCCACCTGGTCTTAGATAATCCGTGCTGGCATCCTCTTGAAATTCCATGAACTTCTCCATACCTGGGTACATGTATTCCAGAATTCTGGTATCGCCATAGACCTTGTACATATTGTATGGAATAATCACGCCAGCATCCATCCAAGCCGGGGCATATTGATTAGGTCTGGAAAAAGGAAATGGTGCAAAGTTGGGATAAGCGCCATACCAGCGTTGTGCATCATCCAGATCTATCAAGAATTTTGTCATGAATGCAGATACATCAGAATTGTATGTTGCAGATCTACAGAATGTCTGTGCATCACCAGTCCAACCTAAGCGCTCATCTCTCTGAGGACAATCTGTGGGCACTTCAAAGAAGTTGGCACTTTGGGTGGTTTTTATGTTTTCATAAAGTTTGTTGTTCATGTCACTGGAAGAACTGAATGTACTGGCATCAGTTTCTATCGAACTCAACACTATTCCAGTGATGGCATCTGTAGTCGGCTTGCCCGGAAAGCCAGTCACCTCAACATATTGAAAACCATGATAAGTAAATTTTGGCTGCCACACCTCTACTCCTTCACCATTCAAAATGTAAGTGTCTGTAGCCCGAGCCTTCCTCAAGTTTTTGGTCATAATGGTCCCGTCTTCATTAAGTATTTCCCCAAACTTCAATTGGACTTTGGTTCCTTTATTGCCTTCTACCTTTAATTCAGGAATTCCTGCAAAGTTTTTTCCCAGGTCAAAAACATAAGTGCCCGGCTTGGGTTCTTTCACACTTAAAGCTTTTAGCCGTTCTCTTTCTTGTATTAACGTTCCTGGATATGCCTGTAATCGTCCATTGGGATAGGTATAGATTTGAGGCTTACGCCATGAGCTATCATCATACCCAGGAGCATCCCATCCTTTTTTATGCAGTCTGGCATCATAGGTCTCGCCCATTAGTATATCCGCTTCACGAATGGCCCCTTCATTGGCCTTCCATGATTCGTCAGAGGCAATAACCTCGTTTGTACCATCCTCATATTCAATGACAATCTGTCCCATGAATGATGGGTTTTCACCGTAGAATGACCGCACTTTTTGAAATCTAATGAACAACGCATACGCTATGTAGCCGCTATACCATCCATCTCCCACAACGGCTCCAACTACATTTTCTCCTTGTTGTAAACTGGCAGTAACATCAAAAGACTGGTAGTAAACGCGTTTATTGTAATCTGTCCAACCTGGCAGCAAATATTGGTCGCCAACTTTGAATCCATTCAAACGCAGTTCATACAAACCCAACGCCGTAGTATAAGCGGTGGCCCTCTTTATTTTCTTCTGAATATAAAAGGACTTTCGGACGTAACGTGCCGGAGGCAGATAAAGGCTGTCATATATGTTGCCCTGCCTGTGCCCTACATTTAATCCGATGAATTTTCCATGCCAGTCTGAATAATTCAGCAATCCCATGGACCATTTGGCGGAATCACTCCTTTCAGATGCCTGACCTGATTCGTCCCATACTTTTACTTTCCAAAAATATTTTGATTGGGACTGAAGTGAGGGACCTTCATATTCAATCTGATTTGTTTTGTTGGAACTGACTTTGCCACTGTCCCAAATATCCCAATCACCAGCATTCAATTTTTGAGTACTCGAAGCAACCACAATCTGATAAGCAGACTGAGAACGGTTTCTTCCTTCACCTTCCACCGTCCAGCTGAAACGTGGTTTTTCTACATCAATTCCGTTTGGGTTTTCATGGTATTCAGTTCTAAGGTTTTTTACTTTAAGAATGTCATTTGCAAAAGTAGAATGGACAACACTTATAGAAAATAATAGAATAAATGTAAAGATTGGTAGTTGTCTCATTTGTTCAAAAAATTCTGATTTCATTTTTATTGGTTTTTTGGTTTTTGATTAACTCCATAAATCATATGAAGCCTCTTATTCTTTATGAAATACATCCTTCACTGCATTCAAATAAGCCATTCCGTTTACTTCATCGGGTTCCAGATAACTACCTTCGGTCCACTCATTCCAACAGTTGATGTTCAAAATTCTTGGGCCATTAGGATCTGCCAACAATTTATCCTTTGTCATTTGAAGGGCAGTTTTGAAATTCTCTGGTGTATTGTTGCCGATGGTATTCATGAAAGGGTAGCCGACCGGCTCCCATTCGGACTCAATAGAACAACGAGGTGTTGAATTCCAGCCCATGGTGACGTTGGGAAAATAGGGCACTCCGTATGCTACTTTTGTTTTGTCCCAATGCTTGAAATACTCATCACGGACATAGTTATAGTCTGTTTGTGTTTCCGGTAGTGACACATCATGGATCCATACATATGAAGTGCCTGAATCAAAGCCGAGTCTATCGATAAGTTCAGGGTAATTTGTCCCAGCTTTTTCACCCGGAAGGATTGGATTTCCCCAGGCTACCAGGTTCCAGTGTACACCTTTGAGTCCGGCGGAAATGGCTTTTTCACGCATGCGGTCCATCGCTGCTTTGGTGGCTTCCATACTTCCAAATCCCTCTATGAACTTCTGCACGTCATAGATCGAGAAATAGGCTTTCCCTTCAATTTTCCAATAGTTGGACTGTGTGAAATATTTTTCTATTACAAAATCGGAAATTTCATCAAATCTTTCGGGAGATACGATTCCCGGGTATAATGTCTTTTGTTCAACACCGCGGGTATAGGGATGAATATCCATCCAATCGTGATTGGCCCACATCAGGCTGAATTTGATTTTTTCTGTATTTTCAGCTTTCAGGAACCCCTCATCAATACATCGATTGAGGAAGGGGCCGTCTTCGTACATATACCAGTCGAAAATAAACGCATCAACCCCATTATCCGCTGCAGCGTCGATTTTCTGAGCCATTACTTTGGGATCTTTTTCATCGGTATACCCCCAGGCTGGCACGTTGGGTTGATGCTCACCCTCAAATCTTGGAGTTGCCGCTTTGACCAGTTCCCATTCGGCCCATCCCTCTCCTTTGAACTTTTTATTCCTTGGGTCGTCGGTATGGTAATTGGGGAAATAATAAGCTGCCACTGTTATTTCATCCTTATCAATTGTGGCATTTGGTTCACTGCTATTTTTGTTGTTGTTTTTAGGGCCACAGGCTACCATTAAGGCTACCAGCAGTGTGAACAGGACTATGACTAATGTGACTATTTTTTTCATTTATTTTAATTTTATTGGCACGAAATCCTTTGGCCACTTTCTATTTTTATCAGGGTTATCAATGTCGTTTAGTTAAGCCGATTGTTAAGGAAGTAATGTTTGAAAAGTATGAACATTTTACAGTAAATAAGATTGAGTGAAGATACATTGGGCAAGAGCCAAGACCGTCCTGCACATATCAGTACGTGTGCAGCACAAAAACCAAATTGGAATAATTCTGATGTAAATTAAAATCCCCTACCCAACAAGTAGCCGAGCAGGGGATTTTATAAGTCCGCTTAAATAATTGTATGTAACGGTATTAAGCGTTTTTAGCTCTTACCAACCATCGTTTTGCTCGAGATTCGGATTGGCCTGAATTTCTGACAATGGAATTGGCCACAATTCATAAGCAGGCTTATATGTTGCATTTATTTTGTTTGCTTCAAAATTCGTTTCGATAGCTTCTTGTATTTTACCTAATCTTCTCATATCGAATACTTCATGAAACTCAAAAGACAATTCGAGGAACCTTTCATTATAAATAAGTTCCTGGAATTGATCTTTCGTTAATCCTGCAGCAGGATCAAAAGTACTCGCCCCTCCGCGAGTTCTTACCATATTCAAATAGGTGTATGCCTCACCTGTTGGTCCGTTTAATGCATTTTCTGCTTCTGCATACATCAATAGTGCATCTGCATATCTATAGATCAAGATGTCCGGGTCTCCATCACAACATCCCTGATCAGCATCATGATATTTATTAGGAGCTATACCTTGGGTCTCATTTGGTACTCCAGCGGTATTTCCACCATAAATAGAAGCGTTTCCGTCACCGTTTCCATCTATTCCAGGAGCGCCGTAGATCATAGTATCTCCATTTCTTCCTACATAGGTGTATGCCCATGAAACATCACGTCTCACATCGGTTGCTTCATAAGACTCATAGAATTCTCTGGTGCAACCACCGTGATATTGACCACCATTTCCCCAAGGCCAGTTGGGTCCACCCCATACAAAGGATAGCGCAGTACCCTGACTTGTAACCGCTTGTGTTTGTTGAACCGCAAAGATTCTTTCAGCATTGTTATCAACCCTGATTGCAGTTTCATAGTCCGCTAGAAGCTCATAGCCATATCCACTGGCACCATCTATTACTTCTTTGATTTTAGCATGTGCCATAGACATTTTTGAAGCATCATTCAGTGGCAGGCCTGCCATAGTCAGGTAAACCTTCGCCAGTAAAAACTTAGCCGTTCCCTGGATTGGTCTACCAGTATCTCCGCCGGCTCGAGGTGTTGGTGGAAGCCCACTTTCTGCTGCCTGAAGATCCGCAATGATTTGAGTGTATACGTCCGCAACAGATGTAGCTGGAAGCTGTGCTTCCTCTACACTGGTCGCTGGTGTTAAAGGCATTGGCACATCTCCGAATAACCTAACTAGGTTAAAGAAATTCCATGCCCTCAACCATTTTGCTTCTGCCACCAACACAGCTCTCCTTGCATCGTCATCTGTATCTTCAAAGGTTTTGTTTTCCAAATTAGCAATGGCTGTATTTGCCCGGAAGATAGATCTGTATATTGCAGGCCAAACTCGGGGTAAAGAAACACCATCAGATGCTGATGTTGTGTAATCGGCCCATCTTCTTCTCCATCCCACACGAGTTTGCGTATGTGGAGCAGGCATGAAAGTCATTGACAGCATGCCAAAATCCCACAATGCTACTGGTCTGTTTAAGGCTTCATAAATGGGTATGACAGCTGCCTCTGCATCCGCTATGGATCCGTAAAAATTTGCAGGACTGGCTTCTGAAAAAACTTGTTCTTCAAGATCTGTACAAGCCAATAGTCCGCTTAATAAGAATATATATTTAATATTTTTCATTGTTTTATATTTTTAGTGAACCATCAATTAGAAACCAAGCTTAACGCCTAAGGTATAAGTCCTGTTTCTTGGATATGACCCGAAATCAACACCCTGGCCAATGTTATTACCACCGAATACATTTACTTCAGGATCAAATCCAGAGTAATTAGTAATTGTAAACAGGTTGGTGGCTGTCACGTAAACCCTTGCATTCCTAAGCCCAAGTGCATTGTTTGTTGGAATGTTGTAGCCCAACGAAACATTCTTTAGCCGAATATAGGTACCGTCTTCAACCACCGCAGAATTAGGCTTAAGGTTGTTCTGAGCATTGTTCCCTGGGTATCGCTCCATATTATGCTGGTTGTCTTCAGTCCATCTGTTTTCGTACCAGTTCAAAAGGGCATTGTTTGCAGTTCTACCTGACGCCAGGAACAATCTATCAAGGTTCATTACATCGTTTCCAACAACTCCCTGGAAGAACACGCTCAGGGTAAATGCTTTGTATGTCAGGTCATTGTTCCATCCAAAAATAAAATCTGGAGTAGGATCTCCAATGACTACCCTGTCAGTTGCTGTTACTACACCACTTTCATCAGTATCCTGAAACTTCCATGAACCTGCCGCACCATAACTTGAGTTGATAGGAATGGTGGGATTTCCATCAGCATCCAAGTCAGAATTCTGAATTAAACCAAGTACTTGGTAGCCATAGAAAGCACCAAATACTTCTCCCACTCTCATAATATTAGCTGGCTCGTTGACAATATTCACAGCTGGATTTGGGCCAAAAATATCAGCCCCAACTTCGCCTAAACTTTTGATCTTAGATCTATTGGCACTCCAGTTTATATTGGTATTCCACTTGAAATCCTGCTTATCTACTGGGTAACCTCCCAACACTATTTCAATACCACTATTTTCGATGCTTCCTGCATTGGATACGATTGAGGACAAACCTGCTGACGTTGGCAATGGAAGATTTTGTAGCAAGTCATCAGTGGTTTTTACGTAGTAATCAAAATTTGCATAAACTCGGTCTGCAAATAAGCTCATGTCAAGACCGATGTTTAACTGCTTGGTTTTCTCCCATTCCAAATCAGGGTTACCGAGCTGTCTTGGTGCTAAACCAGCATTCAATACATCAACTATTGCGGCATTGGCTACTCCTAAAAGAGTCAACGACTGCAATGGTCGAATAGACTGAGTACCTGTGATACCGTAGCTCGCACGGAATTTTAAGTTGGAAATAGAAGAAACTGATTCCATAAAGGATTCTTTAGAAATAGTCCAACCTACAGCTGCAGATGGGAATATACCCCATTTTTTATTTGCCGAAAACACACTAGAACCATCGGCCCTTCCCGTTAAGGTTAGGTAATACTTATTTTGAAAGTTGTAGTTCGAACGGAAATAGAACGAGGCTAAAGTCCTCTGAAGTTTTTGACTAGTTGGGATAAATGCATCCAGACCGAAACCGATATTGTCAGTAGTCAATGCATCTGTCGGGAAGTCCTCAACCCTGGTATTTAATCGACGCTCCGTGTTTTCCTGCCAGGAATATCCACCCGTTAAATTCAGATTGTGATCTTCATTCAATGCTTTGTTATAGGTAAAATACGTTTCCAGCAACATATCCCTATAGTTGTAATTGTTATAAATGGCTCTTCCATTTACCAAATTTCCAACACGCGTTGTATTTGGCCAATATATCTCTCTTCTACTGTTCTTGCTTGTAGATCCTGTTCTTACATTGAAATCAAGACCATCCAAAATATTGTATTTCGCTTGCAATCCTATGATAGTGGACTCGTCATAAGTTTCATCTTTATTATCTCTCAATTGCACCAATGGATCAGCAAAGAAGTTTGACAATCCGTCTCCACCGTCCAATTCATCATCAGCGGTAGAAGTAGGACTATTCTTATATGCCGTAAAGACCGCACCTGAGTTGATAATTAAACCCGTTCCCTCTTCCGTTCTATTGTTTTTAGACCTTGCATAATTTATGGTAGTAGTCAAAGACAACCTTTCAGTTAATTTTGTATCCAGGTTTAATCTAATATTACCTCTTGAGAAATCTGTAAATTTCACGATACCACTATTTTTTAGATAGTTACCTGATACGAAGTATCTTGTACTTTCAGTTCCACCAGAAGCATCGAACTGTACTCTTTGGTTTACCCCTGTCCTAAGGATTCTATCTATCCATCTAGTTGTGGTAGCATTTTGAGGAAGAGGTCTGTTCTCACTTCCATCGAAGATTGGGTTATCCCCATTGGCTACCGCCACTTCATTCCTCCATGTTGCATAAGTCGGTCCGTCCAGTAATTCTGGAAAAGCAGGAATTTCGTTAAATCCTGTTTCAGACGTGATATTTACCTGGGCTCCACCGGCTTTTCCTTTTTTGGTGGTCACGATGATTACTCCGTTCGCACCTCTGGAACCGTAAATGGCTGTAGCAGATGCATCCTTTAGGATGTCTACAGATTCTATCTCAGCTGGATTTAAGAAACTCAAAAGGTTTGCACCTTGCCCTCTGTTGTTGTTACTTCCTGAGTTTGAAGCTTCTCCACCACTTGGCATTGGATATCCATCCAGTACAATAAGTGGCTCATTGTTTCCAATCACGGAATTTGATCCCCGTATTCTGATTGAAACTCCACCGCCAGGTTCGCCAGAAGTACTGGTCACTAACATACCTGCAGCTCTACCTTGCAATGCCATATCAAAAGTAGGTACCGGCATGGCGGCTATTTGATCACCATCAACAGAAGCTGTTGACCCGGTAATGTCCGACTTTTTCTGTGATCCATATCCTACCACAACTATCTCCTCTAGTTGTGCGGCATCAGGACTCATAGCAAGGTCAATTTTAGAACGCGCACCTACCAGCACTTCCTGAGTAACGTATCCTACGAAAGATACTACTAAAGTAGCGTCATCTGGAGCTGTAAGGCTGTAATTACCTTCCAGGTCTGTAGTAGTACCTTTTGTAGTACCTTTAATCACTACAGATGCACCAGGAAGACCTTGAGAATTTTCGTCGATAATCTTTCCTGTTATCTGAATATCAGCCAATTCATTCAAATTAACATCATCAACGGGTATATTCGATTCTCCTTTTCTTTGAACGAAAATGTTATCATCAATTCTCTTGAAACTAAGTCCGGTTTCTTTAGAAATTGTTCTGAGAACTCTGTAAAGAGATTGATTTTTTACTTTCAAACTGAGCTTTTGCTTTTCATCAATTTGAGAGTCGTTGTAGGCAAAATTGAAATTAGTATAGTTTTCCAGCTCGGAAAACAACCTAACCAATTCAACGTCGCTTAACTGCACAGAAAGCATTACATCTTGTAAACTTTTTTTCTGCGCTTCACTTGTCGAGGCTATGAGCATACCTGCACACAGCATTTGGAGGCAAAGACCATAAAAGGCACACTTTGTCATAAACCAAATAGTTTGTACTTTTGTCTTCATATAGTTATATAATAGTTAAATGGAACATGTTTTCATTTTGCTGTTCTCCTGGATTGTTGCCGCAATCGTGGAGCGGAAGCCAATGAATCTCTAAGATTTATTGGCTTTTTAGCTTGTATCAATGCTTGTCATCATACTTTTTGGATATGGTTACAATTTTATTATTTAATTCGTAATCGATGAGGTTCGAAAAACTTAAGCCTTTGAGCACGTGCTCAAGGCTGTAGTTCTTAAATGATCCGTTGAATCTACCCCCAATATTGAGATCAGCGGCTACATTTATGTCTACACCATACCATCTTTCTAATTCATCTATTACTTCTTCAAAAGTTGCTTTCCTGAATATTAGCATTCCGTCTCTCCATTCGATGTGAGCAGAAACATCGCATTTTTCTTTCAGCATCCTTCCACTAATTTTATTAAGGCTCATCATCTCATTGGGCAAAAGAATGACATCCTCTATACTGCCTCCATTTGCATGGTTTTGTACCCTGACCTTACCGGACACCACTACTACACTTATTTCATCCCTATCGGCAAATGCAGATACATTGAAAGAAGTGCCTAAAACTATGGTCTTCACATTCTGGGTATTAATCACAAATGGTCGATCAGGATTTGGTTTTACGTCAAAAAATGCCTCTCCAACCAACTCAACCTCTCTAAAGGTATCACTAAAGCCTTCCTGATATTTGATTCGACTACCATAGTTGAGTTTCACCGCCGAGCCATCAGGAAGTATGACGGTTTTCTTTTCTCCGAATGCAGTACTTTTCTCTATGTCTTCAACAGACACTACAACTTGTTCAGTAGTGTTATCAAATGAATTCACCAGAAAAGTGATACCAAATATGATGGCTATACTAGCAGCAATTTTCATTGCCGTTTTAAAAAAAGGGAAATTTCTGTGTTTTGTATCCTTTACTATTTTTTCAAGAATCTCTACCTTTTCAGAGTAAGTAGGTTCGTAGGTATTCGAATATTGAAATCCGAGGATGATCTCCTTAGCGAGACCAATCGTTTTGGACTTCTCTGGGTGTTTAGATAACCATTGCTTCCAGAAGTAGTCACATTCTGCCGAAGGTTGCTTCACCCATTCAACGAAATAATCGTCGTTCAAAAAATCCTCCAGCTTGTAGTCTTCGTATTTCATTATTAGCGGTATTACTCTTACCAAAGGCTGAAATACAAAAAGTGCCTACAAACTTTTTTACTTTTTTTGAAAAAAATTAGAAATAGCAGATTGAAGCCAGGAAAAGGCCCAAAAATTCTGTGGATTGGAAGCTCTCTTTTAGCTTTTTCAATGCTCTGTAGACCAATATCCGAGCATACTTCACTTTCGAAAAGCCCATCAGTTTGGAAACCTGCTCATACGAGAACCCTTCATAATAATAATGCATGATGGCTTCTTTCTGCCTGCCAGATAGTTTGCTAATGTTTTCGATCAATTGAGATTTCAATTTTTCGTCCATCTGACTGTTGATCAGCATTTGCTCTGGTGAAATGGTAATTTCAAAATCATAGTTTTGATAATCCTCAGTATTCAGAAAGAAAAGATTCTTCGATTCTGCTTTCAATATTCTTCGCCGTATGGATGAGAATAAATAGAACTTAATCGAATCGGTATCCGACAGTCTTTTCTTTGTTCGTCTCAAATCGATGAACATATCCTGGATATGATCCTTGACCGCTTCCCTATTTTGACTAAAGCGGTGGGCATAGTTGAATAGAGTGGAAAAGTACAACTCGTATATGTACACAAAAGCTTCCTCACTTCCATTCTTGAAGTCTTTCCAAACCTCAGATTCAGGAATACCAGCATACTTACTTTCCTTAGCATGGCTCCCCAAACCTAGGGTATCACTTGACCCGGAATGACCTGACGATATGGAAGAAGTACTAGGATTCATAATAGTGAAATATATTTAAAAGTAATTAGTATCGTCTTAGGGACTATCCTGCACTGTCTGTTTCTTTGATAAAAATTTCAATTTTAAATTAATTGATTTCGATCTTTTGCGCTTTTTATAATTTTTTAGCTACTAAATAAGAATATACTAATTCAGCACTTTTGCTTATTTCCTGACAATTGCTGTTGCCGGGAGTCTTCTATTATTTGATTTGCAACTTCTTAGTCTCCATCATTAGTTCGGACGATATTTTCACCAGATAAAATATGACGTGTTGTCTTTTCACGTTTATCATTGTCTTTTTCTATTCCTATTTATGTCAATCATCTTGCTTGGTTTTTTTTGAATAATTTATTATTTAACATGAAGGATTCTTACCGGACCAATCAGTCCTGAATTCAACAATTTGTCATCTTTGGTCCAATGGCACCATGCCGAAAAAGCTTTTTTATCATCATCAGGAATGGATTCTCCATTGCTCAGCCATTCAGGGAATGAATTGTAATTTCTTCCACGTTTCTCTTCATCACCATTTGCTCTTCCTTCCCAAGCTGGAAAATGCTCATCACCAATTAATCTGTTAACCCATAAATTGGTCACTTTCACCTCCAATTCATTTTCACCGGATTTTACAACATCAGAGATATCTAACCTGAATGGTGGTTTCCACAAGGTCTTCAATGCTTTTCCGTTTAATTTGATTTCGGCAATCACCTGAACATCGCCTAGGTCGAGAAATATGGCTTCATTCTCCTTTTCAAGTTCAAATTTGGTAAGATAGGTGGCCGTTCCTGAAAAATGACGGACATCAAAATCGTTGTGCTCATTCAGTGGAATTAGTTTATCGAGTATGATTTGTCCTTTTGGCACATAATGCTTATCAAAAGACACATTCCAGGCCTTATCAAGCTGAGCAATTTCTTTGTATACAGGCCTTGGTGTTGAATTGCCTTTTTTATTTGTGTTTTTGCGGAATACCACAAAAACGGATTCTGCTTCAGACATATTCAAGGTCACCTCTGTTCTACCATCGGCAGTAATTTTCCAATTTTCGGCAGGAGCAATTTCTCCTGTTTCGGGATTCCAAATCTCCGGCAGCTTACCTGCCACACGAAACTTGCAATTCAGTTCCCTTTCTTCATACGATTGATTAGAAACAAAGTAGTAATCATCTCCATCAATTATGTGATGACTATACTCTGTTTGCTCCGGTATTTCGCAATCGTTTTGTATAGTTGAGAGTGCCGAATTGAATTGTTCCGGAGCTTTTATTTTACCCGAATCCCAATATTTCGCCACCAACTGTTGTAACTTTTTATCATTTCCTTCAAAATCAGAAAGCCCTGGTGTTCGCAATGGTTTAGGTGCAAATATTGTCGCGCCTTTCTCTACCAGGTTTGCCATCTTTTCCGCAGTTTCAACGGTCATTAAATCCGCACGTTCAATTAAGAGCAATTTGTATTTGTTCTCTAATAACTTACCGTCGTGAGTAACGCGAATATTTCCTTTTTCATCTAACGAGAGCGTATTGAGTGTTTCAATATTACTCAAGTCAAATCTCAATCCTGATAAATAACCCTCAAGCGGCTGTTCTTCGTTACCAATAAAACTGATAGCCCCCTGCTCTTCACCATAAAGTACAAGCAAGTCCGAAACGTATCTTCCTTTTTGCATAATATACTGGCAACTTGCAATGTATTTGAGCCACTCTTTAGACTTGTTGAACCAGGTGTTGTTTCGATGAAACTGCGTCCCAAACTGACCCATGGTAAACCCGGGTTTTACATTATCATTCCATGGTTGGTGTGCAGAAGTGTGAAAATAGTACCGATTTACACCCGCAGCAAAGGCTCTGTCTCCACGTATCTTCATGCTGTAGGGATGAGCTGTCCAATCGCCTTGCATACGGGTAAAAGATTCCGCACCAACAATTTTTTCTCCTTTTAAGCGCACAGCAGACGGCACTATTTGACTGGTCCAATCCCACAGATTTCTTCTACTCCCAGGGGTCTCTCTCATCCAAAACTCAGTCAATGCCAAATCGGATATCTTAGCTACCGTTGGAGCATCGAAAGAGCCTGTTCCGTAGGGTTCAGTGGCTAATTTAAATCCTTGTTCGTGGCATTTTTCTTTGAAATACTGAAAGTAATTCTTGTGCATTAAATCAGCCACTGTCGTCCGCATATCCCACAGCACTCTTTCGGTATATTCGGTGCTTTCTACAATTCTGCCTGTCATGCACACAAGGTTGGGAATAATATCGTAGTGGCGTAAATTATTAAATTGCTTTGGAAAATCATCCGTCCAGTTTTGATGCCCCACTTCGTAGCTGTCAATTAAAATGGTGGTAAACGACTTTTTTCCCTCAGCATCGGCAATGATTTTGTTAAGCAGTTCATTCCAATGAATATCAGCAGCCTTTCTGCTAAGTTTATCAATTTCAAGACCCAATCCACCTTTTTTTGTTAATGGCTTATTGGTGACGGCTGTTGTAGTGTAACCCATTCTAAGCACTGTCCAATTACCCTTTGGAACATTCCAATTGAGTGTTCCGGTCTTATCCATTTTTTGAGTAATGACCTGTATTTTATCCACATCAATCACACTGTTCTGAGGAGCATCATCAAACGACGGGAAGATTTTATCAGGACGTGCCCTCAGTTCGTTCAATGATTTTGCCTCCCACTGGTCTAATCTGTATACTTTATCTTCTGGAGTGGGGAAAGCCACTACGGCTACATCTCGATAGAATTTATAGGGCTTTTGTTTTTCATTCAATTCGGGAAGTGGCAATTGAATCGATTTTTCATCACCCCTAATTTGTGTTTCGCTCCACACCATCATTTTCATCGAATGTTCCGGTGTAATCCAGGGGCCTCCGGTACTTGACCAACCCGAGGAACTATTCACAACAACTTCCAGCCCCAAACGCTCCGCTTCGGCAAAAGTGTGCTTAAACATATTATGGGATTTTGGGGAGTTATACTCAACACCACCAAAGGGAGTTGCCCAATCGATGTTGAACATTTGGATGCCTCCAATGCCGACCTCTTTCAGTGCTTCAAGGTCTTTGGTAATACCTTGCCTTGAAATATTTCCATTCACCCAGTGCCACCAAGTGTGTGGCTTTGCCGAGTTTGGCGGATTTTTGAACTCTTTTTCAATAGAATCAACTTGAATGGAATCAATACAGCTAATCAAACAAAAAAATGTAAATAGCGTGAATATTGTTGTTTTAATTTTCTTCATTTTTTTTATTCATTAAATTCTTATAGATCTTTTAACTTACCATTTCGGCAATATTTCCACCTTCCTTTCCAGGCTTTTACCAAATTCACAAAAGGAACATCACGCTCTTCTTTCTACTCATCATAGTTATTATTATTTTACTTCCTGTTTTGATCCCTTTTAGAGGTTCCAAATTATGTTTTGCTTCCAATAATGTTTTCTATGATTGTATACACCCCATTAAGTATACCTTAAAGAATAAATTAATAGTATTCTTAATTTTCACTCTCAACAAAAACCCTTTTTATAGCTTCCAGGTAGCCATAACCATGCATGGTGCAAGGCATTAAATAACTGGCCTCAGTCCATTCATTCCAACTGTTAATGGTTATTAATGGTACTTGGTCAGGACGTTTATCCACAAAGTCCTTGGCTTTTCGCAAAGCTGTTTCAAAGTTTTCAGGGTTGCTGTTCTTTGTAATACCCCCGACGAAATTATATGCCCTGGGACTTGCATCCCAACCTACCGATACCTGCGGATAATATTTTGCCTCGTAATTATCAGACACCCAATTCCAGATTCTTTCGGTATCAGCTAACACTTCAGTATAGTCTCTGTCAATACCAGTCATGTGCGCATATACATAATGGGTAAGCGAATTAAATCCAAGGTCGGCAACCAATTGTTTTTCTACACCAATGGTGTCTTTTTCTACCACAATATCCCGCTGACCATCCGATCGTAAAGAGTATTGCAATTCAAGGCCTTTATAACCTGCCTTTTTTGTCTCTTCCCTGAACCAGTTTAGGGCGTCAATGGTCTCATTCACTCCGCCTAAACCATTAATCAAATCATTCATGGAATAGATCATGAATACTGGTTTTTCATCGATAGTATAATAATTTGGCTGTGAAAAGTACTTTTCAATAAATCGGTGGCAAATCTTCTCAAACTCCGTACGATCAACCTCGGCCTGCCAGATTATTGATTTATCCTTCCTTGTGAATGCATCATCCGCTCCGCGTTTATCCCAAATTCGTCTTACATCATGATTGGCCCACATTAGGTAAAACTTCATTTTGTCTTTGTTCTTCGCTTTCAAAAAACCTTCGTTCAAATGACCTTCAAGGAAAGGCATGCTATCGTACCAGTACCAGTCGAAAATAAATACATTAACCCCATGGTCTGTTGCCGCCTCTATTTCCATTTCTGCCACGTAACGATCTCCTTGATTAACATATCCCCACAAAGGATAACGAGGTTGTTCATGCCCTTCAAACTTGGGTTTGTTGCTAATAACTGTCTGCCATTCACCAATCCCATCGGGCCAGAAAATTTTAGCTCTATCATCTGGATGATACGATGGCCATACTATTGCTGCTATGTCATATTCTTTTTTCTGAGCATTTATATTGCCACTTGTTAAAAAGAGTCCGAAACACAGAATCCCTATACCTATTTTAATTAATCGATTGTTCATAATTGGTATTTATTCAATTTTCAATTTTTATTATTCCTTAAACCAAGTAGGATAGGCATCTTTTACTTTCCAGAGGGATTTTTTCCCCACTCCTATCTTTTGTTTTGATCATATGCAGGATTGGGTACCGGCTTTTGCACCCTGAATTTTTATGTAATGAGACAGCAAACCAACTTCTCCAAAAATGTCCACGTCCCAGATTTTCCCATCCGTATCCCGCGTGTAGGATTTTGAGCCACCTACATGCTTGTACTTAAGCGGCGACTTAAGGGTGAGCATTTTTTTATCTTCACTAATCCCGGTGATTTCCGATTCATCAACATTTTCCAAGGTTCCTTTTTGATTGTTGTTTGCCTTCATGGCCAGATCTGTAGAAGTCAACGCAATGATGTCACCTACCTCCCATTCAACAGCTTCTTTCAAAGTAATTTGAGAAGAACCAGCATCAGCTGTTGCAGCAATATTGGTCCAACTTTTTCTTTTCTTCCCATGAAGTTCGAGAGTACCCCCGTCCATCACAATAATACCTTTGTAGGCTGGTCCATCAAAGTCCGGTCTGAGCCAGATGCCAGAAACTGCAATCAAACCCTCTATGTCAATTTCATTATTGTACATCAGCAAATGGGTTATCTGCTGCATTTCATCGGGTTCATTGCCCATGTCAGCTAATACAATCAACCGGTATTTTGGCTGGGCTATTGAAACCTGAACAAGGAAACTGAAGAAGAAAAAGAAGGCTATTTTTGATTTGAGCATTTTAGTCTGATTTCATATTATTTGATTTGCAACTTCTTAGTCTCCATCATTTGTTCGGACGATATTTTCACCAGATAAAGCCCAGAACGAAGCGCAGTGATATTCAGGCTGTTTTCACCACCAGACACCCATTTGCGAAGCAACTTTGAACCTGCTGGGTTATAGATTTCAACCATGGCTGATTTCCATGACTCTCCCAGTGATAGGTTGACAAACCCATCGGCTGGATTGGGGTAGATAACGACCTCTTTATCTACGCTCGGATTCTCTATGTTCAGGATCGCTGGTCCAACGGTAATCGTCTTTGTTTTTTCTATGGTCGTTTCGTCATGAAAATCTGTTGCTACTGCCTTCAAAATAAACGTTCCTATGGGAAGATCCAGCAGCTCAGGATCAATACTTGAGTTCGCATTTAATGTACCCCAATGGTAAGGTTCTTCGACTACTTCTCTTATCAATACATCATTGAGATAGAGTTGAATATTAGAAGTATGTCCCTTGTCTACAGAAACAGCTACCCCTAAATCATCACCTTCATAAAACTGAGTCTTTGTAGGGTTTGTAAGACTTATCTCCAGCGGCTCACAAAACGTCTGATTGCCATCAGGCCCATGAATATAATCAATGTAGGTGTGCCTCCTGGCGTCTTTGTCAGGAGGAAGGTCCAATCGTATTTTGGTAATGGTTTGTCCCGTCCAGGTATTAAAACCACTTAGGTCAAATACGAGTTCTTCAAAAACATTTGTTTCCCTGGGGTGAACCGTTACAGATTTGGATTTAGAAAAGGTGTTCTCATTAGCTGTAGCCCAGAAGAACTGAAATGCCCCTGCGGCTTCTGACTTAGTCCTGACCTTTATCTGAGGTACTTCAGACCCGTTAAATTTCAGACCATCTCTGATCATGTATGGATCATTTGTGTAATCAGCTCTGACCAACCAATATACATCGCTATTTACATTACTGGCAGTGAAGTTTACCTTCTGAAATTCTTCATCCGATTTATTGAAATTAAACTGGAGGTCTGATGCACTGTTGACAAGTCCACAAGTCTCTTTTTCTACCAGGTCTGGTCTTGCATCACCATCACTATCGAGTGCATACAATCCATCAAGGTCATTGGTAGTACAGGGTAAAGCCCCACCCTGAAAAGATCCATTGCTGTCCCAGTTAAAGAAAATATTTACCCTATTAGCCCCTCCTTCATTCCTTAATTTAAGATATACGTCCCCATTACCCGAGTCAATAAAGTAGGCGTTATCTGAAGCATTTTCCACATCCGCCTGAGAATTCAGAAGGGGGAGGTTGAATTGATGACCTTCTACTCTGAAATTACCCAGTTTTCCCAGGCCTTTGAAGCATGCCATGCCCAAATCCCCCTGCTCTCCCCTGTACCATACAAGCTGGATACTTTTATTATCTGGAGCCTTATCAAAGTAATAGATATACATAAAATCCTCATTAACAATCATTGGAAACTTATAGGTACCGGATGCTGGAGTGCCTGACTCGTAAAAACAAACCTCCTCAGTGCCAGGTTTAGATCGGACAATAGACATTTGCACCCCGCTTGCATTTATTCCGGCTAGAAATAGTCCTGCAAAATAATAATCAGACCGTGCAGCATTTTTCCATGAAGGATGTCTGTATTCATGGCCATCTATCAAAAAGGGAATATCCCTAATCAGTGTCGTTTGGGCTTTGCCGGTCAATCCACCATCATAATCTTTAAAGAACTGACCTATCTTTCTAGTTCTTGTTTCAATTGTATTAGGTAAAGCTTTAAACCTGAATGGAAAAGGCTCAGAAAATCCTTTTGTTGTTCCTCTAAAGGAAGGATTGAAATTTTCGGTAGCACCTCCTCCAGTAACCTGTTTGATCATTTCCGCATTGGGTCGATCCCATCCTTCGAAATGACAATCGATGTGCCTTCCAGGACCGTCGTAAAATCTAAAGAACTCACGTACACCTTCAAAAACACCCAGCTCTGTGTCTGCATTAAAAAGGCTATTCTCAATTGTCAGGTTCCCTGCCAGCATGGTAATGGTTTTATTATCGCTGAATGCGCAATCATAAAAAACGGTATGCTCGTTTTGTCCACCTACACCCAGCCCACAATATATGGCCTGATCGTTTCCGTAAAACAAACCGCCTTTGATCTGTTGTGGCGTATCTATATTCCACCCAAAGTTTCTTTTTATGGAGTGATCAGGATTAAGTTGGTCAAATACGTCCCAGCCATTCATACAGGTATGTGCGACAAAACCTTCAAATTTTCCCAATGGTTGAGTGGATGGATTTAAGCCATCAAAATAGGCTAGGTCTCCGGAGAATTGCATAGGACTTTGCGGAAAGGCAAACCAAAAGCCTGTGCCTTCTGTTCCGGCTGCTACGTTGTTTTCGAAATAGTTATTGGGATTGGTAATCCAAAAGGAGGCAGGAGTTCTATTTTGAGGGGCATCACCAAGAGGAGGATCATCAGAAAAATTATCTGAAGGGGTCAACTGTTCACCTTGTTTGGGCCTTCTGGTGACGAATACTACATTGTTTTTTATAGAATTGAAGCGTTCGCCACCATCCTCCAGGAAGATGCCATGGCCAATATGATCATAGGCAAAAACACCATCCACAGTCACATAGTCTGTACCATGAATGGTCACAGCCCTATTAAAAGATTTGTGAATGCTACTATTTTTCAAGTAACTACCTGCTGCCTGGTCTTCATTCAGATGCCAATGGAATGGATATCTAGCCAAAACCGCTTTCTGCCCCATTTTGTAAAGCTCTACATGCTCTACATGGGCGGTAGAACCTTTCATAACCATGATATGACCTCCATAACCATCTTGCTCATTAGTACCGTCCATTGCGCCCTGAATTTTTATGTAATGAGACAGCAAACCGACTTCTCCAAAAATGTCCACGTCCCAGATTTTCCCATCCGTATCCCGCGTGTAGGATTTTGAGCCACCTACATGCTTGTACTTAAGCGGCGACTTAAGGGTGAGCGTTTTTTTATCTTCACTAATCCCGGTGATTTCCGATTCATCAACATTTTCCCAGGCTCCTTTTTGATTGTTGTTTGTCTTGATGGCCAGATCTGTAGAAGTCAACGCAATGATGTCACCTACCTCCCATTCAACAGCTTCTTTCAATGTAATTTGAGAGGCACCAGCATCAGCTGTTGTAGCAATATTTGTCCAGCTTTTCCTTTTCTTACCATGAAGTTCCAGGGTGCCCCTATCCATCACCACAATACCTTTGTAGGCTGGTACAGCATTGTCTATTTTATTTCCTCTTAAGGTTATCACACATCGCTCAGTTGCATGATAGGGCTGAGATTCTGTACCAATTTCTAATTTTCCACCCGAAGCAACCATTATGCTTTCAGTCTCCAAATCAATCCAGGCATCCGCTGCTTGTGTGTTCACCGCGTTTAGTGTTCCATGCACGGTGATTGATTTTGCACTGCAACTACCGACCAATTTGAGCGTGACACCTTCAGGAACGATAACATCATCATTTGCTGTTGGCTGGTTTTCTCCAGGCCAAGTAGAAGCATCTGTCCACAAACCTGAGCTAGTCAAGGTAATGGTAGCAGCTGTGACCACTATGGGTAACATTGCACAGCAGAATAAAACAATAGTTATTTTTAGTTTATACATTTTGCCTGGCATTTAACTTCATTATTTAATAACCGGATCATTGGTTTTTTTCTGCCAACGAAGGAGTTCCTTCTGCATGTCTTTCATGATCTTTTTGTATTCCGGCTTTTCAGCAAGGTTATTCACCGCCCATGGATCATTTTCTAAGTCGTACAGTTCCTCCTCTGGAAGTCTTCCTTCCACAATTTGTGATAGCAGTTCATACGCTATTGGTTGTTCATCTTTGACCCTGATTGTTTCTGAATACACTTGGTTATCGTAATGCTTGTGATCTGGCATCCAAAGATCAATGTTCATAGGAGGATTGGCCCATGGGTCTTCTTCGGATCCTTCAAGCGTGGGTTGGGTGAAATTTCGTACATAGTACCACTTGCCATCAGATACCGCTCGTCCATCGTAATATGTATTGGTTTCGGTCATTACAGTTTTACGATCTCTAAACTCAGTTGTCTCACCTCGTAACAAAGGCCAAAGCGAACGACCGTGCTGAATATCCGGCGAATCCATATCTAAAAATTCCAGGATTGTAGCCATCAAATCTACGTGGCTCACCGGAGTAGTAATTTTCACTCCTTCCCTTACTCCCGGGCCAGCAATGATTAGTGGAACCTGGGTGCCCGCGGGATAGCAGGCAACTTTTCCTCGCTGGTAGGCCATCCCATGATCGGGAGTAAAGATGACCAGGGTGCTGTCTGCCAATCCGGTTTCTTCCAGGTTTTTCAGCAATACCCCAGTCCAACTATCCACAAGTTCCACCATTGCGAAATACCTTGCCAGGTCTTTCCTTGCTACTTCTGTATCCGGCAGAAAAGGGTGTAGCGGGATTTCTCTCCAATCAACCGAGGTGGGTGGTGCCAGTCTGTTTTCAGGGTCAGTGCTAATCCCATTGTCAACAAGTTTTCTTTGCCATGGAGCGTGGGTCAATGAAGAATTGGCCATTAGGAAAAATCCTTGCCCTCCTGCTCTTCCATTGATGTTTTGGATCAGTCCATCCCAACTCTCAGGTTTAAAAATTCCTTTGGAAGCAATCCTTCCCCAGCCGTAATCAAAGCGAAATTTGCTCATTGGCTGGACATGTGTTTTGGAAGTAATAGCCGTGAAGTACCCATTCAGGTTTAGAATCTCTACAATTGAAGGAATTTCTTCTTTGATGGGCGGTAACTGGAAATCTGAAGGGTCTGTTTCTGGTGCTATCGGAAGATCATCGATCGAATAGTTGTGAACATTTTTGATCATCCCGTTATCGTGAGGCATTCTGCCTGTATACAAAGCACCTTTTGAAGGTGAACAAACAGGCTGTGCACAAAAGTTAGCAGTGAACTGAACCCCTTCCTTAGCGAATGCGTCTAATATCGGTGTTTCAATGCCTGGGGTTCCTAATGAACCTAAATGATTTCCCATATCTTCAGGAAATAGGATAACCACATTTTTCTGACAGACTCCTGCGAAAGGCAAAGCAAGTAATGCCAAAAGAAGTGTCTTTTTATATCGTATTTTTTTCATATCAACTTATTTAAATGACTAGCATGTAGATTCATCAGAGATTCTATTTTTTCTTTTTTGAGTGCTTCATAGCCTTATCCCGCTTTTCTAAATCCAGGATGTAAATACCATGACCAATCCCCGCAACTTCATGGTTACCAGCAACCTGGAGGGCTATATATCTGCCATCGTCACTTACTACCGGGTTTGATGCCTTGTAAATACCTCCTTCGTTGAACCAGGTAATTCGTTCCCAGTCAGGGTTATTCACATCAAGCTTTAGTTTCCACAAATCAATATTTGCCCCGCTGTTGCTCGTGTTGTGGCGACTGCATTCCACCAAAGTATATTTGCCATCGGGGTAAATACCTTCAGGCTCGTCATAGGCGTCCTGGTTGTTGGAGTAATTGACCAATTCTCCTGTTGTATAGTCCAAACCAAAAACTTCACAGTTTGGCCATGCCTGCACTGTTAGTTCATTTTCTTGCCCGGGAATGAAGTTTTGGGGTTCCAGAACCATATTTTTCACTTCCTCGCGAGTATTATTCAAGACAACTTTTTGATTTACAATTTTTGGTTCCCCGGACGAGAAATCGATATCTCCTACCCATAGTTCATAATGTCTTTTACTGGCGGGATAAAGCCCATGGTGCTGTGCCCAGGCGATGCGAAGTTGAGTACGGGAAGCTGCTGGTCCTTCCCAGCAATATTCACCTAAACGAACCGGGGGCTTTTCTAGGTTTTTATCCAGAATCCACAATTCAGCTAAACGAAACCGGGCTTCCTTCCAATCATCCCCTGGGAAGTCCTTTACACCGGAAAGCAAAATGTCTCCGTTGCTCAAATACAATGCGCGAACATAACCACCGTGGTAATAATGATGTGTAAGCGGCTTGTACTTGCCCGTTTCAAGATTGTACTCATACACATCACCAAAAGAGCGCTCCGCAAATAAGATGCGCTTGCCATCATGTGACCAGTCGGCCCGTTCGCCAAAGTCGGTTACTTTGGTGATGTAGTCCGGGTAGTCTGTGTCTGTCCAACTTTCGTTTTGAGCAAGGCATTCAATACTGAATAACATAACAATGGATGTTAAAACCATTTTAAAACGGCTGTTCTTCATGTTTCTATTTGTTAGATATATTTTGATTTAAGCATTTTGGCTAATCATGATAGCTATCAGAATTATTTGTCGTTCAGTCCAACTCCCACCACCATTCATACCTGGAAAGTTCTCCCAGAGTAGCGCAGCTCCAGGTCTGCAGCATATCTCCGTTAGAATTGAAAATAACACCTATCATCTCATTGAACAGGTTCAATCCCGGACCGCTCTTTGGCACCACACCATCTTTGGGTGTCTCCTCCTTCATTAGAATATCGGCGGACGATTTGCCTTTAACATTTGGTAGTTCTTTATAAACCACTCCTACATTCCTGGTTTTGTTAGGATTCCAACTGATGACTTTCGCATTGTCAGTGATGTATACACACTGCATCAATTGCTGTTTATTACTGTATTCGTAACCAAAGTCCATCGCCCCGGTATTTTGAAAGGTGTAGCAAGAGTTGGTAATCAAATAGCGTCTATGTTCAGGCCAGGGTTTTGCTCCTGTCAAATGAGGGATCAAATCCATCCCGTCTGTCTGAAATTCTTGCGTCATACCGGCTGCAACCAGTGCAGTAGGAACTACATCTGCCAACGAAACCATTCGGTCACACGCCTTGCCTGATGCCTCAGAATCCATCAGTTCTTTTGACCAGATGATCATTGGCACTCGGATTCCTCCTTCTAAACCATCCCACTTGTGGCCATCAAATGGATAGTTGGAACCTTCAATCGCTCCATTGTCACTTGCGAAAATGATCATCGTATTATCAGCAATCTCATACTTCTTCAAGGCCTCCATCAAGCGACCTATTCCTCGGTCCATGCCATAGACCATACCGCTGTAATGATCAGCCATGATAGCCTTATCATCCTTTTTTGCGGCAGTTGTCTTTATTTCTTCATTGGTCATATCACCATACCGATTAGGAAACAACTTTCGCATGTCCTCAGGTTTGCCCTGCAATGGGGAATGTGGTGCGGTATGTGCGAGGTAAAGCATGAATGGATTCTTGCGGTTTCTTTTGATGAAATCCACCGCATGATCAGTAAAAATATCGGTGATGTAATCCCCTTCTTTAGCAACAAACTGAGAGTCCTCCAGGCCCTGGCGCATGGGGAGGGTTTCTCCCTTTTTCATATAAGATGGACGCATTCCTCCGTTAAAGAAAAGACCATCGTCAAACTCTGTCGTCTCCGCATCAGTATTGGAAAAACAACGCTCGATTGGGTATCTCCCGTGCACCTTGCCCACAAGACCCGTTGTATAACCCATCTTTCGTAAACGATTCCCCAACCATGGTTGCTGGCGGGCACTCTGTCTGCCAACCCACATTCCGCTTAAAAGCACCTGTCGACTTGGAGCGCACCAACCTGTGGCATAAGCCCGGCTAAACATCACGCCTTCATCAGCCAATCGATCCAAATTCGGTGTGTAATTATATGCCTCCGGCTTATTGTCAGTTCCTTTATTAAGCTCACGATAAGCCCCTATATCGCCATACCCCAGGTCATCCGCCAAGATGATGATGAAGTTGGTTGGTGCTGATTCAGATGTGGAAGTGGTTGTCTGTGCATGAGCAACTGACAATAGAGCTATTGAAAAAATAAAACCTAATATGATGTTTCTTTTGGATCTCATAGTTCTCCCTTTAAATGATAATTATAAGTTATTCTACTTACCCTGCTCCAACTCCTGAATGAGCCATTTGGCAAACCCGAGATAGGAGTTCGGATCTGACTCGGGACCAACTGGCCTGGTATTACCACAGCCATGTGGAAAAGCATTGAGGTAGTAATACATATTCTTATGATGCTTAGGCAAGCCTCTTTTCCAAAAAGCGTTCAGCCACTTTCTTTCAAGAAAGTCGGTGTAAGTATCACAACCTTTATACTGGTAGGGTCCGTAATAGAAAAGATAATCCTTGCCTTGCTCTAAAACCCATTTAGCACCTCTGGCTATCTCTTCGGGATTTGATATGGCATTGCCCAAAGGCCAATATCGATTGTACTGATGTGATTCTATACAGACACCATCCATCGTACTAACGATTGCTCTTGCCTTAGGATCGTCAAGGAAGACAGCAGGATGAACAACCATTTGTATCAGTTTGTAATTGTCGTTTTTTATCAGTCCAAGAGCATGAGCATCTTTGAATACTTTTCGTGTATCGTCTACATCCCTTTGATGGAGTATCCTGGGATCTCCGTCAATTGGCCCGGTATCGCCATTCTCTTTATCATAAAGCCAGCCTTCACGACAAATGATGATATGTTTAACCACATTCCCATCCTGTTCGTATTTGCGAATTGTCTTTATCAGCTTATTGGTTTTCGGATTGGCATCCACCCAATCTCCTCCCTGTTGGTGGATGTAATGCTCAAAAAAACGTTCCTTGGTACGGAAAACGCCATTGTAACCTTTCACTACATCCATATTCAAAGCCGTATAATCATCCGCTTTTAGCATTGCATCGTAATTACCAATTCCTGGTTTCCAACCAGCAACTCTGTCACCTCCAGTCAGTTCATGTGCTCTGTCTCTAGGGTATGGCCTAATGCCTACTTTAGAGCGGCTCGTTTGTGCATGTGCAATGGTCGCAACCAATAAAATAGTATTCAGCATTGCATAAATGGCTAAGCTTAATGTCACATTTTTCTTGTCCATAATCTCCTTTGTTTCATAAGAATTCCATGATGCCTTGCTAACGCACCATATTGAACTAATTCTGTCAATGTGGTTTTAGACTAAACATCATTATTGTTTTGATTACCCTTTGACAAGGCCAATTGGATGGCGGCATAATAAAAGGTCAACATGAAGTCATTACGGCAAAATGACATCACTTTGCGTTCGATTCTTGCTTGAACCAAAAGCATCAATCCTTAGTTGATCAAATGACTTGGGGGAGTCATTAACACATCCAGGAATTAGAAATCAAATTAATCTCCAATACATAAAAGTGCGTGTTTTTTGGCACAATCGTATCCTGTACTGTCCTGCGAGGAACTATTCAATTCTATTTAGAAAATCATTCAAATTGCCTTTGGCGAAATAAAAGCGACAATTAACCGTCTTGGATTCATTTGGGGAAATATCACCGAAGTTTGGAGCAGAGTGGATGCACTTGAATTTTAAGTTATTGAACAAAAACAATGCATCCTGGCTCGTGGCAGCCATGTAAGAATCCTTCTCCTGAGACAATGTCACCAGGTAGTTTCCATTCGTTCTGTCCGGACTAATCGCGTCAAATTCCTTGGTAAAGGCATAATGATTTGGATCACTAATACCTTCATTAAAATAAAGACCAATGGTTTTCACCCTACCAATTCTCCTTTCTGTTTCGGATAGCAGCTTCGGCCCATCGGTGGTAGACATATAGGTACGATGCATCAGTGAATCCTTGTAGTCTTCTGCTCTGACGGGGTTTAAACAGTTGAAAGACCAGACGTCTTGCCAGTTATTCTGACTCAAGTTTCGTATGGTCATTTTCACATCTACGAAATCGTAATTGGGGGTAATCTCCAGATCGTAATAGATAACACCTTCCTTAATCCAGGAGGTTTTCACGACACCAAACTCATCAGGATCCTCCCACTGAATATTTGTTTCAGGGAAATTAAGCAACAAAGTATCCCGGCATGCGATGGTCTCTGGAACTGTCAGGGCAAAAACATCCCGCTTACCCTCTTCCTTTACCACAACATTACAATGCATTTTCCCTTGATCTGGCATCAGGAATATTCTATCTTGTTTGGTTTGACTACAACCCAAATAACAGTATGAAATTAATATGATGCAGTACAGTAATCTCATTCAATCATATAGTGTTTGGCCAATTAGTTTTGGTACTTAATTGGTTTAGTCAACTCACTCGTTAAAAGCGAAATAATGATCAAACCATTTTTTCTCTCTTTTCAACTCCCCAGAGGGTATGCCTGGATTCTTGAGTTCACTAGCCCAGGATTCCAGTTTTTTTCTCAAGTCTCTGGCCTTGTCTGGATATTGGCTGAGTAGATTTTTTGTTTCATGTTCTTCAGTCGCCACATTAAAAAGGTATTTCCGATCACCAGCGGTCAGGTACTTAAAATCTCCTTCTCTGATGGCCGTCTGTTGCCAAAATCTCCAGTATAATGCGTTATGGGGATCGCCTTGTTTTTCTCCATTGAGAAAAGGTAAGAGATTGACCCCATCAAGTTCTCCTGGCTGCTCTAGCCCGGCCATAGCGAGACTCGTTGCTGCCATATCCAGGGAAATGACAGGGCGATCATACACCTTGCCATTTGGTAAGCCCGCTGGCCAATTCACTATAAATGGCACCCGAATCCCTCCTTCTGAGATCATACCTTTTTCACCAACAAAAGGATCATTCAACGAACCATCCCAGGCTCCCCCTTTGAATTCCAGGGTCCTGTCCTCTTTGTAAATCTTTAAAGGAGCACCATTGTCGCCGATGAAGTAAATCATTGTGTTTTCTTCCAAACCCAATTCTCTAAGTGTCGACTTGATCTTACCTACCCCATCATCGATAGCAGACATCATAGCGAGACAATACCTTCGGCGCTCAGGCATATCGCCAGGAAACCTACTGAGGTAATTTTCTGTGGCCTCAAGTGGTACATGTGGCGCATAGTACGCCAGGTAGAAGAAAAATGGATTGTCTTTATTTTTCTTGATAAATGCTACTGTGGCATCCGTTTGTACATCCAGCCTGTACCCTTCCTGCTCTACAAATTGCTCTTCTATATCTTCTCCCTGAAAATTATAGGTAGCCCAATATTTATTATACCTGCCGTCAAAAACTTGTTGAAAACCTCTCCTTGATGACAGGTACGGAATCTTTCTTTCGAATGGAATGTCACCCATTTTAGGTTTATTCCCACTGGCTGCCAATTCAGGCATTTCCTCTTTGATCCAATCTGCTTCGACATGCAATGGCTCAAGGTGCCATTTTCCCGCCATTCCGGTTGTATAACCTGCGGTTTGCATTCTGTCTGCAATTGTTCTTTCATTTAAGGGCAGTGGCCTGGTTCCATTATGGTCTGTCCCAAAGCGTTCCTGATATCTACCTGTCAACAAACCTGCCCTGGATGGCACGCATTGAGGTGCCGTCACATAACCTGATGTCATCCTGACACCAGTATTGGCTAATTCATCCAGGTTTGGTGTTTTAATGTCCGTCACAGAACCATTAGCTCCTAAATCTGCATAACCCAAGTCATCAGCAAATATGACAATGATATTTGGTTTTTCTGAGACTGCTTTGACTTCCTCCTTCTGCTGATTGGAGGATTTATTCTGACATGCTGAGACCATGCAAATGCATGCCAAGACGGGTAGAAGATAGGTTTTCATAGTCAATGTTTTATTTTCTTGATTCTAAAATCTTTGTACTCAATTGTCATCGGAGGACCAACATGCACCTGTACCCCGATGAGTCCACCAAACTTTCTGTTTTCTTCATCATCATCAATTACCATGCTCATGATCTGATTATTGACCATGTGGATCAGTACATTGTTGCGAATGATCAAATAGCACTCCTGCCATTCATTGGGTTTGATATCAGCGGCCAACTTTTCTTTGTCTCCTGTATATCCAATGACATTCGGCTTACCTCCTTTTTCAACCCTGGCAATTTGTCCTCTTAGCGCCAGAAACTTACGGGCCTTCTCCTCATAATTCTGTCCGGTCCATTTATTCTTCCCATCAATATCAGATTGATACCCTCTCAATGCAAATGGCTTACCTTCAATCCTTTCACTTCTGTAATTGATACCACTATTGCCCTCAGCAGAAACCCTATAGGACACCTTTAATTCAAAATCTCCTTCAATTGGAGTATCATAAATGACAAAAGTATTTTCCTTCACTATAGTTTCGGGTGTGATTTCACCGATCATTATTCCATTCTCCACTCTCCAATACACTGGATCACCAGTCCATCCATCCAAGGTTTTGCCATCAAAAATTGAAACGAAACCAGCCTCCTGGTCTCCTTCTTCAGGAAACTGGCAATAGCCTTTTGATGTTAATAATATACATAAGAAGATAATAGAAAGTGCTTTGTACATGTTGAACTAGAATTTAAGAATTCAGTATTATGAACATTAAAAATACCTTTTCAAATTGACGAAACTGTCTGGTACCATCCTGTAAGAACTACAGGCTAGCACAGGATAGAATGCTACTAAAAGGGCATTACTTTACACAGATAATCACTACTGTCTCGTAAAGAAATGACTAAAACATATTCCTTCTTCTTAGCCCTACTAATTCTGATTTTCACATCTTGTCAATCTTCAAAAGATGGTCAAGGCGAAGAAACCGTCCCATCTAACAAGCCGAACATTATCCTGATTCTTGCGGATGATTACGGGATAATGGACACACAAGCTTATGCTAAAAAAATCCTGGGAACGGATACCTCAGAAATGTTTTATGAAACACCCAACATAGATAGACTGGTAAAAGAAGGTGTGTCTTTTTCTCAGGCCTATGCCAACCAGCTCTGCTCCCCAACCAGAGCCAGTATTTTGACTGGTAGATATGCTGCGAAATTGGGATTTACCACGGCTATGCCCCCACGAAAAACTTACTACAACCAAAATATGCCTGTTCCTGAAGGTTACTATCCACATGATGTATTGGAGCACAAAGATGCCATTCCCATTGAACAGGCGGTGATCAATGGTACGTCCAACTCAGCAGTCCCATCAGGTACCCAATGGGACAATGGCAAGGATGAACTTTCTATTGCTGAAGCACTCAAAGATTATCATTCTGCCTTTATAGGCAAATGGCACTTAGGTGGATTTGGTGCCAAAGGCTACCAACCGGCTGATCATGGATTCGAACCACTTGCCTGGTTTGATGCCGGAGGATCAGCTTATTTTGATTGGAAAAAGGGTTGGAACAATAAGATAAAAAACAGGTTTCCTGACATGCCGCAAGAAGAGTCTGAAATGGGAGATTCGGGTGTAGATACCGGGGAAGAGTACCTCACCGATGATTTAACAGAACAAGCCATTCGCTACATCGACAAACGATCGAAAGTTAAAGACGAACCATTCTTTCTGTACTTCTGCCAGTTTGCGGTACACTCGCCTTACCAGGGAGTAGAATCGGATATTCAACATTTTGATCAGAAAGAAAGCAAGGGCTGGAACAATCACAAGGATCCTATTTATGCCTCCATGATCAAGCGACTAGATATGTCAGTAGGAAGAATATTGAGCAAATTACAGGAAACGGGTATAGAAGAAAATACCCTTGTGGTATTCATGTCGGATAACGGTGGTATAGATGCCAAAGTCACACCTAACGGAAGGGGTACGGATAACAGTCCATTCTTAGGAGGAAAAGCTTGCGTGACAGAAGGTGGCGTAAGAGTGCCACTTATATTTCGATGGAAAGGAAAAGTGAAAGAAGGCGAATGGGTAGACGTACCAGTGGATTGTACTGACATATACCCTACTATTTTGGAGGCAGCCGGATATAATGCAAAAGCGACTGTAGATGAACTAGCGTTAGATGGTGAAAGCGTTTTATCCCTTTTGGATGATACCAGCAATGCAAAAAACACTTACTCCAAAAAGGAGCACTACTGGCACTATCCTTTCAATGTTATTTACAACAGTCCGACCGATGGCCTGAGCCTAACCCCTCATTCCGCTATGCGCGATGGAGACTATAAACTCATCTTTGACTGGTATGGCAGGCTTTCACTGTACAATGTTGAAAAAGATCCTTATGAGAAGAATAATCTTGTCAACGATCAGCCGGAATTGACCAATGAGATGTTTAAGAAACTCATCACCTGGATTGAAGCGAATGTAGAAAAAAGGTACTGGCCACAACTCAACCCCGACTACAATCCGGCCAACGAATCGCATGATGTACCTTTTATTGATCTATATAAGCTGTATCAAGATGGTGGCAATGTGGCTATGGCAAGGAGGTAATAAACTCCTAAATCTATATCCAAACAAGGCATAGCAGTAGCATGCCAAGTTTCAATCTCAGTTCAATCATAAGTTTTTTGTTAACTCTTTACACTTGCAATTCCCAACCGAATCCCGGCTTGTCGAGGGGTGTCATATAGATGCCTTCTGGCCCTCTGGTGATACCATTTTCCTCCTCATACTTCTCATAAACTTCTTTAGGGCCTCCAGGTGCCGGCATGAACATTTCGCACCAAGGACTGTTAGGTGTGGCGGCTATAAAATGTGGTCCTCCACCTCTCCATCCACCATGAGGGATGACAGGAATGTCCTTGCCTGCAGCCATGCCTGCAATACGCCTAATCTCAGTGAGTCCACCGCACCAGTTCATATCCGCCTGCCAAATTTTTGCCGCATCATAGTCCATGAGCAATTGGAAACCGTACCGGGTGTATTCGTGTTCTCCCGTTACGATTTTGGTAGAAGTGATTTGCTTATTGATTCGTCCGAACCCCGCATAATCATCCGGTGGCAAGCATTCCTCCATCCAATATACGCGGTATGGTTCGAGCATTTTAGCAAATTCAATAGTGTATTCTTCTGTAAAGGCCATCCAACAATCAAGCATGATTTCGCCATCAGGCCCGAGTAATTTCCTCGCTCGCTCTACGAGTTCAACGTTTTTTCTCATGCCTTCCCATCCGTCAGCAGGACCGTATGGTATGGCCAGCTTCAGCTTGGTATAACCAAACTCAACATGCTGCTCCAAATCATTACCAGTGCAATAAGAAGGGATTTTCTCTTTGTGTTTTCCGCCAAGCAGTTGGTAGACTGGAGTCTCGAGTGCCTTGCCAACAATGTCCCATAGTGCCAAATCAACAGCACTGATTGCATGAACCACGATACCTTTCCTTCCATAGGATAAAGTTGATCGCCACATGATATCCCAAAGCCTTTCTATATCAAAAGGATCTTCTCCCATCAAGAGCTTAGTCAAGTGTTTTTCAATAACAAAATTGGCTCCTGGACCACCATAGCCTATACCGGAAATACCTTTATCTGTTTTGATTTGTACTGCTGTTGGTCCCATGTCTCCCGCCATGAAAAGTGAACGTGTGGCTTTGTACCTTGGGTAAATAGACATTGGGTTGGCCACTTCTACACCACCTGCTGACCAGGCGCCTTCTGTTGGCTTGTATTTTGGCCATGGGTTCTTCCTTTTTGGCCTCACCATTTTTACCTCCGTTATTTTCAATTTGCTTTTCAAGTCCTTGAAAGGCAATAGAGGTAAGTTTAATTCTGCAGACTTAGCCTCTGCCGCTTCAAGGCTGTCAAATGGGTTTGCTAAAAGTGGTGCAGCCAATGCACCAGCTTTCATAAAGTCTCTTCTTTTCATTTAGTGACGTATTTAGTTATAGTTATATCGACATAATTTACCCTAACAATGAATAATATCCATCCTGTCCTATCTGGTATATCAATTATTGATTATCACGGATTGTCCATTTTTTCAATTTCAATTCGAACACGAGCTATCTCCAGCCAGTTGCGCTATTTGAACTGATAGCGACCAGCACAGTACAGGATGAAAGCCATTTTAAAAGTTGATTATATTGCTGAATGTTTTCACCCCCTCCTCGAAAACATACATAGTACACACAACTAAACTTTCATATTACGATGAATTATAATTCTGGGAATTATTTCCTTAATGCAGTATTTGCTATTGTAGCATTTTCCTTAATATCTATATCCTGTTCGGATGATGATAAAGGAAGCATCTCGCCAAAAGAGTACAACGAGCTTGTCAACAACTTTAAATCACCTGCTGACTCAGTAAAGCCCTGGTGCTATTACTACTGGATCGGTGATGACATTTCCAAAGAAGGAGTTACCAAAGACCTAGAAGCCATGAAGGAAGTAGGTATTGGTGCAGCCCTCATTGGCAACATCAATCCAGACGAAGTAGATGGAAAAGTACCACTCTTTAGTGACGAATGGTGGGAAATTATGGTTCATGCAGTAACTGAAGGCAAAAGAATCGGTGTGGATATCGGAGTATTCAACTGCCCCGGATGGAGTCAATCTGGTGGCCCTTGGGTTAGCTCGTATATGGCCATGCGCTATATGACCTTTTCTGAAACTAAAATTAAAGGAGGTAAGGAGATTGTAGCGAACTTGACTAAACCAATGGAAGAGTTTCAAGATACTTATGTCCTTGCTTTTCCATCGATTGCGGCTGAAGAAAAAACACTTACCTCTGACAACTCCCAAATTCAGGTTACTCCGTCAATTAAGAATGCTAACAACCTTATCGATAGAGATGGTATAACCTCAGCAGGCTTTTCCAAGTCCATTGAGAATTATCAGGTCGACATTAAAACTGAACAGGCTATTACTGCCAGAAGCTTGAAATTTGTTCCATTGCAAGATGCCTTCAAAGTAGAATGTGAGGTGTCAGCAGAAATCAACGGATCATATAATGTAATTAAGTCCCTTACGATAGACCGCAGCAAATTAACTCCCAATGTTGGAGCTGATAAATATGCACCCATATTACTTGCTCTTCCAGAAACCAAATCGAACAGTTTTAGAATAAAATTTAAAGCCCTTGGCGGAGTGTTTCAATCGAACACATATCCAAATGCCAAGATTGCCGCATGGCACCTATCTGAAATTACCATTTCTGAAGCTGCTGGGCTAGAAGACTACTCAGAGAAAAATTTAGGAAAAATGCACCCTACCCCATTCCCCTCCTGGGACAGCTACCTATGGAAGCAACAACAAGGTATTGAAAACGAAGACCTAAAAGTATCGCTGGGTAATGTCATCGACTTGAGTGACAAAATGGATACTGATGGTAAACTAACATGGAGTGCTCCTGCTGGCGAATGGACGATTCAACGGTTCGGAATGACGCCAACAGGTACAAAAAATGCTCCTGCGGCACCACAAGGAAAAGGCTATGAAATTGACAAAATGAGCGAAAAACTCGTTCGCTTCCATTTTGACAAGTTTGTGGGTGAATTGCTAAAACGCATCCCGGAAGACAGTAAATCAGCTTTTAAATATGTGATTGGAGACAGCTATGAAATGGGATCTCAGAATTGGAGCGATGATTTCCAACAGAAGTTCCAGGCTAAGTATGGTTATGATCCCAAGCCTTTCTTACCTACGTACACAGGACGGGTTGTTGAAAGTGTAGAAGCTTCTGATAGGTTTCTGTGGGATATGAGACGACTCGTTGCTGATGAAGTTGCCTATCAATATGTGGGTGGTCTCAAAAAGATCAGCAATGAAAACAATCTAAAAATGTGGTTGGAAAATTATGGCCATTGGGGTTTTCCATCTGAGTTTTTGATGTACGGTGGCCAGTCCGACCTGGTTAGCGGAGAGTTTTGGAATGAAGGCTCTTTGGGTAATATTGAATGTAAAGCTTCCTCCTCAGCTGCTCATATATATGGTAAGCCCGTGACCTCTGCGGAGGCATTTACTGCGGCTCATAAATCATATCTGAGGCACCCAGCACTGCTAAAAAAACGTGGAGACTGGAGCTTCACAGAAGGTGTTAACCACTTCGTGCTTCATCTATACATCCATCAACCTGATGATAACCGTAAACCTGGGGTAAACGCCTGGTTTAGTACTGAATTTAACCGCCACAATACATGGTTTCAGCAATCAAAGGCTTGGATTGATTATTTGAGAAGAAGCCAGGTGCTCCTACAGAAAGGAAAATATGTTGCTGATGTCTGTTACTTTATTGGTGAGGACACACCAATCATGACTGGTCAGAGAAACCCAGAATTGCCAAATGGATATTCCTATGATTATATCAATGCAGAAGTAATTCTGAACAGGCTCTCTGTAAAGGAAGGAAGGCTTGTTTTGCCTGACGGCATGTCTTTTGGCATGATGGTACTGCCACCGCTAAATACCATGCGGCCAAAGGTCTTAGCCAAAATTGAAGAACTTGTAAAAGCTGGTGCGGTGATATATGGCTCGAAACCCACGAAATCTCCTAGCTATGCCGGTTTCCCCGAAAGCGACAGCCAGGTAAAAGAAATTGCTGACAGAATGTGGGGAGACGCATCCAATCAAAACCTCAACAAGAAATATGGTGAAGGCTCAATTCTTAATGGAATGGAACTTCAGGAAGCCCTGGATTTGATCAGCTTATCAAAAGACGTGGAATTAAATTCTGATGCCAAAGTCTTGTTCACCCACCGTGAATTGCCTGGTATGGACATCTACTTCCTCACCAACCAAAGTGATGGAGTACTAGACATAAAACCTTCATTCAGGGTTGAAAATGCCAAACCTCAACTGTGGGATGCGGTGACGGGAGAAATCAGGGAATTACCGGAATACGAGATCAAAGAAGGTCGTGTTTCATTGCCGATTCATTTCGAACAAGACCAGAGTTGGTTTGTGGTATTTACTAACATTAATGAATCAGTTGATGGTACTTTCAAGGAGAATTTCCCTGAACCCAAGTTGCTTAAGACACTAGATGAAAGTTGGAAGGTAAATTTCAAGAACAAGGACATTGGCCCGGCACAAAGTGTGGATTTTCCTCAATTGACAGATTGGAGCGAATCAGAAAACGAATCGATAAAATACTATTCCGGATCAGCAACATACAGCAGTAGTTTCAGCATTGAAGAACTCTCAGCCAACAGCACTTACTACCTCGACCTGGGTCAGGTGAATGTAATGGCTAAGGTGAAGGTGAATGGCAAAGACGTTGGCACAGCCTGGATGGCTCCTTACAGACTAAATCTAGGTAATGTTCTTATTCAGGGAGAAAACAAAATCGAGATCGAAGTTGTGAACCTCTGGAGAAACCAATTACTCAAAAACCGAGAATTACCAGTCGAAGAGCGCTATACATGGCATATTGTGGATGATATGAAAGATGGTGAAGTGCCTCAAACATCGGGTCTTCTAGGGCCAGTCAATATTGAAATTGTACAGTGATAAATTAAAATTTAACTCCGAAAAAAAACATGAAATCTTACTTAATTCTATTCCTTTTGACAATCATCGGCTACAGCAGTCTAGCGCAATTGCCACCCGTATTTGGCTCTGAATATGATGGTAAATCTGTGGATTCTGAAATGGTGAAGACCTATTTGACACCCCAAAAAATACTGTGGTTATCAGACGAATCTGGAAAATTCATCAAGAACCCAGAGCAACTCCTGAAACAGGACAATGGCCAGGTAGGCGTTGCTGATAAAAGTTTTTGCCGTCTGAGCAGTACAGATAACTATCGCCCATCCTTACTACTTGATTATGGAAAAGAAATTAATGGAGGAGTGAAAATATCCATGGGTATCAGAAAGGACAAAAATCCAGTCAAACTTAGACTCAGGTTTGGAGAATCAGCTGATGAAGCCATGTCTGATATTCAAGCCGAAACCACCGCCACAAACGACCATTCTATTCGAGACTTTGTCATAGAAGTTCCATGGCTTGGAACAGTAGAGATTGGCGAAACAGGCTATAGGTTTTTAAGAATTGATGTAGTAGAGGCCAAGGAAGATATTCCTTTGAAATCGGTTGAGGCTGCTTTCATCTATAGGGACATTCCATATCTGGGATCCTTCAAGTGCGACGATGACAGGCTCAACGAAATCTGGAGTGTTGGTGCGTATACTGTGCACTTAAACATGCAAACCTATCTATGGGATGGTATCAAGCGAGATAGACTGGTTTGGATTGGCGACATGCATCCAGAGGTCATGACCATTAACAGTGTTTTTGGTCAGCATGATATCGTTAAAAAGAGCCTCGATCTGGCGCGAGATCAGTACCCACTACCCGCCTGGATGAATGGCATTAGCTCCTACTCTATGTGGTGGCTGCTCATTCACAAAAACATATATGACTACCATGGGGACCTGGCATATCTAAAGGAACAGGAAAAATACCTGATTGGCCTACTGGATCAGTTTATCACTTTTATTGATGATAAAAACAAAGAAAAACTAGACGGCCACAGATTTCTGGACTGGCCAACGAGCGAATATCCAGAGGCAGTGCATGCCGGTCTTCAGGCTATGATGATCATGACTTTTGAAGCGGGCAGTGAAATGATGGGAATATTAGGTAAACCTGAATTGCAAGAGAAATACTCAGCTACAGTTGCTCGACTGAAAAAGTACAAAATAAAGGACAATGAAACCAAACAAGCGTCGGCGTTGATGGTATTAGCAGGAATAAAGGATGCAAAAAAAACCAATGAGGAAGTCTTGAAAAAAGATGGTGTAGAAAGAATGTCCACTTTCTATGGCTATTACATTTTGGAGGCCATGGCCAAAGCTGGCGACTACAATGGTGCATTGAAAACTATTAGGGACTACTGGGGTGGTATGCTGGATTTAGGCGCTACTACATTCTGGGAAGATTTTGATATTACGGATACACGAAACAGTGGTCGAATTGATGAATTTACTCCTCCGAACAAGGACAATATCCATGCTGATTTTGGTGAATATTGTTATGTGGGATATAGACACAGCTTCTGCCATGGCTGGGCAAGTGGCCCTACTTCCTGGCTAAGCCAGCATGTATTGGGAGTGAATGTTTTAGAAGGTGGCGATAAAGTGAAAATCTCTCCTAAACTGGGAGATCTTGAATGGGTAGAAGGTTCTTTTCCTACCAAACATGGGGTACTAAAAATTAAACACAAGAAGAATTCTGACGGTAGTATCAAAACAGATGTAGACGCACCAAAGGGACTGACTGTGCTAAAATAGAAGTACGTGAAATGGGGCTCATCAGGTACCTCATTTGTAGGCATTCAAAGTGATGACCCTTATCTAGCAATCTTAACATTATAAACAATAAGAAATGAAGTACCCAATCTACCTTTTACTCATACTGTTTGCATTTTCTTCATGTGAAACTAAGAAGAAGAATGTCATATTCATTCTGGCTGATGACCTGGGCTGGAAAGACCTGAAATGTTATGGGTCGGACTTTTATGACACACCAAACATCGATGCGCTTGCAGCATCAGGAGTGATGTTCACCAATGCCTATGCCGCCAGTCCGTTATGCTCACCCACAAGGGCCAGCATACTAACAGGCCAGGAGCCCGGTAGATTACGCTTTACCACACCAACTGGTCATGTAAAAAATGTAGTCCTTGATCCCAAAGAGAGCTCTACAGCAGCGCCTTTTCACAAGACAGCAACACCTCAAACACGAACCAGACTACCAAATGAGTATTTGACTTTTGCCGAAGTGCTGAAAGAGAATGGGTATTCCACAGCCTTTATGGGAAAATGGCATTTAGGGCGGGAGCCTTATTTACCCGAAAATCAAGGATTTCACAAAGTTGTTGGAGGCAGAGAACATCCCGGCCCTCCCCCACCAGGCCACTTTTTTGCACCGTGGAATTGCGAGACCTTACCCGTAGTACCAGAAGGCACCCATGTCTCAGATGTACTTACTGATGAGGCCATCAAATATGTGAAAGAGCAAAAAGAAAATCCCTTCCTACTTTGCCTCTGGTACTATGATGTGCACGCTCCATTTCAGGCGAAAGAAGAGCTTATCAATAAGTACAAAAACAAACTGAATAAGGATCATATCCAGCGGTCTGCCATCATGGGTGGTATGATAGAAACCATGGACACCAACATCGGTAGGTTAATGGCCACTTTGGAGGAATTGGCACTTGACGAAAATACCATTATTGTCTTCACATCGGATAATGGTGGCAATATGTACGATGGCCCTGTCGGCACAGTGCCAACTAATAACTACCCACTGCGTGCTGGCAAAGGAAACAATTACGAAGGTGGTGTTCGTGTACCTCATATCGTACGAGCAGAAGGAATCACCACTGGCGGTCTGGTTTCTAAAGTAATAACCTCTACTGTTGACCACTACAAAACGCTGCTAGAGTTGCTGGATATTCCGTTTCCAGAAAACCTTTTGACCGACGGAGTAAGTTATGTAGATGCCCTGAAGGGCAAAGAGTACGAACGGAAACCCATTTATTCAACATTCTGCCACAACGTGGTAGCCACTGGCAACCGAGCTAACATTTCAATGCGTGAAGGTCCCTGGAGGCTTTACAAGTTTTATTTTGATGGCCCAAATCAAGAACATCGCTTTGAACTATACAACCTGGATGATGACATTGGAGAGAAAAACGACCTGTCTAGGAGCATGCCGGAAAAAGTAACAGAAATGGCAGCAAAATTAGATGCACATGCAGAAGAAGCTAAAATTCTATTGCCACAAAAAAATGAAAACTACGCCGGGAATGTGGCTGATGCCTGGATAGGGTCTGAGGACACCAAAATATCGGTTGCCAATCAGAGTATTCGAATTGAATCGACAGGTGATAACCCATCTATCGAAACCATTTACACTCCAAATATTTCAGGCAAGTACAAGCTCAATTTTGAAATGAAATCCAATAGCACTGGGGATGCAAGCATTTCATGGCGTACCAATAGAGATAAGGATTATCCAGCAGAAAATACTGCTGGTTTTGATGCTATCCATGATGGTGAGTGGCAACAATATTCAGTAGAATTATCTCTGGAGCAAACCTTAGGTAAATTCAAAATCAGTCCATCTTCATCAGTTGGAAATATTGAAATTCGAAACGTCGAATTGACCACACTGGATGGTTACTATATCCGCGATTGGCCAACTCGCATTTGATTTTGAGCGCTATGGATCGATTAATACTAATTCAAGTTTCAGTCAAGCTAAGAAGCAAACCAATAAAATGAAAAAATACATACTGAGCCTAATTCTTTCTACTGCAACCTCCTTACTATTTTTTCACTGGCACACCGTCTAAATGTTTATAAAAATGAAAATCTACTATTACATCACTGCTATGCTTATTCTTCTTTGCTTCAAAGAAGGATCGACTCAAACACCAAATTTCAAACAAACCAGCTATTCCAATGAATCGACAACTCTGAAGAATGATCAGATCACTTTCAACTTCTACCGAAGATACCTGGGTTGGGGCTGGGGTGAAGTCCTGACTCCATCTGGAAAAATGATGGCGGTATTGGAACACATGGGTGAGGTCATGCTTCACGACCAGGACATCCCCATGAGATTGGTGGCAAAAACATTTACCAAAACAGAGACCAGCGAAGGGGAAGCTCTGGTTTTCGAAGTGCAATCGGTGGTAGTACGTGATGTGCTTGATGGTACTTCCTTCGACAACTGGATGGTTTACCCATTGACCGAGCCTGTCCTGAACGGCAAGGTAACTTTCACTTTGACACCCAATTCTTCCTTGGTGAAAATGAAATATGATTTGGTCTCCACTGGAAATTACAACGTACGCTACATCCGTGGGCCATGGCTAAAAGTTGGTGAATCGTCTTTTGGAGCTGAAAAACGTGATGCTATTTTGCCAGGAGTAGATTGGGCTATTGACGATGAATGGACCAGCGGTACCGACTTCTTCAAAAACCCCTGGGCACTGAGGGTCGCCCCACATCCCAACAAAGTGTCTGTGCCTCTTATGGCGGTAAGTCACGAGGGAGATGGCATTGGCTTGTCGTGGAAACCGACGCAAATGGCTACTCGCTGGTTTAACTACCGCGAGCATGTGCCACAACCAGTTTTTGCATCACCAAATTTCATAGACCGAAAAAACAATCACCTGATGGGGATTATGGTACCGGATGCCACTATTGAAGGTCATGAAAATGAAGTAACTGCTAATGTAGTACTGGAACTCAAAATCGGGCAAATGATCAATTTTGATACTGAGCTTTGGTTGACAAAAGGAAACAGTAGCGATGTTGTGGTCGATTATATCAAACGAAATAAGCTGCCCGAGCCATCTGCTCCTAGATGGCCATACGAGGAAACCCTGGACCGAATTGCCAATGCTTACAATACAAACTTCTGGCACGAGGGTAAAGGGTTTGGCATTATTCAAAGGCCCGAAAAGAAAATAAAACCAAATGTCCCGGGATTTATAGAAAGGTATGCTCGTGAAAATAAAAGAACACAGCTCGGCAAAGACCTACAGAAAAAAATTGATTGGTCTAGGAGTCAAATGAAGAACCAAAACTCTAACGACAAAAACAGTCAGACAAAACGAGGAGAAAAACTACTTGCAGAACAAAACGAAGATGGTTCCTTTCCATTCAATCCCGACGATGTAGGCAAGGATGACTTCAAAGTGGCTACATCCTTTATCGAGCCTATGGGTCTCAGAGGAGATACTCCTTTGGATATTACCATTCGTCCGGCTACTTCGCTGCTAAAAATCGGCGTTGCTACTGGTGATCAACGATTTCTGGATGCTGCTAAAAAAGCCTTTGACTTTTGCATGGACATGGAGCGACCGGAAGCTGGTGACTATTGGGAAACACCCCTTCATGCTGCTAATTTGTTAGCAGCCGGCCATGCAGCAGTTGGTAATTACCTGGCTTACCAGCAATTCAATGAAGAAAAATACAAAGAAAAAGCTGTCTACTGGATGAGGACACTGCTTGTATTCACACATCTCTGGGAATCAAAAAATGTAGCCATGCTCTACAACACTAAACCCGTGCTAAGTTCAAGCGACTGGTATTTCGCCAACTGGGTGCGCGACCATGTGCAATGGGAAGTATTGGCTGTTTTTTCTGATGTTGCCAACAACAACCTGAAATGGGATGAAATTGATCCTGAAATAGACTGGCTCAAATACCAGACTGGCATTACAAATGCCATCATCCGCTGGCTCAATATCAGCTCGGAGAGAAAATGGCTACCTCACAACCTGCCCGAAACTTATGAAGGCTACATCAATGGAGAGTTTGACTATGCCTATCCCGATACGCACAATAGCGTCACCGGTAACTATGGTGGAATGCTAATTCTTCCCCACAGTGCAGCTGGTAATATTTACAACTTACTAGACAGGAAAAAAGAAGCAAATAAAAAATGATAGCTATGCCTATGAGACTATTAGCAGTTGCAGTACTCACAATACTTATCTCGGCTCAGGCCAATGGAACTACAAGACCTGATAAGGAGTTCAAAATATATCAATTTCCCATCAATCAAATCCCTCGTATTGATGGTGAATTTGACGATTGGAAAATGGTACCAGACTCCTACTCTATCGGACTGGATGAGCTGAATGATACTGTGTATGGTCACGGTACTGAATTAGACCCAAAAGACTACAACATCGAAGTGAAAGTCGCCTGGGTGAAGAACCTGAATAGGTTGTATTTCTACATCGAAGCAGAAGACGACTATTGGGATTTTGACCACCATGCACTGGGTCAGGATATATTCGAATTGGTAGTAGATGCCGACCTATCCGGCGGTACTTTCATCAACCAACACAATGGCAATAAGGACTTGCTCCCCAAAAACGAATTGCATTTCAAAGGACATGGAGCACATGCCCAGAATTACCATATTTTCACCCCTGTGCAAAACAAAGACTGGGTAATGATCTGGGGAAACACACCCTGGATAAAAGAGTTCCCCCATTACAATGCAGCCTATGATTATGATTTCAAACATGGTGAGAGTGGGAAGATGAAGATGGAATTTTGGGTTACGCCCTTTGACTATGCAGATATAGATGGCTTTAGTAAATCGACCGTTTCGGAATTAGAGGAAAATGAACTCATCGGCTTGTCCTGGTGCATCCTTGATTTTGATGGAGGTGGGAAATGTGAAGCTTTTATGAACATCGCTCATGATACCAAAATGATTTATGATGCTTCATATTTATGCGCCTTTCGCTTGATGCCTCTTGAAAAAGAACATCTGAAACCGATTCAAGCGGATTGGTCTTTTGTAGAAATGGATAGAGACAGTCGATGGATTCAATTCAAAGATGAGTCCTATGGCAACATTGAAAAATGGCACTGGGATTTTGGAGATGAAACCAGTTCTAATGAACAGCACCCAAAACATCAGTACAACAAAGGCGGCACCTGGACGGTAATACTAACGGTAGAAGGTCCGGATGGAAAATCAATTAGATCAAAAGTCTGGGACGTGGTAACCAAATAGCAAACGATTATATGTTTAGAAAATGAAAAACTTCAAAACTGAGAACTAATGTTCAGAAATGGAAGAGTGAACTGGAGATGCTGGTGGTCACTTGAATATACAACAAAAAGGACTAATTATTTGAAAGAATCATAACTAAAAGAATGGAGAACAACTGGAAAAATAAAACTGCAATCATAACTGGTGGAGCTGGTGATTTGGGTTTGGCCACAGCCAAACGATTGCAAAATAAAGGAGTGAATATTGCCCTTTTTGATAACCGAATGGAGTCACTTGAAAGAGCTAAAAGTCAATTGGAACCAGGAGCATCTATTTACGAGGTAGATGTTACCAACGTTGATCAGATCAATAAGGCAGTAGAGGGCGTAGTGTCAAATTTTGGGGGCATAGAAATATTGATCAATGCTGCCGGAATTACAGGTAAGACTAATATTAAATCACATGAAGTAAGTCTTGACGATTTCGAGCTAGTATGGGCAATCAATGTAAAGGGAAGCCTGGCTACCTTTCAGGCGGTGGCTCCATATATGCTGGAACAGAACTACGGTCGGGTGCTAAATGTTGCATCTGTTGCCGGAAAAGAAGGCAATGCAGGCATGTCATCCTACTCCTCTGCCAAGGCCGCTGTAATAGGCATGACCAAATCGCAAGGCAAAGAATATGCTGAAACTGGGATAAGTATAAACGCCATTGCCCCTGCAGTGATCCGAACAGGAATGGTAGCCGCTATGCCTGATGACCAGGTAAAATATATGACTGACAAAATACCAATGAAACGCTGTGGTGAGTTAGAAGAATTTGCAGCAATGGCGGAATTCATTGTATCTGCTGAAAATGGATTTAGCACCGGCTTCACTTACGACCTTACTGGTGGCAGATCTGTGTATTAAAACTTAATTATTCGAAGGAACAAATCGACAATATGAAAAAAATAAAAGACGTTCGGGCCTATATACTTAGATCAGAAGATCAGGGCGCAGATTACCACGCCAAAGAGGGTGAACATTGGATCAGCCAAACGGTAATTGCCACTCCAATGAGCCAATACCCTGACTATAGCGAGACAAGGGCCTCTTTTGGGATAGATGCATTGGGTAGCTTAATGGTAGAAGTAGAAGCGGAAGACGGCACAGTAGGGTTTTCTGTAACCACCGGGGGCCTGCCAGCAGCTTACATGGTAGAAAAGCATTTTAAGCGTTTTGTTGTTGGGCAGCTGGTCAATAATGTAGAGGTAATGTTCGATCAAATGTATAGAGCCTCTATGTATTACGGTCGAAAAGGAATTACGCTGAATGCTATTTCGGGAGTAGACTGTGCCCTTTGGGATTTGTTGGGCAGATTACGAGAGGAGCCAGTATGGGCAATGATAGGTGGCAAGGTACGCGACAAGCAGCCTATGTATGCCACTGGTCCAAGACCAGATTTAGCCAAGGAAATGGGCTTTATAGGCGGTAAAATGCCTATACCCTATGGACCTGCCAGCGGTAACGAAGGGTTGAAGAAAAATCTGGAACTGGCCAAGACCATGAGAGGGCGATGTGGAGATGGGTTTATGTTGGCTTTCGATTGCTGGATGTCTATGGACCGCCCTTATGTCCTTCAACTTATCAAAGCATTAGAGCAATATGATTTCCATTGGATAGAAGAGACCTTGCATCCTGACGATCTGGAGGGGTATGCCGACCTGGTAAAAATGCGCTCCTACCCTATTCGAATTTCTACTGGAGAACATGAATATAGTCGCTGGGGATTTAAGAACCTATTGGACACAGGAGTAGACATCATCCAACCGGACGTCAACTGGTGTGGCGGACTTACCGAGCTTCTTAAAATTAAGGCCATGGCCTCTGCGAGCGGGAGATTGGTGGTTCCACATGGTTCGTCAGTCTATAGCTATCATTTTTCGATTGCCAGCGATGCAACGCCGTTCTCAGAGTTTTTAATGATGGCACCAAAAGCAGATAAAATTGTGCCTATGTTCGATCCGCTATTTGAGGATGAGCCTATACCAGAAAATGGACTGATGGACGTATCGGATAAACCCGGCTTTGGAGTAGAATTAAGTTCCGATCTAACCTGGGAGAGACCAAAGTTTGAATAAAACACCTTAATCAGTACACTCTTGGAGCAGGATTCTACAGCACAGTTCTACGCAAACTTTACTTTAAATTACCATGCATCAATATTGTCATTCCTCTTTTTATCTAAAAAATAGACCATGAAAGACTATTCAGAACAAGATTTTAACGAAAAACCAGATCATAAAAGAACACCTTTCAATAGAAGAGATTTTCTAAAGTTGAGTGCAGGAGCAGCACTAGCAGCTACCGTAGCACCAACTGTCATCGCAAAAGGAACCAAAATGCCTATGCGACCTTTGGGGAAAACGGGAGAAAAGGTTTCTGTCATTACAGTAGGCGGTCATCACATCGGACAAAAGAGTGTGCCGGAGGACATTGCAATTGACATCATAAGAGGTGCTATTGATCAGGGTGTAAATTTTCTGGATAACGCCTGGTCGTATCAGGACGGACGTAGTGAAGAACGCATGGGTATGGCACTGAAAGATGGTTATCGCAAAAAAGTACTGATCATGACCAAACTGATGGCCAGAAGTGTGGATGAAGCAAAAGAACAGATGGAAACCTGCCTGAAAAGGTGGGATCTCGACAGTGTTGATTTGATGCAATTTCATGCAGTATCCAGGGATGGGATGAACGTAGTAGATGATATATACAATACCGGAATGATTGACTGGGCCATGGAGCAAAGAGATCAGGGAGTATTCAAATACATTGGATTTACTGGTCACTCTGACCCCAAACCACTTGCTGAAATGATCAGGCGTGGATTCGATTTTGATACAGCTCAATTTCCAATAAATGTAGGAGACTATCACCAACAGGTAAGCTTTCATGAAGAGGTATTGCCACTTTGTATAGAAAAAAACATTGGCATACTGGCCATGAAAACCAATGGCTTTGGTCTAATTGGAAAATCAGGAGTTGCCACTCCTGCAGAATGTATACGATATGCTCTGCACCAACCGATAAGCACAGTTGTTTCAGGTATTGATTCCATGAAAATAATGCGAGAAAATATAGCTGCTGCAAAGGCATTCACTCCTTTGAGTGACTCAGAAAGGGAAGCCTTACTAACAAAGGCTAAAAATACTACTGAGAAGTTAGAGCACTACCGTAAAGCATAGCCAAAATATCTTAAATGAATCGTAGAAAGTTTATTAAGCAAAGCTCTGGTATTGCAGCCGGGCTTGCAGTAGCTCCTTTGTCTTGTAGTCAAACCGGCAACCAATCTTTGGGAGACCAGGACTACCCTATCATTGATACACATCAGCATCTATGGGATAAAGAAATATTTCGACTCAAGTGGACCAAGCCACCTATTGACAAAGGTGACTTCTTAATCCCTGAATATCGCAAAGAAGTCAAGGGTCTAAATGTTGTTAAGACTATTTACATGGAAGTAGATATTTCTGATGACCTTAGAGAATTTGAAGCCAATTTTGCCCTTGGTTTATGCGATGACCCATCCAGCAAAATGGTGGGGGCTGTCATTTATGGTCATCCGGATGATAATAATTTCAGAAGCTTTATTTCAAAATTTTCTAATAATCCCAAACTAAAAGGTGTCAGGAGCCTGGGGGAAAAGGAAAGGTTATTTTCAAACAAGGCGTTAAAGAATCTCCAATGGCTCGGCGATCAGGGCTTGTTTTATGACTTAGGGGTGGGTCCGACGATGTTAATAGACTGCAGCGACATTGTGAAAAAATGCCCAAACACCACCTTTATCCTCAATCACTGCGGTACAGCCGACCCAATTGCTCTGTTTCCAGATGACATTGAACGACCAAGGCCTCCCAAATACGATGTTGAAGTTTGGAAGAAGGGAATATCCATGCTGGCCAATCAGGATAATGTAATCTGCAAAATATCCGGAATTGTGGCGCATGCAAGAGAGTATAAACTAAAAGCCATGCATGTGGCTCCTACCATCGATTTCTGTCTTGATTCGTTCGGACCTGACAAAGTGGTTTTCGCAGGAGATTGGCCCACATGCCTTTACAACATGCCTCTACGTCAATGGATCCTCACGCTCAAGGAAGTTGTAAAATCCCGATCCTATGCGGAGCAGAAAAAACTTTTTCATGACAATGCCGAAAGAATATATAAGGTCTGAACTTTCTAAATATCCTAAGGTTAGCGTTCTTGGTTCTAAGATTAGTTAACCAAAAACTTCTCTTTCAGCTCTTGTATTTCATGTTCCTTGATTGGCTGAAGTTCCCCTATGGCGTGGCTATCAATGAGTGAATTTGCACTGAATTCAGCTACCTCCAGGCGGTCGAAGGTTTCCAAAATAGATTTGCCTGTCACCAAAACCGAGTCATTTTCAATGAGCAGTATAGGCACGTGCTTTCCTATCCTTGCCACCAGGTCGCTACCACCTCCGTATTGGCAGCCATAGGGCATCATAGGAATATCCTCAAGCATAATATAGGATTCCGGGATTGTCCTTGTATCCATCTGCTCTCTTGCCACACAAAAAGCCGTTGCATTCGGGGATTGTGTAGAAATTATACAGTCAACATCTGGATGATTTTTGTATATCTCAGCGTGCAATGTGACCGCACGACTAGGTACTTTTCCCTGTTCCCTCAGCCTATCTTTTATCAACACCAAATCTTGCAAATCCACGTGTCTCCTGTTGATGTTTGTTGGATTAATCAGAAAACTATCACCATCTAATCTTGCGGATATTGTACCATATGAACTGATCATCAAGCCCTGACGACACGCCCTGGCTATATACTCACACAGTTTATGGCGAATGAGCTTTTCTTCAGAACTAGGTTCTAAATGCTCAAATTCTGGATATAAATTCTCCCTGTTTTCGAACTTGTAAATATCATCTTCCGTCAGGCTCTTGGCTCCACCAATCATGCCTGCTCTTATGATACTTCTGGCACAGAATTCCAGAGTTTCAAAACGCATGAAAGCATCTGATAGGTCCTTACCACCGACTACAGTTCCATGATTTTCCATGATAACGGAATTGCATCCACCTTCAAATTCCTTGGCTATACTCTGTCCCAACTCCTCACTGCCAGGCATTTCATAAGGGGCATATCCAACTTTTCCACAGAGATATTTGGCCTGAGGAATTACTGCTGTATCTGGTAGCTGTCTCACAATACTAAAGGACACCAACGCCGGTGGATGCGCATGAATGATTGAACCAATATCTGGGCGAGCCCTGTAAATCGCCAGGTGAAATGGAAGTTCTGAAGATGGCTTGTGTAATCCTTCGTAGCTCCCATCGGGTTTGACCTTGATGATGTCTTTTTCTGTGAGTTTTCCTTTGTCTACTGCACCAGGGGTAATCCAAATATTACCATTATCACCTCTCATGGAGATGTTGCCTCCCGAGGTAGTGGTAAGGCCTGATTTATATATTAATCTTAGGACATCTGATATTTGATAACTGGGGTGCTTGTAATTAGACATGACCATGGCTTTTTAAGATGAAATCAAAAAAGGAATTGGAAGTTTTGACCTCCGAAATATTACCTCTTTTACACCTCAAAAATCGGCTTGAAACAGTTCAAAACTGTCTGGTACTGTCCTGTCAGGACTCGAACAAATGGAAATATTTTGTTCTGTTCTACAAGGGCTCTTTAAAACCTATACCTCACCTGCATCTTTATCTCAGATCTGGTGTTACCCTCTATTTGGGAAAGGCCTGAGCCTAGTGTTGAGCCTTCGGCACTAAAGATGCGCTGAGCATCCTGAAACCTCGTTCGTGCGTATCTAAGCCATAAGTTAAATTTTTTGCTTGGCTTGTATTGTACCATCACATAATTTCTAATCGCTTGCCCGGAAATGCCACGAATTGAAAAGGCATATAGCACATCCTTTTCATACATATATTGTCTATTCTCGAAATCATCAGTATCGATAATAGCCATCCTGGTGCTGAATTTGAACTTCGACACTTGAAAGTTCAGGTCCTGAGCAATAGCCATTCCCTTGGTTTTCTTACCTGCTATTGTATAATCACTCAACTGTACCCTTGACTTGAGTGAGAAACCACCGCCAAGGTCATAGTTCATATTGAACAAATAGCTTCTTTTGAGGCCTTCCTCTAATCGATTGAGATTACCATCATCCGGATTGATTGTAAGTTCTTTAGATTCGGTCCTAAGCTGACCATAGAGCAAGATTGATCTCTTGGGTCTGTAGTTGAATCGAGCAAGGTATTCATAACCCTGAGAAGGAGATTCTGTGCGAAATCTCAACCAGGAAAATTTGAATCGATCATAATATGCGGTGAAAAAGTATTTTCGTGAGGGCGTTATTTTTATTCCCCAATAAACACCCGATTCGTTGATATTTCTACTGCTCTCACCAAAAGCATTTCCATAAAAACTATGAAAGTTTCTGTCATAGTTACGCAAAGCCATGCTGATTGAAATGATTGGAGAAAGGCTTCCAATAAATCCACCAACTGCTCCTACTCCACCCGACCTGGAAACGGCTGCTTCACCAAAGAACAAAAAGTTCTGCCAGTTGTAGTTGGCATAGCCACCAAAGTTGTAGTTGTTATCTCCCTGGAATTCGAATTGATTGTAATTATTAGGCTTTTTAAAAAGAGGAACACTATAATCAGTGCCTATAAAAGTTGCGCCAACTTGCAGATCACCACTTGCTTTTTTATAAAGCAGGTTGGCACCATAGGTGTTTTCAGTGATTACATCTTTATTGCTAAATTCATTGGCAGTTCGATGAAATCCAGTCTGTTGAATCGAAGAAATGTATTCATCAAAATCCGTAAACGTCGTATCATTTTTTATGCTTCCATCCTGGGCAAGCCTTGAATAGAAAGCCGTTAGTTCAAAATCATCTAGCTCATAAGTAGCAGCTGCGCCTCTCATAAATCCAGACTCTAACACAGAGGTATAGGGTCTTATTCCGGCATTGCTCCTCTTAACTGTGGTTATAGTCTCTGCTCCTTTTCCTGGATTAAAACCTGCTCCCAACAACAAGCCTTGGCCAAACTGCATTTGATAGTCTCCAATGATTACCTTCTTAAAGTTTCCTACATTCTCTTTCATAAAATGAAAAGAGTAATAGTCAAATCCATATTGTTTTCTCTCAGGATTCCAGGTTAACTGCTCTCCGGCATCTTTTTCAAAAGTAAAACCCAGGCTAAAGTCCTTCGAATGGCTCGTTCTAAATCGTCCATACAACTTATATTGCGAACCAAGGAATCTTGAGTCATTGGGATCGTCAGCAGGCGTATAGCCCCTCTGCGTTTCCAATATCCTATCGGTTCGTAGTAATAAGTAATTGTTATCTTCATTCAGCATCCTTTGAATCAAAGGACCCGATGAACCATAAGCATCTCCGGTTTTAACCTCCACAAAAGGCAATATCCTACGAATGGTTTCCTCATCAAACCCCTCAACCGACTGCAATTCGTAAAGGGAAATCAACTCACCATTATTCTTGACATAATCCAAAAGATTATTGATCTGGGTAATCGATAAAACATAAAGTGATGACAACTCCTCTCTAGACGCTCGGTTGACATTTATCGGATTTGAATACAGTAGAAGAAGCGACTCATAAAGGTCTTCATAGTTAATGTCTTCATCCTGTACTTGAAAAAGTGTTTCAGCAAATTCTTCCAGATCGATTTCAGGCCTGACAGGTTCTTGTGCAAATGAACGAAGCGAACTGAAAAGTAAAATCAATATGATCGCCTTCTTTGGCATCAATCTTTAAATCTATAAGTAATGGACAACTCGTGAATATCACCGAGATTGGGATTATTCCGAAAAGCATAGTCTGCGTCAAAAGCCGATGGTGCAAACCCAATTCCAAAAGCACTTTCAAAAGGTTCAGTGACAAGCCCCGTTCTTATCGTGAGTTTTTCGATCACCTCGTATTCTAAACCAATTTTAAAATAGGCGTCAAAGTCCAGGTCCTTTTCTACTTCTGCGTTGAGCATCAATCCTTCTGAGGGGCGGTAGCTCAAACCTGCGGTCATTACCGTAGGCACTTTTTCTCCGGAAAAAGACGATAACTCTGCCTGATTAATATTTGTTATCTGGGCTCCAAATACCAGCTGCTCTGTTATGGTTGCCAATCCGCCAAAGTCCAGCATAACCATTCCTTTAGAACCTTGGCCTTCTATGTTGTATTGCAAGTAGTTGACATTCAATCCCAGGCTTGTAAAACCAAACTGATTACTAAAACCCAGGTTGATTTTTTGTTCATTATAAAAATCTCCGCCGAATCTAAAAACTCCCACACCCGCCACACCATTCAGAAGAGGCTTAGCAAAACCACCTCCCATAGTCTTGAATTCAGGAATGCCATATTTGTTTTGATAGGTGAAAAATGCCATGGTGTTTTCAACACGAGCCAATCCTCCTATATTGTTAAACATGCTCCATCCATCTGCTAATGTCACAGAAGCATTACCCATTGCGTTGGCTCTTGCTCCCAGGTCAAATTGCCCTCTCTGGCCAAATGCCCCAGTTGACATCCCAATGACAAAACCGATAAGCAAACAGGAAAATTGTTTTAACATATTAAATGTAAAATATAGGATAATGGCTTTTTATTCAATTATTTTGAATTATCTGTGATTTAATATTTGGATCCTACATGAGCATTGCATTCAACAATATCAGAACCCACAACAAATACCGACTTACGAATTTCGGCGAAGTGTATGAATTTGTAGTGCTTGAAATTTTCCCCAGGGATGAGTTCAAATTAAAAGATATCCATACCCTTGAAGTATACTATCTCTCCACACTCATTTCTCAAGGCAAAGGCAAGGATTTTTCTATTTGGGAGATTTAAAAATACCGCTTACTCACCCCCTGCCCTTTGAATATAGCCATATCGATGGAGACCATGAGTTCGTGGCTGGTGAAGGCTGGATTGGTTACTTCATTGAAAGGAATTTCAAAAGCATAGCCCAGACGCAGGTTGCTCTTAAATTCAAACTGGCCATTCAGACCAACTGTATTAAAATTTCTGAGTGAGGCACCTACCCACAATACTTCCATCAACAGTACCTGGGCATTCAAGTCAAGGATAGCGACTTCACCATCGGCAATTACAGCCAGAATAGAGGGCTTCAGTTTGATTTCTACCAACTGATCAAAAACGACTCCAGCACTCAGGTACATGTGTTTTTTGTAACGCGATTCCGGCGCGATACCATCATTTACTTCAGTATTCAGAATTTTTGGAATTGAAAAACCAGCATAGTAATTCTTACCTCTGAAGAATAACCCTGCCCCAAAATTTGTCTGAGAGATATTACCCAAGGCATTATCAAGTGCAGCATCTGGTTGTTCCAAATTAAGCTTTGAAAAGTCATACTGATAGCTAACATGTCCTGTCTGGAGCCCAAAAGATAAGCTTCGACTATTAAGCATTTCAATCTGATACGAATACATGGCTTGTATCTCAGTATTGTTATTCACCCCAAAACGATCATTGACTACCAACAAACCAACTCCTATTTGGTTGTCCCAAAATGACGATGACACATTCAGTCCATTGGTCAATGGTGCCCCTTCTATGCCTATCCACTGCCTGCGACTAACAGCACTGGCATGAAATGCATCGTTCACACCGGTATAGGCAGGGTTGAAAAGTGCCTGATTGAAACGGTACTGATTAAAAAGCACCTCCTGTTGTGCGTTTGCTAACATACAATCAAGCAACAGAATAAGCGGTATCAATATGATCTGTCTTATTTTCATCTTTTCAAGAATATAAAACCTGTTTTCTTTTCAGAGCCATCACCCTTGTCAATAGTATAGAAATAATTCCCAGTAACCAATTCTTTCTGCGGTCCCACATTGGTGGTACCAACAAAAGTATGACTCACATTGTCATAGCCCTGCTGCTCAAAAACCTTGTCGCCATAGCGATTGAATATGATCACTAGATTATCGGGGAAGAATTCTATATTATCAATCTTCAAATAATCATGCACCATATCCCCATTAGGCGTAACAGCATTAAATACGCTTACATCAGGAAGTGCCCCTTCCTGCACTTCTCCGGTAACTTCAAAAACAAAATCATTCACTGATGTTGACACTGAAATTTGACCCGTATGCGTGCCAACAATACTCGCAACCAAGACCACCGTAAATTGAGCAAAGTTGGAGGCTGGCACAGAAGCAGGTACACCTTCCACTACGAATACCGGATTATCCGAAGAAATGTTATTTATCACCAGTGCATTTGATTCACTTAGGTTTTCGATCACAAAAGACTTTTCTACATCGACACTGATTGGCGTTGTACCAAGATTTACTTGCTGGTCAGAGATAAGAATACTTCCTGTATTGTCATTGCCATCAATCACATTGATCCCATCTATTGCACCAGAAATAGGAAAGACAAATGTACCTTCATCGGAATCATCACTGGAAATGGTGACAGAAGCCTCGAAAGTTCCAGGGTTTGAACCTGACAAGGTTACAGCAAAACTTTCCGTACTACCGGCCTTTACCGAGCTGACAGAACTACTGATGGAAAAATCACTACCTGAAACAGAGATATCCTGGATAGACAATACAGCCGTACCTATATTCTCAATGGAGAATGTACGCGTGATAACCTCTCCTTCTGTGCCTGTTCCAAACTCTATCACGTTGGATTGGTTACTTTGTAGTTCTTGCCCCGAATTATCAGGCCCCACAAACACACTGATTTCAGGAACAAGTAATTGCTGTACGGTAGCGGTAATTGGAAACTCAAAAGTTGCCTCATCAACATCATCGCTGGAAATCGTAATATTAGAATTGAAGGTCCCAACTGAATTACCTGACAAGCTGATGCTAAACGTTTCTGTCGCTCCGGGAGCAATTGATGAAATGGTATTGTCAATTGTGAATGCAAGATCGCTTGATGTAACTGCTGAAATATTGAGGGCACTCGTACCTGTATTTTGAATGGCAAAAGTTTGGACAACCTCATTGCCGTCAATCGAAGATCCAAGATTGACAAATGTTGCTTGCCCGTCGGCAATTGCTGTTCCTGAGTTGTCAGACCCTAAAAAAACTTCTATTTCAGGAGCGGTAATAGTACCGCTAACGTTAAACTCGAAAGTGCCTTCATCCAAATCATCGCTTGCAATTGTAATGACCGCATTAAATGTACCGCTAATCGATCCACTCAGAGTTATAGCAAATGTTTCTGTAGTACCGGCAGCAATAGTGGCAGGTTCACCACTAATAGTATATTCAATATTCGAGCTCGTTATGGAGCTAATATTCAGGGCGCTTGTTCCCGTGTTTTCAATGGAAAATGTCCGGGTGATATCATTGGTTATCACTGCACTACCAAAATCAATACCTGTGGCTTGAGCATTAGTTATTTCGGGATCGGTATTATCTCCTCCATCAAAAATCACAATTTCCGGTTCAATAATCTGCCCGACCACAGGGAAGGTAAACGGATTTTCATCCACATCATCACTGTTTATTGTTATTGTTGTGTTGAAGTTGCCTGAGGTTGATCCATCGAGGGTAATTGTAAATGTTTCAGTTGCTCCAACTCCAACAATTGACGGTGCTCCGCTGACAGTATATTCTGTAGCAGAACTCGTTACAGAACTAATATTCAATACACTCGTTCCCGTATTTTCAATAGAAAATGTTCTGGAGATGTTATTTGTAATAATTGCACTACCAAAATCAATATCAGTGGTTTGTGCATCAGTTATTTCAGGACTAGCATTATCTACTCCATTATAAACAACTATTTCAGGTTCAACAATTTGTCCAGCCACAGGGAAAGTAAAGGGGCTTTCATCACCATCATCACTGTTTATTGTTATTGTAGAGTTGAAGTTCCCTGATGTTGATCCATCGAGGGTGATTGTAAATGTTTCAGTTGCTCCTACCGCAACACTAGCTGGTGCACCGCTTACAGTATATTCACTAAATGAGCTGGTGATAGAACTTATATTTAGTGTGCTGGTACCTACATTTTCTATTGCAAAAGTTCTTGTGATGTCATTTACAATTACTGCGCTACCAAAGTCAATATTGGTAGTTTGTGCATCAGTTATTTCAGGACTGGCATTATCCGCTCCCTCATATACTACAATCTCAGGTGCTGAAATTTCTCCTATAACCGGAAAAGTAAATGTGCCTTCATCTCCATCATTGCTATTTATGATAATGTCAGAGTTAAATATTCCAGGAATACTTCCGTCTAATGTGATTGTAAATATTTCTACTGACCCTGAAGCAACCGTGGCAGGAACAGCTGCAAGTAAAAACTTCGCATCAGAAGATAATATGGAACTTATTGTAAGATCCGATACTCCTGTATTCTCAATGGCAAAAGTTTGAGTGATGTTATTTCCTTCTAATGCATTTCCAAAATCTATATCGGCTGTTTGAGCATTTGTAATTGAAGACCCTGAATTGTCAGACCCAACGAACACATTGATCTCTGGAGCTACAATTGTACCACTTACAGGTAAAGTAAACACGCCTTCATCGGCATCATTGCTCGTGATCGTGATTATCGAATTAAAGATACCCAAAGTGCTTCCGTCAAGGGTAATATCAAAAGACTCTGTTGCACCAGGAAGAACAGTTGTCGGAATAGATGTAGCTGAAAACTCGACTATTGAAGCAGTAATGGAGGAAATAGTAAGAGTAGATGAACCAGTATTTTCGATTGCAAAACTCTGGATGATAATATTACCTTCAGCAATACTGCCAAAATTAATAGATGTGGATTGAGAGTCTGCAATTGGAGTACCACTATTGTCAATACCCACAAAAACATTGATCTCTGGAAAATCCACGCCAACTACAATATCGTCAGACCGAAGTGTTAATCCCGGAACCAAGGGGCTAGTAGAGCTGAGGTAGAATGTCCCGGCATGAGAAGGACTGACTGCAGCAACTGTATATGTATCGGCTTCTTCTCCACTAATGTTAACATTGTCTTTTACCCATTGGTATTCATTGGACGATCCACCTATAGAAACTGATAGATTAAGAGGATCACCTTCAACTAAATCGAATGGGCCTGGGGCGGGAAGCTGGCTTTGAGGTGAATAAGAGATTCCACTCACTGACACATTGGGCTCAATATCATCAAATTCAAAATTATTATCATATATGTTCAGAGCCGTTAGGCCAGAAAGAGACGATAGGTCCGGCAAATCTTCCAGCATATTAACATTCAGTTCAAGATTGGAGAGGGAAGTGAGGTTAACAAATGTACCTGGCACAGCTCCTGTAAGTTGATTTAAGTTGAGTTGTAGATCATTCAAGAGGGTTAGCGAGCCGAGCGATGATGGAATTGTTCCTGTCAATTGATTGTCATCCAATTCCAAATCAGTTAAAACCAATAAGGAACCTAATTCATCCGGAATTGACCCTAAAAGCTGATTTTGGCTTAAGTTAAGATCGTTCAAGTTACTTAGGTCTCCCAATTCAGGTGGAATAGCTCCTGTAAGCTGATTATTTTCAAGTCTAAGTCCATTCAAATTCGAAAGGTTGCCAAGCTCTGACGGAATGGAACCGGAAAGTTCATTATTTGCTAGTTCTATCCAAACAAGATTGCTCAAATTACCCAATTCAACTGGAATCGATCCTGTCAATTGGTTTCTATGAATTCTCAGTTCCTGAAGTTGGCTCAGGTTACCTAATTCAATTGGAATATTGCCTGTGAGGTTATTGCCCTCCAATTGGAATAAAGTAAGGTTTGAGAGGTTTCCTAGTTCTGGTGGAATAGATCCAGTAAATAAATTCTCAGGAATTGAGAGTCTGGTCAATTGAGACAAATTGCCCAATTCTGGTGGAATTGCCCCATCCATTTGGTTGCTACCCAATTCCAATACACTAAGAGCGGTTATGTCCTCTATTTCAATTGGGATGGAACTTGATATGTTGTTTTCTCTCAGACCTAAGGTAATTAGACTTGTAAGGTCCCCAATTTCAGGAGGAATTGTGCCGGTAAGATTATTATTCGTTAAGCCTACAAAAGTTACTCGATTACCTGTTACTCCTACGCCAAACCAGCTACTTACCGGATTTGCGGTAAGCCAATTAGTATCGTCTGTCCAGTTCGGTCCATCGGTAGCAATATAGAGAGCAACAAGTGCATTGTAATCCTGTTCGATCACTCCTCCGATTATAAGTTCGGTGATTTGACCCGATATTGGGAAAGTAAAGGTGCCCTCATCATCATCATTACTGACTATTGATATGGTAGTGCTGAATGACCCAACGGAAGATGCATCGAGCGTAACTGACACCACCTCTGTTCCATTAACAGCAACGGTCGATGGGACTATTGGAATACTAAACAGAGCATTTGAGCTTGTAATACTGGTTATGTCCAGAGGAACATTACCTGTATTTTCGATGGTAAAATTCATGGTTATACTATTAGTTCTTTGGGCAGAGCCAATATCATAGGTAGTAATTTGTTCATCGAAAATTTCAGCTCCTCCAGTTCCGGTACCTTCATAGACAGATATTTCTGACAATGCGACCATAGCTCCGGAGAGCACAAAGTCAGCATTGCCCGCTAAAGTACCATCGTACAAATTGGACGGTGTACTATAGGCGGTAGAGTGTCCTGCTGGCTCGTCAAAATGCCAAAGTCCAATAAGGTTTGCATTGAATGTACCTACGTTGGTCTCATCCCCTCTTAGTGGAGTGAACATATTCGACTGTAAAGTAGTCTGGTCTATTTGCTGATCCCAAAGTCGTACCTCATCCATCAGACCATCAAAGAAAATTGTACTTGAATTATTCTTGCCCATCCAAAATGGTTCGGATGCATTTTGCGGAGCGCGCATTAGTGTATTTTCGTGTACCTGACTTCCATTGATGTAAAGCCTCAATGTTGCCGTACCGTCGAAGGTCATAGCCACATGTGTCCAATTCCCTTCAGAAAGCAATGAAGCAGATTCAGAAGTTAAAACCGTACCACCACCATCATTCGCAAAACCCTCTAATTCGTTGTTGTCATTTATTCGCATACCAAATGCACTACTCACTCCGGCAAGGAACTGAAACGAGTTATTCAGGTTATCAGGACGTATCCATGCTTCCAATGTTAGTCCAGAGGAACGCGTAAAAATATTGTTATCTGAAACTGAAATTGAACTGTTTGTTCCATCGAAAAAAGCCGCGTTTCCAGCAAAAACTTCTGGCACTTCATGAATTTCACCCTCAGGACCAAGCTGATCAACCACATCAGTTGCACTTACTTTGAAATCATAAAGACTGCTATTGCTCAATCCGGTAATTGTGAATGAATTGGCAGTTATATCAGTCTCTGTAGTAGTCGTATAAGAAACATCTGAATTAAGTTTATAGGAAATATTGTATTGCTTAAAATCATCTACAAAACTCTCATCCCACTGCAGTTCCGCCTGCCCATCCTGTGGTACTACCTGGAAGTTTTCCGGTGCAAAAGGATGTAACGCCTCAGATGTAACCTGCTGCGTTCCAGAGTTTCTCGTTCCATGATTTTCATTGCCTGAAGCATCATAAACTATTGAGGATGAGTTTGATTCGTCAAAGTGCCAAAGACTCAGCAAATCCGGATGATCTGATGGTATTCCCGAATCTCGAAGGGCAAACATTTCCGCTTCACTCAAAGCTCTGGAAAATGTTGCAGACTCGTCTATTTCCCCCGTATAAGGCGTATCAGGCTGGCTACCCAAAGCACTTCCAACATTCCGTCCGAAAACAGCTTCGTCTACTGCTTGTCCATAATTTAGTTGATGCAGGTCTCGGGTTCGAGATTCATTATTCAGAATAATTGTTGCCGTGCCCCCAGTAGGGGTAGCACCTGTGACGCTAATGGCATAGAAGTTCCAACCATCCTTAATTATGCTACCTGTAGAACCGGCATATTGCCACGGACCATCACCAGAACTATAGACTCCAAAGTTCACAAAACTCCAACTTGGAAATGTAGCCACTGTCAGGAGTGCTGCTGGTGCCCCTTCTGTATACAAGTATCCTCCACCACCTGACTTAAACCAGCAAGTAAAAGTATATTCGGTTCTATTTTGAATCGTTGGATCAACATCCACAAAATCATTCACCCCATCAAAAGAAGCAGCATTTCCTGCTTCTAACACAGGAACGGCTGTAATGGTATTGGAATAATCAGAACCAAAACTACCTCCTATAGCTTTTACCCTGTAGAAATAAAGTGTACCATTTGCTACTGTGTTGTCGGTATAGGTAGATACAGTTCCAGCATTAACACCTCCCAAGGTAAAGGTCTGTAAACCTGCAGAAAACGAGGAATTGGTGGCCCGTTCTATTTGGTAATCTGTTTCTAAATTGGTGTTATCATCCCAGGTCAACACTACCTCAGGACTATTGAGTCCATAAGTAGCATCTACCAATAGGTTAGTAGGTTGATTTAGGCTGACACCATCTACCCAGTTGGAACTATTCCCGCTTAACGTAAAACCGCTCAAAGCTCCATCATTTTGATTTGTACTTCTATCTGGTAACACATTGACTGTCACCGGAGAGTTGTTGTCACCATTGGCAATACCTTGATCGAATCGATAATAGGCCTGCAAACCAAATTCATCACCAGCGAGTGGAGTGTAAATAGTATTCTTAATTTCTGTCTCACTACGAGTTACGTTCCAAACCCTTAGTTCATCCATTTGTCCATCAAAATGCCGTGATGCTCCTTGTCGTGATCCTAATCGGACCAATTGATTAATATTGGTTCCCCCCGAAGCATCATTAGTATAAGTGGAACCTTGTTGAATGGTGGAGGGTAGTCCGTTCACGTAAATCGTAACTGTATTTAATGTCGCATCGCGAACAGCTGCAACGTGCGTCCAGACGCCAGACTCGATAATTTCAGTAGACGTAAAGAAATTATCGTTACCACTTCCATGTTCGAAATAGAATTGGATCTGACCGTCCGTTTCAATTGTCAACAAATAGAGGATATTGTCTGATTCAGACTCTCCTGATGAAGAGCGACCTATAATGTTGTGATTATTACCTGTAGTATTTCCGGCCCAATTCACCCAAGCTTCGACGGTGATATCGTCTGTTATTAAGAGTTCAGCTGGGTTTCCACAATTCACAATATCATTGATTCCATCAAAATCCAACCCATTTCCCGGAGGAGTAATGGTTGTCCCTGCTTTAATATTTGAATAATCCGAATCGCCAATGGCATTGGTCGCTTTTACCCTATAGAAATAGGCTGTTTCAGCAAGGGTGTTGGTATTGGAGAAAGTTCCTGTATTTCCTGAGTTGGAACCAATATCGTAGGTCTCTACATTTTGGGTAAAGCCATAGTCGGTGGATCTCTCGATAGTAAAACCATCTTCACCGAAAGAATTATCATCCCAAACCAAGTCAATTTGACCATCTGAAACTTCAGTTGTCAACAGGTTTGTTGGTGCTAATGGCAACATAGCATCAGAGTCTACCCAATTGGAGCTTGAACTAGTAAGATCGAAATTGGTGAGCAAGCCATCATGAATGTTGTTGCTCCTATCCATCAGAACATGTACTGATGGGGATATGTTATTCCCAGAAGGAATACCCAGATCAAACCGGTAATAGGCCTCCAGACCTTCTTCATTGCCTTCTAGGGTAGTAAACTGATTAGACTGAATCTCTGATTCCATTCTGACATCATCCCAGATTCGCAACTCATCAATTTCACCATCAAATTGGAGGTTTGTACCTGGCAAGTCTCCAATTGTAAAATCTTGTGCATTATCCAACCCACCATCCCTTTGTCCAATATCACTTTGGAGGACTCCATCAACATAAAGTTTCACCTGATTAAGGTCATTATCGTATGTACCAGCGATGTGATGCCATAAGCCATCACTAATGTCAACATCACTGCAAGCATCACTTGCCGTTCCTGAAGCTACGTAAAAATTGATGTGCCCTGGAGTATTACAATATGCTGCATCCGTTCCATTCATTATGAAATAATATCCATTATACGACCCAGCAAGATGTTTACCCGCAATAAACATAGGTGAGGAATTGTTAGTAGTTTTTACCCAAGCCTCCATGCTAAAACTATCACCGGTTTGAAAATCGAGTTCAGTAGACTCTGATATAACTATATAATTATCAATACCGTCAAAATCAAGGGCATTACCCGGTGGAGTAATTGTAGTCCCTACTTTAATGTTAGAGTTTGCAGATTCTCCGGAAGAATTGGTCGCTCTTACTCGATAGAAATAGGCAGTTTCTGAGGCCACCGCCATGTCTGAATAGGAATTGGCATTAACACCGCCGGCATTGAATGTTTGCAGATTTTGACTGAAACCCACGTCCGTTGCTCGATCTATTAAAAAATCTGTTTCATCTGTTGAGTTATCGTCCCAGGAAAGGTTGATCTGAGAAACAGATACTTCGGTGGTGATCAAATTTGATGGAGCTACAGGAGAAAATGCTCCAGAAAGCACGTAGTTAGCTATTGTACCAGTTTTAACAAATCCAGAGGCAAAATTCGCATCATAACTATTACCTGATAGATCTGAAATCACGGTTTCTGCGGTATTGTTCCCACCCGGAATTCCCTCATCGAAACGGTAGTATAACCTCAGGTCATCATCTTCTGTAATTGTATGATTGAAACTGGCCAGAACTTCAGCGTCTGTCAGCGCTTTAGTCCAAACTCTGATTTCATCCAATTGACCTGTGAAGTTATCTGGCCCTCCATTTACTAATCGACCAATATTAATACTAACCGCCTGACCTGAAGATCCGATATCGGTATCAGATCCATCTAGCTGCCCATTAAGATACACTTTGGTTCCTACCCCTGATTGGTACACACCCGCCGTGTGATACCAAACACCAGGGACGATTCGAGTGGTTCCCGTGGCAAATGACCCCTCCGTATTGGCCGCATTCACATACCTAAACTGGACAACATCCCCCGCCAGGGAGAGTTGATAACTAGCTGCGAAATTATGATCCTCAGAATAGATCGAATGAACCCCACCAATGGCATCAACTTTGAACCAAGCTTCAACGGAAGATGCTGGTAAATTGACTACCGCAGCTTGTAATGGAACATTCACACGAGTATTTGCTCCTGCATGAAAGCTTAACGCATTTCCAGGGTCTTTCTTAAATTCAAACGAATCTGAATACTGACCTGCATTCGCCCTCAATCGGTAATAATAATCCGTGCTAGTGGTTAGCGGGACCGTGACCGTTTGAGACCCAGAATTCCCTAAGCTCAAACCTGAAACTATCGGAGAGCTAAAATCTGGATCATCATCTACGTCCAAAAAATGATCGGTTGCGCCTGCAACCGGGACCCAATTGGCTACAAAATCGGTGTTCGTAGCGAACGTTGTATTTCGAATTCTTGGTACAGCAAACGCAGTGGACGTTACCCAATTAGAAATGATGTTATTCAACTCATAGGAGGAATTCAACAAACCATCGTTTTGATTTTGACTTCTATCTGGAAGTATATTCACCGCAGGTGTGGTATTGTCGCCATAGCCAATACCTTGATCAAATCGGTAATAAGCCATAAGCCCTGCTTCATCACCATCTAATGGTGTCTCCATAGTTGAGATGATATCGGCTTGGGTGCGGGACACATTCCAAAAACGCACTTCATCGATCTGACCATCCCACAAATTTCGTCCTGTACCATGCCATATCGAACCAATCTCAATGTCACCTACCCCATCATCTATTTGAACATTAACCATTTGGTTATCATCCAATACGCCATCAACGTAGAGTTTCAAGTCAAGGCCATCTCTTACTACTGACACATGGTGCCATGTGTCATCATTTACCTTAATCGAACCGTTTAGAGATAAACTCAGGGAGCTTTGAAGGCCTCCCAGGCCAACATATTGGAAAACCACATTTTCTCCATTCACCAGCATTCGATAACCAAATGCTCCGGTTCCACCCATATTGGTGATTACCCCTTGTGTTTTGTTTACGGAAGTTTTTATCCAAGCCTCCAAGGTAAAGTTATCAGTGATGTCAAATGCCGGAGCATCCGGAATTATCACATTATTGACCAAACCATTGATCTGATCTACGGCCAAATCACCAAGGAAGGATAGGGCATTGCCAGGTTGAGTAACCGTAGTTCCAGCCTTGATATTTGAATAGCCTGAACTTCCTCCAGCATTAGTTGCCTTCACTCGATAGAAATATGCAGTTTCTGGATTGAGTGTGGTTGTGTTGGAAAAAGTACCCGTAGCGCCTGCATTGGAGCCAATATCATAAGTAATGACATTTTGGGTAAAGCCATAATCTGTTGCCCTTTCTATCGTAAAGCCAGTTTCATCATTAGAATTATCTCGCCAGGTCAAGTCAATTTGAGTGGAAGATATTTCCTGTGTAAATAAATCCCCTGGCGCCAATGGGACTGCTGAAAACTCTGAAGTTCCACTTGTGTTAGTAGTGGCTGTAACTGTGATTACATCGATAGTGGGATCAATGCTCAGTCCATTTACCTTCCAGATCCCACCTCCATCTACAGTGGCCATTCCCAGGTATTCCTGACCCTGGGCAGGGTCGCAACCAGAATCGTCTTTATATAGGTGCACAGTATGACCATTTATCCCTTCACCTTCTACAGATGAAGTGGTAACTCCTGTTATGGTTGGAGGTTGAATATTATTATTACCGACACCATTCAAGTCAATTCCCTTATCTCCATTACAGAAAATTTGATTTCCAATAATTTGATTGAAATCATGATTAGCTCCTTCAATCAGAACTCCTTGATTTACATTATGTGCAATAATATTAGCCTCATTTACACCTGTTCCTCCAATAATATGGCTGTTAGTACTGTTGCTGGCCCAAGTGTAAACACCTACTCCATTACCAACAGGAGTAATCCCATCAGCACCAATACCAATTTTATTGTCTTGAACAATATTATCTGCATTGCCAGAAAACAAGATCCCATAGGTAGTATTTCCAGATATTACGTTTCCTCTGATTGGGCTCGAACCAGTTGTCACCATACTAATTCCTACATTATTGGGTAATGCGGCATTACCTGTGACATCAGTACCAATATAATTATCAATAATTTGCGTATTGCTACCAAGACCTCCAATGCCAATAGCATTGCCGGTATTTCCCGAGATCAGGTTATCCGTAATAATCGTTCCACTAGCAGGGGCAATTCCCGTGGCATTAGGCTTGGCCATCGTTCCCTGGGCATTAGTACCAATCCTATTGCCAGAAATAATGCCGCCACCCCATCCTATTCCCACTCCTACGCCACCATTACCATTGACAACATTACCCTTGCTAGCGCTACCAATAGTAGCATTGGTGGCAAATACATTTACTAGAATGCCATACCTTGGGAAGTTAGACACCTGCAATCCATAAATCCCTACATCCAAGGCATTAATGGATATACCATCATCGGTACCTGTCAAGTTACTGCCGTCAATAGTCACCATCAGACCCGCATCCATGTCCCAGGTGGGTTGAGTTGTGCCATCAATCACTACATTGTTCATGGTTAATGCGGGCAAAGTAGTGGACATGCTAATAACCCAAGGCCCGACTCCCGGTATATTAAAATCAATAGGACCGGAAAGGGTTTGACTATTGGCCCTGATAATGGCCCGCCTCAGCGAGCCCACCCCAGCGTCCAAGGTGTTGACAACAGTAAACCAATCGTCAGGGAAATCTACAGCAAACTGGCTCGTATTACCACTTCCATCGGTGGCGGTAGCATTCATTTGGTCTGTAGCTAGAATGGATCCATCATTAAACGACCATACACCGCCTACCACGGTGGTGTTTCCAAGGTATTCATCAGCACCTATCGGAACACAGCCTGAGTTGTCCCGATAGACATGGATAACATCACCGTCTGTTGCTGTACCACTTATAGTACCATCTACTACAGAAGTGATGATTGGAGCTGCCTTTTCGTCATTTCCTATTTGTAGTGGAACGGAAAAATTCAAATCAATATTCCTCTGGCCGTTACAATAGATACTATTGCCAATAATTTGATTGAATTCAGCAGAGGCATTCTTAATGAAAATACCTTGTTCGGTGTTATGGGCTATTATGTTCCCTTCCCCTAGTCCAGTACCACCTATCAGAATGTTGTCCATTTCTGTGCTACTTTCAATTCCAACTGCATTGGACAATGGCAATGTGCCATCTTTGTCAACTCCGATATAATTTCCTTGAATAATAGTGCCGTTCGATACAGCAGATAAAATACCAATGTCATTATTACCTGAAATAACATTGTCAATAATTGTATTCGCACCGCGTGTATAAACACCAATACCATTTGGTAGAGCAATCGTGCCTGTAATATCTGTACCGATGTAATTGTTTTCAACTGTAATCGTGTTGCCATCTGAACTGATAAATACGCCGTGACCTGCGTTTCCACTTATGAGATTTCGCTCACTAGCTGCAGCGCCACCGACCAATATATTATCAGCCCCACCAGAAAAGTACATACCACTATTATTTGGAACTGCAATCGTTCCCGTTTCATCTGTACCAAACAGGTTACTTTGTATGATAATCCCCGTTTTCCATGCCCAAATTCCGTAAAAATTATTGTTGAATAAATTGCCTTTTCCTGGGCTTCCGATTATGGAATTATCTGATCCTGTTGTACAATAAATGGCTGCCGATGACCCATTTAATGAAAAACCTTCCATAAACATACCATACACCTCAATTCGCGCTTGCGCTTCAAAACCGAACCTTAATGACCCTTGTCCATTGATGTTAATTTTATAGTCCCCGACACCCGGTTGAGAAGTACCATCAAGCACAAGCTCCTCGCTTATTATGGGTAAATCAGACAGCACAGTAATCGTCCAACGGGCATTGGCTGGATTTCCATTATAGTTAAGGTCAGAAGTCGGGATATCGAATGTAATGGTATTAGCACCCACAGCATTGTTGGCATTATCAATAGTCCAGCGAAGAGAGCCTTCTCCTGAATCGTTGGTATTCGTCACCACATAGGGATTTTGATCTGTAAATTCAGATGTTCCATCAGTACCGCTGGTAGCAGTAGCTGTAATCAAATCAAATCCAACAACTATGGAAAGTCCCGAAACTTCCCAAACTCCACCGGAGACTGTGGTCGTACCCAAGTATTCCTGGCCTTGTCCTTCGGTGGGTGTACAACCTGAGTTGTCTCTATATACATGGATGGTCTCACTGTTCACACCAATTCCACTCACTGAGTTCGTTGTTATTCCGGTAATTATCGGTGGTTGGATGTTGTTATTGCCTCCTCTGAGATCAATTCCGAATCCATTGCAGAAAATTTGATTACCAATGATGGCGTTATTAATATCTCCTGCACCTACCAGGTCAATCCCTCTGATTGTATTGTAGGCTATAATATTAGCCTCGCCTGCATTCAGCCCTCCTATTGTACCATTTGGTGACCCACCAGAAGTTTGAATACCAATATTGTTGGCCAAGGGCATATTACCATTTACGTTGGCGCCAATAGAATTACCCTGAATAATTACTCCATCACTAGCAATTATTGAAGCTCCATTTCCTGTGTTTCCCGAGATTAAATTATTTATAATTTGACTTCCACTTGCACTATTTAGAAGAACTCCAACACCGTTAGCAATGGCTACCATTCCTGTCGGATCCGTACCAATATAATTTCCCTGAATTATTGATGAGCTAGCACCATTCGTACCAATTCCTGTGGAGTTTCCTGAAATAACGTTTCCTTCACCTGGATTACCACCACCGATGGTATGGGTGTTTGATCCTGTCTGCGAAGAGATCCCCGTTGTGTTACCAAGGCCTGTATTTCCATAAGTATCTGTACCAATGTAATTACCTTGAATGATGAGTTGATCAGTGAAAACGGCTTTAATGCCATTTACACAATTAACCAGAACATTTCCTTTTCCGACCCCTCCAACGATCGAAGTATTAGGCCCGTGATCATAGAAACTAAGAGCATTTGTATAATTCGTGAAATAAAATCCATAGATTTCTATACGACCAGAGGGTATATACAATCCAGCAGCGATTCCGTTCGACCCATCCATAATAATTTTGTGATCTCCTGAACCAGGTTGGGTAGTAGCATCCAGAATGACATCCTGGGTGATATTTGGAAACGGCGTGACCGGAGTAATCGTCCAGGTTTCATCTCCTGTTACAGTATTGCTGAAAAAATTAGGATCAGAATTGGGAATATTAAAGGTTATCGTATTTGCATCCGCATTGGCATTGGCATTATCAATTGCCCACCTTAAAGAACCATCACCTGAATCGTTTGTGTTTGTGACAATAAATGGATCCAATATTTCACCAGAAATAGTAAAATCATATGGGTTTTCGTTTGGATCATCATTATCTATTGAAATGGTACCGGTGAGAGGTCCAACTGAGCTTCCTGACATTGTTACACTAAAGGTCTCTGTTGCTCCTGGTGCAACTTCCGTTATAGAATTGGTTACTGAAAATCCAGGCGTGTCACTTTGAATATCAGTTATAGCCAATGTAGTAGACCCAGTATTTTCTATGGCAAAATTCTGAATTATATTGTTCCCAAGTATTTCAGTCCCGATATCCGCAGCACCCAATATGAATATCTCAGCACCACCACTATCCATGCCCTGATAAACTGAAATTTCAGGAGAGGCTCCTGCTAAAACGGTAAACTCAGATGTATTGCCATCGGCATCCCTTGTTGTTGCCGTAAAAGTATCAGATGTTGTAAATGTGCCAGTCATGGACCACACACCACCTGAAACGATTGTGCTTCCTAAATAAAATTCTCCTTGCGGAGTGGATGATGTATTATCCACAAATGCCTCAATGGTATGACCATTAATTCCTGTACCCGAAATCTCTGTGGCAGTCACTGTTGTAATAGTAGGTGGTGTTAAGCCATTATTTGCACCGTTGACCAACAAGATCCCCTGTCCAATATTTTCATAGATAGAATTTTGAGAAAGTGTATTCTGATCAATTCCTGAAACCCCAACTTCACCGATTTCAACGCCATTATCAGAATTGTAAGCTATAGCATTCAGCGTAATTGCATTGCCGTTTGCCTGACTTTCAATCAAAATCCCATCATCTGAATTGCCCAAAGCGCTTGAACCATCTGCCTGAAGTCCAATGTAGTTACCAGAAATGAAATTACCTGTAGTAGAAGCATTTTCAACAAGGATTCCTGAGTTCGTATTTCCAGAAATCACGTTGCGCCCTGCAGCAGAACCATCACCAATATGGGTACCACTACCTACGCTTAACCTAATTCCAGAATTATCATTTGGAATTGCAGTATCACCATCTGCGTTGGTCCCAATGTAATTGCCGAAAATATCATAGCCCCCGATGCTAATACCGATACCATAGGAGTTACCTGAGATCACATTACCTTCCCCAACGTTTTTTCCTCCTATCGTTCCTGAGCCGCCAGTTAGGGAAATTCCTGCGCCTCCATTTCCACGGTCTGCTGAACCTGCGGCATTAGTTCCGATATAATTACCCTGAACGGCCGTTGGACCAGTAGTGATCAGGATGCCAATACCATTGCCACCGGATATCACATTTCTTCCCAATACACTTCCATCCCCAATGTTGGTCCCTGACGATGTTCCATCGATATGAATATTTGGAGGGCCACTGGTTCCATTTGGAATGGCTGTATCTCCATCCAATCCAAGACCAATGATATTGCCTACGACAACCGCATCATTAGAATCATCAATATAAATTCCTTGTTGAGTGTTGCCAGAAACGACATTCCCTGCCCCAGAAATTGCTTGACCAATTTGGCAGGAAGTACTGCCATTAGTGATATTAATACCGATCTTATTTCCATGATCAAGAGCCCCTGTCGCGTCCAAACCGATGATGTTGTTCATGATCACCGTATTCTGAGATTGATTGAGCAAAATACCCGCATCGCTATTGTTTGATATAACATTAGGTTCAGTACCAATTGCCCCAACAACTGTTCCATCGGCATTGAAAGCATCAATACCCCTTGAACTTCCGATATCAGTACCGTTCAGACTGATTCCAATCAGGTTTCCGGATATGGTTGTATTGTCTGAGCCATTTATTCTCACCCCAAAGCTGGCATTTCCGATTATATTTCGATTGGCCGATGTGCCGTCACCAATGAAGTTACCATTTGCTCCATTTCTAATATCAATACCAGTGTAGTTGGTGGATCCTGATGAATTTCCATCTGCAGTCGTACCAAGGTAATTACCAATGATCGAATTGCCTGTAGCCGAAGAGCCATCTAACTTGATTGGCGCACGCGGGACTCCAACAAATCCTTGCATGTGTAAGGAATTGATCTGACAATTTGCGGCATTGATTAAGATTCCGTCATGGTTGCTCCCGCCCTGAATAATACTTATATCAGGAACATCATCTCCGTCAATATCACCATCAATAGCCGTTCCGTCTCCGTTTCCTGATGAAATAGTGATTTCACTTTGAAGAGAAATTGTACCGCCGGAAATTGAAGCACTAAAAGTGATGGTGTTTGCTCCCACAACGTTATTGGCATTGTCCACACACCAGCGCAGTGATCCTTCGCCTGCATCTAAAGTATTAGTAACAATAAAGGCATCAGTACAATCTAACCCAGAATCGTTAATTGTCCAATCAAACGAAACTTCCAAAGTGTTTCGAGCCGATTCTGCTACACAATAGGTCACACCAGTCGCAGTTATTGTAAAATTTGTTGGAATAGTCTCTGTTCCTCCATTGTCATCCAACCATCCAATTAATGTTGCATCATAATTGGCTGTTGACATAGAGGTACCGCCAAAGTGGATGCGACTGGCAGTTGAGATATCCCATGCCCCCAAATTTTGATTAAAAGAGCTTGCTCCGAGAAACATACCCTGAAAACTAGGGCAATTTGAGACATCCCAGGTGGTGATATCACCATTGAAGGCAATTGCTGCAGCAAACATATAATACATGCCAAGTGTACCTGTTACAGAAGATGTATTCCAGCTGGACAAATCCTGGTTAAATGAATCTGAATTTCTAAACATGGAAGCCATAGTCCATACTTTACTCACATCCCAGCTATCGAGAGGTTGATTAAAGGATTCAGCATTCCAGAACATACTACCCATTTGTTCGACATTTGCAGTTTTTACACCCCAATTGCCAATAGGTTGATTGAAGGACGTGGCTTCCCTGAACATGGTACCCATGTTCTGCACCAAACTCACGTCCCATAGATCTATAGCTCCATCAAAAGCAGTAGCGCCCTGAAACATTCCGCTCATGTTGGTGACTTTAGCGGTATTCCAACTATTCAGATCCTGATCAAAACTACTGGCTCCAAAGAACATATTACTCATCAGAGAGACATTATCAACGCGCCAGCTGTTCAATGGCTGATTAAAAGCGGAAGCGTTATAAAACACATGGCGCATATCACTAATCAAAAGGGTATTCACACCCCAACCATCCAGAGAGCCATTGAATGCTGATGCTGCCTGGAACATACCATTTATAGTCGTACAACTTGAAGGTGACCAGGTATTCAGATTTTGATTAAAGACAGTGGCACCTCTGAACATGTCAGTCATGAATTGTACACCGGATACGTCCCAAGCATCTAGAGGTTGATTAAAAGAAGTCGCTTCACGGAACATGTTTCTCATATCCTCTACCAAAGAGGTCTTAGTTCCCCATCCGTTTAGTGGCTGATTGAACGCTGTTGCTCCAAAAAACATGTTGCGCATATCGGTGACAGTGGACACATCCCAGCTTTCAACGGCCTGATTAAAGCTGGTCGCTCCAGAAAACATAAATCGCAGATCATTAAGTTTTGTAAACGTCCAACCGTCCACTTGGCCGTTGAAAGCTGTTGCGTTCTCAAACATGGCATTAACTGAAGTTACTTCAGTAAGAACCCAGCTGTTAAGATCTTGATTAAATGAGGAGGTACGCGCAAACATGCTTGCCATAGTTTGGACGGATGAAACATTCCATGAATCAATAGGCTGATTGAATGCGTCATTGAAATAGAACATGAAGCTCATGTTAATGGCACTTGTTGGAGTCCAACCAGTCAAAGGCTGGTTAAATGAATTTGCGCTCCTAAACATGTTGCTGAAGTCTTCCACATTGCTTACATCCCAGTGATTGATTGGACTATTGAATGAACTGGCTGAATGGAACATGGCGCCCATGTCTGTAACAATGGAAAGATCAGGAGCGTCGGTGGCTGGAATGGACAAATTGGTGCATCCATAGAAGGCATTTAGGAATGAGGTCCAGACCTGATCTCCCCATTGTTCTACAGTGAGGATTTTATCCTTTTCCGAGCCATTGGCAAATTGGATGGCTGAAAAGTTGCCAGAGATTTCTATCTGGTAGACATCCGCATTATTAAGTCCTGTAATTGTGTAATCTCCTGTTTGCCCAGTTATGCTTCCATCACCTTGTGTGGCATTTGTAAGGTTCGTCCAGATGATATCGTAATTATAGGTTTCTCCAGATTTCGTTGGGATGGTAATTGTTCCATCGGTCGTAGACCAGGTGGTGGTGAACGGATCACCAAAGGCCAAAATCTGACCTGTAGTATAATTTCCATTAAATTCGGAAACAGCCGCATGCGTATAAACAGCAGTATTGGAAGCTTCGGTCACATCTGATACAGAACCCGTATTCCATTCCGTAGAATAGTAAGCAGGCAAATAGATTGCCTCGCTACCGTTTATTTCGGAATCATCATAAGTCATTGTAATCGTGGCGCTGGAAATGCTAAGATCACTGGAATTAACAGTCCAATACTTGTTTAAAGAAACTCCAGATGTGATAACATTAGGCTCTTCGAGAGCCGTTGTGGTAGTTTCAATATATGGACTTGCTCCGGATGTGTGGTTTGATGTTACTACAATTGGGGTGTAAACCGATCCGGTCCCCAATGGGTAGAAATGGCTGCTGCCGGAACTAGGATTGTTTATTCGGACAAAACCACCATTTTGGGTATCAATCATTTTGGTTGGCCCAAATGAAGTAGAAGTAGAAAAAGATGCATCTCCTCTTCTTTCCAATCGTCCGCCATCAACTGTAATAATGGCATCAACATCTATGTTTCCATTGGTTACGTTCACAACTGTATTGTCAATTATCAGATGCGCATTGGCGCTAATGCCTTGGTTGGAGACCGTCACGGTCGATTGAATAGTAGTTTGATTGTTAATGGTCATTTGCCGAACTTCAAGAGAGCTGAAGCCTGGCAAATTCAATACCTGATCAGCCGACCCTTCCATAACCAAATGGTCAAACGGCCTATTGAGACGAATAGAAGATGTACCACTCCCGGTTATATTCCCATGCACTCTTAGGGTAGCTGGTGACCCATCGATCTCTGCATCTGTCAATTCAAGGTTTCCCAAAATGGTATATGAGGCACCATCGAAAGTCTTAGTTTGGTTGCTAACTCCTGACGACCCAACCATCAAATGATAGTAGGTTGTTGGAAGTATATCTTGCCCTCCAGCTCGAAAGTATTCAACCGTATTTCCAGTAGCAGTAGCTACCAGCCCTCCTTCAGCACTTCCAGACCATATTTTTAAATATGCTCCTGCATCATTAACTAAGGTTCCATCTATTTGGAAAGAGCCTCCCCGTTGACTCAAAAAACCTGTTGCAATTTGATTGGTTACAGTATAACCACTATGGATTTGCATACTTGCCGCATCGGACAACTGTACTTCAACAGATGTTTCAAGAAAAGTAACGTCCGCATGGAAATCCACCTGGCCGTTCATGTCAAGTAATGAAGTAGCACTCACGGTCTGGGTATTGGTAGTGAAGTCGTGAAAGGTAGCGTTTCCTGGATTGAAGGTACCTGCATTATTAATACCTCCTCGGTATTCATGTATCCCATCTGTTGAAGATAAGCCCCCACCAACATCAATGGTCAGAAGTCCAGCAAAAGCATGGGTTCTTAATGGATCATCGGCTTGAAACGTACCGCCACTTTCTACAGTCAGATCATTGATAAGAAAATCTGCTACTGGGCTGGTGATGGTGTGGCCGTTTTGGATAATAAATTCAGAGTTTCCATCCGTGAAGTCAAAGGCAGATGCATCCACACCACCACCTGCGGGTACCGTATTCCATCGGGCTGTAGCATCAAAAGCCCCTCCACTTTGTGAATAATAAATCCTTTCAATGGTCAGGTCGGCCTCATTACTTGTTACTATGGGATTGTCGGATACCAATCTTAATTTATAACTCCCCCCAGGTGTATTGACAGGAATAGATATGGCCGCAATACCATCACTATCGGTAGCTATTGAGCCTAGTGTAGTAGGAGAAGCAAAAGAACCTAAATTATCGGAAAGCTGAATTGTGAAGGTATTGTCATAAATGAATACCCCGGTAAGGATAAAGTTGACATTCGTGCCGGCACCAGGTGCCAGGGAGCTGGCATCCAAAGTAATAGCAATTTCTGGCGGAGTATCGGGAGTAATATTCAACCTGGTCTGGACAATGTGATTAACACCATAATAAGTTTCGAACAGATCCGGTTTGTTATCTCCGTCAAAATCTTGCAGTTCTGTTGATACTGGGTTATCTGTATTCGGACTCAGTCCCCGAGGTAGTTCAACGGCCGCACTGAAGTCAATTGTACCAGGTGTACTGATGTTCGGCAGGATCCATGGTTGATTCAGTTCGGTATCTCCCCTTGGATTTCCTTGTACAATATCTGGTCTTTGATCCCCATTGATATCTCCTATGTCCAATATTGGTCGGTTCAATTGTCCTCCACCTATGGCATATGTTTGTAAAGCATCAAAGCTGATAGAACCACTCGTAGTATTTCGCAGAAATTGTATACCGCCTACATGTAGACCTGTAGCATATCTATGAGAAGCGCTGATGATATCCAATAACCCATCTCCATCAATATCCGCTAGTCGTGTATTAATAGGTGTGGCAGCAACGTAAGTGGTAGCCTCCAAAGAAAAACTGAGCGATCCGGGTGTGCTGTTATTTTTATAAATCTTAATGAAACTGGTTGCATCGAAAGTCACCGTGACTATCTCAGGTAAACCGTCTCCGTCAAGATCACCGATGGCCAATCCACTAATTCTTGTATCAACCAGCTCTATAGGAGGGTCAAAATCCAGGCTGGTAGGTGCACCTGAATGTCGAAAGATTTCAACTCTGGTACCTGTAGGTGGTGATCCGAAATCTGTCAATACTGCAATATCCGGCATACCATCGAGATCCAAGTCACCAATACGCATTGCTTCCCTGGATCTGGTGCCGTTGGTAGTGAGGGTAACCGCAGTACCAAACGCAATACTTCCTGCACTAGTATTATCATATATGCTAATCACTTTCGAGGCTCCCATTGCTACCATATCAGGAAGCCCATCGGCATTCATATCTGCAAGTCTAACAGGCTGTGTGCCAGGAAAATCATGAGAAATGGTGGTCTGAGAGAATGTAATGCTTCCCAGGGTACTTGTATTTTCGTTTATCCGGATCAGGTCACTACCAGATTCACTTACCACTATATCTACTTTCCCATCCTGGTTAAGGTCTGCCACATCAACACGAGCAGGATCTGAACCGGTGGTCACCGACACAGGTGAATCAAATAAAGAAGCTGTAATCGTTGGAACTCCATTACTATAGGTAGGGATCAGATCGAGTGTTGAGGTTCCTGATAAGCCTGTAGTAGTTGCCAGTACAGTTATCGGTCCGTAGGCTGCACTTGTGGGTAGCGTTACGGTCAATTGGGTATCATTCCCGGCAGTAACAGTAGCTTCAATACCTCCAATAAACACCCTGTTATTGGAAAAAGTTGGGTCAAAATCCGTACCATTGATGGTAATATCATCACCGGCAAATGCAACTATTGGGGAAAAAGAGGAAATTGCAGGTGCATTGACCATTAGCGAAGCCGAAAGTTCAGAGGTATTCCCAAGTGCATCTGTTGCTGTTGCAGTGAAAGTATCACCCGCGGTGAGCGTTACTGAAAGAGGAACCGTAGAAGAATTGCCGAGGGTCCAGTCACCACTGTTTACTGTAGCGGTTCCCAGGTATTCCTCCGCTTGTAGGCCGGTTCCACAAATGTCAGAATCCCGATATACATCGATCAAGGTCCCATCTGACAAAACAGATGTTCCTGATATACTGGCGGTTGCCGCAGGCCCTGGAATCACAGTACCAATGAAGGGCGCAGAAATTCCATTGTTACCTGTATTCATAGCCCCGGTACCACTTGCAACCAGTTCAATAGCATTCGATGTATTACAAAATATGCTATTGCCTCGTATGCTATTTCCTTGAGCAGTTTGGTCACCAGGATCAACCTCAACACCTCGGTTACCATTATATGCGATAGTGTTGCCCTGACCGGAAGTCACCGTTCCGATGGTATTACTATCGGCAGTAGTCCCACTTGAAAATACGCTGATAGAGATACCCGAACCTGTATTCGAAAGACCGGAAGTTCCTGATACATCTGTACCAATCAGGTTGCCAATAATAGTATTACTGTCAGCATTGTTGATATCAATACCATTGTTGGTATTTCCGGAAATCAAATTATCCTGGATTAGCGAATTAGTGACTTTATCCCCACTGGCAAAACCAAAAACAATCCCATCACCATTCGGTATGGCAGCATCACCATTGGCATTGGTACCTATCCTGTTTCCAAGAATCTGGACATTATCAGCCAGTATCACTCTAACGCCCGCCTGTGGGTTGCCTGAAATCAGGTTGCCCTGGCCGGCGGATACTCCCCCTATAATGGTTCCATCCGCATTATTGTCCAACCGAATACCATTGGTCGTACCGGCAATCACAACGGCGGCAGTACCCGTACTATTAGTCCCCATTTTATTTGCCCTTATAATACCATTGTCAGCCTGGAGGATCGTCACTCCAAGCTCACAACCGTTGAGGACGTTTCCTTTGTTTTCAGCACCGATAATAAAATTGTCGGCCAGATCATTGTTGGTATAAATAGCTGCCCTGCCAGAGCCTGTAAAGTTGGTAATCTCCATACCATAAAATGCACAGTTGGCCGCATCAAACTCAAACCCATGATAATCACCATTTTGGCCATCTATCAGAATAGTGGGAGCATCAGAATCAAAGTCAAGTTGGGTAGTACCGTCTAGGATAATGGGATTGGAAATAACGGGAAGAACTGAAAGAACATTGATGGTCTGCACCCCCACTGCGTCAATACTGAAGTCAATAAACTCCCGTCCGGTATCCAGGTTGGCTTGTGTGATGGCTTCCCTAAGCGAACCGGTTCCGGAATCACTTGTATTGGTAACTCTGTAGGACCAGAGAACTAAATTGGTACCGTTTGTTACCAAAGTCCCATCATGGACTGTTCCATTCGTTTGTATATCGTTAGCCGTAGTTCCTGTCCCCTCGTTAAGGTTCCAATAACCGATTAGCCCGGAATCATTGGTCGTGGTTGTGTTGATTCCTGAATTGATTTCGGTTTCATTGCGAGCCTCATTCCATATCTTTACTTCATCGATTTGACCTTCGAATTCATCTAAAAATTCAGATACCGTTCCAAACAAAGCCCCAATATAAGCAGTATTGTTTATGGTATTAGGTGTACCAGTACCACCTGACTCTATAAAAAGAGCTGTTCCATCGAGATACATAGTACTGGTACTTACTATCCCGCCGCTATAGCTCCAGGCGACATGGTGCCATTCACCATCATTGGCAGCAGCGCTCCAGGCCGTTACATCGCTTCCCAGATCAATTTCTATATTTCCTGTGGCGCCATTTAAGCTCAACTGAACCTGGTTCCCTGCTGTAGTAGTGCCATATGAAAAGATGGTATGTGTTCCGGAAGTTGCATCTGATTTAAACCATCCTTCAATTGTCCGTGCATTGCTTCCGGTCGGAATGGTGGAAATGGTTGACAGATCAATGGCATTGTCATCTGCTGTTCCATCAAAATAAGCACCCCGATTACCGATAGGCCGGGTTTCCAGAAAATTGATGGCAAATCCACTATTGGCACCAACAGCATCATTGACCAAACTCGCATCTCCACTTGTAAAAGCGCCATCGCCAAATGTAAAATTCAAATCGTTAACATCATCCGTATTGCTATGATTAGGCGCCATTCCTGTTAGTGTGATATGGGCAATGGTATTATTCCCTGAGAGGGTGACAGAAGGTGTCATTCCGGCTGGCAGATTATTTATGGTCATATTGTTTTCAACATCAGTAGCCGAAACAAACGTATCATTGATAATGTTAACCACCAATGTACCTTCAACTGCACCATTGGCTGTTTCAGTAAAAGCTGCGGAGCTTGCTAGCGAATACTGATAGAGGAGGTCTGAGCTGCTATTAAGAATATATAACTTGGTACCGTCCTCACTCATGTCAAGGCCTATATTCCCGGATGGCAATGAAGTATCAGAGAATGATTGCAGATCTGAGAGCCCTGATGTAATATCGAATGGTGAGCCTAAGGTGTATTGATCAACAGTTCCATCCCCTTGAAGGAAAAATATTTTTGTCCCGTCAGGACTAAAGTCCATATCATTGCCACCTAAAGAAAAGTCCGTTACGTCTAATGAAGTTCCGGAAAGTATATCATTGGGCAAAGAGAGCGAATATTGCGCTACAGATGATCCTTGCGCTATAATTAATTTATCCCCGTTGGGGGAAATACGCAGACCGTTGGAATGTGAGCCAAAAGTTCCATCTACCCTAACCCCGGAACTTACTTCGAAGGGGTTGGACAAAGAATATTGAAATATTGTGCCTCCACAAGTTTTACCGCCAAACATTCTACGGCCATCATAACTGAAGGTCCAGCTTCTCCAACATCCCCCTCCTTCAGAACTTGAACTATATTGGCCACCAGACACAGAACCTCCGGTAATGTCATAGGGAATGGTTAGATTGAACTGGTCCAGGTTTTGTGTTTGATTGCCTATAGTATACAGCCTGGTGCCGTCCGGGCTAAGTTCTACAGCATAACCGGTATTATCATTAGCACTAATACTCCCATCTAACCCAGGAGTATTCAAGGCAAAATCCACTGGCACGGAATAACTGATGGTTATTGATCTTGTAGTAACTTCCAGTAAGATAGGGCTGCTCTGTACATTCAGGTTTAGATCTTCAGCGACCACATAAATATCATATAGTGTTTCAGGAATTAATCCGGTAATGTTCACTTGTTTTTGCGCTAATGCAGTAATTGTCGTGGAACCAGATGTGACAGCTCCTGTACCGGCTATCACATCAACTGAGGTCGGGGCGCTCGAGCCATCAGCAAGTACGGAATAGTAAATTGTAGCATTCTCATCAACCGAAAGATCCAAGGTAATGTTATCAGTACCTATCGCAGCTATAGCCGGGAAGCCACTTTGATTGACGGGAGGGTTATCAAAGGCCAAAGGTTCTCCGGCCGTATAGTTTCCATCGATACTAACCGCATTTACAAACGAATAAGTACCAGAATTTGAGGCCGTAACAATGCTTGTCTCAGTTTGCCAATTTCCGTCATAAAAACCAGCTACATAAATGCTTTCGTTTGATGCTCCTGGAATTTCAGAATCGGCATAGACAAATTGGACATTGGCGTTTATGTTGCTCAAGTCAGTAGAAGATATGTTCCAATATTTAGTTAGAGATACCCCGGAACTCAATACGTTTGGTTCCTCTGTAGCCACTGGGGTAACAGAAAACTCACCAATACTACCCGCTCCATCATAGCTCGTACCAGAATTTGTTGTTAGTGTTACCGGGGTAAAAGCCCCTATAGTTCCAATAGGCAAAAGGAAGCTTCCATCTGAATTAAAATTCTTCGATATAGCTCCTGTTGTCGTAATTTCTATCATGTTGTTAGCATCAGTTCCTCCGACAATTGCGAGTGCATTTTCACCTAGAGATAGGGTTATTCCTGATGGTACCTTCAATAATCCATTGGTAAGTGTAAGTTGATTGACAACAGATATATTAGCAGTAGTTGTAACTTCTGCAGGGATTGCTGTATTGTTAATGTTTAGGTTATAAAAGTCTGTTTGACCTGATATCGACTGTGCGGTTGATCCGTTGAATTGCACTGTCCCTGTTCCGGGCACAAATCCACTACTTCCATTATTATTGGTCCAGTCACCACCAATAGTCACATTCTGATTGCCATTTTGAAAAATACCGCCACTTTCTACAGTGAGGTCTTTAATTAATATATCTGCACTTGGACTAGATATCGTATGACCATTTTGAATAATGAAATCAACTCCTCCGTTTGTAAAGTCTGCAACTACCGCGTCATCACCTGAACCGTCTGTTTCAGAATTCCATCTTGTTGTAACATCAAATGCTCCGCTACTTCGTGAATAATAGGTATGGATCTGATCATTTTGGTACCACAATAAGTCATCTGAGCCCTCTGCAGCTAGGAAAATATCCAAATCTCCATCTTCGTCAAGATCAGCAGCGAAAGTTGCGTATCCTGTGTTTATTGCAGTACTAATGACATTGCGGGAGAAATTTTCTGCCCCATCGTTTACAAGTAGTGAGATTTCGTGATTGGCCCCATTTCCACCCGTAGCAATCAGATCCATGTTTCCATCACCAGTCACATCAGCGGAGAATATCCCTCCGGCTGAATTAACGGAAGTTGAAGCAGTATGTGAAGTCCAACTTGTTCCTAGACCGTTCGTATTTTCAAACCAATCGATGGAATTCGAATTTCTTCCTGAACTCACTATATCGATATCACCATCTCCATCAACGTCTGCTGCATAAAGATCAGTGGGACCATTGGTTCTGCCGTCACCAATATCAGTTTTTGACCATGAATTGCCGTTTTCAAACCAACTTAATAAATCGTCAGTCTGATCAGCGACCAGAATATCCAAATCATAATCACCATCCATATCAGCAGAAAAAACAGCCAATGGCTCTGATGTCGATGATATAGTAGTAGAAGCAAACACACCTGACCCATTATTAGTCCAGAGTTTAGCTGCACCACCGGTTCCACCTGCCGAGATTATATCAACGTCTCCATCGGCATCAATATCCACTGCATGTACATCCCTGGATAAAGTCTCTGAATTGCTAATTGTAGTAGCACTATTAAACCCTGAGCCGTTGTTCTTATACCACAATATATCAGTGCTATTGGCGGCTGTTACCAGGTCCAAAAGCCCATCACCATCGAAATCTCCTGCATCTATTCCTTCCGGCGCGTTAACGCTTATGGCTGTTTCGGCCGTCAAACCTCCTAATCCATCTCCAGAATACCATTGCAATTCATCATCTATTCGAACTGCTGCGAACACATCTAAATTTCCGTCTCCATCTAAGTCAGCTACCTTTATATCAGTCGGAGCATTGGCCGAACCATTAATGGTATTCAGGGTGAAATTGGAAGATGATCCAATTTCAGAAGCGACTGTAAATTGAAGTGTATGTGGCAATGCAGATTCTCCACCAGTATTCTCTGCCCCCGTGGTTATGATTACTTCAACTTTATCCCCAACATGAAAATCATTGGTTGGATCAAAAGTCAAAGTACTAGTGCCGTCTCCCGACCATGTGCCATCTACTCTGCCTGAAAGTACGCTTCGGATTTGTATGTTGTCATCAAGCACACTCCCAGTACTTTGATCCACGCTTAGCTCGCTCATTAGCTCAGAGAAGTTCAGAACGATATTCGATGAAGGACCTATGTTGTTTTCATTGGCAGAAGGGCTGGATGACAATAAATCTGGAGTGGCGGCTTGCGCATTGAAGCAACAAACCAGCGAGAAAATAATCAGTACCTGAGTTTTCAGGACATCAAAAACATTTCCTACATGAGTAAAGAATCTCAATATCGGGATATATGAGTTACCAATAGTCATATATAATTGGTCGAAAACTTTACGATCAATTCAGAATTGATCATTTTTTTCATCCTCATACATATTGTTATCAAACTTCTGAAAGGAAACAGTCGATTAACAATTCTATTTGTCATTGAGGGCGAAACATTCAACATTGCCAACGATACAAACAGACAATGAAAAGAATTGGTGGTTCTTGAGTGGTTCATTGGTAGCTTATGAGCATTTGTAATTTAGCGATAATGTAGGTGCTACACAATGAGATTTCTTAATATTATCCAGATATATATTGATAAAATCTTGAACTAGCACGATCCAAATAATTCAAACCTTCAATGGAAAATGATTGATCTGAAAATATTACTTCACCTATAATAACCTGTAAATTTCATAACTTTCAAATTCCAAATTCTGAAAGTCAAACCAATTTGCAAAATCTACCTTTCCTCGAATCTCTCGCTCTTAAATGCCATCAGCACTATGGCACCAATGCTGATCGTTTGACTATCGTATTCCCAAACAGAAGGGCTGGATTATTCTTTAGGAAATATCTTGGCAAACTCACTGATAAGCCTATCTGGAGCCCACAAATTCTAAGTCTGGAAGAATTCATTCTTGCGAAAAGTGATTTGACTGTTGCCGATCAATTGCAATCGCTTGTCATGCTGTATGCTTCTTACAAGAAGATCCACAAGAACGCCGAAGCATTTGATAAGTTCTATTTCTGGGGAGAGATGATCTTGAAGGATTTTAATGATATTGACAACTATCTGGTTAATACAGAACATATTTTCAAAATAGTTCGGTCTCAAAAAGAGCTGGATGACTCCTTTTACTTTTTGCCCGAAGAAGATCAAAAAATCATCAAATCATTCTGGTCAGGATTTCTTCCCAAAGCATCCAAAACCCAGCAGGATTTTTTGAACATCTGGCAAATCCTAATGGAACTGTATACTGACTTCAAAAGTGCACTTAAGAATGGCGACCTGGCCTACAAAGGAATGATCTATAGGGAAGTAGCAGATTATATTGATGAAGTAGGTACTGACTCGAATGATCTCTGGTTTGCAGGTTTCAACGCACTCACTGCTTCAGAAGAGAAGATCATTAAGCATTACCTTGAAAATGATCAAACCAGAGTATTTTGGGATCTTGATGAATACTATCTTAAATCTGAATTTCAGGAATCAGGCACATTCTTTAGAGAATATCAGCGAGACACACTACTAGGAAAGACCTTTCCTGCTGAAATACCCAAGAACATACTAGAAAATCCAAAAAACATAAATGTCACTTCAGTGTCATTGGACTTTGGTCAGGTGAAAGCCGTAGGCGAATTGCTCTCAAAGCTTGCGAACGAAGGTAACCTAAACGAAGAAAAAACAGCCATCATCCTGCCAGACGAAGCTTTACTTTTTCCATTGCTCAATTCTATTCCTTCTAACATTGAAAAGATAAATGTGACTATGGGGCTACCACTCAATCAGTCCCATTATTACTCCTTTTTTGAATCACTGATCAATCTGCAATTCAATGTCAGCAATCCAACTGATGGCACAACTTCTTACTATTTTAAACATGTCAATGCATTTTTGAAACATGAAGTAGTTGCTAAAAACTGGGCTGAAGAGTCAGAAAGACTATTTCAACATATTTTGGATAACAATCTTATTCGAATCGAGTACAAGGAGATCCCATCAGTATCTCCTGAATTAACCACGCTTTTTGATTCAAAAAATAATCTATCGGAATTACTGTTGTTCTTGCAGGATATGGTAGATAAAATTTATGACACAGCCGCCAACAGTATTGATAAGACTGTGCTCTCTCACTTGGATGTTGTCTTCAAAAACATTAGCAAAACCATTCAATCGCATGATATAAAATTGGAGCTGGATTCTTTTCTTAGGATTTTCAGGCAAATGGGGACAAGTGTAAAAATCCCGTTTACTGGCGAACCTCTGGAAGGTATACAGGTAATGGGCGTATTGGAAACACGAAATCTCGATTTCGAAAACGTATTTATTTTATCCATGAATGAGGGATCTTTTCCTTCCGATGGCAGTAACAGTTCATTCATTCCATACAACATCAGGAAAGCCTTTGATCTGCCCACGCCCGAGCAGCATGACGCGCTCCAATCCTATTTGTTTTATAGGTTATTCCAGCATTCTAAAAATGTGAACATCTACTACAACAACATCTCCGAATTCAATCATAGCGGTGAGTTGAGCAGGTTGGTAAAGCAGCTGGAATTGGAATCAGGGTTGAAAATTGAAAAGAAATCTTTAATCAACCCGGTGAAGGCTACTTCAATACAGCCTATTACAATCAACAAGGATAAGGAAATACTTACCTTGCTTGATAGATATATTATAAGCGATTCGAACAATTACAAAAGGCTTTCACCTTCCGCTTTCAATACCTACCTGGATTGTAGACTCAAATTCTATTTTCGATACCTGCAAAAAATCAACGAACCAGACGAAATAACCGATGACCTGGATCCTGCCCTTTTTGGAAACCTGATGCACCATGCGATGGAGTACATCTACCTCCCATATGTGGAAGATGGAAAACCTACTAAAGTGGAAGCTAAGGATTTCGATTTACTATATTCAAAAGTGGATGAAGCCATTCAGTTTGCGTTTACCAAAAACCGAATAAACCCTGTATCAGAGTCGAATGTTGATGGGCGTAGCATCGTTGCGTCCAGAGTACTCCACAAGTTCCTGAACGCCATACTGAAGCACGATCAATCCACTGCGCCATTTGAAATAGTAGCATTAGAGGCAGATGAAAAAGACGGGTATTTCCTGAACCTAGCAATAGAGGTAGAAGGAAGGAAAATGCAGGTGGCTTTGAAGGGCGTAGTTGACAGAGTTGACAAAGTTGGTAATAGCGTTCGAATATTGGATTATAAGTCAGGTAAGGATGAAAGATCGTTCAGCACGATGGAATCACTTTTTGATAGGGAGGCCAGCAATAGAAATAAGGCTGTAATGCAGGTGCTTCTTTACTGCTTGTTGTATTTGAACAAAAATGGAATGTCCGTAGACCCATTGGTCCCAGGACTCTTCAACAGCAAGGACATCCTTTCAAGAGATTTTGAAACAAACATCAAATACAACAGAAAACCCATCACAGATTTCGCTGACATAAAGGAGGAATACGAAGAAGAATTGAAAAAAATGGTTGCTGAAATATTTGACCCTAAAGTACCTTTTGATCAGACCGAGGACATAAGAAAATGTGGCTATTGCCCCTACTCGGGGATATGCATGAGATCCTAGTGCTTACTATCGTAATCTTTCACTCCAGCCAAAACCCTTACCTGAATATAGTTCTCTTGTGGAGGGATCGGACATGAATACCTGTCGCTGTAGCAGCAATATGGATTATACGCCTTGTTGAAATCCAAATACGCCACCCCAGATTCGGGAATACGAAAATCCAAATAGCGCCCACCGCCATAGGTCTCAATCGCATTGGTATCGTCATTAAATGGTACAAACAGATAATCTGAATATTCCGGATCTTCCAACAAATCCTGATTTTGATAGGCTTGTAAGTTGTAAGTCTTTCCTTCCAGTTGGAAAGTCAATTCAGCAAATCGCACGTATTCGGGTCTTCGATCAGTTGTGGTAACCATAGTGAAAAATTTCTTTGCAGCGTGCTCTTTGTATTTCACTCGCACACGATAGTTTTCATCAATGGGAAAGTATTCAAGACCTTTGAATTTTTTCAGTCCTTTTTTATCCAAGGGAGTTTCTTCTGGATCAAGAAATTCAGCGTGGAGATCTTCACGGTGTTTTTCAATTTGCTGAACAAAATCAGCATCCTGGGCACTTAGATTCAGTGACAAAAAGAGTACGAAAAGTGAGGTTAAAAATATTTTCACAATCAACCGATTTATAGAACTAAAGGTACAAAAAAACCACCCAATTTCTTAGGTGGTTTTTCATATCTGAATTGAACTTTTATTAAGCCAATTGTGCGTCCAGCTTTTGAGCTAAGATGTTTTTTCCAACAGCACCTACTTGCTTGTCTACAATCTCGCCATTCTTAAACACCAACAAAGTAGGGATACTTCTAATGCCGAATTTCGCAGATACTTCAGGGTTACTATCTACATCTACTTTTCCGATCACTGCTTTTCCGTCATAGTCTCCCGCTAGTTCCTCTACCACTGGCCCGATCATCTTACAAGGCCCACACCATTCTGCCCAAAAATCTACTAACACCGGCTGATCTGTTCCAAGAACATCATTGAAGTTCTCATCTGTTATTTTAACTGTCTTACTCATGTCTAAATTGTTATTGATTATCTATGCATCGAAAACGCAAATATAGAGCAAATTGTTCATGCACTGTTATCAATTTTTTAAATAAACCCATAGGCAAAATGAATGAGAATTGGTGGATGAAATTTCCTTTTATCAGCTATTCCAATTCTCATCTATTCAAGATCTTTTTGACTTGGACTCCATCCAAATTGCTAGTCAGTATATCTTGCTTAAGAATTCCTTGGAGTTTGTTATTCAAATAATATACACTTATTTTGAATGACCCTAAAACATTGAACCCCAGAAAATGAAGAATTCAAAAATATGCCTTTTGATCCTGGCCATCTGCGCTATTTCATGCAACCAATCCGAAGAAACACCTTTTACCAAATACTTTTCAGATGGCAGCCTGAGAATTGATTATTTTCATACTGGAGACGCAAATACTGAAGAAGTAAAAATAGACCAAACCTTTCATTACGCTCAATGGGCTGGCAGCAAAGTAAACCTAATTGACGAACTCAACTATGGTGCCTACTACCATAAAATATATGATGAGGCGAGTCAGGAGCTCATCTATTCCCGGGGTTTTGATAGTTACTTCAAGGAATATCAGGTGAGCACCCCTGCCATTGAAGGTGAGGTAAAGGAATTTCATGAATCGGCCATCATTCCCAGGCCAAAGTCCAATTTTGTTTTTGCTCTTGAAAAAAGAAGCAAAGAAGGAGCAATGGTGGAAGTTTTTCGAACGACAATTGACCTTAATGATGCTAAGAAGGCTCCACTCGATAATACAGTGAAGACTTACGCTAGTTTAGATAATGGTAGTCCAAACCTGAAGGCCGATGTGGTCATTATCGGAGAAGGCTACAGCGATGATGAAGTACAAAAGTTTCAGGACGATCTGGAGCGATTTACAGAAATATTCTTCAGAGCAGAGCCTTGCCGGTCTAATAAGGGCAAATTCAACATTCGGGGCGTATTGAAACCATCCATAGATAGTGGCATAGACGAACCAAACGCGGGTATAGATAAGAACACAGCTGTCAACGCCACTTTTAATTCGATGGGATCTGAACGCTATGTACTTACAGAAGACAACAAATCTCTTAGAGATATTGCCGGTCATGTTCCCTATGACGCTTTGTACATCATGGTCAATCATAGTCGCTATGGTGGCGGGGGTATCTACAATTTCTATTGTACCTATACCTCCGACAATATCAATAGCGCCTATCTCATGGTTCATGAGTTTGGCCACTCCTTTTTCGGCCTGGCTGATGAGTATTACACCTCGTCCACTGCCTACAACGATTTTTATTCTGCCGATTATGAACCTTCCGAACCCAACATCACAGCCCTGAAAGATCCTGAGAATGTGAAGTGGAAAGCCTTGTTGACAGAAGACATTGAAGTACCAACACAATGGCCTAAATCAAAATTTGACAGCCTGGATGGTGTATGGCAGGCCAAACGCAAGCTAATGAACGAAAACACCATGGCCCTGCAAAAAAGCGGTGCTAGTGCCGAGGAAGTCTCAAAGGCCAAAGTAGACTACAATACCCAAAGTCTGGATCGGGATGAAAAAGTTCAGGACTACCTGGAGAACAGTGGTTTTGCAGGAAAAGTTGGAGCATTCGAGGGGGCTGGTTATGCGTCCACGGGTCTTTACCGTCCTTCTATCAACTGCATCATGTTCACAAGAACAGACTTCTTCTGCCCTGTATGCCAGGATGCAATGGTGAAGGTGATTGATTCTTATTCCAAATAAAATTGATGCTTTAGCTCTTACTAAAACGCTTCTTTCCTCGGTAAAACTTGCGTTTATTATTTTTAGGCTTGCTGTTTGAGTTATTGCCGCTGTTAGGCCTGGATTGTTCTTGAGATGGAGCAGAAGGTTCAAACCCTTCAACCACATGTAACTCCAATCGCTGTTTGGTCAGCTTCTCTATTCCTCTTACCAATTCGATTTCATCATGACAAACTAAGGAAACTGCTTCTCCACTTGCTCCTGCCCTGCCTGTTCGCCCTATTCTGTGCACATAGTCTTCTGCTACATTCGGCAATTCATAGTTGATCACATGTGGTAGCAACGGAATATCCAATCCACGAGCTGCAATATCAGTAGCTACCAGTACACGAATGGAGCTGGCCTTGAACCCACTCAAAGCTTTAGTTCTGGCACCCTGACTTTTGTTGCCATGAATGGCCGCAGAAGTGATACCGCTCTTGTTGAGTTTTTCACTCAATCGATTAGCGCCATGCTTGGTTCGGGTAAATATCAAGACCTGTTTCCAGTCTCCTTCAGATATCATCTTGATCACCAAAGCCGGTTTCTTGCCTTTATCCAAATGGAAGACTTTCTGTTCGATTTTATCAACAGTGGTATTTTCAGGTGTGGCCTCTACGGTAACTGGATTATGTAAAAACCCACCAGCAAGTTTTTTTATCTCTTTAGAAAAAGTAGCCGAGAATAAAAGGTTCTGTCTACGCTGTGGTAGCAGCTGGAGAATTTTCTGAATGTCTCTATAAAAGCCCATATCGAGCATTCTATCAGCCTCGTCGAGTACCAAAAACTCTACATTTGAAAGAGATAACATTCTCTGATTGTACAGGTCGAGTAGTCGGCCAGGTGTGGCCACCAAAATATCTACACCTTTTCGCAAGGTTGCGACCTGAGGGTTTTGATTAACACCACCAAAAATTACGGTCGACTTTATATCTAGGTATTCGCTGTAGGTCTGCACACTTTCATATACCTGAGCTGCGAGCTCTCTTGTTGGAGTAAGAATAAGAGATCGTATACGTCTCTTTGGCTGCCTTCCTGCTTTTTCCAGCAGTTGCAGCATAGGCAGTGTAAAACCCGCTGTTTTACCTGTTCCCGTCTGCGCTGAAGCCAGCACATCCTTTCTATTTAATATATGTGGAATTACCTTTTCCTGAATTGGAGAAGGGTTTGTGTATCCTTTTTTGCTGATTGCTTTCAGCAGGGCATTGGATAAGCCCAAATTATTAAATGACATAAATTGTTATTGAAGCCTGACTGAGAAAAGAATTCACCAATAAATTTGATTTGAAAGTCGAGGCTTGTGTATTGTATTATTAAAACAGATGAGTTGATAAATATTGGTGTATCAAGTCGATGTGTTGCGGCAAAGCTAGTCAATTAATATTTAATCCATTTGTCCACTTCGTTGCATTGATTTGAATTTCTATGATGGCTCAAATTGGTACTATTCCAGCATAATAGCCTATTCTTATCCAATCCGGACGCTTAGCCGACAAAGAATAAATCATAAAAAGCTATAAGTTCAGAATATAACTGTACCTTCGCAGCAATAAATAAAAAATATAATGAAAAAAGGAACAGTAAAATTCTTTAATGACTCCAAAGGATTTGGATTTATCAAAGAAGAAGAATCAGAAAAAGAACACTTTGTACACGTATCTGGACTTGTTGATGAAGTTCAGGAAGGTGATAGTGTAGAATTTGAACTAACAGAAGGTAGAAAAGGATTAAACGCGGTAAACGTTAAATTACTCTAATATATACTTAAGTTATATCAAAAGAAATCAAGGCTGTCCGATTGGGCAGCCTTTTTTTGTGTTCACTCGTCTGATTTAGGCTAATGCTCTTACAGCCTGCTGCATCCCATTATCTAGAATAGACTTAATGTTTTCTGAAACAGCTGTGACCAGTCCATCAAGTGCTGCTAAATCCTGTCCCCAGAAATCTGCTTTTGCAAGAATGTTTTTGGTAACCTTCTCAACTGAGGTTGAAGAGCCATCGTAACCCACCCATGTACTTTTGAAAAAGTCTAACACGTCCTGATCATCATTCAGGTCAATCTGCTTGTCGCCAACTTCGCGTTTGTAGAAGGCAAAAAGTGAAGCCATAGAAAACACCAACCTTTGTGGCAATTCACCTTTTCTATTATGGTACTCCAGGATAGAAGGCAACACCCTTGTTTTGAATTTTGAAATAGAGTTCAAAGAAATGCTCATCAAAGCATGAACCAGGTAAGGATTTCTAAAACGATCCAGCACGTCATTGGCAAAAGACTTAAGCTCTTCCTCTGGCAAATCCAAAGTGGGACATATCTCTTCGAAAATGGTTTTTTGTACGAATGCACCAATCACATCATCTTCTACCGACTCGCGTACAGTTTCTATACCATATAGATAAGAAACAGGCACCATGGAAGTGTGTGCACCATTTAGGATTCTCACTTTCCTTGTACGATATGGAGCCATGTCGTCTGTGAAGATCACGTTCAGCCCAACTTCTTCTGACGGAAATTCATTAGCTACTTCTTTTGGCCCTTCGATCACCCAGAGGTGAAACTGCTCCCCTTCTACTACAAGGTTATCCTTATACCCTAGCTCGGCAGTGATCTTATCAATTTTCGACTTTGGATAACCTGGTACAATCCTGTCTACCAATGTATTGCAAAATGTATTGGCTTCATCCAACCACGATTTGAAGCCAGGTTCCAGGTTCCATTTATCAGCATACTGTAGAATAATCCTTTTAAGGTTGTCACCATTCCTGTCTATTAGTTCACATGGTATAATGATCAATCCTTTTAAACTATCACCATTGAATGTTTGAAACCTCTTGTGCAACAATGCAGTGAGTTTTGCTGGAAAGCTCTTAGCAGGTGCATCACCTAAGAGGTCACCTTCGCTATAGCTAATGCCAGCCTCAGTAGTATTAGATAGAATAAATCTCAGATCAGGATTCTCTGCTATTGCCAAATATTCATCGTATTGTGTATATGGATCGAGTGCGCGTTGGATGCAGTCGATTACTTCATGTTCGCTTACCGCTTGTCCATTCTTGATACCATTTAGGTACAAGGTGTATAAGCCATCCTGATCATTTAGCATTTGCGCCAATCCCCGATCTATCGGTTGCACCACCACTACACCGGCATCAAAACCGGCTTCTTTGTTCATTTTATGTATCATCCAGTTGGCAAAGGCTCGTAAAAAGTTACCTTCTCCAAACTGAAGTATTCTCTCTGGATATGAATTAGCTGATACAGTCGATCTATTCAAACTATTTAGTTCTGACATTATTATTTTCTTAAAGTATTATTGATTAGTTAATTAGAGTGATATACCCCTCTTCCATGGAATAAAATCATCCTGAGCCAAACGTACAGAATGAGGTACAGTCTCACCACTAGCCACACTGATTACATATTCCAAAATCCTTTCACCCATTTCTTCAATGGTGGCATCTCCGCTGATCACATCTCCAGTATTTATATCGATCACATCGTTCATCTTTTTGGATAAAACATGATTACTCGAAACTTTGACCACAGGACAAACCGGATTTCCAGTAGGCGTACCAAGCCCTGTTGTGAAAACTATGACATTAGCACCTGATCCTGCAAGACCTGTTGTACTTTCCACATCATTACCGGGTGTGCAAAGTAGGTTTAGCCCTGGTCTTTTCACTTGCTCAGTATAATCCAGCACATCAGTTACAGGTGAAGTACCTCCTTTTTTCGCGGCACCTGCTGACTTGATTGCATCCGTAATCAAACCATCCTTGATATTTCCCGGAGACGGATTGTTTTTGAAGCCAGATCCCAATGCTTCTGCCTTATTATTATATACTGTCATAATAGAAGCAAATCGCTCCGCATCTTCACTATTCACACACCTGTTAATCAGTTCTTGTTCTACGCCATTTAGTTCTGGAAACTCCGACAACACAGGAGATCCTCCACATGCCGCCAGCAAATCTGAAGCATAACCCAAAGAAGGATTAGCAGATATACCCGAGAAACCATCCGATCCACCACATTCTAATCCCATCACCAGCTTGCTGATGGGAGCAGGTTTTCTTTCTATTTGATTCGCTTCGGTAAGTCCTATAAAAGTCTTCTTTACTGCTTCTTCAATAAACGCCCTTTCGCTACTACTCTGCTGCTGTTCCATAATGAAGAGCGGTTTTGAAAAGTTAGGATCATTTTTATTAATCGTTTCCTGGAGCATTCGAACTTCAGCATTCTGACAACCCAGGCTCAACACAGTTGCTCCGGCCACATTCGGGTTATTCACGTATCCGGCAAGAAGGTTACACAATGCCTGCGAATCTTCCCTCATTCCACCGCAACCCCCTTCGTGGGTCAAAAATTTCACACCGTCAACATTTGGGAAGACCCTGTTTCGGGTAATCTCCTCCTGGGTGGTAATAATCTTGGTAGACAGCAACGCATCATTGTCAGCACCAGATTTATATTGAGAAACAAGAGCCGATGTATCCACCGAAAAGTCGCTTTTGGCAACATAGCCCAACGATTCTGTTAGGGCCTCCTGCATCACTTCTATGTTTCTATTCTCACAAAAAGTCAGTGGAAAAACCAGCCAATAGTTCGCAGTTCCTACCCTTCCATCAGCACGATGATAACCGTTGAATGTTCTGTCTTTCCATTTACCCACATCCGGACCAGTCCATTGAAACTTGCTGTCTTTGTCTGAATATTCTGTTGAAGCATGCACGATGTTTTCTGTAGTAATCGCTTCACCCTGAGCAATCGGCTTAGTAGCAACGGCGACCAGGACACCATACATAAATAGTTGATCATCCACGGCGAAATCATTCAATGCAAATTTATGCTTCGCCTGCACATCAGTTTTAAGTGTCACCTGAATTCCCTCTATCTCAAACTGCTCACCAGATTTAAGGTCTTTCAAAGCAACAATGAGATTATCAGCAGGATGAATCCTTAAAATACTTTTAGACATTATTCCTTAAAATTTGTTGTTATAGTTTCCAGTAAAATTGTGCAAATATGAAAATTTACAATTTTTATGGCTACCAATATTACAGCCATTGCTGATACTTTTTTGCTCCTATTTGGCATATCATTGGGGTGTGACGGCAATAATTTCATCTACGCCAACATTCTCCTCCATCAACAAGCTCCTTGAGTCATCCAAAAATACCTTTAGCTTTTCAACCGATCCTTTATCCAGATCGGTAAAATAATTCTGTTCTGCCTCTCCTCCTGGAATAATCTGGAACGTTGACCTCCCCTGTTTTATTGGCTTATTCACCCAAACGAGGTGATAACCATTTTTGGCAATTTGCACAGTTTCATCATTCTTCACAAGGCTCAATTCTACAATCGCTCCACCATCACGTTTTCTGGTTCTTTGGTTTGAGACAAAATTCCCAAGAGAATAAGCCACAAAACGTTCTTTTCGATTTTCAGTCTTTGGAAAATATTCCATTTTCTGCAAAACATGTGGGTGGGAGCCAATGACAACATCTGCTCCTTTTGTAAAAAGGTATTCAGCCAATTTTACCTGGCCGTCTGATGGCTGGGATTGGTACTCCTTTCCCCAATGTACAAACACAATGAGTTTATCTAAGTTCTCCTTCTTGCTTGCTTCAATATCCAATGCCATCTGACTCCAATTGATCAGATTAACCATTGTGGGCTGCCGTACAGGAATACCATTGGTGCCATAGGTATAGTTTAGCAAACCAATTTTCATCCCCTTCTTTTCCAATATGAGCAAATTCCTGGCTTTCCAATCAGCAGAATCTTTGAAAGTTCCTGTATGTGGAATACTCAGCGAATCCAGCACATCGATAGTTCTGAGAATGCCACTCGTACGCCGATCACATGAGTGATTGTTGGCCGTAACCAACACGTCAATACCATTTTCCTGACATGCAACTGCCAGCTCATCGGGTGAAGAAAATTGTGGGTAGCCTTTGAATGGTGGTCCGGCCAGCGTTACTTCCAGATTTGCTATGGCGAAATCAGCCTTTTTGAGTATTGGACTCACTTTTTCAAAGACTCCATAATAATCGTATGCTCCGGTTCTTAAATCTTTGGATGCTGCTATTTGTGAATCATGCCCCATGATGTCTCCTGCGAATACTAATTTCAGAGTATCGGATGCTCCATCATCCTGCGCCAACAGACATTCTGAAGTCAGAATTGAGAATAGTAAAAAAAGGACTGTACAGCGCATATTGTTTATTCTATGAATCCCGAAAATTAGAATACTAAACTAATCTAAATTATCCGACAAATACCTGAAACCATATAGGATAGATATGTCATGAACTTCAACAAGGCTTATTTTGTTTTGTGGTGGTCTTCCCTACATTTGCTAAAACACATTAAACTCAAAATTCATGCAAGAAGTATTCATTGTTTCTGCAGTACGCACACCAATAGGCAGCTTTCAGGGTACACTATCTTCTATTGCCGCTACAAAGCTGGGGTCCATAGCGATAGAAGGGGCGCTTGAGAAATCTGGTATTCGAAGCTTGGCTGTGGAAGAGGTATTCATGGGCAATGTGGTTTCCGCCAACTTAGGACAAGCACCGGCCAGGCAGGCAGCAGTTGGGGCGGGCATTGGCTACAACGTACCCTGCACAACCATTAACAAGGTATGTGCATCCGGCATGAAAGCCGTAACATTAGGAGCACAGTCCATCATGCTAGGTCACACAGATATAGTAGTGGCCGGAGGCATGGAAAGCATGTCCAACATTCCATATTACCTTCCAAAAGCAAGAGCCGGTTACGGTTTTGGACACGGGGAAATAGTTGACGGACTCATGCACGATGGGTTATGGGAAGCTTACAATGGTTTCCCCATGGGCAACTGCGCAGACAATACGGCTAAAGAAATGGGAATTAGCCGTGAGGAACAAGATGAATATGCTATCAACTCTTACAAGCGAACCGGTAGTTCTGTCGATAGTGGATACTTTAAGAATGAGATAGTACCTGTTGAGGTGCCACAAAGAAAAGACGATCCATTGATTGTAGATACGGATGAAGAATACAAGAATGTGAAGTTCGAAAAGATACCTTCGCTCCGACCTGTGTTCACCAAAGATGGAACTGTAACAGCGGCCAATGCATCTACCATCAATGATGGAGCTTCTGCATTGGTACTTGTCGGTAAAAAGAAGGCAGAGGAATTAGGATTAAAACCTGAGGCGAAGATCATCGGTTTTGCTGATGCAGCTCAGGATCCGATGTGGTTTACCACTGCACCTTCTCTGGCCATTCCAAAAGCCATGAAACAAGCGGGAGTGGCTCATTCAGATGTTGATTATTATGAAATTAATGAAGCATTTTCTGCAGTGGCCATTGCCAACAACAGAGAACTAGGTTTGTCTGAAGATCAGGTAAATGTATTCGGTGGTGCAGTCGCCATGGGACATCCGCTGGGTTGCTCTGGAGCCAGGATAATCACCACACTAAACTCCGTGTTATCCGAAAAAAATGGCAGCATTGGTGTTGCCGGAATTTGCAATGGTGGTGGGGGTGCTACAGCAATTGTAATTGAAAAAGTATGACAATTCTCCTATCTAAATTTACGAATCGATCAAACTATTGAATTAATTGATAATCTTTAACCCCTATTTCACGTTTTACCGGAAATAAGAAATCTTTACACTCTTGAATTACAGTTTAGCTATGGTATTTCACTGTTTGTCAGCCTTCATTTTGTTATTGCTTGGTCCGGAGCTTTTTGCTCAGACAAAAATCACAAAGTACCACTTTGACGGGGAAGGAAAACTCAAGGAGGAATACTTTATCGTAGATAATGACAGTTCCAAAATTCATGGTGATTATTCCTATTATGATGTAGAAGGCAACCTGAGTGTTTCAGGGCGTTATACCATGGGCATCAAGGATGGAGAATTCAAAAACTATTATCCTAATGGCAACATCCAGCGTAGCACTTTTTATGAAAAGGGACTGAGACAGGGCGAGACTGTAGTCTATGATACCATTAAGAATATTATTCAGTTAGGCGTATTTGTAAATGATACACTCACAGGGGTACTCACAACATTCTTTGCAGAAGGCACGATAAAAAACACCACTGAATTCAAGAGTGGAAAACCAGATGGCTGGGTAAAAGAATACTATCCTAGTGGAAAACTGAAAGAAGAAATTTCCTACAAAAATGGGAAACAGCATGGCCCCAACCGTACCTATTATGAAAATGGAAACATCAAATCGGATATCCTATATAACAAGGCCGTCATAGACGGATATATGAAATCCTATCATGAAAATGGCCAAATCAATACGGATGCCATGCAGAAAAATGGCTCCAAAGAAGGGTACTACAAAAAGTACTACGATAATGGCCAACTTGAAACTTCGGGGAGCTATTCAAGAGGACAGCTCAATGGAAAAATAGTTTCGTATTATAAATCAGGAGCTAAAGAAAAAACCCTGAATCTAGTAAATGGAGTGAAGACAGGAGAAAACACTACTTACTTCGAAAACGGTATTGTTAAATCCCAGATCGTTTACTCTAATCGTGAAAAGAACCGAATCATCAAGGAGTATGACAGTAAGAATAACATGACTGCAGAGAAGTATTTTGAAGATGACCTGAAAACCGGGACCTGGAAATACTATTTTCATGATGGAATTCTAAAAATCAGTGAAACCTATCTCCTCGGTAAACTAGAAGGAAAGCGACTAACCTATAGCGACAAAGGCTCGATTAGAAAAGAGGAAACATTCCTTAAAGACAAAAAGAATGGCCTGACCACTATTTATGATGAGAACGGTAGTGTGATTGAGAAAATCACCTATAAAAACGATTTTCAAAGTGGCCCTTATCAAAAGTTCTTCAAAAATGGTAAGGTGGAAACTGAAGGCACTTACCTGAGAGATCTCAAAAATGGCGAGTGGAAATATTACAACGAACAAGGTGAACTGAACAACAAAGAATCCTTCAAGCTTGGCCGTCTGCTTAGTACCAACAAGTAGTACTAATTTCAACCTTCAAACTTTACTAAATGCCATTTTATCATAGCTTTGCAAAGTATGATTAACGCAATAAAATCAACCGACTTTAACTTCCCAGGCCAGACAAAAAGGTATGGCGGAAAAGTAAGAGATGTATACACCATCGGCGATAAATTGGCAATGGTAGCCAGTGATAGGATATCTGCTTTCGATGTAATTCTTCCTGAACCTATCCCCTACAAAGGCCAGGTTCTGAATCAAATAGCCGCCAAATTTTTGGAAGCTACCAAGGACATTGTACCTAACTGGGTTGACAGTGTGCCAGATCCCAATGTTACCATTGGAAAGGCATGTCAGCCTTTTGCGGTTGAAATGGTCATCAGGGGATATCTCGCAGGCCATGCGGCACGGGAATACAAAGCTGGAAAGAGACAACTTTGTGGTGTTGCTTTGCCTGAAGGTCTGAAAGAAAATGACAAACTACCCGAACCTATAATCACTCCCTCTACCAAAGCTGAAGAGGGACATGATGAAGATATTTCCCGAGAGGAGATCATTGCGCAAGGTATTGTTGAAGAATCGCTTTACGTCCAACTTGAGGATTACACCAGAAAACTCTTCCAAAGGGGAACAGAGATAGCCGCAGAAAGAGGACTTATCCTGGTAGATACAAAATACGAATTTGGAATGTTTGATGGGCAGATTATTTTGATCGATGAGGTACACACGCCGGACTCTTCCAGGTATTTCTATAAAGACACCTATCAGGAGCTTCAGGGCAGTGACAGTCCACAGCGCCAGCTCTCCAAGGAGTTTGTCAGACAGTGGTTGATTTCAGAGGGATTTCAAGGTAAAGAAGGTCAAACTATCCCCATAATGGACAAGGCCCGGGTTGAATCCATTTCCGAACGATACATAGAACTGTATGAAAAAATTACGGGCGAGAAATTTATTAAGGATGAAACCGAAGATATTCAGCAAAGAATGGAACGAAATATCCTGAATGCGTTAAAGTAACTTATCATTCAAAAGAACATTAACTGACATTATAGATTGGAAATTTCGTAGTTTTGAAAATTCTATCTTAAATCGAATAAAATCCTAGACATGAAATATACAATAGACAGGCAAGAGAAATACAACGTACTCAAAGTAGATAACGAAAAACTGGATTCTACCATAGCTCCGGAATTAAAGTCGGAATTGATCACAATCCACGGGCAAGGAGTACAAAACATGATCATCGATCTCTCCGACGTAAAATACATTGACTCTTCCGGACTGAGTTCTCTATTGGTTGGCAACAGGCAATTCACAGAAGGAAATGGAGTATTTATCCTGGCTGGCACTTCTGACCATGTAATGAAATTGATTACGATCTCCCAATTGGATAAGGTCCTTACCCTTTTGCCAACAGTGGAAGAAGCTGTAGATGCTATATTTCTATCTGAAATAGAAGGCGGTCTATTGGGTGGAGACGAATAGTCTTAATCTTTTCAGTTGCCCTTATCTCTTACAATATTAGGCTCTAATGCTGCTGTTCCTGCGCATCAGCGCAATCAAACAGCACAGTTTTTGGCCGTGATGCATCACGCCTTTCTCATCGATTGTGGGGAAGGTACACAACTTAGACTCAAGAAGTATAATATTCGGGCCAACCGTATTGATCACATCATGATCAGCCACTTACATGGCGATCATTATTATGGTTTGATCGGCTTGATGTCTTCTATGCACCTTTATGGTCGAAAAAAAGAATTGAACATGTATGGCCCGCCTGGTCTGCTGGAGATCATCTCAATACAACTAAAGTACTCGGACACTTCGCTAAACTTCCCGGTTAATTTCAAAGAATGGACGCCCAATGTTTCTGAGTTGATTTTCGAAAACGAGCACCTAACCGTCCACACTATTCCGCTGGATCATAGGGTAGATTGTTCTGGATTTCTTTTTCAGGAGAAACCTAAGAAGCGTAGGATAGACAAGGAGAAAAGTTCAGGAGATCTGAGTCCGCTTCAGATTATCAGTTTGAAAAATGGAAAAGACCTCCATGATAAGGATGGCAATTTCATTGCTAAAAACTCTGAAATGACCAATGACCCCCACCCTTCCTATTCCTATGCCTATTGTTCAGACACTAAATTTGACGAGAATATTGCTAAACAAATAAAGGGTGTGGATCTACTGTATCACGAATCCACCTTTATGCACGACATGCTTGATCGTGCAACAAACACCTATCACACTACCACCGTTCAGGCCGGAGAAATGGCGAAGTTGGCGGATGCCGGCAAATTGATCATTGGACATTTTTCTACCAGGTATAAGGAACTCGAACCATTGATTGAAGAAACCCGCGAGGTGTTTCCAAACTCTGAACTGGCCATTGAGGGCAAGGTGTTTCAGTTGGGGCAGCAATAAGAACCACTTCTATAAAATGTGATATTGATCAGCCATTTAATTAGTACGTCATCACGAGGGCAAAGGTCGCAATGCCCAACAAGTATATGTCGTAAGATGTAGAGATTGCGTCACTCGTATAAATCGGATTCGCAATGACGTTGTAGGTTAGTTTATCATTATGACCAGGAAAGAAATACTTTGAGTTTTTTATATTACACAAAAGTGGAACTTACCTTCTATGAACACACTAGCAACTAAAAAGAATAACCTCTTCCTTTTACTGGCAGGCATATTCATTACCAACGCACTGCTGGCGGAAATTGTAGGTGTTAAAATATTTTCCTTCGAAAACACATTAGGTCTCCCCCCTGCTCAGATCAAATTATTTGGAGACTTTGTATTGGACTTTAACTTAACAGCTGGTGTCATCCTTTGGCCGGTAGTGTTCATCACAACAGACGTTATCAATGAGTACTTTGGAAAGGCCGGGGTGAAAAAGATAAGTTTCCTCACTGTTGGATTGATTGCCTTTGCGTTTGTAATTATTTACATCATAACCATTCTGCCTCCTGCTGCTTTTTGGTTGGATGTGAATAAGAGTGGCCCTGATGGTGAAAACCTCAATATAGACTTTGCTTTTAACAAAATATTCCGTCAGGGTTTAGGCATTATCATCGGCTCGTTGATTGCCTTTCTTATCGGTCAGCTATTAGACGTATTTGTATTTCAAAAACTCAGGAAGTTTACTGGAGCCAAAATGATATGGCTGAGGGCGACAGGATCTACCCTTGTCTCCCAGTTTGTTGATAGTTTCGTTGTGCTTGGAATTGCATTTTATGTGTTTGGCAATTGGTCATTGACATTGGTCTTCTCCGTCGGCATCATCAACTACATCTACAAGTTTGTGGTGGCCATAGTCCTTACACCGGTTATTTATCTCGCCCATCACCTCATCGATAGTTACCTTGGAAGGGAAAATGCAGAACAAATGACAGAAACTGCAACGGAAGGAAGTGACTCCTTTTTTTAATCCAGTGAATTGAGATAGCTTTATGACAAAAAATAACACATGCGCAGACTACTTCTACTAGCCTTCTTTTTTGTTCTGATATTCCAAGCAAAGGGACAGGAATTCACGCCAAACATCAACGATCTGGTGGATGAAACACAACGAACATCCAGCGCTTCGGAGGAGATAAACCTGGTTTGGTGGATTCCGGTTGAGTTTTGGGAGATTTCGCTACAGAATGACCCAAGTATGACCAAGGCGCAATTGGCTGAGTTTATCAATGTGCTTGAGAACTATACGATGATCGGCGTGATCGATGGTAAGATTGGTGCCTTTGGAGGCATTACCTATACTTCCAGAGAAGACATTCAAAAGAACCTGAACATCATCAGCACCTCCGGTAAAAAATTAGTGCCTCTTTGGGATGATGACATTGATCCAGATGCACAAAATCTTATATCCATGCTCAAACCCGTATTTGCCAATATGCTTGGCAACATGGGCGAAAACCTACAGATGTATATGTTCAGTGGCTATGAAGATGGCAAAGTGAGGGTAGCCGATCCAACAGAAAAAGGAAACTTTGTGGTCAATCTAAAGGATATTGTGTTCGATTGGAAGCTACCGCTAGGATCGCTTATGCCGCCAAAAAAATGCCCGGAAGATGGGGAAATGATGAGTGGCAATTGGTCATTTTGCCCATGGCATGGGAAAGCGTTGGAGTAATTAACTTAGGACAAAACCCAAAGGCTCGCCTCGGTCTGTGTCCTCACAGACCGAAATTATGGTTTGTGAGGACACAAACCATGGCGTTAGTCATTTTGCACATGGCATGCGTTGGAGTAATTAACCGCTAAATTCCAGTCGGGTCAAATCCCAACTTCCTTTTAGTGAATAAGAAACGTATTCACCTGCAATAGATAGTGGCGACTCAATATTGTTCTCAAATAGCTGACCAGTACCAAGCCCCTGATGATCGGCTGGCTCATATTTAGCCGTAAACTGACAGATGACATTTAGGCCGACATTGGATTCAAGTGCCGAGGTTATCCACCAACCAATATCCTTGCTTTCCGCCAGTTCTATCCATTCTTTAGTTGATCTGAATCCACCAATAAGTCCGGGTTTGAGAATGATATAGGCAGGTTGTATATCATTCAGCAATTGTTCTTTTTCATGGATATCCGAAATCCCAATCAACTCTTCATCCAAGCCAATTGGAATATTGGTTTTCTTACAAAGCAGACTCATAGCCTCACTTTGTTTCGGCATGATCGGTTGCTCTATGGAATGCAAGTCAAATTCTTCAAGGGCTTTCATCCTCAGCATACAATCTTCCGTTCTGAAACCTCCATTGGCATCCACCCTGAGGGTTAGTTTTTCCTTGGGGTAGTTTGAGCGAATGTATCGGAGCAACTCCAACTCGTCTTGAAAATCCAGTGCAGCTATCTTCACTTTCAGACAAGTGAAACCACTTCTAAGTTTGGCATCAATTTGCTCCTTCATAAAATCTTTCTCCCCCATCCAAATCAATCCATTGATTGGAATTCTCGACTTGCCCTGATAAAAGTTATTTTCAAAAATCAATCTTCTGCCTCCATGCATCAAATCCAACAAAGCAGTTTCCAGCGCGAATGCTATAGACGGATGTTCAACCTTTACCAGCTCTTGTACCAATTCATATACTTCTTCTTCTGTTCCTGGCAGTCGCTTTTCCTTAATGGCCGCAGATAGTTTTTCTAATTCTTCTTCAAAAGAAATATCATAATCCAGACTAAGCCTTTCGATGGTTGCTACTTCTCCCAACCCAAAGATTTTTGGATGATCCTCGTCAAAAACCTTGATATACCAAACCTCTTTTTCTCGCAGCACTCCTCTTGACGTGCCGGCATCAAATTTGAATTTTAGATTGTAAGGAAGGTATTGGAGTTTTAGAGCCATTTGTTATTGCTACATTTAGATCGGAAAATTATCAACTTTTTATGATTTACCCGTCAATAATGTTCGTTCTCAACACACCGATCAATATTCATATCCATATTCCCTTCTCCTTTTCTCCTACTGTTCTGACGGAATCTTAACAGATTCATCAGAATCTCGTCTTGACCGGAGTGGCACTTCCTTTTCCTAGATGAAAAGGAAGCAATGCCGAAGGCATCCCTACAAGAAAATCATCAGAAATAGATCATCTAATAAAAACCTAATACAACGTCATTCAGAGCTCGTTCCGTGGGGTATGCAGGAGAAAAGAGTGTAAGAGTCTCCAAGAATGAGATTCCTACGCCTTTAGCTTAACACTGCCTTGGCCAAATGGCTCTGAATAGCTTGTCCCGGCGAAGGCCGGGAACGGTTTTTATTGTTTATACCTCACTCACTCAAATAAAAGACTTAATTCCAATATAGTTTCTCTTACCTTCATAAATTCATAAAACTCAAGTTTGATAAAAGATAATTTGATCAAATTTGCAGCTCAAATTTGAACATGGCCTCCCTACAAAAATACCTATACGAATTACCAGAAGAAAGAATAGCTAAGCACCCATTGGCAGAACGGGATATGTCCAGACTACTAAAGTTTGAAGCTGGAGAAATCAGCCATCATAATTTTAAAGATGCACCTGGGCTAGTTCCAAATGATTCTCTCCTGGTATTCAACAATACAAAAGTCATTGCGGCCAGGCTATTTTTCTACAAAGACACAGGGGCCAGAATTGAGATCTTTCTTACTGAGCCCATTGAGCCGTACAGTGAGTTTCAACTTGCGCTAAAAGCCAAACAAACATGTACCTGGAAGTGTATCATTGGCAATGCCAAGAAATGGAAGGATGGGCAATTGACTATGCAATTCAATGAAGACCAAGACCCTGGAATTAAGGCAACTCTAATTGACCGAGAACAAGGCATTGTACAATTCGATTGGAAGTCAGAGATAGAGTTTTTAGATATTATAGAATCGGCAGGTAATGTGCCCCTACCGCCCTACCTCAACAGAGAAGCTGAGGCCGAAGACAAGGACCGCTACCAAACCGTGTTTTCAGAATTAGAAGGTGCTGTGGCAGCCCCAACTGCTGGCTTGCACTTCACCGATAATATCATTAGTCAAATGCAAAGCACAGGCATCCAAACCGACTACCTCACTTTGCATGTTAGTGCCGGAACCTTCCGCCCTATCAAGGTGGATGACTTTAAGGAGCACGCGATGCACAATGAAAAAATCATTGTGTCAAGGCAAAATATTGAAACCCTACTCAATTCCCAGAGTCGCATCATAGCCGTGGGCACTACGGCCATGCGTACACTGGAAAGTACCTACTGGTATGGGGTGAAGCTTCTGGAAGACAATAAGGCTTCCTTCCATATTGATAAGATGGTTGCATACAAGGACAAGTCCCACCCGTCTTTGCATGAATCCCTGAATGCGATACTCGACAAAATGAAGAGAGAGGATGTGGAAACCTTGCACGGAGAAACCGAAATCTTCATTTATCCTGGATACGATTTCAAAGTTTGCTCCGGGCTGTTCACCAACTACCACCAGCCAGGTTCTACATTGATTCTTCTCGTTGCGGCTTTTATCGGTGAGGATTGGAAGAAAGTGTACCAGGAGGCCCTGGAAAACGATTATCGTTTTTTGAGTTACGGTGACACTTCATTACTCCTGCGATAAAGCCAATTCCCAATTAATTTTTACTTTTGAATTTGGCTCTTGATAATGTCTAAGCTGCCATGCATCATAAACTACTCTTCACAATTAGTAGGTCAAATAGCCTACACGTCCATCACTTCGAATTTTTTATTAGTATTTTTATATATGTCAATAACGTCAGCAACCTCAAAATGAGATAAGTATAAAAGAATAAAATGGCAAGCCCCAAAAATCTACTCTGGACTCCCAGTGAGGAATTCACTCGGCAATCAAATCTGAAGAAATTTGAAAGGTGGTTGTCAGAAATCAAAGGGCTGAACTTTGAATCCTACAACGAACTATGGCTTTGGTCAACAGAGAATATTGAAAGCTTCTGGGAATATATTTGGCAGTACTTCGATATCATCTCACATTCGGAGTACACAAGCGTGCTCGAACCGAAATCCATGCCGGGAGCGAGATGGTTTAACGGAGCTAGCCTCAACTATGCAGAACACATTTTTCGAAACAAGACTCAAGACCATCCTGCCCTGATTTTTAAGAATGAAGTTGAAGACTCGAAAAAGGTTAGTTGGATAGAACTTGAACACCAAGTGTCATCAGTACAGCAGTATTTGATTGATGCTGGGATCACAAAAGGTGATTGCATAGCTGGTTACCTTCCAAACATCCCAGAGGCAATTGTGGCTTTTCTGGCTGCAAATGCCATAGGAGCCATTTGGACCTGCTGCTCCCCGGACTTTGGTGTAAAAACGGTAATCGACCGATTTAAACAAGTCAAACCAAAAATAATCTTTGCTGCTGATGGATACCCGTACAATGGAAGAATTCATACAAGACATGATGCGCTTCTGGAAATTAGAAAAGGTATTTCCAGTATTGAGCACACTGTCCTAATTGATTACATGGGAACCAAAGAAAAGGTACAAGATATCGTTTCTTGGAATAAAATAATTTCACATCAGGGTGGAGAATTGCAATTTACACCTGTGGAATTCAATGATCCAATTTGGATTCTCTATTCCTCCGGTACTACAGGCAAACCAAAAGCCATCACCCATTCTCATGGAGGAGTACTTTTGGAGCATTTGAAATACATGCATTTCCACAATGATGTGAAACCTGGAGAAAACTTCTTTTGGTTCACCACAACAGGCTGGATGATGTGGAATTTTTTGCAAGCCGGTATGCTTGCCGGATCAACACCTGTGCTATACGACGGAAGTCCAGGCTACCCTGACCTAAACATCCTTTGGCAACTTAGCGAAAAACTTCCTATCCATCATTTCGGAACCAGTGCCCCTTATCTGGTGGCTTGTATGAAAAAAGGTTTAACTCCTGGCAAAGACTTCAAACTTGAGCATTTACGTTCAATTGGTTCGACTGGTGCTCCACTCCCATCTGAAGCTTTCGAATGGATTTATGAAAATATAAAGAAAGACCTCTGGCTCTGCTCCATGAGTGGCGGCACAGATGTGTGCACTGCATTTGTTGGAGGCATCCCAGATCAACCAGTTTACGGTGGTTACATTCAAGGCAGAGCACTTGGCTGTGACTTACATGCCTACAGTGATTCAGGTGAAAAGCTCACAAATAATTTAGGTGAAATGATTATTGAAAAGCCCATGCCTTCAATGCCCATTTATTTTTGGAATGATCAAAACAACGAACAGTACAAAGCCAGCTACTTTGAATCCTTCCTGGGAAAATGGTGCCATGGTGACTGGATCAATATTAGCGATGATGGAAGTTTAATCATCCAGGGGAGATCAGATGCTACTTTGAACAGAAAAGGTGTCAGAATTGGTACTGCTGAGATATATGCCGTACTGGACAATATTGAAGGCCTAAAAGACAGCCTAATTGTGAATATAGAAAAGTCCAATGGCGATGACGTGATGCCCTTGTTTGTTGTTAGGGAATCGGGCTATTCATTGGAATCAATCGAAAGTCTCATAAATACTGATTTGAGGAAAAAGTGCTCTCCCAGGCATGTTCCGGATTTAATATTAGCAATAGATGATATACCCTATACACTGAGTGGAAAGAAAATGGAAATCCCCGTGAAACGAGCACTGATGGGATTGGATATTTCAAAAATCATCAACCCTGATGCCATTAGAAATCCAAAGTCTATGGAGTACTTTATATCGAATGTCGAAATGATTAGAAGTCAACTGTTTAAGGACTGATTTTAGTTTTCAAAGGAATCATGTTAGGGGATGTACTTAGTTTTTTGTACTATTTATAGATTTTATGATGAAACCGTGAACCGACCTCTGCATTCACTTATTGCCACAGTATTTGTCTTGCTGTCTTTGCAAACCAATTCCTGGTCACAAGACGTGCAAACAGATACAGTTGGTCTTCTGAAGGTGACACGAGTTAATTTTTCTGCAAACAATTACTCCATTCAACCTAATCTTCCTGCCTTTGACCAATTCCAAAATGACTTCCGGTTTGGTAACCGCTTGCTTACAAGTACTATGGATGAGTTTTCGCAGGATGATCTTACAGCCAACAGCAATTACTCAGGCTTCATGGTCAACTTTATTTTTGAGTCCAGCTTATTGAAAGAAAAAACCGAACATCGGCGGCAGTTTTTCACAGCAGCCTTTGAGTCGGGCAATACCAACATTGAAATGTATCGTATTGTGGCCACCGATACTTCTCGCTTGGCCTACAGATTTTCCAGCGACATTTTTAGAATCACTTTTGGCTATCGGCGAACTTTAACCAAAAAGGATAATCGGCTGAAATTTTATTCCGGTCTTGAACTGGTAAACGAATTCAATATCTCTGGTGCAATATTCGAAGATCAATATGATGCGGAGTATTCCACTCTGGAAGGTGAACGGAAACTCTTTGCTAAGAAGAGATACAATATCTACCTCAATGTACCAATTGGATTAGATTGGCGACTTTTCAAACGCGCCAGCATGTTTCTGCATATCAACTTTGCACTGGGAAGTCAAAATGCCGATCCGTTTAGATTAAATGGTCTTAATTCAGGTTCACGCTTTGGTGTTTCTCTCAAAGTATGAAAAAGACACTCTTCATATTATCGTTTATTTTGTTGTGCCTTAGCAAACAAATCCTTGCGCAGGACACCTACACAATTAGCGGCTACATTACTGACAAATCCAATGGTGAAGCACTAATTGGAGCAACAGTTTATGACAATATCAGCAACAAGGGTACAGTATCCAATTATTATGGCTTCTATTCCTTAACCCTGCCAGCCAATGAGGTAGAACTTAGCTTCAGGTACATTGGCTTTGAAAATCAGACAATAAATTTTGATTTGAATGCTAATAAAGAACTAAATCAATCGCTGGAAGAATCCAATACAAACCTGAAGGATGTAGTGATCTCCGCGGAACGCTTTGCTACCGAAGAAGAAGTGAAAAGTACTCAGATGGGCATGATCCAACTCAAGCCCAAGGAGATAGAAAAGATACCTGCTATTGGTGGTGAAATAGACCTGATCAAAGTAGCCCAACTGATGCCGGGTGTATCACGAGGAGGTGAAGGCGGCACAGCTATGTATGTGCGTGGAGGAACGGATGACCAGAATCTGATTCTGTTGGATGAAGCGACTGTATACAACCTGGGGCATCTTTTCGGCTTCTTTTCAGTTTTCACCAATGATGCTATCCGGGATATGACCATCATCAAAGGTGGCTTCCCGGCACATTACGGGGGCCGGCTTTCATCGGTGATGGACGTGAGGATGAAAGAAGGTGACCTGCAAAACTGGCATGGATCCGGTGGAATTGGTATATTGTCCAGCAGGCTTTCCTTTGATGGGCCCATTGTCAAAGACAAGCTCTCGATTATGCTCTCCGCACGTCGAACTTATATCGACAAAGTCCTGAGCTTAACAGGTGCTACACTCCCCTATTTCTTTTACGATCTAAATGCTAAGCTCACCTATAAGATCAGTCAAAAGGATCGACTGTTTTTAAGTACCTACATAGGAGATGACATCCTTGATTTCAACGAGACTGTAGAAGAGGAAGATGCAGATGGCGATGGAGTTGCGGATAATGCCAATGACATTGGACAAGAGCTGAACTTTGGCTTCAAACTGGGGAATGTGACCAGCACATTACGCTGGAACCACATCTATAATCAAGACAAGCTTTTCCATAACCTCACCCTTTTTCAGACCAAATTTGAATATGACATTCGAGGAAAATTCATTGACAACTCCCTTTTGATCAAATCCAGAATACGCGACATTGGAATGAAAGCAGACTGGGATTACTTTCCAAACCCCGATAACGTCATAAAATTTGGCGTACATGCAGTGGCTCATTTTTTTAGACCAAATGTGGTCAATACCGGAGGGGAAATTTCAGAGGCCCTGGAGAGCCAGGAAGGTGAATTGATTAATAATCAGGAAATATCTCTCTATGCCATCAGCGACAGAAAATTCAATGAGCAATGGAGCCTGAACTATGGCTTCAGGATATCATCTTCTAACGTACCCGGAACATTTTATGGGGGATTTGAACCAAGGGTGTCTGCGAAGTATTCTTTTGGAAACCTCAACTCAGTGAAATTCAGTTATACCTTCATGAAACAGTACATGCATCGTGTATCCAGTTCATCGATTGCCTTACCTACGGATTTGTGGTATCCAGTAACCCAGAATGTTATCCCACAAAACTCACATCAAATCGCCGCAGGCTATTTCAAGGGCTTTAAAGAAAAGGATGTCAATCTTTCGGTCGAAGTGTACTACAAAACAATGGATAATTTGATAGAATACCGAGAAGGAGCCCGTCTGCTACTCAATGACAACTTTGAAGAAGAGCTTCTCAATGGCACCGGTCGTGCTTATGGTGGAGAATTGATGGTTCGGAAAAAACTGGGAAAATTTACAGGGTGGTTGGGTTATAGCCTATCCAAAGCTACCCGCACTTTCGATCAACTCAACAATGGATTGACCTACTCAGCCAAATACGACAGAAGGCACGACATTTCCCTGGTCTCTACTTTTGATATCAATCCACGTTTTTCTTTTTCTGCAGTTTGGGTAATGTCCAGCGGATCTAAATTTACAGCGCAAAATGGTCAGTACTTTTTCCCGAACACTTCCTTTACCGGAGTTGACCTGATACCTACGTATACAAGGAGGAATGAAGTCACATTAGCTCCTTCCCATCGTTTTGATGTGAATTTTATTTTAAGAAATAAGCCAAAAAAGAAATTCAAAAGTGAGTGGCACTTTGGAGCCTACAACTTCTACAATCGTGCTTCTCCTTATCAAGTGAGAGTAGAGTTTGACGGATTAAATTATAGATATGTTCAACCTGGATTGTTTGGTTTCATCCCATCAGTCGCCTGGAATTTTAAGTTTTAAGAAATGAATAAGAATAAAAAATATAACCGGAACTATAAAGATCAGATAGACGACTGTTTCTTTGGAAGGATACTCCCTCTGCTTCATTCTTTTTTCATTACTCTTTCTTCTCTTTTCATTCTCTCATGCGAACCTCAGGAATTGTTAATCGAAGTATCTCCGGCAGAACCAAAAATCGTCATATCTTCTCAGATCATTCCCGGTGATATAATGATAGTATTTGTCACACGGAGCTTTTCAGCATTGGAAGGAAATGAGGATACATTATCAGCCGACTTCATTGATAAAATCGTAGTTGAAAATGCAGAAGTCACCTTAACTTTTGATGGAAATAAAGAAATACTTGAACCTATCGAAGATGTTGCAGGCATCTACATTAGCAATGCCAATTTGAATTTTGGCAATGCCGAAATCAGATTAGACGTCCTTGATCCATTGACGGGAGAAAGTGTTCATGCGCTCACACAGGCAATTCCCAGGATTAGTCCTGATTCAGTGGCGTTCCTGGAAGAAGTCATTGATGCTGACACACTACATTCCATCTATTTTTCATTCACAGACCCTCCTGAATCTAACTGGTTTGTCTTGAATGCATTTGATCCTGGAGGTTTTGTAGAAAGTCTTAGCAACAATCCTCTCGGCTTTATTGGAGAAAACAATGGCACTTTTCATGAGGAGCTGATCAGTGATCAGTTATTCGATGAAAGCGTTTTCGAAAAAACAATAAAGCTGGAAGAACCCATTCATTCCGACACTATTGCTTTTCTCTTCTCGAATATAAGTGAAGGTTACTTCCGCTTCCTGGACTCTCGCCAACGAACCGGCGGTATCATCTCTTCCGCTACCAGCGAACCGATCAACCATCCGACAAATGTTGTTGGTGGGTTGGGCTATTTTAATGCTCAAAATCCGAGTGTTAAGATTGTACCTAAATCGAAGAAATGAGTTATGCAAGAGTATGGGGATAAGTAGTGCATTCGCATGATTTAGTTGTAATCGCAGGATAGTTTTTAGTAAATTGCCCGAGAAATGGAGGACAAGAAGGAACAGATACTAGGAGCGGCAAAGGATTTATTCAACAGGCTTGGTTATTCTAAAACCAGCGTTGACGATATTTCACAAGCGGTGGGAATGAAGAAATCATCGCTTTATTACTACTTTAAGAATAAGGAGGACATGTTTATGTGTTCCTTTAAAAACGAATGGGAAAATCAGTTCAAGATTTTCGCAGAAGAAGCCAACAAACAAAAAAATCCTGCAGATAAGATCATCGCTTATATAAATCAGTCCTTAGCCTATTATGAGAAGGTAGTAGTCAATCACAAAATACCAGTAAAAGTATTGATTGAGACCAGGAACTTGTATCGTGAGTTTATGAACCACATAAATGAAGGTAGAATAGGTTTCTATGAAAACTGCCTTAAAGAAGGAGTTCAGTCAGGCTTATTCTGCAAGTGCGACACAAGAAAAGTGGCAGAATCTATATTCACAGTGAAGTTCTCTATTCAGTATGACTCATTCAATATGTTCCTCCACACCTATCCTACTAAAGAAGATTTTGTTGGTATCAAAGAGAACATTCTATTTGCTACCAAGCTTATATTGAAGGGGCTGAAATGTTAATTTGAATTAGCATCCCTCAATAATTCTCAGATTATTATTTTAAGAATAATTCAGCAAAGTACTGATAAAGAAAGTATTAAAATTTTATTGCAATTATATTTTCGAACGTTTAAACTTTTTGTTCGAAAATACGTATATGTTTGTATTACCCTTTAACGGGTTTTATTTTTGATCAATTTTCGAACGTTTTAACATTTTGTTCTAAACATCAATATTATGAAAAAAACACTCCTACTTTCGATCTTTGCAATGCTAATAGTAGCAAGCGGATCATTTGCACAAACAACTCCGAAAAAAGAGTTTACCGTAAGTATGTCTGAAAAGGCAATTGACCTGATTCCAGGGGAAACACAAACTATTGACGTTACCATTAACAGATCAAAGGCTTATAGAAAAGCCAAAATTGATCTTTCTGTGGGAAGTATATTACCAGAAGGCATTACAATAGAATTTATTGATGGAGATAATCCACTGACTGAAAGAAAAATGATTGTCAACGCTGATAACAGCGTGGCTAATGTATCAAAGACACTTATCCTAAAAGCAAAGAGCAGTAGAGTAACGAAGGGAGTGATGTTTAAGCTGAATACTAGCGCTAAGGTTATTTCAGCAAATTAGGATTAGGTTAGGTTGTAAATAAAAGCCCCGGTTTCGGGGCTTTTTTGTGTCCATACTTTTGTTAGTCAATTAGTATTTCGCCATATCCGGATCAATCTCATCCGCCCAAGCCAGAACACCTCCAACGAGGTTGTACAAGTTGTCCAGATCATACTGCTCCAGTAGTCTGATGGCGTTTGCGCTTCTGGCTCCACTTCTACAGTAGACCACCACTTTCACATCCGAACGTACGTTATCAACATTATCCTCTATTGATCCCAGGGGAATATGATCGCCTCCAAGGTCAGCAATTTCTTTTTCGTAGCTTTCTCGTACATCAATCAATTGAAAATCCTCGCCACTTTTCCTTAGCGCATCCAGCTCTTCTACTGTTATCTCTTTTACCATTTTTTCTTCTTTGTTTTCTGTAATGCCACAAAAGTATTCATAATCAATTAATTTTTCGATTGCTGGAGTGTCTGGGTTTTTTCTAACTTTCATTACCCGCGTATCAAAAGAAAGCGCATCAAACAAAAACAACCTTCCTGAGAGCGGCTCACCTACCCCACTAACCACCTTCAGTACTTCATTGGCCTGCAGCGACCCAACAATTCCCGGCAAAACACCTAAAACACCACCCTCTGCACAGCTAGGTACCATACCAGGAGGTGGAGGTGTAGGAAACAAGTCCCGATAGTTTGGTCCAAAGTCTCCATTATTATCTTGATGGTTAAATACTGAAACCTGACCTTCAAACCTGAAAATTGAGGCGTAAACGTTCGATTTGCCGAGCATTACACAAGCATCATTGACAAGGTATCTTGTTGGGAAATTGTCCGTGCCGTCTGCCACCACATCATAATCCTTAATGATGTCCAGCGCATTCTCTGAAGTAAGCTGAGTATTGTAGACCGTGAAATTGATATGTGGATTTAAAGCTGACAATCTCTTCCTGGCAACTTCAACTTTTGGTTTGCCAACGTCTTCTACAGTGAACAACACTTGCCTTTGCAGATTGGAATCATCCACCACATCAAAATCGATCAAACCTATATTTCCTACTCCAGCAGCCGTCAGGTAAAGCAAAAGTGGACTGCCTAACCCACCAGTGCCCACAACCAACACTTTAGCTTCCTTCAGCTTCTTTTGCCCCTCTATATTAAACTCGGGAATAATCAGATGACGGCTGTATCTCTCTAGCTCTTGCTGGGAAAAAATATCTTGGGACATAAAGTAAATTTAGCAGCATCTTTTCCAAAGTTCGAAACTTTAGAAAAGAACTTATCAAAGCTTGTTCAACACAATCTCGGAAATGGTTGTACCAATGGCTAGCGAAGATGTAGCAGCCGGAGATGGCGCGTTACAGACATTCACAAAGTGCTCATCTTCTTGTATACTAAAGTCGTCAAGCAAGCCACCACTCCTATCACAAGCCTGAGCGCGCACTCCTGCTCCGCCAGTTTCTAAGTCGGATTCTTTTATCTCTGGAATTAACTTTTGTAATGCTTTGGTAAACGCTGATTTGGAGAAGGAACGGTACATTTCACCAAAACCTGTTTTCCAATATTTCATAGCCACCTTCTGAAAACCAGGCCAGGCTAGCGTTTCCATCAGCTCTCCAAGGTGAATATCTGATTTGGAATATCCTTCTCTTCGGAAAGCCAGCACGGCATTCGGACCGGCTTCTACTCCACCTTCCATCATTCTGGTGAAGTGCACTCCCAAAAAAGGAAAATTCGGATCGGGAACAGGATAGATCAGGTTTTTCACTAAATACTCGCTTTCTTTTTTAAGCTTGTAATATTCTCCTCGAAAAGGAACAATCTTCAAATCAGGTTTTGCTGGTGTTAGCTTTGCAATTTTATCTGAGTAGAGACCGGCGCAATTGACAACCAGGGAAGATTGATACTCAGAATTTTGAGTCACAACAGTTTGAACTGATGATTCGGAAACTATATCTACAACCTTCTCTCCATAGTGTATTTCAACACTCGCATCCATCAGTTTCGCTTCCAGCTTTCGACAGACTTGTTTATAATCAATGATGCCAGTCTGCGGTACAAATATTCCTTTTAGCCCGCTAACATGTGGCTCATGTTCCTTTAGCTCTTCGGGTGACAAGTATTTCAGATTTTCCAAACCATTTTGACCACCGCGTTCGAACAGCGTTTCTAGCAGCGGAAGCTCATGCTTTTCAGTCGCAACGACAATTTTGCCACACAAGTCAAATTCGATTCCTTCCTCCCTGCAGAATTCTACCAAAAGGTTATACCCTTCAATACAGTTTCTGGCCTTTAGGCTACTTGGTTTATAATAAAGCCCCGAGTGAATTACTCCACTATTGTTTCCTGTTTGATGAACCGCCGGGCCACTCTCCTTTTCTAAAATAGTGATGGTTGTATCAGGAGCCTTAACCTTGATTTTCCAGGCGGTAGCCAGCCCAACAATACCAGCCCCAATTATGATAATATCTTTTTGCATGCTTACCCTCAATAAACACGCGAATATAGCAAAGAATAATACTGTGTAATAAGGGAATTTAGTTTACCAATGAAGTAGTTGGGCGGAATCGTAATCCTAATTGTCTTGGGTAATTTTGTGCTACCAATTCATATACACACCAATGGAATAAGTGGGATCGGCAAGTATCCTTTTGGCGGATAGTGCGGTTCCCTTAGAGATGGCGACTCCCAATTTATCCGTAATGTTGTAGGCCAACTGATAGGTAAGTGATACATACTCAACCCTATTGCTAAATAGGCCCTGTACAGGATCAATTGCCTCGCTTCCGTTGTTAATATGCTTTACGGCATACATTCTTATGTTTCCAAAAAACTTTTTGAATGTAGTACCCACTTCAGCACCGTAGCGAATTTCATCGGCCAGGTGTTTTGTTCTATTATTAAATCCTCCAATCACGGTCACATAACTATTTATCGCATTAATAGAATGGCTGGCTTCTACGGTCAACATTTGATTAAATTCACCGTCACCAGTAGATAGGGAATTCGTCCTTCCACCCGCTGCTGATCCAAAGGGCAATCCTAAAGTCAAGGTGGAGCTTACTACCACTGCTTTGTTTCTGACCAAACCATATTTGATACTGAGATCAGTATCTCCTATCGAATTGAGCTCATCTCCATCCACAAAATCACCATTCAGCTTCTGGAGGTTGTTAAGTACCGACCTGGTGAAAAAAGGAAAGTAGATGACGGCAGTCCATTTATCCGAAAGCCCATATTCTGCATAAAGGCTTGTAGAATAAAACGAAATACTAGGTTGCACCCGAATAATGCTCCCTTCCGGGTTGTAGTAATGATCGGCTTTCATACCGAGCTGAGTAATCTTGGCATATCCCTTTCCTTTTTCTTGAGTCCAACCCCCACCTGCTATAAGCTGGCTAGCGGTTGCAACCAGAAGGGCTAATATTGTATGTTTTAAAGTATTTTTCATGCTAATCATCACTAAGTCTTCCATATCCAAACAATACACCAAATGGTTGGCACCACACCACTACATAATCATAGGTAGCTAAATCCACTTCGGAATCTTTGGCGCTAACATTAATCAATACATCGCCATTGCCTACCGGTCCTAAATTCAAACCACCATTCACGTTGCTTGAACTGTTTGACAAATACAAATAAGGACCGGGACCTTCCACTTTCACCCCTTTGATGTCGAGAAACACTTCACCATCTACGACCTTGAGCACACCCTCCCCTTCAACAATATAGCCAGATCCATGACTGTCTAAAACAACAATTCGTTCGCTTACGTTTGGCGCCAACACTTCTACCTGGACACTTTCAGTAATAGACCCTGAGCTTGCAATCAAATTTACCGTGCCAACCTCATTTGCTGTAGCCAAACCAGCAGAAGAAATAGAAATCACTGATGGGTTTGAGCTCTCCCAGCTAATCGGCACAGAGCCATCCGGTTCACCAGAAGTATTGTAAAAAGAAGCTTCAAAAGTAAAATTAGCATCCAATTCCATAGAGTTTGTAAACATCGTTATCCGTATTTCTTCATCGACCATGATGACTGTAGAGGTACATTCCACACTCACCTCATCAGTTACCGCCCCAGACTCAATGGAAATTGAAACTGTACCGGATTTCAGGGCGGTTACATTTCCCTGCTGATCAATAGACAAAGTAGAAGGGTCAGACGAAGACCATACTGCTGATTCCGGAGTAGCGGTTTGTCCCTCCAGATCCAAATAGACGTATTCAAACTGCGTGGAATTACCCACCGGAAGAACACTGACAAAAGTCGAGATCGAAATTGACTCTTTAGAGGGTAAAACTTCTACTGACTGTGTGTCTTCCAACCCATCAAACCCAACAGTAATAGTTGCAGTCCCTTCTGCAATTGCTGTTGCATTCCCATTTCCATCAATGGTAATCACACTGGTGTTACTGCTCTGCCAGGTGGCTGCTATATTTTCCATTTGAGCCAAACGGTTGGTATATTCAAAATCGAATTGGAAAGAGCCACTCACTCTCATGGAAGAAGTTGAGGAATTGATTCGCAACACTGCATTTACTTCTGTTTCATAGTCAGTTCCGATGCAAGCATTCAAAAATGCAATCAGAACAATTAAATAATACTTCACCTTCATAGTCTAAATTTCAATGCACTCAACACGCTAACGTAGTGGAGGGTTCCATAGTCGAAACTAAACATAACATTTTTATCACGTTTGTGTTTCGAATTTGGTTCAATCCGCAACTAGAAATAGACTTTCATACTGCTGGGAAACTGCAAACCATTAGAAAATAGCGCAGTTTAGGAAGCAAATGACCCTAAATAATGAATTTTAGTGCTATCGATCTTAGCATGGATAAAATCTCATTGTCAGCCGATTACAATAAACATTCATTGACTTGACTATATCAGACCTTAGTTAGATTCTACTTGTTCCAATGTTTTTAAATAGCCGACCAGGTCAATGACTTCATCATCTTCCAGGTTATTGAAAAGACCTTCCGGCATCATAGATTTATTAGAGACTTCTTTGGATCGAATGTCGGATTTTGAGATTTGCGCCAAATCCATTCCTACCACTTTCAGCGTCAACCTGCGCTCGTCTTCCTCTACTATATTTCCGCTAAATGTCTGCCCATCCTGGGTGGTGATTACTACCAGGCGATAGTCGTCTTGCAGCTCACTGCTTGGCTCGATGACATTACCGAGCAAGTATGCAGTATTTCCGCGATTGGATCCTGTCAGGTCAGGTCCGATATCCCCTCCTTCACCAAACATCTTATGACAAGGTCCACAAGTCGACAGATATAATCCTTTTCCCTTAACCAGGTTGGCTCCTGCTAAGGCCTCATCCGATAGCAGTCTGCGGTACTTTTTATAATCAGATTCTTTATTGGAGCTGATATCGTCTATCGGTCCCCAAATTTCTACAAAACCATTGCCTACTACTCTCCGCAATTGCTGGGCTGTGTAAGCCGGTATGTCCTTTTTTGCTATTTCTCCAGTCTTTATGGCATTGGCCAGCAATCGACCATAGACAGTCCTGGAAGCCAACGTTTGTATAGCCTCTCTTTGCTCCTGGTCATTGAAATTTGGATATTTAGCCAATAAAAGCTCTCCAGGCCCACGAACGTTGTAATGTGCAATGGCACGAATCACACTAATTGATAAGCCATCCTCACTCAATAGATTTTCCAGTTCGTTTTGCAACTGTAGGTTCTTTTGAGAGGACAAAACTCCTATTGCCTTCTGTCTTTTCGAAAGATCAGCACCATCATCCAACACTGTGGATAACATCTGTTCAGCGGCAGCTGCGCTACCGAATTGCTGAGAAATTAATTGGGCGACTTCAGATAACTTGTCGTTTGATTTGAGCTGTTGATAGGTATCTGGCCAATTAGTCGGTTCTTTAATGTCTTGCCGTCCTTCAATGGCAGCCAATAATCCAGTGAGCAAGTTGATAGCATTAACATCCTGGTTATTGATTGCATCAACAAGAAGGCCTAACTGATCAGCATCCGCTAAACGACGGGCGATATGATTGGAAATCATAGGTATCTTGCCAGCGGAAGCCATTTCTAAAGCTTTTTGTGGATTATCCTCAACCAACGGTTCAATTCCAAACCATAGCATCAATGGAATGTTTGGATCATTGATATCTTCAGCCTTTTGTGCTAGTCGACCTGCCAGTTCCCAGCGATCATCAAAAGAAATGCGCTGCAAGGCGGCAGCTAAGTAGAGTCTCACAGCTGAGGATTCATCCCGATTTGCGAGGTTTTCAAATTCCTTCAAAATCTCTTGACTCACATGTTTATCCTCTGCAAGAAACTGAATAGCCCATGAACGGATATATTCATCTTTATCCTTTAATAGTGCTTTTAGTTTCTCCTCGGAAATAGATTTGGTAACATGAAGCGACCATAATGCCCTGAGCCTGTAATTATTATTTTCATTTTTCTGGAGAATATCAAATAAGTCCTCAACAGCAGAGTTTTCTATATTACCTTTTGTAGCTCTGCCTTGTAGGATGACCCTGGCACGTCTGGAATGCCAGTCGCTTTTACTGAGCTGAAGTTGAACCAATTCCGAATCATTCAACAATTGCAAATTGTCGTATCTACCTGGCCAGTTTTCTGCTAAAGTTTCCTCAGGCATCATTCTAAATACCCTGCCGGTTTCTTTGTTTTTCACATCCTTTCCGCAAATATCTGCATCATGCCAGTCCAGCACATACAAACCTCCTTCTGGTCCGACTTCCATGCTAAAGCCGATCCACTGACCGTTATTGGCCAGCATAAAATCCTCTCCATGGGATGCGCTGAAACCCGAACCATTTTTTGACAATACATCGGACAATACCGCATGCTCGTGAATATTTGCCATGAAGACCCTTCCCTGCTGATCCGCCGGAAAGGCATCTGATTGGTAGATTCTCGCTCCGCCATGAGCCGACCTGTGCCTGTGATCGACGATGGTTTGAATGTCTTTATAAACATAGGGATTGAAATGCCTCCCACCCTGCCGATGGTAAATCCCTCCGGGGATAATATGGAACATATGGGGAATGACGCATGCTGAAATGAACATTTGGCCTTTGGCATCATAGTCAACACCCCATGGGTTGCTCAGGCCATGCGCTACTACTTCAAAAATGTCTTTGGTGGGATGGTATCTCCATACTCCCCCGTTGATGTCCACACCTTCTGCTTCCAGTATATCTTCAGGAAAAGGATCCTTATGGCCCAATATCTTTCCCTTGCCCTTAGGTTTTCTGATCTTGGATGGCGTAGCAAAACCTTCCAGGCCATAGAGCCAACCGTCTGGCCCCCAATGAAGGCTGTTGATGGTTTCGTGCCTGTCTCGTATACCCCACCCGGTGAGCAAAATCTCTATGTCTTCAACATCTCCTTTGTCATTTTGATCTTTGTCAGGAATGAAAAGCAAATTAGGTGGTGCCCCCAGGTATAAGCCACCAAAGCCTACAGCAATGGCTGAAGGAAATGGTATGTCCTCTAAAAAAACCTTCTTACTATCAGCCACACCATCCCGATCTGTATCTTCCAGTATGAGTATTCGGCTATCACCCGAACCTGAAAATCCGGTTTGACGCGATTCATAATCTCGATTCTCTGCGATCCACATTCTACCTTTGTCATCCCAACAAAAGGCCATAGGCTGGGTGATCATCGGCTCTGAGGCAAAGGTGTTCACCTGATAACCCTCCTTTATCGTCATGCTTTCGATGGCTTCCTCCGGTGTAAGAAATTTAGCAGTCAAACCTTCTTGCTGAGCTATACCCCATAAAGAAGCCTTGTTGTACATGCCATCATCCCCAGTGTATTTCGCCCAGAGTTCATCCATTTCTACATCGCCAATTTTTCCAGTATATGCTAGCAACTGGTGTTTGTAGGTCTTGGTGTCTCCTTTTTTAATGTGCCAATCACCCATAATGCATCTGGAGGGCCCAATACCAAACTGACCATCTACCCGCCAGGTTTGGGGAAATCCTTCATTGTCGGGATGATCAAATATGGCTATGTGTCCCCAATCGTCCAGTCCTTCGATCTGCATACCTACATCAGCCCACATCGCTCGCTGGCGATCACCTCGGCTGTTTTTTTGTCTGGCGGCATTTACTACTTCTGCATCAATTTCCTTATTCCAGGGCATTCTCAAAAAGAGCCCACCATAGTCAAATTTATTTACTTTGATATCCTCTATAGCTTTCCCCTGCCACTCTAGATTCAGTACATTTCGTCCGTCTTCCTGGGAAAATTCCCATATCTGAGTCTCTTCCATTATAACCTTGCCTTCCTCGTCCAGCATGTTGTATACCGTTCGCCACCTGAGCCTTTCACCTTTACCCTTCAGTACTTCAGCAGAAACTTTTTTCCAATAACCATTTTCAGGATTATGAAAATAATCCCGACCAAGATTCTTCCTGATAGATTCAGGTACCTCCTTCTTGTAAAACCATTTTTTAATAGTGTCCTTAGGTAAGTCTCCGCCATTGACACGGGTGAATCCCCAATACAGTCCAGTCTGGTGTTTATGATGACCTGGACTATACTGTGTCAATTGAGCCTCAGAATTTGGAGCCAACAATGGATGAATGTAGGGTCGAAAGTCAGCTCCTACCTTTTGCGTCAAGACAGGAATGCTGATCCCTTTTTGAAATACCAATATGGTGGAATCATTTTGTTCTGTGTAGAAGCCGGACTGTACATCTTCATTTGTTTGTTGTTTGCAAGAAAAGCAATAAATGAGGATGATAAATAGTGATAGTATAGTGCTAGTTTTCAAGATTCTCAGGTTTATTTTATTCAAATGTGAAGTCAGGTAGTCTGATAAGCTCACCTCCCTTTAAGGCTGATTCATGGGCCAAAATACCCACACACGTAATGTTTGCCGATTGCACAGCATTGGGGTACGGTTGTTCTTTATTTTGTAGCGCGTTCACAAAAGCATGTACCAGATGTGGGTGCGAGCCCCCATGTCCTGCACCTTGTGTAAAAGAAAGGTGCTGGTTATCGTCTGAGTCGTACACACCACCTGTAGTGAACGGCTGTATTTCTTCGGGTAACAATTTAGCAAAATCAGGGCATTTAGATAATTCCGGAATCTCTGGCTCAGGTTTTTTGGCAGTGTGCACCACCAAAGGATCATGCTCGATCAATGGCCATTCAACAGATTTTTTTGATCCATATACTTCAAAGCTTTCCCTATATTGTCGGGCAACATCAAATAGCGACCTGTACACCTGAGCACTTAGGCCAGAGTCTTTAAACTTGATATGGGTAGTCTCTACGGCAAAGGGACTATTGTAGTGTCCATGTAATTCTTCTCGTATTGTACCAGATCCAAAACATGATACATACTCGGCTTCTGACCTGGTTAGCCCCAGCACAGGTCCAACACAGTGTGTAGCATAGTGCATCGGTGGCAATCCAGGCCAGTAATTTGGCCATCCATCCATGTCTTGCTGGTGGCTGGCCTTCAAAAACTGCACCTTACCCAGCTCACCAGACTCATACATTTCCTTCATATATAAAAACTCGCGTGCATACACTACGGTTTCCATCATCATGTAAGTCAAGCCCGTTTCTTGGCACAGCTCTACTATTTCCTTGCACTCCTCAACCGATGTAGCCATAGGTACTGTGCATGCCACATGTTTCCCGGCCTTTAGTGCCTTTATAGACTGGATGCCGTGCTCTGGAATTGGGGTATTGATATGCACCGCATCAATTTCCTGATCTTCAAGTAATTCGTCATAGGAAGTGTATCTCTTCTCTATTCCGAATGCATCACCAATCTCATTCAGCTTTGCCTCATTTCGTTGACAAATAGCCACCAGATTGGCACCATTATATTTTTGATAAATGGGAATAAATTCTGCTCCGAATCCCAGCCCAACTATCGCTATGTTAATTTTCTTATCATTCATATTCTAATACTTTTTATATTCTGTTGTTTTATAATTTATTCGCTAAATAGTGACTTAAGAAATTTGATGCCATCGCTGGCAAATTGATCTTGAGATTCAGAGAATTTTCTCCAAATACACACTGCCCCAGCGAGTTCTTTTACATTCGGTGTAAAGCTCTCAATTGAAACCGTTCCTTGATAATCAATTGCCTTCAGTCCTTCTTTGATATCTTCCCACGAGGTTTGACCGGTACCAGGTGCACCTCGGTAGTTTTCCGAGACTTGAAGGTGAATCAAGTCAGAGCCAGCGGTTTCAATAGCATCTTTGAGATTTCGTTCTTCCAGACTCATGTGGAAACTATCCAAAAGTATTTTGGCCGCAGGGTGATTGATATCTCTAATCATGCGTACCACATCTTCAGATGTATTGACTAAATCAGATTCGAAGCGGTTGAGTGGCTCAAGGGCTATTTTCTGGCCAAATCCATCGGCCATTTCACATACTTTTTTTAAATTATTCACAGCCAAATCCCATTCAGCCTTGCGGTCGTCATCTGTCAATAGCCTGACTTTTCCAACAGCAGAGTACATTGGTCCTGCGACAAATTCCCCACCCAATTCAGCACTTATTCTGAAGCATTCTTCCAGATAGTCAAAACAGTTTTGATGTACCGATATATCGCTATGAGTCAAGTCTCGGGTAGGTCCAAAAGCACCACATATCTCGGCGATCAGATCGTTCTCTTTTAAAGCTTGTCTTACAAGCTCCGTATCAATCAATTCCGGATCTTCCACTGGAATTTCTACAACATCAAAACCCATTTCTTTGATCTTAGGAAAAAGAATTATGGTCTCTCCATTGAACGGGGACGTCCAAAGCCAAGTACTCACTCCAAATTTAACAGTCATATTGGTTTAAAATTACAACTTGCTCGAAAGCGCATTCACTATACATTTTGTTGCGTGGTGTTTATTAGTTCAAAAAACAATTTCTTTGTACGTCGTTTGCAACGTAAGATAGTTCGTAGAATCAACTCCACACTTCACTATCGATACACAATCCCTTATCACTCTTCGGATTTGGCTGCAAGAAATTCATTGACATCTAACCAATGAATAAAAGCATCAAACCAACGATTGCTAGTTCGGTTGGGGTTTCCCAAGCCAAAACCGTGACCACCATTTTGGTAAAGATGAAACTCAACAGGTATACCTGCCTTGTACCATGAATCAATGACACCAAACTGACCCCTAAAGAGAAAATCATCCGTGGCAATGACGTTAAACATGGGTGGAGCACCCTCAGGCACTTCCACAGGTCCCATGCCTCCGTAAATAGGGCCGATGAAGGCCAGTTTCATAGTCTCAGATTTTAAGGTTGAATGCATCGTCAGACCTGCACCGGCTGAGAAGCCGATCATGCCAATTCTGTCGGTATCCACACCCCATTCTTCCGAACGGTCAAGGATCATCGCATAAGCTGCTTCAGCATCCTCCAACTGATTGGAAAGATCCCACCTTGGTCGACTTGGAGGAGCGGCTGCTTCCTCACTCTCTTTGGAGGTCTCTGCAGGTGCTGGGGTTCGGGGACGATTCATCCACGCTGTGAAGTCCTCAAGCGATTCTGGTGTAGGATGGAGCCGGTACTTCAGTACAAACGCCGCAATACCTTGTGCTTTTAATGCCTCGGCGACTTCCCAGCCTTCATTTCCTAGTGAAAGCCACCGGAAGCCACCACCCGGTGCTACGATCACTGCCGCACCATTTGCCTTTCCAGGTTCCGGAATGAAGGGTGTCAGGGTCGCGGTTGTAATGTTCCTGGCCATGGGATCGCCCCACTGTCTGAACCAAGTTTCTGAAGCCGGTTGATCATCTACCCCTCCTGTGCCTAGAAGAATGGCATTCGGTTCTTCTGGAGCTTCAAGCGGGTAAATGGTCCCATCTTGTGCCATTGTGGGTTGAACAAAAATGATAAGGATGAGTAAAAAGCATGCTATTTTTAAATATTTAGGTTTACAAAACATTATGAGAGGGTTCTAAAGATTAACATTCTTTGATAATTTTTTTACACTTATTGCACTATTTTTCTTATTACATGTCTGAATTTTAACAATACCACTTAACAACTTTGTATCAATCAGTTCCGATTCTTCCACTGGAATTAAACCCATTTCTTTAACATTGGAAAAAAGGCTCATGGTATCTCTATTAAATTGGGATGTCCATAGCCACGTGCTCACCCCAAAATTTATATTCATATTGCTTTCTTTTCTTTAGCCACAACTTTCATTATTCCATTCATCATCCTCCAATGACCAGGGAAGGTGCATACAAAAGGGTATTCACCTGGTTCCTTGGGAACAACAAATTTTAGAGATACTACCGTGTTTGGGTCAACCAATTTAGTTGAGTATAATACTTCTGGAATTTTGGGCACGTAGTTATTTGCTGCACCATCCTGATTAGTTGCCATTTTATCTGCGGCAGCACCTACTGTTTCTAAACTACCTTGTTCGAGTACCAGCAAATTATGCTGCATAAAATCATTGTTGCTAAATCGAATTTCGACAGGCATGCCTGCTTCAACTTCGAAAGTATTTAGATCGTATTTCATCTCATTTGGTATGGTTTTGATGGTTATGACCTTTGCATTTTCAAACTTGTCTTCTTGATTTTCTTGCTCTGGAACATCCAACTCATAGTTGATCAGTAAATTCCTGATTATGGAATTTGATTTCGTGAAATACAGATTGGATTGGATATACTCTATTTGATAACTCCACTGCCCTGCCAAAGAAATGCGTCTTTTTCCAATTTCTAATACCAGATCTTCAGGTTCACCAATAAATCCTCCAATTGAACCAGTGTTTATTACTTTGACCGCAATAACATTTTTACCCTTCACAAGCACTCCATCTGGAATATCATAAACTCTCTTCGTTCGCCACCCTCCTTCTGTATTGCCTATCTTTTGACCGTTAACCCAAAGTTCGTCTGATTGTCGTATCACTCCTAAATAAATTGTTGCAGCTGAAGGAGAAGTAAGTTGAAGTTCTTTTCGATACCAAAATACTCCATCAACATCCCCTATTTCTGTGCTTTCCAGGTTTGCGGGTACCTCCACTTGTCCCCAATTGGAAATGTCCGTTTCTACATTATAAGGGCTGGAAAAATTTTCTAGTTCTTTGCGGTACTTTTCATTGAGATCGGAATTTTCAGCAAGGGAAGCCAAAAAAGCTGCCTTATGATTGACCGCAGCAATATATACTGCCTTAGAAAGTAAGTCGTCAGCATACACACTTTCATCATGGCTTAGTCGCAACAGTTCAACTGCAATACCAGCGACACTCGGCATTTCGGATAGTGCTAAGATGGCTTCAAATCGAGTATTTGGGTCTTGATCATTTAATATACCAGACTGTAGAATGGCTTCTGTGCCCCAATCTACTTTAGGTAAAATCTGCACCGCTGCTTTCCTTACTGCCGCAGACGGGTGACTTAATAACTTCACAATGATATTGGAGATATCAGATGCCGTTTCCGAATGAATGGCACCAAGTCCATGAATTACCCAAAGGGCATGCAATGCACCAGGGTTTAAACCTAGTTCATCAGTCTCTTGACTCTTAAGTAAGCTATGCAAAGCTGGTAAAACATCCTTTTCTCCCCTTTGTATCAATAACCTTTGTGCCGTCAACCTCCAGAATAAATTCTCATTGTTGAGATATTCTACCAACATATCTTCATCTTCTAAGGAAAGAGAAATAGGATCATATTCTTTGGCCCCTTTATAGGCCAACCTATAAATCCTTCCATGTTGACGGTCTCTTAAAGGATTGATATGTGCATTGCCAGGCCCATTCTCAAATCCTGGCGGAGTAGGATTATGCTGAATTATAAAGTTATACCAGTCGGCTATCCAAACCGCACCATCCGGACCAACTTCAGCATGCACCGGAGCAAACCAATTGTCATTACTGGCTATCAGGTTCCAACCATCTTTTTCTGTAAATCCGGCACCATCTTTTTTTAATATAGCATTGTGCACCAATCTACCTGTTGGCTCACATACAAAAGCTATTTTGTTCCAATACGCTTTTGGGAAACTTCTGGCCGTGTACAAAGCATGGCCTGCCGCTGCAGTAAATCCACCAAACACATCCACCTGTCTTACTTGCTGGGTAATTGGGTGCATGGCATAATGTCCATCTAATTTCTTTCCCAGGTTTCTTGGCAATCCTTTCACATCATCCACATAACTATTTAATATTCCTGCGAACACGCTATGTGTGTTATTTGCTGTGGATGCAAACACATTAAAATCTTCTGAGAAACCTAGCCCCCAAGTGTTGTTTGTTGTGGACACCATTTTTTCTAATTCAGAACCGTCCTGATTCATCCGGTATAATCCATTACTGAATTTATGATTGCCATCATCAGGATTTTGATATCCTGAATAACCAACAGTCCCCCATATTTTATTATCTATACCATATTTCAAGTTTGATGGACCTGCATGTGTATCACTTACTCCCCATCCTGTATTAATTACTTTTCTAATATCAGCCTTGTCATCTCCATCAGTATCTTGCAAAAACAAAAAGTGGGGAGCCTGTGAAACGATAATCCCACCATTAGCAAACACCATACTAGTTGGGATGTTAAGTTCTTCTGCGAATACAGTAAACTTGTCGGCTTTTCCGTCACCGTCTGTATCCTCACATATCTTGATTCGGTCATCACCAATTCCATCTTCTTGTCTTACAGTATTGGGATAGTCAACAGTCTCAATGACCCAAAGTCGACCCTTCTCATCCCATGCCATCGCAATAGGATTGATGATATCTGGTTCAGATGCAAATAACTGGAGTTCAAATCCAACTGGCACCTGAGTCAGTTTCATTGATTCCTCAGGTGATAAAGCTCCCTGCAACTTAAGAGGCGGGTTTCTTTTCTCATAATTGGGAATTTTAGCCTCTGTATAAGACCGACCAGGCATTTCCAAATTGGACACTTTGTTTGCTACTCCTTCACCTACAGCCCATTTAATGCCCTTGTTCATTAGTTCATGGAAACCAGGATTCATCCATGTTCTTTCATCGTGCCCGTAAGCCGTATAAAATATTCTTCCTTGGCCGTATTTGTTCGTCCATGTCCAGGGCTCTTTATGGTCACCTTCTTGACGCTCCATCAAAACGTCAATATTTGGGTTAATTTTGTCATGCATGTAAGTTTCGTCCCAGGTTTCGAACACTGATAAATCAGTTGGATGTTGTTTTCCAGAAGCAGTAACAGTAGTAGTAAAAGTAGCAGTATCATGTTTCATGAATTGCCCACCAACCATATCCACAAAAGATGCAGAGTTTCTAAAGCAATAGGAAGCACAGTGTATTGGAATGAAACCCTTTCCTGATTCTACAAAATCCAAGAGTGCTTTTTCCTGACTCTCAGATATACTATCATGATTTGCGTATAATGATAGCCCATCATATTTATCAAGATTTTCTTTATTCAAATCATTGGGATCAGATGTATATGTGAAATGAATGCCTTTATCAATCAATGCAGAAGCGAGTATAGGCATATATCTTTCAGAGTCATGGTGCTGACTATCATGCCCCAAGAATAATATTTCTATTCTTGAACTATCAAATACCTTAGACTTTTTCTTAGAACAAGAAATTATACCGATAAAACTAATCGCAATAAGGACTTTCAGAGAAATAGTCAGGGATCTAAACTTACTAATAATGAAATTGTCTCTTCCTTGCATAGTGATCTGTTTTTGAGGTGCTTAAAAATTGGGTAAATCTTATATGCAATCAACCAGTCCGTCATCAAGAAATGGTTTTTTGCTTTGATTCTGAAGTAAATTTCATCATTAACAATCATATTGAATTCCTAAATATTACCAACAAATGACTGTATATTGATCGATAAGTTAATTAATTGTAATTTTAAGGGTAAATAATTGAATAAATGAAGGCTGCACTACGCAAATCACCCATTTCAGAAAACAAGTGTTTTGAAGTGTACAGACTGCAGGATCAATACTTCGATCCTTACTGGCACTTCCATCCGGAATTCCAACTGTTCACGGTAATTAAGGGATCAGGTACCCGCTTTATTGGTGACAATGTCAGTTCGTTTAAAGATGGAGAAGTTGTATTCACGGGACCCAACCTTCCCCACTTATGGAGGAGTGATCCCGAGTATTTCGATGGCAATGGCGATCTCTCCATAGATGGTTTGGTTATCTACTTTCATGAGTCCTTGATGACTGAAGGCTTTCTGCAAAAAGAAGAAACGATCCAGTTGCGACAACTGCTGCAACGCTCAGAAAGGGGGATAAAAATTGATGGGGAAAATGCTGAAAGAATCCGATCAAAAATGATCACGCTGAGTGAGGCTACTGACTTTGAACGTATCTTAAAACTTCTGGATATACTCTTTGACTTTTCGTTGATCAAAGATTACAAATTATTATCATCTCCTGGTTATATCAATTCACTAAAAGAGTCTGATTCCAAAAGAATGAGGGCTGTTCATGCTTATGTAATGAAGCATTTTAAAGAAACCATCAGCCTGGAACAAGTGGCTGAAGTAGCGAATATGACCCCTGCTGCTTTTAGTCGTCATTTTAAGCGTCATGCCAACAAAACCTTTTCAAATTTTTTAAGTGAAATAAGGGTTGGCTATGCTTGTAAACTGCTGGTAGACAAACATAAGAATGTGTCACAAGCGTGCTTCGACAGTGGGTTCAACACTTTGTCCAATTTCAACAAACAGTTTAAGACCATTACAAAAATGAGCCCGCTAAAGTACAAACGGATTTATAAAGAGAGTAAATCAAAAATCTATTGACTAAAAGACGATGATCAAAAATTTCGCATTGAAAAAATCAAGTACATTCCTAATATTCTGTTTTCTATTTACTAGCCTCAGTGCCCAGCAAAACCTAGATCTATACCTTCTTATTGGCCAATCCAACATGGCGGGCCGAGGTACTCTCGAAGCACAAGATACTATTCCCCTGCAAGATGTTTATATGCTGACCAAGGAATTGAATTGGGTGCCTGCAAAAGACCCTATCCATTTTGACAAGGATATTGCAGGTGTTGGATTGGGTAAGTCGTTTGCGGAGGACATCTCTAAAATGAGTAAAAATCAGATTGGTCTGATACCCTGTGCTGTCGGCGGATCTGGCATAGATACATGGAAACCGGGAGGCTATCATGAATCCACAAACACCCACCCATGGGATGACATGGTGCCCAGACTGAAACATGCACTTCAATACGGACAAATAAAAGGTGTACTTTGGCACCAGGGAGAATCCGATTCGAAAGTGGGATTGGCAGATCAATACAAAGCCAAACTTCTGGATCTCATACAACGCGTCAGAGCATTGATAGACAAACCTGAACTACCATTTGTTCTCGGTCAAATGCTCCCTGAATACCTTGATTTGCACGGCCAGGAAAGAAAAGACAATCCGATTTATCCTGAAACTGTCTGGGAAGCCACACAAGAAGTGGCTAAGGCAGATCCTAAAGTAACCATTGCAAAAAGTGAAGGACTAAAGGGTAAAGATGGAGTTCATTTTAACTCAGCAGGGTATAGAAAACTAGGGAAGCGATATGCTAAAGCGATGAAGAAGTTGCTTTGAGATATTGACTATACATAAAGCCCCCTTACTATTTCTTCATTAATTGAAAGAACAGGCGTTGAATGCCATGTTCTAACTTTACACTTCCCAGCACATTAATTTTTTTGTGCCTTACCAAATTATTGCTCCTACCTATACCTGGCTTTTATACTCAATAGATCATTTTCCGAATGCTTGGAAGAGCAAGCTAATGGGCATATAACGCGACTTAAAAGAGAAGGCCATACTTCATCACTTATTCAATCAGGGTTTTGATTGACGACCCTCTAAGCCCGTTGACCATAAACTGAACATAGTACATGCCTGTCGGTAAATTGGAAATGGATATTTTGTCAGAAACAATACTTTCAGACAGCACTAATTTTCCTATGTGGTCGTACATGTTTATCCTTTCATAGTTAGTCACAATGCCTTCGGATAGTCTCAATTGATGATTCGCTGGATTGGGATATACAAAAAGGTCTTTGTCAGCTAATGTAACATTCGGTAAGGAAAGTATGGGCTTGATCTCCTCGATAGAAATGTCGGCAAACAATACCTGCTCATCTCTCAAACTGCCTGCATCATTCAGACTCCTATAAATTCCCCATTTTGGCCTTAAAAAAGAAGCATCCGTTTTCCATGTCCTGATTGCGTTATCACTATAAGAGAAAAGTAAATCTCCTCCCGATACCGATTTGAGTTCTAAATCATAACTACCCAGGCCAACCTCATCATAGTATATCGTCTCTGTTGCTTCTACCCATATACCTTTGAATGGAGTGAGGTCAGTTTTTTTGAGTGTCGATTGGGTCAGCTTATCCGCATAGCGCAACTCCAGCTGATCGGGACTACCCTTTCTCGCAGTAATGGTGATTAGAGGCATGGAATCTTCCGGTCCATCGACCGCCTTTATTTGATGTAAGTGCGTGAAAGAAGATGACGGCTGGAATGCCTCGTCCAGCTTAAATTTCCACTTGTACACCGCTGATTCATATTGGTGCCCCAGCAGGTTGTCTGGAGACTTATCGTAGGTTTTGATTTCATTTCTTTGTCTATCCTCTTTCTGACACCTGTCATTATCTGGTGAGGTATGTATATGAAAGCGAAAGACATATTTGTTTAGATCCGTATCCATTACCTCATCAATATGACGGCCAAAATCTGTGTGATTGCAATCCGGCACCTCTACTACATCAAAACCGGGAGCCAGAATCGAATTGATTAATTCATAAGTATTATCTGGCCCGTCAGCCTGTAATGTAACCTGCGCTAATGCCACTTCTGAAACAGAATAAACAAAGAGGAAAATGAAGAGTCTTGATATCATGATCTTGTTAAAAATGATGTTGTAGAATTCGTTCTAACAGCACATAGCAAATTTATACTAAAAGGCTCCTAGTGTGTTATTAAATTAAGATTGGCGTCTTGATTCTGACATCTCATCTATGCAACTGGATCAATACGACAGAATGCGCTGGAATTTCAGCATGCAGTTTACCATCCTTAACCCTTCCGGTTTTAAAGTCTGCAAAACGCACTTGCTCTTCTTTTCCAAAGTCATTGTAGTCTGTCATATTCTCACTGGTAACAATCTTCCCGGATGTAACTTTTAGGTCGGCCCCTACTTCAAAGTCCACCATTTTGTTCTTAATAGGGTAGCCATTGGCAAAAGGTAATGCTGATCTTGCCATCCTTCTCCGATGTGGAAGCAGTCATTGTCGGAATGGATTGTCCCTTGTCCTCATAATTTTCGGATTCGAAATCAAATTGATGTAGGCTAGCATCCTGATGGATATTGTACATTTTAAAAAATATAGCATATAGCGGTTATGACGATTTGGACATCTTAGGTTAGAATCTCAGAACTGCGCATAAGCAGAGCTTGCAAACTGTTAAAAGATGAAGATAAATCGATAGCCTATATTACCTATTCCAGTGACTACAATACACTGTCATTGTCTAACCGCAAATTCAAGGAATTACTGGTCAAACTCCATTTCAATACAAGAGTTCATACAAGGCGCTAAGGTAGGCCTTGTTACAATTTTTTAAATACCCCTAAGAGTCGGCTTCACTTGAATAATGTTGCCATCTTCAGTAAAATTCAATTCGTCTATACAAATCTCTCGATGAAACCAAGCAGATCTGCCCATGTCTATGCCTTTTGGTCGGGTAAAGCGGTGATAAACAATATACCACTGATCTTGTTCCTTGGCATAAATGACAGAATTGTGCCCTGTGCCGTAGATACCAGCAGCTTCATCTTTTTGGATCACCATATTCTCGTCGGGAATATTCAAAGGCCCAAGAGGACTATCCATTGTGGCATATCGCACACGATAGTTTGGTGATCTGGTATCATCCTCTGACCATAGGAAGTAATATTTTCCTTCTCGGTAAAAAATCTCAGTACCCTCCCGATAGGTTTCGTCTGGTGTGAGTACTTTGATTTTGTTGTGATCAAAAGACGCCATATCATCGTTAAGCTCAACTGCGGCCATGTAGCCATTGCCCCAATACAGGTAGTTTTTTCCTGATACTGGATCGTTGAATACATCTGGGTCAATTTCTTGACCGCCTTCAATTCCTTCTGGTTTGAAATCGACAAGCGGTTTGCCCAGATCTTTAAATGGACCCGTTGGATTGTCGGATACCGCTACACCGATTCTTTGACCGGCAGAAAAGTAGTAATAGTACTTGTAGGAGTCACCGACTTTTTGCTCAATGGCTGTAGGAGCCCATGCATTCCTACTGATCCAATCAACATCTTTTTTCAAGTCTAGAATGGTTCCTTCATTAGTCCAATGGATAAGGTTAGTCGATGAGAATGTTTCAAAATATGTACCCGACCAGTTGTGAAAACCATCGCTGGTTGGGTAGAGGTAGTATTTTTGATCTCTTTGAGAATAAATAATTTCAGGGTCGGCATAGTAGCCCTCAACTACCGGGTTGGCATCCGCGCTTACCGTTACGCTAAAGGTTTTAGGTTTGTTTTGCAGGGTTACTGTATAATCAACAGCCCCCTTACTAAAGTCAGTCGGGTCTTGCGGAGATATTTCTGCTCCTGGCAACACCAAAAATTGTGGATCAAAAGATGTAAAATCTATTCCAGGTTTTACTGGTAAATAGATTTCGTTACCCTCAATTACAATATTGTTCTTTTTAACGCCTTCATTTTTAGCGCCAATGATAGCGCTTTTTTCCAGATCTCCCCATTTGATTAATAGAGCATCCATCTCAGACTGGGTAATCTGAATGATAGAACCATGCCTTGGATGAAAATTCATCATTATGTTTTGGTCAATTACTTTGAAGTTTTCTAAATCAGTGCTCTCACAGAATTGATACTTACCAATGCCATATACATCGTACATCAAAATGTACTTATCGTTATTGAGTAACTTAAATGTACCAGAACCTTCTACAGAATAGTCTGTTTGATCTACATAGCCTTCTCCAACTACATAACCTTCATTAATTTTTTCTGATACGGCTTTCATAATACCCTTGGCGCCTTCGTCTTCATTTTTGAAAAAGAAATGATACTTGCCTTCGTGAAATACAATATCACCATCTATGCATGCGCCTTCTTTGAATAGCAACTGCCTAGGCTCTGATTCTAAAGCTGTAAAATCTTCGTTGGCATAGGCATAGTAAATGATGTCAGCGTCCTGGTTGTGACGCATCGACCAGTAGAGCATGTATTTGCCCTCATTTGCATCATAAATAGTCTGAGGAGCCCATACACGATTTACCTCTCCAAAGTTACCCGGATATGTTTTTGGAATATCAATTACGCTGTGTGACCAATTGATTAAATCTGTCGACTTGAGCAATACCATTGCTGTATTTTCCCAGCCCATCTCTGGCACGTAAAGATCAGTGAGCACCATATAAAACATTCCGTCCTGTCCCCTGAGAATGTGCGGATCGCGAACACCTCCACTATTGCTGATGTCTTTAGAGTCAATAATCGGTTTCCCTCCATTTAATGTAAAATATGAATACCCATCTGTGCTCAGAGCATAGCTCACTTGCTCTTCGCCTGGGCCATTCCCAGAAAAATAAGCAAATAGATAGCCCACAAATTCAGGTTCCTGCTTGGCACAGGAGAGGTTCAACAAAAGAAATGGTAGTGCATAAAGTGCAACTTTGATTGTTTTTAATAATTTCATTTAGTTATAGTTCAGTTAACAATTGTGATTCTTTTGACACCCTTGAAATTGCCGTATCTACCAATCAATTTTTAACAGAGACACACCTTGGCGTTCTATTTCAAATTCAAGTTGTGCAAAAGGCCTCATACCTCTTTCGATATATGTAGCAAATATCATATCAACAACCGTCAGTAGCTAAGAATTCTTCACATTAGAATACGCACATGGAATCTTTCTTCTATCCTAACATCTTGATCGCAACAATAGCACCCGCAGTTACACTACCTATCACCTGTTTATGAGTGCCTAATAATTGTTGTTTGGTGTGATAAGGCTCGACCAATTTTTAGGACTATGATAATGATGGTGCCGCAATTCCCATTGATAATACCACATTTAATTTTCTCACTGTTCTTCTTTGTAGATTGCTCATTATCATTAAGTAGATATCTTACAGTGTAAAGTCAGTCGAAATACAATTAAATAGAAAAACTAAACTAGCTGTTTTCTAATAATTATAGAATCAGAAGATAAATCAAACTTCTAATTCTTGAGGGGTTTGGAAAAATCTGGTTGGATTAATTCTAATGCATTTTTGACATCTATATACTCCTCCAAGTCACTTAGAGCAATAACTTTGAATTTATTATCATACATATACTGGAGATACTCTTTGAATAAATCTATTGGGGTATCTACCCAGGGATGCTCCAAATCAGGAACTCCATGAAATGTCAAAATAACTACTTTACCATTTTTAGCTTCTTTTAATGCATTGAATATTTGTACCCGATTGCCTCCATCAGTAGCCCAGCTTGGTAAAAGATACGGGTGGTCTTTGAGTGGATCATAAGCCCTACTTCCACCAGCACGCGCAAAGCTGTAGACTTTCTCCTCAAGAACAATAAGAGCCTGTTTATTTAAACTATACCCAGGATAAGCAAAGGTCTTTGGTATGCCTAATCCTAAAGAATCACATTTTTGCTCAATATACTCAAGCTCATTTATGAACTTTTCTTTGGACAGTTTAGCAACCCCAGTATGTGATTTGGTATGATTGGCGATTTCAAATCCCATTTTACCAAGCTCATGGATTTGTCGCCAATTCATGTACTTCGAACTATCGGAATAATTTGGAGGAAACTCACACACAAAGAATGTGGCGTCAAAACAGTATTGTTTTAATAATGGCGCTACAACTGAATAATGGCTCGCAGGAGCATCATCAAATGTAAGTACCACCATTTTATCAGGTATATCTTTTTTGAGAAATTGAGCACTGCACAAAAAAGGAAACAAGAATAGCAGAATGATTAGTTTTCTCACACTTTAAAACAATTGTTTTTCTGAATGAATGTCATATGACTACAATTCTAAATAAACAGATTAAAAATCCTACAAACAGATCTATCATAGTATGTCAGTAATTACAAACTCGCACAAACCAAATACCACTCCATTAGTAGAATGGTGCTGACTCAGGAATTCAAGGGCCTACTCTTTCGGAAGCTTGTCAACCTTCTAAAAGTTATTAATATTCACCTTTCCAACTGGTCTTTCTCACTTTCCATTAGCAACTTCATACATCTTAGAAGTAAACTGACTTATTTCTTTTTGTAGCAATGGATACGGCTTACCGTATTGATCGAGCAAACCTGAATGTTGTCTGTTTCTTTTGCGGGCAAGCTTATTCGTAGCATCAATTAGACCACAGTAGTGCCACCCGACAAACTCTGGACGCCTAAAGGCATTTTCCATAAACTCTTTAGTCCACTCAGCTCGCTGTTCGAGATTGTCTGCGACAGGCCCATAAGGTCTGGGCATATCCTCAGTGATCATTGTGAATGCCGAATCTCCATTGATGAAAGGTTTATCCACAACGTTTTTCCATCGATCAAGGCCAGTTTCCTGAACGTCGTACCTACCATACATCTGATACATGATGATATCCGTGTGCTTGCTGGTCGTTGGCAAAATAGTGTCTATTGAATCCGTGTTGGCATTGAGCTTATCTCCAATAAACATGTGATTTTTATCAAACTCTCTTATAGCATTCAGGGATACCTGATAATATTTATCAACCACGGCTTTAAGGAATTCAATATTATCACGTCTTTCATTAGCATTTGAAAGGTCAGATTTGGATCTCCACTCCTTGGCGTTGAGAAGGTCTTCAAAGGATGAAAATGATGAATCATAGGTTTCATTGAATCGTATTATCTGACCATCATATAATTTAGTCATCACCTTGACATAGGCCTGTTTTCCTGGAGCTTCGGCTCCCAGGTTCCGCAATCTGTTCGGCCAGCCAACGCGCGATTTTCGGGGTGCTCCACCAATGATATCCGGTCTTTCGCGACAATCCTCTTCGGTAAAGAGCGGGCAGTCGGTCATGAAGTAGCCGAGTAAAAAGGGATCATCCTTCACTTTCTGTACAATCTTTTCTGACAGTGCCTTACAATGACTGGCAAAATCCTCTGAAAACACATCCACAAAATTCTCGTCAGGAACTTCGGATCTCCAGTGTGGGATATCTACAAAGGTGATCTTCTGGACGTATGCTATTTGTGGTTTGGGATTGTTTGTGATAGCCAGGTTGTTATGACAACCGATCGTATTAAAACCAAAATCCTGGCAGGTTTGGAGAAACCACTTTCTCAAGGCTGGTTGAAACTTGTTGTAGTCTTGAATGTCCTTCAGGTTCAGTCTCTTCTGCCATTCCTGGAAATTGTGCTCTCCCTTAAACAGATCAGGATACAGGTGGTTTATCCCAAAACTCAAAAAGGCATTCCCCTCGGGAGTAACAATCCACCATCGTTGATCTTTTTCCACCCTGAAAAAACCGGTTGCTTTGAACTTTTTTCCTGTCCATCCTCCATACTTATCGTATTCAGCAGGAAAGACATTCCGTGCATAACCGGGAACCGCACTCGCCAAAACCCCTGCCAGGGCGGTGGATGTGGTCAAATTTACAAATTGACGCCTTTTCATATATCTTCCTTTTGTTGCTCCACCCAATTTCTAATCTTGTGGTTGGCTGCTCTAATTAGTTCGACATTTTCAGCATCCGGATTTTCATTTTCGTCAAGAAGGCCATATCTCCGCGCCTTATTTCTTTGGTAAGCACCACAAAGGTGAAAACCTATGCAGCCAGGATTCTTGCTGAGTTGATCAATGGTTTCGGCATACCATTGACCATTGTTTCGGGTAAATTCTCCAGGTTCTGTGTTCCATTTCATTTTAGCAGCATCTGCAAGCAACACCGGTTTTCCAGTTTGCTTGTACCAATAGTCAAGGTGATTGACCGGGTCTCTAAAATCCTGAAATGACAGGATATCTACAAAAGGCAAAGCAGCTTCAACCACCTCCATAGCTATCGGTGCGTTTGCTTCATATCGATCTCCAAAAATCAAATGGTTTTTATCATATCGCCGAATAGCGTCACGCGTGGTTTTGTAATATTGTTGAGCCAGGCTCGAAAGTTCTGCCCTGCCAGTCTCGGTCTTCAATCTTTCAGGGTCAAAAATTGGTCCTCTCCATTTATTAACATCTCGTTCATGAACCCAAGTTGGACAATCACTATAGAAATACCCAATCAGGTTTGGGTCTTCACTCAATTCAGCGCATTGGGCCCGTGCGACATAGTCACACCACTCCTCCCATTGACTACTGTTGAAATCAAAGTGCCGTGTATGTTGTTCCCACTGGTGGGCTTCTGTAAAAGGTAACATGTGGCAATAAGGCATGTTGAGCGCCCTGTACTCATCCACAGTGAATGAACGCGAATGTCTCCATTGCCTTACAGTTACTTCCTGCTCCCATCCGACAGTATTAAAGCCCCAATCTTTGAGATTCTTCGCAACTGATTCTTTCAACCACTTAATCGTGCTACCATCATATTTTTCTTTCCAGATATGGATATTCTCTGGATAGCGCATACTTGCCGGATCAATATGGTTCATGCCAATTGTAAAAAAAGGCTTACCCTCTGGAGTGATCAACCACCAGCGATTCTTTCGGAATTCTATTGTGAAATATCTATTTGGTTTGTTATTGATAGTAGTTTCACTCGAACAACTGATCAATGGCCAGAACATGGATCCCAAGCCAAAAGAAATAGAGGTTCCTAAAAATGATCGTCGGTTTAAAGTTGAATTCATAATTATATTACTTGTTGCGTTTTTCCACTTCAATCGAAATAAACTCCCCTGTAGACCAAAGCTCCAAAGCCAATTCATGATCCTTTTTGATTTCTTTGGCTATTTCCCGAAGGTCACCCAGCTTGGTTTCCTCATTGATCTGAGAATATATTTCTTGGGCTTTTGCACTTAGATCCATACATCAAAAGGCATTTGGAGTTCTGGAAGATGTTGCAAAGAATTAAAGATAACCAATATTACACAGGTATATAATGATCTGAATTACATTGACGAGGGAGTCAGTGACCGACACATATATTAAAAATGTGTAGATCAGTTAAGCAGAACACAATACTGTCTGCATTGATATATATTCGATTAGATATTTGTTGCTCTGGTAATTGCTGGTCAGGAGCCTAGTCTGTTTTGGCCGCAGAAATATTGCCAAAATCAGTATCGGTAATTTTTCTAAATTCTTCTAATGATTTATCATCATCGTAAAGTTTCATTTTCTCAGATAAATCAACCTTCATCTCAGCGATAATACCTTCATATTGCTGATCGGCTATTGCATTATTTAATTCATTCGGATCACTTTCAAGATCATAAAATTCCCATTTGTCAACACTATAGTAAAAGTGTATCAATTTATATCGATCACTTCTTATCCCATAATGAGGCTGAACATGATGCCAAAAAGGAAATTCATAGTAGTGGTAATACATAGACTTGGGCCAGTCACTAGGAGTGTCTCCAGCAATGTTTTTAGCAAAACTCCTTCCCTGTACTTCATCCGGTATGCTGACTCCCGCGATATCCAAAATTGTTGGAGCAAAATCTATATTGGTGATGATGTCATTGTTAACCTGAGGTTCTTTCGCCAAATCTGGGTAGCGCACCAAAAAAGGCATTCTAAGAGACTCCTCGTACATGAATCTTTTGTCAAACCAACCATGATCTCCAAGATAAAATCCCTGATCGGATGTATAAATCACAATTGTGTTTTTTGTCAAATCATTATCATCTAAATACTTCAAAACTCTTCCGATATTGTCATCTACTGACTTAACACATGCTAAGTAATCTTTAATATAAGTTTGGTATTTCCATTTTCTGGCTTCTTGAACCGTCATAGTATCATTGGGCAACCAGCCCTCACCAAACCCTCTTTTGTTGCCAACTGTCAGCCATTTTTGCTTTTCTTTTTGGGACAATGAATCTGGAGGAGTCAGCTTCATATCTTTTCTATTGAAAAAATCTATAGTCTGGTCCGTATCGCCTGCAGTCAACTCTCTACCCTCATAATCATCATTGAAAGTTGATGGGTATGGCATCTCAATATCTTCCCACAGATCTTGATACTTAGGATCTGGATCCCAATTTCGATGAGGGGCTTTGAATTGGAGCATCATGCAAAACGGTTTTTCTTTATCCCTTTTTTGATCTAACCAGTTTAAGGCAAAATCAGCGGTGAGATTTGTTGCATAGCCCTTCTCATTTACCTTCTCCCCATTGTCGTTATAGACAGGGTTATAATAAAAACCCTGCTGTCCTGGGTTATCGTGATACTTAAAATAATCGAACCCAACGGGCTCGGTACCCAAATGCCATTTTCCTAATAATGCTGTTTGGTAACCACCTTGTTGCAAAGCCTGAGGAAACGTCCATTGATCTGCATTAAATTTCCCTCCACTTTCATTCTTATAATATCCATTTTTATGGCTGTACTTTCCAGTCAGAATTGCAGCACGACTTGGTCCACATATTGCATTTGTGCAAAACACATTATTAAATTTCACGCCTTCATTGGCTATTCTATCAATATTGGGAGTTTTGGCATACTCATCATAAATACCACCATAAGCTGTAATTGCATGAGAAGCATGATCATCACTCATGATATAAAGTATATTAGGCCTCTCCTCCGCACTTTCCCGTTTCGGTTTACAGGAAGTAGCAAGTATTGTGAATGAAATTATGAGAAGGCTTAAAAAGAGACGCATATGTTTTAATTAAAATTTTATAAAAAGGGAGGCCTTTTTTTAAGCCTCCCTTCAAACTATAACAATTACTAAACTAAATAGTTGTTACTCACCACTTAGAGAGAACCCTTCAGGATTCTGCGTGAGTTTACTTTGAGTTATTTCATACGCAGGAATTGGTGCGATATAATGCTTCCATGTTATTGCACTGACATCAATTGTTAAAGGAACTTCCTCGGTAGGGTCTCTATCTGCATTAGCTTCAGCTACTTTCTCCAATCTTACCAGGTCATACCATCTCTTAAATTCTCCTGCCAATTCCCAACCTTTTTCCACAAAAATCTCGTCGGCAGTAGCAGTGGTAAGGTCAACTCCAGCATTTGCTACGTTATAAGGTAATCCTTCTGCTCTACGTCTGATTTGATTCAACGCTTCCAACGCCTGCCCAGAAGCCACGCCTCCATCAACTCTCGCCTGAGCCTCTGCGTAGATCAACAGTACTTCTGCATATCTGAAAACTTCATAAGCGCGAAATCCTTTAGTTCTATTACCAACGGTAAGGTTTTCTCCAGCAGTAAACTTCCCAAACATTGGATGATTTCTACCTGATTGCTGCCATGGTCTTGTGGCCGGATTTTTATCAACAATTACACCTCCTTTTACACCCCTATTTGGAATTTCAGTTAAAAATGTGGCCTCCTTTCTCGCGTTTTCAGGAAAATCGAAGAAGAACTGACGCTCAGGGAACATATCGGACCATCCGCGCGCTTCATGAAAACTGTTATCGGTAGGAACCGAAGATTGTAAGTTTTCAGTCTCTGAAAATTGAATAGAGAATACTGATTCACGGCTATTTTGGCCGGACAGTAACCACAATTCGTCAATCGGCATCAGCTCGAAATAATTCATATCAATTACTTCTTTGGCTTTGTTAGCAGCTAGCTGCATTTTGCTGTTGTCCTTTGCCGGCCACCCTGTCCAGGTTAAATAAAGGTGAGCAAGCAAAGTTTTTGCTGCCGCTGATGATGCTCGTCCAGGAGCAGCAACTTCACCAGGTCCGGGAAGGTTTTGTTCAGCAATCAACAGGTCCTCCTCAATATGAGCGTAATTCTCTAATACCGTCGCTCTTACCTCATCTCCAGTAGGGATATGACCGTCTAGAATTATTGGAACATTGCCATAACCTTTTACTAAATTCAGATAACTAAGTGCTCTCAGAAACCTTGCCTCTCCATCTCCCACAGCTATTGCCTCAGGTGATGCACTGGAGGTTTTCAGACCTTCGATTAAGCTGTTTGCATAATAAATTACCTTCCAGTTCTTTCTCCATGGTTGATCCAACCAGTTGATATCTGAACTTTGACCATCTCCATAGTTAAAACCATCGAAAATTCTTAAAGGTGCTTTATTTCCTCCTTGCCATGTGGTTATTTCATCTGAACCATAACCCATTATCTGCTCCTCATGTGGTACTCTTACTACATTATTATATCCCCTATATATTGGAGCCAAAGCAGCCAAAATATCTGCCTCATTCCTGAGGTCTTCCAGAGAAAGCACACTACTCACATCTTCTTCCAAATCAATACAGCCCTGACTGAACAAAATCAATCCACAGAATAGTGCTATTTTATATTTTAGATTATTTATAGTCTTCATAATAAATTCTTTTTTCGTGATACTAAAACGTTACTTTCATTCCTACAGAAAATGACTTATTGATTGGATATGCATTGAAATCAATACCCAAATCGACATCAGATCCCCCAGTGGAAGTTGACTCAGGATCAAATCCCTGGTATCCGGTGAGGATGAACAAGTTTTCAGCACTTACATAAACTCTTAATGACTGAAGTCCTATATTATTAAGAACATTATTGAAGTTATACCCTAAGGCGATTGTCTTCATAGTCACGTATGATCCATCTTCAATAAATTGAGAAGAAAGAAATTCAGTCCCATCTCTACGAGCGGTTATCGTATTGCTCGGGTTTTCAGGAGTCCACCTATTTACATAGTCGGCATGAACAGCATGAAACTGTGCTGAACCTAATCCCATCATTCTCATCCTTTGAAAGTTGTATATATCATTTCCATGAGAACCAATAAGCAAAAAGTTCAGATCGAATGCTTTCCATCTTGCTGACCAATTCCATCCCCAGGTAAAAGCAGGATTTCCATCGCCAACAGTAGTGATGTCATCACTGGTCAAAAGTCCATCTCCGTTCACATCTTTGTATTTACCATCTCCTGGCACCTTGTTGAAAGCTGCCGCTTCAGCTTCTTCACCTAATTGATATACACCTTCAAAAAGATAGCCTCTAAAGCTGCTAATAGGCTTCCCTACTTCTACTCTTGTAGGCTTCACTGGAAAAGTCTGACCATAATAATCTTGACCTAGCTCCATGGTTTCAACACCATCAATCAAAGCAACAACTTCGTTGGAGTTTTTTGAAATGGTCAGATTTGAACTAATGTCCCAATCATCATTGTCTAACACTGTAGTACCAATACTAAATTCAAAACCTTTATTCTGAACCTCTCCAACATTTTGTGTAATCAAGGTAGGTCCACCAAATGTCGGTAGGCTTCTATCCAACAGTAAGTCTGTAGTGTTTTTGCTATAGTATTCAAATGATAAGGTCAGTTTCGAACTCCATAGCCCTAAGTCAAACCCAAAGTTGGTCTGAGTAGTAGTCTCCCAGGTCAAATCACTATTTGCTAGTCTATTTGACGGTGCTACCCCAACCGTATAAGTATCACCGGTAAATGGGTAATTCACATTGGTATTAATAATAGGAATTGACCGAGTCGCCAAGGCATTAATCGCCTGGCTACCAATTTTACCATGACTAATTCTAAGTTTTAAATTGTCTATGACACCAGCATTTAGCATAAATGCTTCATCTGACATTCTCCATGCAAATGAACCTGAAGGGAAAACTCCCCATCGGTTACCTTCTCTAAATTTACTTGAGCCATCTGATCTGACAGATGCCGTGAACATAAACCTATCGAATAGAGTATAATTCACTCTTCCTAAAAATGATTGAAGGCTCTCACTTGTAGATGCGTTGGTTGTATTTTGGATTGCTCCCAGCGCAAGGTTTTTATATGTTGTATTGTCAGAGAAAAATCCACTTGCTACCGCCTGAGACCTAACGTTAGTCACCTCCTGTTGCTCATGTACAGCATCAATCTGTACTTTGTGATCAGGGTTCTTATCGTAAGTATAAGTCAACCTATTGGTATTTTGCAGTCTTGTAACAGCTCTATTCAATACAGTAGCACTACCGGTTTGGTTCACAAGCAAAGAAGTATAAGAATTGTTGTTCACATCAAGTCTTTCGATACCTGCTGATATATTCAGCACCAGGTTTGGAAGAATGTCATAATTGAAATACGTATTTCCAATAAATTGATGATCCAGGTTATTTCTTACATTCTCGTTAGGCTGAATTAACTGGTTGGGGGATCCATTTCCTACGCCCGCTTTCAATGGAACAAAATTATAATCTCCATCATCGTTGAATGCTGGTGTAGTCAAATCCCATGACAAACCAGTTGACAGGTTGGCTCTTACTCCTGTGTTTTCTTCTCTACTGAAATAAGTATTCAATCCAACCTTGAACTTGTCAGTTAATTTCGCATTTACATTGGATCGGAGTGAGTATCGCTTATAATTCTGGTCAATAATGGTTCCATCAGCATTGTAGTAGTTACCAGAAACGTAATAATCTATCTTTTCATTTCCACCACTTACATTCATCTGCACATTAGAAAATGGAGCACTTCTGAAAAATAAATCCTGCCAATCTTCTACTGTACCTTGTGCTCTCAAGTCAGCAATTTCTGCAGCCGAATAAACATCTTGATTTTCAATGTGATTAACTCCTTCTGCAAAATCACCTGCATTCATAACCTTAAGCCTCTGAGTAACCGTCGATACTCCATAAAAGGTTTCAAGCTCTATTTTAGCCGCTCCGGATTTCCCTCTTTTAGTTGTGATCAGAACAACACCATTGGCACCCCTTGATCCATAAATCGCTGTTGCAGAAGCGTCTTTCAACACCTCCATCGACTCAATATCATTTACATTTATTGAGTTGATATCTCCCACAACAAGACCGTCTATAACATAAAGCGGATTGTTGTTTCCACTGATTGAGTTTGCACCTCGAATCCTAATCTTAAAACCTGCTCCAGGTGCTCCACTCGTTTGAGTTACCTGAACACCAGCAGCCCGACCTTGCAGCGCCTGATCTATTCTGGTAAGAGGTTGTGCCTGAAAGTCCTTGGACCCTACTGAAGAAAGTGATCCTGTTAAGTCCGATTTCCTTTGTGTACCGTATCCTACAACTACTACTTCCGAAAGCGTTTCGGCATCCAGTTCCATGGTCACATCTATCGTGGATCTTCCAACCATTTCAATTTCCTGGGTAACATAGCCAACGTAGGAAACAACTAATATTGATTGTTCAGGAACAACTAGCTTGTAGTTGCCTTGCAAATCAGTGGTAGCTCCGTTGGTAGTTCCTTTTTGAACAATTGAAGCCCCTGGAAGTCCTTCACCATTTTCATCTGTGATTTTTCCAGTGATGTTTACATCTTCCAATAGAACTGCTCCTTCTTTTACATATCCTCTTGAAGTATTCGATTTAGAAACATGAATAGTCTCATTCACGCGCTTGAATTTGAGATTGGTCTCTTTCCCAATACTCCTTAAAATGTCAGCTAAAGAAGCTTCACCAACTTTCGCGTTCTGAATTTTCTTCTTCCCTAGAGAATTTCTCTTATACGAAAAAGTAAACCCTGATGCCTTCTCGATTTTAGCAAACGCATCCTCAATTCGAGAACCGTTAACATCGATAGTCAGTAGTACATTTTCAATGCTCTTTTGTCCCTCCACTTCCCTTGCGGTTATCATGGAAAACAAGACCGTCTGAAGAATCATGCCTATCAGTGCATACTTCGACATAATGATTAATTTTTTTAGTAATTTTGTAATCATTGTTCTAGTTTTTGGTAAATAATTATCAATTAATTTAGATCAGTAAAGCATGATGCTGTCGCCATTCCCCAATGATTGATCAGCATCATGCTTTTAAAGGTTGTTGAACAACCCGGTAAGTCTAGCTAGTATTTGTTCTTTGCATAGTTTCTTAGTTTAGTGTTACAACTTTATTATCAATTTCAAATTCGAAATCAAATACAAATCCAATCCCTGTCAATACCTCCTCTAATGATTTGTTATCGAATGAACCAGTATAATCTTTATCAAAATTTAGTTTTTTATCAAATACAAATGTTACTCCATACCATTTGGCCAATTCGGTGGCAATCTCATTAATACTTTGGTTCTTAAATATTAAGACACCATCCTTCCAGGCAAGTTCTTCCAGAGAAGTATAAGAACCCATCGACAATTCTTTGGATAATTTGGAATATAGAGCCATCTCATTTGGAAGAAGTGTCACTTTTGATTGCGCCTGATTTGTAGAGTTAGATTCTACGGCAACCTTGCCTGTTATTACAGCTACTTTTATGTCATTCAACTCTGGATATGCTTTGATATTGAAACTCGTTCCTAAAACAGTAGTCTTCAAATCACCTGAAGTAATTACAAAAGGTTTAGATGGATCCCTTGCTACCTCAAAGAAGGCCTCCCCTTCGAGAATAACTTCACGTGAACCATCAGAAAAAGTCTCAGGGAATGTTAGTTTGCTGTTTGCATTCAACTTTACACGAGTACCGTCAGTTAATGTAATGGTAGATTTTTGTCCAGCTGGACATGTTTTATTGATCAAAGCAATTGAGGCTTCTTTAGTATTATCCTCGGTGTTAAACATAAGCATTGCAAAAGCTACCAGTATACCCGCTACAACAGCTGCAGCTGCCATTTTAAAGAAGCTGGATCCTGTCCCTAAGTAGTGCTGTTTCTTTTCTGAAGTAATATTCGCATCAATATCTTTCCACAATTTTTCTACTTGCTTTTTAGAAGGAAGAGACTCTTCTACGCCCATAGAAAGAATCATTGCTCGTGCTTTTTCAACTTCTGATTTCTTTTCCTTATTCTTGAGTAACCAGTCAGTCCAGAAAATCTCACTTTCCCGGTCTTCCTGCTTAACCCAAGCAACAAACCCTGGGGCTTTAATCAAATCATCAGCTTGGTAATTCCTGTACATAATATTGCATTTATAAGGCTGTGATATAGCCTTTCTAATCATGTAAATACATGAATTTAGTTTTTGTACTCTTCTTTTTAAAGAAAAATTAAAAAAAACTCAGAAAAGTCGATTAGGTGTGCTAATGCCCTGGTTTGATCTATCCTTACGCCCTTTTATGTGATATGTAAAGGAGATAACATAAGGAAAAGCATCAAAAACTCTTTGCGAAGTATGGTCAGTGCTTTATGCATTAGATTCCTGGCAGATTGATAATTTATGCTCATCACCTCAGCAATTTCTTCGTAACCAAGTCCACAATGGTATTTAAGATACACTACTTCTTGTTGTTTGTTTGTCAACTTATTGAGTTCCATTGATAGTTTTTCAATCAACGCTGTATTGTCTTCAGCAAGAATCAACTTCTCCTCTGCGTTGAACTCCAAGTTGAAATCATACTCTTCGATTTCGAAATTCCGGTCTATCTGGATGTGGTTTTGAGATGTCGCCCTTATCATCCTCCTTCTCAGGGATGTAAGTATATAGGGTCTAATTGCATTTGTATGCCCAAGTACAAATCTCCTTTCCCATATGGTCATGAACAACTCCTGAATACAATCTTCCACCAGCCCCTGGTCTGTACTAAATTTTTGTCCATAGAGGTAGAGCAGTTTGACATTCTGATCGTAAATGTATTTCAATGCCTTTCGATCACTAGCCCTCAATTTATCCCAAATTTCCTGATCGGAAACATTTTCGAATTGAGCTGATTCTATGTGGGAGTAGGCTGGCATTAAATCAAAAACAGTGGTTCAAAGCTAATCAAATGTTTGAGAATAAAGTGTTTCTGAAAAGACATCCTCCTGCTAAGTCTGAATAAAGTCACTTCAAATCTGACCACATCAAGTGTATCTCTAACACCAGACTATTGAAAATAATCTAACGTAGCAAGAAACTGATCCATGGCTGCTACAGTCAATTCGTAGTACTGTCCCCTGCCATAGTTGAAGAATCCGTGCCCTGCTCCTTCGTAGAGGTGCAGGTCGCATCTTCCTCCTACCCTTTCTATTGACTTCTGAAAGTACTTCATGGTTTCAACCGGAATCAACCGATCGTTGGTGCCCAGGAAAACTATCGTGGGAGGCACTCCCTTTTTGATATTATGTAATGGGGAAAAAGATGGATAAGCCTCTTGTATTCTATCATGTCCGTATCCGGCAGGACCATTGTCAATCACTGGGTTAAACAACACCAATGCTTGTGGCACACAGCTTATGCTCATATCATCAGTATCTTCGCTGTGAGAGGTCGTCATGGCTGTAGCTGCAGCCAGATGCCCACCTGCCGAGCCACCGGAAGCTACGAGTCTCGTTGGATCAAGATTGAAGCGTTCTGCATTTTTTCTGATAAATCTTACGGCAGACTTGGCATCTTTCAGAGATTCAAATGGAGTAGTACCCTGTCGGCTCTTGACCCGATAATCTACCAAAAAGCAAACCATTCCCTTCTTAGCCAAATATTCACCGTGTGGGATGAATTGCTTTATACTACCACCGTTCCAGCCACCACCAAAAAAGAATACGATACCCGGGTACTTCTTTGACTTGTCCAACTCTGCCGAATGAATGACATCCATGCTGAGCTTTACCGTATCAATTTCTTTATACACTTCTTGTATTCTAACAACATCCGAATTCTGACTATAACATAGTCCACAAGAAATAAAAAAAATGATGAGAACAGTGCTAATCCTGGCCATAGTGTTTGAATTTTTTTGCTCTAAAATACTATTAAATCATGACTTCCATACCGGCTTCAATATTTTCTAAGAAATGGCAATAGTTGTGGTACCTTTTTTGATGCAAAAAGTTGAATTGTCGACTGAGGTAACATTCATTTCCATTCTCAATCTATCAATTCGAAAAAAATGCTTATTATTAAATTCTAAATGTACTAGAACTAAATACCAATCACATGACTATTAAAAGGAGATCCTTTATCAAACGAACCGCTGCTGCCGGTTCTGCTGCCATAGTAGCACCTACCATACTCTCATCCAAAGTTTTTGGAGCCAATGACCGAATAAATGCCGCAGTACTGGGCATCAATGGAAGGGGTAAAAACCATATCGCCAGTCTTATGAATCAGGATAACGTAGAAGTTACCGTTCTGTGTGACCCGGACATGAACCTCTTGAAAGAGCGCCAAAAGAGCTTTAAAGAAAAATACAAAAAGGATGTAGCCCTTGAGCAAGATCTTCGCCGCGTTATGGACAATAAGGACATAGATGTAGTGAGTATTGCTACCTGCAACCATTGGCATGCGCTAGCTACTATCTGGGCTTGCCAAGCGGGCAAAGATGTGTATGTGGAAAAACCTGGATCTCATAATATATGGGAAGGCCGCAAAATGGTGGAGGCTGCTCAAAAGTACGATCGCATTGTTCAGCATGGGGTACAGCTGAGAAGTTCACCTGCCATCAACGAAGCGATTCAATTGTTGCGTGAAGGATACCTTGGAAGAGTATACATGTCAAGAGGGCTGGTATTCAGATGGAGGGCAGATATTGGCGATCAGGGTTTTTCTCCTGTTCCAGATGGCATTGACTATGACCTTTGGACCGGACCAGCCCCAAAACGTCCATTCACCAAAAACCTCGTCCACTACAACTGGCACTGGCATTGGGACTATGGTAATGGAGATGTAGGAAACCAGGGTATCCACGAAACGGATCTTTGCATGTGGGGACTGGATGTTGGACTACCTACAAAAATCACTTCCATGGGTGGCAAGTTCCTCTGGGATGACTGCAAGGAAGTGCCCGAGGTGTTAACTTCTGTATACAAGTATCCTGACGAAGATAAAATCATCCAATTTGAAGTGCGTCCATGGTGTACCAATACCGAAGATGGTGCAACCGTAGGAAATATTTTCTATGGAGAAAAAGGTGTGATGGTAGTAGAAGGGTATGATAAGTATAAAACCTTCCTGGGCAAAAACAGGGAACCAGGTAAATCCGGTTCTGATGGTGGAAAATCTGCATCAGGAATGGACAGAGGTGCGGGCGGTACTGATGGACACTTTGCTAACTTCATAGAGGCAGTAAGAAAGCATGATAAAACGATTTTGAATGGACCGGTCGAAACGGCACACTTATCTTCCGGATTAGCTCACTTAGGAAATATCGCTTACAAGCTGGAACGTGTGTTGACATTCAACCCTAGTTCAGAAACTTTTGTGGGCGATGACGAGGCTGATGCAATGCTTACCAGAAACTATCGCAAGGGCTTTGAAGTTCCTGAAAAGGTATAAAGAGCAATTGAACTGATAACAAAAAAGAGCACGTGAGACAAGGTATCTACCAAGTTCACGTGCTCTTCGTTTTTAGTTCTTTTGGCTCTTAGCCAATTACATCAGTAACTCCAGGAGTTGGTACAGGGTAGTATCCATCGCTGTTCGGCATTATTGGAGGTTTGCTATCCCAGGTCATCTCTGGTGACATCAACTGCACATTAGAATTGATGGCTTGTTCCCATGAAATCTCTTTACCTGAATAAGTGGCAAATCTTCCTAATAAAGCTGTCATGGTACTCTTAGCTCCATATTCCAGGTTATTGATTTGTCCACCATTTCTGACGGATGCGAATAACTGGTCATGCTCTACCTGATAAGGGTTCGGATCATTTTTTCCCCGGTGCTTGTAAATAGCCTCTCCATCAAATCCTTCCATTACTCCTTTTTTGAAGTCAACACGCCCTTTTGTTCCAATAACCGTCTCTGATACATTAGACCATGTATCTGGCTGGTGTCTACACTGGCTGTTCATCACAGTACCGTCAGCGTATACAAATTCCACATAGTGGTGATCGAATATTTCTCCATGGTCTTTACCGTTTCTAACACCACGGCCACCCATGCCTTGTGCCTTCACAGGGTAGTCATTTTTCACCCAGTTCATCACATCAATGTTGTGGATATGCTGCTCCAGTATATGATCTCCGCACAACCAGTTGAAGTAGTACCAGTTGCGCATTTGATATTCCAGTTCAGAAATTTTTCCGTTTGCTTCGAACGAAGCTCTGTCTCTAACCCATACGCCACGGCTATTCCAATAAACCTGTCCGGAAGTAATGTCTCCGATTTCACCACCGTGAACTCTTTTCATCAATTCGAGGTATTTTGTTTGATACCTTCTCTGTAGACCAACAACAACGTTCAGTTTTTTGGCATCAGCAACTTTCACTAACTCCATCAATTTTCTGAATCCTGGAGCATCTGTCGCCAATGGTTTCTCGGTAAATACGTGCTTGTTGTTATTCAAAGCGTATTCCAGGTGATAAGGCCTGAATCCTGGAGGTGTAGCTAATATTACAACGTCAGCCATGTCAATTGCTTTTTTATAAGCATCGAATCCTATGAACGACGTGTCTTCAGTTACTTTGATATTTTTCTTCTGGTCTTCAGTTAGCTCTTCATTGGCTTTCAAGCTATTCAAACTCTTATCCAGTCTGTCTTGAAATGCATCTGCCATGGCTACAATTTGAATATCCGGATCGGCTTGTAGCGCCTGAGATGTTGCACCTGTTCCACGACCTCCACAACCGACTACAGCTACCTTAATTGTCTTTTTTGGAGCTTTGGCAAAAGCACTGGAAGTAAGTGGCATACCCATAGCCAGGCCTCCTGCCACCACGGCAGAACCTTTTACAAAGTCTCGTCTTTTTATGTTTAAATCTTTCATGTGATTGGTATTAAAGTGATTATTTTATTTTTCTTATTCATCAAGGACCATGGCCCAAAATCTCTGTATTTCTTCTGTAGACATTTCATCTGCTGGCGAAACAACCCTAAAACCTACGAACGGCGAATCGGTATTCCACCAAAAACTTTTAGGTATCTGTGGATCTCTTTTTTTCCATGCAAAAAGAGACTCAATCCTATTCGAAGATCGGAGTTCTTCTGGGTCATCATCATATGAGCCGCCACGAACGGATCTTGGATGTAAGCTTTCCGGCCTTCTCCAGGGGCCCTCTGCCCCTTTCTCAATGGAAACATAATAGTCTGCCTGGTATTGATCCAAGGTCCATTCAGCTACATTGCCATGCATGTCATACAGCCCCCATGGATTTGGTTTTTTCTGAGCTACTTCGTGGTATGCCTCATCACCATTGTCGTAGTGCCAGGCATATTCATCCAGTTGAGTGACATCATCGCCAAAGCTATAAGCAGTTGTAGTGCCAGCTTTGCATGCGTGTTCCCATTCTGCTTCAGTTGGCAGTCGGTAAAACTTCCCGGTTACACCGGTTAACCATTTGCAAAAATTTAGTGCTGAAAACTGGGTCATGCTGGCAGCAGGAAAACCATCCTTGCCCATTCCAAAAGTTGGGTCTTCATACGGTTGGCTTGGCCTGGTAATCGCGTCCACTCCCATTTTGGCCGCTTCATCCTCATAGGTGATGGCTGCTGATTTCTTTTTATCCAAAAATAATTCAAACAAGTCCCAGGTCACTTCTGTACTCAACATATAGTACGGCTTTAACTGCACTTCCACCTGAGGCCCTTCATCTTCTGTTCTGTTTACCTCTGACTCTGGGCTGCCAATAACGGTATTACCACCCGGAATGAACATCATATTGAAGCTCATCTCAGTACCGGGAATGGTCTGTATATAAGTGCTATCATAGTCTTGTGCTGTCGCAGAGAAAATCCCTCCAGCCAACATCACAAAACAAATAAATCTTAACATTGTCTTCTCCACTACTTGCTTACCATCAATTCAAAATTTACTGTCACTTCCGGGCCTGTTACTATCTGGCCGAACATAGCACTTGGGGGTACCATGTCATAATCTTTCATATTCAACTTGTAGCTACCTTTGAAAGCATAAGTATTATCATTTACTGCCGTACCAGATACCTCAAGATTAACCTTTTTTTCAGTTCCCGCCAAATTGAGAGTACCCAATGCATTGATCAAAAAAGTATCTCCATCCAGGGAAGTAATTTCATTTTCAGTAAACTTTACGTAGATATTTGGGTTGGTCTCATATTTTAATGCCCGATGGGTTTTACCATCCATAGTAGCACCTCTTTCACTTTTAATACTTTCTACAGGGATAGTTAGCACCACAGAACTGATGGCTTTTGAGTTTTTGATTTTGCCTTTTTTAATAAAACCTTCTTTAATCTCAACATTGCCCTCTACCTCATTGACATTGCTCGTCCAGTCGTGAAGTGTGGAAGTACCACTCAGAGTAACTTTGGTATCGGGGCTAACAAAATAGGTGGTTTGAGAAATTGCTAAAGCAGGAATGAAGCCCAAAAGGACAATCATGTAGATTTTTTTCATAATAATTTGATGCTTTTAGTTCAGTTTTTAGTGACTCAAATATACGTAAGGAATACGTTTAAATTGTTGTTCTTGTAATCAAATAGTATGCCACCACCGACATTTAGAAAACAAAAAAGGTGCAAATGAATTCAAACCTTAGCGAGACAAATCAAAGACAAATTCACCTTTTGGGTACAAAATATACATTCAAAACTTGACAACATTTCTTAAACCATTTAAAGGATTGGAAGGAGAACAAAGACATTTGAGGGCTGGCTATAATTTTTGTATATGGTCATCAAGCGCAGAAACTTTGCTAAAAAATTTGTTTTAATTACCTTTCCCAAACCAACCCATGCTTGTACTTTTCATTCCCCTTTACATTGCGGTGACACTTGCCATCGGATTTTGGGCCTCTAAAAGGATTAAGACATCCACAGATTTTACTCTGGCCGGCAAGAGCCTTTCCACATCTTTTGTTGGCGTGACTCTTTTTGCCACCTGGTTTGGGTCTAGCTCAATAATGGGCACTCCTGGCCACTTTGTTGAAAACGGTGTTTCTTCTTTCGTTACGCTTATATTTTCTGTAGGAGTTTGTTTGGTAATAGTGGGATCCTTGTATGTTAAAAAACTATATAAGTTGGGAATAGTTACCATCGGGGATTACTTCTGCATTCGCTACAATAAGAAGGTAGACCTGGCCATTTCGTGTATTCTTGTATTCACATATCCCCATTGGATTGCGGCACAATTTGTTGCCTTAGGTTTTTTATTTCAAAGCGTTCTGGGTATTCCTCTTGAATATGGCATACTTCTAGGAGCCGCAGTTGTGATCATTTATACTTACATCGGAGGTATGTGGGCAGTGTCCTACACAGACATGCTTCAAAGTATCATGATACTGGTTGGACTATTTATCCTGCTTTACAATATCCTCGGTCAGACAGGAGGTGTTATTCCTTTATTTGACAATAAACCCGATCAATTCTATAGCATATTCCCAAACGGTGGAGTAGCTGAATGGTCTGAGTATTTGGCCATCTTGTTAGCCTATGTGATTGGAACTATCCCAGCACAGGAAATTTACCAAAGGGCATTTTCAGCTAAATCAGAAAGAGCGGCCATAAATGGGGTATATCTCGGCGCTTTGCTATTAGTAATAATTCCTATTGTACCATTGATTATAGCCTTAGGAGCAGCTATGCTCTACCCTGAGCTTATGGGCAACAATGGTCAAAACATTATTCCGGACATGGTATCCTTACATGCCAGCATGCCCGTTCAGGTATTATTTTATGGGGCACTGATTTCAGCAATCCTAAGTACTTCGAGCGGTGCAATGCTCGCTCCAGCTACTATTGTTGGTGAGAATCTGATCAGGCCTTATTATCCTGCAATGACTGACAAGAAACTATTGCTCTACACGAGACTAAGTGTAATTCTCGTGGCAGCTGTTTCATGCTACTTCGCCTATAGCGATGCAGACATTGTGGGGCTGGTAGTCGCCTCTATAAGTTTACTTCTGGTGTGCGTGTTTGCCCCATTTACCTTCGGTCTTTTCTGGAAAAAGTCATCGATTTTCGGTGCGTGGTGTGCAATTATCATTGGCGGTTTGACATGGTTGGTATGCTTTCTCATGAGCACAGAAATTGACCCAACTTTGTATGGCACTCCTGCGAGTTGTTTGGCAATGGTAGTAGGGAGTTTAATTAAGCCGGATGCCTAATCCTGCGTTCAATTGATCAGTCATCCGCTACATAAAGACTTCAATTCTCAAATCACTGATACTCCAACCAGGCAGTTGCCTGGCAATCCTTGTCAGTTTTAAACCTGATCCACCTGGCTTGAAAGTCATCCGGAAAATCATAAGTTATAGACTCTCCTGCTGCCAAGGTGAATGTTTGATAAAGCATCCAGGGTCCATGCCCAATAGGTTCTACCTCCACCGTGAATGTCACCTCCTCATTTGAGTTGTGACTCAGGGTTAATTTTTTCTTATCGTAAAATCCTATCAAATAGGGATCAGATATTTCGTTAGCCTTCACAGCCGAATTTTTCCATGGTCCACCTATTCCTGTTGGTTTTCCCATTTGCCACAAATCGTCAATAACGCCCACCCAGACAGCAGTCAATTTATCTTCGGAAATAATCACATGTTCATTTTCATCTCCTTTGACTGGATCAACCCCTGTCATAACTAACATGCCCCGATAGGAAGCATAATCGTGAATCCTGAAGTTATGAGAGGCGATAGGGCGAATCTTTGCAAAACCATCAGCATTCTCGGCAGGTAGTTCATAAAAAGTGCCATGAGCATTAAGCAGATCACGTTCCGTAGCTACTTCTCTGCAAATCCGAATTTGGGCGGTATTAGTAAGATCATCAAAAGCTTTATCACCAAGCGGCAACCTCCATCGGCGGTTTTTGTCATCCACTATTAGCATCGAAGATTCTTCCACAGTAACCACATTCTCTGGAATAGCAAACTTCTCCTGAATAAAAGACTCGGTCTCTTTGTCGTTTTTGGCCACAAGTTTCATATCCGCTCCAAGCTCATAATATCCCGATGCTTGTCCATTTGCTCGGGCTGCAATGCCCAATGCTAGTCTCTCTTCCCCCAAGCCATAAAGTAAACCACCTGTAATTTCCGCTTGCTCCGTTGACAGCAGTCCTTCGAACATGCTGTCCGAAGCAGTTGACCTTTTCTCTAGCTGGCTGTAAGAAAAGTGTAAGGTGATTTTCGCGTCAGTATTGGTCGTTGCTCTCACCCATTCTCCAATCTCATCATCTGAGAAAGAGACCTTTAATGAAGACCCAGCATCAAGGCGCTCGGTTTTCAAAAGCGACCATTCGTCTTTACCTTCCGCATCCACTTCAAATGACAATTCCACGGCTTGGTCTCCATGATTGTGTACCCATGCCGTACGTTTATCCCAACCGCTGAATAAAAAGGGTTCTGAAACCTCTCCTGATTCCACTTCATCATTTAACCAAACAGCTCCTGATGCAGTAACAGGCCCTAGTTGATCCGGCTTATCAACTGAAGTGAACCAAAGGTTTGAATTTGACTGGCCAGGCCCCTCAATATTGCCTTTTACTTTGCGTTTATTCAAAAATTCTTTGTGAGCAGAATCGTCACAGCCGAACACCAATTGATCATTCCACCTGGTAAAATCACCAACAACCTTGAGGTATGCTGACCTGGGCCGTACACCAGCGGAATTGTTACTCGTAAACGAGCCGGGAAATTTCCAGAACATTCCGTGCATAGTCATCAGGTAGTCAGGTTTCCCTTCTGTACCAATATCCCTGATTCTTGGCCATTCTGTATTCCAGCCGTGCGCTCCATCGTAACTGTGACTAGCTTTTGGCAGACGGTAAAAACTCCATCCTTTTTCATGATGTCTCACGCCAAGAATAATCGACTTGTGATCCCAACCGGTTACCCAAATGGGATCGGTCTCAGGATTGGTATTCCCGTAAATTCCGCCAGGCCCGGTCACTTCTACAAACTGATTCCTTCTTATTGTTTTCCAATCCTTTCCATCCCATTCAGCTAATACTCCCGCTTCAATATCAAATTGCTCAAGTGCCAACTTCGTGGCTTCTCCATTATTGGAATACACCATTACACCCTGTCCGGAATAAAGACCTTTTCCATGTGCACCCGGAAGCGTGGCATTCTCTGGATTTACATCAGTGGCATTGTGAGCTACCTTACCCTTATCGTTGTTTCCATCTTTGTACAGCATGGTGGGTACAAGAGAGTTAACCTCCACTTCATAAAAGCCCTCTTCCATCGTGCCGTAGTATATTTTTCCAGCAGGATCAAATAGATGCCTGGCATTCCCAGTGTGACGTCCCTGCATTATTTTATAAGGAATTGCCGTTACATTTCTGTTTTCATCAATAGCATAAGGCCCTATAAAAAGCTGAGCACTCTCCTTGTGGATCATGCGATTAGCAGGGGTACCACCTATGCTTTCGCCCCGTACGATTTGCTTTAGATCAGGTGTAATCTCATACAACTTATCACTTGAGCCATGCGGCAAATGAGGACCATAAGTAACTACCCACAACCGATCAGCCCAAGCCACTACAGCCCCTGTACCACATTCCCCTTCATTATTGTAATAAGCAAGTTGGGGATAGATGCCACTAATCTGAATTGGTTTTTTTATTTTTTCACTTTCCTGTTGCTGGCACGAAAAGCAAAAAAAGATAAGGCTAAATAAGTATCTATTCATGTGTGATAATTGAATGTATTAATTAAGAAAGTGTTCTCATCAAAATAATATACTTTAGCCGAATTTACATGTTGATCAACCATTTCAAGCTCAAATACACATTTGGATTTTATTTACCATCCCCTCCGAACCTGGAAAGACCAGACAGACACCTGCCTTTACTCTTAAATTACACCCATCTTACTTCTCCTGTATCTCTCCAGTACTAATCACAAGTGGATTGTTATACTCCTGCTGAGATTTCTTCACATAGTTCACAAAAGCATCGGTAGTATTGTACACTGCTCCATCGCTCCAGGCAGCCGCTAACATAAACTCAAAAGTATTATCCTTTGATTTCATGATCTTTAAGGTATGATTGCCAGAGTTGCTTTCTATAAACTGATATTTCGGTTGGTATTCATCCTTCACTACCATTGCCGTACCAATAAAGCCAACTTCATATTGACCTCCCTCTTCATTTTCTGGATCAATAATTGACTCTGGCCCAGCAGAAAGGATAATTCCATCTTCCTGTACAAAAACCTGTTCATCAGGCTTTTTACGAAACCCACAGCCCATTTTCACTGAGTTACTTGTGGGCTGAAAAGAAGTGAATCGTACTTTTGAAGTACAGTAATTTTGTTTGGCATAAACGGTATAAAACTGTTCATATTCATAGGTGCCATTTCCTGAATTCCAGTTCATGCCCTTGATCTTTACAATAGAACGAACGGGACCATTCGTCACCACTTCATAGGCGTAGCGAGTGTCACTAATTTGGCCAGCATTCCAACTGGATGCTGGTGCAAGACTCTTTTGTGCAGGTGTGAACCGCGGCATGGATACCTGGGTCGGTTTGTCAGGATTTTCAAATAAACAAATGGCACCTCCGCCAAATGAAGTACCTACAGTCTGGATGTCTGAGCCCCAATCACGATTGATCTTAGCCACTCCATAGCCATTCAGGTTTTCCATATACAAGTGCTGAGAAACGAGTCCTGGTTTTCGCTTGGCAAATACATCCACACAGTTGGCATACCAAATTTTCCATCCTACATTTTCGCTCTCCCAGAAGGGCATTTGGTGGCGGCAATAACTACCAATGTTGGCATGTGTATAGTGCTCATTCCATCCTCGGGCATTCTCACCGATATATATGAATACTGTTTTCTCAGAATTGGCTTCAATATCGATCTGAAAGAATAATTCGTCCCAAATGCCATCTTTGTCCAGATCATCCAACTGATGGTAGATAGCATGCCCGTTTTCCTCCGCTAAGAGCTGATGCCCACCTTGAAGGTTTAGTAGTTCCTCGGATGGGCCTTCATAGGGCTCCAATGATGGGTCGACCACCGTCACCCACATTTCATGCAAGTCTGGCATGGGAAAGCCTTCCCTTTTAATTGTTACCGGACAATTTGTTCTATCCACGGGTAGAGAATTCCTAACTATAAACTCAATCCTGACCTCTGGGGCAAAGTTTCCCTGACTGTACCAGGGGGAATTCTGACCGTAAGAATTATTGACATAGAAAAGAATAATAAGTAAGAAGGGAGTGAATCGCATGATATGTATGTTTTTCTTACTAAGCTAACATACAGCCCACAAGCTTCAAAGCCGAAACAGGTTTGCTTCTATGGAAATGACTAATTAGTTCTTCAAATAAGCGAACAAATCCCTTATTTGCTCATCTGTCATTCCCTCAGTAAGAAACTCGGGCATGAGTGACTCTTTTTGAGCAGTCATTTCATCTACATCATTGGTCGACAGCACGTGTTCCTTACCATCTATTGTTCTGACTACAATTTGATTGACACTCTTATCGACAATCACACCAACAAGTAGTTGCCCATCCCTTTTCTTGATGCGATAGTTGACATAGCCTTCCCTTATATCGGCATTGGGATCCACTATATTCAGCGCCATGTAGTTTACATTTCCTCTTTCATATCCAGTTAGGTCAGGTCCAATTGCTCCGCCATTGCCTTTCAGCTTATGACAATTTCCGCAATAGGTTGTATATAATACCTCTCCTTTTTCAGAATTTCCGGGAGCAGCTCTTAGCACTTTCTTGATTCTTAATATTTGCTCTTGCTTCTCCCCTGAACTTGCCAGTCTCACTTCCGGCCAAATTTCTTCAACCATATCAAGTACCTTTTGGTTCTCCAGAAGTTTTAGTTGTTTGACTATCTCCAGTGGAAAGTCGCTCTTTTTAATTTGTCGATCTACAACAATCTTACTGAGCAATTCTGCTGCCCAATCATCCCTACTTGATAATAGAGAAAGCGAAGCATGACGAAGCAATTCATCATCCCGAAGCTGAAAAGGATATGCAGATACTATTCCTTTTCCAATGGACAGATCATTGTAATGTCCCAAAACTTGAATAGCAGCCAAGCGACTACCTACAGAATAATTACGACTTGATGCAATTTTAAGAAGAACCGGTACCGATTGTGGTTGGTCAATTTCTCCAAATATTTTTATGTATACCAAGCGTTCCGCCAAGCTCTCGCTTCGATCCTGAATTATTTCAAGTGCATTTTCTACCGCTTCAGGGTCGTTTTGCCTTAGTGATACAGCCCACTTTCCAACACCAAATTGCATTTGAAAATTCTCAATGATACTTACCAATTCTTCGGGCAGCTCGGAATAGCTCTTTCCTCTCAATCCTTCTTGTAAACCTTCAAACAAAATTCGTTTGTACTCGTCCGAAGGTGCCAGTCTGCATAAGCTGATGCATGATGTATAATTTTGTTTCCCTCCTGCAACAGCATACCTCCGGATTAGTCGTTCCAGTATACCGTCAATCATTACAGGCCTTTTCCAAAGATTCTCATCTATAAAGTGCGAGAGAATCAAATCTCTTCCTGACTCTGACTTATCCTCCAATGCCCACCAGGTAAACATCAGGTTATGCTCATCATCAACATTGTTTTCATTTCGCATTAGGTTAACAATGATTGGAATGGCATACTTTGCAGAAAGTCTTTTAGCACTGGATGCTAATTGCCCGATCACTTCAGGATGCTCTTCAGCCAAACCCAAATCAGCTAATCTTTTTGCCAACACTTCGGATACTTCTCGTTTATCACCAATCAATCTAATAGTCCATAGTCTGACAAATGGATCAGCATGATCTAGAGTCTTTAGAGCCAATTCCTCATTGAATCCTCCCGACAGGTTTATCGCCCATAGAGCTTCCAGTTGGGTTTGTCCATTCTCAGTATCGAGAAGTTCTAATAGTTCTGGAACCACCGATGGATCTTTGCGATCTCCAAATTGTCTAAGTGCTTGTTGTCGGTACCACTTGCTTTGATGACTAAGCATAGCAACCAATTCCGAATTGTCAAGTGCGCTTATATTAAATGGCTTGGGAAAGGTTTTATCTGTCCCACGCAAACGATAGATGCGCCCGGTTTTCTTATCCCAATTATCACGTGGGTTCACATGAGACAACCTACTATCACTCCAGTCAGCAATATACACCCCACCATCCGGGCCAGACTTAATATCCACAGGCCTAAACCAATGATCGTCTGATTGCAAAACCCTTTCTTCGTCGATACAGTCATAAGTGGAACCGTTTGGGACTAGCCTGGTCAATCTAACAAAGTTGTGCAAAGGATTAATTGCCAGAAGTTTGTCTTGATAGCGAACAGGTAGGCTATTTTCTTCATATTTTAGCCATGCGTGCGTGAAGCGTAACTTCTCCCCTTCTAATTTCATGCCCGGCAGAAAACCAAAGGCATATGGATTAGTCAACGCACCATGTTTTCCCCAATTTTTCCTATAATAGCCACCTTGTTTATAGTTAAAGCCACGAGAAACTCCATTGTCACCTGAATAGACTCTACCTTTTTTATCAAATTCAACATCAAAAGTATTTCCACCACCTTCAGCAAAAATCTCAAAGATGTAAGATTCCGGATGGTATCGCCATATTGCCTGGCCACTGAAATAAACATCTTTGGTTGCTTTTGAACTAATATTTGCAATGGTGGTACTCCCTTGTGCTCCGTACAACCATCCATCTGGCCCCCAACGTAAATTGTTGGCTACAGCGTGTGTATCTTCCAGACCAAAACCCTCCAGGTGAACCTCAGGTTCTCCGTTAGGCAAACCATCGCCATCAGGGTCAGGGTAGGCTACTAAATATGGTGGTGTCAGTACCCAAATTTTTCCCCTTCCTAAGGCTACACTGGTTGCAATATTCAGCCCGGTGATTGCATCGGTCGACTTATCGTAAGTACCATCACCATTTTTATCTTCAAAGATGGTGATTTTGTCAGCTCCTTTGATGCCATCAGCCGGGGGCTCAGGCACATAATCAAACACGACTCGATTGTGATTGTCAATATCGACCACTTTCACTCCTTCAGGATAAGGATATTGGTTGTATTGTACTACCCAAAGTCTTCCCCTATGATCAAAACTGATATCAACCGGTTGATAAATTTCCGGTTCAGACAATACCAAATCAATGGCCAAACCTTCTGACAATTCAAAATGAGAAAGGGTTTCTTCTGCAGGCATAACCGAAGTACTATCTGTCTGAATTCCTCTTCCCTCAAAGCCTTCCATATACTCCTTAACCTGTTCATTGCCAGCTATTTCATCAACAGGCTTGTTCCGAGGAATTTCCTTTTTATCCGTACAATTCAAGAAAAAAAGAAATATCAGCCAGAAACAAAATACTTTAAGAGAATTCATCAATGCAAAAGCTTATAAGACTTTGAAAAATTTCGTTGGTCTAAAGATCGGAAATAAATCATTATGGATTATGAATGAAATTCTTTGACATTGTATTTGAATCTCTCTTGCATTCTGACACTCAATAAATATAAAGTAACTGCAAGGAATAGCGGATTTTTAATCTTTATCTTGATTGCAAATCGAACTCAAAGCCAGCCATAATAGGCTGGCTTTAGTGTTGTTATGGGTGAATTCTATCTACTCTTTTTGAAATTTCATAGCATGATACATTCCTTTGTACTCAAACAGTATGAAGTAGATGCCTGGTACAAATGATGAAACATCAATATTTAAATCATTCATCAACCAAGATACATAGCTATTAATTTTCTTACCATTAATATCGTGAATGGCTTTAAGATTGAATTTATTTAATTCCTTAACTTTAATCGTTAATTGCGAGGATGAGGGATTAGGATAGAGTTTAATTTCTTCCGTTAAGGAATAAGGTAACCCAGCCACAGTTTCGTCAACATCATTGAGTACAATTGTAATAGTTGCGACATCTTTAAACTCACCATCACTAACTTGTACCTCAATAGTGAATATGGGATTCACTTCATAATCAAAGGCGGAAGAATCAGCAATAAATAATTCCCCGTTTTCCATATCAATTCCAAAAGCTCCACTTTCATTACCAGAATTAATTGAAAATGACAATACATCATTATCCTGATCAGAGGCCTTTATTGTATCAATTACCATATCAAACGGTGAATTTTCATCCAAGCTAAAGCTCTCGTCAGAAATTATTGGGCTTTCATTAATGTCATCAATACTTACTGTAACGACAGCTACATCAAGACCCCCTCTACCATCAAATACTTCCACTTCTAAAATAAAAAGGTGGTTAAACTCATAATTAAGACTTGCTGTAGAGCGCACAGTTAAGATTCCAGTGTTGGGATTCAATTCGAATGTGTCGTTGTGATTGCCCGATAGAATTGAATAAATGAGCTCATCAGCATTGGGATCGTAAGCTATTATAGTACCTACACTTGTTCCTTCTGGACTATTTTCATCGATATCAAAACTCTGGTTGACTATACTCGGAATACTATTATTGCTTTCATCGATATCATTTAAATCAATAGTAATCTTGGCGGTATCAATTCCTCCATTACCGTCATTTACTTCGACCTCAAGTATGAATTGTGCTGTAGTCTCAAAATCTAAGGCTGATTGAGTACTAACTATCAATTCTCCCTTTGCATTTATAGTGAATGCATTATCAATATTGCCAGATAAAATACTGAAAAATAAGACATCTTCATCCAAATCGGTAGAAACAATTGTAGTCACACTATTACCGACCAGACTATTCTCATCAATACTAAAACTCTGATTGTCTATTACCGGAGAATTATTGTTACTCTCATCTATGTCATTCAGGTATATAGTAATGGAAGCTATCCCTAGTCCCCCATTTCCATCATTAATTTCAACTTCTAGTAAAAAACTCGGTGTAGTTTCAAAGTCTAATGCTGATTGCGTTTGAACTGTAAATACACCCGACACAGCATTCAGATCAAAAGCATTATTGGTATTACCTGAAAGCAAATAAAACGCCAAATCATCTTCATCTGGATCAGTGGATACTACTGTGCCAAAGTTTGTGCCAAACGCAGCATTTTCATCTATAACGAAGCTCTGATTATAAATGGTTGGAGGTGTATTTTTACTTTCATCAATGTCGTTTAAATTGATCTTGTAGAATTTGGTGTCTGTACCTCCCTTCTCATCACTAACAGTTATCTCAAGACTAAATTCCGGCGTGGTTTCAAAATCCAATGCAGATTGATTGTTTACTCTCAAAATACCTGCTTTGCTTAATGAAAATGCATTGTTTATATTACCTGAAACTAAGGTATAAGATAAGTTATCTTCTTCAGGGTCATCGGCTAGAATCGCATGAACAAATTTTCCAAGTTTACTATTCTCATCGATTGACACACTGTCCACAACAAGAAATGGCGCTTCGTTAATGTCATTGATTTTGAACCTAAATGTTCCTGAGTCCTGAAGTAAACCATCGCTAGCCGAAATAGCGAGTGAAATTTCTGTATTGGCCTCAAAATCAAAGGTTGCAGAGTTTGACGAAAGTTCTCCAGAGGAACTTAGAGTAAATCCTTCTGACTCATTTCCTGATATTATTGTAAAGGATAATGCATCATTCTCAGGGTCAATTGTATATTCCGAAAGTGATATTGTCTCTAATTCACTGTTTTCATCAATGGAAATAAAATAAGGATTGTAATCATTTCGATAACATACAATTTTATCATCTATACCAGATGTACTTAACACATCCATATCACCATCACCATCCAAATCCGAAGAATAAACAGAATACGCTCCATTCGCCGAAGTGCT
>JAGDZP010000005.1:0-448219 GCA_049115735.1 Cyclobacteriaceae bacterium | reverse complement strand
ACCTTACATACTCCTGGGACTTCAATAACGATGGCATGGAAGACTCCATCGATCCTGATCCTACTTACCAATTCCAAAATACTGGAACATTTGACGTGTCGCTTGTCGTACAAGCTACTAATGGATGCACAAATAATGCAACACAAGAAATAACCATCTACCCAGAACCTCCTACTCCTGATTTTGAAGTTACCAACGAATCAGTTTGCTCGAATTCTGAATTATCTTTTAGCAATTTGTCCAGTGGATCAGGGTACCCTGAAGAAATACTATCCTACACCTGGGACTTTGATGGTGTAGGAGCTAGCTCCGATACCAATTCTTCCTTTACTTTCTCCTCTGGTGGAACCAAGCAAGTCTCTCTCGCAATGGCCATTCCAGGTTGCGAAACTTTTATCTCTAAAAATATAGAGGTCATCCCTGGGCCAGACGTGGATTTTGAGTTTATCGATAGTTGCGAAACATCTGAGGTCTCATTTGCCAATGAAACTACAGGAGATGCAATCTCTAGTTATAGTTGGGATTTTGGTGATGGATTTGAGGATATAAATGAAAATCCTTCGCACATTTTCCAAACTGCCGGAAATTATGACATAACCCTGCAGAGCACGAATGAAACCGGATGTGTAAATCAGCTGTCAAAGCCAATTACAATTTACTCACTGCCAAATGTATCATTCAGCACAGACCTGGGATGTGAAAATTCAGATTTGCAGTTCACCGATGAATCAAGCGCAGACAATGCCAATATTAGCGGTTGGTCCTGGGACTTTGCTGGACTAGGCACAGCCAGTGATCAAAACCCTACATTCAATTTTCAAGAGGCGGGAACCTATGAAATAGAATTGGTGGCAGAAACCAACTATGGGTGTATAGAAAGAGTAATTCAGGAGATAACTGTCCTTCCCTCACCAGAGGTAGACTTTAAAATGAATATTAACTGCCTAGATGAAATTTCGGACTTTGAAGACATTACATCTACGCTCAGCAACAATCCAATTTCTTCATGGTATTGGGAAATCGATGATCAGATATATACAGAGCAGAACCCAAACCACTTATTCTCCACAAATGGCATGCACAATGTCAGCCTTACTGTTACAACTGAAAATGGTTGCGCCATCCAAAAAAATCAAGAATTCAACCTAGAATCTTTGCCTGTAGCAGACTTCACGGTAGCCAATACTTGTGACAATCAGTACACCATTTTCGACGATATCAGCACCGTTGAGTCCTCCGCCATTGTTTCCCGAACCTGGAGCATTGATGGCATAGCAAGCCTCAATGGTCAAATGGCTATTTACAATTTTTCACAGGCCGGCACTTATGAAGTGACTCTGACCGTGCTAAATGAAATTGGTTGTACCTCTAGTATCACCAAGACTGTAGAGATATTTAAAGCACCAAATGCGGATTTCGAAACAGATGTTGACTTTGGAGCACCACCACTGCAAGTGCATTTTGAGAACAATTCAATTGATGCAAGCAGTTTTGAGTGGTCATTTGATGATAATGCAAATTCTGGGTCCTCCGAGATAAACCCGGATTTTACCTTCAATGAAGTCAAAGACTACAACATTCGTCTTGTGGCCAATAACGATTTTGGTTGCACCGATACTACATACGCTAAGGTCGTATCCACTATTCCAGAGTTGGATCTGGAGCTTTTGAGTGTTACTCCTTCGCTGAACAATGGAGTGATTAATTTAAGTGTTTCGATGATAAATAGCGGTACAGTAAGAATAGATGGGTTGAATGTAGTTGTCAGTCTGGAAAATGACTTTAAGATTATCGAAAAATATGAAGGCACCTTAAACGCCAATCAGGAAGAAACATACACACTCAACTTTGACATCCCTGCGAGCAACAGCAATATCGGTTATGTCTGTGTACGGTTGGATGACAACATAACTGATATTGCAGACCGCAATGCCAGTAACAATGAAAAATGTATCAATATTGATGAAGTAGTTGTAATAGAAAACCCATTTCCAAATCCATGTGAGGATGAGTTGGCACTGAAAGTAATTTTACCATCTTCATCCTCTATTAATCTACACTTACTGAACATTCATGGCAAAACCGTTTATAGCCAGTCCTATCCTGACCTTCCTTCGGGCCTCAATTCCTTTCTGCTCGACCTTCAAAACTTTGAAAAAGGCATGTACTTTTTGAAAATCCAAACCTCACAAGTAGAAGAAGTAAAGCGCATTTTGAAATTCTAAAAAACCCCTCTCCAAAATCTCTTCGATTCAAACTCCAAATATTTTATCGAAATATTGAACTATATATAAGTTTTTTTCTGTTTATACTTGTTATACAGAATATGTACTTGCAACAGCAAGAAATCGCCTTAAAAACTTTTCAATGAACAGTAATCTAAAACTCGATCAACTCGATCAGAGGATATTGACCATTTTGCAACGAAATGGAAAAATTACAAATGCCAAGCTTTCAGAAGAAATAGGTCTTTCACCCGCACCAACCTTAGAGCGTGTTAAAAAGCTTGAGCAATCTGGTATTATCAAGGGCTATCATGCTGAACTTAATTCTCAAAAGCTGGGCCTGGGAGTACACACATTTGTACAAGTTTCACTAAAAGGTCACAATAAAACCAATATTGACATATTCGTTTCAAAAATCAACGAGATAGAAGAAGTGATAGAATGCCATCATGTGACTGGTTCCGGGGATTTTTTGCTCCGCGTTGTGGCCAAAGACATTGCGAGCTATCAAAAAATAATGCTTGAAAAAGTAAGCGATATTGACGTAGTTGATAGCCTACAGACCATGGTAATTTTATCTACCTTTAAGGACACAAAGGCTATTCCAATCCCTTAATTCTAATTTACAATGGTTGAAGAGAAGGACTTAATATTGAACAAAAAGCAAATTGACCAGAAGCTGAAGAGAATTGCTTTTGAAATCTATGAAAACAACATAGACGAGAAGCAATTGGTTCTGGCGGGTATTTCAAACAACGGCCAAATGATGTCGGATTCGGTAAAAAAGGAGCTTGATAAGATTGCACCACTCAAAATCGAAACTGTCAAAATATCTATAGACAAAAAGAAGCCCTCTACAAGTGAGATTACCCTCAGTGAAGATATTAACTTCAGTAATAAGGCTGTCATCTTATTGGACGATGTTTTGAATACTGGAAAAACCGTCGCATTTACTCTAAAGACCTTCTTAAGTACGAATGTAAAAAAAATAGAAGTGGCTGTGCTAGTCAATAGGAGCCATAAACAATTTCCTATTTATCCAAAATATGTGGGCTATGAAATGGCAACCACCTTCAACGAGCATGTCGAAGTGAGCCTCAAAAAGGATAAGGGGGTTTTCTTATATTAATCAGACTTTGCAATGAAAAAGGAATATAAAAACGAAGAAATTACAATTACCTGGCGGCCAGATGTCTGTATACATTCAGAAAAATGTTTTCATGGCTTAAGCTCCGTTTTCAATCCAAACAATCGGCCATGGGTCAATTTGGATGCAGCAGAAAACAAGACAATAATTGACCAGGTAAAACAGTGCCCTTCTGGAGCACTTTCCGGAAAATACAATTTGGAAGAAGCGAGCAACGAGACAAATGGCAAAACCATCAGTATAGACATTTCACCTGATGGACCTATTATGATCAAGGGATCAGCTGAAATAAACTACAAGGGGAATGTACAAAAGAGGCCAGGAAAAATCACAGCACTATGTAGATGTGGAGCATCCAGCAACAAACCATATTGTGATGGTTCGCATAAAACCTCGGGCTTCACAGATTAGTCTGCAATAACCAGATAGTCAGACAGCTCGTCCAGTTTCAAGATAGCATTTTGAAGTACTAGCTGATTGTCTACTGAATCAATCATCAAGTGCAGAAACTCTTTAATCCGTTCTGACTGATTCAACCGTGCAGATTCGTTGAGGCAGTACAGCGCCAATCCTAATTTTCCTTTGTTATAGGCATTGATTGCCGTATTGTAGTATTGAAGGCCAATCAAATCATCGTAACTTATTGACCTGTATATGTTATAGGAAAATGTATGGTACTTTCCGCCAGTCTTATTTTGCTCTTGGGCTGCCGAAATTCTCTTTTCAATTTCAGCCGACTTATATTCGAAACCAGCAAAGGGATCAGTAGATTCCATCAAATACCTTTTTCCTCCCGCATGTACTAGCAAGAACATATGATAATTAGTTTCAATTATTTCATATTCATATCCCAGTTCTGATAAAAGAAAAGCATACAGTGCTGTGCCAGTGAGGCATCCATAGGTGCCATAATCAAACAATTCCTGAAAGGACTGATAAGCGACATACTTTTTTAGGTACTTTCTATGTACCTTATAGAATAGATGCTCCAAAAACCTCTTGTCGTTATTCCACCTGATTTTCTTTTCAACAAGTGCATCAACGAATTGATCATAACTGGCATGTAGCATATCCCGCTGATGAAAGTTAGGAGTTTCGGAAATGTTTAGGAGCAAAGTAAAGGCATGATCCAATGAATTCCGATTCTCTTTTGTTATACCATTGCCGTATCCATTCCAAGAAATGGAAAAGAAAATTGAAATAATCAACAAAAATCTTAATTGCTTCACTGTAATGATACCTCTTGTGGTGTTTGTTAACACTAAGGTAACATTAGGGAAACATTAAAACAATGCTTTTAATCTAAATTTTAACGGTTATTGTGCAATTAATTGTAAACCAGAGTGTTTTCTGACAATATTGATGCTTGATTCTAGGTTTGAGTTGTTGTCGTAATGATTCCTAAATAAGATAAAATACACACCAATGTTAAGATTATGTTATCAGGATGAAACATAAAAAAGCCGCTTCAGAGATTAATCCGAAGCGGCCTGCCCTTTTTATTCTAATTCTTTGCTAAAAAGTGTAGCTATACTTTACAGTAAAAGTCCTGCCAGGTGTATACAATGAGTAGATCGCATCGTCTCCAGCTCCGTAAGACTTATAAAAGTTGTTTCTTTCGGAACCTAGAATATTGGTGATTCCCATTGTTATTCGAGAATTCAGGTCAGTACCCAGGTTTCTATAAACATTGAAATTCAAGCTATGAAATGGCTTGGTATATATATCCGGAAGGTCAGCAGAACCAATGATGTTTAAAGTTTCACCCTGAACATTGTAAGCCAAGTTGGCATTGAATACCCCTTCACTATCAGTGTAGTTCAAAAATCCGTTGATTAAGAACGGAGATTGACCTGCCATCACACGCGTATCACTAAGAGATTCTCCTTCTCTTAAAGTTGCTTCTCTTATTTCATACTCTGTTTTGGTCTTTTGATTGTTCACAAATACTGACTTCATGTCCACAGATGATTTCACGAAAGAAGCATTGGCTCCAAATGAAAGTTGGTCTGTGAGGTTTTTTCTGAATTCAACCTCAACGCCAACCACTGTGCTATTCCCTGAATTTCTTGGTTTGATATTATCAGGAGCCGTCTCAAATGATACATATTCTATATGGCCTTCAAATGTCTTGTAAAATGTCGAGAACGAAACCATTTCGGTAGGAGAATAGAAGTATTCCCATCTCAGGTCATAGTTGTTAATATTCGTTTGATTCAAATCAGTGTTACCAATGAATGTTCTACCACTTATCGGATCATAAATTTGGGCGTAAGACTTTTCTTTAAAAGTGGGTCTGGCCAGGGTCTTATTGAATGAAGCCCTCAGATTCATATCATCCTGCAGGCTGTATACTAAATTCGCTGATGGCAACAGGTTTAGCTCATTAAGGGTCTGAATATCATTGAACGTTTCACCCCTCTGGTTAGCCCCTGTATAGTACATTTGAGTCTGCTCAACTCTCAGGCCATAAATAGCCTTGAGTCTCTCCAAAACCTGCATTTCATTCATGGCATAAACACCGAATATGGATTGACGTGAATCGTAGCTGTTGGATGGTTGGAAATTACCTTTTACTATTGTACCACTTCTGTCACGCCTTGTCCATATATTTTCTTCTTGCAATAAGAAATTGGCATCTTCGGTGATTGGCTGGTCGCCTACATTTCTAAAGAAGTAGTCCAAAATTTCAAACCCTCTGTTTTTCAAAGTAGCAGCGGCACCAAATTTCAATTTGTTTTTCTCTCCTATCGGATATTTGATGTCAACTTTTGCACTGGCGTTGTTTTCATCCAGAGATCTGTAAAACCTATTTACACCTGCACCTACACCTGTATTAAGGCCATACGTGCCATCTTCGATGTTCTCGATGCGTGTTTCTCTAAAGTCTGGTTCCTGTATTTCAGAAATAGCAAAAGATGTACTCCACTTAACATCAAATTTTTCATAACCATGCTCTCCCGCTAAAATTGCGTTCGTCACTGCCCTTTGAGTATAGGTAAGCACATCATCAGTGGTAATTGCAGGGTTAAAGATGTAATCAGCACTAGTTCTCTTCATCGCTGAAGAGACCCCATTCTGACTTCTAAGTACGCTTAGTGAAAAGTTATGATTGTCAAACTTCAATGCGCTAGATGCCAATGCACTCCATGACACTTCATTTTGACCTAAACTACCAATTCTGGTAACTGACTGTTCCAATTCATTGATTTCATTTTCTGTCGCTCTGAAGTATTCGCCAAACTCGGCATTGTCATAATACTCCGTATTATTAGAGTAGTTAAACACAGCATTGTATCCAATGGTGTATTTGCCTTTTTCTACTTGGTTTCCATGATTGAAAGAAACACCGTAGTTCAATGGACTTGAAGATTTTTTAGCTGCTAGTGTTGGATCAAAGCTTCTTGTAAAAGCTTCTGCCAATCCAGCATTCTGAGTTCTGTCCGGGATAACCTGAAGCCTATTGAAAGGTAACCTTCTGGAATATGCACCAAACGCAAACATATCTGCAGCACTGCCGTCGTAAGTTAGGTAATCACTATTGAGGTGCATATCAGGATTATATCCTACACTAAAAGAAACGCTCGTATTTTTTTCCTCTGGGAAATTCTTTAATTCAACATCAACCAAGCCTCCAGTAAAGTCACCAGGTAGGTCGGGAGTAAACGTTTTGAATACCATAACATTTTCCACCGTACTAGTAGGGAAAATATCCATTTGCACTGAGTTTTTATCTGGGTCTAGGCCAGGAATACTCATGCCGTTAACCAAAGTTTTAGTGTATCTGTCCCCTAAGCCTCGTACATAAACGTGTTTGCCACCTTGCACAGCAACACCTGTCACTCTTTTCATCGCTCCACCTAAATCACCGTCACCTATTTTCTTAAATGATTGTGAAGATATACCGTCTACCAGGTTTGTGGACTTTTTCTGAACTGTCATGAGTGCCACCTCGCTATCACGAGCCTGCTTCGCTGTGATCACAATTTCTTCCAGTTCTGTGGTCGCTGTTCCTAAGCTGATATCCAAAAGAGTAACCTCTTCTGCCTTTATTTCAATGTCGCTTATTGTCTTGGTCTGGTAAGAAAAAAACCTGAATTCAATGGTGTGAATTCCAGGCTCTAGTGTGAGTGAATAGTTTCCGTCAAAATCGGCAGAAGTACCCTTGGTTGTACCCTGCAAAGAAATTGTAGCACCGAAAAGACCTTCACCTGTTTCAGCATCTATTACCTTTCCTCTTAAATATCCATTCTGGGCTTGTGCGTAGTATCCTAGCGCAATCAATAAAACTAATATTAGTCCTCTTTTCATCTTTACTGATTAATAATTTCTGCAAAATTAAAGAGGGGTGATATGGGTTGGTGAGGCAATTACTTTATCAAATATTTAAAAATAAGGGCTGATTTTACCTTTTTTTAACATTTGAATAATATTAAAATGAGTGCAATTAAAGTTAATACGAAAAAACCTTGAAAATAGCAGGCTATTGATCTTTAATCGTAAATTAACAATGATAACATTGGGTTAACTTTTGGCTCATTCCCATTTCAAAATAATTTAACATTTGCCAATGCCCCCTCTCAAATTGGCACAAAAAAACCCAGCCTTTTCAGGCTGGGTTTGATTTTGAGAAAATATTTCTTAGAATGTTCCTCCAGACAATTTAGCAGCGGTCCAAACGAATACGCTTGTATCTGCACCAGTCGCTGTTGCATCCGGCGTTGCTTTAGCAGCGGCAGCATCTTGATCAACGGCAGGTACATTGGCACATAGTGGGTCTTTATTAGAATCCACTTTTGAATATACTGATATTGAGCCGTAGTTAGTCTTAGTAATAACAAAGTCACCGTCCAATAACTTTTGTACGGCATCATTGTATGATTTTGTCTCATGATCTGAGCAGTCACCTGCAGAGTACTCTGCTTCAAATTTTAGTTTGGCACTTGAGTATCCTGTAAATACCAGGTTTTCTAAAGTTCCCTGAGCATCAGATTTAAGATCTGCAGCTGAACCTGCTACTCCATCACTAATCACAGTTCCATTTATCAATTTGAATTTACCGTCTTTCAATGTGTTTTCCGGGCCATCAATTTCAAGGCCTTCGTCAGTACCTACACCATCACCATGAGATACTACAAAGTTGGTGATTGTACCAGAATAATTTTGATCGATATCCAAGCCATCATCACCTTGCCAGTATACCATAAGGTTTGAAGCATTTACAGTTCCTCCGAAGAATTCGAATCCGTCATCCAGCGTAGCATAAACTTCTACATTGTCAATTTCAGTACCTGAACCAACACCGCCTAAAGTCAAACCGTTGATTTCGTTACCATCACCAATTAAAGATCCTCCATGACGGATAGAAACATATTTCAAAACACCAGAGTTATCCGCAGCATCTTCTCCGCCGTACAATCCAAAGTTTTCATCTGCAGGTATTCCTTCAATAGCGGCTTCAGTATCACCTACTTTTGCAGAAATTGGGGCATTACCTAATATTATCAATCCACCCCATCTCTCGTTATCGGTTTTGGTCAAATTCGTGCCCATTTTCTGACCTAAATCAATATTATCCAAAATTGATGTAAAGATAATTGGATTGTCAGCAGTACCTTCTGCCATTATTTTTGACCCTCTTGCTATGATAAGAGCAGATGCCAATGAACCTGTTCCTTCTCTGCCTTTGATTATGGTTCCTGCTTCGATGGTAAGTGTAGCACCTGATTCTACAATTACTCTACCCGCCAATTCGTAAACTTTGTCAGATGTCCAGGTAGTGTTAGCGCTAATAAGTCCGCTTACCACCTCTTCTGTGCTGTCTTGATCTGTGGGAATAATATCGGGTTCGTCTCCACACGATACCGAGAACAACAGTATTCCAGCTATTAATGATAATGTCAATAAATTTTTCATTTCTTCTTTTTGATTTGATTAAACCTTAATAATTCTTGTTTTAACTTTTGGCAAAGTTGAATTATCAATATTAACAGGCAGGGTAGTGGCTGTTATTCTTAGGTTAATTAAAAAGGAGAGTGAATTAAGCTAGCTTTATGAATGTTAACTTAATGTTAAAGGAGTGAATTGCACTTTGCTAAGAAAATGGAAAAAGTGAACTCTGGCTAAAGCTTTGAAGCTGTTTTGGGAATGTGGTGGATAAATGAGGGTTTTCGAAAAAGTGTAATGCCTTCATTATGAAAAGTCATGCATACAACTGCTTTAAAATTTCGCAGGCTTTCATGAATCGTGACAGAATCGAATTCATTGTAAAATTTGTCTAGCAGTTCCAAACCCTTCGCATATCTTTCCCTGATTGTAGCTTCGCTTACAAAATGACCACCCCTGTCCACTCTTATCTGTACTCTCTTTATTGCCATAGCTTCATCCTTTAGGCCGATAAATATCAGTCTAGTCTCATAACCAAAACTTTTTGCTTTTTCTACATGGTTCATAATGACATTATCGCTGAAATTTGTTTCAAACGAAACATGTGATTTTTGTTGAAATGAATCTGAAAGGTGGTCTTCAAATCTTTGAGCTATGGTCTTCCGAACACCCAATTCGACATGTGGGTCAAATCCGTATTCTTCCCATTTGGCGTAAAACTCTTTGTCGAAATCAAAGGCTATAATATTCAGGTTTGTTAGGATGTGCTTGCTAGTAGTTGATTTACCAGCACCATTGGGGCCTGCTATTATCGTAAATGATGGGATTATAAGGAGAGTGCCTTTCTTTTTCTAGAGGCCTTCACCAAACTATCTTCAGCCGGAACGTTTGATTTATCAAACTTCCCTTTTTCGACAAGTAACGCTTTGTTCATGGCGACTTCTTGTTCTTTAGCCAGTTTTATTGCCTTTTCCGTTGAAACCATTTGAATTGTTTGCACAAATATACAATTATTCAACGGAGTACCATTCCAGAAAGTTTAAACCTACCTATTGATATTAATCTTCTTCAACAAGGTATCAATAATATGATGTGTGGTAATACCATCAGCTTCCGCTTCATAGTTTAGGATGATCCTGTGGTTGAGTACATCGTCTGCTATTTCCTTGATGTCCTCAGGAAGCACAAAGTCCCTGCCTTCCAAATAGGCAACAGCTTTTGCCGCAAGGTTTAGGTTGATTGATGCACGCGGAGAAGCACCAAATTGAATGTAGTGTGCTTCGTCTTTCATGCCATACTGTTCGGGATCCCTGGTAGCAAATACTAATTCAATAATGTATTTCTCCAATGACTCTGACAGCTTGATTCCATTTATTTCATCTCTTATGGCGAAAATATCTTCCTTGCTAAGGATAGTCTGAACTTCTCCCTTGAAACCAAGATTTGACATCCTCTTCATGATTTCCAATTCGTCTTCCTTGGTAGGATAATTCACATGAACTTTCATCATAAACCTGTCTACCTGCGCTTCCGGCAATGGGTAGGTTCCTTCCTGATCCACTGGGTTTTGTGTGGCAAGCACAAGAAATGGTCTGTCCAATTGATAGGTAGTTTCGCCAATAGTCACTTGTCTTTCCTGCATAGCCTCCAACAATGCGGATTGTACTTTGGCCGGAGAACGGTTCACCTCATCTGCTAAAATTAGGTTTGAGAATATTGGACCTTTTTTCACCTCAAAATTGGAAGCCTTTTGATTATAAATCATCGTTCCAATCAAATCTGCCGGTAACAAATCTGGGGTAAACTGTATCCTGCGAAAGTCAAGATGAAGCACATTGGCTAGCGTATTCACTGTCAAGGTCTTCGCCAGTCCTGGCACACCTTCCAACAATATATGGCCTTGGGTAAATAATCCAACAAGCAAGCGGTTCACCATATAGTCCTGGCCAACTACCACCTTTTTCACTTCCTGATAGACATTTGTTATTTTGTCCTGGTGTTCTTTCTTAATATCAACGCTTGCGGATGCTTCCATGTATACTCGCTATTTATAGAGGTCAGCAAAAATATAGGAAGTTTTGTAGATACAAAATGCAAGTGCACCTTGCCAAGAGGGTAATGTGTTAAAAATTGTTAATAATGGACAATGATAAATAGAACCGCCACTTTTGATCGAGAATTGATTGAAATAAATAGTCATGATATGGGTTATCTTTACATATGAAAAAATCACTAATATTTGGATTGCTAATCCTTTTTTTAGGAAGTGTTGGCATGGAGTCTTGCCGATCAAGTCAGTTTAAGCAAAGAAAACCAAGAACAATAAAGAAGGGCAAGCCTATTCCTTGTCCAGTGAAAGACTGTTAATTTCTTTTCATGAAAAAAATAATTATCGCCATAGATGGACACTCCGCATGCGGTAAGAGTTCAACAGCGAAAGTAGTAGCGTCGTTTCTCAACTATGCCTACATAGATACAGGTGCCATGTACCGGGCTGTTACCCTATATTTTTTAGACAACTTCGTCGATGCATCCAACCCAAAGTCTGTTGAAAATGCACTTTCAAACATCCGCATCCATTTTCAGAATAATCCCAAGACGAATAAGAGTGATGTTTTTCTAAATGGCCTTAATGTAGAGTCGGAAATACGTGATATGCGCGTTTCTGACAAGGTGAGTGAAGTAAGCGCAATCAAAGACGTGCGAGTGGCCATGGTCGCTCAGCAGCAAAAAATGGGCAAGGGTAAAGCGGTTGTAATGGACGGAAGGGATATTGGGACTGTTGTATTTCCTGAGGCTGAATTGAAAGTATTCATGACTGCTGATGTTGATGTTCGGGCTGAAAGAAGACAACAAGAGCTTCTGGAAAAGGGAGAATTAGTAGAACTAGATGTGATTAAAGACAACCTAAGCAAAAGGGACAAGATAGATACCACACGGGCTGAAAGCCCCCTAGTCAAAGCAGAGGAAGCCGTAGTAGTGGACACCACTCATGTAACCTTCGATGAGCAAGTGGAACAAATACTTCTTCTGGCTCAAAGTGAAATGCTAATAGACTGATATTCTGCTTTATTAGAAATATCTCCTGCAAGATATTGCCTCTATTTATTCCAACCATTCAAGTTAATAATCGTCTAAATGGTTAATTTGCGGATTATTTGTGCCATACTACGAATATGAGGGTTGAGATAGACAAAAATTCAGGATACTGCTTCGGAGTGGAGTTTGCCATAGAAATGGCCGAAGATGAGATGAGGGATTCCGGGCATTTGTATTGTCTTGGCGATATCGTCCATAATAGTATGGAGGTAGAAAGACTTGCATCCAAAGGGCTCAAAGTTATTAGTCATGAAGACCTGAAAGACATTCGCGATGCAAAAGTCCTGATCAGGGCACATGGTGAGCCTCCGGAAACCTATCAACTAGCACTTAAAAACAATATCGAATTGATCGACGCATCTTGCCCTGTTGTCCTAAAACTTCAAAACAGGGTGAAAAATTCTTATGATCAAATGGTGGCCAATAATGGGCAAATTGTAATATATGGAAAACCAGGACACGCGGAAGTGATCGGGCTCACGGGACAAACAAAAGATGACGCGATTATCGTTATGGAAGAAGGCGACTTGGATCAGATCGATTTTAGCAGGCCGGTCACATTATACAGTCAAACAACAAAAAGCACAAAAGGATTTTACCACATCAAGTCCCTCATTGAAGAAAGAATACAAGAAACAAAGGGTTCTCTAGAAGTCATTGATTTCAAGGCAAATGACAGCATTTGCCGGCAGGTCTCAAATAGAGAACCAAGCATGGAAAAATTCTCCACAAGACACGATGTGATACTGTTCGTTAGTGGGAAAAAAAGTTCTAACGGTAGGGCCCTCTACGGCGTGTGCAAGAAAAACAACGAGAGAAGCTACTTCATCGAAAATGAGGATGAAATCGACATTTCATGGATTTCCCAAGATGATTCGGTAGGTATATGTGGAGCCACCTCTACACCAATGTGGCTGATGGAGCAAGTTGCCAATTTTGTGGAAAACAAAATTTGGGGTAAAAACGCCAAAGCAACTGCCTGATTTTTCATACATAGATTAAATAGTAATCTTCAGATGTCTTCAAAACAAGCAAGAACACTTGCCATATTCCTGGCGGTTATTGGGGTAGTATTGTTTTCGGCAAAGGCTGTCATGGTAAAACTTGCATATCAATACGAAGTAGACCCTGTATCCCTACTGCTGCTGCGAATGGTTTTTGCCCTACCAATATATTTGATTGTTGCTATTGTCAAAAGACCCTCACATCCAGGTCAGATCTCATCCAAAGATTACCTTTGGCTGATACTCTTTGGCATAGTTGGTTATTACCTGGCCAGCTACTTCGATTTTCTTGGGTTGATTTACATAAAGGCTAGCCTTGAGAGAATCATACTATTTATATATCCAACCCTTGTTTTGATCATATCAAGGATTTTCCTCGGTAAAAAAATTGCCACATCTCAGGTATTTGCCATTTGCATATCATACCTGGGCATAGCGATTACCTTTTGGGCTGAGCTGGATTTGACAGGTTCGAATGTAGTTTTTGGCTCCATCCTCATTTTCCTCAGTGCGCTTACTTACGCCTGTTATCTGGTCGGAAGTGGTTGGTTGATTCCAAAGTTTGGAGCAACTACATTTACTTCTTATGCCATGATTGTCTCTTGTTTGGCAGTCGCCGTTCATTTTTTAGTCCTTGAAAGAAAAGATGTATTCAACTTTCCGATAGAGGTGTACGGCTTGAGTCTTGCAATGGCTATGCTCTCTACAGTCATTCCATCTTATCTGGTTTCTGCAGCTATCAAAAAGCTTGGAGCATCAGACTTCTCAATCATAGGAAGCCTTGGTCCCATATCTACCATAATTTTGGCGAACTTATTCTTGGATGAAAGCCTTACCATCCTGCAACTGGTGGGAACAGCCGTGGTAATTATCGGTGTATTTATAGTTTCAAGATATAAGTCCTAAATTGACGTTAACAACTATTATCTCGTGAAGTTTTAGTGAGTATGCATATTGGAAAATCCAGACTATACAAGAAACAAGATGGATACTTTCAAAGAATTGCTGAGCAATCCTTTCACGCCATCAGGACTTTAGTAATACTCAGGGGCTAAATAATTTGGATAAATTTTCATGTGATCTGCCTGAACAGCACTAAAGACTGTGGCTCTCAGCTGATCAATATTAATTTTCTTCACCGCAGAAATGTAAATTTCATCGCTTCCATTTCTTTTAGTCAGACTTTCCATCCCATCAGGAAACAACTCTGATTTCTTTTCCTCAGTCAATTGGTCAATCTTATTGTAGATCACAATAGTAGTTTTATTATTGGCACCAATTTCGGCCAAAGTATTCTTTACTACTTCCATATGATCTTCAAAGGATGGATGAGATATATCTACAACATGAAGTAAAATATCTGCCTCGCGTACTTCATCCAGGGTTGACTTGAATGATTCTATTAAACTGTGTGGTAACTTTCGAATGAAGCCTACGGTATCCGACAGTAGAAATGGCACATTATTTAATACTACTTTCCTAACCGTAGAATCCACAGTAGCAAACAATTCATCTTTGGCATATATTTTTTCCTTTGCCAGAAGATTCATTAATGTCGACTTTCCAACGTTGGTATAACCTACCAAAGAAACCCGTACGACGTTACCTCTTGACTTTCTTCGGGTTTGACCTTGCTTGTCAATCTTTTCAAGTTTTTTCTTCAGAACACTAATTTGGTTCCGAATGACCCTCCTGTCTGTTTCTATTTCTTTTTCTCCGGCACCACCCCTGGTTCCAGTACCTCCTCTTTGTCTTTCAAGGTGGGTCCACATTCTTGTCAACCGTGGCATCAGGTACTGGTATCGCGCTAGTTCTACCTGAGTTTTTGCCTGAGATGTTTGAGCCCTTTTCAAAAATATATCCAGAATCAATAAGCTCCTGTCGTATATCTTGATCTTCAACTCTTTCTCCAGGTTTCTCAATTGGGATGGTGTCAAGTCATCATCGAAAATTATCGTATCAATATCTTCAGCTTTGACAAATGCCTTAACGTCTTCAAGCTTGCCTTTTCCAATAAATGTGCGGTTATCTGGATGATCCAACTTCTGTGTAAAAGACTTTATCGTGTTTATTTTCAAAGTCTTTGCCAAAAAAACTAGTTCGTCAATGTATTCAACATGATGATCTGTCGAAGCAGATTTGTCTATGACAGCTATAATTACAGCTTTATCCATTATTATTGTATCGGAATCAGAATTGTTTGTGTTTCGGCCTTTTGGCAAAAACAACGGCAAAAGTACATAATTCAAGTGAGTAAATTTCGTTATACTTTTTCATTAATAAGTACAAAGGACTTAATGTCTTAATAGGTAAATGAAAATTGCAATTTCCATAAATCGCTCTTGGAATATATATAATTTCAGGTCTGGCCTGGTCAAGGCATTAATTGCCGAAGGACATGAGGTTGTGGCGATTGCGCCAAAGGACGAATATTCCAGGCTTTTGATGGAAATGGGATGTCGTTTTTTTCCCCTTGAAGTGCAAAATACAGGATCTAACCCCGTCAAAGATATCTCCTTATATCTGGAATATATCAAAATATATAAGAAGGTAACGCCTGACATTGTTCTCCAATACACAATTAAGCCAAACATTTACGGAACCCTTGCAGCAAAAAGGCTGTCTATTCCGGTCATTAACAATGTAAGTGGGTTGGGTACTGTCTTTTTGAATAATGGCATGGTCTCACGAATTGCTCAGATTCTTTACAAGATCGCATTTAGTCGTACAGACCTGGTGTTCTTCCAAAACGCGGATGATCGAAAGGAATTCATTTATAAAATCAACTTACCAAAGTTAAGAACAGATTTGTTGCCAGGTTCGGGCATCAATCTCGCCCGTTTTACTCCCAAACCGAAACTCAACGGTGAAAAATTCACTTTTCTGATGATTTCCAGAATAATCAAGGACAAAGGAATTTATGAGTATGTAAACACGGCTCAAAAAGCCAAAGAGCAAAATATTGATGCCAAGTTTCAGCTGCTAGGCGAGCCTGATGTAAATCATAGAAGAGGCATCAAAAAAGAAGAAGTTGATTCCTGGATTGACGATGGAATTATTGAATACCTCGGCGTAACTGATCATGTAGATGATGTAATTAAAGAAGTAGACTGTGTTGTGCTCCCCTCTTATCGGGAGGGTACTCCAAGAACTCTATTGGAAGGTGCTGCTATGGCTAAACCTCTAATAGCTACGGATGTAGCCGGATGTAGGCAGGTAGTACAGGAAGGCGAAAACGGTCTGCTCTGCGATGTGAAAGACGAAGAAAGCCTTTTGAACGCTGTTACGAAAGTCTATCAAATGGATAAAGTTGACCTAGAACAAATGGGAGCAAACGGCCGGGCGTTCATGGAAAGCAATTATGATGAAAAAATCGTCATTGACAAATACCTTTATTGGATAAATAAGCTTGTTCCTGGAGACTAGCCTGATTCTTCAGAACCATCAGATTAAAATAGATTATATTTCAGTTTTATTACTTAAATGGGCAGATTTGCCTAATTCAATTCACTGATAACGTCAATTAATTTTGAGAATAACCCAATATTTGGCCTTAGCTGTACTTATGTTAGCATCATCCTGTAAAGTGTACAAGCAGGACATTATGTTTCAGTTTGATGAGAACTTTTCCCCGACTCAATTGAGCCAGGCAGTAATACAAACCGAAAAAAACTACATTCTTCAAAAAAATGATAGAATAAGCGTTGATATCTTCACCAACAAAGGAGAGCGTATTATTGATCCTAATTTTGAGCTCGGCTCTGGCGCTAACCAGCGCAGTGGGGGGCAACAAAATTTCACATACCTGGTGATGGAAGACGGCAACATTAAGCTTCCTATTGTTGGAAATGTACTTGTGGATAGTCTAACAATCTTTGAAGCCGAACAAAAGCTAGAAAAGCTATATAACGAGTATTATGAAGATTCTTTTGTAAAATTATCCTTTAATAATAAAAGGGTCATACTCCTTGGAGCCGCAGGAGGCCAGGTTATCCCTCTCTTGAACGAAAACACATCGCTTCTTGAGGTGCTGGCCCAGGCCGGTGGCGTTGACCCAGGGGCAAAAGCACACAATGTGAGATTAATAAGAGGTGATTTATCAAATCCCCAAGTTTATTTGATTGACCTATCCACAATTGATGGTATGAAAAGTAGCATAATTACAATCAAGCCAGGTGATATTGTGTACGTTGAACCTTGGCGAAGACTTTGGCTAGAAGGGCTTAAGGATGTTGCTCCTATTATGAGCCTTATATCAAGCATATTGACATTGTCGTTAGTACTTCAAAATTTATAAGATTGGAGAACCACAATCACATAGGTAATAACAATGGAAACGGTGATGAAAATGATCTAATTGGAAATATAGATCTGGATAAGATATACCATGTCTTAAAACGTAGTATACCCTGGATGCTTCTTTTGATGCTGATTACCAATTCAATTGCCTATGTCTATGTTAGATACACACAGCCGATTTTCCAGTCTGATTCAATTTTGAAATTAGACATCAAGAGTGAAGCAAGCCTTTTAGGTGTCCAGGACAAAATTACACCTGACATAAAAGGGCTTTCAGGTGAAATGGAGTTGTTGAAATCCAGACTGTTTTTTGGACAAGTGGTTGACGCTGTAGGCATGGACGTATCGTATTATCACCCTGGTAGAAGTCATTTTCTCAGCCAAATTGTTGACGAAAGATATAATAACTGTCCTTTCGTTGTGAGCCACAAAATAAAGAATGGGGGTTATTTCAACCGTAAGTTTGATCTGGAGATTTTGGATGATGAAAATTACAAGCTTTCTTATGAATCCGGTAATCAAACGATCAGTGAAAATCATAAGTTTGGAGAACCCATTTCAAATGAAAATTTCAATTTTCTTATTGAAAAAACACCAAACTTCAAAACAGGTTCAAACGAGAGAGATTACTACTTCACAATAAATAGTAGAGATGCCTTGATAAACTATTTTGTCAGCAACGTGACAGTAAAGCCTGAAAACTTCAATGCAAATACCATTCGTATTTCTATGAAGCACCATAACCGCCATAAAGTCAGAGATCTGATTCATGCTATTGATACACTTTATCTGGACTATACTAAGCAGGCGAAAAATAAGACAATCGAACAAAAAATTGCCTTCTTAGATGCACAACTTCTCAAGACCACAAAAGAACTCGAAGAGTACGAGGAGTATTTTGAAAAGTTCACTATTGAAAACCGAACTACAGATTTATCCAAAGACATAAACCAAACAATTGTTTTGCTCAATGCCCTGGACTCTCAGCGTTACAAATTGAGAAGTGCACTTTCCAGTATTAACGTTATCTCAAGGGAAATGGAAAAAGGTGAACCCCTATCTGTCAACCTATTGATGACAGCCAATTTGCCAGGATATATCAGACAGTCGGTTTCTGCATATAGTGAACTTGCTAAAGAGAAAGAATTGAAGTTGGCGTCATACAAGGAAAATACTTTTGTTGTCAAGCGCATTGATCAAAGACTTCAGGTAGCCATGAAAAATGCAAAGCAACAGATTAGTATGTATCAAAACACTTTGGTAGACAACCTGGAAGATATAAAAAATAGGCGTGAAATACTTGAAAGAAATTTCGAGGAACTACCTTCAATGGGAACGAGTTATAACAAAAACAAGCGTTTTTATACACTTCAGGAAGGATACTACCTCTCCATAATAAAAAGTAAGATGGAACTGGAGATTGCACGTGCCGGTACTGTTACCAATTTTGTAATTCTTTCCCCTGCTTCACTTCCTTTTACTCCGGTCGAACCACAGAGGCTCTTGATTTACGGAATAGGTTTTGTGACTGGTTTGATACTATCCATTTTGTTTGTTGCGATTAGATATTTGCTTCATAACAAAATTAGCAGCCATAAAGAGCTGGAAAGATTAATAAATATTCCGGTACTGGGAATGATCCCACATTATCGCAAGGAAAAATTAGATATAACTCAGCTTGTCGTTGATAAAAATCCCAAGTCTGCCATCAGTGAGGCCATTCGCTCGATAAGAACCAACATGGACTTCCTGGTTTCTGCAAAGAAGAAAAAAGTAATATCCATCACATCTACTGTTAGCGGAGAAGGCAAGACTTTCATTGCCGTTAATCTTGGAGCCATTTTAGCTTTATCTAAGAACAAAATAGTTGTAGTAGATCTTGATATGAGAAAGCCTAAAGTTCATTTGGCATTCAATGAAGAAAAAGGTGAAGCAGGAGTAAGTACCATTTTGATTGACAAGCATACCGTCGATGAAGCTGTTAGTCCAACGCGAATAGAAAATCTATTTTATGTAACCGCTGGGCCCACACCCCCTAATCCATCCGAACTCATACTAAGTGATAAATTCGAGGTGTTTCTTCAAGAGCTTCAGAACAAATTTGATGTGATCATATTGGATACACCACCAGTTGGCTTGGTAACAGATGGCATATTGGCAATGAAACATTCCGACCTACCCATTTATGTAATGCGGGCTGACTATTCCAAAAAAGCTTATGCCAAGTCTATAAACAGCCTGGCAACTAACAACAAATTCAAAAACTTGACTGCCATAATGAACTCCGTGAAGTCGAACAAGAATCAAGGCTATGGCTATGGTTATGGATACGGTTACGGACATGGAGATGGATACTACGAAGAAGATTCTGCAAACAACGGCACATCCAAATTGGGCAAGCTACTCTTCAATAAATAGTAGAGGTCTTGCTTAAAAAAACATAGATTAGAAACAGCCAATGAGGCAACTATCTGCCCTACTTTTGCCATTCTAAATGATAGATATAAAAACGTTTTGAAATGCTTTAGAGATTAATCTTTGTTAAAAAGATAAATTTTAAAATTAGTCTATCTTTGCCCGTTGATTTTGAAGAGGAGCGATACAACCATAAGAAATGAAAAGAATTAAGCTAATTATACTATTACTTTTTTGTACAACGATTGCCTTAGGTCAAGGGCAGAAAAGCGACAAGGACAAGAAAGAAACTCCTGACCTGCCTGGAATAATTCTAGTCGATTTTGGTTTTAATTTTCAGAAAGATGCCCCTTCTGAAATGGACATAAATTGGTTTAAGTCTAAATCTTTTGGAATATACTACATGAGGACTTTTGAGCTTGGCAAAAAGCTAACATTCAACCCTGCTGTAGGAATCAACTTTGAAAAATACGGCTTCAGTAATGATGTGACAATTGGCTATCCCACATTGACCTTAGCACAAGAGGCAAACCCTGACGCAGATCCACCAGTTTTCCAGGCACCTGCAACGTATGGAGAGCTGTCCGTTATCGACTTAAGCAACGGAAGAAACGTGAGCAAATCTCAGATGGCAATGAATTACCTGGATATCCCTCTACAACTTCGATACAACTTCAAAGGAAACGACAAAAAAGGTGGTATGTATGTTGCGATTGGTTGCATGGCGTCTTTGCTGTTGGAATCTCATACCAAGGTTAAGTACAAGGAAGCAGGACGAGATCAGACCATCAAAAGAAGAGACGACTTTCAACAAAGCACTTTGAGATATGGTCTACAGGGAAGGTTCGGGTTTGGTAGCTTCAACTTTTTTTACAAACAATATTTTTCCAATGTGTTTAACGGAAAAGGACCAGCCGGAACATCTGACATCACGACCAGTACATTCGGTATATCCGTAAGCGGGCTCTAACCAAAAAAGTAGAGAGAGCCAAAGCAAGTCATAAGCCCTACAAAACAACCTGAAAGTATCTCATTAGGTGTATGGGCGTTGAGATAAAGTCGAGAAGACATAACAGCCCCGGCTAAAATTAAAGCCAGGATGAGATAATACAGCATTGCACTTTCGGGGTGATTAAAACAAAGCGCTAATAGAAAACCAACTGTGCCGCTCATACCTGCCGCATGGATACTAATTTTGAAAACAAGGCTGATCATCATCAACAGAAATATTAGAGCCGTAGTGGCAATCAACATAATACTAATAGCACCATCTACTTCAATCTTAAGAATGAACATCACTGTGGTGATGGCATAAAACACCATTACAAAAAAAAACGGCAGAAACCTTTCCTCTCTTTTCTCAAGTGTCATGCTGGATATTGTACCGGAGAATCTCAAAGCAGAAACTCCGAAAAGTGGAATTAGAAAGGTTGTGATGAATAAAAAAGGTAACATTATCCATCCAATAGGGCGCACTAAATCCGGTAAGGCTGTATTGATAACTAGAAATGTAAATGTTGGCATCAACAAAGGATGAAAAGCAACTGATAATCCTTTCATCCATGTCCGCATCATAGCAACTCCTTTCTTAGTCTGGCCACTGGGATGTTCAATTGCTCCCTATATTTTGCCACTGTACGCCTTGCGATATTGTAACCTTCGCCATTCAATAATTTTTCCAACTTATCATCAGATAATGGCTTGGCTTTGTTCTCCCCTTCTATCAGCTCCTTGAGTTTGAGCTTAACTTCCCTGCTACTTACATCCTCTCCTGAGTCGGTTGATATGCCCTCGGAAAAGAAATATTTCAAAGGATAAATACCAAACTCTGTCTGAATGGCCTTGCTATTCGCCACTCTCGAAATTGTCGATATATCCATACTGATTTTTTCTGCAATATGCTTTAAAATCATTGGCTTCAGCTTGCTTTCATCACCGTCCAAAAAGAACTCATATTGAAAATCAATGATGGCGTTCATCGTGTTGAGCAAAGTCTGTTGCCTTTGCTTGATGGCATCAATAAACCATTTGGCAGCATCTAATTTTTGTTTCACAAAAGTGACCGTCTCCTTCAACTTTTTATCCTTCTTATCACTTTTGCTATAGCTCTGAAACATGTCAGAGTATGATCTGCTAATCTTTAGCTCCGGTGCATTTCTAGAATTGAGTGCCAACTCCAACTTTCCATTGTTGTTGGTCAAGATAAAGTCAGGTGTCAAGTAATGTGTCTTGACAAGGCTATCTGTAGTACCACCAGGCTTTGGATTTAACTTCGTTATAATGCCAATTGCCTCTTTGAATAAGTCTTCATCCGTTACTCCCAATTTTTTTACGATTTTGTCGTAGTGCTTCTTGGTGAACTCATCAAAGCTGGATGACAATATTTTGGAGGCCAAAACAACCTCTTCGGATTGGTGCTCTCTCCGGCAAAGCTGCAGTAAAAGGCATTCTTTCAAATCACGTGCCGCTATTCCAGAGGGTTCGAAGTTTTGGATTTTTTCTAATACCTCTTCTAACTCTTCAATTGATGTTTCTATGTTTTGAGAAAAGGCCAGGTCATTCAATATGGCCTCTAGCTCCCGACGTATATACCCATCCGCCTCAATACTTCCGATCAATTGCTTGCCAATTATCGTCTGCCGTTCATCTAATTTCAAAAATCCAAGTTGCGCAATCAGCTGTTCGTGAAGAGAAGTACTGGAACTAATTGGAATTTCACGTTCTTCTTCCTTGTTGTAGTTACCGTCACCTTGCATTTTGTAGCCGGCATAGTCGTCTTCATTCAGATAGTCTTCTATGTCAATCTCCTCGTCCTTGGTCGCCTCTTCCTCTCTGTCAGCCTCAGCGGTATCTGCCTCTTGCTCATCCTTCCCCTCTTCCAAAGCAGGGTTGATCTCCAGTTCTTCTTCTACCCTAGCATCCAGTTCTGCCGTAGGCACCTGAAGTAACTTTATGAACTGAATCTGCTGAGGAGATAGCTTCTGTCCAAGGGTCTGTGTTAAACTTAATTTTTGCATTTAGAACAACTGATGTCGCGACTTAATTGAAACCAAAAATATCGCTTTCTGGCCTATAATTGTAAGGAACGGCATGATAATTCTATTTTTTAGCAATGACTTTTTATCATTAAATGAATTAAAAAGAATGACCATTTGTTCATGGCACGAATAAATGTCCTAACACCAAGATGAATGCTGACGCCACTCTTAATTTCCATCCTTTTGATTGGACTCTAAATCAATCAAACTAGATTTACCTTAAAATGAGCTTGACAAAAATTAAGATCGACCTGAATGCATTCATATTGTGTTTGCTGTTGGCTGTTCCGACAATGAGCTGTAACAGTCTCAACCCGAATAAAGAAGGTACATTCCCGCCAGATCATGCTCAATTTAACAACCTCCTTAAAAAACATGTTGATGAACGAGGAAATGTAAACTACAAGCAACTAAAAAACGAACGAAGTTTATTGGACGAATACCTTGGTCTCCTTTCAGAACACCCTCCAAACGAAAGCAACTGGACAAAAGAAGACCAAATCGCTTATTGGATAAACGCATATAATGCCTTCACCTTGGCATTGGTTCTTGACCACTACCCTATAGCAAGTATTAAAGATATCGGTTCGAAAATCCAGATTCCCTTTGTAAATACTCCCTGGGATATCAAGTTTATAGAAATTGGTGATGAAGAATATGACCTAAACAATATTGAACACAATATTCTTAGGGAAAATTTTAATGAACCTAGAATACATTTTGCTATCGTATGTGCCTCATTTTCTTGTCCCAAACTTAGAAATGAAGCTTACAGAGGAGGCAAATTAGAACAACAACTTGAAGACCAGGCTAGGAACTTTCTCCGTGATAAGTCCAAGAATGAGATTGGTACTTCGGAAATTCATATTTCAAAAATATTTAGCTGGTTTAAAGGGGACTTTACAAAAGACGGGTCATTGATTGAGTTTCTAAATCTGTACTCACAAAAGAAAATTGAAGAAAACGCTAAGGTTTCATATATGGATTATGACTGGAGTCTGAACGATCAATAATCAATTGAGAATACCTGTTACGCCAATGCCCATCATCAATGCATTTAGTGATGTCCCTCCTTCAAAAGATTGGATGTGATAGCCAATTTCGATTATTATGCCCACACTTTGAGCGAGCGTCACGTTAAAACCTCCTCCTGCGAATATATCCGTACCCCGAACACTTGTCCCACCATTGGTGTTATCAAAGCCATTTGAAATATATCTAAATCCTACTGCCAAATAGGGAATGGATGTGTCATCAGGGCTATTCAATGTTATTCCAAGTTGGGGGCCAACCCCCAGCGTCATTACACTGCTTCCTCCCTCAGACTGTCTTCTCCAATCCATCGCCCCTCCAAAAAACATATTGTTCCTGAAAAAATAATTGACTGTTGGAGATAAATTGATAGTGGTCGAACTGGCATTCTCAGAAGAAAAAGAAGCGAAACCTGCCGTACCTCCAAACCAGGTAACACCCTGATCGGTGGCTCCTTGGCCATATGATGTCTGTATACTGGCAATCAATACAAAGATTAAAATAATCGCTCTTTTCATATCTTATTATTTTCTAAACAGCCAACGCTCAGGGTTGAGCTTGTCAAAGTTTTTCCATACTTCGAAATGAACTTCCGTATTATCGTCATTATCAGTAAACGCCTGTCCGATGTTTTCCCTGGCCTTTATTTGATAACCCTTCTTTATTTTGGGATCGATATCTTTCAAACGCGCATATAAAGTGAAATAGTCTCCATGCTGTACAATTACTACTGTGTTCATGCCGGGAACAAATGCTACCGTGGAAATTTGACCATCAAATACCGACCGTACATCTGATTCTTTCTCCGTTTGAATGTCAATGCCCTGATTTTCAACCATAATATTTTTCAGCACCGGATGTGGATGCTTTCCAAATTTTCCCGAAACGAAACCACTTTCGACTGGCCAGGGCAGTTTGTTTTTGTTTCCCTCAAAAGAAGAAGACAGTTTGGCTGCCTCCGGTGTAAGTGCCATTTTGGTGGAAGACTTGCCATCCGTAGACTTCTCGATCTCCGCCTTTACAATATCGGCAATTAACTTGTCCAACTTCTTGTTAGCTTCTTTTCTTTTAGCTAATTCAGCTTTCAACTCTTTTTCTCTTTTCCCCAGCTGCACGAACACTTTGTTTTGACGAGACTTTAGCGAGAGCAGGTTTCTATTCTCATCTATTTTACTTTTTAGTAAAGCATCCTGCTCAGTCTTTTTGGTTTCCAGATCTGTTTTTTGCTGGGTCAGCGCCTCACTCACTTCTTCTATGTTTTGCACCTGTATTTTCCTGGCCTCTGAGTATTGCTCCAAGTATTTCAAGCGTAGAAAAAGTTGATTGAAAGTTTCGGCTGAAAAGATGAAAGTCAATTTGTTGAATCCGCGATTGGCCTTGTACGCCCCGTAAATCATCTCAGCGTATTCGGCCTTTAATTTTACCAAATCTTCCTGAAGGGCATTCACCACTAAGGATTTATCCGATATCTCCTCATTGAGTAGGGATATTTCTTGTGTTATGGAAGATATGAGGTCTGTGCGTACTTTTATCTGTCTGTTTAGCGCCCGCAACTGCCCCAAAGTCGCTTTCTTTTCAGTAGTAGTTTCCGCAAGGATTTTCTGAGCCTCCTGTATCTTTTTGAGGTTTTCTTTTTTCTCCCTTTCTAGTCTGGACTTGCTCTTTTGAGCGAAAGAAGAAGTAAAAGCACAGCATAAGAATATAGCCAAAACGATGGCATATTTCCTATTTGCGGACATATTTGTATTTTTCTGGAACTTCAAAAGAGAACTTCAACTTCTTCTTGTCGATATCGATTCTTGTATGATCGAAGTTGATATTGGAGATTTTTCTTCTACCGTCTTTTTTGCTTTTATATTGAATAGTGATGAGCGCCTTGGCCGGCACAATCTTTTCTGAAATCAAATCGAACTCAGAATATGAGATGTTCATGAAATTTTTTGTAGAATCACTTACTGCCTCTAGCTTTTCAAGTTTCATAGTATTGATGCCAACGAAATGGCTGATGGCAAGGTCTCCTTTCTGCTTATCAATACTATAAAACCCTGATTGTTTCTCAATAGCATCAGTCTCCTCTATTGGCCATACCATATTGCCCAGAAGAATAGATTCGATGAGGTGATAGTCCAGACTGAAATTGAATTTCTTGGTGAGATCTGCGAACTGCATCGTGGTATATTCCTTATGAATTTTATCCACCAGGATGATAGAATCTTTACTGATCAGCCCTCTTGCCGCTTCGATTCCCAAACCAGGGGTCAGCGAAAACCATATCAAGCTGTCCTGCTTGATTCTAATGTGAGCAGTAGCCTTCAGGTCTTCTGTACCGCTCTTGAACTTTATTTTCGTCCTAAGCGTAAGGTCTTCAAAATCAAGGTTTTTTATTTTGAGCTTATTCGGATTCGAATTGAAAAAAGATAATTGCTTGCTACAGGAAGCAAACAATATAAGCACTGCGATAGCTAAAACTGATTTATTCATATAGTTGTTTTTCTGCTATTTTCTTGTTTAGGTTTTCCTTGTCTTCAGTGAGATCACGAGCCCTCTTCCATTGGTCTATGGCCGCATTTACTTCGCCAAGTTGAAATAGCACATCCCCATAATGCTCAATGATAGTAGAGTTTTCTTCTTTTTCTGCTGCTTTTTTAAGAAAAACTTCTGCCTCTTTATATTTCTTTCTGATATACAAAACCCAACCATGCGTATCCAAATATGTTGGATTATCAGCTGACAGGGAAATCAACTTCGTCGACATTTCCTCAGCCCTGTCCAGGTTTTCCTTTCTTAAAGATAAGAAATAACTATAATTATTTAGTACATGGTCATTTTCCGGATTGAGCCTTAGAGCCTCCTCATAAGCCATATCCGAATTTTTGTCGTCACCTAGCCCATTATATGCGTCACCCAGTTGTCCATTCATTGTGCTGGTTAGATTCTTGTTCGACGCAGTATACATCTTACCTGTCGTTAAAAGCTCAATTGCTGCGTCAAAATTTTTCTCAATCAAATGAGCAGTGCCTCCAAAATAATAAAGGGCAGCCTGATTGGGAAAATATTCAAGTGCCTCCTCAGTATGTTTTATTGCTCCATGCAAATCCCCTAAATCCATTTCTATTGAAATGATATTCTGCCATACATTATAGTTGGATGCATTGATGTCAATGGCCTTCAAATAATTTTCCTTGGCCAATTCTTTTCTCCCTGTATTATAATATAAATCCCCTGCCACGGCATAGCCTTGAAAAGAATCCGGATGGGTATCTATCAACCCTTCCGTCAGGCTGATCAAAGGGTCAACCAACTCATCATTGGGCAGCATCGCCATGTAGCCGGTTAAGGTTGATATCTTTGCATTCAAATCCATCGTAGAACTTGAAAAAGCAGCCTTCAATATCAGAATGGCACCCTTGACATCCCCTGACTTTCGATACAACTCTGCCAATTGCACACCGATGATTGGGTCTTCACCGTATTTCTCTACATAGTCTTCCAAATATCCTTTAGCCAAATCCGGCTTATTATTCGACATCAGGATTTGCGCTAATGAAGAAACATATTGAGGCTCACCAGGATTATTGTCAATAAGCTTTTCTCCCTCGGCAATAGCCAGATCTAATTTATTTTGCCTTAAATAAATCTTTTGCTTTTGAAATACAATTTCCTCAATTGGTCCGTAGTACTGCTGCGCTCTTTGGTAAGTTTCCAGCGCCTGGTCATACACCTTTTGATAAAGTTGCAGAGCGGCCAGATCGAATAAGTAATTCACACTATTTTCTACATTTTCCACCAGTGAATAGTAGGTAGCAGCAGCCATTTCCAAATCGGCCAGATTGGTATAAATCTCCGCCAGTTGAATGTAATAATATTTGTTTTTGGGATCGTATTGTTTGGCACGAATCGCATATGGAAGAGCCTCAGTGTTTTCACCTTGCTCTTTTAAAATTTGCGCCTTCTTAAAATTGGCCGCAGCATTCCTTGGATCTAAATCGAGTACTTTATCAAAATTCTCCAGCGCCTTGTCATAATCCTGAAGCAGAAAAAACTTTTCCGCCTCAATAAAATGACTTCCTATTTCCAGTGTTTCTTCCTGGCTTTTTTCTGCTTTGGCTGAAGCGGTTTCCTTTTTCTCTCCCCGTTTTCTTTTCTGCGCTAGCAGCGAAAAAGAAAGACAAAAAGAAAGAATCAATACTAGCCAAAATGTTGGCTTGCAGGCACTTTTATATGAGTATGACAGATTGTTCACTTTCCTAAAAACAGAACCGTAAAGGTAATAAAAAACAAGGGCTGCCATAAAGTATTACAGTCCTTCAAATGATGATAACGTAATTTAGAGTAGAAATATTCAAAATTGACGGTACGTCAAGGCAATTTGAAGCCGAAAATCTCCCTGCCTTTTAAATTATTGCGCTCAAATAGGTAGGTAGCCAATATAAATGCGGCTACAGCTATGTTCCTGACAAGGGAATTCATGACTACTCCACCTAAATCAAGGTGATAAAACAAATAGCTAAGAGCTCCGGCCATGGCCATGTACCCAAAGGCTTCCTTTAGCTTATAAGGAACAGGATAATGCTTTTGTCCCAGGAAATAGCTCATAGAAGTCATAACAACGTAGGTGGCCAAAGTGGCCAGTGCACAACCGAAATATCCTAAAAGGGGAATCAAAAGCAAATTTGCCACAATGGTCACCAGGGCACCAACGCTCGTCATCAACGCACCATACTTCGTTTTATCTGTGACTTTAAACCAAACTGACAGATTGTAATAAATACCCAGCAAGAGATAACCTCCCAATAGGAATGGTACAATAAACAGACCTTCTCTGTAGGCAGGGTTTCTTAGAAATATTATCCCCAATGCCTCCAGGTTGACTGTCACTCCTAGAAAAACCAGGCAATTGAAAATGATAAAGCCTTTCATCACCTGGCTAAACAGCTCAGGGGAGTCCTTTTGTGAAGCCTTGGAAAAGAAAAATGGTTCTGCCGCATACCTGAATGCTTGCGTACCCAGCATCATAAATACTGACAATTTGTAACAAGCTCCAAACACACCCAGGGCATCAAGGTTGGATTGATGAGGGTAGAAGCCTTCAGGCAAAACATATTTCAGCATGGCACGGGACAGCATTTCATTGGTTGTGCCCGCTACACCCATAAGCATGATCGGCCAACCGTAAACTAGCAGTGGGCGGAATTGTGAGAAATTGATTCGAAACTTAAACCCCCGGAATTGGTCGGAAAGGAATATTATGAAAAGGCTATTGGCCAATAAATTTGATAAGAATACATATCTGACCTTGAAATCAGCCGTATAGAAGCTCCCAATAAACGGCTTCAATCCCGGAAACAATCCGCCCGAATCTACAGCATCGCAAAAAACCAGAAAAAACAAATTAAGTAGTACGGCTACCAGTACATTTCCAAGGCGCACAAATGCAAAACGTTTAGCCTGGCCATTTAGCCTTAGCTTGGCAAACGGCAATGCATAGATAGAGTCGATGGCCAAAACTGTTGCCAGCCAATAAATAATGACTTCTTTTCCCTCATAACCCAGCATTGTCATGATTGATTCGGCATTAAAAACCAAAAGACCTGATATGATAAAACTGGTGGTGATAATAGAAGAGACACAGAGGTTGAAGTAGTCGTTGCTTTTCTCTTTGTCTTTCGTAGCAAAGCGGAAGTAGGCGGTCTCCATCCCATACATATAGACCACATTGAAAAACGCCGCATAGGCGTATAATTCGGTCACTACCCCATACTCTCCGGGCAAAAACACTGAAGTATAAATGGGTGTAAGGATATAGGAAATTACTCTACCGACGATGCTGCTCAGGCCATACCAAACCGTTTCTCCCGCCAGTTTACGAAGTTGACTCACAGGCTAATCAGAAAAATGAAATTGAAAAAATTCAACAGCGTTGAGCAAGTGGTACCGCATTGATTATTCACCTTTAAATTTTGCCGGACGTTTTTCCATGAAAGCAGCTGTGCCTTCTTTGAAGTCTTCTGAGCCACAACACCTCGAAAAAGAATTGGCCTCTGTTTGATAGCCGTTTTCTCCAGTGTTGTGTACGGCATTCACACAGTCTATCACCATCCCAACAGCCAGGGGTGCCTTGCTCCTAATGGTTGAGATTAGGTCTTTTGATTTCTGTAGCAGTAGTTCTTTGGACTCAACTACATAATTGGCCAAGCCCAGCCGAAATGCCTCCTCTGCAGCAATCATTTCGCCTGTCAGCATGAGTTCCAAGGCTTTTCCTTTTCCGATCAAATGAGTTAAACGCTGCGTACCTCCATAGCCCGGAATGATCCCCAAATTCACTTCCGGCTGACCAAACTTAGCATTCTCAGTGGCGATTCGCATGTGGCAGGCCATGGCTAGTTCGCATCCACCACCTAGAGCAAATCCGTTCACAGCAGCAATAATGGGTTTATTGCAATTTTCAATCATTTGAAAAATCTCCTGCCCATCTTCTGAAAACTTTCTTCCTGTAACCTCATTCACTTCCGAAAACTCGCTGATATCTGCTCCAGCCACAAAGGACTTATCCCCAGCTCCCGTAATAATAGCTCCTGCTATTTCTGGATCATCACAAACCGATTGTACTGCAGCATTGATTTCGGTAAGTGTTCGAATATCAAGTGCATTGAGGTACTTCTCGCGATTGATGGTGATGGTCAGGATATTATCTGATAGCGAAAGGATCAGGTTTTTATACTCCTCCATAAGGGTTAGGTTGTTGGCCGAATTCAAATTTATCGAATGGGTTTAAGTATTGCTAACGACAATTCGATTTTTTACGGACATAAAAGCGAAATTCAAGGTCAAAAAACAACAGAAAAATTCTATAAAATTAGAAGATAATTACATTTGCAGCCAAATTGAAATAAAAGGAATAAATGTGAAAAATAGTCAAATAATTGGTATTCTGTTTTCTCTATTTTTTATAGCAGAATTTAATATTGGCTTAGCCCAATGCACAGCAAGTGTTAGTTCAGACACTGATTTTAGCGATATTACGTGGACAGGAACCGATGCAGCCACATGCAACAGCTGGAGCCCAGGTGATAATGTCAATTTTGATAATGACCTTACAATTAATTATGCCAATAGCAATGATGTAGTGACTATGGATCTAAATCTTACTACCGATGATCCTGGAGGCATTGCAGATTTTAATATGTCAGGAACAGGATCTGGAAACGGGTTTGAAGTTCCAGATGGATTTGTAGTGGATATAGAAGGTAATGTTGGTGATCCTGCAAACAACAACATTCAATACATCATTGACGGTACTATGAATTGGGGAGGTACTTTTTCAGGGAAAAATAGCAATGCATTTTCCGGAGATGGCGCGGCAAATGGAGGGGATCTTGACTTTTCTTCAGAGCCCAGTTGCACTGGAGCTATTTGTTCATCATTCAATGTTACAGATTGTGAACCTGCTAATACCGTATTTTGTAATACGGCTCTCCCGATTGTTCTTGGATCGTTTGAAGCCATACCAACAGATGACTTGGTAGCACTTGAATGGGAAACTCTTAGTGAGGAAAACTTTGATTACTTCTCTATTGAACGTTCTGAAAATGGATTGACTTTTGAAGAAATCGCTACGGTTCCGGGGAATGGTAATTCCAATGAAAGAATACAATACAGCTTTGAAGATGAAAACCCATTGTTTGGCACCTCTTTCTACCGTCTGAATGCCATAGACTATGATGGCAGCTACGAAAAGTTCCAGATTCTATCCGTTGAATACTTGCCAGAAGATTTACAGGTGTTGGTTTATCCAAACCCTGCAAGCACACAAAATATCCGCTTAAGCTTAGGCCTCCCAAAAGACGCTAACTTGAAAAAAGTATCCGTCTACGACCTAAGCGGAAACCATATTCTGGATCAGAATTTGAAAATTGGTAATAACGATCTGAAGCTAACTTCCAAGCTGCAATCCGGCATTTACTTAGCTAAAGTACAAATCGACAACTACCGTATCACGCGTAGGTTGGTTATTGATTAATACTGTTTTTCCATAAAAACCACTTGCCTTAAAAGCTGGTTCAAGGCACAAACCTCCTTAAATCTCGAATATTTACATTTCAAGACGAAATTTCTTATATTTAAGGACAGAAATTTCTTATTTCAGTCCTTATTATGACCAAGCATAGCGGTGCATTTTCATTAGTTAAGTGTCTATACGTCTTCGTACTTATAGTACTCGCCATACCTGCGTTTGGTCAAGATGCCGAATATGGCTCTGCCAGCGGTACTGATAATGAATGGAGAACAACTGGAAACTGGAGCCTAAATTCCGGAACCGATGCTGAAGCTAATGGATATCCAGACGCTGATGATGATGTCATTTGGCAAGAGGGTGGAGGAGCCAGGTCGGATTATGCAGTTTCTACCATCGATGAAGTGAAATCACTTACTGTTGATAACAATAGTGCTTCATTAACCATAAGTGGAGACTTGACAATTAAAGGTGATTTGATCGTCAATAATGGATTGGTACTAAACGTTACAGGAAGATTAAGAGTAGATGGTTCCGTCACCATTGGTAACGGCGGAAATCTGGATGTAACAAGTACTGGTAGTATTAGCATCTCAGGAAATTTTACAACTGGAAATGGTGCGGATATTGATTTTGCAGGAAATGTTGACATTGGTGGAAATTGGTCTACTGGTGGTGGAGGGAGTACAATAGATATTACGTCTCCTAGCATTGTTACAATAGGTGGAGACATAGATACTTCTAACACAGATGTTAACGGATCTGGTACAGTAAGAGCTGCAACATGTACTGATGGCTCTGGCGCAAGCGGTGTAGGAACAGGTGGAGGTATTACTTGCTCAGATATGTTGCTCTGGTTACCAATAACCCTTGGTTCATTTGAAGTCATCCCTAATAACAACTCCATAGCGCTTGATTGGGAGACAATTACCGAAGAAGATTTTGATTACTTCTCTATCGAACGTTCTGAAAATGGTTTGAATTTCTATGAAATTGGAACCGTTCCTGGACATGGTGATTCCAATGAAAGGATACAGTACAGCTATGAGGATGAAAGTCCATTATTTGGTACCTCCTTTTATCGCCTCAATGCCATAGATTATGATGGCAGCTACGAAAAATTCCAGATACTTTCTGTTGAATACTTACCTGAAGATTTACAGGTATTGGTTTATCCAAACCCAGCAAGCACACAAAATATCCGTTTAAGCCTCGGCCTGCCAAAAGATGCTGATCTCAAAAAAGTATCCGTATACAGCCTCAGTGGAAACCACATTCTGGATCAGAATTTAAATATTGGTAACAACGATCTGAAGCTCACTTCTAAACTGCAAGCCGGTATCTATTTGGCCAAAGTCCAAATTGACAATTATCAAATCACGCGGAGGTTAATTATTCAATAGTCTGAATTCCATATAAAAAATAAAAACCGTTCCCGGCCTTCGCGGGGACAAGCTATTCAGAGCCTTTTAGCTAAGGTTGTGCTAAGCTAAAAGGCGTAGGAATCCTCTTCTTGGGGACTCCTACGCCCTTTTCTCACACAAAATCCCATGAAAAGGGCTCTGAGTGACGTTGCAATAGGTTTTTATTTTTTTAAATGTCCTTGCATTGAACTCACTTTGTGTTTGTATCCTTTCCACATGGCTATTTTTATTTGGTAGCTTATTGCTACTTTTGCTGGGTTATGGAAGCACCCGAATCTTTCGACCAATACCTGAAGCAAAAAAAAATCAATCCTGCCGAATTCAAGTCTTCAGAGGCTGAGAAGTATAGATCTTTGGCTCATGATTTTGAAGAGATGCATGCCAGCAGTTTCACAGCTCAGTATCTCTTCCTAATAAACCCGCTCCGGCGAAAATACCTGCTGACTGACGAAAATATTGTTGCTTCAGAAAAACCAAAAGCAGTTGCAAGGCCAAAAATGAAGCCTAAAATTTAGCGCCGCTTGAGATACTTTTTGGAAATATCATATTTTGGCGGTGCTTTTCATGGCTGGCAAGTACAACCCAATGCATTGAGTGTTCAGGAAGTCATCAATGATGCCTTAAGCAAAAAGCTCCGTGGCAAGATTGAATGCACCGGCAGTGGCAGAACAGATACAGGTGTTCACGCATTGATGCAAATAGCGCACTTTGATTCCAAAGAGATTGACGACACACGAGATTTCCTTTTTCAAATGAATAGTTTGTTGCCAAAGGAAATTTCAGCAAATGACATCTACCCGGTAGCAGATGGCGCCAGTGCTCGTTTTGACGCCATCAGTCGATCTTACATCTATAAAATCCATCAACGCAAAGACCCATTCTTAACTGAGTACTCACACAGGTTTTCAAGAAAACTAGATCTTGACCTAATGAACGCAGCATGTGAACTTTTTAAAAATTGGCAAGACTTTCAGGCATTTAGCAAGGTGCACACAGATGTGAAAACTTTTGATTGTGAAATCTCTGAGGCTATTTGGAAACAAGAGAACGATCAACTGATATTTTGCGTTACAGCCAATAGATTTTTAAGAGGGATGGTAAGGGCAATAGTCGGTACGATGATGGATGTTGGAGAAAACAAAATATCTTTGGACGGCTTTCAGTCCATTTTAGAAAGTATGGACAGAAAGCAGGCAGGAAGATCAGCTCCGGCGCATGGTCTATATCTTAGTGATATCAAATATCCGAAGCACATCAGGATTGGAACTTCGTAAAATTTAGGATAGTTGGAACAGGAAAAAGTAAGTGGGAATATAGTAGACCTCAGGGTACTGAAAAGGCTATTCAAATTTGTAAAGCCATACCTCCTGCAATTCTACTTTTTGGTTTTCCTCACTGTCAGCCTTGCCGTTTTAATGGCCGTACGTCCGAAACTTATTCAGTTCACCATTGACAATGAAGTGGCCTATCGCGACTATCAGGGCCTTGTGACGATGATCATTATCCTGATTGGATTGCTCATCATGCAAGCGATCGTACAGTATCTTCATACTTATCTGTCAGGTTGGCTTGGTCAATTTATCATTAGGGATATTCGAGTAAAACTGTTTCGTCACATACAAAATCTGAGTCTAAGGTTTTTTGATAAAACCCCAATAGGTCGATTGGTCACTAGAAATATCTCAGATATTGAAACGCTTGCCGAGGTATTCAGCCAGGGTATCGCTGCGATGATTGGGGATCTTTTGTTGATCTTCGTGATCCTTGGGATGATGATCTACACAGATTGGACGTTGACATTGGTCAGCCTTTCAACACTACCAATCCTGCTCCTGTCGACTTATGTGTTCAAAGAAAAAATCAAAACAGCATTCAACGAGGTAAGAACGGCAGTTGCCAACCTCAATTCATTTGTTCAGGAACATATCACCGGGATGAGTATTGTGCAAATATTCAATAGCGAGCAGCGTGAGTATGAAAAATTTAAAAAAATAAATCTGGAGCACAGAAAAGCTCATATCAAATCGGTGATGTACTATTCGGTATACTTCCCAATCGCCGAGATTATACAGGCCAGTGGTTTTGCTTTGGTGGTGTGGTATGGAGCGGGACAAGTCATTCAGGGTCATCTGAGCTTTGGGGTTTTGATAGAGTTCATCATGTATATCATGATGTTTTTCAGGCCTATTCGTATGATTGCGGATCGATTCAATACGCTGCAAATGGGCATAGTGAGCTCTAACCGAATAATGAATCTACTGGATAACAAAGAACATATTCCCAACAATGGAGAGTTGGCACCAGAGCAACTTGAAGGAAAGGTAGAATTTGATGGGGTGCATTTCGCCTATGATGACGAGAACTATGTGCTAAAGGACATCAACTTCAAAGTAGAGCCTGGCCAAACAATAGCACTTGTCGGAGCAACTGGAGCTGGCAAATCTTCTGTGATCAATTTGCTGAGCAGGTTTTACGATATCCAAAAAGGAAAAATTGAGGTGGATAATGTCCCTATTCAGAAATATGATATTGCCGCACTCCGCCAACATATAGGGGTGGTATTGCAGGACGTATTTCTTTTCTCAGATAGCATTTACAACAACATAACCATGGGCAATCCGGACATTTCAGAAGAGAAGGTTCGCGAAGCTGCAAGGCTCGTAGGTGCACTTGGTTTTATCGAAAGACTCCCTGGAGGATTTCATTACAATGTGATGGAAAGAGGGGCGACACTTTCTGTAGGACAGAGGCAACTCATAAGTTTCGTTAGAGCAATGGTTTATGATCCAAAAATCATAGTACTAGATGAAGCGACATCCTCAGTAGATACGGAAACTGAAGAATTGATCCAAACGGCAATTAATAAGCTAATGAAAGGCAGAACATCGATTGTTATCGCGCACAGGTTATCGACCATCCAAAATGCTGATAAAATCATTGTACTCGACAAGGGTGAAATAAAAGAAGAAGGCAGCCACGACCATCTCATCGAGAAGGATGGTTTTTATGCACAACTCCACAAAATGCAATACAAAGAGGTGGCTGTTTGACCCATCAGTGTTTACAGAATCATTCGCTCAGAACACAAATCCAGTTATTTCGTTTTATTATTGCAATGAATTATCAAAAGCAATGAAGACATTCAAGTTCGAAACCAGAATTTCAGAAGATGGTAGCCTTAAAGTACCTGTGGATCTAGGCTTGAATGATACGCTAGTAGACGTAATCGTTGTACGCAAGGAGAAAAAAAAGTCTCATAAAGATCTGACTGAGGGTTTCATTGATAAGTGGGCAGGATTTCTAGAAGCGACAAGTATAGATTCGTCAAAATTTGACTACCTATCTGACAAATACAGTTGATGAAAATTCTGCTGGATACAAACGTAATCCTGGACTTTGGATTAAAACGAGAGCCTCATTTACAAAACGCAATCAAGGTAATAAGGCAGATTGATGGACATAAGCAACAAAGGTGTATCACTGCCTATACTGTAACTGACATCTACTACATAATAAAAAAAGAAGTTAGCGGCCAGGTAGCTAAAGATTTTATATTGGATCTTGTCAATATATTTGAAATTTTAGGAGTCAATAGTATTGTCATCCGTCAGGCACTCGAACAGGATTTCAAAGACTTTGAGGACGCAGTACAATATAGCGCAGCTCAACTCAATGATGTTGACGCAATTGTCACCAGAAACAAAAAGGATTTTAAAAACTCGGTGTTAAAAGTGCTCGATCCCACAGAATTCATCGAATTTCAAAAAGAATAATAAATTGAATTTACCCAACAAAATATTTTTGACCGGCATGCCGGGAAGTGGAAAATCCACACTTGGCAAAAAATTAGCTCCCAGGCTGGATATCCCATTTCTGGATTTGGATAAAGTCATTGTTCAGGCAGAGGGAATGACCATCCCGGAAATTTTCAGCAGCAAAGGGGAGGATCATTTTCGTGCGCTGGAAAAGAAATATTTGCACAAGATCATTGAGGAGAATGACCGTTTCTTACTCGCAACCGGGGGCGGTGCACCATGTTTCTTCGACAACATAGACGTGATGAACTCCAGTGGATATGTAATTTTTTTGAACCACTCCATCGAGCATATTGTCAGTCGTGTCATTAGAAAGAAAGCCAAAAGGCCATTGGTTGCTAAGATGGATGATGCCGAAATTCAACAGGACATAGAAGCCATGTATAAGAAAAGGCTTCCTTTTTACAAGAAAGCCCATCTGGTACTTGACCCGAGAAGCATCGATGTAGATGCCGCCATGGACAAGCTATATATTCAGTAATGTATTTTAGAAGTTGAAGCCAAGTGTCACATTGAAGCTTGTTGAGCTATTTTGAATCTCGGCCAATGGTTCAGTACCGTCTAATAAATTATATGGAGTAAATGTGGCATCAGAATTACTTTTAGTTACTGCAAAGTCGACGTAGTAATCTTGCAATCTGCAGCCAATTCCTCCTGAAACTCTTTTGATGCTATTGCTGATATCATCACTCGCAAACGGATCTCCCTGATATGCATATCCGGCTCTGAACCTAAACATATCGTATCGGAACTCACCGCCCAATCTATAGTTCACTGCCGATTTGTATAGATTGTTGATTGTTCTGTTATCAGCCGTAACAGAGAAGTCATTTGACTTTACCTGTGCGCTGGCATAATCTACAAATTCAACATCCCCTGTTAGGAACCCTCCTTTACCCAGGAAGAATGCAGTACCAATGCTCAATTTTGATGGCGTCCTGAATCGGTAATTTGATAGCAACAAATCACTTTCGTCTGTGATTTCATCAAGTCCAATGACATCATCTCCCACGTCATAAGAATACGATGGGTTCCAACTGGTAGCAAACAAGTAGTCGCTCTCCTCATTAAACGAACTATAAGTCGGAGTTACATAGGTCAACCCGAACCTGAAAAAATCCATTGGGCGTACAATTACTCCCAAAGTAGCATTGATTCCAATGCCTGTAATGCTCAAGCGATCATCCACTCTGAAGTCATTCAACAAATCATCGATTGTACCGTCTTCAAAAGCAAATTCGTCTTCAATGTACGTTCTCTCTCTGGTATAGCTAGTACTCTGAACGCCTATGCCTCCACCAAAGTAGAAAGTATCGTCATAGTTTGCACCATAAGACAGGTTCCACTGGTACTGTGCACCGCGTGTTCGTATTGATCCACTCTGACGAGGAAGAGAATATGGGTTAGACTCTCTACCGAAAGGTGATCCATAACCTTCGAATACACCGTCTCCTGGATTTGGAAATATCACCCCATTTTCTTCTATGTAAAATGGCTCTGTTGATGGTAAATCATAATCTGCAAGATCCATTAAGAAATGATCATAAGCCAATGACTCAAACCCGGAAAGATTTTCAGGATTATTGGTTCCCGCTGTTTCTATATAAGAATCAATAATAGAATTATCATTGCTATAGGCCTCATAGTTCACCTCATTATGAAAATCATTTACTCTTTGAAAAGAAAGAGAAAATGATCCCCCTTTGAATTTACTTCCTTCAATATTTCTCGAGCTGTTGAACACAACACCCATATTGCTAATGTTGAAATTGTTCTTAAATGTATTTGTGTTCCTTCCACGAAAGTCCGTATCGGACTCTAGCGAATTGAACTGTGGAGTGAACGAGAATACTGATTTGTTGAAAAAGCCTAAACCAGCAGGGTTGGAATTCGCAGAGCTGATGTCACCACCCAATGCTATTTGACTGCCGCCAATCCCCTGGATTCTGGCCGAGCCTCCCGGGTTGGTTCTACTAAACAACAACGCTTCGTTGTAGTAACCAAATGACCCTGGCTCTACCTGTGCCATAGCTGCGTTTGAGCAAACCAATAGCATTAAACCTAAACTTCTTAGACTTTTCATTTTGATAATTATTACTTGTCGAAAATAATGAGGAGTTAACCTGCGCTAGATTTTTGGGTGATGTTCTATCTTCTTGAGCGACTTACACCAGACGAACTACCTCCTGAAGATCCACTACTTCTGCTTCCGGAGCTGATAGATCTGCTGCTACTTCCACTGCTGTAGCTTCTCGAGCTGCCTCCACTGGAATAACTGTTCCTTGAAGGAGAACTATAGCTACTTCTAGAATTAGAACTTGAAGATCTACTAGGAGCAGAGTACCTTCTGGATGAACTACTAGAGTTATTGCTTCTGTTGATTGTTCGAGTGTTACTCGATCTGCTCGTGCTAGGAGTATAACTCCTTTGCTGCTGATATCTTCTTGAACTTTGCGTCTGATTGCTGCGGTAAGAAGGAGTGCTACTAGACCTGATGCTTCTACGTGTATTGTTCGAGCTATTCGAATTCACAACAGTCCTGTTGTTCACCCTATAAGAATTTCCAGACCTGGACAAATATTCGTTTTGCGTCGAAGTTACTCTCCTCGTCCTTCCATTCGATGGTACATTTTGATCAACGGCTCTGTGACCATTGCTATTTCTTACATATCTGCCTCCACCGCTTGAAGACCCTACTGCTGATGGTCTATTGCTAGATGGTCGAGAAGATACACTACTTCTTGAGTTTCCGGTTCGAACGGTCGAACCTCTAAGCTCTCTACCACCGCGTACTATATTTCTGGTACTCCTGCTTATATCTCTGGCACTGCTGCCGTAGTAGCTGCCGTACGAATATCTCGTATTGTATCCATAGTATGCACCAGCCCATGCTCCGCTGTAGGCATACGGACTTACCACTGGGCAATATCCAAACCCACCAAATCGGTTAAACCTATTAAACCTGTTGAAAGCATAACCTCCATAAAATGGATCGTAGAAAGAGTCATAAAAAGGATCGTAGAATGGTCTTGAATAGAATCTATTCCCAAATCCAAAGGAGATGTTAAAGGCACTATTCCATCCATACCATGGATTGTATCCAATGCTGAACGCTGATCCCCATCTATTCCATGGATCATAAAATGGATCGTTGAAAGAGTTGAATCTATTATAGCGGTTACCGCCTACATATCCATTGTAGTAATTGTTATTTATGATAGTGGGTGTTTCATCTCTTGTATACTTTTCAGAGTTATAATCCTCCACATAATAGTCGTCATCACCATACTCCTGCGCTGGCTCTTCTGACTCATTGTTATATTTGTCTATATACTCAGGATTTACCTGCTTAGCGGAGTATTGATTGTTGTCGTAAGACTTGTTGCGGTAGGCGTTATACGCTTGCTGAGAATCCGTAGGTTCTTTTGCGGCAGCTTCTGCCTCTGATTCATACTTTTTATTTACTGAACTGGCTGAAAGCGGTTTGACCCGATCTTTTGATGAAAAGTACATATCATCATTTTCAGACTGAGCGCTTACATTAGCAGCGAATGCTAATACAAAAAATGCAGCGACAAAAGCGGTAATCTCATATTTGAATCGTTTCATTTTAGCCTCCTTTTTAATAGCCATACATTCATTTTAATTATACGACAAACTCCTATATTTGTGCCCCTATAAGGAAGTCGTTTTTTTTAACATGAATTAACAATTTCCATACCAACTATTAAATATAAAGAATGAGCAAGGGTTTACCAAAAAGGAGTGAGGACTATTCGTTGTGGTACAATGAACTGGTGAAGAAAGCGGAATTGGCCGAGAATTCAGCTGTTAGAGGCTGTATGGTAATAAAACCCTATGGTTTTTCTATTTGGGAGAAAATGCAGGCTACCCTGGACGGCATGTTTAAGGACACTGGACATACAAATGCCTATTTTCCCCTTTTTATACCAAAATCATACTTAAGTAAGGAAGCCGACCATGTAGAAGGTTTTGCCAAGGAGTGTGCCGTTGTGACGCATTACCGTCTAAAGAATAGCGAAGACGGTACTGGTGTGGTAGTAGATCCTGAAGCGAAGCTTGAAGAGGAGCTTATTGTACGGCCAACCTCGGAGACTCTAATTTGGAGTACCTATAAGAATTGGATTCAATCATATAGAGACCTGCCATTGTTGCATAACCAGTGGGCTAATGTAGTTAGGTGGGAAATGCGTACCCGATTATTCTTAAGAACTGCTGAATTCCTTTGGCAGGAAGGACATACTGCACATGCTACAAAACAAGAAGCTGTTGACGAGACAACACAAATGCTCAATGTGTATGCCACTTTTGTGGAAGAGCATATGGCGCTACCTGTATTGAAAGGTGTGAAAACGGAAAGTGAGCGCTTCGCTGGAGCGGTAGATACCTATTGTATAGAGACTTTGATGCAAGACGGGAAAGCCTTGCAGGCTGGCACATCTCATTTCCTGGGTCAGAATTTTGCAAAGGCCTTTGACGTGAAGTTCACCAACCAGGAAGGCAAGCTGGATATGGTGTGGGGAACTTCATGGGGAGTAAGCACCAGGCTGATGGGTGCGTTGATCATGGCGCATTCTGATGACTATGGTTTGGTATTGCCACCAAGGTTGGCTCCATTCCAGGTAGTAATCGTGCCAATATTCAAAAATGATGAGCAGCTGGCTGCCATTGAAGAGAAAGCAATGCAGATCAAGGATGCCTTGTCAGCTAAAGGCATAGTAGTAAAGTGGGATGGAAGGAAAACACATAAGCCTGGGTGGAAGTTTGCCGAATATGAATTGAAGGGAACTCCTGTTAGAATTGCTATTGGCCCAAAAGACTTGGAGAATGGAACGGTTGAGATCGCGCGTAGGGATCTGCTGGAGAAAAACTCCATGGCCATGGACGATCAATTGGCAGATAAAATTGAAACGCTCCTTGAAGACGTTCACAATACCATTTATAAAAAGGCTGAAAAATTCAGAGCGGATAATACCCATAGTGTAGACAGCTACGATGAGTTTAAAGATATCATAGAAAACAAGGGTGGGTTTGTATACGCACACTGGGACGGCACGGCAGAGACTGAAGAGAAAATAAAGGAAGAAACGAAAGCTACAATTCGATGTATTCCGCTAGATTACGGGAGCGAAACAGGAAGCTGTATTTACACTGGGAATCCTTCTAAGGGAAGGGTAGTATTTGCAAAAGCGTATTAAATGATTGAATGGTTGACCATAGTTTCTTTGGTTGTGATTGGCATTGGCCTGATCATCGTGGAAATTATATTCATACCAGGAACTACAATCGTAGGAATTCTGGGTTTTGCCTTAGGGGGATATGGAATCTATTTAGGTTACGACTATTTCGGCAATACTACCGGCAATATCGTTTTGGTTTCTTCTGTCACTTTGGCCTTTGCTGGTATTTTTCTTAGTTTTAAATCAGGAGCATGGAAAAAGTTTGCCAATAAAACAGCCATAAAATCAAAAGTTAACGAAGGTCTGACTGTAGAACTGAAAGTTGGTGATGTGGGAGAGTCGGTTTCTTCACTCAAACCAGTTGGCAAAGCCAATTTTAGTGACAAAGAATACGAAGTTGTTTCTCACGGAAATTTTATCACTGAAAAACAAGCTATAAAAATTGTCAAGCTGGAAGGCAATAAAATAATTGTAGAATTAAACAATATTTCAAAATGAACATAACCTTATTATTAATAGCAGTATTTGGAGGGATCATTTTCTTTTTCGTATTCCTCTATTTTGTTCCGGTCAATCTCTGGATCACAGCTCAATTTTCTAATGTACGTGTCGGACTATTGGAACTTGTGTTCATGAGAATCAGAAAAGTACCGCCATCAGTAGTTGTTAACTCATTGATCACTGCGACCAAAGCAGGCATCAACGTGACCTCTAATGAGCTTGAAACTCATTATTTAGCCGGAGGACATGTTCCTTCAGTGATTAAAGCTTTAATCTCTGCAGAAAAGGCAAATATTGCGCTGGACTTTAACCAGGCGGCAGCTATTGACCTTGCGGGAAGAGACGTATTTGAAGCGGTACAGATTTCGGTTAATCCAAAAGTAATTACAACTCCAAGGGTAGCCGCGGTTGCTTCCGACGGAATTCAGCTTATAGCAGTAGCAAGAGTTACCGTAAGAGCAAACCTCGCTCAATTAGTCGGTGGTGCTGGTGAAGACACGATTTTGGCCAGAGTTGGTGAGGGTATCGTAACATCTATTGGATCCGCTATGACACATAAAGAAGTGCTTGAGAATCCAGATAAAATCTCTAAGTTGGTACTATCCAGAGGACTAGATGCCGGTACGGCATTTGAGATCTTGTCTATCGATATTGCTGATGTAGATGTGGGTAAAAACATTGGAGCCGATCTTCAAACTGATCAGGCTGCAGCCGACCTGAAAGTAGCAGAGGCTAAGGCAGAAGAAAGAAGGGCAATGGCAGTAGCAGCTGAACAAGAAATGATTGCAAAAGCTCAGGACGCACGGGCTAAGGTAATTTTGGAAGAAGCCGAAATTCCGAAAGCGATTGCCGATGCATTCCGTAGTGGTAACCTGGGAATAATGGATTACTACAAAATGGAGAATATCCAGGCCGATACTGATATGCGGGAGTCAATCTCCAAACCGAAATCAGGAGGATCAAAAAAATCTGATAAGTAATTTCTACTCTTTGAGAGATTAAGGCGAGTTGAGAAATCAGCTCGCTTTTTTTATTTGCAAATGATTAATTCGTCTCTAGAATAATTTTTTTGAGAGATAAAAGTTATCATCTGGTCAATCAAATATGAAACATCATGAAAATTGTTGCTCTATTCCTGCTACTATGTCTCTCTTCTTGTGGCGTAATCTCTCCGTTCAGATCAGGTGCCAAGAAGAAAAAGAAGGCTCATATTGAGGTCCAATATCAGAAATTGGATTCGACCGGGCTCTCTTAATGCGCCTCCAACCAATTCTCTCCTATACCCATGCCCACTTCCATTGGTACATCTAGTGGTAAGGCTGTCTTCATTAATTCTTCAACCTTAGGCTTCAATATATCCAACTCACCCTGATGAGCATCAAAAACCAATTCATCATGTACCTGCATGATCATTTTCGATTTTAGGTTTTCAGATTTCATCCATTTATGAATGTTGATCATGGCCACCTTTATCATATCTGCCGCACTTCCCTGAATCGGAGCGTTGATAGCATTTCTTTCTGCATAACCACGTACAGTTGCATTTCTTGAATTGATATCACGTAGATATCTTCTTCTCCCCAAAATAGTTTCTACATACTCCAATTCCTTGGCCTTATTTATAGAGTCGTCCATATATCGCTTGATGGCTGGAAATTCTGTGAAATACGCTTCAATAATTTCAGCGGCTTCTGTTCGTGATATCCCTATGTTTTGAGACAATCCAAAAGCAGAGATACCATAAATCAAACCGAAATTTACTTCCTTAGCCTTCCTCCGAATGTCGGGCGTCATTTCCTCCATAGGTACTCTGAAGACTTTTGATGCCGTGGTTGAATGAATGTCCCGGCCATTTTTAAAAGCCTCAATCATGCTTTCATCTCCCGCAAAGGCAGCAATGATCCTTAGTTCAATTTGCGAGTAATCCGCTGAGAATATTTTGTATTCTTCACCTCTTGGAATAAATGCTTTCCTTATTTCTCTACCCTTGGCAGTACGAATAGGTATGTTTTGCAGATTTGGGTTGTTGGAGCTCAGCCTTCCGGTAGCAGCAACAGCCTGGCGATAATCCGTATGAATCAGCCCATCTTTTTTGCTCAATAGTTTCGGTAAGGCATCTACATAAGTAGACTTGAGTTTTTGGTATTCTCTGAATTCAAGAATGCTGTCTACAATTTCGTGCTCCTTGGCCAGTTTTGACAAAATGTCCTCACCCGTGGCGTATTGCCCGGTTTTGGTCTTTTTTGGTTTGTCCACCAATTTCATTTTGTCAAAAAGAATTTCTCCCAGTTGTTTCGGCGAACTGAGATTGAATTCCTGCCCGGCCAATTCAAATACTTTGGCTTGTGCCGTGACACTTAACTCATTCAGTTCCTTAGACATTACCTTCAACACATGAGTATCAATCTTCACTCCGTTGTATTCCATATCAGCCAGTACCACAGACAATGGCTCTTCTACATCATGCAGTAATTTGGAAAAATCCTGTTCTTCAATTTTAGGAGCCAAAAGATGCTTCAGTTGCAGGGTGATGTCCGCATCTTCTGCGGCATATTCAGTCACAATATTCAAATCAATATCGCGCATGTTTTTTTGATTTTTACCACTGCCTATCAAGTCTTCAATGGGAACAGGCGTGTAGTTGAGCATTGTCTCTGCAAGAGCATCCATTTTGTGCTTGGTCTCAGGGTCAAGTAGATAATGAGCGAGCATGGTATCAAACATTTTTCCTTGAACATCCACTCCGTAGTTTTTCATCACCTGCATGTCATACTTCAGGTTATGAGCAATTTTTATGATGCTTTCATTCTCCAAAACACCCTTGAATAAATCGGCTATCTTCTGAGCCTCCTTCCTGTCATTGGGTACGGCAACATAGTAGGCTTCTCCAGGAACATATGAGAAGGCAATACCGACCAATTCAGCCTCCTCTGGATTAACACTGGTTGTTTCCGTATCGAAGCAAAACTCCTCCTGTATAGACAAGTATTTCACCAACGATTTCATAGACTCTTCTGTATCTACCAGATAGTAGTCATGCTCAGTATTGTCAAGAGATTTTCTTTCTGTTGGTTGAGTTGAAATTGATTCGCTTGGCTCGGCTGCTGCGAAAAGGCCGAGCTGAGAATCTGCAGCTTTGGCTTTTTCTTTTTTAGCTGGTGCAGAAGTGGTGCTAGCGGGTTCCCCACCACCATCGCCAAACAACCTTTTAAGAGTAGTTCTAAATTCCAACTCTTCAAATATCTCCCTTATTTTGGCTTCATTCGGGTCGACATGCTTCAGGTTTTCTTCTTCAAAATCCAGGGGCACATCGATCTTAATAGTTGCCAATTGCTTTGACAACACACCTTGATGACCGAACTCCTCCACCTTCTCTTTCATCTTGCCTTTCAGCTCGTGAGTGTTCTCCAACAATCCTTCTACAGTACCGTAAGCTTTCAGAAATTTCACGGCGGTCTTGGCACCCACGCCAGGAATTCCGGGGATGTTGTCCACAGCATCACCCTGCAACCCGAGTATATCCCTCACCTGATCGACATTTTCAATATCAAACTTTGCCAATACTTCCGGAATACCAAGTACATCCACGCCATTGCCCATGTATGCCGGTTTGTAGAGGTAAATGTGTTCTTCCACGAGCTGGGCATAATCTTTATCAGGCGTCATCATGAAAACCTCAAAGTCTTTTCTTGCAGCCACTTTTGCAAACGTCCCAATGATATCATCGGCCTCAAACCCGTCCAGCTGCAACACAGGAATGTTGAAGGCTTTGATCACATCTTTGATGATTGGGATGGCAGTACGGATATCCTCTGGAGTTTCTTCTCTTTGGGCCTTATATTCAGGAAATTCTACATGGCGAAAAGTAGGCGCACTGGTATCGAAGGCCACTGCAATATGCGTAGGTTTTTGCTTTCTCAAAATCTCCAGAAGGGAATTGACAAAACCGAAGACCGCACTGGTATTCATCCCTTTCGAATTGATTCTTGGATTTTTAGAAAAGGCAAAATGCGCCCTGTAAATCAAGGCCATTGCGTCTAGTAGAAATAGTTTTTTTTCTGGTTTGCTCATAAGATCAGCTAAAATGGAAATTCCGAATCGTTTTGGTTACTTATTAATGTCAAGCAAAAACGCATATATTCCTCCCTTGAGGGAGGTGCAGGAGGGTGAATAAGCTTCATGCAAAAGTTTTCGTTTGACATATGTTATAGAGGAATTTACTAGAGAGACATGTTAAAAAACATGTGATTCTCTATTGAGTAAAAATAGGTATTTACTTTTTTGTCCTCAAGCCGGACAGGCTTTTCATTTTTGGCTTGACCCAAAAACAGCCTGTCCCGAACATGAATCGGGAAAACAAAAGGTCAAGAAAATTTAATGCTGCACCCCAAAAGGCCAACACCCGGCCCGCTAAATTTTCCTCCCACCCACCTATATGTAACTCTCTTGACACAGCGACACTATGTTTGGTTGGTGTAACAGCTTAAAGCAAAATGCTTTTCGATTTAAATATACAGTCCTTACTTTTGGAACATGCTAAAACAAGGAGATACTTATACATCAAAATTTGTAATCACACAGGAGCAGGTTGATGCATTCGCAAAACTGAGTGGTGATGACAACCCTATACACCTGGATCAGGAATATGCAGCCACAACCCCATTCAAACAGACCATTGTTCACGGTATTTTTTCCGCTGCGGTTTTTTCAAAAGTGATCGGTACAGAATTCCCTGGTCATGGGTCAATCTATCTGGGACAAAGCTTGTCATTCAAAAGACCCATCTACCCGGGAAAAGAATATGAGGCACGCTTCGAAATCCTTGAAACCAGAGAAGGCAAACACACCGCCAAAATCTCCACGCAAATATTTGAACTCGAACGAGGAAAAATGGTGATTGACGGCTGGTCAGAGATGATGCATAAGGAGAAGTTGCCTTAGGGAACACCGTCGCACCAAATTCAGTTGTGGTTAATTTGAGCTTGTTTTTTGGCATGCTCTCGTGATGTGTTTATCTTTTCCCACCCAAAAACGACATTACATGCTCAAAAAAATCCCACCGGCCATTTTGGTCCTAATAGTCTTCTGCCTAATCGGAGGCTTTTTTTATGTTCAGCATTTGAAACCAAACTACTCTGGGAACCTGACCCTGGAGGGGCTCTCAGGTGAGGTAGAAGTTTATTTTGATGAGTTTGGCATTCCCCATATTTATGCCGAGTCTGAGGAAGATGGCTACTTGGCATTGGGTTATGTGCATGCGCAAGATCGTCTCTTTCAAATGGAGGTATTCAGACGTATCATTCCAGGTAGGTTATCTGAAGTCTTCGGGAGGGATATGGTGAAAACAGACCGATTTTTCAAGACCCTGGGAGTGAATGCATATTCCGAGAAGTTGGTTGAAACATTCGAGGCAAGTGGTGATCCAAAGATTCGAAAAGCCGCAAATGCCTACTTAAGTGGTATCAATCAATTTGTGGCTAATGGCCCTACTCCAATCGAATACACGATACTCGGGATTGACAAGACCCCTTTTACACTCGTCGACATCAATAACGCCCTGGGGTATGTGTCCTTCAGTTTTGCCGCCGCTCAACGCATAGAACCCAGGCTTACCAAGATTTATAAAGAATTGGGTGCGGCGTACCTGGAGCCCATGGATTTGGGCAATGGCATCAATTCATTGACCATTCCCAATTATGAAAACATAGAACCGGAGATAGAACTCTCAAACTATGTGAGTGAAGTACTCAAAACATTGCCCACCGCAGTATGGTATGGCAGTAACAGTTGGGTGCTGGGCCCGGAGAAGACCAAGTCTGGAAAGGTTATTTTGGAAAATGATCCTCATATCGCCTTTTCCCAACCAGCTGTTTGGTACGAGGCGCATATGGAAACACCTGAGTATTCTTTCTACGGATACCACATGGCTGGAATCCCCTTTGCCGTCCTTGGCCATTCGCGGGAGTTTGCTACAGGCCTGACAATGTTTACCAATGATGACATGGACCTTTTTCAGGAAAAAACATCAGCATCCAATCCTGATAAATATATCTACCGTGGTGAGGAATTGGATTTTGATAACCGTACCGAAACCATTGTGGTAAAGGACAGTAGCAATGTGGAAATTGATATTCGAACAACTGTACATGGCCCTGTAGTCAATGACGTGTTGGATTTAGGTGCTGACCCCATAAGCCTGTATTGGACATTCACTCAAGTCGAAAGCCCGAACGTAGATATGCTTTACAATCTTAGTCATGCCAGTTCAATGAGCGACGCAAGAGAGACAGCCTCCAAAGTGCATGCGCCGGGACTAAACATCATGTATGGAGACCGGGAAGGCAACATTGCGTGGTGGGCTTCCGCCAAATTGTTGCAACGAAACGACAGCACCAATTCGGCATTGATCAAAGATGGTGAATCTGGTGCTTATGACTATGAGGGCTTTATGGACTTTTCGGAAAACCCAAAATCGGAGAACCCACCATGGGATTATGTCTATAGTGCCAACAATCAAACCAGAACAGCATCGGGTGTACCATACCCAGGGCACTACGCTCCTGAAGACAGGGCAAGAAGAATTATCTCCATGATAGAAGCGAAAGATAAGCTGGATGTAGAAGATGTAAAGCGAATGGCGCTGGATGTGAAATCCGAAAACGCACCGGAAATTGTCAAAGAAATACTAAATGTAATAGGAGCTAGTGATGACTTGTCTCAGGAGGCCAAATCAGCCGTAACTAAACTCGGCGGGTGGGACGGAAGTTTCCATGAAAAATCCATAACGGCGACTATTTTCACAAAAGTGGTATATAAGATTCTGGAAGGAGCAATGATGGATGAAATGGGAGAAAAAGACTTCAAGAGTTTGTTTGAAACCCACATGATCCAGCGGACTACCCAGCCCTTGATGGCCAATGATAGTACGGTATGGTGGGACAACATATTGACGGAAAATAAAACAGAAAGCAGGGAAGACATATTCCTGACAGCCATAAACGAGGGAGTCGCTGAATTAGTCGATCAATTGGGAGAGGACATGGACGACTGGCAATGGGGCAAGGTGCATACGCTGGAGCATAACCACGCTTTCGGAAAAGTAGAGTTGCTGAGGAAATATTTTAACGTAGGTCCATTCGCAGTGGGAGGAAGTCGTAAAATTGTAAACAACTTGAAATTTGATGTTTTCGACGGAGGTCTTTATCCAGTTAAAACAGGGCCCTCTACCAGGCGCATTGTAGATTTTGCGGATGTAGAGAACAACAGCTGGAGTATCCTTCCCACGGGAAACTCAGGTAACCTATTCAGTGACCATTATGATGATCAAGCCGAAATGTATGTGAAAGGTGAGTACCGAAAGATGATGATGAATGAGGAAGAGATTCGTCAATCGGATAATCTGCTCAGATTGAAACCTGTAACAGAGTAGTTCAAATAAAAAAGGAGGAGATTAATAAACCTCCTCCTTTTACTCTTTTAATCCGCTATAACTACATCAAACGTCACTTCAATATCCGTTTCCCCGCCAGCATTAGTGATGTCTCCTGCAGAAACACCAGAAGCTGATTTGTCAGGCTCATGCCTCAATACTACAGTGAGGGTACCTGTACTAGCTGCACCAGTGTTAAATTCATTTACTACGCCTACTGGATTATTATCATCGTCTTTATCCTTGTAGCTGTGGATCAAGTCCAAACCATTTGAAACCTGAAAGAAGAATTGGTGTTCCTTATCTTCTTCCTCGATTTCTTCAGTAACATCTTCTGCTGGTGTCTCTGATTCATTCAGCAGCTGAACGTACACCGAATATTCCATGTTCGACTTCAAAATTCCACCAGTGATGACTGGGCTCAGAGGTCCATCATCGCCATCTTCATCATAATAGCTCATTGTGGCTGAGCCACCTGATCCATCAGCAGCAGTAAATAATACTTTCAATGTGGTGATCAGTTCCTCTTCATGGGGCGGCTCTACCGGTTCATCATCGCCGCAGTTTGAAAGTGTAAATACCAAAAGCGTTGCTACTAATACTTGAAATATATTGTTTGTTAAATTTTTCATTTTCTTAAAAGTTATAAAATATTCTAATTGTGTAATTGATGCCGAGATCATCGGCAAAATATCGGAACCTGTTCATATAGTCCCGATAGGATTTGTTTAATAAATTCTCAACTGAGAATCCAAGTTTGAATTTGTCAAACTCAATTCCTGAGTGAAAATTTACGAGTGTGTAACCATCCGGCGCTTCTTTGTAATCAAAAGTCTGAGCCGGTGGTTCATTGCTTTCAAAATCAATGAAGACAATGGGGGCATTGTTTTGCCTGGATACAGTGAATGTTTCTACAGTAAAATACAAGTTCTTAATGCCCACCAGTGAGGAATTCTCATAGGTAACCGCATTCCTAAAACTGTTTGCAGGAATGTTGATCAAATCACCACTACTGTTCAAATCATCTGCTCTAAGAATCGAAAGTTTTCCTGAATAGCTCCAGTTCTCAGTATGTTCGTAATTGACTTTGGCATCCAATCCAACAAAGCGGGCATCCGTGGTGTTATACTGCATTTCTGGAAAGTAGCCGCGTATGGTCAGCTTCATGCTTTCTGGCCTCAAGAAAATGAAATCACCTACCTGATTGTAAAAAACACTGGCTTCCCAACTCAACTTTCCACTACTGTATTCCAACCCAGATTCTACTTTCAACGCTTTTTCGGTTGGAATAACATCGCTGTTCAGCGATGGAGAAAGAATTCCCTTACCCACTAACAGGCCGTATTCAATACTTGCCGCACCATGATGCAGTCCATTGCTAAATAGCTCGCTCACATGTGGTGGTCGCCAGGCAGTTGACAGATTTCCCATCAGCTTGAGCTTATCACCTAGCCTCCTCTCTGCCGAAATCGAAGCGACCATATTGTTGAATGAATAATTTGGTTCGAGTAGCTCCCTCGATGCATTGAATACCAGTGGACTCAGCTTTTTATGATCAAAGCGCAGACCCATTTCCAACTCCCAATCTTCTTTGACATAGCGCTCAATAGCGTACAGTCCTATTCCAAAGTTTTTATAGTCAGGAATCAAAAAACTTGCGTTTGTTCCTTCCTTATTCTTATTCCTTTGAAAAGTCGAACTGATTCCAATGTCTCCAATGAAGCTGCCAATTGGTCGATGCTTCAATTCCAGGTCAATTGTATGGGTATTTATGCCGAGCAAGATGGATGGTCGGTTAAAATTCTGGCCCCTTCGTCGGTCATATTCCTTACGGTTGTTACTTTGAAAACCATATTTCAACTTCAATTCACCCAGGCAGTCGACCTTCCAGCGTCCGCTCAGCTTCAGCAAGTCATGCCTCACCTCCTGGCGTGGATTGTCAATCTTATAGCTGAACTCCTCGACATAAGAAGGCACATCGTTGTTGATGGCATTCAGCAAATCCTGCTGGTTGCCCACATGGGCACTCCGCAGGATGGCAATATCAGCATCAAAATGACTGTAGTACAATTCAAGGCCAAACTTTTCCCTATTGATACCAAAAGCAGTAGAGATGTTTTTCTCTTCAATACCTGTATTGGACAAGCGATAGTTGGCTGCTTTCGCATCACCACCTTTCTTGGCAGAACTTTGTATTCTCCATCCAAAGCCACCTTCTTTTCCGCCTTCAACTTGAGCATGAAGAGTTCCTTGTCTATTGCTAGAGTTACCTACTATTCCAGCTTCTCCTTTAAATCCCTTGTCCCTCAACAGCGGGGCAGGTTCCACCAAAACGACACCTCCAATAGCGTCTGCACCATATTTAACAGCCGAAGCACCTTTGACCACAGAGAAATCGGATGCTGCAAAGGGGTCGATTTCAGGAGCATGCTCCTGGCCCCACTGCTGGCCTTCCTGTCTGATACCATTGTTCAGAATAAGGATTCTATTGCTGTGCAAGCCCTGAATCACCGGCTTGGATATCGTAGGCCCGGTCTGTAGACTGTTGACGCCACTTAGGTTTTTTAGCGATTCACCCAAGGATTTACCCCTGGCCTCTTCTATCTCACTACTGGTTAGGGTTTTCGAAAAAGCTTCCTTGTCATGCTGAGCACCTTCTCCCACAAATATTATCTCTTGAAGTTCCTCTAGGTGATGTTCCAAGTGGAAATGTCGTTTTGAGTTTCCTTTAACATCAACGAGTACTACCCGCGGATTACAGCCAATATGCCGCACCTCGATAGTATATTCAGCAGGGCATAGCCCGCTGATGGTATAGTTCCCCTCTGCATCAGCAGTCACGCCTCGCTTCAGCTCCTTTATATATATACTGGCATACTCCAGTGGTGATTGGTCATGCTCATCGATAATCTGACCGAACAAGGATGAATGACAATTCTCTTGTTGCCCAAACAGGATACCATAGAATAAAACCAACACCAAAGTGAACATGCACTTTGATATTTTACTCATGTTTGTTGATGTTCATTTTCCGATTGCTTCAGAAAATGTGGTTCTCAAATATTTGTGGGTTGACGGCTTACGCCAATGGAGAACCTTTATTAAGGATAGAATAAACAGATAGGAAATGATATTGACTATCATAATCTCCATTTTGAAGCTTCAGCAGTCTGGTCTGAACAGCTTCCAAATCGAGACTGGTGGAAAGCTCATAGCTTGGGATAAAAACAAAATGGCAAAGTAAACAGAGTTCATGTTCTTCTGCCAGGTGAAACTCATGATCACATGAGCCGTGATCTTCAACTTCTACAGATTGTTCTAAAGCCAATTCTTCCTCATGATCGTGAAGAAGGTTGAATGGGACAATGGTCATCAATACCATTGACATCAAAATCCAGGCACTGATTTTTATCTTAACGCTTGTTCCTATGGCCTTTGAATTAATCATTCATTGTTTGTGAATCCCAAAATTAGGGAAAAACATTTAGCAATACGTGGTATCTCGCCTATGGTTTTGCAAATAGAGGCTCGCCAACAGAGCTGACAGCAAGCTATTTACCATGCTAGTTAAGATTGCAAGGTCAGTTTGGAAGATACATTTCCCAAGACCTCCACTCCTTTATCTATTGAGGTCACTCCGGTCATGATCAGCAGCAGCTTGTCTTTTAGTTCCTTCAGCTGACAGGACTTACTATTTGCTTGCACATAGCCGAGTATTTTTCCGAAGGTGTCAGAATTAAAATACTCCTCATTGTCCGACGGCAAAAAGTTGCATTTCATCTTGCCACCTTTAAGGGAAAGCTTTTCAAATCCTAGTTCAATGGCAAGCCATCTTAGTCGAACTGTCTTAAAAAGGTCAACAACTTCCTTGGGCAGTTTACCAAAGCGGTCCTCTACCGACTTCACAAATTCATCCAGTTCCTTCTGATCCTTAATGTTGTCTATTTGAGTATAAAGGCTCAAACGCTCGGTAATGTTTTTTACATAATCCTCCGGGATAAGTATCTCCAAATCTGTTTCGATCACACAGTCTCGAACCAGTTCTTTAGCTTTTTCAGACACTTCACTTTCAAACAGATCCTTGAATTCATTCTGCTTCAAATCCTGGATGGCATCATCCAAAATCTTGTGATACATATCAAAGCCTATGTCAGAAATGAAACCACTCTGTTCTCCACCCAGCAGATTTCCTGCTCCCCGAATATCCAAATCCCGCATAGCCACTTTGAATCCATCACCCAGGTCGGAAAACTCTTCGAGTGCACTCAATCTTTTTCTGGAATCAGAGGAAAGGCTTGAGGTAGGGGGAGTGAATAGGTAGCAGAAGGCCTTTTTGTTTGAACGACCAACACGCCCTCTCATTTGGTGTAAATCAGATAAACCAAAGTTTTGAGCACTATTGATGATGATAGTGTTGGCATTGGGTATGTCTAGGCCGGATTCTATAATGTTGGTGGATACCAGTACATCATATTCACCTTCTATGAATTTGAGCATAGTTTTCTCCAGCCTGGCGCCATCCATCTGGCCGTGTGCTACACCTATTCTGGCATCCGGCACCAACTTGTATATGATGTTAGCTATGCTTTCAATATCAGCGATACGATTGTGAACAAAAAAGACCTGTCCCCCTCTACGCAATTCAAAACTGATGGCATCTCGAGTAATTGCTTCATTGAAAACATGAATTTCAGTCGTTACTGGTTGCCTATTGGGAGGTGGAGTTGCAATCACACTTAAGTCACGCGCACCCATCAAGGAAAAATGCAAAGTTCTAGGAATTGGAGTGGCAGTCAGTGTTAATGTATCCACATTTACTTTTATCTCCTTAAGTTTGTCTTTTACCTTAACACCAAACTTTTGTTCTTCATCAATAACAAGCAAACCCAGATCCTTAAATTCTACATCCTTGTTAGCGATTCGGTGTGTTCCTATCAGTATGTCTAGTTTTCTGCTTTTAACCTTTTCCAGAATACCTTTAACTTCCTTAGTTGAGCGAAATCGATTGACATAGTCCACTTCTACTGGAAAGCCTTTCAATCTTTCTTTGAAAGTATGAAAGTGCTGCATTGCCAGGATTGTGGTCGGCACCAAAACCGCCACCTGTTTGCCATTGACCACCGCTTTAAAAGCTGCCCTGATAGCTACCTCCGTTTTGCCAAAACCAACATCACCGCAAACCAATCGATCCATTGGATGTGGTTTTTGCATATCCTCTTTTACACTTTCTGATGCCAATGCCTGATCGGGTGTATCCTCATAGATAAAGGAGGTTTCCAGCTCCGCCTGCAGATAGCTATCATTATCATATGCAAATCCGGGAGCAGCTTTTCTCTTGGCATATAAGGCTATCAGATCTTTGGCAATATCTATTACCTTCTTCTTTACCTTCTTTTTCTTGTTCTCCCATTCCGGTGATCCAAGCTTATTTACTATAGGCGCCTCTGTCTCCTTGCCACTATACTTTGATATCTTGTGCAGGGCGTGGATACTTATATACAAAAGATCATTGTCCCGATACACCAGACGAATAGCCTCCTGCTTGTTGCCATTCACCTCAATGGTATCCATACCGGCAAATCGCCCGATTCCATGATCAACATGCACTACAAAGTCTCCGGTTGAAAGCGTGCGCAGTTCCTTTAGCGTAATAGCCTTAGACTTGGAATGTTTCTTTCGAATCTTATACCTGTGAAACCGCTCAAAGAGCTGATGGTCAGTATAACAAGCGATTCTGGTTTGGTTATCAATAAACCCTTCTCTCAGGCCTATAAAAAGACTGCTGAACTTAATATAAGGATTTATCTCTTCGAAAATGGACTCGAGTTGGTTGATTGGTTTTTCCGATTCTGAAGCTACAATGGTGGTGTAGTCCTGCTGCTGATAATCTTCAAGGGATTGAGTGATCAGGTCGAAATTCTTACCGAATGCAGGCTGGGCAGAAGCATCAAAATGAAACACATGCTGTGAATCGAGATAGAATCTATTGCCAAATTCTATTTTGACATATTTATCAATAGAAGAAACAAACGACTGCCGAGTTTCAAAAAGGTAATCCGGCTTAAAAACTCCGGTATTCCCGCTCGATTCCAAAATGGTTTCAAAACTTTCATTAGCCCTATCATAGTACTTATCAATTACATCCAACACCTGCTGATAGTCCTTTATCCACAGCTTGGAATTGTTCGGGATGAAATCGAAAAACGACTCCCTTTTTTCCTCCAAAAGCTTCGTCTGAACATTGGGAATAATGTTCACCTCTTTTAGGCTCTCATTGGAAAGCTGAGTTTCCGGATCGAAAGTTCTAATGCTCTCTATTTCATCCCCAAAAAGTTCTATCCTTGCTGGTAATTCTCCCGCATAAGAATAAATGTCTATGATGCCCCCGCGTATGGCAAACTGACCTGGCTCATAAACAAAATCATCCTGAACGAATCCATAAGTTAAAAACAATTCACCGAGAAACTCCGCATCTACCGACTCGCCAACTTTTGCGGTCCAGGTGTTTTCGACCAATGACTTTTTATTGATCACCTTTTCAGTGAGCGCCTCAGGATAGGTAACTATGAGCTCCCCGGAAGACGACTTGTGATTGATCCTGTTTAGGATCTCTGCCCGCATCAGAATGTTGGCATTTTCCGTTTCTTCAAACTCGTAGGGCCTCTTGTATGAAGATGGAAAGAATAAGATTTCCTTATCGCCGAAAAGGTTTTGCAGATCGTTGTGAAAGTAGGCAGCTTCCTCCTTTTCGTGCAACACGAAAATATGGTTTTGGTGGTTTATGCCATACACAGAAGATGCCACCACAGCGTCGAGGCTACCGACCAGGCCTTTCACCTGGACATTCCTTGCCTCATTCGGCTTGGCCACCTCCGCCAATCCGATGATGTTACTTTCAGATTTAAAAAGCTTTAATAAGTCTCTCCCTTTCACCTTCCCTGATTTTTCACAAGGCTGCAAAGGTAAGTCGCAGACCAAGACTTTAAAAAATTAATTGGGCGTGTCCCGATTACATCGGGACTGGGCGTGTCTGTCCGATAGGCAAGCATCACGTGAACTCAACATTCTCAGAGATCAAATTTTATCCCCTGCGCCAAAGGCAAGTCTTTTGAATAATTTATCGTGTTGGTTTGTCGGCGCATGTAGACCTTCCAGGCATCTGAACCTGACTCTCGTCCACCACCGGTTTCCTTTTCTCCTCCAAATGCTCCTCCTATCTCCGCTCCAGAGGTGCCGATGTTCACGTTGGCTATACCACAATCTGATCCGGCATGAGATAAAAACAATTCCGATTCTCTCATATCCCTGGTCATAATTGCTGAAGAAAGTCCTTGCGGTACATCGTTCTGCATTTCTATGGCCTCTTCCAAATCAGAGTATTTTATCATATAGAGAATTGGAGCGAATGTCTCTTGCTGCACAATGTCAAAATGATTTTCTACTTCATAAATAGCCGGTTTCACATAGCATCCGGATTCATAACCTTTTCCTTCAAGGACTGCAGATTCTACTATCGCTGTTCCTCCTTGTTCTTCTAGTTGGTCGATGGTTTCATTGTATTGGTACACTGCTTGCTTATCAATCAAAGGGCCTACATGGTTGATTTCGTCCAGAGGGTTTCCAATTTTCAATTGGCTATATGCATTAACCAGTTTCTGTTTGACCTGATCAAAAATATCTTCATGAATTATCAATCGCCTGGTAGTTGTGCACCTTTGACCGGCTGTACCTACAGCTCCAAAAACTGCACCCACCAGTGAGATATCCAAGTCAGCCTCTTTAGAAATAATAATGGCGTTGTTTCCTCCTAATTCAAGCAACGACCTTCCCAATCTTTTTCCGACAGCCTCTCCAACAGCCTTGCCCATTCGAGTCGAACCGGTAGCTGATATCAGTGGAATTCTCTTATCATTTGACATCAATTGCCCAATTTCTGCATCTCCTACCACTAGATTGCTTACACCTTCCGGTACACCATTCTCCTCGAAAACTCTGGAGACAATTTTTTGACATGCAATCGCCGTTAGTGGCGTTTTCTCGGAAGGCTTCCAAACACAAACGTCTCCGCATACCCAGGCAAGTGTAGAATTCCATGCCCAAACAGCCACAGGAAAATTAAAGGCTGAAATAATCCCAACTATCCCTAGTGGGTGATATTGCTCGTACATTCTATGTCCAGGGCGCTCCGAATGCATACTCAACCCATAGAGTTGTCTCGAAAGGCCGACGGCAAAATCACATATATCTATCATCTCCTGAACTTCACCCAGGCCTTCCTGGTAAGACTTGCCCATTTCATAAGACACCAGTTTGCTCAGGTCCTCTTTCTTTTCCCTCAGCGCATCACCCAATTGCCTGACAACCTCCCCTCTTTTTGGAGCTGGTAACTGACGCCATTCTTTGAAAGCCACGTTGGCTGAATTGATCACATGATCATAGCTATCCGGTGTTGCAACATCTACTTTGGCTATTGCCTTACCATCAACAGGTGAGTAGGATGTCCGTTCCTCTTTGCCGGACTTTACCCAGTAAGAACCGGTAGACGTGCCGTTATTGACCTCTTCTATATCGAGGCTCTCGAGTACCCCGCGTATTCCAAAATTATCATTCATGGGCTTGTGGTTTATGTCTAAACAAATTTACAATTTGTAGCTGACCAAAACCTGCATAAAAAGAAAAAGTCCACCGATGGTGGACTTTTCTAAAATGAAATTTGAAATGTATGATTTTACTACTAAATGCTATTACCAGCCAATTCCGAAATAGGCCTTATCTCCATCCGAATCAATACCCTCAATCAAAAGCCCTGAACCGGGTTTTGTACGGGTCAAAGCACTTGACAAATCCTCAACCCCTGTAATCTTTCTCTTATCAATACTGGTGATAATAAAGCCTTCTTTTAAGCCAGCGTCTTTCCACTTACCATCTTCCAATTTGACCACTTTAGCTCCTCCATCAATTTCATATTTCTCTTTGTCTCTTTTCGACACATCTTCAAATGATGCCCCTTCAGCCACAAAGTTGTTTGCGGAGGAAACTGTTTTTGTAGTACCCAGGGTATTCTTCAGGGTTGCAAACACCGTCTTCTCTTTGCCATCTCTTACTAATCTTACTTTAATTTTATCGCCAGGGCGATGCAAAGCTACCTTTTCCTGAAGTTCAGCTGTTTTTGTTACCTTCTCGTCATCAACAGATATAATTACATCACCGTCCTCAATGCCTGCTTCATCAGCCGCTCTACCCAACTGCACTCCGGTAACATATACTCCTTCCAAGACACCCAAATCTTCATCTTCACTAAGTTGTGCGGTAACATCTCTAATTCCTATTCCAAGCAATGCTCGCTGCACTACACCAAACTCCTTCAAATCAGCCACTACCTTTTTCACCAAAGTAGCAGGCACTGCAAATGAATAGCCCGCATAGGTGCCTGTTGGAGTGGCAATAGCTGTATTAATTCCAATCAATTCTCCTCTTGCATTTACCAATGGTCCTCCCGAGTTTCCAGGGTTTACCACTGCGTCCGTTTGGATAAAAGATTCGATTTGTAGATTGTTTTTATCTCTAATAATGTTAATGTTTCTACCTTTTGCGCTTACGATTCCAGCTGTCACGGTCGATCTAAAATCATCACCGAAAGGGCTTCCCACTGCCAATACCCATTCTCCAATCTGAATCTTATCTGAATCGCCCATTTTTACGGTAGGTAAATTTTCTGCCTCGATCTTCACCAAAGCAATATCTGTTTGCGAATCCGCACCTATTACCTTTCCCTTATATACCTGATTATCATTGAGCAGTACCTCAATTTCATCTGCCTTTTCAATGACATGATTGTTGGTGATGATGTATCCGTCTTCTGAAATGATCACACCAGAACCAGATCCTGCTGACTGCCTTCCCTGAGGATTTTGGCCATCAAAGTAGTCTCTGAAAAACTCATCAAAGGGTCCTTGACTTCTTCCTCTTGAGCTAGGTTGATTGCTATATACTGTTCTGATATGAACTACAGCAGGTGTAACCACCTTGGATGCAAACACAAAGTTTAAACCCTGGGGTATAACTACCTCCGAGGTATCCATTGTGAAGTTTGAATACCTCACGTTCTGATTTTCTAGGGCCATTGGGCTCATCTGGCTCTCTGGCTCCATAAGCTTATAACCACCAATGGCTATCAAACCTCCAAATAAAGAGGCGAATAGCATACCGAATATAAATTGTCTCTTATTCATAATCTCATTTTTCTGTTCTATCACAAATTTAACGTAATTACGAAGGAAACGATTCTTCTTTCTATTTGATGTTTCCCTTAACAATATTTAACAAAAAAGCCCTCTCGATGGTATCGGGAGAGCTCTTTGAACAACTCAACTTCACATTACTTAACAACAATACTCTTTTTTGTTACTTTCTTCTCGTCTTTAGGAATCACGATATTCAGGATTCCGTCCTTGTAATTCGCTTCCACTTTTTCTTCATTGATATTGTCAGGCAGGTAAAAGGATCTTTTGAAGGTTCCGTAGTAGCTTTCTCTTGAATGAAAGTTTTTCTCTTTCTTTTCATTATCATACTTTCTTTCTCCGCTCACGGTTAGTTTACCATCCTGCAATTCAATGTTGAATCCCTTTTTGTCTACGCCTGGAATGACAAATTGAAGCTCAAATGCGTTTTCAGTTTCTGCAATGTCTACCTGAGGTACGAATGAGGCTTCACCTGTGAAGTCTCTTGTAGAAAAATTGTTGTCAAAAAACCTGTCAAACAAACTGTTGAAAGACAATGGTCTCAATTCTGTTGGATTATACTTTATAAGTGACATAATTATTAAAATTTAAAAGTTTAACATTTAATTCTGACCTCTCAATAGTAAAATCTGTGCCAATGCAGAAATCACGTGTTTTTCAGGTCATTATGACCGAATAAGCGATTTTTGACTTCAATTATCTGCCATCATGGCGCATTTTGTTTGGTTTAGCTTATCAACACATAACTATCTGATCGGATTAGATTCCAAATATTCTTTTTGTATAAATATTTATGTGTCCTTTAGAAAATATTGATTTTTAGTTTTGCACATTTCTATAATAGCCGCTAATATTGCAAACCGATTTCGGAAGCAGTCCGAAACAATGAAATTCCTCAGTAGCTCAGCTGGTTAGAGCATCTGACTGTTAATCAGAGGGTCGTTGGTTCGAGTCCAACCTGAGGAGCTTGAAAATCAGCCACTTGCAGACAATGTGAGTGGCTTTTGTTTTTTACTTGCGCATCAATTTGCATAACATTTGACTAGATAATTTTAACAGGGGTTAATCTGATCTGGCTTAATACCCCTTTTGAATTCACTCAGAATCACAAAGTAGGAGGAAAAAGTCCAAGTTATGCCAATGGCATCCAATTGGGTCAAAGTTGAATAGCATACTGTCTTATTTCATTTCTGCTCGGACAAGCTGGGTGCGTGATTTTCATTTTTGTGGGCTGCAGACTGGCCAACGCACCACAGGCACACCGATGAACCTGCTAAGGTCTGGGTGCCTCTTCTGCCGCCTAATCCAGTGACCATAGGGAGACTGGCCACCAATGCCTGGGTTTTTGGTTGGGGAGCTTGTGCGGTGGCTTATTTGTTGCCCTTTCGTTTAAAACCGATTGGGGTTTTCGGTTTGCTTTCTTCTTTTATGAGTTCTTTGAGGTAAGTAAATATCTGTTTGATGCTCTTGTCCTGATTGGCAACTTTTGATTCAAGTTGGTTCATTTTAATAAGCAGGTCTTTATGGGTAATGAGCATCTTTCTCATTTTGGTAAACAGGCGAATGATTTGGATATTGACTTTGATACCCCTTTCACTATTCAGTACAGTTGACAGTTGAGCCAACCCTTGTTCTGTAAATGCCATGGGCGCATATCTTAAACCCATGCTATCAGCAGATTTGGAGGTGACAAATTGGCTCCTCCAATCTGCAAGTTCATTGAGTGTTAATTCAAACATAAAATCTTCAGGGAACCTTGCAATATTACGACGCACCTGTCTTTTGAGGTACTTGGTTTCAACTCCATAGAGTTCTGCTAAATCCCTGTCCAACATTACTTTTTCTCCCCTGATTTGATAGATCTTGTTCATGATCACTTCTTCGGGGATTATCACAGCATTTTGTTGATCACTCATATTATTCTAGTTTCTGCTGCTAATTTAATTTTCTTTTTCCTTTGAGGTCGCAAATTGCGATATCAAGTTTACCCCAACGGATGGAACTTCTCAACTTCCTCTTTCAACCCTTCCATATCATTTTGTAAATAGCCTTCTGTGGTGCTGATGAGCCGTGTTGAGCCGAGCATTGAGCCTTTCTAAGATTATATATTTTCGCCCATCTTAGATTACTGATACTATGAATTGTTTGGCATTCTGAACACTTGGATTGATCTTTCGAACCTTGATCATGAGTTGGGTCATAAAATTGCTCAGACTGTAGCAGTTGCCACCTTCTCCGATAAATAGTTGCTATGTTTCGATTTTGGTTTGTGTCTTACGCTTTGGTTCCATCGTTAATAATAATGGCCTTACCTGCAAGGTATAATCGTAGATATCCATTACCTTATGTGGTTCTATTTGCAATTGCCTTCCATTGTTCTTTCTACTGCCAATACATCCATTTTTCCTTGTCTTAGTTTGATGTCATTTGTTGTCAGACTTATCATTTCTTTGGATCTGATGCTGTGTTTTACGCTATGATTAACCAATTACTTTGAAACTGTCAACCACGCTCAACAGCTTCAATATCTGTTGAAAAATATCTCCCGCAAACTCTAGTTTTTAATTCATCTAGTTTTATGGATATGTCCAAAACGTATCCAAATTTATCCATAAGTACTTTATCATCCTAACAGATGGAACTTCTCAACTTCTTCTTTTAAGCCTTGCATTTCAAGCTTGGTGAGAATGACAAGCAGCATATCTATTACACATTAGATAACCTGATCAAAGCGGCTAAACTTAAAGCGCTGTAAATAAAAATCCCAACCACCTTCATAGATGATTGGGATTTCGTTTCTTACTCACCACAAGTTACGCTACGCTAAACTTGCTGCAGAGGGGCACGTCTATGTAGATGAGAAAAGAACGGTTTGCATTGTCTACATATAAACTTTCTTTTGTGGTAAAGCCTGACACACAAACAGGCCCAACTACTACCTACGACCAGTGGGGATTTCGATAGCCAAGTGTAGATACAATCTACACTTAGTCCCTGCTTTTTATTCTACGCCCAGAGGGGCTCCAACCCTAACCCTGTTTCACCTCGTTCAAATTCATGAGATGCAATCCCCACTAATGAACCGTCTTTAAAAAGTTCTACTTTTCGAGCTTCCAACCCCACTAGGTGTAGTTTGTAACTACATAAAAATATTAACATTAATCGTATTCAATATCCAAGTGTAGATACAATCTACACTTAGTCCCTGCTTTTCATTCTACGCCCAGAGGGGGGTACAGCATATTGTGAAATTCACGTGTAATGTGCAGTGCCTTCCTTATTTATTTCATTCTACGCCCAGAGGGGGCCATACTACCAATATTCATCAACAGGTTTAATTAGAATTATCAATTATTTTTTCTAAGAACCATTCACCATTTTCATTCATATTAAAAAAATACTCAATCCTAATACCATTATCTATACCTCTTCTGATATAAGATGTTTCGGTATCACTAATTGTTTCTATCAAAGGTTCAAAAGCATCTGTTTCTCTTTGGTTGGCTGTATTGTCATTAACAAAATTGATATAACCAAAATCACCCTTGCCATACACGTATTCTTTCTTGTTATCCATAATATCTTTTGAGTAATAAGATATTGGAAAACTTATTCGGGCTATCTGGAAAATAGAATCTTCACCAAACCTTTCAAAAAATTTATCAAATTCTTCAATTACAGGTTCTTTAATTTCAGGCTCTTTACTCTCATTTTCCATACGCCCTGAAGCTTCCTCTTTTTTGGCTAGCTCGCAGGAGAATAATACTATGGGCATTAAAATCAAAAATTTGATATTAATCATTTTCATCTTCTTCATCTCTTAACCGATTAAATTCATCAATCCATTTATAAAATTCTCCCCAGTTTCCACCCTCCATTGCTTGCATTGCACTTTTAAAGGCATCCCCAATAGGGTCGTTTAGCCAACTTTGGGGATCGACAATATTGCTTTCTTCATTTCCATTACCTTCCGTTGGATTATACCATTCCATTTGCATAGTTGTAACATTTTTCTTCATAATTGCATAATGCAAATGGGAATCAGTACCCGTTTCACTATCAAATGCTGATGAGCCTATCTCACCAATTTGTTGACCTTCCTTCACCCTTTGACCATCCTCCACACTAATCGTACTCAAATGAAAATATAATGTCTGAAAACTACCATCTGCTGCTTGAATAACCACTCTTCTTCCTCCATTTCCCGAAGTATCGTCTTTAACCTCATGTACAATTCCATCATGTGTCGCAAGAACGGGAGCTCCATAGTCATCAGTGCCGCCTCCAAAATTGATGTCTAAACCCATATGATCGGTGGTAGCATCCGGGTTGTTTGCGACATTCCTAGGCCCAAACCATGAACTGACCCTACGAACAAAATCTCCAAAAGATCTATTTACAGGCCATGGAATCATGCCATCGGGATCAACAAACCGGATAGGATCATTCAATGCGTAATTATACGGACTCCATTCAGGCATTAATTCATTCATAGGATCAACGACATGCCACCTTCCAAGTACCGCATCATACATCCTAGCGCCATAATCTTGCCAGTTTACACCAAGGTCGTTGATCTCTTCTTTTCCATTATACTTAAAGTTCTGATCAATTGTTCCTGGCTTAGTATAAGAGTTAAAGGTTAAACCGAAAGGATAGTAATCTGTAGTCTCCAGTACTGGACTCTCGCTGATGGCAATATCAAGGTTATCAAAGAACACGTAATTGGAGCTATTGCTCTCATTACTGACGTAAATATAAATAAATCCTGCCTGATCAATAACCAAGTCACTGACAGAAATGGTTTGCTCAAGGTTAGGTCCTTCTTGAACACCGAAGTATCCTGCATCTACAAAATTGTTGTTCACATCGAACAATAGATAATTAAGGTATGCCGCTGGCTTATTGTCTGTAGGGTTGTTGCCGGATAACAGTCCGCTCGTTACTGCGGGATCGTTATTGAAGATATCATAAATCGTTTGTTGGGCTTCAGATGCTCCATTTACTCCCCCAAAAGCAGTAGTCAAAGCCGCTGCAATATTTGCCACTGCTATATTGTTGGTAGTATGCCCGGTAATGTCTTCATAGTATGCCTTTACGCTCATGGAAATGGTATCTCCCCGAGACACTGCACTTGCAAAACCAGGACCTATCGGATCACTGTTATTCAACCGCACAGCCTTACCACCTACGGGATAGGGCACTCTCGGGTCTGGTACCAGGTTGAAAAAATCAGTAGTATCCTGTGCATAAGTCGCATCCTCAAAGGTTGCCAAATAGCCACTAGTATATTGGCCTGTAGTGAATGTTGCCCTGGTATTCCCAAGGTGATCCTTGAGGTGATATTGGTAGGTCATGTCACCATTCTGGTCTTTTACAATCCTTCCTTCATCATGCTGCATGAATTGCAATTCCCTGGTTCCTTGTCCTTTCGTTTCATATATAAACTGGCCAACGTAATCCGTAGTTTTGAATAAAGTATCTGCCTGAAATACTTTTTGTTGAATTTTAGTGCCTGCTGCATCGTAGATATATACTATCGAGTCGCCAGGATTGATCATATCTACAATCATAGGAAGGTTCAAATGATTGTAATAAATAGAATCAATTCCTTTATTCAGGTCTTTTACCATATTACCATTGGCATCATAGAAATATTCTTCTGTCTGGTTAGTCCCATCTTTGAAGCCTGTAGGCCCTCTCAGGTCATCTACTTTTTTGAGTTGATTGCTACCCCCTATACCATAGTCATATGTGAGCTCATCAATAATATCTGCATTGTTGGCGGCATTGAGACCCTGACGGGTGACATTAGTAATGTTTCCATTTAGATCATAGCTGATGTCAGGGACTGAAAAATGACCTTTGTTTTTAGCATAACTACCAGCTACCATAGCGGCATATTGTGCAGATTTTAGTCGATTTAGTCCATCATAGCTATAGGTAAATACTTTTTCCTCATTGTCGCTGGCACCCTTCCACCTCATTCCAGATATATTGCCATTGAAAGTAGGGGTGTGCTCTATGGTCTCATCACCGTTAAATACATTAAGGGTAGTTTCGTCCTTAACCACCAATGCTGAAGATACCTGTCCTGATTCTTGAGCTTGAATTCTATAATAGTACTTTGTTCCTATAGACAAGTTTTCATCCAGGTATTGGGTATCTTGTCCGCCAGCACTATGAACCTGAACATAAGATCCACCCATAGATGCTGACCTACTGATAACAAAGGCACTTTCATTGCCGGTGACTGCTGCCCAGCTTATAAGGATAGCTTCATTGGATACCGCATTGGCTGTTAGGTTTGTGGGTTCTGCAGCAATCATGATGAAGGATCCTGCTCCTACACTCCAACATCCATTTGTATTTTTTGATCTTACATAATATGTACCAGGTGCATCAATCAGGAAAGATCCGGATTCATCCGACTCGCTGGTTCCCAAAGCATTGCTTTGCCAATAACGGGTTTCGCCAGCGGGATTCGTGTCTAGCTGAACGGAAGCACCCAGGTAACTGTATGATGCATTAAGAACAGCAGGCGTGGCTGGTTCTGCAAAAACAGTAATCTGAATCTCATTGCTATACAACAACTGGCTATCACAAGAATTTACTCGTCTTCTAAAATCGGTAGAGGTGGGTAAGATACCGGGATCGTATGTTGCCTGGTTAGCTCCTACAATATCCACCCAAACACCCGGAGAAATACTCTTTTGCCATTGATAGGAATAAATTCCATTTCCTCCAATGGCGTCCGCTAGACTATTCAAAACTGTTGGGTCTTCACTTTCACATACGGATTGAGTTCCACCAATACTTCCTGCGTTTAATGCGGGATTGACTACTACTGTCACTACATTGCTTTCTTGAGTGTTGCTACATGAGCTGACTTCTCGCTTGTACTCCATAGTAGTGATCAAGGCTGGTGGGTCATAACTCACATTGGTACTCACTCCTGGAGCGTCCGACCATGAACCGCCTGGAGTTCGACTCTTCCATTGATATGTGTAACTGCCATCTCCTCCACTAGCTGATGTACTTTCTGTCAATGAAGATGGGATACCGTTATAACATACCGTGGGAACACTCGATATAGTGCCTGCTGCTAGCAAATGATGTATTGTTATCGTAACAACGTTACTCTCCGCTGTGGCCGAACAGGAATTAACCTCACGTTTATATTCCATCGTTGTAGTCAAGGCTGGTGGGTCATAGCTCGCATTGGTACTCACACCTGGAGCATCCGACCATGAGCCACCTGGTGTTCGGCTCTTCCATTGGTAGACATAGCTACCATCTCCCCCGCTGGCCGATGCTCCGCTAAGGATCCCCGCGTCACCATTATAGCACAAGGTCTGATCAGAACTGATACTTCCACCAACCAACTCAGGAAGTACGGTAATCGTTATGACATTCGTTTCCAATGTAGATGAACAGGAGGTATCTTCTCGTTTATATTCCATCGTGGTAGTCAAGGCTGGTGGATCATAACTCGCATTGGTACTCGTACCAATCGCATCCGACCATGAGCCGCCTGGTGTTCGGCTCTTCCATTGGTAAGCGTAACTATCATCGCCCCCGCTGGCTGCTATACCGGTGATCGTTGTAGGATCTGCATTGTTACATATTGTCTGAGCTCCGCTAATGCTTCCTACGACTAAAGCAGGATGCACTGTTATGGTTACTACATTGCTCTCCTCTGTAGTAGAACATGAGCTAACTTCCCGCTTGTACTCCATAGTAGTGATCAAGGCTGGTGGATCATAACTCACATTGGTACTCACTCCTGGAGCGTCCGACCATAAACCGCCTGGAGTTCGACTCTTCCATTGATATGTGTAACTGCCATCTCCTCCACTAGCTGACGTACCGCTAATTATTACAGGGTCATCATTATAGCATATTGTCTGGTCAGAATTGAGGGTTCCTGCGGATAGTGCAGGTAGAATGGTCACAACAGTTAATGTGCTAGGGCCCCAACTCCCATTGCTATTATTTTTAGATCTAAGATAAATATTGTTGTTGCCTTCATTGCTCACAACATAATTCAAATTTGAATCTAACTCAGATGTACCACCTGATGATGTTTGCCAGTACCAGGTTTCACCTGCTGGAGGAGTGGCCCTTGTTACTGTCTTGGGTCCACAGACGTTTGATGAAACGCTAGGAGATGATGGCGCATCTGGCGGTATATATCCATAAATTTCAAATTCCTGAATCTTGCATCTGCCTTTTGATGTCTCAGTAAATTCAATTCGTACCTTATTTGTTAGTTGACCAGCAAATGTTGCATTGAAAATCTGTTGCGTTCCATTAGTAATATTAAGAAGGTCCTGCCAGCCACCATCCCAGTATTGTATTTTGAAAACCTCACCAATAGAATTGTAAAAATCAATATTCACTTCATTCACGACGATATCATCCTGAAGATCGATTTCAAGCCATTGGGGTTTACCAGTACCAGAAACCCATTTTGACGAGGTTCCATCCACTGCATTGTCTCCTGACTTATTGGCACTTCGAATCGAGCTGACCGAAACGGGTTTATTCAATGCATAATTTGTTTGCGCATGCAAAGTTGAATTGGTAAGTATCAACACAATAATTCCGAATATTTTAAATATAGCTTTCTTCATTATGATGGAATGAGCATCTGATAATTTGTTATTCAATATTCTTCTTATAGTTCTCATAGCTGGTTATTTGGCAGTCCGTCAATAGAAGTATTATAAATCAGTTCCATGTTGAAAAAATCTGATGGTTCAGGAACCTCAAGTGAGCCTGAAAGACCTGACTTATTTATGGATCTAAGCCATCCCCTGATATTATATTCATAATCAATAGATTGTTTAAAATCACCGTTGTTCGAGACATGCAGCTTCTTATCAATCAATTGACCCAACTCATTATATTCATTCGAGAAAAGATTAATTTTTTCTCCATCATCGATTTGATGAAATACATCCATCAACCTTCCACTATGGTCGTAATCATATTCGAGTAAAATATTTGTAAGTGTGGTGCCATTGTCATGAACAGATTTTATTTTTTTAATCTCTCCAATGAAACTATGCTGATTGCTGACCACATCAACGCCACCCAAGTGATTTTCACTAACCATCTGAATTAACCTGTATTTGTGATCATAGTAGGAAATTGAAGCAAGCAGGTTACCGGTACCTATCACTCTGGTAATCGTGCCGGTTACTTGGCCTTGAACCTGTGTATTCAGTTCCGGACGGATCAAATCATCAGTCTCCTGGTTCAGTTCTATCGGACGGGAATAGGCAGTCCCGCTGAGTGTTGATCCTGATAAAAAATCATAGTTATCATAATAAGTAATCGATAAATATTCTTTTATGAGTCCCGATCCATCTGTTGGATATGAATTGCTTGTATACTGAAAAGTCGAAGATTGTGTCGAATCAAAAGTTTCGAAGCGAACCATTGCACCAATATCAGCCATGATATTCGGACTGTCGTACATAATGCCAGTTAGAATAGGCCTATTGAGTATATCATATTTTGTAAAAGACCATTCGGCCGTTGATGCTGAACGTTGATTGCCATCTTGCGAAAGGATCAACCTGTCCCATTGATCGTAAACCATCAAAACTTCATCTGCTCCTGGAATTTTTTTACTGGTCATTCGCTTTCTTGGATCATAATCATACTGGAAGGCCCATTTGTTCAGGAAGTCCTGGCGCTCCGTTTCTGGCTTTCCAAAAAAATCAATGCTTAGCTTATTTGTCGCCTCCGGAGGGATAACAACTCTTAGCAGGTCTCTGTCATCATAGACGTAATATGTACTGGCCCAAATGTTGTTCGTTTCATCAACTTGCAACTTTTTTAATACCACTTGCCCTTTCTTGTTCTTGTATTCAAGCATAAGGTTACCATCTTCATCCGTACTTCCAGATTTGTACAATTCATTGGCATCATACATAGTTTGTGCACCTGTTAACAGCACTTCCCAGTCAAAAATGAGAACTTCGCTTATTGTGTTCGATGAGTATGAAAACTCAACTTGGTTTGTTTGCCAATTTTCACCGGCTACACTCTGATAAATGACACGGTTCAAGGGAGAATTATCAAAAGTCTTGTCATTATATGGTCTGGTATCGTCTACAATGTTATCATTGGTGCCCTGGTAAAAAAGGTAGTGGGTGCTCAAACTGTAATTAGCATCAGTATATGGGACAAAGTCATTAAATAGCCCCTCAGAATTATTAGTAAAGGGAAGATATTCTTGTACTACCCTACCAAAATTATCATAGACGATGGGTTGAACAATGTCATACTGGCCAGGAGAAGCCCTCCATGTAACTGTTTGGACAGCTCTACCTAATCCATCAAAGTAATCTGTTTGTCTAGTCACCCATTGTGGATCTTCAGGAATGTTTTCTGCATCGATATTCTTCTTTCTAAATGACCACTTCATTACATAGTTCTCATCACTTGCCAACTTTCTGGTAACTGAAGTTATAGGGCTAAGCCAAATATAGTTGTCAGAGGTAGTGACCTGAACTGTATAATCACCTGAAGTTGTAACGACATGCGTATTTGTCGTTGCTCCAGCGACATCAATTTCATCCTTTTTCCATTGGTAGCTATTATGTCCTGGCGATGCAGTTAAGGTTACAGATTCTCCAAATGCTATTTCGGACGGACCAGATAGGCTTACTAAAGGATTTGAATTTACGGTTACAAGGCGGTCGTCAGAATTGAAACACCCGTTAGCATCGGTGAAGTCATATGTTATTGTGTGAATGCCAACACCTGCCGTTGATCCATCAAAATTATTTCCAGTAACTCCCGAGCCGGACCATATACCCCCAGTTGGAGACTCTCCGGACAGGGTTATAGCGTTACTTTCAAAAACCTGAATATCAAGGCCGGCAGAGACAATAGGCAAGGGATCAATTGTTATTTGTACAGCAGTGGTAGAAACGGTACCGCACCCAGATCCTGAAATTGCCTTCCTACGATACCAGGTTGTTTGTGTTGAAATATCCGGATCAAAGGTATTCCCCGTTTCACCAATAATATCAGAAAAACCAATGCTTGAACTTGTCGTTGATTGCTCCCACTGATATGTAATTGAAGCACCTCCTGCCGCATCGGAAATATTCGTTATTTCGGTCGGATCGGAATTGTAACATAGAACCTGAGAATTTCCAATACTGCCTGCAGTAAGGTCTTCCAAGACAGTTACCTCGACAGCACTTGTAGTTGCTGTTCCACAGCTAGAACCAGAAACTACCATTCGCCGAAACCAAGTTGTTTCTGTCAAGTTGCCTGGGTCATAGGTGTCTTGATCAGAAATGCCAGGTGCATTGGAAAACCCGCTACTCGAACTAATAGTTGAACTCTCCCATTGATAAATCCTGGAAACACCCCCTGAAGCGCCTTCTGTGCTGGTGATAGATGTCGCATCAGTATTATAACATAGAGTCTGAGGGTTTCCAATGCTTCCAGGACTTAATGCACCATGTACAGTTATGGTTACGCTAGAAGTGTAAGCAGTTTGATTGCAGGATTGTACCCTTCGCCTGAAGTATTTTGTTGAAGTCAATGTTCCGGGCGGTGAATAGGAAGCTTGGTTGTTTGTCCCACTTGCCGTTGACCAACTTGAATTGTTAGATGACACTTGCCACAAATAAGTATAGCTGCCATCTCCGTTTGAAGGTGAAGTGCTATTTCCCATTGTACCTGCTGATCCGTTGAAGCATATTGTCTTTATTCCATTTATAGTTCCTGCACTCAATGGATTTCTAACTGTAACTGTAACACTACTTGTGTAAGCTGTTTGATTACATGATTGAACCCTTCTTCGATAATATTTTGTAGAAGTCAGATTCCCCGGAGAATAGGAAGCTTGGTTGTTTGTCCCACTTGCTGTTGACCAGCTTGAGTTATTCGATGACACTTGCCATAAATATGTATAGCTGCCATCTCCGTTTAAAGGTGAAGTGCTATTTCCCAATGTACCTGCTGATCCGTTGAAGCATATTGTCTTTGTTCCATTTATAGTTCCTGCACTCAATGGATTTCTAACTGTAACTGTAACACTACTTGCGTAAGCTGTTTGATTACATGATTGAACCCTTCTTCGATAATATTTTGTAGAAGTCAGATTCCCCGGAGAATAGGAAGCTTGGTTGTTTGTCCCACTTGCTGTTGACCAGCTTGAGTTATTCGATGACACTTGCCATAAATATGTATAGCTGCCATCTCCGTTTAAAGGTGAAGTGCTATTTCCCAATGTGCCTGCTGACCCATTGTAACATATTGTCTTTGTCCCATTTATAGTTCCTGCACTCAATGGATTTCTAACTGTAACTGTAACACTACTTGTGTAAGCTGTTTGATTACATGATTGAATCCTTCTTCGATAATATTTTGTAGAAGTCAGATTCCCCGGAGAATAGGTTGATTGATTGTTTGTCCCACTTGCTGTTGACCAGCTTGAGTTATTCGATGACACTTGCCATAAATATGTATAGCTGCCATCTCCGTTTGAAGGTGAAGTGCTATTTCCCAATGTGCCTGCTGACCCATTGTAACATATTGTCTTGGAGCCATTTATTGCTCCCGCATTCAAAGGGTTTCTAACGGTTATTTTGACACTACCGGTGTATGATGTATGGGTGCAGGATTGCACCCTTCGTCTGTAGTATCTCGTACTTGTCAGATTTCCAGGTGAGTAATTCGCTTGATTGTTGGTACCAGATGCGGTTGACCAACTTGAATTGTTTGACGAAACCTGCCATAGATAAGTGTAGCTACCATCTCCATTTGATGGACTAGTTACATTACTCAAGGTGCCTGCTGATGCGTTGTAACATATTGTCTTGGCTCCATTTACACTTCCTGCAGACAAATAGGCATAAACATCAACATTTTTACTTGCACTTGTTGAGGGCCCGCATCCATGTGCGTAAGCAGTTACTGTAGCGATACCTGAATAAGTGGCTGACCATGTTACTTCTCCATTAGAAATAATAGTACCAGCACTTGCAGGACTTAAAGACCAACTATAGCTGCTTGCATTGGAAGTAGTGGCATAGTAATTTGAACTTCCACTGCCCATACATCGATTTGACGGTCCTGTGGGTGTCGGAATTTGCCCTACAAAAGGAATTACTGTAATAGTTTTAGAAGCGCTAGTGCCAGTGTGCTGTACACCACAAGCATTTGTTGTGGTTTGAGTAACATGGTAGCTGTGAACACCTAACGCTGTGGGGATATAAGTAGACCCTGTTCCGACATATGTACCCCCATCTCTGTACCATTTTACTCCAGATTGCGACTGCAGCCTAATGTTTCCTACGCAGAAGTTATCAGGGCTCTCCTCTGTAGAGTAGGAAAAATCAACAGCCAGCGTAGGGTCTGCCGGCGGGGGTGGAGTATTGGTAATTGTGGTTGAGTGGTCAATTGTAACCTCACAACCAAAACTTGCAGCTGTAACAGTATATGTACCCGCAGTACCGGTATAGTTAAAACTCCAATCCTCCTGATCAACAGTTTTTGTAAAATTCGCTACCTCTGTTCCATTCTTTTTAAGCTTAAAGACAGTATTATCTGTCACCCGAGCAGGATCTGCAATAGTTAGACCCATAGCATTTCCCGATCCACAAGAAACCCCGCCACCTGTTATATAAATTTCATCTGTGGGAGGGTTGTTGGTGATGATGACATTCACAACTCCAGAGCCACTACTCCATTGATTACTGCTATTTCTGGCCCTAATATAATAGTTACCAGAGCCTTCGTTTGCGATAAAAGTTGTCCCAGATCCCTTAGAGGTTGATGTCCCATTACTGGTTTTTCCCTGCCAATACCATGTAACTCCACTAGGGGGGCTCCCACTCCTGGTTAAAGTTGCCTGTCCGTTGGAACAAACTCCAGAAGTCGTGATTGTAGGGTTAGGCGGATTAGATGGCCCTGAAGACGCTACACTCACAACTGTTTCACCCCAATAATAATCAAAAAAAGTATTTGCCTCGTAGTACAAGTATTGATTTCCGGATTGTGTCCATTTTATTGTGGCACTCGTCTCTCCTTCAGATAAAATTTGATTCGACCCAGCATCCCAATAATAGTCAGTGATGGTGTCAAAGATGTCGTATACATTGTAGTAATCTGTATCATTTTGGTTAGCCGAAGTAGGCCCAGAAATAGATATCTCTTGAGAAAAACCTTTGTTATGAAGGCTGAGTGAGATTAAAGAGGTCAAAACTATTTTTAACCAACTTTTTCCAATAAAACCTATGAGATTCATATCTTTTATCATGATGATTCGTTTTGCTAGTTTTTGACTTTATTTAAATACCATTTCCGAAACAAACGGTTCTTAGATTGGTCACCTCCAAGGTTCAGCAGCATTTCGGAACTAGAAATGCTTATTATCTTCTGCTCAAATTGTTTTCCATCCAGGCCTATCAAAATGGTCAATTCGTCTGTCAGCTCCCAAGTTCCGCTTACCACCATTCCCCGATTTAATTGCAAAGTATAAGTACCATCTTCGCCAAATATCATTTTGCGTCCAGTGAACGAATCAGCTATTCTATTCTTCTTTTCGTTACTTAAACCATCATAATGAGTCTTGGAACTTGAATCAATTTGATCTATGCTCTTATTATAATCTAATGCCCAGGTTCCAATCAGAGACTCTCTATTTTCTTGAATAGAATTATCCTGTGCAATAGCTGAATTTATTGATAAAATAAGGATACATAAGGCGCCTAGAGTAAGCCTTCTACCAAATATTGATTTTTTCATGATTCTAATTATTAATTATTAAGGTGAGAGGTAATGGTCAACTTATGGCTGCCCTTTATAGTGGTATTCGTTCTTACTCAGTAGATTCCGTTCATCATCACGAACATGTTCTAGTCTTCCCTGGGAATCATATTCGTAATATGTTGTTCTGCCATTAGGATCCGTTTGACTCGTAAGACCTTGAAGTGGGTCATGTGTGAAGCTCGTCATTTGCGCATCGGAGGGATATAGCCGTACATCATCCAAATAAGAAACCCCACTTATTATGTGCCTAATGCTATCTACATCTACTGTAATAGAAAGTTCATTTCTTTGCCAATCAATTCCGTTTTGACTAGACCAATAAGTAAGCGTATAATCCCCTGGTATTTTATCTTCCAGAAGAACATCAAAGTCACCTGCATAAACATAATTTCCCGTGCGTGCTGTCGAACTTTGAAGACGCTGTTCATAAATTTCAAAATTCTCGAAATATACTTCTTTGGTCCTGACGTAAACTGGAGTTACAACTCTCTTATAGTAGCTTAAATCCCCACTTACGATAGTTGGACTATCTTTTTGCACGGAGAATGTATAAGTGCCAGGAGGAACGCTGTTTATATTTACAGTGCCTGTATTTTCATTTTGACCTATCGGAAGTGTAATCGATGGAGAATCATAATTGCCTACCGAAAATACTAAATGATATTCTTGTCCGTCACCTTCTATTTCACGGCTATAGCTATAAGAAATGGAAAGGTTTTGTGTATATCCGATTTGGACCACATTGATATGGGGAGAAGCCGCTACCGCGCCATGATCATAAGAATAGTCGGTATTGATATCTTCATTGGTGTAATTAATTTCTTCTTGCCCATTTATCGCGTTCACAACCTTTGCAATAGGATTGTCCTTGCTCTCATCCCATATAAATGAGATTGGAACTCCATCAACCCCGTTATAAGAAATTACATGTCCATCTTCATATATTATATCCTGCTTTTGCACATAATTGCCGTCTTCCCATTGGAAGGTTGAAGAAGGATGCAATTCTGTGTTGTAGTTTACAATAGATCCGCCAACAAGCATATTATCTACCAGCTGTTCCGTTTTTAGCGATATGTTCACCATGTTGGCGGCAATCATGGCGTCCAGGGTGGCCTGTGTGGTTTGAATATTGCTCGGACTGTCATGTGCATAATAGAATTTTGTTTCCAATGAATCTCCAGCGCTATTAACGGTTTTCTGACTCAGCAAACGGGCGTTTTCATGACTATCACTTGAGTAAGTGAAATCGGTCTTTTTGAGTACGTCATCCTGTGTTTCTTTTACCCATCCCTGTTTCCACCATTCTGCCTTTAGAGGAGTGAATTCAAATTTGAAAACATTATATCCAAGTGTGCTGCTAGCAGAGATATGTTTGGCTCCCATGGACAAAAAAGTAGAACTTTCTACTTTCGTATAACTGTATTCGGTTTGACTGACAATAGCATTGTTTTCATCTCGTAGATAAACTTTGGTTGGAAGGCCATTTCTCGAATCGAGATAGCCAACCGTTACTCTCGATAGTCCGACATTGTATGCTGTTTCTTCATTGTGGAACAAATAGCTGGATTTCCCATTAGTTTTTTCACCAGTATCAGTTTCACTGTCACTTTCAAACACGTCAACATGAGAATATCCAACTGCATTGGGAATAGCAAAAGACTGGCTATGACTGGTAGAATTGCCTGTCCAAAGCCTGTAGTAGAAAACTTCATCAGATTCGAAAATATTATGAGGAATGCTACCATTTGAGATTATTTGAACTTTTGGATCTATTCGCCAAAAGTGAACGGGCTCATGTAATATTCCTGATTCGTAATACGAGAATTTTTTTCTACTTGCAAAAAAATCATTCTCGTCATAGTTCCTCATTTCTTTAATCCTTAATCCTGCTCCTGTGCTGATCGCAGAGGAATTATTGCTTGTACTTTTAGTGTAATGCAAACCATTGTAACTTATTTCACTAGCAACCAAAATGTAGTCTTGTTCATCCGATAAATAGAATTTGTGCGGTTCATATTCGAATGCGGTTGATCCGGCGGTGGGGTATGTTATTTTGGTGAGTACCCCTTGTTTCATGTGTGTTGCACTTGAGCCCCTGTTCGCATTCGCTTTTCTGCGCACATCATTCATTCCAATTGGTAATTCTGATACTACATAGGGACCATCGCTGGCATAAATTTGGGTTTCATCGGGTATAAGCCCTGTGTTACCATGCTGCCCATTATAGTAGCCCCAATAATCTTGGGCAAAGGATAAAATAGAGGGAAGACCTATGTCCTCCTGGTATTCGAAAGAATGAGGATTACCATAATTCTGGTTAATCGAATTTTTGATACTGTATTTCTGTAGTTTATTGAGTTTGTATTTTACGTAGTTGGCTTCCGTTTCATAAGTGGCTGTAGTACCATTCGATTTAATATATTGGTTCCAGCTTCCATCTACACAGTTGAACGGAGATAGGAAAAACTCATAGCCAATCTTGAATGAGTTGTCATAATTTTCCGAAATCTCAATCGATTCCAACAAAGGTTTGCTATGACCGGAAGCTAAATTGAAATCAATTGTATATTTTGGTGATGTGATTTTGGTGAGCGTTTTCAGCTCATATTTGGTATCTGATGGTTTGCCATTGGTTGAACAATTATCGAGAATGGTCGGAACAGCAAAACTTCCGTAAGCTGTTTTAAGCCTATTTGAAATCGAGTCTGAATAGCTTTGATAGGCGTGAACAATTGTTTGTGAAATGGAAGCTGTTTCATAAGTCGTATTTGAATAAGTGAAATTTATTTCTTCTCCATTCTTAAGCTCAATCCTGGTTATTTTCCAAGTTAGTGAAGGTGTACTAGGGGAGCAGTCAACGCTTAAACCTGGTTTGCTTGTTTTCTCTATATCCTCAAAGTAAGCAACTGCCCCATTGGGCATTATAATCTTCCAGCCATCGGTTTCTGGATCCCAATTGCTATCATCCCTTTCTATAATTAGTTGTTCCTTTTTGTCAACTTGAACCACTTCATCCGTATGAGGATTGATATAATACTTGCCTGAATACCCTAGCACATTGAATGTAAAGATGTCTGGTTGAAATAAATGAGAACTTAAAGCCCATGATTCATAAATTGATTTATCAGCATAGCTGAAATTATTATAGTTACCATCGTCCTCTATACTCTCTATTCCTTCACCGGTGGCTCTTCCCCAATAAAGGTTTGTTGTATCTAGTTTTAGATATGTTTCTTCCAGATTGCTACCATCCCAGTAATTATAAATGTCCGTATAAAGAGATGAAACATGACTATCGCCATCTGGAGCACCAACAACCATTCTGGAGATAGAGCCTCCGGGATAAAGATTCCAACCTAGTCCTACCCAAGAGGACTCTTGTGCTACTCGTACTCCTCCGGCACTATAGGATAAGGTGATGGGTACACTAACGTCCCCTTCTTGTATCGTGAAAATAGGAATGGAAATACTGGGAGAGCCCGTGTAGTAACTCACTGGGTAAGTGCCATAAGTGGCAAAACTGGCTGCATCTGGTGGCTGTGGACTCATGTCCCATTCCTGGGCAATCCCCATTCTTGAGAAAAACAAAAAAAACAAAACCCATTTTTGTCTGAACAATTGATTAGCTAAAAGGTACATACTACAAATCATTTATTATCTTTTATTTTCTTCACATCAAATCCAAACCTTATTACCCATGGGCTGGCATATAGCTGCTTGTGCTCATCATGGATGAAGTTGTATTGGATCAGTACTTTTCCGTTGATATTTTTTCCAAGACCAAAGGTCTTGCCCATACCGGCCATGGCTCCAGGCACTGATTCCGTTGTTGTGGTTTCAGTTCCTGTAGGTTTTCTTATTGTGTAGAGGTTTTCAAGCTCCGCATGGGCAAAGAAGCTTTTGTAGACGACATAGTCGGTAAATACCCTGCCTCCATACGTATCAGAATCAAAAGCTGAATACCATTTTCTACCATTTCCGAATTCTCCACGAAAAACAAATTCAGTTCCTATAGCCCACTTCTTATTGGCCAGGTAGGCTATAGATGGGGAAAAGTCAATCTCTACAAAATCTCGCTGGCTAATGCGCAGGTTGCCTCCTACTTTGATGCGCTCCCAAAAAGATTTTCCTTCTAAGGAATTTCTTTTTATTCCTCCTTCAAGGTGTTTGCTCGAAGGCAATGTCAGGTATTTTCTTTTGTAGCTTGAAAGCGTCTTGTGGGCATTGTTGAGGGTTTCGTTCTTACTCAACAACTCAGACCTACTCAGCTTAGTCAGGTTGCTTTTAAGATTTTTCTTATCGCGGTAGCGATTAAAGTCAGCCTTGTAGTCTTCCAGTCGTTGTTGCTCGGCCAATATGCGTTGCTGCTGACGCTGCAATTCGCTCACCCCTGCCAGAGAATAAGCCATATCTTCCAAGTAGCGGCTCATTCTGGCTATCAAGAGGCTATCTGGATTCAGCTCAGAGTATTCCATGGAATCCAAATCATAATCTCCTTTGTAATTGACCTGGAAAAGAGAATTAAAATCGTTTGTTCGTCGAACCTGCCCCAGCCTATAACCCAAAATCTCGGCATCAAATATCAATGATTCAATAGAGTCAATCCTGCTTTCATAAATTGTGAGCAAGTCACTAATGGCAACCGAGCTTTCGGGTAGGTTCTCCAGGGAGTCTCTCTTTCGGATGTATTCGCTTCTTAATTTTTTAAACTTTGCTAATTCCTGAAAGTTGTTCAATGAGAGATCTACGCCTTGTGAACGCCCATCCCATCTCGCTTGTGCCAGTGAGTCAATTTTGGCCGCATAATACTTATTGAGGCGCTTGTACTCACGGATACTATCATTAAGATATTTCTTATACTCTTTGCGCTCTTTATCAACGGCCTGAATGTTTTTCACCCAAGGATTGGTGAATGTGACAGAAGTTTTTATCTGTCCAAACCCGCTCCATGGAGAATGGAGCATGAGCATCAATAAAAGGCTTGATATGAATGCTTTTTTATTCAATAGAAGAATTTTCTTATCTCAGTTCCAGGGTTAATGCTGACACAAGTAATCCTTAAAGGGTCATCAAACATATTTTATTTGTATTATAAAACAAATTATATTACGTTATTTATTACTTATTAAGTAGTATTTATTTAAGTATATCATAATGCCTATATGGTATAATTGTGAATATATAACTCTTTAAGTATTCTAAATAGATTATTATATGACTTGATAAACTACCCGGCTTAAGTATTAGTATCTAAATAATTTTATAATATCTATTTATATATGATATTTATCAATAGACTTATTTATTCTATTTTTAACGCTTTTAATTGAATCTAATTTGGAAATTAGGCAGGTTTAAAAGATTGCCTAAACCCACAAATCGGCACACGATTAGCCATAGATATGAAAGCTTAATTCTACTTTAGAGCAGTACCCTTGCATCGTGTAATCTTATTCAAACACCGATCGCTAAAAGGAAAAAGGTTTTGACCACATATATATACGGACGTGCTGACAGGTGCTTGATCGCATATCCATGCGATCTTAATTTTACCTTCTGTTCTTTGTGCGAAGAATAAAAGGTTTCGGCCGCATACAAATGCGACCAAGCGGATTAACATACAGCAGCAATAGCATTAAACCACAGCAGAAAGTACTGTTAACCTGGTGTATTCTTACAAATACAATACGTATCTTTTTTCATTGTGATACGTATCTTAATATATAGAGATACGTATCTTATTTAATTACAATACGTATCATTTTGTTCCTTTTACAGCAGACAAAGAACAGTTTAACACTATAAAGTAAGCAATAGCATGGCGGTATCATACAAAGTAGTAAGCAAAAGACCTGGAGGAATAGCGGGAGACCGAAAGCCAAAGTATTTTCCTATAGTCACCAAGCGCAATTTGATAAACACAAGAACATTAGCAGAGCGTATAAGCGAGAGATCTTCCTTTTCTACCCCGGATGTGATAGGCATGATCGAAAGTCTTACCCAGCTAATTCCAATGCTGTTAAAAGATGGAAACAATGTAAGACTCGACGGACTGGGTACTTTCAGTATCCATGTTTCGGGAGTAGGAAGAGATGACCCTGAAAAAGTTACCAGAAGAGATATCACCAAAGTGAAAATGGCTTTTTTGCCAAGTAAGGATATCAAGCGGAATCTTGCTACAACCGAATTCAAAAAGGCTTAAAACTTGCGTTGATTCTACCTAAGAACCACCACACTTACTTGGCAGTACTTTTTTGTTCAACGGGTTTATTTTATTTTTCTGAAAGCACAACCGATTCCACCATAAACGGCTTGAAAATCCGCCACTTGCAGACAATGTGAGTGGTTTTCTTTTTTCCGAGCCCTTTCTATTTCTACATAAAAAAAATAGAAGTCACCCATTTCCAAAGAAATAAGTAATTTGCGGGAATAACACCTGACCAAAGCATGCTTGATTATATCCATAATCAAATTCTTCAGATTGGTATTAATGACAAACTCAGCGACCTTTTAAAGAGACGCATCATACTCACCAATACGCTCAACCTCACAATTCAAGTCTTTTGCCTGGCATTAATGGGCTTTATGCTCTACTACAAGTTGATGCCGGAGTTCTTCGTAGGAGTGGTGGCGATGACTGGGACAGGCCTGGTCTATTGGCTCAATTACATTGGAAAATATCAAGCATCGTCTCTTGTGCTGATCAACGTGACGAGTGCATCGATATTTGCCGCTGCTATCATTGCCTTTAACTACAGCATTCTCGCAGAACCCGAAAACTGGTTGTTCGCATTCATCACCATAGCAGTCTTTCTACTTGATGGTTGGCTGCTGATATCCCAGTTCATTTTGATTTTTGTTGAAATAGTTATTGCCAAACTCTATAAATACTTGATGATAGAAGGCGATTATGGGCGAGATTTTGTGTTGCTCATAGTCAATACATCGGTACACTGCATCGGTCTATATGTCTTTTTGATTTTTATTAAAAAAGACCATTTCAAAACGCAGCATAAGCTCGAAGAATCAAACCACACCAAAAACAAACTGCTTTCTATTTTGGCCCATGACATCAGAAGTCCTCTGGCCAACTTGAAAGCTCTACTTTCCCTGAATGATAATGGAATTCTCAAAGATGATGAGTTCCAAAAACACAAGGGGACAGTAAACAACAAGATTGGTTTTTTGACTGAAGAAATAGACGATGTTGTTCAGTGGTCAGTTGTGCAATCCAAAAACCTTGATCCATTGGTTACCACTTTTGACCCCAAAGCATGTGTTGAAAAAGTCGTCACTATGTTTTCGGATCTGTGTTTAGAAAAGCAGATCGGAATAGAACTAATCAGTGATGTGGATGAAATTTCATTGGATGAAAATCATTTTAAACTCATCATCCGAAACTTACTCCACAATGCCATCAAGTTCACTCCTCAAAACGGCAGTATAGAAATATCCATAAAGTCCACTCAAATTGAATCTCTCATTGAAATAACCGACACAGGCATTGGAATGAAGTCAGAAGTTGTTTCGCAGTTACTTGCTCATGGGAAAACATCCTCCATAGACGGAACCAATGGAGAAAAAGGTGCAGGACTAGGGCTGACTATGTGTTTGGATCTGATGGAAAGAAACCATGTGAATCTGGATATAGAAAGTAAAATTGAAGAAGGGAGCACCTTTAGATTGAGGGTACCAAAGAGTTGATCCAATTTTTTAAATGCATCAAAGTTCTTGTTCGTATGTTCCTGTGTGATAAATACTAATCTGGATTCAGTGGAAGAGAAGACGCACATTGCGCTCCACAAATGTGCGCCAGCGTGTGATTCAGGATGAAGCTGCGGCTCAGCAGAAAGATTCTTCACTTCGTTCAGAATGACAAACAGAGAGAGAAAAGATAAAGGTGAGAGCCTGACGGTCGCTTCTAATAAAATCGAGAAGTAATTGCTCCAAATTTTTTCTTTGATATTAGCGGTTTAAGCGACTATTGAGTACTTGAACTTAATTTTAAATAGATTAACTTATTTATAAGTTTGTTAACTTAAAAATAAGTTGTATATTTACATCGCTGATTCAATAAACTCGTAAAGCGATGACTACACTTACTAAGGCAGAAGAGAAGATTATGAAGATTCTCTGGGGTATCGGACAAGGTTTTATCAAGGATATAATCGAACAATACCCCGACCCAAAACCTCCTTACAATTCTGTTTCAACCATTGTGAGGGTGCTCGTGCAAAAGGAAATAGTAGGCTATAAGGCTTATGGCAATTCGCACCAGTACCATCCCTTGATTTCTAAGGAGGAGTATAGCAAGGGACAACTGTCTCGATTGGTTTCAGACTATTACAACAATTCTCTGAAACAGGTCGTCAACTTTTTCTCTGAAAGCAAAAAGCTGGATGAGAATGAGCTGAACGAAGCAATCAGAATGCTCGAAGAACTAAAATCGCAGAAAAATGACTAGTCTAATTTTATACTTATTAGAGGCTAGTGCGGCGTTGGCGATACTATATGCGCTCTATTTACTGTTGCTGAGGAAGGAGACTTTCTTTAACCTCAACCGCTTTTTTCTACTGGCTGTCCTGGCAGTTTCGTTGCTGTTCCCCTTTGTGAGTTTTGATTTTTTACCTAGCAAAGAAAGTTTGGTTGGTAAGCCAATTGAGAACTTGAGTGAAATACGAATATCGTATTATGATGCACTAGAAGTATGGTCGAATGATGGACTGGCTTCTACTGGTTCCTCTGGAGGTTTTTCGGAATATACTGAGGCCAGTACTCAAAGCCTGGTTTTGACAATACTAATGGTGATATATGGAGCAGGACTTGTTGCCATGATTTTCAGATTGATCTGGACTTATACCTGGATTTTTCGCCTCAAAAAATGTAATCCCAAAGAATCTATAGATGGTGTGACTGTGGTAAAAGTACCGCAACAAATGGCACCTTTTTCTTTTATGAATGCTGTCTTTGTGCACGAGGGCATGATGGATAGTGATGAGTTTTCTCAGATAATGGCACATGAAAAAACTCACATCCGTCAGTGGCATTCTCTCGATTTAATTTTTGTTCAACTTTTGGCAGCCGTGCTGTGGTTTAATCCTGTGGTTTGGCTGTTGATTAAATCTCTAAAAACGACACATGAATATATAGCAGATAAAAAAATGATTAACCAGGGTTATTCCTTAGTTGAGTACCAGTCTTTGCTTTTGAGACAATTGATCAGCAACAACTCATACGGGTTGGTACACAATTTCAATTTATCATTCATTAAAAAAAGAATAACCATGATGAAAATACAAGAATCAGGATGGGCAGGAAAAGTCAAAGTGGCTTTCGTCTTATCCGTAGCATTAGTTTTTAGTCTTTTGATTGTTCAATGCAATTCGAAGATTGATGAGCAGGTTTCAATGGCAAACGAAACAGTTTCAAGTGTAGAGTCTAATGATCTAATACTACCTGTTTTACCAGAAACGGGTTTCAAATTCGATGGTGATCCTGCGAATACAATGGAGTTCACCATAGATGAAAACAAGTTGTCTATCAATGGAAAGTTTTTTGAGGTGAACGAAATTGCCTCAGTTTTAGAAAAATCCAACATGAATCAACATGGTGCGATTATTCTAAAAGTTGATAAATCTCAATCCATGGAAATGGTGAGTGATGTACAATGGGAACTGAGAAAGGCAAATAGAAGAAAGCTGCTTTATATTGGCCGAACCACTGAAGGTGAGCAGGTCGAAATGGCATTTTTACTTCCGCCTGTTCCAGGAAGTAAGGATGGTCCTCAGTTACCTAAAATTGATGATGCTTATGCTAAAGAACATGACATGGATCTGTTGAAAATCAAATTGGGCAACAAAGCGGGATCTGCCAATCAAACACGCGTATATGAATTTGTAATGGATCAAATGGCCAAAGGAAAGTCGAATTATGTTGTAAGTGCCAAGCACGAAGATGACGACACCTACGGCGATTATTTGGTTAACCTAACTTATATCCAGGAAGGTTTTAATCAGATCTACCAGGAGCGTGCACAGAGAATGTTTGGAAAAAACTTCTATGACCTGGACAAAAAAGACAAAGCTGAAAAAGAGCAATATCTGGCTGTAAGGAAAGGTGTCCCAAGGGCGATTTCCGTCGCAGAAAGTGATAGATTACTTTCTAAATAAGCCGAAAAGAGGCTGTCTTAATAGTATTAACATTGATGGTCATTCTGAACTCCTGTCCACCGAACGGCAGGTGTTCAGAATAACCTTAAACCAAATGATATAGAGCTTCTGGACCAAAAAATATATCAAGCTACAATGATTCATGGCATGAATAAACGGTTAAACTGAGAACGGTTGATTGAGTCTGGCTCGGATGAGAGAGGCATCCCTGCCTGCCTATAGATTAGCTTATTCTTAAAACCCTATTTTTAGTAGTTCACAAAAAGTGAAAGCAGAGGTGAACTGACCTACCTGCTAGGTGTGCGTACCTAACTGCCGAATTAGTCCTTTGCCGGATTTATTTAGCACAGGGTCGGGAATGGCTTGTGGTTTGGCTGTTGATCAAAACATGAATATATAGCAAATAAAAAATGATTGACCCGAATTATTCCTTAGTTGAATTAAGGGTATTAGGCTAGAGTTAATGCCACTATGACAGTAGCAAATTGGAAGAATAGGTATCGCTTCAGCCAACTCCAACTAAATACAAAATCACTACACCCATCAATCCTGATATGCCCATAATCAGGGATTGTAGTGTATACGTTTTGTAAAGTGTGTTGACAGGAATATTGTGGAGCCGATTGAGAAGCCAGAAAAAACTGGAATTGGCGTGAAAGACACAAAAGGATCCGCTACCGATAAGTGCTGCCATCATCTCGGGAGAATAGGGCATGCTTGCAGACATAGGTCCCAGGATAGATGCCGCACCGATCAACGAAACAGTGATTGACCCTGTAGCGCTGGTAAGAACCGCAGCAACAATAAATGGCAGCAGAAAACCCAGATAAGGAAGGCTTGAAAAATATTCCCCTAAGGAATCTTGTATTCCTGATTCCCGGATCACATAGCCAAACGAACCTCCTGCGCCTGTGATCATAATGACTAGGGCTGATTTGACAATGGCTGCCTCAACCAATTCATTGAAGCGGGTCTTTTTATGGATCCAGGCGTATTGCAATGCTGCAATCGCTGCTCCTACTAGCACAGCCACCATTGGGATACTGAAAAATGAGATTACGCTTCCGGTCATACTTTTATCTTCACCCAAAAAAGCCCCTGTACCCATCAATAGAATAGGAACGACAATGGGTAATAGGTCCATTATCACAAGCGTCTTTTTTTGTTCAATTCTTACTTTTGAAGCTTCATTTTCCAATTCGGAGACACCATCAAAAGGCAAAATGAATTTACCACAACGAAGTTTTGCCCAAACCACTCCACCTGAAACAGCAAACACAGCTACCATTGAATTGATCAAAAGTAATCGCCCAATATCTGCTTCAAGTAGTGAGGCCACTGCTAACGGACCGGGTGTTGGAGGCATGAGTGTATGGGAAACCGTTAGCCCAGCGGTGAGTGAAAGCCCAACAACTAGCAGTGGGGTTTTACTTCTTTTAGCCAACCCTTCGGTTATCGGTTGAAAGAGAATATAGGCCACATCCACAAATACGGGGATAGAAACGATGTAGCCGGTCAGCCCCATGGCCCATGGTAATTTTTTTTGGCCGACCCATTTTAAAACCTTTTCAGCAATCCTGATAGCCCCGCCCGTTTCATTGAGTACTTCTCCAATGAATGCGCCTAATATGACAACAATTGCAATCCATTTCAGAGTAGACCCGAAACCACTTAACAGTACATCCACAGTAGTTTTACCATCCAGGCCAACCAACAGGCCGAGTGATAAGGCAGCTAGTATGAGTGCTACGAAAGGATGTAATTTCCATTTGGAAATAGAAAACACAAGGATGACCAGGACAATAAGGATGGCACTAAGATTATAAAGCATACTTCGATTGTCTTGAATTGGAGTTATACTAAAACTGGGTCGACATCCACATTAGCATATTTTTTTCTATATTCCATAGGTGTACAACTATATTGCCTTTTAAACACCCTGTTGAAATTGGTGGTAGAATTATAGCCTAGTTCATAGCAGATCTCTGAGATAGTCATTTTATTTTCAACCAATAACACGCAAGCCTTGCCGATTCGATATTCGTTTAAGAACTGAATAAACGTCTTGTTGGTTCTTTTTTTAAAAAACCTGCAAAATGATTGAATGGTCATGGAAGCAATGTCTGCTACGTTATCCAAAACAATATCCTTATTGTAATTTTCAGAGATATAAGAGATCACTTTTGAAAGCCTGTTTTCCTCGGTATTGTTGGATGCTATTTTCAAATATGGGCTGGATAAATTCTCCGTGTTTATATCCAAAGACAAAACATTTAGGATGTCCAGTAAGCAAGTCCATTTGCTCACACCTTCCATGGTTGATAGTTCAATAATTTGCCTTTCGACTTTTTCCACCGTATCCATCCCAAAAGATACTCCCGTTTCGCTCTTTTTGAGGAGTGTTTTGATCTTGGCAAACTCAGGAATTGAAAAGAGGTTTACACCTCCGGGTAACTCGTCAAATTTTATAATAATACGATCAACTGCTGATAAATTTTTAGTAGTTCTCCAGAGGTGCGGAATATTTGGTCCGACCAATACCAATTCGCCAGAACGAAAGCTGGAAAGATTATCACCAACCAACCTGATTCCACGCCCCTTGATGATATAAATGATTTCAAATTCTTCGTGAAAATGCCAGTTGATATCAAGTACAGGCTCTTGCACTCGGTTGACAAAAAAAGATCCCGAAGGGGCATTTTCCTCCTTTTTATATAAAAGCTCCATATATTTTTGTGGGTACCTTTCAAATTTTCATTTTTCAAATAATCTAGCCTAAACCAATAATTCACCATTTTGTCTTTCTCCTTGAGGAGAAAGTACGAATGAGGAGTTTACTCCAGAATTTTGGTTTAGGTCAAGCCCTTGTTTTGCGACAATTTGAAATGTACCCCTTTTGGTAGTCTATATTATTTGCTATTCGGACACTAATTAACATCAAAACTAACGAACATACCAATACTAGGGTAATATTCGTCTAAAATAGGGTAAAAACAGGCATTCGATTGAGATTTCGTATTCCAATCTTTGTTTTATGATAATTACAAGAATAGAGTCTTTCGTTCTGACCGATAAGCTCAAAGAAGCCTTTTACTTCTCTCAATGGGAGTATTCTGAACGAAATATTTGCCTCGTCAAAATTACTACCGATGAGGGCATGCTTGGCTGGGGAGAAGGTTATGGTCCCGCAAAAGTTCTGAGTCAGGGAATAAAACTTCTTGAACCGATACTCATTGGCAAGAATCCTCTGGAAAACGAGACTCTTTGGTATGAAATGTATCGTAAAACTTTAGATTATGCCAGAAGGGGTATACTCGTTGCATCTTTGAGTGCAATCGATATTGCTCTTTGGGATATCAAAGGGAGGACTTTTGGTCAGCCAGTCAATTTGATGATGGGGGGCAAGCACAGGAATCAGGTAAAACCATACGCTACCGGTCTTTATTTTTCTCAGAGTAATAACCTTTCAAAAAAACTTGCTGAGGAGGCAATGACCTATGTGGATCAGGGTTTTCAGGCTATAAAAATGAAAGTTGGATTGACCATCAAGGAAGACTTTGAAAATGTAAAGGAGGTAAGGGAAGCCATTGGTGATGATATCAAACTTATGGTAGATGCCAACCATGCTTATTCATTGCGAGAGGCGGTTGAACTGTGTCATTTGATAGAACCTTTTAATATTTCATGGTTTGAAGAACCTGTATCTCCTGAATTCTACCACCATTACCGTGAACTCAGGGAGAAAACCACGATACCAATTGCAGGAGGTGAATGTGAATACCTGCGTTTTGGATTTCGTCAATTACTCGAGAACAGGTCTGTGGATATACTTCAGCTAGATATATGTGCCTGCGGTGGATTGACAGAAGCTAAGCGAATCGCTACGCTGGCAAGCACTCATGGCATAGAAGTAATACCTCATACCTGGGGGACTGGTATCGCTCTTCACACCGCAATTCATTTTATATCGAATTTAGAAAATCTACCTGGAAGACTCTTTAATCCGGATTTTTATCTAGAATACGACCGAACGGAAAATGCCATCAGAGAAAAACTCAGTTCACCTGGCATAGAACTAAAAGATGGAATGATAGATGTGCCGGATAGACCTGGATTGGGTATTGAAATCAATGAAGATGTTTTGCGCGAATTTCTCAATTCAGAAGTCAAATAAAGAAGTTCTAAAATTGCTCAATCAATGTTTAAGTCAAAATATCCGATATCAATATATCTCTTTCTGATACTACTGGGATGTGTTACGAAATCATCTAATAAGCCCACAGAAAAATACAATGTGCTTTTCATCATGGTAGATGACTTGAATGACAATATTGGAATATTGGGAGGGCATGTCCAGACCAGCACACCGAATATGGATAAGTTAGCTCAATCGGGAGCGACGTTCACCAATGCCCATACCAATGCCCCTATGTGTGGACCTTCACGTGCAAGTTTATTTACTGGCGTATATCCACACCAATCTAATAATTATTTTCAGGCACCCTGGTTCAAAAATGAGGTGCTGAGTAATACCCGCACAATGATGGAACAATTCAAAGAAGCGGGTTACAACGTGATCGGCACAGGAAAAATCATGCATCACAATCAGAAACATCTTTGGACCAGCTTTCAAAATCCTGCTGACTATTCTCCAACACCTTTTGATGGAGAAAAACAAGTACCTCATCCGGACGTACCTGCACCTTTTTCCGAGATTGGTTGGGTAGATGGATCACTCGGCCCTTTCGTGAATTTAGAAGGACGAACCTCTTCTGAAGGCAAACCTATTCAGTGGACAACAGGCAATCCAAGAATCGGATTTAAGCCGATGCGATACTTCAATGATGATGACCGGGATCCAACACCAGATGAAATCAACGCCCAATGGGCAGCTGACAAAATCAAACAGCTAGATCATGAAAATCTGGAACAGCCATTTTTTATGGCGGTTGGTTTTTTAAGACCACACACTCCGTTAGTGGCTCCACAAAAATATTTTGACCGCTTTCCTTTAGAGGAATTGGAGTTGTCTGTCATCAAACCTTCGGATGATGAGGATACACATTTGACAGTTTCATTTCAGGGTGATCTATTTACCTTGAAAATGGGTAAAAGGATGTTCAATGCAATCAGTGAATCTTATGGAAGTATGGAGCTGGGATTGAAAAAATGGACGCAGGCCTACCTGGCATGTGTCGCTGCGGTAGATGACAATATTGGACAAGTTTTGGATGCTTTAAATAAGAGCTCCCTAAAAGAAAATACCATTGTGGTGCTTGCAAGTGATCATGGTTTTCACATGGGAGAAAAGGATTATCTCTATAAAAACTCGTTATGGGAAGAGAGTACACGTGTGCCCCTGATGATGAGGGTTCCCGGAATCACAAAATCAAATTCAACAATCGATCAGGTAGTGTCATTGGTTGATGTTTATCCCACCTTGCAGGATTTGTGTGGATTGTCATTACAAACCACAAAAAACGAAAAGGGACATGAGTTGGACGGAACAAGCATGCTTTCTCTACTTAAAAATCCAAGTAGTGATTGGAAAGGTGCTCCTGCAGCTTTAACGGTTGTATATGCAGGAAATGACCATAAGGACGATCCTACAATGCAGCACTACGCTATAAGAACAAACCAACACAGGTACATTCTGTATAACAGTGGCAAAGAAGAACTATATGATCATGAAAAAGACCCCAACGAATGGAATAATCTGGCTTCAATTGATAAAAATGCGTTACTTATAATGCGTCAGCATCTAAAGGAAATGGTATCGCCAGTTGAATTGGTAGGGTTCTCTAAAACCAACAAACTATGATGAATCGACTTTTACTCGTTTTAACTTTTCTACTTGGGAGTCTAGATTTCTGCACAGCTCAAAATACCCTCTCCCTGGATGGCCAATGGGAAATTATTTTTGATGAAAACAACAATGGGCGCACTGCGAAATGGTTTCTTGACTCTGCTTTTAAGCAACAGGCCTCAATTCAAAAAATCAAGGTACCAAGCGCATGGGAGTTGATCAAAGAAGACTATGAAGGAGTCGCCTTCTATCGTACTAAATTCAGCGTACCTAAAAACTGGGAAGGTAATGTGATTCGATTGCAATTTGGAGCGGTGAACTACCTTTCTGAAGTTTGGCTCAATGATGAAGTGGTTGGCTTTCATGAAGGCGGATTTACTCCATTTGAGTTTCGTGTAGATGAGATGATCAAGACCGGGAAAGCCAACGTATTGACCCTGCGTGTAGTCGGCCCAATTATATTATCTGATAAAGAAGTAGATGGGGTTAAGCCATTAGAAACACCCCAGTGGCGTGGAGGGATTACCGGAGGAATTTGGCAAGAAGTCCAATTGGTTGCAACCAATGAAACGTACATTGATGATGTATTTATACAACCCAATATTAATGACAACACAGCCAATATACAGGTAGTTCTTGATCAAACGGCAGTTAAAGGTGCCTCTGTGGACGTAGAAATGAGTATTAATGAAGTTGGAGAAGGAAATAAAAAAGTAGCGGAGAGAATTGAATCCCGGAAATTAAATCCCGGAAAAAATGATATCAAATGGATAATTAAAATCCCAGATGCAAAATATTGGTCTCCGGACCGTCCTCAACTTTATGAGGCAGTAGTCAAGGTTGTTAATGGAGGTGTTGAATCAGACCAATCGAAGGTTCGCTTCGGAATGCGTGAATTGACAATTAAGGATAAGGACTTTTACCTGAATGGAAAACGCATTTACATTAAGGCAACTTTTTTCGAGGGGCTCTATCCAAACGGTGTTGCATATCCTGATTCAGAGGAAATGGCCCGCAAGGAAATACAACTGGCCAAGGAAGCGGGCTTCAACATGATTCGTCCTTGGAGAAGACCACCAGTTCCAGGATGGTTGGATTTGGCTGATGAGATGGGCGTGTTAGTTGTGGGTAGTCCGGCGTTGGAATGTATGAGGTTGCCGTTATCCACGCCCTATTTACCGGAAAGGGTGAAAAATGAGATTGAACAGTCCATACTTAGAGATAGAAATAGGGCATGTGTGGTTCAATGGGAATTGTTCAATGAATTGCACAGACCGGTACTTAAACAATTGATGCGTCCTATGGCCATGGTGGCACGAGACCTTGATCCGACAAGGCTTATTCTCGATGAGTCAGGGGGATGGGCATTCGGAGCAAACATGTATTTGCCCAATGAATATGAGCCGACCCAGTTTAACGATATTCACAACTACCCTGGTCCATTTATAGAACAGGACAGATACGATGGGTATCTGTCGATTGGTATGACTAAGGAACAAAAGAAAGCTAAAGGCTATAAAGGCGCGACTCCCGGACGAAATGTAGTGCCCGGTCTGATGTCATTTGTGTCTGAACTTGGTTACGGCAGTTTACCGGATTTAACGCTGAACAATTCGTTGTTCGAAGAAAAAGGAAATGCATTAACGCCCGCTTACAGGTACCACAAGCGATTACATGAGGAACAAAGAGAAATACTTGATCAAAGCGGCTTTGGAAAAATGTATCCTGACATGAAGCAATTTTACCTGGATCAGCAGGCGATTCATGGTGCTGCAAATAAACGCATGATAGAAGCGGTGCGTGCAAATCCCGATGTAGATGGCTATTGTATTCATGCCTTGGCTGCTGGTGATTGGATTATGGGTGCTGGTCTGATCGACCTATGGAGAAATAAGAAGTCCTATGCATATGAAGGAACCAAGTCTGCAAACCAACCACGGATCATTTCTATACGTACCAAGCCGCGAAATTTATATGATGTGAGCTTCCTGAATTTAGAAATAATAGGTGTAAACGAACTAGAAGATGTAAATGCAAAAATGCAAATTGTGATTATTTCTAAATCTGGGGTTGAATTCCTCAATAAGGAATTAGAAATTCAATGGAAATCTGGTGTTTCGACATTACATGACAACAGAATTTATACCAAAGGCTTGAATGAGTCTTTTGATGTAAACGTACGATTGTTGTCTGAGGATAACCAAGTATTGACAGAAAACGCTCAAGAATTTGAAGTGTTTTCTAAACCGAATATACCAGAATCCAAAGTGGCCGTGTTGGAAAGTAATGGAAAACTAAAAGCGTTTCTAAAACAATCAGGGATAGACGTTGTGGACTTTAGCAAATCTACTCGTTCTTCAATACCTGTGTTGGTTGGTAGTGTAGATCCAAAATCTGATAAAGACATGTCTCAGGCTCTGATGAAATTTATCAAATCTGGTGGAGTGGCCATTAATCTCGATGCTACCAAAGTAAGGGGACAGTATGAAAATCCAATATTGCCAATTTCAGCAAAGGCTCATCCGGCCAGAGGGCTTTGGACCTGTATTCCTCATTTAATCCATGACCACCCCATATTTGATGGACTTCCCTCTAATATGATGATGGGTAACACCTATGAAAACATTTGGCCGTCTACTACCTTACGAGAATTGACTTTTGACGGTGTTCAGAAAAAAGAATCAGTGGTCGCATCTATTGGTTTTGACTGGTTCTCAGAAGATCACAAAATGCATTATTCAGGCCCTGGTGAATCTTGGTGGGGATCTGACCTGGCCATCGCTCCGTTGGGCAAAGGTCGTGTCATTATTTCTCAGTTTAGATTAATTGAAAACCTGGGCAAAGATCCGGTAGCCGATAAAATGTTGTTCAATATGATACGATTTGCTACAAAAAAGTAAGTTTGAAATTATGAATTATACGTTCACGTATTTCTTGTCAATCTTGGGGTTGGCGCAAGCTTGCCTGTCGAGCAGACAAGCGTCTCGCTTGTGTCTTCTAAGAAAACGAACCCACAGGACTGTAGATCTGGTTTCATTATTTGCACTTTGCTTTTTGTTTGGAAGCATCAGCTCTTTTGATCTGAATGCTACAGACATGCAGGTCCGTGAAGGTGTGTCAGGAACATGGTACAAGCCCGACGAGGATGCTCCAAAATACAACTGGGGGGCGCAGTGGATTTGGCTTGATAATCAAATTGAATCGGGTGTCCTTTTAGCACGACGAAATTTCGACCTAGAGCTGGTTCCAGAAGAAGCAGTTCTAAGGATTACGGCTTCTTCCAAATACCAATTGTATATCAACGGAGAATATGTTTGCCGCGGGCCTGCTCGTTCTGCTCCGCATCACCAGTCGTTTGATATTCTGGATATTACCAGAATCTTAAGAAAAGGAAAGAATTCAATTGCTGTTCGAATTCACCATCAAAAAAAGAAGTTCTCCTACCATTTTGATGGACGGGCTGGCCTGTTGGCTCAACTTGATTTGGGATCCGGCATGGAACCAATATGCACTGGATCTACATGGAAAGTTTCTCTTGACCCTTCCTGGGACAATGATGCTCCTGTAATCAGTCGTTTTCAGCAGGTCGTAAACGACCGGGTCGATTTTAGAAAGAATTTAAACGGTTGGAATCAGGTCGGATTTGATGATTCCGGTTGGTTGGATGCCAAAACATTAATTCGTAATGTTGGTTGGCCTGCACATCAGAAAAATGCCAGACCTGGCGCCTTGATCAATCCTTGGACGGATTTGGTTCCCCGGGAAGTACCTTATTTGATTGAAACTGATGTAAAAGCTGTAAATGTCATTGAGACTGTTGAAATTGATGGGGCTTATAATGTTCCACTAGAACTTACAAAAAAAATAGATAAACGAATTTCAAAATCAATCAACAACTATCGCAAGAAAGGCACACCATTGGAATTACCAGCGTCCAGTTCTACAAAATCCTGGTTTGTGCTGTTTGATTTTGGTCAAATTCTGAATGGCATGGCGAAACTTGAAATCGAGGGTGTGTCTGGAACCCAAATAACTATTGTTGGTGCTCCATTTATTATTGATGATAAATTCACCCACAAGGTATTAGATTCAGAATATTTAGATCAAATTATTCTATCTGGAAGTAAAGATGAATGGGAAGCTACTTACTTCAAGCCCTATCGATATCTGGGAGTAATAGTTAATGGCGCGGCAGCTGTGAAACTACATACGGTCGGAACTCACCGACTACAATATCCATTCAAAAAGAAAGGTAACATCCAGTCTTCGGATGCCCCCTGGATTCAGAGCTATATGGATGCCACTGCCAAAACCATTGATGTCTGTACTACAGACGCTTACACAGACAATTACCGGGAACGCAGGCAATATGCTCAAACCGGTTATTACGCTGCTCTTGGAAACTATTTTATATATGGAGACCAAGCTTTACAAAGGCGATACCTGATCCAGACAGCCCAGGAACAAGATGCCAATGGTATTATGCCTGCATATGGGCCGGCAGCCAGCAATGATTATATGGTCATAATGGATTCCAATTGTCTTTGGATCCGAAGTTTACGCAATTACCTGCTGTATTCGGGTGATTTCAAAACGACCAAAGAATTACTTCCTGCTGCCACGAAAATGATGGAATTACTTCATTCCTATACCAATGAATTGGGAATGATCTACGAACCTCCATATCCGTATTGGCTGGATCATGCCCTGCTCGATCGAAGGGGAGCAAATTTCAATCTGAATGGTCATTATCTGGGGGCATTAGAAGATTTTTTCCAGATCTTGGTCTGGGTTGGAGAGTCAAATGGACAGCTATTTGCTGAGCGAGCCGATTTACTTCGCAAATCTTTACAAACTCATCTGTGGGATGAAACGAAGGGTTTGTTTGTTGATGCATGGATCGATGGTAAGCGATCAAAAATGTTTAGCGAACATTCGAATGGTACGGCATTGGCACTTAATATAGCAACGAAAGAGCAGGCTGATCGAATTGCGAATCAACTGCTGGTAAAAGACGATCATGATTACGTGAGAAGAGCATCCAGGATCATTATGGTCACTCCGGCTATGTCCTATTATTTACATAAAGGGTTGTGTGAATATGGCTATGTGGATCAGTCTTTCGAAATGTTCAGATCCAGGTTTGATAAAATGTTGGCCCCTGAAACAAATGGAACCCTATGGGAGGAGTGGCGACTGGATGGTATTGGTCGGGCGGGGTTCTTACAAATGGGGAGGACCCGTAGTGATGCACAAACTGAAAGCGCATTTGCTCCTGCATTGTTTGCAGAATACTTGTTGGGTGTGACACCTACACAACCGGGTATGAAAGAAGTTGAAATTAAACGACCTGCCTCGAGTCTAAAGCAAGTTCAATCAATAATTCCTTCTCCACTAGGAAAACTAGAGGTGAAATGGGAGTTTGATGATAAGGGGGGTGGAGAACTAGTATTACAAGTTCCTGGAAATATGATAATCAAATTGAATCCGATAGATTTGAATTCTAAAAAGATAATGATCAATGGTATGACATCCAATGTAAGTACCATTCGATTATCAGCAGGAAGCCACCGTGTGACATTCTAATTTGCGGTTGATCTGTTAGTTAGTTGAATTGGGTTATACCTAATTTTTCCTGCTAATAAAATCGACTCATTTTACCCTAATCGCTAAAGAGAATCGCGTTGATTTTCTAATATGACAAGGTAGAAATATTATAAAGGCAATAAAATGAAAAATAGTAAAGAAACTAGAAGAAAGTTCTTTCAACATGCACTTACTACGTCGGTGGGTGTTGCAGTTGCACCCTCTTTGCTCAAGAGTGCAACACTATCAATAGATAATCAGCAAAGGACTATCCCAATTCCTCAGCAACAAGAATGGCGAAACAAACAATCGGGAATGGCCTACCGGATGTTTGGCAATACTGGGATGATGGTCTCTGAAGTAACCCAGGGAACAGCACTTTGGCAAGATGAAAGCTTTATTAGGGCTTTTGAAACAGGCTATGAAAAAGGTATTAACTACATTGATACCTCGCCAGCATATTGTAAAGGACAGGCCGAAAAATTAGTTGGCCGTTATATTAAACAATCCGGAAACCGGGAAAAAGTTTTCCTTTCCAATAAAATCAGTTTCTATGATGAGTATATGCTGAACCTGGCAAATGATATACTCAAAGGTCTTCCTGCGTCGAAGCAAGAGAAATTTCAGCTGCAGGCACAAAAGATGATTGAAGAAAGAGGGGTATTAAAACCAGGCTATCATTTTATGTATTGGGAAGGTCAGGAGCGTAAATTATACAATACGTATGTGCGATACCTCATTACTAAAGAATATGGGCAATTGAGAAAATGGAAGGCGGGAATTAAAGAAAGAATGTATCAATTGGTCGAGAATTCTTTAAAAACTACTCAGACGGATTATTTTGATGTACTCCATTGTCCACACGGGGTTGCCATGCCCGAAATGCTCGATGATGAGAACATAATAGAAGTATTAGAAGATCTGAAGCAGAAAGGTACTATTAGATTTGCAGCATTATCTATGCATAACGATGTAGCAGGGAATCTTGAAAGAGCAATTGAATTGGGGTACTACGATGGAGCCATGCTGGCCTACAATATAGGCAATCACGCTTCAGTAGACCGATTAATTTATAAAGCAAATAAAGCAGGGATGGGAATAGTGGCCATGAAGGTAGCAAACATTATTCATCGTGAAGACACACCACAATGGAGGGTCGACAAATTAAATGCGGCAATTGAGGGAGATTTGTCCAAATATGCAAAGGCATATTTATGGGCATTACAAAATCCAAACATTTCATGCTGTGTATCGGATATGAGGACAGAAGAAATGATACAGGAGAATATCTCTATAGTAGGCAAACAAAGTGGCATTCAAAAAATATAAAGTATATCAAATATATTGTCAGATTTGTTGTTGCAAGATTTTTAGGATAACATCCCTTACAAAATGTACAAATCAAGGTAAGGTTTGATTCAGGTCGACACTTCTAAACTCAAAAAATTTCTAAAAAACTTTTGTGGCGAAGACGGACAAATAAAATAGGCCAATTAATCAAATCATAAGTATTTGACTAGACCCTAAAAGACCTGGGTGTCCTTTAGATTAGCTTATTCCTAAAAGTCCTATTTTTAATTACTGACCTGATTTACCTCAAGTTTGAAGCCAATGCCATGGTAATTGGCAATGTCAACTTTGGGGTCATTGGATAAATATTTTCTCAATTTTGAAATGAAAACGTCCAGGCTCCTGCCTTTGAAATAATCGTCATCCCCCCAAATTTTCATCAGGATTTCCTCGCGTTTGACTACTGCATTTTTGTTTTTGCATAGGAACAGGAGAATTTCGGACTCCCTCCTTGTGAGCTGTATGGATTGGTCTTGGTGCTTAAGAGAAATCTCATCACTATTGAAGCTGTATTCACCAATCTGCCAGACAGTACTTTCTTTGGCCTTGACGGATCTTTTCATGAATACTTCTATTCTGCATAGCAGTTCTTCCATCGAAAAGGGTTTGGTGATGTAATCGTCCGCTCCCAATTTAAAGCCATGAAGTTTGTCTTCACTCAGAGACTTAGCGGAAAGAAATATGATCGGTATTTCCTGGTTCACAGTTCTGATATTTTCAGCTACTGAAAAGCCATCCAACTTGGGGAGCATAATATCCAATATGCACAGCTCAAAATCCTGACTGGCAAAAGCATCTACTGCCTTTTCCCCATCGGTACAAAGCACCACATCAAAATTGTTGATGGCCAGGTTGTCTTTGATGACAAAGCCCAGGCTTGGGTCATCCTCCACTAACAATATTTTCCTTCTTTCATTATTCATCTATTGGCAATAAAATCATAAAGGTAGTTCCCTGGTCAATTTCACTTTCAACGGAAACGGAACCCCCGTGTTCTTCTACTATCAATTTCACATAAAATAATCCTAATCCAAAACCCTTCACGTCATGTACGTTTCCCGTAGGCACACGATAAAATTTCCTGAACACCATATTGATCTGCTCCTTCGTCATCCCAAGACCATTGTCCTTCACCATTATTTCAAGACCTTGAGAACTGCTTCTAGTTTCCAATCGGATCAAAGGAGTTTGCTCGCAGTACTTCACTGCATTGTCCAGGAGATTGTGGATGATATTTGTAAAATGAAGTTTGTCCGCATTTATCATTGGTTTTTCAGCCCGCCTTTCAAATATGATTCTTCCATTAGGGGGTAATGTCATGGATACGCTAGAACAAACCGATTGAATTAGCTCATTCATATCAAGTTTCTCCTGACTCAATTGAATGTCTCCATCATCCAGAGAGGCAATCTGAAGTACTCGATCTACTTGTTTTTGCAGGCGTGAGGATTCTATCTGAATGATGTTCGCATAATTATGAATGCGATCCGGTTCATCTACTATCTTCGGATTCTTCAGCACTTCTGACGAGACTGAAATGGTACTTATTGGTGTCTTAAATTCATGGGTCATATTGTTGATAAAGTCCGTCTGGATTTCAGAAAGCTGCTTTTGCCGCAGGATCACAAAAATGGTATAGCTAAAGAAGGCCACCACCACGATTAATATGCCAGAGGAAAAAACCCATATCCACATTTGTCCGGCCATGTCGGTGGTCTTGTTGGGAAAATATACGCCGAAGTAATACGCGTCCTTATTCAGTTCAGGAAACTTCACGGGATCAGTAGCCTCCTTCCTATTATCCAGACTTATGTAATTTCCATATACCATCTCTTCGCTGGTGCAATCGAATATGCCATATTCAAAATCACTGGTGATTTCCCTTTTCATAAACTCCGTCCTCAAGACAGATTCCAATATGCTCGGCGAAATCCGGTTATTTAGGTTTACGATAAAGTAGTTGTTGGTCAGCTGCTCGATGGGGTCGGGGGAAACGTCACTTTCGTTGATCTCGCAAATCGTAGATACTGAGTTCAGCAGGGCTATATTGACATTGTGAGTAAATTGTTTTTCACCCAAATCAAAAGCACGCAAGACCCAAAATAGTTGCACCACTACAATACCCGTAATGGAGATTGCAGCAAGTATTATTACCAAGCGAAAGGCTTTTCTATTCATTTATTCCAAGGTGACTTCACTCAAAATTTTCCATAATCCGCTTAAAAGTTAAAGCTTTTCGCCTGTTTAACAATTCATTAACAATTGTTGTGAATTCATTAACAAGCACTTTGATCCCTGCTGCCAACCTTTGAGAAAATATTTTTTTAACCAAAATAAAAATTATTATGAAAAAGCTAGTAGTAGTTATGTTAGGTGTTTTAGTTCTTGCTTCGGGGTTTAGCCTGGTTGCCAATGACAATGGAGACAATGCAATCCGTTCAGCGCAATTTTCCTGGACCATGACCTCCCATGATTTCGGAAAGATCAGGCAGGGTGTTCCTGCAAAAGCCACTTTTTCCTTTATTAATACAGGAAATGAGGCTCTTACAATTACCTCAGTAAAAGGCTCATGCGGCTGCACGGTGGCTGACTTTACAAAAGGGGAAATTTCTCCCGGTGCAAAAGGTGAAGTGACTGCAGTCTACAATGCCAAAAAAATGGGTGTATTCAACAAAACAGTTACTGTCAATGCCAACACCGGTGATGAGGCGATAGTGCTAAAAATCAAAGGTGAGGTTGTGGAGTAACAATTAGTTTGTTGGGGGCTGTTTCTAAAAGGAATTATTCCAGTAAGTGTAGAAACCCTCTGAGATGGCCCCTTTTTCTATTTACGACTAAATACTAACCGTTTCCAGTGCCTCCTCTACGTATTTGAATGTAGAAAGCACATCGGCTTTACCGTCAATAAACGCCACATCATGCTCGAAGTGTGCGGATGGTCTCTTGTCTGCTGTAATGATCGTCCAGCCATCAGAAAGCTGTCTGACGTTTTTGGTTCCCATGTTGATCATTGGTTCCACAGCAATCACCAAGCCTTCTTTGAATAATGGTCCACGCCCTCTCTTACCAAAGTTTGGTACCTCCGGTGATTCATGCATTTCCCTTCCCAGACCATGACCAACCAATTCTCTCACTACACCATATCCATTTTTTTCTGCATGCTGCTGGATGGCATAGCTCAGGTCACCCATTCGCTTACCTTTTCTGATTTGCTCTATGCCCAGGTCAAGACACTCTTTTGTTACGTCCAGCAATCTTTTTACCTGTGGGTCGATCTCGCCCACCTCAAACGTGTAAGCATGATCCCCATAAAAACCATTCATGAATACCCCACAATCAACGCTGATGATATCGCCTTCCTCAAGCGGACGGCTGTTTGGAATTCCGTGAACGACCTGCTCATTCAATGACATGCAAAGGGTGTTAGGAAAATCGTATAGACCTAAAAAACCTGGAACACCTCCATGATCACGGATGAACTCCTCGGCCAGCTTATCTAAATATAATGGAGTAACACTCGGCTTAACTTCCCTGGCTATTAAACCCAAAGTTTTTGAGACAAGCTGGGCGCTTTCCCTCATCAACTCTATCTCCTCACGTGTTTTATATTTAATCATTGCTTTTCGATCAGACTGCAAAAATATATTAATTGACCGATGTAAAAAATAAAAGCCCGATCATCGTAATGACCGGGCTTTGAACTGTTTCTTTTTTGGTTTTTAGATTACTCCTTCAAGTACGTCTTTGATAGGAACTCTTTGTCCGTCTTTGTAAGACGCGATGAAAGCATCTTTCACACCAATCTCTCTGAGGTATTTTTTGAAGGTATCCGCTTCCCAATAGTCTCTGAACATACCTACAGTATATTTCATCAAACCATCTTTTGAGTCAGCCTGGAATGCCGGATTGTTCTCTGCAAACTTCTTCAAGTCCTTCTTAGCAAAAGCTCCAATCTGTACTGTGAATACCACACCGCTTGTGGTTTGGATGCTTCCTCCCACAGGAGCTGCACTTTGCTGAACAGGTGCCGGCTTGCTGGCTGCTTCTTTCTTGGCGGCTGCCACCTGACTTCTAAGGTCAGATACCTGATCCTGATATTGTGCAATTTGGTCGTCTTTGTCTTTCAGTTTGTCATCTACTCCTCCGACTTCCTTTTTAAGGCTACTTACCTGTCCTTTCAGTGACTTATTTTCTTCCAACAAGGTCTGATATTGTTCAGGCGTTAGCTTCTTAATACGCTTTTTCCACTCCTTTTTCTCCTTTTTCGACATTTGAGCATTGGCATCCGTCACGAATGCTACGCAAAACAAAATGGCAAGAATTCCTAAAATATTTCTCATGGTTTTTTTGATTTGTTCTCTTCTAGGTTACTAATGTACAAAAATAACTCATTAAAAGCCAAATTTGGCTTTTATCTAATTGGGCTCACTATTCCTTAAAATTAGGAACTACTTTTTCATGCTGCCTACCATTTTAGACGGTACTACCCATTCATCAAATTGCTCGTTCGTCAGCAGTTCCAAAGACAGAGCAGCTTCTCTCAATGTCGTGCCTTCCTTGTGCGCCTTCTTGGCAATCTTAGCAGCATTCTCATAGCCAATATGGGTATTTAATGCTGTTACTAGCATGAGCGATTTCTCAAGTTTCTCTTCAATCACAGGATGGTTCGGCTCAATACCGATAGCACAGTTGTCATTGAATGATTGACAAGCATCACCTAGCAATCGTGCTGATGTCAACAAATTATAAATCATAACCGGCTTGAAAACATTCAATTCGAAATGGCCAGTCATACCACCTACCGAAACGGCGACATCATTGCCAATCACCTGGGCACATACCATGGTCAAGGCTTCACACTGCGTAGGGTTTACTTTGCCCGGCATAATAGATGAGCCTGGCTCATTCTCTGGTATAGTAATTTCGCCAATACCACTTCTTGGACCAGATGATAACATTCTGATATCATTGGCTATTTTCATCAGGCTGACCGCCAGCTGCTTCAACGCACCGCTACTCTCAACAATTGCGTCATGTGCTGCGAGTGACTCAAATTTATTTTCTGCTGTTACAAAAGGGTGTCCAGCGTGTTTAGCTATTATTTCCGCAACCAATTCCGAATATCCCTCAGGTGTATTAAGGCCGGTTCCTACTGCTGTACCTCCGAGTGCTAGCTCAGATAAGTGGTCTAAAGTATTATTTAATGCTTTTAATCCATGATCCAGCTGCGAGACGTATCCTGAAAATTCATGACCTAAAGTAAGCGGGGTAGCGTCCATAAAGTGCGTCCTTCCAATCTTGACCACATCGTTAAATGCTTCTGCTTTTGCATTCAACGTATCTCTCAACAACTGCACTTTTGGAATGGTTTGCTCTACCAGCATTTTATAACCTGCGATATGCATGGCTGTGGGAAAAGTATCGTTTGATGATTGAGATTTGTTTACATCATCATTTGGGTGAATTATTTTTTCTGAATCATCTAATGATCCACCGTTAATGACATGGGCGCGATTGGCTACCACCTCATTCATGTTCATATTAGACTGAGTGCCTGAACCAGTTTGCCATATCACAAGTGGAAACTGATCGTCCAACGAACCAGTCAAAACCTCATCACATGCTTTTCCGATAAGGTCTGACTTTTCTTGTGACAATACACCCAACTCACAATTGGCCTCAGCGGCAGATTTCTTCAGTATTGCAAATGCTTTTACGATTTCATTAGGCATGTGCATGTTTTCACCGCCTATTTTGAAGTTCATTCTTGATCTTTGGGTTTGCGCTCCCCAGTATTTTTCGGCGGGCACTTGTACTTCGCCCATAGTATCGTGTTCTATCCTGTATTCCATTCTTGTTGTATTTACTTATTCTAAAATTAATCTTATTCTCTATGCACCGTTTTCAGAGAAAATGGCGGCAGGCAGATTGAGTAAAATTCTGCCGGCTGATCAAATGGGTTACGAAACCTGATTCTCCCACCTTTTTTCAGCAAGATGGATTCACCTTTTTCTACAGTCAATTTTTCCTTGTCTACCTTAATTTCCATTTTGCCTTTGGTCACAATCACTACCTCATCAAACTCCGGGTTTTGATAGGGCTCCTTCCATCTTGGTGGTGCCTCACAGCGACATACACTACAACCCTCATACTTCAAGCTCGCATTGCCAAAATGCTCTTCAATGAGTTTTCCATCGTCCGTGGGAACGATAAAGGGCTCATTTTGCTTGATGTAATTTTTCATGAAAATTGTAAAAGAATTTGGACGTGATCCAGGAGGAAAACGAAGTTGTAAAATAAGTATGTTTTAGGCAAATAACAGTCAAAAAATGGCTATTCTATTGCCAAAAGCGTCAAAGCCAATTGATAGGAATACCAATGCCCGAAACTGCCCTTAGGATTTGAATGCATTTTCTCCACTTTGTTGGCTGCTTTCGAAGACCCGAATGGCTACCACTTTTGCTTCGGCTGTCTTTTTTCCATCGCTAAATAAATCGCATGTGAGGACAGTTTTCCTGTTCTTGACCTCAATCACTTTTGCCCTGAGCTCAACAGGCATATTATTTGATGTGGGCAGCAGGTATTTAACGTTTAGTGTACCTGTTGCGTATCTGTATTCCGGTAGTGAATCCATAGACCTTTCCTCTATTTTATAGGCATGTGCGATGGCAGTACCCATACAATGACAATCTATAATGGTTGCAATTATCCCACCATTTAAGAGGTTAGACCAACCGTGATACTTTTCTTCAGATTTCCAGACACATACAGACTCATCACCATCCCAGTAGCTTTTGATTTGAAGCCCTTCATGATTGTCATTGCCACACCCGAAGCATACATTTTCCGGCATATGATCCTGAAAGTAGGTTTTGTCGTTAGTATCCATATCGATTGTTTAAATTTAAACTGTGAGCAAACCAAAGAAACCTAAAAATATCAAATCCAAAGGGAAAAAGCCCATTCCAGCAAAGCCTTCAGCAAAAGAAGAAACGGAGGATATGAGTTTGCCTGATGTAGACTTTAAAAAGTTTCTTGGTTGTGGGGGCTAGGAAGATGGTTATCATTCACTTTGAAATACCCTTCTCACCCTTTGACCTATGTTGGTCATGATCTCATAGGGGATGGTCCCAATCTGATCAGCCAATTCTTTTACCGTTGGTATCTCCCCAAATACAACCACCTCATCTCCGATTTTGCAATCAAACCCAGTGACATCCAGCATGGTCATGTCCATGCATACATTGCCAAATACTTTGGCCATTCCCTGATTCACCAGCATTGACCCTACTCCGTTACCAAATGCCCTACGATAGCCATCGGCATATCCGATAGGAACAATCGCGATATTCATATCTGCATTGGCCACTCCCCTGCGACCATAACCAACTGTCTTCCCTTTCTCAATTTTCTTAATCTGTGAGATGGTGGTCTTCAGTGTACCAACCGCCATCAGGTTTTGTTGTTCTTGTTCGGTGGGGTCATATCCATATAGACCAACGCCTAATCGTACCATATCAAAATGCCATTGAGGAAAGCGGCTCAAGCCCCCGGTGTTAACAATGTGTCGGAGTGGCTTATACCAAAGTTGTTCACATAAAGCATCACACATCTCCGAGTAGGTTGCAACCTGTTTTTCTGTATAAGAGTCGTGGACAGGACTTTCACTACCAGCCAAATGACTGAAAATACTCCTTACTTTCACTTTCTTGTTTTGTGACAGCAACCTCAACACCTGATCCAGTTCTGTTTTGGTAAACCCAAGACGGTTCATTCCCGACTCCAGCTTCAAATGAATAGATGGGCAGCTGTCTGCATCTTCGAAATAAGTGATAAAGTCATACAACAAATCCAAGCTATATATCTCGGGCTCCAGGTTAAACTCCTGCAGTAGCCTAAAAGAATCGGGTGAAGGATTCATGATCATAATGGGCACATAGATGCCGTGTTGACGCAGAGCCACTGCCTCATCGACATAGGCCACTCCCAGGTAATCAATCTTATGGTATTGCAATAAATTGGCAATCTCGAAAATGCCTCCTCCATAGGCATAGGCCTTCACCATAGCCATAACTTTTGTTTTAGAATCGACCTTAGACCTATAATGGTTCAAATTATGAACTACACTTTCCAGGTTGATTTCCAACACAGTGTGGTGCACTTCTTTTTCAAGGCGATGAACGATGCGCTCAAAGGAGAAGTTTCTAGCTCCTTTTACCAGCACTATTTCTTCATTCAGTTTAATGTCATCTTCCAGAAAGGCGTCTGTGTCTTGGTAAAATTTTGATGTGGCAGGGAATTTATTTTCATGTTTTTTGATATCAGGCCCAATGCCAACCACCCTGCTGACCGAAGCTTTTTTTAGCAAGGAATTTACCCTTTCATACAATTCCTCTCCTTGAATCCCTGATTGAGAAATATCTGATAAAATGATTGACTTATTCTTCTTTTGATTTTGCCTACTGAGGAAATCCAGCGCCACCTCAAGCCCATGCAGATCGTTATTGTAGGTGTCATCAATTAGATAGTTCTGACCTACGGCCTGCTTCAGTTCCAATCTCATTTTCACAGCTGGCAAGTTCTGCACCCCAACCTGAATGGCAGTGTCGTCCATTCCCAGGATCTTCATAGCCACGATGCAATTAATGGCATTTTCCAAAAAATATGGTTCCCGAAATTTCAACCTGACTTTTACCGAACCTCCTGGAAATGTGATTGAATAAACATTCGACTCGTCAGAATCGGCCGTCCAACCAAAAAGTCTTTTTTCGTCTATTCCAACATCCAACAGTGCCTCTCTTATAAAGTCATCTGATTCTGGAAAAATTATCTTATCACACTGTCTGAACAAAACCGCCTTTTCTCTGGCCTTCGCGAATTTGGACTCAAAACCTTCGTTATGCGCTTCTCCTATGTTGGTAAATATTCCAATATCAGGTTTGATGATGTTTTGCAGCTTAGTAATCTCGCCAGTGGTGGATATACCTGCTTCGAAAATCCCCAATGAATGATTACTTGCCATCTGCCAAACAGATAATGGCACCCCCACCTGAGAATTAAAACTCTTGGGACTCTTTACTATATTATACTCCCTCCCTAGCAGTGTAGACAACCATTCTTTGACTATCGTTTTTCCATTGCTCCCGGTTATGCCGATCACAGGATAGCTAAACTTTTTCCTATGATAAGCAGCTATTTGCTGCATGGCCTCTATGGAAGAATTGACTTGAAGCACACATGCCTCATTCAAGTCTGCAATTTCTTTTTCAACAACAAATATTCTAATCCCCTTGCCAAATGCTTCATCTATGTATTGGTGCCCATCATGATTTACACCATCTATAGCAAAGAATACGGCCCCACTTTGAATAGAAAGATTGCGCGTGTCTATGCACAAGCTCGACAATTCCGGGTCTCCGGTTTGGTAAAGGGTCTTTCCACTGCAAATACCAGATAGCTGACTAAACTTCATTTTCTCAACAGTATGAGGGGTTCTTTTTTTGAAGCACAATATAAATCATAATGATAATAGAGAATCAATTAAGACATACTCAAAAAGCCGTGGGTGAAAGAAATAGATGAGAATTACTTTCTTTGGAAATTGATCATAACAAGGATTTCAGGTTGTTCAATAGCTAATCAAAAGTTCATTGCTTACAAAAAGCCAGAAATTGTTAATTTTGCAGCTTCATTAATCAATATCAATTATGGCTTTTGAATATCAGGAAGAAGAGCTCGTAGAAGTACTGGAAGATCAGGATATTGAGGACGGTAAGGGGCTTGTGGTATTTAACGACGATTACAACACTTTTGAGCATGTGATAAATACGCTCATGCGCGTGTGCCGACACGAACAAACGCAGGCCGTACAGTGCACTTGGCTGATTCATTATAAAGGTAAGTGTAAGGTGAAGGAGGGGACTTATGCCTTTTTAAAACCGATGAAAGAAGGCATAACAGACGCGGGAATCAGCGCTACAATAGTTTAATTACATTATGGAATTTCCCAGTGAGTTGGTAGAGGAGGCAGTTAGGGAAATTTCCAAACTACCAGGTATAGGCAAGAAAACGGCACTTAGACTAGCGTTGCACCTATTGAAAAAAGATGTTGCCGCGACCGAAAATCTTTCGGAAGCTCTTTTGAAGCTTCGCAAGGAAACCAAGTATTGCAACACCTGCCACATCATTTCTCATACCAGCGATTGCACATGCCGAACAATCAATCGGGACTTAACAACCGTGTGCGTTGTGGAAGATACACCGGACGTGATAGCAGTTAAAAACACTGGGCAGTATCCAGGCATGTTCCACGTATTGGGAGGAGTCATTTCACCCATTGATGGCATAGGCCCTGAAGATCTCCATATTGAATCATTAGTAAAAAGAATAAATGAAAGTGCGGCCGAAATCAAGGAAGTGATTTTTGCTTTGAGTCCCACAATGGAGGGGGACACCACCGCCTTTTATATTTCCAGAAAACTCGAAGGGCTCGGCGTAAAAGTTTCGTCAATAGCTCGTGGAATTCCCTTGGGAGGTGAACTGGAATATGCCGATGAAGTGACGCTGGGTAGAAGCATAGTCACCAGAACTGATTACGGTTCCGACCAATTATAACCTCAAGGCTAAAGACCCGGCAATCAATCCACTACCGGAATCAATTTCATTTCCCTGGCTAAATATTTCATTTTCTGTACTGTACAATTTCCCCTCTATTCGAAACATTGCATTTTCTGATATGTGGTAGTTGAGGTTCAACGCATAAACCTGCCCGACAAAGCCACCGACTGAATTTGTAGGCATCAAAATTTGAAAATCGTCTTCGGCATGTTCCAGCCTAAAGGCCATACTGAATTTCTCAGAGAAGCGGTATTGAGATATCAGTGTGATAAATTGGAATGATTCTGTAGTTTGAGAAAATACTGGCTCCTGTCTGCCATGATCAAAACCCAGCATATAATGGAACTTCTCATTTGGTTGGTGTTTGAAATAGAAGTGATTGTAAATCCTATACTTTGAGCCGGTGAGCCTTGTGCCCTCATCGCCAAAATAATTGCCGTAATTCAGTTCTATTTGATCGGTTAGCTGATAATTCAGGTTCATGCCAAAAGCCTTGGAAGAATTGGTTTCTGCTATATTTTGCCATCCATTCAAAACAACTCCCGTGAGCGTCATTTTTTCAGACAATTCAGCAGTGAGCCTTACCCCCGTTTCGTAATAGGGCGTGTATTCAGTGGATAAAGCGCGGGTGTATATCTCATTGTCAAGTGACTCCACAGATTCATATCCGGTGTGACCGGGAAAAATCCCTACATCTAACCAAACCCCTTCTGTCAGCTTCACTCCTGCATAAGCCTTGTATATCAATCGATAAAAATCAGAGCTTTCAGCAGCATAATTGAAATCGGGATAAGTACCGATTTGTAAACCTATCTCACTTCTGATCAAATCATTTTCAAAAACCCCAAGTACATAAGCATGGTTGATGTTAAACTCATTATGACGGGCAACCATGTTTGAAAATTGCCTGTTTTGGTCAGTTGGCTCATTAAAATCATAGGCAAAGTAGGTGTCAATGTAGCCCGACCAGATGAGTTCTTTTCTATCCTGAGCGTGTATTTGGTTAGAAAAGAACAACAAGATAACAACTAGCGCCAGCCAATGTTTGCTCTTCATATCAGTATGGATTTAGTACAATAAATTAAACTTCCTCCTCACTAAGACAACTCAATAGCTAATATAGTTTGAATATAGCTGATTTTTAATTTAGATAAAGCATTACATTTTACGGTATCTAATTAATTTTGCGCCTCGTAAATTTATAATTAGATGGAACATTTATCAGACAGAATCAAAAACATGGCTGAGTCAGCAACACTGGCCATGGCTGCTAAAGCAAGAGAATTCAAAGAAAAAGGAATTGATGTAATAAGCCTTAGCCTTGGCGAACCAGACTTCAAAACCCCAAAGCACATTCAAGAAGGAGCAAAAGCAGCAATTGATGAAAATAAATACTTCTCATATCCGCCAGTAAATGGCTATTTGGATTTGAGAAAAGCCATCGTTGATAAGTTCAAAAGGGAAAACGGACTTGAATATACTCCAGACCAAATTGTAGTATCAAATGGAGCGAAGCAGTCTATCATCAATGTAATGATGTCAATCGTCAATCCTGGAGATGAGGTTATTGTATTTTCTCCTTATTGGGTGAGCTACACAGCGGCCATCGGTTTAGCAGAAGGAACACCTATATTGATCAAGGGTTCGATCGATGATGATTTCAAAGCGACTGCTCAACAGCTAAGAGAAGCCATTACTCCAAAAACAAGGGCGATAATTTTCTCTTCACCTTGTAACCCAACTGGATCAGTATTTACAAAAGAGGAATTAGAAAAAATAGCTGAGGTTGTACTCGAGCATGAAGGCATCTATGTTATGTCCGATGAGATTTACGAGCACATCAACTATACTGGAGCTCATGCGAGTATCGCAGCAGTGCCTGGAATGATGGAAAGAACCATTACCATCAACGGAATGGCCAAAGGTTTTGCCATGACAGGATGGAGAGTTGGTTATATTGGTGCTCCTACCTGGATAGCTAAAGCTTGTAATAAAATACAAGGTCAGCTGACATCCGCTAACTGCTCAATCGCACAAAGAGCTACCGTAACGGCTCTGACCACCGACCTTGGTCCAACTGTAGAAATGACCAAGGAGTATAGGAGAAGAAGAGACCTGGTTTACGATCTATTGAATGAAGTACCAGGTTTCAAATGTAACATGCCGACAGGTGCATTCTACTTCTTCCCTGATGTAAGCTCTTATTTCGGCAAGTCAACAGGGGAAATGACCATCAACAATGCATCTGATCTTTGCCTGTACCTTCTTGAAAATGCACATGTTTCTTTGGTAACGGGTGAAGCATTTGGAGATCCTGATTGTATCAGGTTGTCTTATGCGGCTTCTGAAGAAAACCTGAGAGAAGCGGTCAAGCGAATTACTGCTGCATTGTCGAAGCTTAGCTAATGGCATACAGCTCCATTCAGGAAATATTTGATGCTTTTGGAAAACTAAAAGTACTGATCATCGGTGATGTGATGATCGATTCCTACATCTATGGAGCTGCACACCGCATGTCGCCCGAGGCGCCCGTGCCGGTGGTGCATGTAAAAAAGAAGGAAAAAAGATTGGGAGGGGCCGCTAATGTGGCCCTCAACATTCAAGCCCTGGGAGCAGAGCCTATTCTGTGCTCTGTCATTGGTGACGACTCTGAAGGACGGGAATTCATTGAGCTGCTGAATCAACAGAAAATTTCTTCTAAGGGAATTATCCGAAGCAAAAACAGGATTACCACTATAAAACATCGTGTGCTCTCAGGTTCTCAGCAAATGTTGAGAATAGATGAGGAGTCCGAGGCTGAACTGGATCACCTGGAAGAGAATAGCCTTATTGGGCATATTACCAACCTGATCAAGGAAGTCGATTTAGTGATTTTCGAGGATTACGACAAGGGCACGCTGAATCAGAATGTCATCGGCAGTTCCGTGGAGCTTGCCAACGCGTTAGGCAAACCAAGTATTGTCGACCCTAAAAAGAAAAACTTCCGAGCCTATCATAATACTACCTTGTTCAAGCCAAATCTAAAAGAGCTAAATGAAGGTTTGAAAACGACTATTGACCCCAATTCATTGGCTTCTCTAAAGAAGGGTGTAAACAAATTGATCAATGACCAGAATCATCAAAAAGTGATGATCACGCTTTCTGACAAAGGCATTTATGTCAAGAGTAAAGCCATGGATGACATTGTGCCCGCTCATATTAGAAGGATAGCAGATGTATCCGGTGCAGGTGATACCGTTGTGAGCATTGCAGGCCTTTGTCTTGCGTTGGATTTACCGGATCATTTCATAGCCGAGCTTGCTAATCTGGGCGGAGGATTGGTATGTGAGGAGCTTGGGGTAGTTCCCGTGGAAAAGGAAACACTCATTCAGGAAGCCGAAGGCTTAAAATCAGTCTTTACAGCCTAAGCCACTACGCTCTCTATCTAATGTCGCAAGGTTTGACTTGTATTAGAATTAATTTTTTATAAACTTGGCTCACAGTATTGCTATCAGATGAGTGTACTAAAAGCCAACTATTCATTTTTTTTGAGGTCCCTGTTCTCAGCCGCAGCATTGTTGCTGTTAAGTTTTCCGTCCTGGGCTAAGGAACTACCAAGGGCAGAAAAAGGAGTGCTTGATTTACGGGATTGGGATTTTTCAGAAAACCCTGCTGTTAATCTTGAAGGGGAATGGGAATTCTATTGGATGCAAACCCTGAATCAGGAAGACCTGTTGAGTGTTGCCAAAAGAGAGTACCGCTATTACCCAAGAACGTGGGATAAAGACTCATTGTCATCCAAGGGTTTTGCAACGCAACGGCTGAGGGTGATTTTGAATTCCGTAACCCCGAAGCTCTCAATAGCCTTACCTCACATGTTTAACGCGTATCTCCTATTTATTAACGGAGAGTTTGTTTCTTCTAATGGCCAGTTTGGCACAAGCGAAGAATCATCAGTTCCTCACTGGCTGCCGGACACCAAAGACCTCATGATTACTTGCGATACCCTGGATATTGTCTTGCAGATCTCCAACTTCAGGCACAGTAAGGGCGGAGGATCGAGAAACATTTCACTAGGCTCCAAAAACTTTCTACAATCTGTTAGCAAGAGAACATGGGCCTATGACCTGATCATGGGATCCAGTCTCTTTTTTATCGGTTTGTTTTTTATGGTGCTTTACTGGTTTGGTAGGCATGAAAAACAAATATTGTTTTTTGCGCTATTCTCCCTTTTTTATAGCTATCGTGCTATTGGTTCCGAAACCTATACACTGCATTACTTATTGCCCGAATTGCCCTGGCTTTTCACCCTGAGGTTGGAGTACATTACCATGTACCTGAGCTGCCTATTCTTTGTCTTTTATTCTTATTATTTATACAAATCTGAAACATCTATCTGGTTTGTCAGAGTGACTTTGGGATTAATATCGGTGCTCATTCTACTTGCCTTATTCTTCCCGCCAAGCGTCTTTACTTATTTTACTACTCCATTTAGCATTATTGTGCTTTGTTCATTCGTTTATCTGTTTTATACCTACATAAAAGCCACAGCTTATCAGCGGCTTGGTTCCAGATTGTCGCTGATTAGTACAGTCATTTTATTCCTTACTTCAGCACACTCTATTTTGTCTTTTTTAGGTTTTCTTGATCCGATCAGGACATTATATTTCATAGGACTCCAGCAGTTCTTCTTCTTTCAATCTATCATTCTTTTTTATCGTTATACGCTAAATCTGGAACAGGCTAAAAAGAAAGCGGAGAAAGCAGCCCAATCCAGGTCAGATTTCCTGTCCATGATTTCCCATGAGATCAGGACTCCATTGAACGCGGTGATTGGATTGACCAATTATCTGATTAGCGATAAACCGAAGAAAGAGCAATTGGAAGACTTGAGAACATTGAAATTTTCAGCGGAGCACCTCCACGTGCTCATCAATGATGTACTCGACTACAGCAAGCTAGATGCTGGTAAAATTGAGTTTGAAATGCGTGACGTGAATATCTCCGAGTTGGTAGAAAACATCATTCGGGCATTTGAAGGTAAGGCGAAAGAAAAAGGAATCTACCTTAAGTCTACCATAGACAAAAAAATCCCAAAGGTAATAGTGGCTGATGGACTAAGGCTAAGTCAGATTTTGACCAATTTGATCGGCAATGCCATAAAGTTCACTGGAAAAGGAGGAGTAACCATTTCTTTAACACGCGTGACCAGCTCGATGAAGAAAGTAGCCATCAAGTTTACCGTTGAGGATACGGGCATTGGCATACCGAAAGAAAAGCAAGCAACAATCTTTGAGAGTTTCTCACAAGCTTCTACCTCAACCACCAGAGAATTTGGAGGAACGGGTCTCGGTCTTAGCATTACCAAAAGAATACTAGACCTTCAAAATATCAAGATTCACTTGTTTAGTCGAGAAGGAAATGGCTCCCGGTTTTATTTCACACAGAACTTTGAGATTAGTGAAAACCAGGTGCAGTCCAGCCCAGAAGAAACAATCGAAAAGGTTGATTTAGCAAACAAACATGTTTTGCTCGTCGAAGACAACCCTGTGAATGTAATGGTGGCTAAACGATTTTTGTCCAAATGGAAAATAAATGTAGATGTGGCAGAAAACGGTCGTGAAGCCATAGAAAAAAACTCGTCAAGTAACTATGACCTGATCCTCATGGATTTGCAAATGCCCATAATGGATGGCTATGATGCCTCCTCGGAAATGAGAAAACAAGGTGTCAAAATTCCTATTCTGGCCCTTACCGCCTCGGTGATGTTGGATGTAGGTGACAAAGTATTCTCTTGCGGTATGAATGATTATATTACTAAGCCATTTGACCCGGATGATTTATACAATAAGATTAAGATGCACATAGAAAAAAACAGAAACTAAATACCATGAAATCACTACACAAGCTAACTCTGGTTCTCACATCAATGCTATTGGTTTGGGGATGCTCAAGTCCGAAAAAACAAGTAACAGAGCAAAAAGAAGAACCCAAGCCTACGACCTTTCATCCGTCCGAAGGATATGTTGAAAGCATTGAAGCAGAACTATCAGGTATTATTGATACTAATGCCAAAATAGAAGTATTGTCTGAAGGCTATGCCTGGTCAGAAGGGCCAGTATATGTTCCTGGTGGGGATTACCTGCTCTTTTCCGATATCCCTAACAACGCGATTGTGAAATGGAAACAAGGAGAAGGAGCTAAGACTTACATAACTCCCGCCGGACATTCTGGAACGGTAGACCGAACCGGCGAGGCTGGCTCCAATGGACTCATGTTGAATGCCGATGGTCAGCTTGTTCTATGCCAACATACGGATAGACGCATCGCAATTTTGAATTCCGACATCAACGAACCAAAACCTCAATACATCACTGTCACTGGTGAATATGAGGGAAAACGCTTCAATAGTCCTAACGATTTGGACATCAAGTCTAATGGGGACATCTACTTCACCGACCCGCCTTATGGGCTTGAAAAAGGCATGAATGATCCGGCAAAAGAGCTGGACTTTCAGGGTGTGTACAAATGGTCTGCGTCCGATAACTCAACCACACTACTTTACAAAGATCTAACAAGGCCCAATGGAATAGCATTTTCTCCAGATGAAAAAGAAGTATATGTAGCCAACTCCGATCCCAAAATTGCTACCTGGACTGTATTTGATGTCAACGATGAAGGCGGCCTTGATAACCCTCGCTTACTACATGACTCCACTCCCTTTGTAGAAGGTGCACCAGGTTTGCCTGATGGCATGGATGTAGACGCCAACGGAAACATTTTTGCTACAGGTCCTGGAGGTATTTGGGTTTTTTCTGCTGAAAAGAAGCTTATTGGAAAAATATTGACCGGTCAAAAAACAGCTAACTGTACTGTTGCGCCGGACGGCTATCTGTATATGACAGCACACAGCTTCTTTACTCGAATAAAGCTGAAATAAGAACAGGCTGCTAATTGCTCCAATTCTTGACTGTGTCGATAAAACACTTCACTTTATCCGGATCGATATCCGGGTAAACGCCGTGCCCAAGATTAGCTATGTGCCTGTGACCACCGAACCTTTCAAGCATGTCAGTGGTGGCTTTTTCTATTTCGGAAAACGAACTGTATAGCAAGCACGGATCCAAATTGCCTTGAAGTGTTTTGGACGGGCCAACCAATCGCCTGGAAGCTTCTACACTCATATTCCAGTCCAGACCAATCGTTTCGCAATTGAGGAGGCCCATACGTTTTCTTGCAAAAAAAGCACCTTTTGCAAAAACAGTCACAGGGACTTCTTCTATGGCATCACATATTTTGGCTATGTACTTCAGTGCAAATTCATCATATTGATCTGGAGGCAGAATGCCAGCCCAGGAATCAAAGACCTGCACTAAATCGGCTCCAGCTTTAATCTGCATCTTCAAGTACTTGATGGTACTCTCTGTGATCATATCCAGCAGCTTATGAGAAAACTCAGGCTGTGTGTAAAGCATTTTTCTTGCTTTGGAGAACGTCTTACTACCAGATCCCTCCACCATATAAGAGAAAATGGTCCAGGGCGCACCTGCAAAGCCAATCAATGGCACCCTGTCGGCAAGTTCCTTTTTCGTGATTTTGATGGCATCATTAACATAAGCCAGATCTTCTTCAGGGTTGGCTATTCTTATTTTAGCCAAATCTGCTTCACTATTTACAGTATCCTTGAACCAAGGTCCCTTCTTTTCTACCATTTCGTAAGGCAATCCCATTGCCTCAGGAATAACCAAAATATCGGAGAAAATTATGGCTGCATCAACTCCAAGAATATCGACAGGTTGTAAGGTGACTTCTGCGGCCAACTCGGGCGTTGTGCAGAGTTCTATGAATCCACTCAACTTGTTTCTGACAGCTCGGTACTCAGGCAAAATCCGGCCAGCTTGCCGCATTACCCAAACAGGTACTCTTTCTGTCTGTTCGCCCCTGGCCGCTCTTAGGAGTAGGTCATTTTTTAAAGCCATACTATATCAAAATTATTGGTGAGCAAAGATAGTAGGGCAGCAGAATTATCTGCTAAAAGTAAAGCAATAACCTTTTCCCTTAATATTTAATTGGCACTTCGACCATCGTCTGATCCCAGGCCATGCGCATTACAGCTTTGCCATTTTTCTGATCTTCAAATTTGATGGAAAACGCCTCTACTACTTTGCTTAGTGATGATGCCTGAGCTTTTGCAGTCAAAACATCTTTCGTGTCATCGTAGCTATATGAACCCCAGTAGTCCACATCTGAGCTAATGATAATTGTCCATTCTTTTTCATTGGGAATGGTAAACAATGAGTAGGTTCCAGCTTTCAGTTTATTATCTCCTATGGAAATATCCTGATAAGCCTTAAATTCAACCGCTTCGTTCGCTCCGGTTCTCCATACCTTGCCATATTTCACTTTCGAACCGAAAATTTCACGTCCTTTCTTTTGCGGTCGGCTATAATATACTTTCACGATCGCCTTTTGGCCCGGATCACGATCATGGGCAAAATTATCCGGTAAATACGCGACATCCATTGGGCTTTTGTCCAAGCCTCTAAATGATTGTGCATTGGACATTGTACTGGCCATAAGGCAAATCAACATTGAATAAAGTATCGTTTTCATTTTCATCTCTTTTAGTGATTAATTTCTAATTGTAAGTTAGGGCTAATATGGATCGAACAAAAGTTGGGTGAATAAGATTGTGGAGACGCAGAGCATTGCATTGTTTTATTGCTCATCACTTACAAGTCCAGCTCAAGTTTGTTGAGCTGCTCTGTAATAAGCGAAATTTCATCAGCACTCAATTTGACATCCATCGATTTGGCATTCATAACAGATTGCTCGGCATTTCTTGCTCCTGCAAGGGCTATGGAGATTCCTGGCTGCTCTACAGTCCAGCGCAAGACCAGCTGGCTCAAAGTAGCGCCTTTATCAGCAGCCATTGGTTTTAACATATCCAAAAACTCATTGATACTAATGATATTGTTTTTTTTGAAGTGTGGAAGTTTGGCCCTGTGGTCGCCATCACTAAAAGTCTGACCGGCCTTCATCTTTCCTGTCAACAAGCCTCTCTGCAATGGGCTATAAGCCAGGAGTGACTTATTATTATCTATTAAGTAGGGAAGGAGTTCGTCCTCAATCTTTCTTTCTACCATGCTATAGGGCATCTGGTTAGAAACCAAATGAACATGTTTTTCTGCTTCTTGAAACTGTTGCAAATTGTAGTTGCACACTCCGGCGGATCTTACTTTGCCTTCTTTTATCAGCTGATCAACTGCTACCATTGATTCTTGAATGGGGGTAGTCTTGTCATACCAATGCACTTGGTAGAGATCAATATAATCTGTGCCTAATCTTCTCAGGCTATTTTCACATTCATCAATGATACTCTCCTTTCCTGAATACTTATAGATGTCCAGATCATTGCCGTCATTGTCTTTGCTGGCGAAGTAAAAATCTCCCTTCGGCAGATCCCAACGCATGCCATATTTGGTAACAATTTGAATTTTGTCCCTTGAAATACCTTTGATCGCCTTTGCAACGATCTCTTCACTCTTACCCATTCCATAAACGGGAGCAGTATCAATTGACGTCACGCCCAGGTCGTAGGAAGCTCGAATAGCATCAATCGCATCAGACTCTTCATTTCCTCCCCACATCCAGCCACCGGCTGCCCAGGCTCCAAACGTAATCACAGATAATTCTAAATCCGAATCACCTAATTTTCTATATTCCATACTCATTGATTTTCAATATAAGCTCGAACTTAATGAAAGGATAAAAACCTTAACAGTAGAAACCCCAAAGAATTTTTTGTTTGGATTCCATGCGTGGTATTTTTTAAGAACAATCCAACCCACAGAGCGTAGAATAGGTAGAAGATCTTACCTTTTATAAACAGCTCCTCAATCAATATCCCAAATGCGTTTAGATCCCAAAGAGCATCATAAACACGACTGGCAAGTCAAAGATTTGCTCAGCGATTTCGAAGTAGAAGATGTATGGCAGTTGCCAGTAACTCTCTCTTCCAATCACAACCTCGAACTCTTGCAAGAACAATTTTCAAAATCCACGGAAAAGATGGAGAACAGAGGGCTACCGGGTTTGCTGTTCCGCATTCGACTCTTTGTTGGCAACTTGTTGGGTTGGGACGAAAAAAAAGATCAGTCAAGGTTGATTCCTGGAAGTATTCGCAAGCGATATGCGCTTAGTGAAGGGCTTACTTTTGAGCAACTGCCAGAACCTGGTGATGGAGATTTTGTACCGGTTTACAAACTCGAAAAAGAGTCGTTGGCGGAAATCGAAAATGCCACTGTCCATGCGGCGATTCACCTGGGTGTCGTACCAGAAGCGGATAACAACTCAGGTGTCCAAATGACTATTTACGTCAAGCCAAAGGGAGTTTTTGGGAGGCTTTACATGCTTGCAATTAAGCCATTTCGTTTGTATATCGTGTATCCTTATTTGCTAAAGACCATCAGAAAACAATGGGACGCTTATCTCAATAAGACAGAAACTCTTTCTTTTAGTGCCGGAAGCACTTCTTCCTGAAACCAGGGATTCTTTTTCATCCAAATATTATTTCTTGGAGATGGGTGAGGTAATGGAAAAGTCTTAGATCCGTAATACTTCCAGTTTTTTACAGTTTCCGTTAATGTCTTTAATTGGCCTTCCAAATAATGGTTTTGAGCATATTGTCCGATCAGCAAAGTTATCTGAAGGTTAGGGAGTTGATCCATGATTTGCTGGTGCCAGGCCTCCGCACATTCTGGTCGAGGTGGTAAATCCCCCGATTTGCCCTTGCCGGGGTAGCAAAAGCCCATGGCCACAATGGCCACTTTTTCCACATCATAAAAAATATCTTCAGAAACACCCATCCAACCTCTAAGGTTTCTGCCACTGGCATCATCCCAAGGAACGCCCGAAGCATGAACTTTGGTGCCTGGTGCCTGACCCACAATTAATATTTTAGAATTTTCAGAAAACTGAACCACAGGATTAGCGCCAAGGGGTAGGTGCTCTTCGCATTTACGGCAGGAGCAGATTTCTTCTAGTAAGCTATTAATTGCTTCCATATTTGAAATTGACTAAAGCACCCTCAACTTCGCAAAAGACAGCAGCAAGGTTTTTTCTCCTGCCTTTTCAAATGAAATGTGTGCTTTGCGATTGGCTCCCTGAACTTCCATTTTTGTTACCGTACCAAATCCGAATTTTGGATGCTCTACTTTCATCCCTTCAGCGAGATCAGTTGTATCGCTAGGAGCAAAGTTTGCCGAGGGTTTGTGCACAATGGTGTTGGGAGAAGTACGAGCATTTGTGCTCTGAACATTAGATATGAAATTCCTTGCTGTTTGATTGCTCTCCCGCTTAGTGGCAGGTTGGGTAAACGAATTGACGTACTTCTGATTGATTTTGATAAAATCACGATCGATCTCTTCTAAGAACCTACTTGGCTCACAGGTTTTCAAGCTCCCAAAACGATACCTTGTCAAGGCATAACTCAAGGTAAGTTTTTGTTCGGCCCTAGTAATGGCCACATAAAACAACCTACGCTCCTCCTCCAGGTCATCTCTTGAACTTAACATCATTTGCGATGGGAAAAGATCCTCTTCCATTCCAACCAAATATACATTCTTGAATTCAAGCCCCTTGGCCATATGGATTGTCATCAGGGTCACAAAGTCAGTATCCATTTTGTCTTGACTGTCTGCATCCGTCAGTAGTGCAATTTCCTGTAGGAATGCCGCCATGCTTTTGTCTTCAGTTTCCGGGTTGTCGACAAATTCCTTTATTCCATTCAGCAATTCCTGTACGTTCTCATAGCGGCTTCTTCCTTCTATAGTCTTATCGTCATATAGGTCTTTGAGTAAACCAGAATTCTTTGCTATTTGAGATGCAGCTTCAAATGCATCTTTTTTTTGGATGGCCAAAATGCAGCCCTTGATTAAGGTGACGAAACCTGAAATAGCATTTGCCGCCCTGCCTGATAGGAAGCTACCAGCATGTTGCATTACTTCCCATATAGTAGTGTTATTTTCAGCAGCCGCTACCACCAATTTTTCCACTGATGAGTCACCAATTCCCCTTTTGGGTAGGTTGATAATCCTTCTCAGAGCCTGCTCATCGTTTTGATTAACTGCATAGCGGATGTAAGACAATACGTCCTTTATTTCCTTCCTTTGATAAAAGGACACTCCACCGATGATACGGTATTTTATATTCATTCTTCGCAGTGCTTCCTCCATCGCCCTAGATTGGCTGTTGGTACGATAGAGCACTGCAAAATCTGAATTGTGCAGTTGGTTGTTGACTTTAGCCTCGAATATCGCGGAAGCTACCAGCTTACCCTCCTCATTGTCCGTTGTGGCTTTGATCAAATCAATGAGGTCTCCCTGGGTATTGTCAGTCCAAACACTCTTTTGTAGTTGAGACTTGTTTTTGTCTATTACAGAATTAGCCGCATGCACAATGTTCTTGGTAGAACGGTAGTTCTGCTCCAGTTTGATCACCTTCAGCTCAGGATAGTCTTTTTCGAAATTTAGGATGTTTTGAATGTTGGCTCCACGGAAGGCATAAATACTCTGTGCGTCATCCCCCACTACACAAATATTCCTACGAACTGCCGCCAGCTTTTTCGTAATCATGTATTGGGAAATATTCGTATCCTGAAACTCATCCACCAGTACATACTGAAATCGTTGTTGGTATTTATTGAGCACATCTATATGATCCCTAAACAGGACATTGGTGTAAAACAGCAAATCGTCAAAATCCATGGCATCAGCCTTGAAGCAGCGCTGCACATATTCCTTGTAGATACGCCCCATCTCCGACTTACGATTGTCGATATCGTCTTGCATGTAGATGGGATTGTTCTGATATTCCTGCCAGGATACCAGACGGTTCTTAGCTCCCGATATACGGTTGTAAACCACATTCGCCTTATATACCTTGTCGTCCAGGTTGAAGCCTTTCACAATATTTCTTATCAAGGATTTGGTATCATCAGAATCGTAGATGGTGAAGTGGCTTGGAAATCCAAGTTTGTCTGCTTCAGCTCTTAATATTCTGGAAAAAACGGAATGAAAAGTACCCATCCAAAGGTTGCGGGCATCATTCCCAACAATCTGCTCAATCCGCGTCCGCATTTCTTTCGCGGCTTTGTTGGTAAATGTAAGAGAGAGAATTGAGAAGGGATCTACACCATGTTTGTTGATCAGATGAGCGATCCTGGTAGTAAGCACACGCGTCTTCCCAGAGCCCGCTCCAGCTATGATCATACACGGCCCTTCCACATTCATCACACCCTCTTTTTGGGGTGGATTCAAATCTTCTAAATAGCCAAATTCCTCCATTTCAGACATCCCCGCAAGTTACAATTAGTGCTAGAATTAATTGTGATTAGGAATTTAAAAATCTAATATTTGCTAGTCAACAAAGCAAAACTGCCATGATAGAAGTGAGAAAAGCACAACCTTCGGATGCTAAATATATTGTCAAGTTTCAGCTTGGTCTGGCGAAGGAAACAGAGGATATTGACCTAGATAAGGAGACTGTGCAAAAGGGTGTAGACCAGGTTTTCTCAGATGAATCTAAAGGGCAGTATTTTGTGGCAGAGCTAGAGGGAGAAGTAGTAGGCAGTCTACTCACTACCTATGAGTGGAGCGACTGGAGAAATGGCACCACACTTTGGATTCAATCAGTATTTGTTCACAAAAAGCATCGATGGCACGGTGTTTATAAGAAGCTCTACCATCATGTAAAACAAATGGTAGCTGAAGACCCAAATTATACGGGTATCAGGCTATATGTATATAAGGATAACCAACGAGCCAAGGCGGCATATTCCAATCTAGGCATGCACGGAGACTCTTATGAGATCTTTGAATGGATGAAGGAATAGGCTACAGAATATTAGAAATCTGCTCTTTAATTTTTTCTAACTCATCCTTCATTTCTACAACAAGTCTTTGAATAGTAACATCATTGGCTTTAGATCCGATGGTGTTGATCTCTCTTCCCATTTCCTGACCAATGAATCCCAGTTTCTTCCCTTGCGAAGTTGGGAGTGCTATAGTTTCTTCAAAGTATTTTAGATGGTTGCTCAGCCTCACGAGCTCCTCGTTAATGTCTAGTTTTTCTATGTAATAAATTAATTCCTGCTCAAAACGATTTTCATCGATTTTGGTCTTGTCGATCAAGTCATTCATTGAATCCGATATTCTTGCCTTGATATTCTGAGTTCTTGATGGCTCATGCTCTTTGATTAATTGCAGGTTGCCTGATATCGAAGATATACTGTCCATTAAAGCTGTCTCCAATGATTGACCTTCCTGAATTCTAAATGCATCGCATTTTCCAACCACTTCCTGAACCATGGTCAATGCCCGTTCTTCATCGATTTGATCGATGGAAGCATCTGTCTGTTGTAACACTTCGGGGAGTTTAAGTACATTATTAAATATATCAGCCTCACTCACCTGGTAGTCATTTGACAAAGTTTTTAACTCTTTGAAAAGAGCGTTGAATGTATCAGCATTGTAGACAGACCCCTGCGCACCTTCTTGCAGTTCAATTTCCAAAGAGAAAGATGCCTTTCCCCGTACCAATCCCTTGCTAAGAATATCTCTGATATTGTATTCCAGAGCTGATAGTTCCTTAGGAAGTCTAAGTGAAAGATCGAAGAATTTAGAGTTGAGGGTTTTCAGTTCGGCCTGAATCGTGTAAGAGCCATTTTCTGAAATGATTTGGCCATAGCCAGTCATGGATTTAGTCATGCACAAAAATGTACAAATAAATCAAGTTATAGAAAATATCGTCAGTCGGATGTTAGAAGTCGTATCCAAGAGTGAGATAGAATTTCATTGGACCAATGGAATAATCTTCAATTGGCTTAGCAAAATCAAACCTCATGTAGTACCCCAGCATCACAGTTCGCAAACCAAAACCATAGCTGGCCAGCCATGGGCTTCTTGAGGTTCTAATCACTGCTTCGAATGGTGATCGTGAATCCTCATTGCCTGCCCCTGGCTTGATTACTTTTATTCCCACATCATTTTCATCGCTAAACGGCGAAGATCCTGTCCAAGAGGAGCCAAGGTCATAGAAGCCTATGAACTGAAAATTCCTAAGGAAATTTGAGGTGATGGAACCTCTATGAAATATCTTGACAATGGGTACTCTCATCTCAGCATTGAATGTCAGTACGTTGGTACCATTGAGTTTATTATAATTGAAACCCCTTAGGTTAACATATTCTACAAAAAGCACATCGCTGTTGTCTCGCTGGTTGTTGAAGTTTAGAGGACTACTTCCACTTAAAGGTACATCCAGAGTCTGGTTTGGATTTAAGGCATCCAGTATTCCAGAGTCCAGGCTGCTTTCATCGGTCCTATTGAACAGCCAGTTGTCTAAGCCTCCGAGCAAATATCTTTTGGGATTGTTCCCAAAAGACCTTCCGTAGTACAATCGGGTAGCAAAAATCAATTCCCTATATATTTTTTGATAGTGGCGTATATCCAGAGTCACATTACTAAAGCTCTTATCACCATCCGTTATCCCTCCATAAGTTTGAAAGGCCAGTTTCGCTCTCGTTCCTTCGTATAGGTTCAGACCATTAACTAAAGCATTATCAAATATTAATTCCGATTTCAACCCTGCAAATACACGTCGAGAATCTTGAGCTGGTGGAGTAGTAGGGGCATAGCGGTTAGAAATTACTTCTGCATTTAGGTTATTGAAAGTTGTGAAAGCCATAAACGGACTTACTTTCAACCTTGTATTCACACTAAATGGGAGAGATGCACCAACGGTATAAGTGTTCAGGATATACTTCTGCGCTACATCGTCGTATATTGGATTGTTTTGATCACCCAAACTGTTCTCGATCAAAAAGGATTTTCGATCAAAACGAGTATGAAAATCAATCTTGTATTTGATGAATTGATATTCAGCAAAGAAGTCGCCACTTCTCAAGTCGGTAATCGACAAAAATCCACCGTAGAATTTATGATTCTCGAGCACATCGTTCATCTCTGTTTCAAACAAAATTCCAAAGCCTCTTAATGGATCCATGACGAAAGAGGTAATTACATTATCCGCAGAGATTGCAGTCTCGTAAGGCAAAGGTCCTGTTACTGTCGGTTTTCTTTGAACTTTTCGGTAATTCGATAAAAACGAAAAAGAGCTTACATCCCGGTCTCCCTCCTCTTCCTCTTCATCCTCAAACTCATAGCTTTCCGTGTTGACCACCTCTTCTTCCGATAAGTCGTCATCAAAGACGTAGTAATCGGTATCTACCAGTTTTTTTCCAGTTTCATCAACTGGATCGGGTTTCTTTTCCTTAGGTGCTTCTATCACTTCAATGATAGTTTGCTCTTCTCTTCGCTTGCGTAAAAATTCTATTTGTTTTAGCTGATTACGTAAGGTCTGTGGGGAAAATGAATTCTTATCAAGAATAAAATTCTTAGTGTGAAAAAGCCGTTTGTTCCCTTTGTATCTCATCAGGTAAGTAATATCCTTCGACCTGGCATCAATGTCATAGTCAATTATACTACTACTAAAACTGGATACCTGATAGTTTAGATTGTTGTCTAAATCGTATCTATACAAATTAGATATACCCTTCTGGTCACTAAGAAAGTAGATGGTCTTATCATCAAGCGCCATTGGTTTGGTATCATTGCCAAAAGTGTTGGTTACCCTTCTGAGCACATTTTTGGTGGTATCCAGGTCGAAGAGAAATAGGTTGAATATTTTCTTAGACTCATCAATGTCGCTTAACTTATGGTCCAGGGAATCCGCAGGCCTATTTGAGCTAAAGACAATGGCGTCTGATCCTGGTACAAAGCTCGGATCAAAATCATCCCATTTATCTCTAGTCAATCTTTTTATGGCATTTCTTGACAGACTGATCAAGTATAAATCATTATGCGCCTCCACATCGGCACTAATCACCGCCAACTTACCATTCCTATGAAAGCTGATGGATTTAATCTGATTGAATTTCAGTAGCGACTTACGTGTCTTTTCTTTCGTCTCCAGGTCGTAGGTTAGCAAGTAGTTGAACCCATACCAGTTTTGTACCATCCCTATTTTGGTATCAGAAATCCACTCTACCAATGGCAGGTCATAATCTACATCCTGGTTGATTACATTATTGCCTGTGGTCAGCAGCTTGGTTTCTTCGCCGCTTGTCAGATCTTTTATTTTCAGCTTGTAGCGACCATTGAGGTTTTCTGAGTAAACCACCTTCGAGCCGTCCGGGCTGAATTTCACATTTTTGAAGTTAATGCTTTTTCTACCTTCGCCTTCGATAATTTCTTCTTCCCGAGGTTCAATATATCCATTTATCACCATATCATTGGACTTCTGGTAATATTCAATCCACTCAGCCATGAATTGATTGAATGGAACACCGAGCGTACTGGCTATACTGTGCTCTACATTACGGATAATTCTGGTCAGATTTAAAACATTGGATATATTGCTTTCACCATATTTCAGTGCAATGAAGTTCCACATTGACTGGCCTATCAAAACTGCTTTCTCTCCTTCCAGGTTCTTGATGCGTGTCAGCTTTCTGTCTTTAGAGTTTTTAAAATAGTCTCTGACATAATCATCCATCTCCACATTCCACCCATGGGCTACATATTTTGAAGCACCCTTTACGAACCATTGTGGGAGGTTTAGTAAATAAGCGCTTTGAAACATTTCTGCCAGACTACCACCAAACATCATATCTTCTATGAGCATCTTGGTAATTTTGTAATGAAGTTCTTCTTTGAAGTCGGAGAGGCTTCCAGGGTAGGCTATTTCAACTTGAAGCTTCACAAAGCTTGTTTGCCCGGCAATAGTAAAAGTAGCACCATCAACTCCAATATTGCTTTGGAGCATATCTGAAGGAGAGTTGTAAAGAAAAATCTTTGTCTTGGCATAAGGGGCATAGCCTAAGATATCTGTCAGGTTATCATATTCCTTTTCTAGATATTCCAGCGCTAGCTTGGCGTATTCCTGCCCATTGTTGTAATAGTGGATGTCAAAATTGTCGGTGCTATAGTAGAACCAATCAAATTTCTTGAACTGTAACCTGTTTTGTCCAAATGCCTTACGGTGTTCCTGAGCACTGGCCATAAAACCAACCCCTAGCAGAATAACCAGCATCCAGGCTCTCAAGAATTTATATTTTGCACTTTTCAAAACTTCCACAGCAATCGTAAATCTAAGATAGAGAAAAATAGCGATAAACATTTACCTCAGAATCAAGGTCTCCTTTTCCTTCCAGATACTTCACAAACATTTTGGCATAATAGGGTATCAAAGAAACCCCTTTGGAACCAAAACCATTGAATATCCCAACATTTTCGTTTTCAGGTTCCAATCCAATAAAGGGCCGTCTGTCCTTTGTTGCAGGTCTTATTCCTGCAGCAGCAGATTCTACACTGTAAGAACCCTTGTATATTTTTTGTAGTTTCTCCTCTATTTCTTCTTGTCCTTCTTTTGTTGGTAAATCATCTATCTCCCTCCAGTTGTAGGTTGAACCCACCCTTGAGGATGTCCCAGCTGTTGGTAGTATGAATACCCCCCGATTGAGAATTGTGTTTATTTCCTTATCCAATTCTATGTTCAATATTTCCCCTTTCACAGGCCTGTATGGCAACCAATCAAACCACCCTTTGCCAACCAGATTATAGCCATTACAAAAAATTATTCTTTGATATTCTTCACCAGCATAGCGAAACCCAGGTTCTTGTATTTCTAACTGGTCTTGTTTAAACATCAATTCCTTATAAATCCCCTTATCTTTAAGGCACTTTTTATTGGCTGTAATTAGTTTTTTAGTATCGACATATCCCGCCATTTTTAGCTGGAGTCCACCAAAGGGATCATTGAGCTGATGCTTGGACTGTGAACTTGTATAAACTTGTTCAACATATGGCGCATATTCATCCGCGGCACTTTTACCCTGCCATTCGTTTTGTTCTTCAATTGAAAGGAATGGCCTGTATATACCAATGTTATTTAGAAACTTTGCATCCAGCTCACTTTCCAGGGCTGAATAAAACGGTTCTATTAGTGGAAACAACTTGTCTGCATTCCATGTCTTCACCATTTTCCTTCCAGTAATAGGATTATACAAGCCCCCCGCAACCAACGATGCGCTGTTCATTGAAGGCTCATTAAAGACCATTATTCTTTTGTTCGCTTTCAATAACTCTTGAGAAAGTATCGCTCCTGCCAACCCATGGCCAACAATCAAATAGTCTATCATTTCCTAGTGCCCTGTTGAGTTTTGTATATCTTACTCATACCTCAAGCAATTTCCTTCATGGTTTATGCTTTGTTCAAAATTTGTTATTGACTAATAAACATACAAATTTGCGTTTTTAGCACATCAATATGATTGAAATACAAAACTTTGTTTTTAATGCCTTTATGGAAAATACCTATGTCATCTACGATGAATCTAAAGAGGCCATAATAGTAGATCCGGGATGTTATGAAAGGCAGGAAGAGGAAGAGCTAACCTCATTTATCGAATCTGAGAATTTGAATGTTGTGAAGCTTGTGAATACTCATTGCCATATTGATCATGTTTTTGGCAATCAATTCGTAAAGGATAAATATGGTGTGGGTTTATATATTCACAAAGCTGATGAAGAAACCCTTCGCTCTGTGAAGGTCTATGCTCCGGCGTATGGTTTTACAAACTATAACGAAGCTGAAGCAGACGGATATTTTGATGTAAGCGATACGCTGGATTTTGGAAATTCATCCTTTGAAATAGTCTTTGTACCAGGACATGCACCAGGACATATTGCCTTTATCAACAAAGAGCAGAAAGTTTGTATTGGAGGAGATGTCTTGTTTGATGGGAGTATTGGACGTACTGATTTGCCCGGTGGAAATTTTGAACAACTCATTCAGAGCATTCATACTGAACTATTTGTGTTGGATGACGATACCACAGTGTACCCAGGGCACGGAGGAACAACCACAATAGGAAAAGAAAAAATGTCAAATCCATTTTGTGCATTAAATAAGTAAGCATGACCAAAAAGGGATACATTCCTAATATTTTTACGAGCATCAACCTTATTTTGGGTTGCCTGGCCATCATAGAAATCTTTGAAGGCAAGTTGGAATATGTGCCATATTATGTGTGGCTAGCCGGTGTAGTTGATTTTCTGGATGGCTTTTCCGCCCGCCTTACTTCAAGCACTTCCCCAATAGGAAAGGACTTAGATTCATTGGCCGACTTAGTCTCATTCGGGGTGGTGCCATCCCTGCTGGTATATTCACTCTTGAAGCAATACAGCGACCATGACTTACTTCCATATCTGGCTATTTTTATAGCTGTATTTTCAGCATTGCGGCTGGCCAAGTTTAATAATGATGAAAGGCAGTTGGTCGTTTTCTATGGACTGAATACGCCCGCAAACGCTCTTTTCTTTACTTCCATTCCACTGCTGATCAGTGAAGGGATCTTCTTGCCATTGTTACAAAATGTTACTTTTCTTTCTGTTGTGACTGTAGTATTTTCTCTTTTGCTGGTTTCAGATATAAAGTTTATGGCTTTCAAGTTCAAAAAATTTAGCTGGAAGGGCAATGAGGTGAAAATTTCATTTTTGGTAATTGCTATCGCTTTGATGTTCCTTTTCCAGTTCCTAGCCATACCTATAATTATCACTTTGTACATTTTGACCTCAATAATTCAGAACATGTTGCCTTCAGCAAAAGAAAAATGAGGTCTCTTTTGAGACAAAATCTTTCATAATTCTCAATATGAGCTAATTTCGACCGTTTTTCAAAGGAACTTTAAACTTCAATTTTATTGTTCATTCTTCGATGAAACAATTCATTTTCTTCTTTGCGCTCATTTGCCTCCAGACAACTTCCGTCTCTGGCCAGAAGTCAAACTCTGTTTTACAAAATGGTGAGTGGTTCAAAATTGGAGTTTTAGAAAAAGGCATTTACAAAATAGATCGTGAATATCTGAGCAGCCTGGGTCTGTCTCCTGACAATATTGACCCAAGAAATATTGCCTTATACGGAAACGGGGCAAATGGGATGCTGCCCCAAGCGAATAGCGCATCTCGGCCTGATGACCTCTTAGAAAATGCAATTCTAATAAGTGGGGAATCTGATGGAAAATTTGACGAAGGTGACTTCATCCTATTCTTTGGTAATTCACCCGATCTAATCAGTTACAATACAGAAGATGATTCCTTTCTCTATGAAAAGAATTTATATAGTGATACTACATTCTATTTTTTGACAATAAAAGAATCACAGGGGAAGAGAATCGCTGTTAGATCCAATGCTGGAATTGATTTACCGAAAACGACTACTGGACAATTTGTTTATACCTACGAATTAGACGAAACAAACCTCATCAGGGGTGGAAGGCATTGGTTTGGCGAACGGTTTTCCTCCAGCAATCTCGATCATGATTTTAATATTGACACCAAGGGAATAGCACCAAAGGGCAAAATAAAAATCCAGACCAACGTAATGGCCCAGTCGTTTGGGAATACGTCTTTTGATGTAAGCATGAACGGCAAGAGCCTGGGAAACATTGAAGTGGAAAAAGTGCTAAATCAGACCTATGCGCAAAAGGGCAAAACCAAAAAGGCCTTGTTTGAAGTTCATTCGTCAGAATTAAGCAGTCTAGAAAATGGACTGAGCATGTCCTTCAAATACAATACGGCTAGTACCGGCACATCTACCGGTTTTCTGGATTATATCCTATTGCAGTCGGAATTCGATCTGCAGATGACCAATAATTATCTTCACTTTTATAATACAACTGGGGCTCCCACGACATTGGAGCTAAGCGCGGCTTCTCAGGAATTTAACATTTGGGATGTGTCTGACCCAGTGAATGTGACTGAGCAGGAGTTTGAACTTCAAGGAAGCAAAGCAGTATTTGGTGTAGAGTCAGACCATTCTGAACTAGTAGCATTTTCAGGCTCTGAATTTCCTGAGCCATTGTTTTCAAAAAAAGTGGAAAATCAAAACTTACACAGCCTTGGTTCTGTTGATGCTATTTTCATCACCCATGACAAATTCCTCACGCAAGCAAAGCAACTCAAAATTCATCGGGAAAGCATGATTGATGGTTTTTCTATTCACATCGTCACCGTGGATCAAATCTATAATGAATTTTCATCTGGCATGCAGGACGTTTCAGCCATACGCGATTTCATTCGTTTCATTTATAATAAGAATACTGAGAAGCTTAAACATGTACTTCTTTTCGGCGATTGCTCTTATGATTATAAGGACCGGGCCATCAATAAAAATAACTATGTGCCTGTATATGAGGCTAGAAATACCCTGCACCCCTTATATAATTTTTCATCGGATGACTTTTTTGGTTTTATGGAAGAAAATGAAGGTGAGTGGATTGAAAACAAATCAGGTGATCACACCTTGGAAATTGGAATAGGTAGATTGCCGGTAAATACTGTGGAAGAAGCCAGGCAGGTCGTAAATAAGATCATTAGATATGATACCAGCCCCAATGCTTTTGGCGAATGGCGTAATGAAATGCTCTTTATAGCCGATGATGGCGATGGAAATATTCACCAAAGAGATGCAGACTATTTGGCTTCCTATGTAGAAAACACTCGCAATGAATTCAACACGCACAAATTGTTTTTGGATGCCTATGAACAAATATCCAGCCCTTCTGGTCAATCATCGCCATCAGCCAGAAAAGCGTTTGAAGAGTCTATTGCCGAGGGGAAAATCATCATTAATTATACTGGACATGGAAATGAGTCCCAGTTAACTGTGGAAAAAATTATTGATGAGAATCAAATTGTAGAGTTAAAAAACAGAACAAAACTTCCTTTCCTTATCACTGCTACCTGTGTATTTGGGAATTATGACAATCCGAATAGAGTCTCTGGTGGAGAAAAGACGTTACTCAATCCTAATGGTGGTGCTATAGCATTACTTACATCCACCAGGCCGGTTTTTTCAAATACCAACTTCATATTAAATGAGGCCTATTACTTCGCAGCAATGAAGAAAACAAACGGTGAGTTTCCAAGTCTGGGTGACATTATTAAGAACACTAAAAACAATAGTTTGGAAGGAGCGAAAAATAGAAATTTCGCACTGCTCGGTGATCCTACAATGAATCTCGCGTTTCCCAAGTATGACTTAGCAATCACCGGAGTGAATGGAAAAGTTGTGGACAGCTCAGATACTTTAAAAGCGCTTGGCAAAATCAGGCTTACAGGAGAAGTGAGAAGAGCTGACCAGTCAATTGTAGATAGTTTTGATGGTAAGATCACAGTCGTGGTTTTCGACAAAAACTCAAAGTTTACTACATTAGGTGATGAAGGTACAACCTCTAAGAACTATGACCAGAGAGATGCGCTCCTATTCAAGGGAGATGCTTCAGTTAACTCAGGCCTGTTTGCAATAGAGTTTGTGGTGCCCAAAAACATATCTTATGTTTTCGGCGAAGGAAAAGTAAGCATGTATGCAGTGAATAACGAAAAATCTGAAGATGCTAATGGAGCCAATATTGATTTAAAAGTTGGTGGGTCCAACGCTGACGCAATATCCGACATCACTCCTCCTGAAATTAGTTTGTACATAAATGACACTGATTTTCTAAATGGACAAAGTGTGGGTCCCTCGCCTATTTTGCTAGCTCGTCTGTTCGATGAAAACGGTATAAATATTTCAAATCAGGGGTTTGATCAAAATATCACAATCACGATAGACGATCAGGAGGAGATAATTCTCAATCAATTTTATTCCGCCGCTTTGGATACATATCAGGAAGGTTGGGTGACCTATTCTCTTTCCGGTTTGGAACCTGGCAGGCATTCGATCGCGCTTAGAGCCTATGATACCTATAACAATCTTGGGGAAAGTGAATTTGAATTTGTGATAACAAATGAAAGCACTCTGGAAATCAATGATGTCTCTTTATATCCCAACCCATTTGTCATTGGAATGTCCGAAGGTATCTCCTTCCAGTTTTCTCATGATAGAATTGGAGAAGAATTAATTGCGGAGCTTGAAATTATAAACTTGCAAGGAAGGAAAATATTCAAAAACACTTACCGTTTTGATGATAGCTCAGGGGATCGTGACCAAATTCTCTGGAATGTTAGGGATTCGAACGGAAATCCATTGGAGAATGGAATATATATTTACTCAATTAGTTTCAGTAGTACCTTGGATGGTGCTAAAAATCAAATACATAGAAAGTTTGTTATTTATAATTAATTAACTTTGTGCTCTCAAAATTCAAAACATGATCAATAGATTAAAATACATATTCACCATATTGGCCTTGATGTCTCTAGGCAGTTTTCAATGCTTCGCCCAAACTTCGGGCGTACTATATGGTCAGGACACAACGCGAAGGGTGATTACAACTGCAGTTCCGTTCATCAATTTTGCCCCGGACTCTAGGGCATCCGGAATGGGCGATACAGGTGTGGCCACTGAAGCTGATGCGAATTCTACGCATTGGAACAACGGTAAACTTGCATTTATCAAACAGGACTATGGCATGTCAGCGTCTTACACTCCCTGGTTAGGGAAAATTGTTGACGATATGTCAATTTCCTACCTCTCTGGTTTTTACAAAATAAATCGCGTTCAAACAATCTCCACATCATTGAGGTACTTTGACCTGGGTGAGATACAGCTTACAAACGAAGAAGGCTTTAGTCTTGGGTTAGAGAACCCTAGAGAACTAGCCATTGACTTCACTTACTCCCGAAAACTAACAGAAAATATTGGGCTTGGTGTTACTGGTAGGTATATCTGGTCAAACCTTTCTGGCAGCTATTCCGGAACAGATGGTGCCCAGTCTGGAAAAAGTGTTGCCGTGGATTTAGGGTTTTATTATACCAAAAAAATAGCCGTTAGCGGCAGGGATACTGAAGTTTCTTTTGGTGCTCATATTTCAAACATCGGTCAGAAAGTAACCTATAGCAATGAATCAAATGCGGACTTCATTCCTACAAACCTGAGAATTGGTTCGGCAGTGAAAACAAACCTTGACCCATATAATTCAATAACATTCGCACTGGACTTTAACAAATTAATGGTACCAACACCGCCTGTCCGTGATGAAAATGGCAACATTACCAGAGGTAAAGACCCAGATAGAAACCTGATCAGTGGCATGTTCGGTTCATTCAGTGACGCACCCGATGGTTTTTCGGAGGAATTAAAAGAATTTACAATCGCTGCAGGAGCTGAATACTGGTATCGCGAAGTTTTTGCTGCTCGTGCCGGTTACTTTCACGAAGGAGATAGCAAAGGCGGAAGAAAGTACCTGACTGTTGGTCTTGGGTTTAGATATCAAAAGTTTGGTGTGGATTTTTCATACCTTATACCCCCGGTTCAAAACCATCCCCTTGCTGAAACCATTCGATTTTCAATCCTGTTTAATTTCGATAAAGGGATCGATGATTCCGCACCCGTTTACAATTAATGCTTGATAGAACCATTGCTCCACCTTCCGGAGCAATCACCAACCCTAACCTAAAGCATCCTGAGAAGATTTCATTTAACAAAGGATCTGATCTGTACTGCATCAATGCTGGAGATCAACATGTATTGAAATTTGAAATCCTTTTAAAATCAGCCATCTGGAATGAAAAACGAGAAGGTCTGTCGTGGATAACTTCCAAGTTGCTACCCGAAGGAAGCGCCTCAAAATCCTCACATGAAATAGCCGGGTTATTTGAGTTTTATGGTTCCTTTCTTGAGATAAATCCGGGGTTCGATAATACATCAATTGTGGTTTACAGTCCCGTCAAACACTTTGAAAAAGTAGTATCACTACTTTCCGAAATACTTTATAACCCGGCTTTTGAACAAAAGGAAATTGACCTGCTCAAGACCAATAAAATTCAACACCTAAAGGTCAACCTTGAGAAGAACAGTTTTCTGGCATCCAGAAAAATTCGTGAGGCTTTATTCGGAACCGATCACCCGTATGGGAAGTCTATTTCCCAATCGGAAGTTGTGGCGTTAGAAAAAAACAAAATAGAAAAGTACTATAAAGAGTCTTTCTATAATGATCCGGTGTTTTTTCTGAGTGGTCTTGTTGGAGATGAAGAAATAAAATTAGTAGAAAAATATTATTCGCAAGCGCCAATAGTCGGTACAAGTGATTCTAGCCGTAAACAATCAACTGGTGGAACTAAGAATATCTATGTGGAAAAAGAGGAAAGCGTTCAATCCTCAATAAGAATGGCCTGGCCAATTCCAGATAAAAAACATTTGGATCATTATCAATTGGTCTTATTAAATGAAATCCTGGGAGGATATTTCAGCTCCCGCCTAATGAAGAACCTGAGGGAAGATAAAGGCTATACTTATGGAGTGCATTCATATCCCATTTTCTTACAACATGCATCTTTTCTGGTAGTGAGTGCAGATGTAATTGCTGAGAGTACTGAGGACGCCCTGAACGAAATACATAAAGAACTCGACCTATTAAAGCATGAACTCATCTCACAGGAGGAACTGGAAACTGTGAGAAACTACATGGCTGGGTCTTTTTTGAGCAGTGTTTCTACGCCATTCCAATTGATGGAAAAGTTTAAAGGAATATTCAATCACGGCTTAACCTATGAATACTATAATAAATTTTTCGAATCACTCCTGACAACTACTCCTGAAAATTTGTTGCAAATAGCGAATCAGTATTTGAATCTGGACGATGTACATTATGCCATTGTTGGCAAAAAATAATTACATTCGATAGTTATTTCATTTAGACACTTACACCAAGTAATTCTATGAAAAGGCTACTCTCACTCTTTGCTTTTCTTATCCATACGAGTTTAACGACCCAGGCGCAAAATCCGGATTCCGTGGCATTGCAGTCGCCATACCAAAGCCTATTTACACTCCTCTACCATCTCAATGAAGAGGGTTATGATCCGGCTAAGGCAGCCTCCATAATCGGTGGAACTAATCTGGCTCTGGAAACCAGAATTAATATTGCAAAAAAGCTTAAGCAAGTACTAGATGGCGAGGGCATCTACATTTATATGGATGAGGTTCCGAAGGATCCGAATTTCACAGATGAGAACTCGAAAAAGCAACGCTATGTCTTGTCCAGTAGGTATCCCGAAATATTCTTAACTAAGGAAGGGTCTCTCTGGAGGTTTCAGTCTCGCTCCATTGAAGCCATAAAAAATGCACACGCCAGTGTCTTTCGCTTTGGTACTGATAAGCTGCTAAAAATGCTGCCCAACATTGGTGCTCAAAAAATCTTAGGCCTGGCTCTATGGCAACATTTTGGCATTCTGATTTTGGCATTTCTGGGTTTTCTAATCCACAAGTTATTTACCCTGCTATTTGAAAAGCTCATCCTGCGCTTACTGATATCTTCCGGTTACGAAAAAATTGCGGGGGAATATATAATACCTGTTGCCAGGCCATTGAGTCTGTTTTTTGTTGTTTTGCTCCTAGTAATCTTTGTTCCTGTACTACAATTGCCCGTTGGATCTGCCAAATACATCGAACCAGGTTTGAGAGCACTGTTGCCTCTTTTCGGAATTATTGTTTTCTACAAAATGGCGGACATTCTGGCTTTTTATTTACAGAAGCTGGCCAGCAAAACTGAAAGCACCCTGGACGATCAATTAGTACCTCTTTTTAGAAAATCACTGAAAACATTCATCGTAATAGTAGGTGCACTTTTTATACTTGAAAACCTAAATGTCCCGATTCTACCCTTACTTACCGGACTATCTATTGGAGGTTTGGCATTCGCACTTGCCGCCCAGGATACCATTAAGAATTTCTTCGGTTCTTTGATGATATTTATTGATAAACCATTTCAAATTGGGGACTGGATTACTTCCGGTTCGATAGATGGATCGGTGGAAGAGGTTGGGTTTAGGTCAACGAGGGTCAGAACATTCCGAAATTCTGTGGTTTACGTACCGAATGGTCACTTGGCGGATAGCACCATAGATAACCATGGCCTTAGAAAGTACAGAAGGTTTTATACGCAGATTGCCCTGACCTACGATACCCCAGCCGAGCTGATTGAAATTTTTGTAGACGGTCTGAAAGAAATCGTAAAAAGGCATCCTCAAACACGAAAGGATTATTTCGAAGTGCATTTTAACGATATGGCTGATTCATCGCTCAACGTGATGTTCTATATTTTCTTCACAGTACCAACCTGGTCAGAAGAGCTTAGGGCTCGTCACGAGGTGCTCATCGAGGTTGTGAAATTAGCCGAAGAACTTGGGGTCAATTTTGCATTCCCAACGCAGACACTTCACATTGAAAATATACCAGGAGAAGACTCCTTGTCACCGACCTACGAATCAAAGAGTGTACTTAAGAAGAAATTGGAAGAGTATTTTTCAAAAGAGAAGGAGTAAATCCTAGGGCTCAAATTTGGCAGCAATTTTGAAAAAGACACTATCCATAAAAAGGATTTTTTGATACCCGGAAAACTCATAGCTCGATATTTTCTGATCACCATCAAATTGCAAATGATACTTTTTATTCGAATCAAAAAACAAATTAGATTCTGAATGCTCTCCGCGAATCGCGCTGATAGAAGCAAACTGTAAGGTTCGAGATATTTTCATCCACTGAGGACCTGCTCCTGTTATTCGCAGGTAATTGGTATCTGTTCCCTCTTTTGTGATGGTATACTGTTCTTTTAGGGTTGGTGCATTCAAAGGCAAGTCTTTGAAAATTTCCAAATCGTTTTGTAACAGTGTAGTGTCTGAAATGAAGAATTGCTCTTCATTAGAGCCACTTAGACCTACATGCTTCCTCAGCTTTCGACCGTTCTGCCCAATAATATTTGAATTGATTAAAGAGTCAATGTCCAGAAAGTGTGACATATCCTTTGTTTCAAGTACTTCTTGTGGTGGCGGCTCGACACATGCGCCAAGCAGGCCACAAATACCAAGTACAAAGACGCACGAATAAGTCATTTTCATAGCAGGCAATTTACTTTGATTTTTTAACTCTACCTTTGAGCTTCTGAAATTAATATGAACTCAAAAATCAATAAGAGAACGAAATTTATCAACCTTGGTTTGATTGACTATAAAAAGGCCTGGGACTATCAGGATAGCCTTTTTAAGGAAACTGTTGACATTAAAATTAAGAACCGGAGTTTGGTTATAAACGACCAGATTGAAACTCCCAATTACCTTATCTTTTGCAATCATCTACATGTTTATACATTGGGTAAAAGTGGTGATGAAAAACACCTTTTACTAAATAGTGAAGAGTTGTCACGGAAGGAGGCAACATACTACAAAATCAACCGCGGTGGAGATATCACCTATCATGGTCCAGGGCAAATTGTTGGTTATCCTATTCTTGACTTGGACAATTTCTTTACTGACATCCATAAGTATCTGCGCTTTTTAGAAGAAGCGGTCATACTCACACTTAAAGATTATGGTGTTGAATCTGGTCGGATTGACGGGCTGACAGGTGTATGGGTAGACTACAACAACCCCATTTCTGCTCGGAAAATATGCGCCCTGGGAGTGAAGTCCAGCCGTTGGGTGACCATGCATGGTTTTGCTTTCAATGTTCATCCCGACTTATCTTATTTCGGAAACATTATTCCCTGCGGCATAGATGACAAAGCTGTCACTTCTCTTGAAAAAGAAATCGGCAAGAAACCAAATCTCGAAGTAGTGGAGAATATACTGAAAGGCCACCTGGCCTCTCTTTTCGAAATGGAATTATTTACAGACTAGCCCTGATTAGCCGTTTATGGCTTCTACATTTTCTACCTCAGGAATCATACGCTTCAAGAGGTTTTCTATGCCTGCTTTCAAAGTGAGTGTAGATGATGGGCATCCACTACAAGCACCCTGAAGCACAACGCGTACTGTTCCCGCGTCAAACGACTCAAAAGAAATCGCTCCACCGTCACTTTCTACTGCCGGTTTGATGTATTCATCCAATACTGCTTTGATCTTTGTGTCTATTTCAGAGTCTGGCGTAACATCAACTGGTTCAGGGGCAAAATGTTCTTTGACCAATGTCTTCCCAGCTTCTAGATAATCTTTGATATGAGCTTTTAGACTCTCCTTCACTTCTTCCCAGTCAGAATCCTCATCCTTAGTGACTGTAATAAAGTTACTCATAAAGAAGACACCTCTTACAAATGGATAGGTGAACAACTCCTGAGCCAACTCGGAATTAGAAGCGCTTTCGATATCCGGAAAATCATAATACTCCCCGGCAGGCAGCAACATCGAATTTGTAACAAACTTCAGAGAGTTGGGATTTGGGTTCGACTCAAAATAAATATTGTATGGGATTTTTGTCGCTTGATTTTCCATTGCTTCTTATGATTTTCTACTGCAAATTTAATACGAAATAAAGAGTCAGTAGTTCAATTTTTATTCTTTCTATTGACTTCAATTGTACTTGGACAGTTCACCTTCCGATTTAGCAATAATTGTAGATACTGTCGCGTCACCAGTAATGTTGACAACTGTTCTACACATGTCAAGGATTCGATCTACAGGAAAAATGATGGCAATCCATGCCGGATTCAGTCCTACAGATTGAAGCACTATGATCATCATCACCAAACCAGCACTCGGTGTAGCTGCCGATCCAATGGATGCCAATGTAGCCGTCAAAACAATGGTCATTTGCTGCGCGAAATTGAGATCTACCATATGAAGTTGCGCAAGGAAAACTACTGCAACCGCCTGGTAAAGACTAGTACCATCCATATTCACAGTTGCCCCAATAGGTAAGACGAAACTGGAAACATTCTTAGAAACACCCATATTGTCCTCCACACACTCCATCGTCACTGGAAGTGTTGCCGCACTTGAGCTTGTAGAAAAGGCCAAAAATTGTGCAGGGCTTATGTTCTTGAAAAATTCTTTGTAGCTCAACTTTCTTATGAAAAGCCTAATTACTAAAGGATAAAAAAGGAACACCATAAAGAAAAGCCCGAGTGCTAGCGTAATAGAATAAGAGCCCAGGCCTAAAAATATTTCGAATACTTCAGCTGGAGTATCAGCCATTTTTGCAATAACCCCTGCGAGTAGTGCGAACACAAAAAATGGTGAAACTTTCATGACGATATCCACCATTTTTAAGAATACCTCATTAATGGCGGCCATGAAACTGGTAATGGGAGCAACGGTATCTTTTGGCAATATGGCTAAGGTGATTCCAAAGAAGATTGCAAAGAATATTACCTGAAGCATTAACTTATTATTGGAAATTGAGAATATCACGTTCTCCGGTACCATATCTACAATAAACTGTAGTGGAGAACCTTCTTGCGAGCTATCCGCGTCTTTCATTTTCTGAGCTAAAGCAGCTTTATCTTTCTCTGACAGTTCTTCGATATTTAGTTGTTTTGCCTGTTCACGATAGGTTTCATCGGTTAAAAAACTCTTGGAATCCAGCACTTTGATACCATTATCTCGTGCCCATTTTTCGTAGACCAGCCTGTTCTTCACTCGCTGTTCTTTGTCGACAAATTGACCTGGTTTTCCTACATTCACGAAAAGCAAGCCAACTAAAACTGCAGAAATAGTTGTCACCAAATAAAGTCCGAGGGTTTTGGCTCCAAGCCTCCCTAATTTTGAAATGTCTGTTAGCCCTGAGATGCCATTAATTATTGAGAATAAAACCAGTGGAACTGCAATAAACTTGAGCAGCCTGATGAAAATCATTCCAAAGGGATCGATCCAATTGATCGTAAAATCATTCCATCCGAAAAAACTGGAAACAAGAGCCCAGATTATTCCGAGAACTAGCCCAAAAATGATTTTAATATGAAGTGGTAGGTTTTTCATTTGGCACTCAAAGTAAAATTCCCTCTAAGTTCACCAAATTTTATGAGAACCTAATAAAATCCCAAATGGAGACAAATGCACCTACTTGGAATATGATTTGTTGATAAGAAAATAGTCAGCTATGACCAGTGCTGCCATGGCTTCAACTATGGGTACTGCTCGCGGGACAACACATGGATCATGTCGCCCTCTACCTTTAACAGTCACTTCATTTCCATGTTTGTCAACACTAGACTGGTCAGTCATAATTGTTGCAACCGGCTTGAAGGCCACATTGAAATATATATCCGCTCCGTTAGATATGCCCCCCTGAATACCTCCACTATGGTTGGTTATTGTTTTGACATTGTCCCCTTCCAATACAAACTCATCATTGTGCTGAGAGCCCTTCATTTTGGTGCCTTCAAAACCACTACCATATTCAAATCCTTTTACGGCATTGATCCCGAGCATGGCTGCTCCCAAAACGGCATGGAGCTTTTCAAACACAGGCTCGCCCAGACCAACCGGTGTGCCAGAAATTACACAAGAAACTATTCCTCCAATAGTATCTCCTGCTTTTCTGGTTTGATCAATCAACTCAATCATTGATTCCGCCACTTCCTGATCCGGGCACCTTACAATATTATTTTCTGTTTGAGTAAAGTCTAATTGGGTATGTGCCTTATCCAGGGAAATATTCCCTACACCTGAAACATAGGCTTCTATTTTTACACCCATTTCTTTTAGGAAAATTTTTGCAATAGCACCTGCTGCCACACGAGCAGCTGTCTCCCTGGCTGAGCTCCGGCCTCCACCCCTATAGTCTCTTACTCCGTATTTTGCATCGTAGGTAAAGTCAGCATGTGATGGCCTGAAAGAATCGGCTATATGAGAATAGTCTTTGCTCTTTTGGTCCGTATTTCTGATAATCAGAGCAATGGGTGTACCCGTAGATTTTCCTTCAAATACCCCCGACAGGATCTCAAAGCTGTCTGGTTCTTTTCGCTGTGTCGTAATTTTGGATTGGCCGGGCTTTCTTCTATCCATTTCACTTTGAATAAAGCTCTCATCGATATCAATTCCCGGAGGACAACCGTCAATAGTTACACCAATGGCTTTGCCGTGTGACTCACCAAATGTTGTTATCTTAAAAAGATTTCCAAAGCTATTTCCCATCAGTAGTAGGCTAGAATGAATAAAAATGCAAGATTATACAAAGCGGGACAATAATGTGGCCTGCTGATACGAAAAAAGACCTTATTATCACTTTTTGAACAAAGCAAATGCTGTTGCACCCAGCATTAGGAAAATGGCGATGTTGGCAAAGATTTTATACTTTCCTTCTCCTCCCACATCATAAAGCGAATTGTCCTTCAGTTCAATAGTATCATAAAACGACCCCATATCTGTAGAAGAAATCGATTCGTTTTTCTTACTTTCTCCAGATATAACCAGTGTAATATCCGACCTCAAAGTATCATATTGTTCTTTTGCCGTATTGAAATAGATCCAGGAGAAATAATCTTTCATATTATAAGAACCGGGTTCATTTGGGATTCCATAAAAACTAAAGGATTTAACCCCTCTCACTTTTCCATTCCCCTTATTGATGTCTTGTTTTACATTTGGTGGGTAAAAGTCGAAGTTTTCATCAGAGACAAATGAAGGTTCAGAAACAGCTGAAATATTTCCTTCTCCGGCGATATCAAAGGAGTAGTTGAAGCTATCTCCAGTTTTCAGGTTGTTTGAAGAAATGTTCTCCCTTAATCTATAATTTCCAACCGACACACTTTCACGCAATGGATGGGGAGGGAGCTCTTTTACCTGAACCATTTTTGATTTAGATGTAAATTTCTGAATGTTTTCCTGTCTGTTTCGTCCAAAAAATGTTGGGTTTTTGGCCACCTTGTATTTGATCATATTCAGGTCAACAGATGGGAATTGAATCGTTTCTTTATTCAGAGGATAAAATGCCGCTTGATAAATCCTGAACTGATTGTATCGCTGACCATTTATTTCCACAGGTTCTCCGGAGATATTCCCTATTTCAAAGTTTTCCTCCCAGCAGTTGGTAGGTTTAATCTCTTTTACAATCTCTGGCAATTGTTTCCCCAACTCATAAAAACTCAATTCTGCTCGGTTTTTTACAGAAACATAAAATGCCAAAGTAACAGTGAATCCCTCACCCAAATACACAGATGACTTATCTGTGGTGAGTGCTAGAAATGCATCGGCCTTTACATCGACAAACTCCTGCTTTCTATTTCCTCGCCCAAAAAAGTCTTCAAAAGGATCATTCCCAAATGGGTCATTTCTTCTTCGCCTTTGCCTGGCAGGGCCAACCTTAATTTTTTTCCCGCGAATTTTCACCTGCTTACCATTTACTTTGATAGCAAACGGCTTCAATTCAAAAACTCCCTCAGCAGTGGCTTGATAATTTTGAGTGATGCTGTGCGAAAAACTCCTCTGCCCATTGATGAAATTTGTTGAAGAAGAGGAGGAAGTTCCTCTTTTCACAAAACCCTTTATCTCAGGAAATCCACTATATTCCTGAAGCTTGGCATTTTCTACCGTAAACGTGATGGTGAAATACTCGTTCATAGCTATCTCACCCTTCCCCAGTTTCACGTTTAGCTTCTGTGAAAAAACATTAAATGTTACGAAGAGTGCAACAAGTAGAATCAATATCCTGTTTAAATGCAAACGATACATATGATTCGCAAAATTAGATGATTAAACTCAATTATCCTTGAAGACCGACCTTTGTAGATAGGATTTTTTAATCTTGCTTGATATCGAATAAACCATGATTTTTTATGTTGGAATACTGTAAGCTGATACTTTCAAAAGTAAGTTTTGATGCTCAGCTCTTCGAAAAAGAATTGATAAAGGCTATAGATGCTCTTGCCGGGAAAGAACTTGATCTGTTTCAATCCTGGTGCTATTTAAATTTTCACAAGCTTCACCCAATAACTCTAAATCGCCACTTGCATTCTGGTAGAGTATAGCTATTACTGTGAATAATTGCATAAGCACTAAATAAGCTTCAATTTTGGGTCAAAACATAACCCATTATGCGCGTATACCTGGATAATGCTGCCACAACTCCCCTTGACAAGGAAGTTTGGGAAGCAATGACTCCCTTTTTCTTAGACCACTTTGGAAACCCTTCCTCCATTCACTCGCATGGGCGAGAGTCAAGGTCCGCTATTGAGCAGTCAAGAAAGACCATTGCAGAGCTGCTCAACACTTCCCCTTCGGAGATATTTTTCACTTCCGGTGGAACGGAGGCAGACAATACGGCGATCTGTTCGTCTATCTCTACACTAGGGCTAGAGCATGCCATTACATCAAAGGTTGAACACCATGCCGTTTTGCATACGCTAGAGTCTTTGCATGAAAATGGCAAAATCAAACTGAGCTTCCTTGACCTAGATAGCAAAGGAAATATAGACATTGAGCAGCTTGAGAGACTTTTGGAGGAAACGCCAAGGTCTTTTGTTAGCCTTATGCATGCTAACAATGAAATTGGCAACCTGAATGATATAGATGCTATCGGCAGGTTATGCCAGGATCACTCCGCTGTTTTTCATAGTGACACGGTACAGGCCATGGGGCATTATGTTCATGACTTGAGTAGTGAACAAATGGATTTTATTGTGGGAGCCGCGCACAAATTTCATGGACCAAAAGGAGTGGGCTTCCTCTACATCAATCATAAAAACAAGATTGCTCCCATAATTCTGGGCGGAGCACAAGAACGCAACATGAGAGGCGGGACGGAAAACGTAGCTGGTATTGTTGGCCTGGCGAAAGCTTTAGAAATCGCCTACAGAGATATGGCAAAAGACAGGGCTCATATTGAAGGCTTGAAATTACGAATGATTGCTTCACTACATGAAAAAATATCTGGTATTGAATTCAACGGTGAGTCCGAAGACCTTGAAAAAAGCCTATATACAGTACTCAATGTCAGTTTGCCGGAATCCGGTGATAACGACATGCTGTTGTTTAGCCTTGATATCAAGAAAATATCTGTTTCCGGTGGTAGCGCCTGTGCCAGCGGTACCAATATTGGTTCGCATGTACTTGAGGCTATTGGCTCTGATCCAAAAAGAGGTGCCCTCAGATTTTCATTCAGCAAAATGACAACCGTGGAAGAGGTTGATTTTGCTGTTGATGCTTTGGCTGAGATAATGGAATAGTTGTCCCTCGCCTAAGCTCTTGATTTAATCATTTGTGAGAGACACTCAACCCAAGTAGGATGGGTATTGAGGCTTTCCACCAAATCCCATTTTTCTCCTCCCTGTTCAATGAATTCTTCTTTATAGGTTTCACCAACTTCCAAAGTGGTCTCCAGGCAATCCGAAATAAAGGCAGGAGAGAATACCAATACTTTTTTCACTCCTTTGTCTGATAGGGTCTTAATCACATCCTCTGTATAGGGCTGTATCCATGGTGTCTTACCTAACCTAGATTGGAAGGCCACTGTGTAGTTCTCTTCTGCAATTGATAATTTGGCAGCCAGTAGCTTGGTTGTTTCAAAACATTGCGCACGGTAGCAATAGGTGTTGTGTGCTCCATAGTTTTTACAACATTCCCCGATTTCACAACTTTCTATGCCCGATTTATAAATCTGCCTTTCCGGTAAACCATGATAGCTGAAAACATAATGTTCATAGTTTTCATGTTCTATCAGTTTTTGAGCCTGGCTTGTAATGGTATTAAGGAATAGCTCCTCTTCGAAAAACTTGTTGATAAAACTAATTTCAGGAATGATCTGCCATTTACCCAAAAGCCGATTCACTTCCTCTATCACCGAGCCCGTGGTAGCAGATGCGTATTGTGGGAAAAGCGGAATAACCAGGAGACTCGTTACACGATGGTTTTTAAGCTTGTCGAGTGCGTATTCCAGGGAGGGATTTTGATAGCGCATACCTAGCTCTACCATATATTCATCTCCCAGCTCAGCTTGCATGAGTTGGGTTAAATCCTCTCCATAATATTTCAACGGGGAACCTCTTTCGTTCCAGAGTTTTTGATACTCTTTGGCAGACTTAGGACCTCTGATAGGCGCAATAATCAAATTAACCAACATCCACCTATTAATAGCTGGAATGTCAATGACGCGTCCGTCCATTAAAAACTGCCTGAGGTATCTCCTCACTGAGGAAGTGGATGGATCATCCGGTGTGCCCAGGTTGACTAATAGTATTCCTTTTTTGCTGTCGCTCATTCCTTTGGGTTAAAACCCAAAAATAGGATGAAGCATTTAATTATCGTGAATGATAAACGAATTAGTCACGACCTATCAGATCAATAAAAAATTATGCCGTCTCGATTTTTATGACAGTCATTATATTTTGAGCCGTCTTCATGTTGTATTCCAGGGCCAGCCTTTTGTATTTGACCAAATCTACAATGGAGCCCACAAAACAAATACCTATGGTAAACAAGTACAGAATACCCATTCCGATTTGACCTAAGTAAAACCTTTGTAAGCCAGGCAGAAGAAAAAGACCTGCCAGACAAAGGGCCAAAACGGTCTGAGGATCTCTCCTCTGTGCTCGATAAATATTTGCAAAAGTTTCCATAGTCTCCTCATCCATGTCTTTGATGCAGCCTTTTATATAGTTCATCTCTTCCATGTCCAGATTGGCCAGTTCGGGAAAGAGCTTAAGCATCTTGTTCATATTCTTTTCTTATTAATTTTAATGATTGATTAAATAATGATACTACCCTATGGCTGAGAACAGCTAAAGCCAAAAAGCCCAAGGGGTGCATTTCAAATGAATCGAGAAATCTCCCTCTGAAGATCAAAGCGACCGACCTACCCAAGCCACACCCAGGACACCAGTCGAATCCTACATTAGCAATTGGGCAAACGGTGAAATGATGATGGTCAGGGTTGGAGAAGACAAGCAAAAGGAGACCGATCGTCCAGACATAAACCTCAACATCTAGCTTGTTTAATATCAATTTGAAAAAACTCCAATTCATTTCCGCGATTTGTTCATTTGACGTTCAACTTCTACCAACTGTGACATGATCTTGAAAAAAATTAAAAACTTTGGTCACACTTCACTAGATTAAGTAGTCTAATAACTTAGAATGAACAACCCAGACGACTTTCATTACCTTAATTTAGTACTTGAAGGTGACGTGTCTGCCTATCGATGGTTAATAGAAAAATATAAGGGTCCGTCTTTTAGTTTGGCCATACGAATATTAAAAAACAAGGAAGATGCAGAAGATGTTGTTCAGGAAGGGTTTATTAGAGTTTATAAATCTTTGAGAAAATTTAACAGAGAGTCGTCATTTGCCACATGGCTGTATAAGATAATGTACAACCAGTGTATTGACAGAGTGAGAAAAAAGAAAGTAGACCTTGTGGACCTAAAGCATGCTGATCAACGAACTGACAATACATATGACCAGCTGGAAAATGAGAATAGGGATAAAATAATTGGTGATATAGTAAATGAATTACCGACAGAAGAAAACGCCATTATTAGATTGTTTTACGAACATGATAAAGACATGAAAGAAATAGGTGTGATCACAGGCTTATCGCATGCTACTGTTCGTAAAAAAATTTCCCGATCAAGAAATAAAATCAAACATCGACTCGTAGAGGTATTAGGCGAGGAAGCTAAAGATTTGATATGAAAGGAGACAATTTAGACAAAACACTAAAACGTCATTTCGCACAATCGACTCATAAACTTGAACTTGATTCAGGGTTTAGCAAATCCCTAATGGAAAAGGTTTATTTGGGGAAACTCAAAGCCGATCGTCAGCGGAAAATTATCAATGCATTCATAACAGCAACAGGGCTGATTGCTGCCTGGTTTATTCTTTTGAACAGCCTCTGGCAATCTGGTCTGTTTGATAGTTCTCTGGGCTGGGTAGTCAGCCAAATTCAGTTCATAAATCTGCAGGTATCCTGGCTTAAATATGCAGTAATTATCTTCATACTACACGCCATTGCCGTTCGGTTGGCAATTGGCCTTCCTCTTGTATTTAAGAAAATACATTTATAGAGACTACTCTAATGCCCATTACAAGAGCCTAACTTTTTAGCGCTGACTATAGTCACATTTTCCCCTGACCTCTCTCATTTTATTTATCATATTGGGGTCATACCTTCACAAATATAAAAGAAAGGAGGCCCATCATGACTCATAGAAGATCAATGTCGAATACATTTCACAGGATGGGTGACAGTTATAATCATTATTTCGATCCGGATCACTTTTTAGGTCAGGACGCTCTTAGTGATATATGGGATTCAAGAAAAAATACTGAACCCATGATAATACAAGAAGATTTACACATCAATGTATCGCTTCCTGGATTTGCTAAAGAAGAAATAAATGTCACGCCCTTTCCTGACAAGGTTAAAGTAATGGCCGCCATGACTAAAGAAAACGCTAAGGAAATTCAGGATGAATACCTGGTGAGTGAATTACACATGGAAGCCTTTGATAAAACATTTGCTGTTCCTGAGGGAATGGATACTACTAAACTATACACAGAATATGATGGCAAGACATTAAAAATCTCAATTCCTTATCTCCCGAAATGACGGGGGATCAATTGTAGTGGTAGTTTAGGTTTTGTTCGGGCCCCCATTCGGGGGCCTGACTATTTTATAGCCACATATAATTTTTCATCGTCCCAAAATGTAGAATATACTTTAACAGGCAGGCATCTTCGGCTCATTTCTTCGCCATCCAATAAATTGAAAATATAAGCATGCAATGGACACACGACCTCACCAAGGTGGTTGATTTTTCCTTGTGACAAATCCGCTCCTGCATGAGGGCACACCAAACTGAATGTCTTAAATCCATTAGGGGTTTTTGCTAATGCGTAAAGCTTTCCCTCTAACTTTATTTTTCTAATGGTATTTAGAGGAATGGTCTTATCAGCCTCCGCTCTACTATCAAAAATTAAATGATTGGCCATTCAAGTGCTAATTCGGGTGCCTGATGCTATCCACCATATCCATAACCTCCTGAGGTGGCTTGGGTGTCAACATGGAAATAACGTAAGAAACAACAAAGTTGAGCAACATACCCAATGTGCCAATTCCCTCCGGTGAAATGCCAAACCACCAATTCTCCGAAACGTTTTGTTCCGGGAATAAAAATTTAAAGTAAATGATATAAGCACTTGTGAACAAAAGGCCAACGACCATTCCTGCAATAGCTCCTTGTTTATTGGCCCTTTTTGTAAAGATCCCCTGAACAATAGCTGGGAAAAATGAAGCTGCCGCTAACCCAAAAGCAAAGGCTACCACCTGGGCTACAAAACCCGGTGGATTTATTCCAAACCAGCCTGCAATAATTACCGCGCCTCCAGCAGCAATTCTGGCTATAAGTAGCTCTTGTTTATCAGAAATGTCAGGTCTCAATTGTTTTTTGACAAAATCATGAGCCACAGAAGTGGAAATTACCAAAAGTAGGCCAGCTGCCGTAGAAAGCGCAGCTGCCAGACCACCAGCTGCCACTAAGGCAATCACCCAGTTCGGCAACTTAGCAATCTCTGGATTAGCCAAAACCATGATATCCCTATCGATAGTGAGTTCATTTTTCTCAGCATCCCCTACGTACTGAACTTTGCCATCTCCATTCTTATCATCAAATGCAATTAATCCTGTTTGTTCCCATTTATTAAACCAATCTGGAAGTGAACTGTAGTTCTCGTTAGATACAGTATTTAAAAGATTAACCCTTGCAAAAGCTGAGACAGCAGGTGCGGTTGTATATAATATTGCTATTAAAATGAGCGCATATCCGGCGGACACTCGTGCATCTCTCACCCTTGGAACTGTAAAAAACCTTACGATAACATGGGGAAGCCCAGCCGTTCCAATCATCAGAGCTGCAGCAATGAAAAATATATCTGTCACACTTTTTTTGGCTATGGTATAAGATGCAAAACCTAACTCTTCATGAAGGCCATCTAGTTTATCGAGTAAATAAGTGCCATCTGAGAGTGTCCCTCCAAAACCAAATTGTGGAATAGGATTTCCGGTCATCAGGATAGAAATAAAAATTGCGGGCACCATAAATGCGAAAATCAGCACACAATATTGAGCAACCTGCGTGTAGGTGATGCCTTTCATACCACCCAGGACAGCATAAAAAAAGACGATAACCATTCCAATAATAACACCTACAGTTACGTCAACTTCCAAGAACCTGGAAAAGACTACTCCAACACCTCTCATCTGTCCGGCCACATAAGTGAACGACACGAATATGGCGCATATAACTGCTACCAACCTAGCAGTATCCGAGTAATAGCGATCTCCAATAAAATCCGGAACTGTGAACTTTCCGAATTTTCTAAGGTAGGGGGCCAGCAAAAGAGCCAGCAACACATAGCCACCGGTCCAGCCCATTAAATAGACTGCTCCGTCATATCCCATAAACGAGATCAGACCAGCCATAGAAATAAATGAGGCCGCCGACATCCAATCTGCAGCGGTAGCCATGCCATTAGCCAGAGGAGAAACACCTCCTCCAGCAACATAAAAGTCTTTAGTTGTTCCGGCTCTAGACCAAATTGCAATTCCAATGTACAAGGCAAATGTTAGCCCAACTATGATATATGTCCAGGTTTGAATATCCATTGATACTTCTAATATTAGGTTAAAAATTATTCTTCGCTGATTCCGTGCTCTTTGTCCAGCTTATTCATCAGCCTTACATAGACAAATATTAAAATGACGAAGACATAAATGGATCCTTGCTGAGCAAACCAAAATCCAAGTTTAAAGCCTCCAATTCGGATAGTATTCAGTGCATCAGCCAATAGTATCCCAAAGCCAAAAGATGAAAGGGCCCATATTGATAGAAGTATCACCAGGTACTTGATATTTTTACGCCAATAGTGGTTTAGATCCTTATTAGTTTTCATTCCAGTGTTGAGATAGTTCAGAGTTTAAATATAGGGTATAAAAACAATCTGGCTACAAGATTATTATATGTTGACACTTCATCATCATTATCCTTCCTGATCAGATCAATTGTTCCTGACTTTGATTTATTTTAAGCAATTAATTTTTTGAGCGTGAAGGAGCTCTATTTGCCAAATCAATTGTGGTGCCTATGAAATGTCAGAGAAACAAATTCAGACTAAAGAGAAAGGATGTTTACCTCAATTGCGCCTATATGTCTCCTTTGCTGAAAAAAGTAGAGAACGCTGGAATAAAAGGCATTTCACAAAAACGCCAACCACATAAAATAAGCCCTAATGACTTCTTTGATGATACCCAGACGATACGGAAGCTATTCAGCGAGCTTGTGAACTGTACAGAACCGGAAAGAATGGCTATAATACCTTCCGTTTCTTATGGTATGGCCAATATCACCAAGAACCTTAGCATCGACAAGCATGAAAATATAGTCGTAGTGGGAGATCAATTTCCTAGCAATATATATCCATGGATGAGATTGTGCGATGATACCAATGCGGAATTAAAAATCGTTTATCCGCCTGATTCTTTTGAAAATAGAGGAGAAAAGTGGAACCAAGAAATACTTGTTGCCATAGACGAAAGCACTATCGCAGTATGCATTGGGCATGTACACTGGGCGGATGGCACATTATTCCATTTGGAAAATATCAGAAAACGCTGCGATAATTTTGGAGCTTTACTGATAATTGATGGAACACAATCCGTAGGTGCATTGCCTTTTGATATAGAAAAAATAAAGCCAGATGCTTTGGTCTGTGCAGCATACAAATGGCTGTTTGGTCCCTACAGTATTGGTATTGCCTACTACGGATCTACATTCGACGAAGGCAAACCCATAGAAGAAAACTGGATCAACCGAAACAACAGTGAGGACTTTGCGAATTTGGTCAACTACCAACGAGAATATAGAACCGGTGCGCTCAAATATGCAGTTGGAGAACACAGCAATTTCGTATTGACTCCTATGTTTTTAGAATCAATTAAACAAATCAGGAAATGGGGGCCGGCCAATATTCAAGAATACTGTAAAAAATTAATCAACCCCTTTGTTAAGGAGTTGAGGGATATTGGATTGTTTATTGAAAACGACAATAAAAGGAGTGCACACCTGTTCGGGGTGAGATGTGAAAAAGACAAACTTGACAAATTGAAAAAGTCATTCAAAAAGAATAGAATTAGTGTCTCTTTTAGAGGTGAGTTTGTTCGTGTTTCTCCTAGTGTGTACAATTATGATCTGGATATGAGAAGATTGGTCAAATCTTTCACAGAAGTTTTATGACAAGAGCATTTTTACTAACATTTCTCATTCTGACAATAGGGTTGAAGTTTCTAAACGGTCAGGGTCTGGAACTGGAAACGCTTCCTGCCTCAACAAAATGGAGTCAGATTAATACAGATAATTTTAGAATCATTTTCCAAAATGGATTCGAATCGGAAGCCAACAGAACGGCCAATATACTGGAAACGATTCATGATCCGGCCAGTAGATCCCTTGGAGTGAAGCCAAGAAAATTCTCAGTCCTACTTCAAAACCAGCAGGCAATATCAAACGGATTTGTAACGATAGGGCCAAGAAGATCTGAATTCTATACCTCATCTCCTCAAGACAACAAGCAGCTGGGTAATGTCGATTGGATGCAACACCTCGCTGTGCACGAATATAGGCACATGGTACAATTCGAAAAGGCTTATCAATCAACCATTAACAAATTGGCATACGTTGCTTTTGGCGAATACGGAGTTGGTTTCAACGGTGGAATTGCAGCACCAAGTTGGTTTTGGGAAGGGGATGCAGTTGGGACAGAAACGGCATTCACCAGAACAGGAAGGGGGAGAACTCCAAATTTCGAATTGGAATTCAAAACCAACCTGCTGGAAAAAGGAGGCTTCAACTACTACAAACAGCATCTGACTTCATTCAAAGATTTTGTTCCAAACCACTACCGCACCGGATACTTTATGACCACCCATTTGAAGAGAAAATTTGGTGTGGATATTTGGGACAAGATTGTAAAAAGATCGTTTAGTTTTCCATACTTACCTTTTGTCTTTTCTAATGCCATAAAAAAGGAAACCGGAAAAAACCTCCTTCAGACTTATGAGGAGATGACAACCGAAATGGCCGAAAGTTATGAGAAGCAGGTAATTGGTTTGAAAGAAGACCAAAAGCAAGTCATCAATAAAAGAACAAATCAAATTTTCACGAACTATCACTATCCATCAATACTAGGTGATGGAAAAATACTGGCTTTGAAATCTGGGTTTTCAGATATAGAAAAATTTGTGACGATCGATAACAATGGAAACGAAGTGGTAGTATTTACAACCGGTATCATCAACGACCCTGGATACCTAAGTGTAAATGATGATAAAATTGTTTGGACAGAATTTGAATTCGATCCCAGGTGGTTAAAGAAGACCTACTCGGTAATAAAAACTTTTGATTACCAAACGCACAGATTCCGTAGAATTACCAAAAAGAGTAAGTATCAATCAGCTGCAATTTCACCTGATGGAAGTAAAATCGTCTCCATAAAAAATTCTGAACAAAACCAGTATACGGTAGAACTGATGGATTATGCCACAGGTGAAACAATACAAGTTTTCGATAACCCCGAGAACGCTTACTACTCAATGCCATCCTTTTCGCAAGATGGAAAGTTTCTAGTGATTTTGAAATCTAGCCATTCGGGTAAAAGCATTATCAAAAAAGAAATCACAAAAGGAAATGAACAAGTACTGATACAAACTGAGGCAGAGAATTTTGGGCACCCTATTCTCACAAATACTTATCTGTTTTACAATTCACCACTTAACGGTATCGACAATATTTACGCTTTGGATTTGACTTCCAACCAGGTATATCAAGTTACTCATGCCAAGCTTGGGGCATATAATCCATCTATTTCTGCCGATGGTAAGGTACTATACTACAACGAATTTAGTAGAGATGGTATGGATGTCGTTAAAATAGAAATTGACAAAACGAAATGGACGAAACTTGAAAACATTGTAGATCGGAATATAAATTTTGCCGAGCCAATGGCTGAAGAAGAAGGCCATATGGAGTTAATGCAAAACATCTCTAGTTCACAATATCAGGCTACTCCATTTCGAAAGTTACCACATGTGCTTCGCCCACATTCCTGGGGTTTATCAGCAGTTCCCACGAACAACTCCTTGATATTGGGAATAAATTCTCAGGATCTTTTAAGCACTACTACTATTAGTGCTGGTCTGCGGTTTGATTCTGACGAAAGCAACTGGTTAAAATTCGGTTCAATTAGTTATCAAGGCCTATACCCAATTGTTGATGTTTCTGTTGTGGATGGAACAAGGTCAGTAGTCGCCAGGACTGAAAACGGCCCGCAACCCTTTAATTGGAATGAGACCAGTCTCTCGGCGGGACTAAGAGTTCCTTTGATACTTACTAATTCGAAGTATCTGAGAAAGCTATCTTTATCGAGTAGGGCTGTTCTTACTTCTGTGTCTGGTTTTAATTTGCCCGATCGGTTTTTGATTGATCAAGCTGGAAATGGGTCTCACCGTGCATTGGAACACTCAATTACTTTTGTAAATAATTTGAGAAGAAGCAAGCTTGATCTAAACAGTAGGTTTGGTCAATCATTACGGGTTAGTCTAAAGCATACTCCAATAGGAGGTGATTATCACAGTGCCCTCTTGGCAGCAGAGTCCAATCTGTTTTTTCCAGGACTTACGCGACATCATTCCATCAGATTAAGAGGTTCGTTTCAAAATGAAGATTCTGATAATTATTATTTTGATAGCCCAATTCGCTTTACCAGGGGTGTTGGCTATTTCCCATTCTTGTATTATACCAATTGGTCATTCAATTATAAGATGCCTCTTTGGTATCCTGATATACATATAGGACCATTATTAAATGTCCAAAGAGTTTATATCAATGGTTTCGTTGATAGGGGGTGGGGCGATTTTGCCCAACCAGGAGAACCACATGCTTCTTTCGAATCCTACGGAGCTGAACTGTCTTTTAATTTTAACCTTATGAGGTTTCTCCTTATTTTCGATGTGGGCATTCGCTACTCTTATGTTCCGGAGTTTAATGAAAGCCGAACCGAACTCATTGTAGGTTCAATATCTTTTTGATATTACTTCACGACTTCCACGCCTTTCCAAAAAGCTATGTAGTTTTTGATATTCTTAGCTAGTTCACTTGGTGTAGGATAATACCATGCAGCATCTTTATTTTCCTTTCCATCCACTTCCAGACTATAATAGCTGGCTGTACCTTTCCAAGGACACACGGTATGCTTCTCACTGTTTTTTAAGTACTCTTCTTTAACTGCTTCAACGGGAAAGTAGTGGTTGTTTTCCACAACCAATGTATCATCACTTTCTGCTATCACCGCTCCATTCCAAATTGCTTTCATGTTTCTTTTGTTTAGATTTTACTAATCACTCTTAACACTTTAGAATCGAAACAGTTCCAATTGCAGAAGAAAAATTTTAGCCCCAAATAATAAGTTTGTCTATCAGATATGATAATTGGAAGATTGGATATGACTTTTAGCCGAATAAATTTTGGAATGCTATTTGTTTTTGCATACATTTGAAATTACCAAAATAAAAGTTACACTTACAAAACACAATTCTTCTTTATGAAATAAACCTCTACGCAAACAAACAGGTAAACAGATGAATAATTTTGGTGTTAGTGATAGCAATTTGGTATCACAGTACAAAAGCGGTAGCGAAGAGGCTTTTGAAGAATTAGTGTCCCGGCACAAATCCCGAGTATTTACAACAATCTATCTTATTGTGAAGGATAAGTATGTCGCTGAAGATTTACTTCAGGACACTTTCATAAAGGTTGTTAATACAATCAAATCCGGAAGGTATAACGAAGAGGGAAAGTTTCTTCCCTGGGTGCTGAGAATTGCACATAATCTTGCTATTGATTATTTTAGAAAAGAGAAAAGGTATCCTACTATCGTCATGGAAGATGGCAGCAGGGTTTTCAATACTCTGGAATTTGCAGAAGATTCTATCGAGTCTCTTCAAATAAAAAACGATACCAATGCGTTATTAAAAAAGTTGGTGCAGGAGCTTCCTGAATCCCAACGAGAAGTTTTAATAATGAGACACTATATGCAAATGAGTTTTCAGGATATCGCTGAATCCACTGATGTAAGTATCAATACTGCTCTGGGAAGAATGCGATATGCGTTAATCAATTTGCGCAAAAAGATGGATAAATTGAATATCGCCTATGACAAAACTTTTTACCGAAAATGACTTGATCCGTTATATATATGGAGAAACAAGTGAATCAGAAAATTCTGAAATAGAAAACGCACTTATTTGCGATTCCGACCTTAATGAGCAATTGAATGGTTTGAAGTCTGTGTATGAAGGACTCAATCAGCTATTCGTAAAGCCTCCGGAAAGAGCCACTGAAAATATCTTCAAATATTCACTTATTTGATAGGTACTATCATTGCAGAAGCAAATAATTTTGTTCTTTTTGGTCTTAGAATCTTTTTAGGGGAAAAGCTCTAATAAAACTTCTATGACCAGAAAGAATAGATATAGGCATTTCATAGACTATTTCAGTCAGAATAATCCTGATGCCGAAACGGAATTGGAATACAACAACCCCTATGAATTATTGGTTGCTGTAATTCTTAGTGCACAGTGTACAGATAAAAGAGTCAATCTAACCACTCCGGCTTTATTCGAGACTTTTCCAGGACCAGAGCATTTAGCAGCCTCAACATTTAATGAAGTCTTCCCATTCATTAAGAGTATTTCTTATCCCAACAATAAGACTAAACACCTTATTGGTATGGCCAAAATGCTTGTGGAAGATTTCAAAGGTGTGGTTCCTTCCGATTTAAGCGAGTTGCAAAAGCTACCTGGTGTTGGAAGAAAAACAGCAAATGTGATAGCCTCTGTGGTTTACAACCAGCCGACCATGGCTGTAGATACACATGTTTTTAGAGTATCGAAAAGAATTGGTTTGGTTAATCAAAACGCTAAGACTCCTCTGGAAGTGGAAAAGCAATTAGTTAAACATATCCCTGAGGATCATATACCAAAAGCGCATCACTGGTTAATTCTTCATGGCAGATATACCTGCCTCGCCAGAAGCCCAAAATGTGACAATTGTGCAATTACTAGCTTTTGCAGATACTATGACAAAAACCTGACTTAGGAAGCCCTAAGCCAAACTCACTACTTTCTTATTTTGCTCAACATTATCTAGCAAAATATCCCACAAATGTTCGTATGGTATAATCTCCGGGTCTGTAAAAGGTTCGTGCTGGTTCTTCTCGATTAACTTGTCTACATACTTCTGTCCATTCTCCTTGGCTACACCCGCGTTATACCCGGAATTTACTAGTACCTTTATCAATTTGAAGAATTGCTTCTCACGTGGGTTTTTCCCGGGCTCGTTTAAGTGCCTGTAATAGTAACGCTCGATTGCGTCTATCTTATTAATAGCCAGGTCGAAGTTGCCTTTGTTCATCATGTGCATAAACTCCAGAATAATTAAAGATATGTTGTACCCTTTCTTATCCTTGTTGTAGTGCTCCATGGAATTATAAAAATCCGAGAAAGTCAGACGCTTAATGATTTTCTTTTCAGGAACTGCAAAATTCAAATATGCCTTCATCAGCTTCCACCTTTCAGCCGATAATGGACTAATCTTCTTTATACTTGAATTATTACTAACCTTTTTAAAAATCTCTTCTGCCTTTTCGTAATCCCTAGAATGCATTGCCAGCAGAAAATAGTTTTCCATGTGCGCAAACCAGTTTCTGGTCGTTGGCTCAATTGCATTCATCCCCTCCTCTGCGGACTGGTAACCTTTTGCAAATTCTTTCTGACAGAGATAAGCAAAAGTTCGGATGTAGATATTAAATCTTACATCAAAGCGCATGGGATTGACACTCATTTTTTCAACATCCTTTTCCGCCTGGTGTGTGTGCTTAATGATGGAATCATATTCACCAACTAGTTCTAAATACCAACCCTTCAAAAAATAATAGTGCTCATATATATTAAATGACCTGGTCTCCTTCCACAATTTTTCCAAAACAGCCACATTATCTAGGGTAGTTTGAATATTCGACTTTCTAGAATGTATAGACTTACTCAACAACATACGGTTTTTATAGTAGAGATCATTTGCATATTCTTCAATGTTGTAAAGCTTACGGTAGTCATCCAATTTGGAAATCGTATTCTCAAAATCTGTTGGCTTGCATTCCAATGAATAAATATGCCTCAATATTTCATGGCCATCAATCATGATGTCAGTGAATTCAGCCTGCTCTGCAATAGCAAAGGCTTTGTTAATTTGTTTTTCTGCCATGGCATATTCATTACTCACAAACAATATATTGGCTTTATAAATATACTCCTGACACTCTAGCCTATGTTGAGTTGAGATACTAAACCGACTATCGTTGAATTCAACATGAAAAAGATAATCATAAAGCTTGTGCCGCAAACGCGATTTAAGCATTCGAAATCGTTGGTCATATATGTCGGTTTCATACATGCCGTCAGCCGCCGATTCATCATCCGGATATATACCATTCAACACTCCGTTATAAAGTTGCTGTTCTTTACTAGGATTGTCAATCTCTCCTGTTATATCTAAAACATCGTAATTTTTTTTGAGTCTAGTTGTTACTATCTCTACTAATTTGTTAATCTCCTTCATATCTCCTAATCATTTGCTGGTTGAAAATTGCGTTTATGCCCAAAAATAACCATTTCCTCTTCTTTTTCATAGCAGAATAGCAGGTTAATAGAAGTTATCAAGTGTCGTAACAAGTGATTATTATATCACCGAAAATTGAAATTGTAATCATTTATTAAATCTAATTATCACAGTTATGGCTCATTTTATTGCATTATTCTTTTTAAGTATTGGTTTGAATCTAAACCCTCTAGACAACTCAGATTCGTTAGAAATACGATCTTACAAATCCGAAATATATCAATCAAATTCACCTAGGGGAAAACTGTCTTTACGCGATAGAACGACTATGTTCAAAGATGAAGATAGTAGATCTATTATTATTTCTCGAGTTGGTCATAGTGGGTGGGATTAATTAGCAAATAGCATCCAGTATGGCTAGTATTGCTTATGAATTTTTGGTGCTACATTCGGTGTTTTTCATTTACACTTTTTATCTTGATTCTGAGTTGCACGCAAACAAACAAAACTGCCGAGTTGAATATTCAGGTCAATGACTTTCCAACGGCACTGAGTTACTTAAAAACAGGGTCACCTAACGAGTATGAGATTGTGGCCCAAACATTTAATGAGTTGCTTGTAACAAACCAAGAGGGGGAATTTGTACCCTTGGTGGCTAGCAACTTACCAGAACTTCATGAGACAGACTCTGGGGTTGTTATTCAATATGACATTAACCCATTAGCCCAATGGGATGATGGTACAAGTATTAAAGTTGAAGATATAATCTTTTCACTTAAAACCTATAAGCTACCTATTGATGAAAACATCGATTATCGGACATATTATAAACGTCTCATTAATGTAATAAAGGACAGCAAAAATCCACGACGTTTTTCCATAGTTGCCAAAGGGAACAAAAATGATATATTGATACTAACATCAGATTTTGGTATACTTCGGAAAAGTAAATTTGACCCAAACAACTTACTTAGGAATATCAGCCTTTCTGATATTAATAATAAGCCAGAAGAAGTTTCCAATGATGAAAGAGTAATTCAGTTCTACAAACAAATTACTAATCATAATTTTAAGTTTTCTGGTGAATTTTTTAATGCTTCCGGGCCCTTTAAAATCCAATCCATAGATGATGGTAGACGGGTCACTCTTGTCAAAAATAATAAATGGTGGGCTGATAAAGTTGACGGGCTCTCGAGGAAGAAGCGCATTCCTGTAGTAAATTATTACATTATCCCTGAAACTATTAGCGCAATTCAAGCTCTCAAAAACGGGGAGTTGGATATAATGACACGCATTCCTACACATGAGTTCTATACATTAAATCAAGACTCTTCATTCACAAAAAAATTTAACCTGTTTTCGCAAGTAAACTTTACATTCTGGTTCGTTGGCATCAATTCAAGAAGACCTTTCCTGAATAATAAACGTATTAGGAAGTCTTTAGCTCATTTGATCAATAAAGAAGAAATCGCTAAAGCTTTGGAAAGAGGATATACTGAATCGACCATCGGTCCGGTGAACCCAATTCTTAAATACTACTATAACGATACTATAAAACCTTATGCTTACGATTTAGTTACTTCCAAAAAACTACTAAAAGAATCAAATGAAATGAGAAACAGAAGTGGCGGTCCGATTGAACTGGACCTTATTTACAAAAACGACCCACGTTATGAGGCACTTGCACAAATAGTTAAGAATGAAGCTGAAAAAATAGGTGTCAAAATAAACCTAGCGGTATATGATAGCAGAACTTTTAATAAAAAACTATTGAATCACGATTTTGACTTATTTATCCGTACTTTAACTGGAACGCCATATTCGTTTAATTTTTCTCCCATATTTGGGCTAGAAGCTGCAAATGTTGGAGGAATGAATTGGACGGGTTTTGGTAATACTGAAAGTGATTCTGTTATTAACGTAATCAATACTGCTCCAGATTCCCTTGTTAGGAGGGATGGGCTTTTTGCGCTTCAACAAATGTTACACGATGAGGCAACTATGCTTTTTCTCTATTTTACCAAGAATAATATCGCAGTAAATAAAAAGTTTACAAATCTAGAAATATCGAGTTTCAAACCTGGATATAATATTAGAACCATTGAATTGTTAGAGCAATAAGAAAATCCTAATTTGAAGTGTCTTTTACTAGAGAAATTCCTAATTTGTATGGCATTTTATAAGTCCCACTTTTATGAAGAAAGCGAAGCTTACGTTCTATCTTGTTTTTGCCGTTTTCTGTTTGGTATGTTTTTTTTTCACCAAATATGCTAATGAAATGGTCAACTACTGGGATTGGGATCCTATTGACAATACATGGATCGGCTATGGCAGATACCTGGTCAAACTAGGTGGGGTTGGCATTGTGTTGTTTGTAATTGGAATTATACTTGAGAATATTCATATCTATACGCTTAAAAGAAAAGTCAAATCATTAAAAAATGAGATACTCAATTTAAAAGGAAGGCTTTATGATGAAAACGCAACTGATGAGCCGGCTGATGAAAGTGACCAATCAGAACCTGAGTCTGATGAAAGTGACAAGGATTTCGAATAGTCTCCCTCAAATAGTACGTGTATTTCCAATTCCAATTATTCCTACTAGATATTAATGTTAGCTAAGACTTTTGGCAGTGCAGTATATGGTGTAGATGCCACCACAATAACCGTTGAAGTAAATGTTGGTTCAGGAACCAAATTTTTTATGGTTGGGCTTCCTGATTCAGCAGTTAAGGAAAGTGAACAAAGGGTCGATTCTGCTTTGAAACAAAATGGCTTTTCAATGCCCAGGCAAAAAGTAGTGGTTAACCTGGCGCCAGCAGATATCAAGAAAGAAGGATCGGCATACGATCTTCCAATCGCCATTGGGATACTAGCTGCCTCTGCGCAAATCAACCACCAGGAGCTTGAGAGCTATATCATTATGGGAGAGCTGTCCCTGGATGGTGAGCTTCGTCCAATAAAGGGAGCTCTTCCTATTGCGATAGAAGCCAGAAAAAAAGGTTTCAAGAATTTTATTCTTCCCAAAGTAAACGCCACGGAAGCTGCTATTGTAGACAACCTAAACATTATCGGTGTAGAGTCTTTGATTGAAGCGGTTCGGCATTTAACAGGAGAGGAGAAAATTGAACCAGTTCAACATGATACAAGGGATATCTTCTATCATAATTTAGATGAATACGGGGCAGACTTTGCCAATGTGCAAGGTCAAGAAAACATAAAAAGGGCTCTTGAGATTTCGGCTGCAGGAGGTCACAACGTAATTATGGTTGGTCCCCCCGGTGCAGGAAAAACCATGTTAGCCAAAAGGCTCCCTTCCATTTTACCTCCACTGACTTTACACGAGGCACTTGAGTCGACAAAAATTCATTCTGTTGCCGGAAAGCTAAGCCCTAACTCATCACTCATATCCACGCGACCATTTCGTTCGCCACATCATACAATCAGTGATGTTGCCTTAGTCGGTGGGGGTGGCGTTCCACAACCTGGAGAAATTTCCCTTGCTAATAATGGTGTGCTTTTCCTTGATGAATTACCCGAATTCAAAAGAACAGTACTAGAGGTAATGCGCCAGCCCTTGGAGGAACGAAAAGTAACAATTTCAAGGGCCAAAGTCAGTCTCGATTTTCCGGCCAACTTCATGCTGATTGCCAGTATGAACCCCTGTCCGTGCGGCTATTACAATCATCCAGAAAAAGAGTGCGTTTGTGCACCGGGAATTGTGCAGAGGTACTTAAACAAAGTCAGCGGCCCTTTGCTTGATAGAATAGATCTTCATGTTGAGGTTACTCCAGTGTCATTTGATCAGATGACGGCTGACCGTAAGTCCGAATCTAGCGCTGAAATTCGTGAACGAGTAATCACCGCAAGAGAGGTTCAATCCGAAAGGTTCAAAGGACAAAACAATATCTATCACAATGCCATGATGAGTTCTCAAACATTAAAGGAAGTTTGCGAAATCAATGAAGCAGGAAAAAAGCTGCTTAAAACCGCCATGGAAAAACTGGGGCTATCGGCCAGAGCTTATGATAGGATATTGAGAGTATCACGAACAATTGCTGATCTGGCCGGAAAAGAATCAATTCTCATCGAGCACCTGGCGGAAGCTATTCAATATCGCAGCTTGGATAGAGAAAACTGGGCGGGATAACCATTCCTAAACACTCACAATTACTACACTTGGTTTGCTGAGTTTTATAGTGAATTTTGATGATCTGTTTTGTTTTTATTTTGGATTTCATGAATTACATTAGCGCTTTCTAGTGAAATTTCAAGTTGAAACAATGAGTAAAGAAGAAAAAACAAGATATTCTGACGAAGAGCTCAAAGAGTTTGAAGCGTTGATCAATGAGAAGTTGGACAAGGCTCACAATGAGTTGGATTATATAAAAGAGTCAATCACAAAAAGTGGTGACACGGGAACGGACAGTACATTTGGCAATGTAAAAACATTGGAAGATGGTGCAGATACTGCAGAGAAAGAAAGCCTTAATCAACTCGCTGCTCGTCAGCAGAAGTTCATCACCAACTTAGAAAATGCATTGATCCGAATCAAAAACGGAACTTACGGCATATGCTCTGAGTCGGGTAAATTGATAAGCAAAGAAAGACTTAGGGCGGTACCACATACTACCATGTCGATTGCCTCGAAATTAAAGCAGGGTAAATAATTGGATTACCTGGCTAACCACATTGAAGCACTAATCTTCTGTTCTCAAAAGCCTATAAAGACAGAAGAAATTAAAAATTGCCTTTCAGAGATGTTTGAAGCAGATGTTCCAATGGAGGATATCGAAGAGGCCATTTCAACAGTAAAAGAGAAATATAAATCGGACGAATATTCGTTTGAACCAATAGAAAGCGGTGGTGGTTTTCAATTCCTGACCAAACCTGCCTATCAAAGTAGTATTGGTATTTTACTCAAGCAACAATCAAAAAAGAGGTTGTCAAATTCTTCACTAGAAACACTGGCCATTGTAGCCTACAAACAGCCCGTTACAAAATCAGAAGTTGAGCAAATTCGCGGTGTGAACTGCGACTATGCCATGCACAAACTTCTGGAGAAAGAATTGATTGAAATTCAAGGTAAAGCTGACACTGTCGGTCGACCAACGATCTATGGAACCAGCAGCGTTTTCATGGATTACTTCGGAATAAATGACTTGAAAGACCTACCTTCTCCTAAGGAATTTGCTCAGGAAGAAAACTCAATTGGTGGCGAAGAGCTCACCGAATAATATCCCATTTTTTTACGGACAATTACTGCGGTAACTTTGCCGTTGTATGGATAGAAAAAAAACCAACCGTTTCAAGGGTAAGGGAAAAACTGAATCAAAAACAGAACTTTACCCAATCCGCCTAAACAAATACATCGCAAATGCCGGTATTTGCTCACGACGTGATGCAGATGAACTCATCAAAGAAGGACGTGTCAAAGTGAATGGCAAGGTAATGTCTGAAATGGGGTATAAAGTGACTAAATCTGATAAAGTATCTTTTGACAATAAACCCCTCCGGCGAGAAAAGCCAGTTTACATTCTTTTGAATAAACCCAAAGGGTTTATTACCACAATGGAAGATACCCATAATAGACGCACGGTAATGGAACTGGTAGAAAATGCTTGCCAGGAAAGAATTTACCCAGTGGGACGGCTGGATCGAAATACGACTGGTTTGCTCTTATTCACCAATGATGGTTCTCTGGCTGAAAAACTTACGCACCCGTCATATCAAATTAAAAAAATCTATCAAGTTGAACTGAACAAGGCTATCACAAAGCATGATTTTGAAAAACTCAATGAGGTGATTGAACTGGAAGATGGTCCTGTTAAAATTGACAAGTCCGCACTTTTAAGTGCAGATAAGAAATCTGTCGGATTGGAGATTCATATTGGAAAAAACAGAGTCGTCCGACGAATTTTCGAACACCTAGGTTATGAGGTTGAACGGCTCGACCGTACCATGTACGGACCATTGACCAAGAAGGATCTTCCAAGAGGAAAATGGCGTGCTCTCAACAAAAAAGAATTAGTTGTTTTAAAAAACCTCTCTTAGAGTTCTTATGGTAGTTCGGCCAGGATAGTTTTTCCAGCTTTGGTCTTGTCCCCGATGATCACCTTCACATCGGCATCTAGCGGTAAGAACACATCTACCCGGGATCCAAATTTGATAAAACCAAACTCGTTTCCTTGTTCGAGTTCCACTCCTTCATCCACATACCATTTGATACGGCGAGCCATTGCTCCGGCTATTTGACGAACAAGCACTTCCAGTCCATTTCCCAAATCCAAAACCATAGTGGTTCTTTCGTTTTCCGTGCTTGATTTAGGATGCCAGGCCACAAGGTATTTTCCAGCATGATACTTAAAATACTTTACCATTCCCGAAACCGGACTTCTATTCACATGAACATTCACCGGTGACATGAAAATGGATATTTGCTTGCGCTTTGTTTTAAAGTATTCCTCTTCAGTCGTTTCCTCTATGACCACTACCTTTCCATCAGCCGGTGCTATCACTTGCTTATCATTGATATGGGTAACAACTTTTGGGCTCCTGAAAAACTGAAGGATAATTAAATAAAAGCCCAATGTAGAAATGAGGACAATATTTTGCAATAACGGGTCCTGTGGATAAAGCTGCTTTATTGCTATGTTCAGTCCGAGGAAAACTATTGTTAATACTATTAGCAGTAACCTTCCTTCCTTATGAATAGTCATAAAATCCGTGGGTAGTTTTATTCTAGTGTTCTAAGTTTCTTCTTTTTCTCAAAAACCTCCCCTGAACTTGTAAGTCTGGGAAACCTTTTGAATAGCAACTATGTACGCTGCTATCCGCAAAGATACGTCATATTCTTTTGAAGTTTCAAACACATTGTTGAAGGCGGTCTTCATAATTCTGTCCGAACGACGATTAACCCTTTCGCGTGTCCACTTATAGCCTAACCTATTTTGTACCCATTCGAAATACGAAACAGTGACACCACCTGCGTTGGCCAGAATATCAGGAACTGCAGTGACTCCCTTTTCATGTAAAATGGAATCTGCTTTATATGAAGTCGGGCCATTTGCTCCCTCTACAATCAGCTTTGCTCTTATCCCGTCAGCATTTCTTTTAGAGATTACATCTTCCATTGCAGCTGGGATAAGGACATCTACTTCTAGGGTGAGCAAGTCACCTCCATCAATTTTTTCTGTATTCGGTAATCCCTCCAAAATGCGCTTGTTTGAATCTCTATATTTAATTGCTGCTTCAATGTCAATTCCGCTTTCGTTGAAATAAGCGCCTGAAACATCTGAGATGGCTACAATTTTCACTCCCCTTTCTCCAAGTAGTTTTGCTGCCCACGAACCAACATTTCCAAAACCCTGAATTGCGCACTTAGCATTGAAAGGATTTATCTTCATTTTTTCCATAGCCGCCAAGGCAGCAATCATAACTCCACGGCCAGTGGCTTCTGTTCGGCCAAGTGATCCACCCAGCACTAAAGGTTTTCCTGTTACAACGGCATTCACCGTCATACCCTGTGCTTTTGAGTATTCGTCCATCATCCAGGCCATTTCAGCAGGACCGGTACCCATATCCGGGGCGGGTATATCCCGATCCGGTCCAAAAATTTCATTCATCGATTGAGTGTATGCTCGGGTCAATCGTTCAATTTCACCAGCAGACATTTCACGTGGGTTACATTTTATTCCGCCTTTTGCTCCGCCGTAGGGAATATCAACAACAGCACATTTCCATGTCATCCATGCAGCTAGGGCTTTCACTTCGTCGATATTGACGCCCATATCATATCTAACTCCGCCTTTGGATGGGCCCAAAATATTAGAATGAACTACACGATGACCTTCAAAAACTTTGATGGAACCATCGTCCATGGTAACCGGCAGGTTTACCGTAACCTGTTTGGTTGGGGATTTCAATACCTCATAGACTTCATCATCTAAGCCCAAAGCTTTTGATGCAATTTGGAAGCGGGACATCATTGATTCGAAAGGATTTTCCTTATCCTTTATCGGGGCAGGTTCGATGTAGCTCATCATGTTGAATAATGTTGTTTTGACAGTGCAATATTACATATTGAAAAACGCAATCAATTCTCAAATGATTTAACCTATCAAAAAAGAATCAGTAGTTGGTAATTGAATACACAAGTCTGCCAAAAATGCGTATGTATTTTCTTTTTAGATGTGAAAGAAAATGATCAGCTCAAAAACTCATAAACACCGGCTACACCCTGGCCGCCTCCGACACAAGCAGTGACTATACCGTATTTTTGATTTCTTCTTCTCATTTCATTGATTAACTGGATAGACAATTTGGCACCTGTGCATCCGAGTGGATGACCGAGTGCAACAGCCCCTCCGTTCACATTTACTTTCTGCGGATCTAATTCTCCTTTTTTGATTACAGCGAGTGCCTGTGTAGCAAATGCTTCATTCAATTCTATTTGATCAACATCTGCGAGTTTTATTCCTGCTTGATCCAGTGCTTTTGGAATGGCTGCAACCGGACCAATGCCCATAATACGTGGGCTAACTCCAGCCACGGAGTAACTTGCGAGCCTGGCAATAGGCTCCAGTTTTAACTCTTTCACCATCTTCTCTGACATTACCAAAACAAAGGCAGCTCCATCGGATGTTTGAGAAGAATTTCCAGCCGTCACCACCCCTCCCATTTTGAATGCGGGCCTTAACCGGGACAACCCTTGCATAGATGTGCCGGGCCTAGGGCCCTCATCTGTATCGACTAAATATTCTCTGGTTTCTTTTTTGCCTTTGACATTCACAAAAGTTTCCGATACGCTGATTGGTACTATTTCGTCCTTGAATTTTCCTTCCTTAATGGCAGACAGGGCTTTGGCATGAGAGTTTACAGAATATTGATCGGCTTGATCCCTAGTGATATCATAATCTTTGGCTATTTCTTCAGCCGTGATTCCCATAGATAAATAATACTCTGGATTGTTTTCAGCGATTTTCCAGTTGAGGGCAGTTTTGTACCCCATCATCGGTACGAGGGACATTGACTCTGTACCTCCGGCAACTATACAATCAGCCATGCCTGATCGGATTTTGGCTGTAGCCATAGCTATCGTTTCCAAGCCTGAGCCACAATACCTGTTGACCGTCACCCCTGGTACCTCCATTGGTAGTGCAATAAGTGAGATCATTCTGCCCATTTGCATTCCTTGCTCTGCTTCTGGAATAGCATTTCCAACAATCAGATCGTCTATTCGCTTTGGATCAAGTTCTGGTACACTTGATACCAAGTGTTTAATTATGTCAGCAGCCAAGTCATCGGGTCTTGTAAATCGAAAACCACCTTTTTTCGCTTTTCCAACTGCTGTTCGATATCCTTTTACTATATATGCGTCCATGTTTCTAGATATTTAGAGTCAAAGAACTAAGATGAAAGACTTTTTGAAAAGCCATATATCATCTTTTGTAGCTCTACTAATTTGGTTTCAATTTTTGAATATGTCTTTTGGTCAATAAACCCTAATTCGTAAGATAAAGTAAGTTGCGTTTCAAGTTCGAACAACGATCCAATACTGATGTCTAAGTAGTGCTGAAATTCTTTTGTCGATTTGCGTGAAGCTCCTTCGGCAATATTTGACGGCACAGAAACAGCTGACCTCTTAATTTGACTAGTCAAACCATATTTTTCAGCAGGAGGGAAGAACTCAACAATAGTATAGACATCTTTCGCAATATCTAATCCCGTTCTCCATATTTTTAGTTGCCTGAAATTATGCCTTGTCATAAGTCAGTCTATATTCTTTTGTCTTTAATCTGAAAGTCTAGTTTCTCAATGGTTTCCCTTTGAACAATATACTGTGAATCCTTTCCAAAGTTTTTGGTTCCCCGCAAAGGCTTAAAAAAGCTTCCCTTTCCAGGTCCAAAAGATATTGTTCTGAAACTTTAGTAGGTGCTGACAAATCTCCACCATTCATTACCCAGGAAATTTTCTGTGCTATTTTCATGTCATGATCCGAAATATAATTGCCATATTTCATACCGACTACACCAGCTTCAAACATCGCCAGGCCTGTTTTGCCCTGAACTTTAATGTCATTTCTTTGTGACTGCTGCGTATATCCTGATTCAGCCAGCTCAATCGCTTTTAGTTTAGCATCCGCTAATAAGCGAGAGCGGTTCAGCGTGAATTCATCTGACTTTTTCACAAAGCCAATTTGCTGTGCTTCTTTTGCAGATGTACTCACCTTAGCCGTAGCAATAGTCATAAAATTTTCCTGCAACTTGTTGAGTTCTGGGTCTCCAGGAAAATAAGAATCAGAAGCTCGCAGAGTCATTTCTTTGGTACCACCGCCACCTGGAATGAGGCCAACGCCTACTTCAACCAAACCCATATATGTTTCCGCTTGAGCTTGAATAGCATCTGCATGAATAGACAACTCACAACCTCCTGCCAGCGTCATACCTGCCGTGGCTGCTACAACCGGAATACTTGAATATCTGGTTTTCATGATGACATTTTGAAATTGAGCTATCATGAGATTGATTTCATCAAATTCCTGGTCGCCAGCATACATGAATATCATGGATAAATTAGCTCCCGCAGAAAAATTCTGACTTTCGTTCCCAATGACTAGCCCTCTATAATCTTGTTCGGCTTTACTTATCGCAGTGGTCAAACCTTCCAGTACCTCCTGTCCCATAGAATTCATTTTAGTATGAAATTCAAGGTTCAAAATACCATCACCAATATCGTATAAGGTTGTTCCAGAATTTCCCCAAACAATACTATTCTCCTTGAAGGCATCTAATAGAATCAATCCATCAGAACCAGGTATTATTTGGTAAGACTTTGTGGGAATATCGTAGTAAAGCTTTTTGCCATTTTCGAATTTATAGAAGCTCTCTTTTCCACCACTTAACATTTCCTCAACCCAAACTGCTGGATTGAAGCCATCGTCTTTCATTTTGTCTACTGTTTCCTGAACTCCCAAAATGTCCCAGGTTTCGAATGGGCCCATTTCCCATGCAAAGCCTGCAGCGACAGCTTGATCTATTCTGAAAAGTTCATCTGCTATTTCAGGAATACGTTTCGTACAATATTGAAACATATCATAGGTGGTAGCCCTATAAAATTTTCCTGCTCTGTCATCTGAGTTGTAGAGAACTTTTATTCTTTCCTTCAGGTTTTCAACGTCCTTAACTGCTCCCACGGATTCAAACCTTGGCTTTGATCTTGGGCCATATTCGAATGTTTTCAAATCGAGTTCCAGAATTTCTTTTTTCCCTTCTGCCGATACCGTCTTCTTAAAAAATCCTTGCTTGGTTTTATCGCCCCACCATTTTCTGTCGTACAGCTCTTGTACAATTCTTGGCAATTTGAATCCGTCTCTGGATTCGTCCTCTGGCAAACCGCTATAAAGATTGTTTGATACATTGACCGTTGTATCTAGTCCGACCACATCCATGGTTCTGAATGTGGCGGACTTTGCGTGTCCAATGATTGGCCCAGTGAGTTTATCGACTTCTCCCACAGTCATGCCCATTTTATCCACTGTGTGCATTACCGACATAATGGAGTAAATACCAATTCTATTAGCGATAAATGCTGGGGTATCCTTACAAAGCACAGTTTCTTTTCCAAGAAATAAATCACCATAGTGCATAAGAAAATCTACGACTTCCTGATCCGTTTCTTTGGTGGGAATAATTTCTAACAACCTCAAATACCGGGGCGGATTAAAAAAATGCGTTCCACAAAAATGTTTTTTGAAATCATCTGATCTGCCTTTTGCCATCAGGTGAATTGGAATTCCGGAGGTATTGGAGGAGACAAGAGTTCCTGGTTTTCTATGTTTTTCGACTCGGTCGTAAACTATTTTCTTTATATCCAGACTTTCAACTACTACTTCGATTATCCAGTCATAATCGCCAATTTTCTGAATATCATCTTCAAAGTTTCCCAAGGTCAGCAGTGAAGCATACTTCTTATCGTAAAGTGAAGCCGGTTTTTGCTTCAATGTGGTTTGGAACGCATCGTTTACTATTCTGTTGCGCACTACTGAATCTTGAAGCGTGAGACTCCTGGCTTTCTCTGCCTCAGTCAATTCCTTTGGTACAATATCCAACAAAAGAACTTCAACACCGATATTGGCAAAGTGGCATGCTATCCTGGAACCCATTATTCCCGACCCCAATACAGCAACTTTCTTAATTGGTCTATTCATGTTCTAAAATCTCTATTTGTTCTGATACCTTATTTTCCTCAATGGTTTTTACGATCGCATTCATAACTTCAAAAAAGGAATCCAGTTGATCCTCGGTAATTTGCTCTCTTACTTTTTGATTAAACAGGATTATTGCTTTGCGAGAAAATTGTCTCTTTCGCATGCCTTCTTCAGTCAGATGAATTCGCACCAGGCGTTTGTCTTGATCATCCTGCTTTTTATATACCAAACCTGTTTCTTCCATACTCTTCAGTAATCGGGTTAGACTTCTGGCCTCCATTCCCAATGCTGGGGCTATTTTGGTAGCTGGAGAACCTTTGTCCATGTCTATGTTGAGCAATACGAATCCAGTAGAGGCTGTTATGCCTGTGAGATGCCCCCCCTGGTTGTACATTCTTGAGATGGCGTGCCAGCAAGATTTGATGTGATAGTCAACCGTTTCTTCCTTTTTCATATCACTAGCTGTTTGAGTTGATCAAATATACACAAATTTGTTATGCATGCATAACAAATTCAGGTTGTCAATAAACTATATGAAATTTTTTGAAGTTCAGGCCAGCCTTATACTAATAGAATCACGATGCTCTTAGTAAACCAGGTCGCCCCTCATTTTCCTAAACCGCTTTCTTGCTTCGGCTATAAAGACACTACCAGGATATTTTAGGAGAAAATCGTTGTAGATTTCTTTGGCTCTGTTTTCATCCTTTATATTTTCCTGATAGACTTTTCCTGTCAAAAACATGGCGTCATCCCCCAAAATATCAGTTGGGTAGTTTTCTCCTATTTTTTCAAGGTACTCAACGGATTTCTTAAACTCACCAAGTTCTAGATTGATGTTAGCCAGCTTCCAAAGAGTTTCATCTACAAGACTGTGATCGGGATGATCGTTCAGCAATGCTTCAAACTTTACCAAAGCTTCCTGCTTTTTGTTTTGGAACAAGAGCAATTCGACTGAAGCATATTTCTTCATGATATAGTCAGAGGTGTCAAAGGCCGTATTGTTTTGAATCAGTAAACTAAGTGAAAGGGCATCATTCGCTATTTCCCTGGTGGTTGCCAGTTTGAGTATATCTAAATGACTTTTCGCCAATTCGAATTCTCCTTTGAAATAATTCAGTTTCGCGTTTTTCAGCTTTGCCGAATATCCTAGCTGACTATCCTTATGTGTTTTTTCTACTTGTGAATAAAGTAATGTGGCTTCCCATGGCTCTCCAATCAATAAGTAAATGTCCCCAAGATCTAGTTTACATTTTGATCGCAGCTGACTTTTAACCCTAGGCATTTTTATGATTTCATTCAGAATACTGATGGCCGTATCTTTTTCATCCAAATAAAAAGCATGCAAAAGAGCCTTGCTTCGGTAGGCTTCTAAAGTATTGGGTGTGTAACCCAATTCATCCACTAGATTTTGATAGTCCAGTACCAACTCCTTGAGCGCCACTTGATCGAGCGGGTAGCTATGCTTCACTTTTTGTTCTCTGGTGTAAATGATATAGCGGCGCGCCTGAAGATAGTAGTTGTTCTTTTCGGCACCATCTACTACATATTGAAATATTCTAATTGCATGATCATAGCTTTTATTCTCCAGAGCAATTTTTCCGATCTCCAATACTTTCTGGCCCCCCTTATCAAATCGCTTGTCCAATGATTTTGCCTGAATGAAAGCTCCGTAAAAATTCCGTTGTTGTAGGTTCGCCCAAATGAGTAGTTCAGCATACATAATTTCGTCTGGCTCATCCTGTACCCTTTCAATGAGTAAGTTTTGAAGTTGAACAATGTCTTTATCCTCCTTTAGCAAGTTTTGAAATATGTTTTTTACATATCGCAGGTTATTGGGTCTTTGGCGCGCGAAAAGAAGGTATTCGGTGAGCATGTCATTTTTCATTCCCAGAAACCGATATACGTTAGCCAGTTCTAGAGCATGTGCATTTTTTCGCTTAGAATTTTTCCTGCTTTCCAAAAGAGCTTTCAAAGCAAACTCATAGTTGCGTTTGCTATTAAAATATTGAGCTGCCAGTCTAATACGATATTCGTATGTTTTGTTTTTTGCTATAACCTCATGGTATATCTGATCAGCATCTTCTTTGGTACTCGCATTCTGCGCTAAAATTCCATTATCGATTTGGTAGTAAACATTATCCGGAAAAATCTTTAAAATTCGCTTCAAATATTTCTGAGCTGTTTTGTAATCTTGAATGTTGAGCAGCAGACTGAAATAATTATTATGTATGATGGAAATATTTTTGGGATTTTGGGCCAGTGACTTATAAAGATCGTTGGCTTTCTCAAATTCACCGTTAACATAGTATTCGTTGGCCAGCTGTATATCAGGCGATTTTTGAGCGTAACCGGAACTAATGATTATTATCGTTAAGAATAAAGAAAATATGATTTTCAGTTGTGTATTCGATTCCAATTTTTCTGTAGGCTTTTTCCACATATAAACACAATACAATAATATATATGTAATTAAATAAAACTATTATTATTTATTAGGACTGTAGATATGTTTATAACTCTTTGTCGCTTTATTGATTGTGTTTAACCGGTGTATTTAATGGAGATATACACATGTTCTTTGTTTTCCAATTGGCTGATTTATAATGTGTTGTTGAGTTATAAACATGGGTGGATATTATTTCGAAAGTGGCAATGTGTATAGTGTTGACATGGGCATTTTGTTGAAAAGAAATAGTTTTTTCAAATAGAGCTGAATCGTGTTTTTTGTTTTTATGGATTTAAGTGTTTTGTGTGGATAAGCGTGCATAAAAAGGGAATAAAGTTAAGGTTCTGCACACTTATGACACAGGGTTGTGAACAGCTAGAATACAAGATGGTCCTCAGTTTCTTTGAGGAGTTCAATAGACCATCCGGCCTTGAGATCAAATGTTTCAGGATGAAACCAAATGGGTTCTGGTTCTATATCTTCAAGAATATTTCCTGATGTCCATTTGCCATCTTTGTTTTTATCGATGAGAACTCTGAATGTATATTTTCCGGGTTCGACGTATCTGAAGGTGTGTTTTACTGGAGAATCTACTTCTTTGATTACCTTATAATTTTTGTTAACAAGCTGAAGAATATAATGAGTTTCTTCTGTTTCAATTTCTACGCTTATCTCTCCAGTTTTTTCTTGGTTTATAAAGCGATAACTCTGTTCTAGGAGTGCTGTAGAATCATTGTCTACAGAAATAAATGTTGCGGCTGGAATAAATACTCTAATTACTGGTTCAGGAAGTTTAGGTCTTGGATTCCTTGAAATTTGAGAAAGGGAGTCTTGACCTATGGAATCAAGAAGATCATATTGAACCTTGAGCAATGAGTCTTCTTTGAACCATTTCTTTTGCAGACTATCTACATAATATGGTATAAGTTTTTTATCGACTGTTAATTCAAATTTGAGCTCTGTTTTATTGTCATTCCAGTTTAGTGTAGAATCTTGAATATTGATTGATTGAAGAGAGTCATAGGATATTTTGATACTATCGATGGTGCTGTTAGAAATAGGTTTGGAGAACGTAAATGTTAAAGGAATTTTGGTGTTGAGTTTATATTTTGTGGTTGGAGATAAAGTGAATTTAAAATCTTCTGGTTTTCTTTTTGACTCTTTGAATTTTATATATAAGGAATCAGTGATATGATTTCCAAGACTATCAAAACATTGAATCGATAAATAGAGACTATCTTTTTCCACTGCGAGTGAATTGTCTGGATAGAATCGAATGATGGTGTTGTCTTTAAAAAAGTTGTTTGCTGGAACTTTAAGTTTTGAACTGGAATTCAACTTTTTGAGGATATAGTGGTCTATATACTTGTTGTATAATATATCGAAGTAGAGTCCAGTGTTTTTCGCTCTGACGAACTCAGGTGTGCTGGCATCAATCAATTGTATTTTTAGTCGAACAGAATCTTTGGAAGTAAATAAATCTAAAGAGTCGGCTATAAAACCATGTGGTTCTTTTTGAGGATTATTCTCCTGATTGTTGTCCTTGTCTTCCCAGGCATAGATTCGATAATGGTCTGTTTTTATATTCTCTATGAGATAGTTTCCTTCCTCGTCTGTTTTGGTAAAATATCTTGGTTTTCCTGTAAACAGATCAAGCGTATCAGAAATAGAATATAGTGCAACCAGTATTTCCTTTTGATTTTCGTTTTCATATAGATCCTTCACGTTTCCATTGACATAAATGGAATCGATAATAGGACCAGTGCTAAAGGCATAAGTAAAGTTGATTACAGGGTTTTTCTCTGTGATATCTCCTACTCCATCCGCAAAATTGAAAGTATAGGTTGTGCTGTCATCAAAGTTTTCTTCGAAGAGAATCTTCATGGTATATTTCTTCATAAGCACCTTAAACTTGTTTTCAATTCTGGGCGTGATGTTTAGTTTTTGGGTTAGCTGATCAGCAGAAACTCGTTCATCGAAAGTAAATTCAAATTCCTTGCCTTTGAAGTTTAATGACTTGTGAGGAGGGTTTGATTCAGTGAGTGAAGGAGGTATGGTATCTCTTGGCCCGCCTGTTGGTGAACCTTGATTAGCGCATGAAGAAATGTAGATTATTCCTAATATTGTCAGAATGGGAAATAAGTGTTTCATTTCTTTTTGAGAATGTAGATGACGCTTGAGTAATTATTGTTGTTTTGTTTAGCCCAATTATTTGATTTCCAACCGTTTATAAAGGATTGTAGAAAATTCTGTTTTCCGTTTTTGTATTTTTCACTAAGTAGACTGACATAAAATGCATCAAATTTCATAGGTAATACTCGAGTCAGTTTCAACTGGTGATTTTTGGCTAATGTTTTGAATGTCAACGGATTAAAGTGATGCAAATGCCTTGGAACATCATATGCAGCCCAATGTTCCTTATAATGTTTTTGATCCCATGAATCACAATTGGGTAGAGCAATAATGAGAAACCCTTTTTTCGAAAGTAGGGCTTTTAGTTTTTTGAGCAGCTTGTTGATATCGTGTACATGTTCCAAAACATGCCAGAGTGTGATGATGTCAAAAGTTTGATCAGCATCAAGTTTTTTGAGTTTGTTGAAAACACTTTTTCCTACTTTTTTTTCAGCGATTTCTCTAGCTTGTGGGTTGGGCTCTATACCTGTTACGGACCATCCGTTGTTAGCACAATGTGCTATGAAATCACCCGTGCCACATCCATAGTCCAATAACTGCTTTTCTGTTTTGAAAAAATTAAGAAGCCTGAGTTTTTGTCTTAGGGTAAATTTACGAACCAGCTTATATAGGACGTTCGTGAGATTATTTCCCTTGTCAGAATGTGATATATAATCTTCAGATTCGTAATACTTTGATATTTCATTCTCATTTGGTCTTGGGTTGGTAGCAATAAAACCACATTCAGCACACTTAGTAAGTGCAAAGCTCTCATTGCTGACAGAGGCATCCTGACATATAATATAATTCTGGAATGACCGAGAATTACATACCGGACAACTTTCAACTTTTTCGTACATGATTATCTAGCCATATATACCATCAAAACAGAAATATCAGCAGGATTAACTCCGCTTATTCTTGAGGCTTGCCCAAGGTTTTGGGGCTTTACATAGGTAAGTTTTTCTTTTGCTTCCGATGATAGGGCTGGAATATTATGATAATCAAATTGACTTGGTATTTTCTTATTGTCCAAATCTGATAGCTTGTCGGCCATTGATTTTTCTTTTTCTATATATGATTGATATTTGATTTGAATGGAGGCTTGTTGTAATACATCATTGGTATGTGACGCACAAAAAGCTGAGAACTCATCATTCAATAATTTGATGTTCTGTATTTCGAATTCTGGTCTTTTGAGCAATTGATAAAGAGTGGTTTTTTCTCTTATAGGTGCTGTTTCCATTTCTGAGAGTTGTTCATTTACCTCTTTTGGAGCTACTTTAATCTTCTTGAGTTGATCAAGAGTGGATTGAGTAGCATTTATTTTATTGGTTACCGCCTCCATTCTTCTTTCTGATGCAAGACCTAACTTGAACCCTGTTTCTGTAAGCCTCAAGTCAGCATTGTCTTGTCTTAGCAATATTCTGAATTCTGCTCGAGAAGTAAACATGCGATAGGGTTCTTGTGTGCCCTTGTTTATGAGGTCATCAATAAGCACACCTATATAGGCATCTGATCTATTCAGTACGAATGGGTCATTATCATTGATTTTTTCATGAGCATTGATACCAGCCATGAGACCTTGACAACCTGCTTCCTCATACCCTGTGGTTCCATTGATCTGACCAGCAAAATATAGATTGTCAATGAGTTTAGTCTCCAGCGTGTTCTTAAGCTGAGTAGGTGGGAAATAGTCATACTCAATGGCATATCCCGGCCTGAACATTTTCACGTTTTGAAAACCTGGAATATTGCGTATGGCTTTATCCTGTACATCTTCTGGTAGAGATGTAGAGAAGCCATTGACATATATTTCAATCGTGTTCCAACCTTCAGGCTCAACGAATATTTGGTGCCTGTTTCGATCAGCAAATCGATTGATTTTATCTTCTATAGAAGGACAATACCTTGGGCCTAGCCCCTTTATTCTACCTGTGAACATAGGAGACTGTTCAAATCCTGTTTTCAGTAATTCATGGACCTTGTCGTTGGTGTAGGTAATGAAACAACTTCTTTGTTCAGATAAGACTTTCGTATCTGTATAGGAGAACTTTTCAGGATGCTTATCTCCTTTTTGTTCTTCCATTAAAGAATAGTCAAGCGATCGCCCATCGACCCTGGGAGGTGTTCCGGTTTTCATTCTTCCTGATTCAAAACCTAATTCTATGAGTTGCTCGGTAATACCTGTGGCTGCTTTTTCACCAGTACGTCCACCTCCAAACCTTTTTTCACCTATATGAATAAGGCCATTTAGAAATGTACCGTTGGTTAACACTACAGATTTTCCGGGTATTTCTATGCCCATACCAGTTCTAACTCCAGTTACTCTGTTGCTTTTGACTACAAGCCCTGTAACCATTTCCTGCCAGAAGTCTACATTTGGAGTTTGCTCTAGCATTAATCTCCACTCCTCTGCGAAACGCATTCGATCGTTTTGTGTCCTGGGACTCCACATAGCGGGCCCTTTTGACTTGTTGAGCATACGAAATTGTATCATCGACTTGTCGGATACTATTCCGGAATATCCCCCAAGGGCATCTATTTCACGCACTATTTGCCCTTTGGCTACTCCGCCCATTGCCGGATTACAGGACATTTGGGCAATTGTATTCATGTTCATGGTGACAAGTAACACTTTCGAACCCATGTTGGCTGCAGCTGCAGCTGCTTCACATCCGGCATGTCCGGCTCCCACTACGATTACATCATACGTCGGAAACATTGTATATTTCGAAACTTAAGAGTTAAAGAATATTGATGATGTTTCACGTGGAACAGTTCCTCACTCTTGAGTGTTTCACGTGGAACGTAAAAATTGGCACAAAGATAAGTAAGCATTCTCTTTTTCTCTCATCTGCTTTTTGTGCTCGTCGCTTTTGTCGTCATATCCTAAGAGATGGAGAACGCCATGAATAATGACCCGGTGGAGTTCCGTAATAAAAGGGATAGATTGATTTCTCGCATTGTCCTCAATACGGTCAATGCTCATAAATATGTCACCTTCTATAACCGCATCATCGTCAGAGTTGTCGAAAGTGATAATATCTGTAAAGTAGTCGTGATTGAGATACTGCACATTTATTTGATGCAGATATTCGTCTGAGCAAAAAACGAAGCTTAATTCATTGACTTCTTGGCCTTCGGCATTTACAGTATCAGTTATCCAATTAGTAGTGGCTTTTTCGTCCGCCAGCTCGAACGGCACATCTTCAGCGAAGAAATTGATGGAAAGCATTAATCCAGGTAGAACGAAAGCTGCACCTTTTTTCCTTCTTCTTCGAAGGTAACTTCATCGCTCAGGTTTTTCATCAAGAAGATACCCCTGCCTCCTATTTTTTCAAGGTTTTCAGGTGCTGTGGGATCATCCAGATTGTCATAATCAAAACCAGCACCCTGATCTTCAACCGTAAATGTCAAGGAGTTATCCTTGAGGTGTAAGGATAAAGAAACATTCTTGCTCTTATCAGAATCATTGCCGTGCACTATGGCATTGTTCACGGACTCTGTTACGGCAATCATGATATTACCATAGATATCATCATTAAAATTGAATTTGTCTTTGGCATTGTCAATAAAGCTCTCGACGATTCTAATGTTTTCGGTCAATGAAGGAATTTGAATCTTTATGGCATCCATAGGGGCTAGTGTATTTTCTAATTTAACGGCAAATATATTATTGTTCGCTCAACCTTTTGAAGTATTTATTTACTTCTTCTTTATAGTAAGGGTTTAATTTGAGAGGTATAGTTTTTAAAAGTTCTATTTCCTTTTCTTTCGTTTGAAGGTATTCTTCAAATTTTGGAGGGATTTCGCGCTTTAGTTCATCTCCTTGCTCAGACTTTCTTTCCTTGTCGAGCTCGCGTTCTCTCATGGCATTTTCTGCTTTCAGTAGCCTGGTTAAGATATCTTTTTGCCTTTGAATAGTTTGTTGTGAAATTCTTTTGTTGACAAGATCCATCTCAGTTTGTTCCATTTTCTTAATGGCATCCTTTGTTCCACCTTTACCTCCTTTGCTGCCTTCGTCCATGAGTTTTTCCATTTCCTGAAGCTTTTGCCTTATCATTTCTTGTTCTGCCGCCAGCTTGGCAAGTTCCTCAGACAGTTGCCTGCCTGACTTTCCACCTTTCTTTAGGTTTTCAATCTTCTGGTTTAACTGCTTTTGAAGCTCCGATAAACCAGGAACTTTCTGCTTTTGTCCTTTTTTGCCCTTGTCTGGGTTGCCCATAGCATCCGACATTTGCTGTTGCATTTGCTGCAAAACATCATCCAGTAAAAGAGCCAGGTTGTTGATAGATGTCATGGAAAACTGTTGATTACTGAGTGCAATGGATAGTTTTCGATCTTTAAGAGCCTGTAAGCTTGCCTCAATATTGTCGTTCATACCATCCAATTCCCTGGTGATGAATGATGCAATTTGGAAGACACGACTGGCCAGGGACATGAGGCTATCTTCAATGATACGAGAGTCATCCCTTAATTTCAATTGTCTTTGTGATAGAGTTACATACCTTGGGTCACTTTGGTTTACTCCCCTAAACTCCTTCATTATGGTTTCCTGCTCAAAAGAGACTTTCACAAGGTTATCTACTATGTCCTGAAGGTTTTCAATATTCTCTTCCAACATTATCATTTCCATATTAGCCTGCATCTCCTTCATTTTCTTTTTTAGGCCTTCTGTCTTCTTTCCTGCTTTTTTCTGAGATTCTGAGGCCTTCTTTCTTTGCTTGTTTTGTAATTGCTCCGAGCTCTTTTGTTGTTCTTGGCTTATTTCTTCCTGATCCTCAGAAGTATCCTCAAGGTCTTCAGGGTTTTTGAGATTGTCGTTTAATTGCTCAAGTTCCTCTATATCTTTTTCGATTTCTTCAAATTGTTCATTCAACTCCTCCTGCTCCTCGTTGAGTTTCTCCATATCATTGGATTTGTCTGAGGTTTCTTTAGCCAGATCCTTCTGCTTTTCTTCTAAGTCTTCTAGCTCGTTTACAATATCTTCCATTTTATAGTCGAACTGCATTTTTTTGAATAGCTCCAGGGTTCGTTCAATTTCCTTTTCCAGGTTGTTCTCCTTATTTTCGATTTTGTCCATCATATCCTGAACCTTATCCATGTTCTTCTGCTCTTCTAGGAGTTTTTTCAATTCGTCATAGAGCTTCTTGGTCTCTTCATCTAGCAGATCGTCCATCAATTTTTGGAGCTGCTGTACTTTTTCCTTCAACTTTTCGCTTTGTTCTGAAAAGCGTTCTTTCTTCTCTGAAAAAGCCTTGTTCTGGTCTTTAAGCTCGTTTATCTCTCTCTCCAGTTTTTCCTTTTGTCTGAGCAGTTCTTTGATTTGTTTCTTGTCTTGCCAATCAAGTTGTTTTTTACTTTTTAGCTTGTCCTGAATATTTTCTATCTGATCTTTTAGTTCTTTGGCTTCATCTAGCGATTTGTCAATCTGGTTTTTAGCACCTTGAGCTTGTTTTTCGATACTCTTATTTATCTCGCTTTTACTTGGTAGTTTCAAATCATATACGGCTGATTCAGTATGCTTTGGACCATTAATTCCATCATTGTCCCATACTCTCACGAAGTATTCCAATTGATCGCCTTCTTTTTGTATAAGGCTATCTATTCCCCACTGATAGAAATACTGTTGCGACTTGATGTTTCGACCGGTTGGAATTCTTATTGACTCGTATTCAGAAGTCTCATTGTTGGTCTTACGCCTGTGAACCAATTCAAGCCTTGAAATACCATAGTCATCATTCACGCTTCCACCAAACACTAAAAAGCTATATAATGTGGTGTCTTTATGAATGCTGATAGACAGGTCAGGGTATTGGTCTTTGATGACTTCTAAATTATATAGAATATGATTTTTATTGTTGCTATGTTCGTTCTTTAATCTAATCTCATATTCCTGGCTTTCTTGAGCGAAGGACCTATAGTTAAAAGATTGATTGTCAGAAGTTTGAGCAGAATCAAACTTAAAATCAGGAGAAAATGAAAACTCTACTGACTCTGCTGAAATGGCGTTGATATACCAGTTGATTTCTGTTCCTTCCGGTACCTGAAGATTCCCTGCATTGTTAATGGTTTGATTTTGCTGTTGTGTATATCGAGGGTAATTTAGTTTGACGCTGAAGTTTTGAATATCGGGCCTGGGGTACACTTTTACATTGTATTCATTTGATTGGTAGGCTGATGACTCAAGGTGATAATCAAAGCTGGTTTGAACTTTTTTGAATGTGTATTCAAAAACGCCAGAGTTATTGATCATTTTAACCTTTCTATTTCTATTTTTCAAGTAAACATTTTCTGGAACTACACTACCAGCCGATTTAAACCTCACAGTGTAATCCTCATTTTTGAAGGCGATTTGATCATTGTCTACGGGTAAAAGTTTAAAATAGATTTCCGGTTCGAACTCTTCACTATATCTTAAGATCCTCTTTGTGCTTTCAGTAAAGAACTGAGGAATGAAAAGAAATATGATCAAGGCAATTATGGTTGGATATGCTGCGTATTTTATGAATTTTCGGTTCGAGCTAAACTTGATGCCCGCACTAAAGCGGAACACTGATATTTCATCGATTCTTTTGTTTATGCTGGCTTCGATTAGGCTATTGTCATTTTTAGATATTTTATATAACTGTATGGTATTCAGGAGTTTATCTTTCAACTGGGGAAAGAGCGACCCAATTTGCCTGGCTGCCTCTTCATCGGATATTTGTTTTTTCTCAACTAACAAATAGTACAGTGGCCTAAGAATATACCAGTAAAACGCGAGTAGGAATACGCTTATAAATGAAAAGAAAATTACACTTCTTCCAGCACTGTTTAACTTAAAACTAAAGTCAACAGAAGCAGATAAAATAAATGCAGATATAAGTGCAGCAGCAAAAAATATACAACCCTGAATAAGTTTGTTCAGATAATATTTTTGTTTGTATTCTCTGAGTTTGCTTTGTAATATAGACTTATCGCTATTCAAATTTCCTAATCGCTATAGTGTTCGTGGAGTCTTCATTTTTAATTCTTGAATATCATCCACCCAATTTCCATATTTTTTGAAGTCTGTCAACCGTTCATCGAAAATAATTAAATCACGTCTTTGATTTATGATAACAGAGCCAATACTTTTGGCCTCATTGCCAATTTCTTTTTGAAGTGCCTTTAATCCGTCTTTTTCAGTGTACGGGCCAAAAATATTCACATGCACCTCTTCTACTACGATAAATTCGCGCATACGGTCGATATCAGCAGAGTTTGTATATAATATTGAGTCATTTATGTGACGGAATAGGCTATTTTTTGAAGTTGAAGAGTTATTTATCAGTTGCAGTTTTGGTAACATTCCAGCTAGGTTCAATTTTGTGGAATCCGCAGCTTTTATTTCCTGAATAGATGCATTGAAGGAGAAAAACTTAGGCTGCTTATCAATTAGGAGTTTGATTGTCTCTTCTATTGCTCTTGCATTTTTGAAGTTGTGAAATTTCATTGCCGTAAGTGTCACGCTACTTTGATCTAAAGTTCTTTTAGATCCGTATTTCTCATCAAATGTTGATCGCAGTTTTTCATACTGTGTATTTTTGGTATTCAGTGGCAAAACATCAAGAGCTCCACTTCGAAATTCATCTAATATTGTCGTTTCGTTCTTGATAAACCTTATGTTTACTCGATCAATGGATGTTTCTTCCATGCCATCGGAATAATATTCATTTCTTGTAAGGTTCAGTGAAATGTCGTCATTAGTAAATATCACTTTGAACGGGCCACTACCAATGATGTTAGACTCAGAAAGTTCTTTGTATATTAAGAACTCGGAAGTGGTTAATTTGTTTATGAACAAAGAGTCTCGTGCAATTAATTGAATAGAAAAAGAGTAATCGCTCTGGTAGGAAACACCTGAAGGGAGTAGAATAGAATCTGGTGACACTTGATTCTCCTTGATATATCTGTGGACACCTGCAATGCTATTTTTTAGTTGGCTTTTTCCTGTTTCAAACGAACCCTCAAAACATCGCAATACATCAAAGGCAGAGAGTTTATCTCCATTACTGAACTGTATACCGTGTTTTAGTTGAAAGTTGTATGTATTGGTTAGAGAATCAAATTGATAATTTTCAACAAGTTCTTGAACTAGGCGACCTTTTGAGTCTCTTGAAAAAAGTCCTTCGTATAGTAAGCTGCCAATAAACTCCTCGGATTCATTGTCAAATCTTGCAGGTACAAAATTCTTGATGTTTTCTCTAAGGTTTATTCTCAAACTGGTGGTTGAGTATGTATTTTTTAGACCTGTTTTTTTATCTTCATTGCCACAAGCAGCTAAAAAAAAGAGTATGGCAAGAACACTCATTAACACCCAATTATTCCACACCAATATTTTCATGCTTGAATTTCTTTTTCAAAATATTCAATTACATGCAGCTTGAGAAGTTTCTCTTGTTCAAGCAAATCAAAATGCGGTAGTGGTTTTGCTTTTTTCCAATGAGGCCAGCCATCCTTATCCAGTCCTTCTAACTCATAAAACCCTGAAAGGCTAAGCACCTTACATATACCAATGTGTATTAAGTCTTGCTTTTCTTCTTTTGAAAAATTCAGCTTCCCTCTACCCAGTTCTTGTACACCTATTAGAAAGAGTACACCATTCAAGTCAGCTGGTTTTTTGCCTACCATAGCAGCAACCATATCAAGTGTTGACTGCCAGTTTCTTTCCAGTTCAAGGTCTTTTTTTATCATTTGATGATTTCCTGAGCTTTTTTGTGAGGAATTAGATATATTATTAGAAAGTAAATTCAAAGATATCTACGCACAATCAATGAACAGGATATTCCGTGATTTTATTTCCTTGTTTTATCCGCGCAATTGCATCAATTGCCGTAGGACGCTACTCTCGAAAGAAGAGTATTTGTGTCTTCACTGCAAACTAAACCTGCCTACAACCAATTTTCACCAAGACCCAAACAACGCTGTTATGAATCATCTCAGAACAATTAGGAATTTGGATACTGTTTTTGCTTACTTAAGCTTCAACAGGTTAGGTGTTGCACAAAAATTATTGCACGAAATAAAATATAAGGATCAGGAGGCGCTGGCCGGTACGGTGGGTGAATGGTTTGGACACCACATAAAAGAAAAGGTAGAATCTTGTAAGATTGACAGTATAGTTCCGATTCCACTACACAGAAATAAGCTCAAGCGAAGAGGTTACAACCAAAGTGAATTAATAGCAGAAGGTATGAGCTCAGCCTTAGATATTCCATGTGAAACAGGTTTGTTGGAAAGAGCCAAATTTACAGCTACTCAAACTAAAAAGGGCAAAGCAGAGCGCTGGGTGAATGTAAAAGATATATTTGTGATAAATAGAAAAGTAGAACTAGAAAACAAACATCTACTGCTTGTCGATGATGTTATCACTACAGGAGCCACTATTGAATCAGCAGCAAATACGCTAAATACAGCTGGAACATCGAAGGTTTCTATTGGATGTATAGCTACCGGCCGCAAATAAAAAAGACCCGCTTTTGGGCGGGCCTTTCAAAACCTTTATTAGTTGATTTTAGTAATTCGTTCCAGCTCTGATCATTGCACATCTAAAGCCGATAGTAGATGTTGAGGAATCTTCTTCTAAATATCTTCTAGTACCAGGAGACATCCAGTAAGCTACATCTGCCCATGAACCTCCTTTGTAAACTCTTACTCTATCAGTTATGAGCGAATTGAAGTTAGAAGCGTCATACCCGTCTTCTTCATCCAAGAAACCATCTCTTCTAACAGGGTTTAGATCGTCGAAATCCTGGAATGATAATGGACGATATACATCCTGAACCCATTCGTTCACATTTCCAGCCATGTTGTAAAGGCCAAAATCGTTTGGAGGATAATCGTATATGTAAGTAGTGATCATTGCTCCGTCATTTAGCTTACCCGCTATACCGGCATAGTCACCCCTACCTCTTTTAAAGTTAGCCAGGAAAGTACCAATTTTTTTACCATAAGGATTTCTTAATGCATGACCATCCCAAGGATACAATCTTCTGTGTGTTTGGTTTTCATCTAACCATTGCGTCCCAATAAGGGCTTGAGCAGCATATTCCCATTCAGCTTCTGTAGGTAGACGATAGTTAGGAAGTACGACTCCAGTTTCAAGAGGTATTCTTTGGTTTCCACCACCTTCTGCTACTGAATAGTCTTCCAACTCTGCATCTTCTGCTAGTTTGAGGTTCACGGTAATAGTTCTCCAATCGCAGTAGTCTTGAGCCTGTAACCAGGAAACACCTACAACTGGGAAGAACCTGAAACCAGGATATCTCAAATAATGATCAACATAAGGATCATTATAAGCAAGATCTTTTGCCCATACCGTAGTATCTGGAAGTGCAGATTCGTAGAATTCTTTTGAAGAATCCAAACGTACATAATGCAGATACTCCAACCAGTGAATGTTGGCAACTTCTGTCTCATCCATATAAAAAGATGCTACAGTTACTGCACGCTCAACATTGTCTCGGGAATTAAGAACATCTTCTTCGAAAGAACCAAGAACAGTCCTTCCACCCTCAATAAATCTTAAGTTTGGACCTTCTGGCTGACCTCTAAAGTCGTTTACCTGAAAACCACCATCTTCATCATTGTATTCTATACCTGTTGCCGAGCTATATTCTCCAGGGCTGACGCTGGTCGGGCGACCAGAACCTCCTCCTCCTATCAGAGAACAAGCTGAAATGCCAAATGCAAGAAGCGATATCATGCAGGCATTGTTTGATAGACGAACGAATTTTTTCATAACATATTCAAATTTTATTCTAATCTCCTAAAGTAAATACAAATTTCAACAAATCAAATTGAGATTATGCAATAATAATAAATCAAGGAATTTAAAACCTAATAATTATTGAAATCACCCTAGAAGTATTTGTTGAACCACTTTTAGTTACACCTGTATAAATCTAAATAGAAATAATACAGTTTTATTGTGTTTGAGTCATAAAACTTTACTTGCTAAATGAGAATCAATAATGAATGTTAGTGAGAATGATATAGTTGCTTTTCTACTATAACAGTTAAATGTGTAGATTTGCGTTCTATTCGGATTTGAATGAACCAATTGGAAATATCTGCATATCGTCCTATACTATTTTCTACAGCATATCGCCTTGTAGGTTGTTCTGCTGTAGCAGAAGATATGGTTCAGGACACTTTCCTCAAGTGGTTGAAAATGGATCAAGAAAAAGTTGTGAATGCCAAAGCATATTTGCTCAAATCAGTCACCAATTCGTGCTTGAATTATCTTGAGTCGTTCAAGCAAAAAAAGGAAGATTTGTTGGAAAACATTGGTCCAAACCTTTCCATGTCTTTTTTCAAAATCAATCCGGACATTTCCAACATTGATTTTAAGCATGAATTGACTCATGCATTGGCACAGCTCTACAAAAAGCTCCCACCCACTGAACGTGCGGTTTTCGTGTTGAAAGAACTGTTTAATTTTGATTATTCGGAATTGACTGATGTTCTCGGAAAAAAGACTGACAACTGTCGACAACTCTTTTGCAGGGCACAGAAGAAATTAGGTGAAGAAAAAGTACGCTTTAATGTAGAGGCAGACAGGGTGCTCAAAATTGCAGAAGATTTCAAAAAAGCTACTTTAGGCGAGTTTTCAGGATTGATAGATAGTCTCAAAAGGGATATTCACTCTGAGGAGTCAACCACCACTTGATTACTTAATCGGAACGACTGCATTGTTTTTTGTGCTTACCATTGTTGGTGGTAGGTTGCTCATAATTTCCTCATGAATTGCTTTTATCATTTTCCGTTTCAGGTAGTTTTTCTTAATCAATAAACTCACCTCACGTGTTGGAATTGGATCTTCAAATTCCCGGATTTTAGTTTTTTCGTCTTTATCCAAGTCAAATACGACCAGCTCTGGTAGGAGTGTGAACCCCCCCTGACGATCTACCATCTTTTTGAGTGTCTCAAGTGAGCCACTTTCGTATTTTAGTCGACTTTTATAGTCGTTTGGTTCACTGACATTGCAGATGTTTAGTGTTTGGTTTCTAAAACAGTGGCCTTCATTCAATATCCATAGACCATCCGTTTGTAATGTATTTGGAGCAATTTTAGTCTTACTGTATAGTTCGTGATGATGCGAGACATAAGCGAAAAATTGCTCATAAAACAACGGAAAATCTTCCAATGAACCTTCATTGATAGGAGTCACGATTAATCCAATGTCTATTTGATCTTCTTTTAGTCTATCGATTAACTCGTCTGTTTTGAGCTCAAATACCTGTACCCGAAGGCTTGGGTATTTTTCTATAAATGATGAAATAAAAAGAGGGACTACATATGGGGCTAAGGTAGGTATTACTCCAAGTTTAATTTCTCCACCGAGTTCGTTTTTTTCATCGTCGATGAGCTCATTTATTTTTTTTGACTCGCTCAATATATGCCGTGCCTGTGAGATAATTTTTGTGCCTATAGGTGTTGGTTCCACAGGGTGCTTGTCTCTGTCGAACAAAGAGACACCTAAAGACTCTTCTAACTTCTGAATTTGCATACTAAGCGTTGGCTGAGTTACAAAACAATTTTCAGCGGCCAAGGCAAAGTGTCTGTATTTGTTCAGAGCAACAATATATTCAAGTTGTACGAGTGTCAAATTTGTCTTGATTTTGATGTGAAATTCTACTTGTCGCAAACTACAACATTCAAATTATCAATACAAAAAAGGCTTGCCAAATCAGTATGGCAAGCCTTTTTTCATGAAGAATATCAGTTAACTTTTATTCCAAAACTTTGAATTCTACCCTTCTGTTGTTGGCCCTTCCTTCTGCAGTATCATTGGTGTCTACAGGCTGGTTTTCCCCGTATCCAACAGAAACCAGTCGAGATGTTTCAATTTCGTTGGTTTTGAAATAATTGTAAACTGCTCTAGCCCTTCTTTTGGATAGACCAAGGTTATAATCATCGTTACCTTTCGAATCGGTATGCCCGGATATTTCAATTTTCTTGATCTGCTTGTCTTTGAGTAGTTGCAATGCTCGTTTCAGTTCGGCGTAAGACGCTGTTTTGAGTTCTGATTTGTCAAAATCAAAAAAGATATTGTTTAAGACAATTGCTACACCTTTTTCTATTGGAACAAGCTCCAAGTTCTGACGAATTTCGGTTGAGTCTTTTAGATTAACTAGGTCCAAATGATGGTTGACCGATAAATATCCATCATGCTCAGCCAGGAACCCATATCGAGCACCGATTTTCAATTTGAACTTGTATTCCCCGGTTTCTGGGTCACTATCCACGTGACCTATTTCTTTGCCGTCTGGTAATCGCTCCACTTTCACTCGCGTACCAATAGGCTCGCCTGTTTTTGGGTTGATTACTTTACCAGAGACAGTTATGAATGATTTATCAATTTCAGCAATTTCCTCTTCGCTTTCACCCGGTTTCGTTGGTGTTTCTTCCAGGAAGAATTGATCCATTTCAAACTGATAAATATCTATGTTCTCCCCGATTGCTCCCTTAGTGAAATAGGCGTGCGTACCATTTGATGGGATGTTAAAGTAGATATCGTCACTCTTACCATTTATTCCAGGTCCAAGGTTTTCTGGTACAGACCAATTTAGCCATGTATCATCCAACCTTTTAGACACATAAATATCGGCACCTCCATAACCAGGCCTTCCTTCTGATGAAAAATATAAGGTCTCATTGTCATGATCTAAAAATGGTGAACTTTCTACTGCTGCAGAATTTATTTGTTGTCCTAAGTTCAGAGGCTCTGACCATTCCCCTCCTCCATGATTGAATGTTACATATATGTCTCTATCACCATAGGTATCGTCCCGTTCAGCTGACATTAGAATGGCATCATTGGTGTCATTCATGTAAAAGTCTGACTTATTGGAATAGTTGTAGTCATTTGTAATAATGAGGTTTACTGGCTTACTATAATCTCCTCCTTTTTTCTTCCTGCTCATCGATACCCCAGCCCTCATCTTATCTTTCTTCAGATACTGATTGCCTAAAAGAAGGACCATCTCATCACCCTCCTGTGTTATAGAGGCAACAAAATTAGGTCCTTTGTTGTTCAATGGAGGCCCCAGGTTTTTGGCAGGAAGCCATTCACCTGTTTTTGGGTCTTTTTCTGAATACCAGATGTCCTCTGGATCGTCAGCTCCTCCAACATTGCCTGGGTGAAATTGGCGGCTAAAGAAAAGAGTATTTCCATCGGGGGAAAGTATGGGACTGTGCTCGGTAGATGCACTATTTACTTCCGGCCCAAGCTTTTTCACATGTAAATCAGTAGCCATATTGGCACTGAGTTTTATTAAGGCGTCTATTGGAATATTCGAATCAGAAATCCCTATTGCATCGATGCTATTATATCCATCAACGGCACCTCCAGCAATATCCACCCGGATATATGCAATTTTATACTTAGTTTTTTCAAAAAATAAGTTCAGCAGTCTGTTTTCTACTGGAATTTTTCTGGGTGTCAGGTCGAATAGTAAGTATTCATTATCCTGAGCATCGTATGCATATATTTTGGTTACGGCTCCCGGGTTTTCAGTTTCTGCAATGGCTATTTGTTGAGCGTTGATGCCGTCTTCGAATTGTACTACTATATAATCGTCCTTATCTGTCTTTTTTGGTCTCCAGGCATTGGGGTTTTGGCCACTTTTTGGATAGACATTTGGCTGATGCAATGCTTGCAAGGCCGAATATTGCAGTAGGCCGCCCTCGGAAGTAACGTATAATACTTTGGATGCCCAAAGTATTTTTTCCTGTGCGTATGACCTTAGGCTAAATAACGCGAATATGACTATGATTAGGATTTTACCTTTGTTTATCATCCTGATAATTTTTGTTCTGATGCTACAGTCTTATCAAATATATTCAAATTAATTCACTTCGATTATTCAATTGTCATGCCGATAATTCTGTATTGTCCTTGAATGGCCATTATAAGACTTTGAACTCTACTCTTCTATTTTTACTTCTATTCTCCTCTGTATCATTGGAGGCAATGGGCTTGGATTCACCATATCCTTTGGATACCACCCTGCTTCTACTTATTCCATTTGACACGAAATAATTGTAAACCGCATCAGCTCGTCGTTGCGAGAGGTCCAGATTGTAGTTGTCATTTCCTGAGGAGTCTGTATGACCAGAAATCTCTATTTTATCGATCTTATTTCCATCCAGAAGGTTGAGGATTCTGTCAAGTTCGGGAAACGAGGCAGTGTGCAAGTCTGCCTCGTTCACATCGAAGAATATATTGTTGATAATGATATTAACGCCTTTTTCTATTGGTGTGAGGAAAAGATCGCGTTCGATCTGCCCAGCTTTTTCGTCCGTACCAACTTCTATATTCGAACTAACGGACAAATATCCTTCTGCCTCGGCAAAAAATCCATAAAGGGCTCCTGGCCTTACCCTGAATTCATAATCCCCATTTTTGTTAGAGGATGTAATTCCCACACTTGCTCCATCGGGTAGTCTTTCTATGAATATTTTCGTACCAATTGGTTCATTAGTTTTCGAGTTCAGAACCTTACCCTTTACAGCAACTAAGATCTCCTCAACCGCTTTTTCCTCTTTAGGTGTATCTTCTATTATTTCTTCTTTTATAAAAAATTCATCGACTTTAAACTGATATATATCAGTGTCTTTGGTCGGGTCTCCTTTTGATAGGTAAGCCATATTGCCAGAAGAAGGAATATTGAAATAAAGGTCATCTGTTGGGCTATTTACGGCTGGACCCAGATTCTCGGGTGTGCTCCAGTTTGACCATCCGTTACCTAGCCGTCTGGTTACAAAAATATCCGCTCCACCAAACCCAGGGAATCCTTTGGATGAAAAATATAAGGTACGGTTGTCATTTACCAGAAATGGAGCAGACTCAGTATCCGCTGAGTTTACGTCCGGACCGAGGTTCATAGGTTCTGACCATCCTCTACCTGCTATATTGAAAGTAGCATACAAGTCCCTGTCACCATAGGTATCATCTCTTTCTACTGACATGATGATCACATTATGCTTTTCATTGGCAAAGTAGTCGGCGTTGTTGGAGTAGTTGTAGTCGTTTTCGATTTCTATATTTTCAGGTGTGTCCCACAGGTGGCCTCCTAAATATTTACTTCTGGATACACCTTGAAGCATTTTACCTCTTTTTGTATACTGATTTCCAAGGAGTACCACAAGCTCGTCCCCTTGTTGAGTAACAGAAGTAATGAAATTAGGTCCAGCATTATTCAGTGGAGGACCAATGTTTCTGGCTGGCCCCCATTCTCCAGTTGTTTCATTCAGCGTACAAAACCAGATATCTTCTCCATCAGCTACACCGCCGACATTATCAGGATGGTTTCTCCTGCTGAAAAAAAGTGTCTGTCCGTCAGGTGATAATATAGGGTTGTGCTCTACATATGAACTATTAACATTTTTACTCATTTTGTCAACGTACAAATCTTCATTGACATAATCCGTGAGCTTCATCAATACCTTGATCGGAACATTGGATTCCGATATTCCGATAGCATCTATCGCATTGTAGCCATCTACCGCAGACCCATCTATGTCAACTCTTATGTAAGCGATATTGTAATGTGTTTTTTCAAAGAACAGGTTCAACAACCTGTTTGCGACAGGGATTTTTCTGGGTGTGAGTTCAAAGAGCAAATACTCGTTATCATATTTATCATATGCGTAAACCTTCGTGATAGCTCCAGGGTTTTCTGTTTCTGCTATGGCTATTTGCTGAGCCGAGATGAATTTTTCAAACTGAACAACAATGAAATCCTCACCGTTTGGCTTCTTTGCCCTCCATGTGTTGGGGCTTGGCCCGCTATTCGGATAAACATTTGGTCTAGATAAGGTTTGTGCTGCGGAATATTGCAATGGCCCATATTCGGAAGTAACATACATAACTTCTGTAGCCCACTGTACGGTCTCTTGTGCCGAAACGGACAAGCTAAAGGCTGTCAATAAAAATAGGAGAGATTTTTTCATTTGAAATCCTTACCAGAAATTAAGTTAAAGAATTGTTACTTCCACGCGTCTGTTAGCATTTTTAGCCGCGTCTGTTCGTTCACGACTCAAGGGTTCTGACCCGCCAAATGCTTTGGTTTTTACTCTCGAGCCCTTCACTCCCTTTTTCATTAGATATGCTCTTACCGCATCTACCCTATCCTGAGACAGTCTCATGTTGGCATCTGCGTTTCCTTGAAAGTCTGTATGTCCATCTAGTCGAAATTTTACATCCTTATGATGATGAAGCCACTGCGCAAATTCATCCAGTTCTTGATAGGAGCTTTTTGATATTACTGCACGACCTCTGGCAAAAATCAGGTTATGTAAAGAAATTTTATCATTGTCAGCATTAGGCTTTAATTCGAAATCCTTGCTCATCACAAGTGAGTCAGCTTCGATAGTCACAACTATTTCCTCTTGTACCTCTTCGTAACCTTCAGCGCTTACTTTCAGATTGTAACTGGTGCTTTTCACCATGAATAGCTGATAGACACCATTATCTTGTCGGCTGGTTCCAATGCCCATGTCATCATAGTAAGGAAGCTTCTCATAAAATAACTTTCCTTGAACAGGCTCCTTTGTTTCTGCATCTACGATTGTGCCGGTTACCTTTACCAGTGTATCACCTACCATCAGTATTCCGGAAGCATTCATGGAATTTGCATATGCCAAGAGTAGGCTCAAAATAATGAGTCGGAAGCAATTCATTTTCATTATTATTTATTGAAGAATAAAAAGTTCATTTCAAATTGTAATTTAGTAATTAATCCTAGAATTAATCCAATGATTTTTTGTTGAACAACAAATATCCAATGTGTAACAACCCTCCCCACTGATGTCCTGACTGATCATAATAATTGATGCCAAGACTAATAGGTCCTATTATAGAATGATACACAGCACTGGCCATACCAGCAAACTTCACCCAGTTTTCCGAGACGTATATTCCAGAATTGGCCATTGGGCCTTGGAGTCTTTCAAGGTGCAATATGGAATGACCCTCTAGTCTTAGTTGGAAATTCTCAGAAATAAGAAAAACATTTGATATTCTTGCTGTCATAAATTTTCTTCCGCGAAAGTTTTCCAAAATTAATGTTCTGGTATCCTGTAAGGGATTAAACTCCGTTTGGTTTAAGATAGTCGATCGCTTGGTTCCCAGAATTGGCTGATTTGAGTATGAACCTGAGCTTCCTAACCCTAATGAGAAACCGTGTCCAAGTTTCCAGTATTTTTCAAATTCCATACCAAACTTGACCCAACCCATTCCCGAAGCGTCGTAACTACCAATAAGTGACGTTCCACCAGCAGAGTAATCGGCATTTGCCTTGATATAGTTGAAATAGAGATTTAAGCGTTTGCCTACAAAAGGATATTGTGGAAAATTCAGGCTGCTCTGGAAAACCCTCACTTGACTTTTAAATCCATTTAACTTCAATAAATCGAGTTCATCAAAAGATGACAAAGTATTGTCATTACTAAACCTGTCTTCATTGTGGAAGTATGACCCATGAATATTGAGATATAGTTTTTTCGTTATCGGAAAACGGACATGTAAACCATAGCTGTAGTCAACCCTATCCAATATTTCTGGAGACTTTGTTTTGGATAAAAAGTCTGCTGTACCGGCAAAATTCCATCGATTGTAAATAAACTGAGGTTTGATGGATAAGTTTAACCTTCCGGGAAACTGAACTGTGGTACTGGCATTCACAGATTGATAAAACCGACCTGTATAAGCCCCCAAAGAATAGTGAGTCAAAACCCTCCTCAGTCTTTTCAAATCAAAGCCGATATAAAACTGACTATTGTTTCTGGAAGTCAACGTACCTCCAATTTTCCCATTGAGTTTTGGGTTTGGGTTGCCAGATAACAAAAAGAAATTTCGTTGACCTAATGAATAGGAAGGCACAACATTCGCAAAGTAATCCTCAGATACAATCTTGTTATACCCTTCTTCAATATCATCAATTGTCAGCGGTCTGCATGCATTGAATCTACCTCTTACAAATCGAAATTGATTTTTTGTAAAACCGTTGATTACGAGAGAATCAAATACTATTGCAGAAGAACCCGAAAAGAATTCTCCCCTCTGTTTTTGCAACTCTTTTTGTGACCGCCTACTGGAAATCTTGCTTTGGATAAGGCTCATTTTTTTCATGGTTGTTTCGTATCCAACCTCTGCAATATTTTTGGCGTCCCTAAATTCTAGAGAATGATACTGGTCTAAGTCAACGTCGATGAAAATGTCGTCATTCTCTAATTCTGTGGAGTCTGTTTTGTCAAGAATGGCAAACAATATGGATTCCGCCACCAGGTCATCATCTGCTTCATAAGGATACTCCTTCAATTTTTTCGATGCTACATTTACTCCAATTATGATATCAGGCTTGAATTCTTTCCTGGCTACTTCGGCTGGAAAGTTGTTGTATATGCCACCATCAAATAAGAGCTTATTGTCAATTTCAAATGGGCGATAGACAAAAGGGACAGCCATAGATGCTCGGGCAGCTTCGTACAGATTACCCGACTTCAAAACAACTTCTTGCTCGGTAAAAATTTCAGAGGCAACAGCCCGATAAGGCACGAATAGCTTATCGAAGTTTCCTAGAGATATTTTGGTGGCTTTAGCAAAACTTCTTGCCAACTCAAAATTGAGGAAGTAATCCTCTAAAAAACCTGTTCCAAATGAGGCAGAGAAACTGGAATCAATACTGAGCTTGAGTTTCAGCCAGGATGGGTCGACCTCTTCATTTTGAAAAAGGCTTTCAAACTTATCTTTCGGAATGTTTCTTACGAGTTTTTGGAGATTTGATGATGTGGAGAGATTATAAATTTCTGAAGCACTATAACCTGAGGCATAATATGCACCTACTATAGCTCCCATAGATGTGCCGCATACATAGTCAATAGGTATGTCGTTTTCTTCCAAAGCCTTTATAACCCCAGCATGTGCTAGTCCCTTTGCCCCGCCACCGCTCAATACCAAAGCTACCCTTTGAGATTTGGCATAGAAGCTGACTAACAATAGAAGAACAATTATGGAAAACGGACGCATCAAGGATGATTGGGTTCAATTCAGACACTAAAAATATTTTATTATTTCATGCTATAGGTCTAATTGATAGGATAAATATATTTTAGCTGCTTAAGTGGCTATTCTTAGGCCTTAAGATGTATGTCGAAAGTTAAAATTGCAATTATTGGTCCGGAATCATCGGGTAAGACGACATTGGCACATGAGCTAGCGTTGCACTACAAATGCGGTTTTGTGGAGGAACATGCCAGGTCGTATTTAAAATCTATCAACCGGCATTACACTTTTGATGATATTCTGGAAATATGCCGAAAGCAAAAGGAAATGGAAGAGCTGGCGTTTCGACAAACGGATTCCATATTGATATGTGACAGTACAGCCTTAACATGCCAAATCTGGTGTGAAGACAAATTTCAAATTGCCAATCCGGAGATTGACCTACAGGTAAAAAAGGACTCCTATGAAATGATACTTTTGTGTAAACCAGATATAGAGTGGGAGCCAGATCCTCAAAGAGAAGATGAAAACCGAAGAGATCATTTGTTTGATGTTTACCAAAACAAGCTTTTGGAATTAGGTAGGGAATTCAAGGTAATAGAAGGAATAGGTAACAAACGCACAAAAATGGCAATAATGTTCGTTGATCAAATGTTGGCTGAAATGTAAAAGCGTTTTAACCTCTATTAATAAAAAGTATATTTGTGAAGTAAGGAATCATACTCTCTTCTTATAAGTTACAATGTCCTCAGAAACTGGCAATTCCTCAACCATTGATCTATACACCAAACGCTCCAATTTAAAATGGGTGGTATTGTGTGTAGCCATAGTCATTGGAATCGGATCTATATGGTACACAAATCTCTTGGTAGACAAAATAAAATCAAGGGAGCAAAGGCTAATTGAAACTTATGCTAATGCCATTGAGTACCTGGCCAACGATCAAAATAGCGCCAATTACGACTTTTTACTTGAGGAAATTATTGAGACAAATACCTCGGTCCCGATGATCATTACCAATGAATTTGGCATACCGATCGAAAATTCTTTCAGAAATATCCCTGATGCAGAGGCGGCAGAAAGTGAAAAAATAAAGAAGAGAATTTTGAGGTCAGAATTGGAGCAGATGAAGTTGCAACATGAGCCCAGGATTATAATGCTGCGTAACCCGGAGACCAATGAAGTAGAGGAATACCAATATCTTTATTACAAAAACTCCATTTTACTTACTCAGCTCAAATATTACCCAATTGCCCAGTTGTCAATTATTGCCATTTTCGGACTTATCGCTTTTATGGCTTTTAACTATTCGAAAACTGCAGAGCAAAATCGGGTCTGGGTAGGGCTGGCCAAAGAAACAGCACACCAGCTGGGCACTCCCCTATCATCACTTATGGCATGGGTGGAGTATTTCAAAACGGACGATGATTTTAAGAACAAGGAAATAGTTGGGGAACTTCAAAAAGATGTTGAACGCCTGGAAATGATCACCTCTCGATTTTCCAACATAGGATCTGAGCCACAATTAAAGAGCACGAATCTATTCGAAATTGTGAATGAAACGGTTGAGTATCTAAAGAGAAGGGTATCGGCTAAAGTAACTTTCGAAATCACTTGTTTCCCAAATAAGGAAATTCAAGCAGAAATTAACGAAGCACTTTTTAAGTGGGTAATTGAAAATATATGCAAAAATGCAGTGGACGCTATGAGCGGCTCTGGTCAACTATCCATTAAATTACTTAGAGCGAATGAGGGCCAGGCCGTAATCGATATTACTGATACTGGGAAAGGTATAGCCAAGTCCAAAATTGGCAAAGTTTTTCAACCTGGTTTTACCACCAAAAAGAGAGGCTGGGGGCTTGGTCTGGCCTTGGTAAAAAGGATCGTTGAGAATTATCACAAAGGAAAAATTTTCGTCAAATCTTCAGACGTCAATAAGGGCACAACTTTTAGAATTTTACTTCGAATCAAGTAGAGCCAAAAAGCACTGAGCACCTTTGCTTTATATAATTATTGACTTAACTTCGCACCTTGAAAATCAAGAACAAAAAATTATTGAAATAAGCGATTGAAAATGGCAAACATTGGTAAAATCACACAAGTAATCGGTCCGGTTGTCGACGTAAGTTTTGAGCAAGAAGGGTCTAAAATTCCTAACATACTTGACGCACTTTATGTTACAAGACCTGACGGCCATAAAATAGTACTGGAATGTCAGCAACACTTGGGAGAAGATAGAATTCGAACAGTTGCGATGGATAGTACGGAAGGCTTAATGAGAGGGCTGGATGTAGAGGATACAGGATTGCCGATTAAAATGCCGAAAGGAGAAGAAATTAAAGGAAGGCTATTTAATGTAGTTGGAGAAGCAATTGATGGAATCGGAGAAGTGGACAATTCTGATGGACTGCCAATTCACAGACATGCTCCAGCTTTCGAAGAACTGTCAACTTCTACTGAAGTACTATATACGGGTATCAAAGTAATTGACTTGATTGAGCCTTATGTAAAAGGTGGTAAGATTGGATTGTTTGGTGGTGCTGGTGTAGGTAAGACGGTATTGATCATGGAGTTGATCAACAACATAGCCAAAGCTTATTCCGGACTTTCAGTATTTGCTGGTGTTGGTGAAAGAACAAGAGAAGGAAATGATTTGCTTCGAGAGATGATCGAATCAGGCGTGATCAAATACGGTGACGAGTTTGTTGAGTCGATGGAAGAAGGTGGATGGGATTTGTCTAAAGTAGACAAAGATGAATTAGCCAAGTCGCAAGCTACTTTGGTGTTCGGACAGATGAACGAACCTCCTGGGGCAAGAGCTAGAGTGGCGCTATCTGGCCTTACGGTTGCAGAATACTTTAGAGATGGAGATGGCCAGGGACAAGGAAGAGATATTCTTTTCTTTATTGACAATATATTTAGGTTTACCCAAGCTGGTTCTGAGGTTTCAGCACTTTTGGGAAGGATGCCATCGGCTGTAGGTTACCAACCTACATTAGCTACTGAGATGGGAGCCATGCAGGAAAGGATTACTTCTACCAAGAAAGGATCAATTACTTCGGTTCAGGCGGTTTACGTACCTGCGGATGACTTAACTGACCCGGCTCCAGCAACAACTTTTGCCCACCTGGATGCTACTACTGTACTTTCAAGAAAAATAGCCGAGTTAGGAATTTATCCAGCGGTTGACCCATTGGATTCTACCTCAAGGATTTTGAGTGAAGAAATCGTTGGCGAAGAGCACTATGGTTGTGCTACTCGGGTAATTGAAATACTTCAGAGATATAAAGAACTACAAGATATTATTGCTATTCTAGGTATGGATGAACTTTCTGATGAAGATAAGGAAGTTGTACACAGAGCAAGAAGGGTACAGAGGTTCTTGTCTCAGCCATTCCACGTTGCAGAGCAGTTTACGGGTTTACCAGGCGCATTGGTGGATATCAAAGATACCATCAAAGGATTCAACGATATCATGGATGGAAAATATGACCACTTGCCGGAAGCAGCATTCAACCTAGTTGGTAGCATTGAGGAAGCTGTAGAAAAAGGTGAGAAATTGATGGCAGAAGCTAAATAATAAGAATATGTTCTTAGAAATAGTTACACCTGACGATAAGCTATTTGAAGGAGAGGTCGATTCAGCTACATTCCCGGGTAGCGATGGTATATTTCAGGTATTGAATGACCATGCTCCAATGATCAGTTCATTGGGAAAAGGAGAATTGAAATACGTTTACACTGAGCATGATCACGCTCATTCAAAAGAGTATAATATTGATGGAGGGGTTGTAGAAGTACTTAACAACAAAGTTTTGGTCTTGATTGAATCATTACAAGCCTAAGTCATAAGAAAATTATAGTAATAGATTAAGCTGTCCATATGGACAGCTTTTTTTGTTTCAGGCAAAAAATACAACCTTCTATTCATGATTTACTGATATTTTATCTAACTTTTTAGGTTCATTAGCAGCTACAATTACCCATGGATAAAAAATCAGTTCTTATCGTAGGAGCTACCGGCTTGGTAGGCAGACAAGTACTGGATGTAATATTAAAAAATGATTATTATGAAGAAATCCTTCTCATTGGCAGGAGGAGCGTAGGGGTAAAAGACAATCGCATTAAGGAGCTGATTATTGACTTTGAGAAATTTGAAGAATACAAAGATCAAATATCAGCCAATGACTACTACTGCTGTATTGGCTCTACTCTAAAACAAGCCGGCTCGAAAGACAACTTCAAAAAAATAGATTTCTCCTATCCCCTCATGCTTGCGCAGCACGCCAAGGAAGATCCTAAGTTTGAGCAATTTCTCATGGTATCGTCGTATGGAGCAAATGCCAATTCTGCTCTTTTTTATAACGAGATTAAAGGGATAACCGAGGATGCACTCCAACAAGTAGGATTAAAGCGCTTATTGATTTTCCAACCTTCATTGCTTTTAGGGTACAGAAAAGATTTTCGACCATTTGAAGAAGCAGCAAAACTTGTGTCTTCGGTATTGTCATTCTTCATTATAGGCACGAGAATGAGATTTTGGGCTATTAAAGGCTCAGAAGTAGCACTTGCCATGTTTATTTTGGCTAAAAGAAACCTGGAAGAAGGCACGCATGTCTTTAAGCCATTACAAATGATCCGACTCTGTAAGTCGCTGGGTCATAAATAATCCATCCACCGTCAAATCAGAATTTTTTGAAAGTAGTTATACAAAGAGTACTTGAATCCCATGTAACTATTGATAGGGAAGTACGAGGTAAAATAGATGAAGGACTTTTGCTCCTTTTGGGAATCGAGAATGCGGATGATGAAGAGGATATAAACTGGCTAATCAACAAAATAATCAACCTAAGAATCTTCAATGATGAAAATGGCGTTATGAACAAAAGCCTTATCGATGTAAGTGGAGATATTTTGTTGATTAGCCAATTCACACTTCATGCAAGCACAAAAAAGGGTAATCGCCCGTCTTATATAATAGCCGCCAAGCAGGATGTTGCGATTCCGTTGTATGAGCAGGTTATCAGCTCGATTGAGAAAGAATTAGGAAAAAAAATCCAAACCGGAGAATTTGGTGCAGATATGAAAGTATCCCTCATCAACGACGGACCGGTGACCATCATCATCGATACAAAGGACAAAAAGTAGACTTATGACAATAGAAGAAGCTCAAAATTCTGTCGACAATTGGATCAATACCATTGGTGTGCGATATTTCAGCGAGTTGACCAATATGGTTATGCTCACCGAGGAAGTCGGTGAGTTGGCACGGATCATTGCCAGAAAATATGGTGAGCAGTCCTTTAAGGAATCAGATAAAAACCGAGACTTGGGAGATGAAATGGCGGATGTACTTTGGGTATTGATTTGCATGGCCAATCAAACTGGCGTTGATCTTACCGAAGCGCTTAAAAAGAATATTGAAAAGAAAACAACTCGGGATGCCGAGCGCCACAAGAACAATGAAAAGTTAAGCTAACTGCTCATTCATCCAGTTCAGCCAATACTCCATTACTTCCTTTTGCTCCAGGTCGTTGTGGGGTTCATGCCTAACATTATCCCACTGTTTGAATGAAGCCAGACCCCCTACTTTTTCAACAAAGGACTTTGAGGCGTCCAAACTAGTAATTTTATCATCAGTACCATGCCATACCAGTGTTGGTATTTTCAACCTATCCGCATTATCCAACACCCATAGTCCGGCATCATAAGATTCCAGGCCCAGCCTGACAGACAATTTCCTGCCTACTAGCGGATCATTTTCATAAGCCTCATTCACCTTAGGATCTTTGGTGAGCATATCAGTGCTGAGACGGCTACTTTGAGTAAAGGCTGGAAATATTTTGTTGATAATCCGTGCGACCTGAAATTCCACATTTGATGGTTCCAACATCGCTCTTAACCACGGAGAAGAGAGAATGGCTCCTTTTAGTTCGTTTGTATTTCTTTTTAGGATGTAGTTGGCTACAATATTTCCGCCAAGGCTATGTCCATGTAGAAAAATAGGAATATCATTGTATTCCGCCCTGGTTGCCTTCAATATTTCCTCTACATCATCCAGCAGGCTTTCATGGGATGGTGCGTGCCCTCTTTTTCCTGTGGATTTTCCATGGCCTCTTAGATCAAAAGTAAAAACGGAAAACTCATTTTCGGTAAAAAAATCTATAACATGCTTATATCTGCCTGTATGCTCACCTAGCCCATGAACAATGCACATTACAGCCTTGGGATCAGGGCAGCAAGCGGATGTCGCAAGGAGTTCTGTGCCATCTTTGGCAACCAACTTGAATTCTTCTATTTCCATAAATCTAAGTGCGGTTACGAATTTAGAATAAAACTACTTCTTGTTCGCTAACCAAACCCCAACTAATGCGATCCCCATTCCTACGTATTGGTAGAAATTGATAATTTCCCCATCCATTATTCCCCACATGATTGCTACTAAGGGAATGAGGTAGGTGACAGAGCTTGCGAATAATGGGCTTGATATTTGGACCAATCTGTTGAATAATACTAGTGCACCTGCTGTACCTATAACTCCTAATATCGTGACATAAGTAAAGGCCCAAACGAATTGGGATTCCCAGCTTGCTTTTGCTACAATTTCTGTAAAGCCAAAAAGGTAAAACAGGCAGAAAGGGCTGGTTAGAAAAAGTGATATTGCTGTGATGTCAAGTGCTTTGATGTCCGGCGTGTACTGCTTGATCAGGTTTACATTAATCCCATACATGATAGTGGCCATTACTATAAAGAATGCATAATAATTCACTCCTGAAATATCAAATCCTGACGCTCCAAGCAGCAAGAGTACAATTCCAGAAAAGCCAATGAATATACCCAAGATATTAATTGACTTTACTTTGATATGGAAAAATATGAAGCCAATCAAGATGACGAAAATTGGGGTAAGTGCATTAATTACTCCTGTAATGGCGCTATCCAGACTGGTTTGAGCTATGGCAAATAGGAAAGCAGGAATAAAACTTCCATTCATCCCTAACACAAACAACACCGGCAATTTGGAAGTTGAAATTCTCGGTATTTTTTTAATTGCTACTGGAGCTAGCGTAAGGAACGCCATCGATATGCGCAGCGCACCTAATTCTCCTGCGGAGAAAATGAGAAGCCCTCTCTTAATAAGTATAAATGAACTGCCCCAAATGGCCGAAATAGAAATAAGGAGAATCCATGCCAGGGTGTTGGCAGAACTATTTCGTACCGTCATTAAGAATACTCATTAACAGTGCTGAAAACTTCCTGGATTTCATCCAGAATGGCAATAGTTTCTTCAAATGTATCGGACTCTACTAGTCTTGTTCTAAAAGGTTTGAAATGTGGAATGCCTCGGAAATAATTAGTATAATGTCTTCTCATTTCAAAGATGCCTTTCCTGTCACCTTTCCATTGTACCGAGAATTCAAGGTGCTTTTTGGTTACGGATATCCTCTCCTCCAATTCAGGAGCAGGCAGGTGTTTTCCTGTGGCAAAGTATTCTTTGATTTCTTTAAAAATCCAGGGATAACCGATTGAAGCCCGACCTATCATAATTCCATCTACTCCGTATCGATTTCGATATTCTAGTGCTTTTTCCGGAGAATCGATATCACCGTTTCCGAAAATAGGGATGTGAATATCCTGGTGGCTTTTGACCTCAGCAATATGCGACCAATCAGCTTCACCTTTGTACATCTGCTGTCTTGTCCGACCGTGTATGGTCAAGGCCCGAATGCCAACATCCTGAAGCCGTTGTGCTACTTCAACAATTTTTATGGAATTGTCATCCCAGCCGAGTCTGGTTTTTACGGTCACAGGCTTATCCACTCGCTTCACTATCTCGGCGGTCATCTCCTGCATTTTGGGCAGGTCTAGCAATATTCCAGCTCCAGCTCCTTTGCAGGCCACTTTTTTCACAGGGCACCCATAGTTGATGTCAACCAGTTCGGGATTGGCTGCTTCCGCTATAGCCGCAGCTTCCCTCATCGATTCTATTTTGTCCCCAAATATCTGTATGCCAATCGGTCGCTCATAGTCGTATATGTCCAGCTTCTCTACACTCTTAGCGGCATCTCTGATTAGTCCTTCGGCAGAAATGAATTCGGTATACATCAAATCAGCCCCGTTTTCCTTGCATACCGCACGGAACGGGGGATCGCTCACGTCTTCCATTGGGGCGAGCAGTAGGGGAAATTCACCTAATTCGAGTTCTCCGATTTTTACCATTCTTAGACTAATATCTCAGCGAAGGATATATTTTTGCTGCAAATTTACTTCAATTATGCTCAATTCATCATCGGAAGAAAAAAATCCCTGGTTGTCACTTCTGATAATAGTGCTGATGGCTTTTGGCACTGCCATAGTTTCACCGCTGATATTTTCGGGATTGGTATCGGTATTAACAGGCTCTGATTACAATGAGGTGATAAGAGCATTTAACCAGCCCGATCTTTATCCAGAATTAAAAGTTGCCCTTCTCTCTATTCAGCTGCTCACTTCATTTGCCGCATTTGTATTGGTACCGCTTGTTTATATATCACATTTTGAAAAAAGAAATTTTGAACGTTACCTGCAAACTGATCTCGACCTGGCAGCACTATTTACTACAGGATTGTTGGTCATTGCCTTTATGGTGGTCAATAGTGTCTTCATTGAATGGAATATGAATATTAAATTTCCCGATGGCATTGACCAAATAGCCAGAGAGCTGGAAGAAAAGGGAAAAATTCTCACAGACTATTTCACTGCATTTGATGGTCCGGGATATTTCGTTTTGGCATTTATAGCGATTGCAATAGTACCTGCTCTTGGAGAAGAGCTTTTGTTTCGTGGGGTTATACAAAGACAAATTTTACGCATTACAGGAAATGCCCATCTGGCAGTTTGGCTAGCGGCCATATTCTTCAGTGCCTTCCATTTTCAATTTTTCGGGTTTGTACCGAGAATGCTCCTTGGAGCATTGTTTGGATACTTATTTATTTATTCTGGCAACCTGGTTTATCCCATTTTTGCACACTTTGTAAACAATGGATTCACCCTGCTAATGATCTACCTTCATCAGAATGAAATGGTGCCTTTCGATATTGAAAATACAGAAACTGTTCCTTTGGATACTGTGCTAATATTCCTTATCATAGGGGCAGGGCTTTTTATATATTTCTATAAACAAATGAATTCCGCTGATCGAGAGTCCTATGGCTAAATGGCAAAAGGTATATTCTGATAGGATAGAACATCGTGCGGAAATTGTGAGGGCAATTTTGGAGGAAGAAGGATTGAACCCTGTATTATTGAATAAAAAAGATTCAACTTATCACCTTGGCCAATTTGAAGTTCATGTAGAAACGGAAAATGTTTTGGCGGCCATAAAAATCATCAAAGATGACATCAACCTCGGATAAGAAATTTTCAGAGTTAGCCAAAAGGCTGGTTACGGGTATAATCGGTGCGTTCCTTATGATATGGTTGATAGCCATTAGCGAGTGGGGCTTCTTTGCAATATTTCTGTTTGGCACTCTGGTTACTCAACTTGAATTCTATAAACTCATTATTAAGGGTGGTTATGTACCGTTAAAAACTTATGGTGCTATGGTCGGTGGAGTGCTTTTTACTCTAGCCTTTTTTATTGAGTCGGGAAAAATTCAAGGAGAATGGCTATTCCTTCTTTTCCCCCTCACGTCCATCATTTATTTCATCAAGCTCTACAAAAAGGGTGAGCAATATCCATTTAGGAACATAGCATTTACATTTTTAGGTATAATTTATGTTGCCTTGCCTTTTTCGTTGCTAGGTGCCGCGGCATTCACCTTAGGAGAGTATCATCCGAAAATCATTATAGGAATATTTTTGATATTATGGGCTAGCGATACAGGCGCATATTTCGCTGGAACGCTGTTCGGAAAGAGTAAACTTTTCGAAAGGATTTCCCCTAAGAAATCCTGGGAAGGCTTCCTGGGTGGAGCCATTCTTTCTTTGGCATTCGCAATCGGTGTATCATTCTTTTTTGTGGAACTCTCACCTTGGAAATGGATCGTGATTTCAGTGCTTACCATTGTATGCGGTACCTACGGCGATCTGGTAGAGTCTCTATTTAAAAGAAGCATGGCCATAAAAGATTCCGGAACAAAACTCCCCGGCCATGGAGGTTTCCTTGATCGCTTCGACGGATTGCTTTTGGCAATACCTTTTATAGTGATCTTCCTGAAGTTTTTTGCTAAATTTTAGGTCTTATCTATAAATACAACCTTGGCTTTGTCTGCCTTGACCACCCTCTTTTTAAACTCCCTATATTCTTCATATTTAGATTTATCAAAGCGTCCTTTGTTGTACTCCATTCTTCGTACATAGATCAGTTGAGAATTCTCAAAGTGGGCAGTGGCACTATACTTCCCAAACTCTGTCTCTATTTCTATAGGTTTGGGAATGTATTCGGCGTGGAGGTGCTGCGGTATTTCATAAACTATTGAATCAATGTCTACTCCCTGAAATTTGAGAACCAAATCAGTTTTCCGCTCTTCATATTTAGTTGGAATGCTGGTGCTTTTGTTCAATAGATTTAGTTCAAGAAAGACACGTTTGCCATTGGGGCGGGCTAATCGTGGAATATCAATTTCCATAGTTTGAGTTACTGATGGGACTTTCTCCTTTATTGCTTGAAAATCAAAATCCGAAACGGTGAAATCCGCGACTTGAGTGTTTTTATAAATCCACTTTTTCTGCCGATCCACATCATAATCTATATAGTAATTCAAGCTGTTGTTTTCATACTGAAGCCCCGAATACACAGTTTTCACATTAGCTGAGGCTGTACCATCTTTTTCTACATTTACGTTTGCTTTTGTATGCTGAGTATTCAGTTCTTTCCCATATATGGTTGTATGTACAACCTTACCCCCATTTTCTGTTACGACCATGACATCCCGGTCTCCCGTGAAACTTCCCTGATATCCGAATGGATTCGTCTGACTGGTACATTCAAGCCATATCGTGTCTTGCTTGTTAGGGACACAAAGGATAATATGGTTGAATGGATCATTAGGAAAGTTTCTGTCAATTTTTGGAGGATTGGAACCGCCATATACCCAGGTATAATGAGAATTGATTCCAATACTTTTTAAAAGCGAATAAGTATAGTTGGATAATGCCTTACAGTCCCCGTACCCTAGTTCATCAACCGTAGATGCCGGAAAAGGCTGAAACCCCCCAATTCCCAATTGAATACTGACATACCTTGTTTTTTCTTGAACATATTGATAAACGGCTCGGATTTTATCTTCGCGTGAATCAAAAGCATCAGTAATCTTTCGAATTTCGATTAGCGTTTTTTGAGGGAGATCTTGTCGTCCTTTGTTTAAATCAATCTGCCATTTTCCCATGTCATTCCATGAATTGAAGCTTCCTTCATAACCATCGAAATTAAAATAGGATGATGTTGCATATAAAATTGGAAAAAGCTCATACGTGGATGGCCCATATGATTCTCTTTCTATGGCCTTAAGGTTTTCTGTTTCAAATAGAATTGACACCTTGTCATTCAACTCATTTACTTTAAGTGCGTTATTTGAGTTTACAAGCTTTGTATTAGGTTTATATTTTTTGGGACACCTTATTTCATAAGAAGATTTCATCACCGAAACATTTTGACCTGGCAATGCTGTCCATGTAGGAATCCGATATGTATATTTTGAAAGAACTTCATATTCAAATTCTACAATATAGGGATAATCTTTTTGCTTAAGGTCAGCGTATTGTAGCCTGTTGTCATCAAAAATAGTTCCCCCGGAAGTTGAACTCATGTCCTGGATATCTGAGTTTCTGAGCTTCTTAATTTCGTCTCCATTTTTATCGTAAACTTTTCCTTTGAAACTGAGTATTTTCCTGAGCTTATCATAACCGACATATTGGGTTGCCCTTTCTTTTCCTTTTGAATTTAATATTGCAACTACTTTACGAGATCTAAAAACGGCTTTTTCATCTTCAAGAATCTCGAATGACCCCTCATCAACGAAATAAACGACGTTCGCATTTTCCTTTAAGGAGTCTGGAATGTCCGATATTCTATATGAACTCTGGCTGTATACTGCCTGAACACAAAACAGACAAAATATCAAGAATCGAAACGTTTTCATATTTTCTTCAGTACGATCTGTTCATTTTGTTTAGCCACTATCTGGGCAAAGAATTCCTTTAAGCTCGGGTATTCTTCCATTACGAAAAGAATCTTATAAATATTCAATCTGGACATTATGGTAAGTTTATTACCATTTGGCATCAGCTGATAGTGAAATTTTCCAGATCGGTTTGGGAGCATAAGAACGAATGGCTTGCTTGGTTCCTCCAACTGATAACCTTCAGGTAGGTTAAAAGTAACATAATATAGTTGCTCAATTGGACAAGAAAAGTCGACCGGATATTCTCGTTTTTCCAGTGTAAAAGGATTTTTTTCAAGCTTTCCGGACAGTATTGGGTCGAGATATATCATGTCACCCATTCCTTCAGCCCCTTCGTTTATTTCTGCCTCATAGTTTACCACAAATGGTTTGCTGAAATCTTCTTTATTCTCAATAGAAATTGTTTCTATCTCCCATTCTGAATTGGACTTTTTGTCATCCATGAAATCCTCCTCACCGTTCTTGTAGTATGACTTTCTTTGAGATAGTCCATTGTAGCCGCCATAATTATATGAAAGACTTCCTGAAAGAGTTCCGTCCTCTGTCAAATCGATCTCACCGGTGATTTTGATTGACCTATTATAGTTAGATGGAATTTCAACCATTCCGTGGTTAGTTTCCGAAACAACAAAACCTTGGCCATTTAAACATCTTTCAGGGAGGGCATTTATGGGAAGGTAACTCTCCGTAGCGTCTAACAAAAGGTATTTGTCCCCAAGATAAACTTTACAAATTACATCATTAAATTGACTGGATACGGCATGATAGCTTTTCACAATTCCATGGCTTCTGGTACTTATTAGAACTGGGTCGGCATTGACCCCCGCTTTTTTTAGCATACTTGTCAACATCAAATTTATTTCCGCAGAATTCCCCTTGCCTTCATCAAGGACTTGTTTGAGAGATCTATTCACATAAATCCTGCTGTCGCCATTCCATCGTACTTTAGATTTTATAAAAGAATATACTTTAGCAATTTTTTGTTCATCTGAATCATCAGCAGAAATAACATTTTCTAGTTCTTTATTAAGAAAAGCAGATCCCTTTACCTTTCCCCAAAATGTTGAGTAATCCAAAAATCGTTGATTCAACTTTTCCCATGTACCTCTCACGTATTTATGCGGCTGACCAGGAAACATGGTAGCTTCCAATTCAAAATTCACTAGGGAAATGTAGTTTTTTGCAGTTGTCATATAAGGCTCTGATATAAAGGCAGGAACGTCTTTAGCAACCCATCTGAAATTATCTACACTGGCTTTATAATTGTCTACAGACCCAGGTGTTCGTCCATTTATTCCAACTTCTGCACTTGTACGGACTACAAATGATTGTTCACCTCTAGATTCTTCGTTGATGAATAATGGTATGTACCCTTGAAAAAGGTGTTTGTATTTATAATATTCAATGAAGCTGGCCCTGTATTCACTCCATAAGACCGGAATTTCATGCTGAAATCTCCAGCCCCTATAGTTGAAATAAAAATCGGATCGAACTCGGTATGTGTATTCGATTATACTTCCTTCTTTGACATTTGGCATAGTGAACTTCACCTTGTCCCAGTTCTCATCAATTTTTTCTTTAAAAATGGATTCCTTGGATAGTTTGGTTTTAGCCATTTTACTACCTTCCAGGTTGTACGTCATACCTTTGATATTCGAAACAGTTTCTTCACTAGAGCCTTTATTGTAAATCTGGATTTCATGATCAGCCCAATCGTATCCATCTTTATTAATTATTTTGATCCGGACATGTCTTATGAAAATAATTTCAAATCCATCAGTACCATAGTCAAAATTGGTACTCCCATAGTCGGCAAGAATGACAGCACTGGCACTGGAGTCTTTTTCATAGACTGTCATTTTCAGTTCATCTAATGGAACTGTCCCGAATTTAATTGGTGACTTTTGCCCAAGACAATAGGAAATAGAGAGACAACACAGCAATGCTGTGCATAAAGTTAGGTAGGTTTTCATTTTAATATATTTAGCGATTCTACTGCGTAAGTCGCAATATAATAGGTTATTTCTTAAATAATAAGTCAATAAATGTTAATAGAACATGACTTTTATTGATACCAGCTCATTTGAAACTCAGGGATATCATTTATCTTGTGTATGGTTTATCATTTTAAAAACAACAAATATTGAAACATGGCATCAATCACACTAAAAGGAAACTCAATTAATACCATTGGAAATCTACCGGCGAATGGAACAAAGGCTCCTGATTTTACACTTGTAAAAACAGATCTATCACGATCTTCACTATCAGATTACAGCGGCAGTAAGGTTATTCTAAATATTTTTCCAAGTATTGATACAGGAACTTGTGCAGCTTCTGTCAGAAAGTTTAATCAGGAGGCTGCCTCTTTGGAAAACACAGTGGTGCTATGCATTTCCAGAGATCTTCCTTTCGCTCAGAATAGGTTTTGCGGCGCAGAAGGTATAGAAAATGTAGTGATGCTATCGGATTTTGTTGATGGTTCGTTTGGTAAATCCTATAACCTACAATTTGCTGATGGTCCATTGGCAGGGTTGAACTCTCGTTCAGTGGTCATACTTGATGAAGGTCAAAATGTAATTTATTCCGAACAAGTCGCAGAGACGACCGAAGAACCGAATTATGATGCTGCGCTGGCGGCACTCTAATTAGCAGGAACACATAATTTCGCAACAGACATAAATGGAGTATCTTGAATGATATTCCATTTTTTTGTTATGAACTTAAATATCAATGGTCAGATGCATCTGGTAGATGAACCTGGTACTCTACCAATTGCTCCAGCGCTAACCAATGCGTTTTTTGCTGCTACAGGAGACAGAGTGAGATCATTGCCATTAAGCAAGCGCGGTTACAAGTTTGTCTACGGATTCCGATTAGGATTTTTCATTTTCGTCAGCCCTATCATCTCGGGTTTTAGGTTTCTTTTTATTGGCAGTACGTTTTTTTTCGTCTTCGAATAACATTCGCACGGACGGAGAGTAGGTGTCATCATATTGACCATTTTTCATGGCCCAAATGAATGAAAACAAAAAGCCACTGGCAACAAGGATGCTAATTCCGATAAGAATGAGGATTACTGACATGTCAAAGCGTTACGTTTTGATGAAGGCCTTAAGCAAATTTACAGATATTGTGGTGAAGCCAACAATTGTAATACTACTGAGCGGCATCAAGATGGCGGCATACACGGGTTGCAGGTTGCCACTGACGGCCAGACCCAATCCAACCATGTTGTATAGAAACGAGATGGCAAAAGCCGCAATGAGTACCCATTTCGATTTAGTTATGAAATTTAGCAACTGAGGCAATTGGGTAAATTGTCCTCCTTCCAATATTCCATCGCTCGATGGAGTGAAAGTCGAAATATCCTCAGCAACAGCAAAACCTACATCACTCTGTTTCAGTGCTCCGGCATCATTCAGGCCGTCACCGATCATCATGACATGTCTGCCATTTTCCTGTAGTGATTGAACATAATTCAATTTATCCTCTGGCGACTGTTTGAATCGCAATTCAGATGAAACAGGAAATAGGCTTTTCCATTCTTCTATGCTTTTGTCATTATCACCAGATAACAGTGATAGCCCAAACTTTTGGGCCAGGTCATTCAATACAATAACAAGCCCGGGTCGTTGTTGTTGGCTGAGTAGGTAGTGTCCTTTTAGCTCTTTATCGATTTGCACGAAAACCGGGGTTCCGATTTCTTTTGTATCAGCAATATCCAGATTCAGGAATTCCGCCGATCCAATCTTTAATTCCGTCCCATTAATTGTTGTTTCAATACCACGACCTTCAATTTCTTTAAACTTGTGTACATCCCATTCACTGTTATGAGTGCTTAGATGATTGAAAATCTTCAGGCTAAGAGGGTGGGTAGAATGACTGACGCATGAGCGAACTAGGGCTTTTTCTCTGTTGGTCAATTGACCCATGAATCGTACTCCGTCCCCATTTTTGTCAGTGAGCGTGCCGGTTTTGTCAAAAACAATATGATCAAGAGAAAATATTTTTTCAACGACCTGCGCATTTTTGAGGTAGAGCTTAAATCCGCCCAAAACACGAAGCACAGAGCCGTATGTAAAGGGTGACGCCAGGGCCAATGCACATGGGCAAGCGACAATCAAAACGGAACTAAAAACCTTGATAGCCAAAGTAGTATCTGCGACATACCAATACGATGCTGACGCTAAGGCGATTAGCAAAATTGCCGGAGTAAAGTATCGGGCAACTGTATCCACAAATTGGAAAGAACTACTATCCTCAGTTTGGAAGGCATCCTGATTCCAGAGCTTCACAAGTTTACTTTGAGATACTTCTTCGTTCACCAAAACTTCTATTGATTCACCAATTTGCTTGCCTCCAGCGTATAAGGTTTCCCCTTTGGTTTTCTGCTCAGGCTCGGACTCGCCGGTCACAAAACTGTAGTCGATATTGGCCGAATCAGAAAGGAGCTTGCAGTCCGCTGGTATTAGCTCTTTATTTCTAATAAGTAGAACATCTCCCTTTTTTACTTCTTGAATGGGAACGGGAACCCTTCTATCGTTCACTACTTTCATAATTCCCAGAGGGAAGTAAGATTTGTAATCTCTGTCAAATGCAAGGTTTTCATAAGTTTTAGACTGGAACCATTTACCTATGAGTAGGAAAAAAATCAGACCTGCCAGGGAATCAAGATATCCGGCACCTGTGTTGGAGACAATCTCGAAAATACTTTGGATGAACAAGGCAAAAACCCCTAGTGTAATTGGTACGTCTATATTCAAATACGTTTGACGTATACTTCTGAAAGCTGAGGTGATGTAGTCTAAGCCACTGTAGAATACTATGGGAATGACGAGGATTACATTTAGCCAATTAAAGAGTTGTATAAATGCTGCGTCGGTGGCTGATTTAATGCCGAAATACTCCGGAAAGCTGAGGAGCATAATGTTGCCAAAACAGAACCCAGCGACTCCTAGTTTGACAATGATCGAATCAAATTTGGACTTCTTATTGCCCTCGCCTGATGTCAAGTTGATTTGTGGTTCGTAACCCAGGGTTGACAATAATTCTACGATCTGACGTAAACTGAGGGTTTCTGGATTGAATATGATGTCAAGCTCTTTTCTGGGAAAATTCACCCTTGAGGAATTTATGCCATCACGAATTTTTGCGAGATTTTCCAAGAGCCAAATACACGAGCTGCAATGAATAGAAGGAATAGAGAGGATTGCTTTGTGATGTTTGCCACTTTTGAACTCCAACAGTTGATCCTGTATCTGCTCATTCTCGAGATAGCTGAATTTGTCACCGAAATCTTTAGATTTCAAGGATATGCCGGGTGATTCTTCCAGGTCATAATAATTGCAAAGATCGTTTTCATCGAGAATTTGAAATACCGTTTTGCAACCATGGCAGCAAAACGCTTTATCATCAAACTTTATTAAGTCCGATTGACAAGGGTCACCACAATGATAACAGGTTGTTCTCTTTTCTACTTCAACTGGCACTTCAGCAATCATTCTCTTTCCATTTCAAGTTACAAAAATGAAAGGAAACAAGGGTTTAATTGATGATCTGAACATATGGAAAGGGTGATGTTGGTCAGGTATATCAGCTTTGGCAAGAAATTCAGGCGCTTATTTAGTTGCATGTGCAACTAAATTTAGTTTGCGGCGTAAGCCAATACTTATTGTGGCAATTATGAAAAGTGAAATGGTGGATTTGGATAAGACGTTGCTTCCCTGGATGGGACGGACCATGAAGGCCATTGACTTTCTAATCAGTGACCTTTTTAAGGCTAGTGGTTTGGAACTTACCAAAGCCCAGGTGATTCTGCTGAGAGTACTGACCAAGAACGACGGTCAGCCACAGCAAAACCTGGCCTTCATTACCGATAGAGATAAAACATCATTAACCAGGTTAATCAACACAATGGAGAAAAAGGGTCTCGTCGTAAGGAAACAGAGTGAGCAGGATAAAAGAATCAACAAAATATTTATCACCAAAGAGGGATTCGAAGTTATGAAAAAGGCTATTCCCATAATTCAAAAGGCAGTTGGAGTAATACAGGAGGGAGTATCAGGTAAGGAATTAAAACGAACAATTGAAGTACTTAAAAAAGTTAGTAAGAACGTAAACGCTGAGGAGCTCACAGCTCCATTGAATAATTAGAACCTATGAGAAAATACATTACAGTTGTTTTGGGAGTGGTGCTGTTAGCAGGTGGACTCTATGCTGCGAAAGGAATAGTCGATAGCGCTGATAAAAGAAAGCCTAAGGGCAAGAAAGTAATCCAGTCTGTTTTTGTTAATACAGTTAAGAACAAAGACATACCGGTGACCATTTACGAAAGTGGTCGATTGGTCGCTAAAAATAGGCTCGAAATCTACTCCGAAGTACAAGGCGTGATGTTGCCAACCAAAAAAGAATTTAAGCCTGGAACCAATTATAAAAGAGGTGAGACATTTGTCATGATTAAGAACGAGGATTATTATGCCAATCTACAAGCTCAAAAGAGTGTCCTGCAAAACTTGATCACGAGTATTATCCCTGATTTAAGACTTGACTATCCTGATGCCTACAAAAAGTGGGATAACTACCTACAAAATTTTGAAATGAACAAACCGGTAGCAGAATTACCGAAGACATCCTCTGATAAGGAAAAATATTTTATTACTGGCAAGAACATCTACACCACATACTACAACACCAAGAATCTCGAAATCATTCTAAAGAAGTATAACCTCAGCGCACCCTATTCAGGTATATTGACCGATGCGCTGGTGAATCCAGGCACAGTTGTAAGGCCGGGTCAAAAGCTCGGAGAATACATTGATCCTGGAGTATTTGAATTGGAAATAGCAATAAGCAAGTCCCTGATTTCTTCAATAGAAGTAGGACAAGAGGTAGAAGTATTGAAGTCCAGGGAAGGCCAAAAGAGCTGGATTGGTAAAATTGCCAGGATAAATGGGAAAGTTGACCCAAATACGCAGACGGTTCAAATCTATATTGATTTAAGAGGCGAAGCGCTGAGAGAAGGAATGTACATGGAGGCTATTATTACTGCGGAGAACAAACCAAATGCATTCGAAATATCAAGAAACTTAATCGTTGATGAGTCATCGATCTATATTGTCGAGGGTGAGACTTTGAAGCTCGTCCCAATTTCTATTTTGCACCAAAATCAAAACACGGCAGTTGTTGGTGGACTTAAAAATGGCATGCAAGTAGTATCCAAAATTGTCCCTAATTCCTTTTCAGGAATGAAGGTTTCCATCATTAAAGAGTAATTGGCTATGAACAAGTTAATCACTCATTTTATTAAATACCCTGCTGCGGTGAATGTCGTTATTCTGGGCTTTTTTGTACTCGGGGTAATAGGCATGTTCTCTCTAAAGTCGTCGTTTTTCCCCTTAAACGAATCCAGGTTTGTTAATATCCAGGTTTCCTATCCTGGTGCTTCACCCCAGGAGATGGAAGAAGGGATTGTTCTAAAAATAGAGGATAACATTCGAGGATTAATTGGAATCGATCGCTTCACCTCTACTTCGTCTGAGAATTCGGCATCAATCACAATCGAAATATTAAAGGGGTTTGACATAGATGCGGTCTTGGCGGATATTAAGAATGCAGTGGATAAGGTACCTTCTTTTCCGGTAGGTATGGAACCGCCCGTGATAGCCAAAGATATTTTTAGGACGGAGGCAGTGAGCCTTGTGGTTAGCGGAGACAATGTCCCCTTAATCTCATTAAAGGGAATAGCTAGAGAAATCGAGACAGACCTAAGATCTATTGAAGGTATTTCTCAGGTGGAGGTTTCAGGATATCCGGATGAAGAAATAGAAATTGCCGTTAATGAAGACAAAATGAGGGCCTACAATGTTACCTTTCAGGAGGTGGCTAATGCAGTTTCATCTACCAATATTCTTGTTACCGGCGGATCCATAAAGACAGCTCATGAAGAATATCTAATACGTGTGAGTAACCGTGTTTATCATGGAAGTGAACTTGACCACATAGTAGTGAGAGCTGATGCATCTGGAAACAAAATTCGATTAAAAGATATAGCTACTGTGCGGGACAGGTGGTCAGAGACTCCCAACAGGTCATATTTTAATGGTAAACCTGCAGTCAGAATTCAAGTTAATTCAACCAATTCTGAAGATTTGATCGAGGTAGCCGACAAGACCAAAGAATATATTGAAAACTTTAATGATACGCGCGACAATGTGAGGATTGACATAACATCTGATCGTTCAATTGTCATAGTTCAGCGAACAGAGTTACTTATAAAAAATGGAGTGCAAGGAATGATCCTGGTTTTGTTCTTTCTTGCCTTGTTTCTAAAACCACGTCTGGCATTTTGGGTAGCGTTTGGCTTGCCGATTTCCTTCCTGGGTATGTTCATGTTTGCCGGACAGTTGGATGTCACCATTAATGTGTTATCGCTATTTGGGATGATCATCGTTATAGGTATTCTGGTGGATGACGGAATTGTCATTGCGGAAAATATTTATCATCACCATGAAAAAGGAAAGAGCCCAATTCGAGCAGCAATAGATGGTACAATGGAAGTGATGCCGGCCATCACCTCAGCTATCCTTACCACTCTTGTTGCCTTTTCAGCCTTCTTTTTTCTCGATGGAAGGATAGGAGAATTTTTTGGTGAAGTGGCTGTCATAGTAATTCTCACTTTGGGAATTTCATTGATCGAGGCACTTATTATTCTTCCCGCTCACGTGGCTCACTCCAAAGCGATTACTGGCGACCAAAAAACATATTGGTTTAACAAATATGCAGATCAATTTATGAATTGGATGCGTGATAACCTTTATGGCCCGTTTTTGAAATTTTTCATAAAGAACAAATTTCTCGGTTTTGCCATACCTATTTTCTTATTGATACTCACTGTTGCTTCCATTGGAGGAGGTATCATTCGTTTTACATTCTTTCCCAGAATTGCGAGCGACCGTGTTGCCATTGTGTTGAGAATGCCGCAGGGTACTCACGAATCAATTACTGACTCGATCATATCCGAAATAGAGAAAGCGGCCTGGTTGGTTAATGAAGATTTTACCGCACGCCAAAGTGGAGGCAAGTCTGTATTTGAGAATATAACTAAACGAATCGGGCCCGGATCTTCTCAGGCATCTTTGAACATCAACTTACTACCTGGTGAAGAAAGGGACTTTCCTTCATTTGCCATTTCCACTGCTATAAATGAAAAAGTAGGCAATATTCCCGAGGCGGAAAGTGTAGAATTTGGCTCTGGAAGTAATTTTGGTGGACGCCCTATCTCTGTTTCATTGCTGGGCAATAACATAGAGGAGTTAAAAGCTGCCAAAAAGCACCTGAAGGACAATTTGGTAAAAAATCCCCTGCTCAAAGATGTAAGTGATAATGATCCGGCCGGAATTAAAGAAATCAAGATTACCCTAAAGGAGAATGCCTATGCCATGGGCTTTCAATTGAACAACGTCATCAGTCAGGTGAGAAGCGGGTTTTTCGGCAACCAGGCACAAAGGTTTCAGCGACGAAGGGATGAAATTCGCGTATGGGTTCGCTACGAAAGAGAGGCGCGTTCGTCCTTAAAAGATCTGGACGACATGAGGATAGTTAGCCTTACGGGTCAGCGTGTGCCATTAAGTGAAGTTGCTAATTATGAAATCCAAAGGGGTGAAATATCCATTAATCATTTGGACGGGAAAAGGGAGATAGGCATTGAAGGAGACTTAAAAGACCCGAGCAATAGTGCCACAGAAATTATGGCTGATATACAATCGGAAATGCTTCCTGTTATAAAGGAATTATACCCGAGTGTGACTGCTGTTTTCGAAGGACAGAGTAGGAGTGCCAATCAAACCACTGATTCTGCGGGGAATGTACTGCCTATTGTTGTTTTTGTTATTTTTCTCATCATCGCCTTCACATTTAGGTCATTTAGTCAACCATTGCTTCTGCTGTTGATGGTACCATTTAGCTTAATTGGTGTAGCCTGGGGACACTGGCTTCATGGTCAGTCCATCAACATTTTGTCCTTTCTCGGAATTATAGCCTTGATTGGTATAGTTGTAAACGATGGTCTGGTTTTGATAAGCAAATTCAATGGGTATCTGAAACAAGGAATGAAATACGATGAAGCCTTATATGCAGCTGGAAAATCGCGATTTAGAGCTATTTTTCTTACATCCATTACAACGGTGGCAGGTTTAACACCATTGATTTTTGAGACTAGTAGGCAGGCACAGTTTCTTATTCCCATGGCGATTTCTATTGCTTATGGAATAATTGTCGCAACAGTGCTCACCCTTGTCATGCTTCCTTTGATGCTGTCATCAGGAAATATTTTCAAGGTTTATTGGAAGTGGTTGATCTCTGGAGAGAAACCGGCCCGAGAAGAAGTAGAACGAGCTATTAAAGAACAAAAGATAGAACAAGAGGAGGCCTGGGCCTAACAAATATGAAAGAACAAATGAAAACAAGTGTTATAACAATTTTGATGATTTTGATTGGGACTTCATTGTTTGGTCAGGCGGTGCTTAGAAAGACTGACGCTATTGATCTTGCCTTAAAATCCAATTTCGATATTCGGGAAGCAGACAACAACCGACTGATTGCTCTGAATAATTCAAGCAAAAAGAACAGTGGATTCTTACCCTCTGTTGCAGCTAATGGAGGAGTTACCTATGCAATTACCAACTCGGAAAATACATTTACATCAGGCGATATACAGTCGGCATCCGGTGTGCAAACGGAAAGATATAATGCATCTATCGGTGCTAATTATATTTTATACAATGGAGAAAGTCGAAAGTACAATTTTAAAAAATTTCAAGAATCCTTGAACATCAGCGAACTCCAATCCCGTGGTGTAATTGAAAATGTGATTGTGAATATTTTCAATTCCTATTATGAGGTGGCTCGGTTGACTCAGAATGAGATAACTCAGAAAGAAACTTTGGAAGTTTCCAGAGAAAGGTTGCGCCGCGCAAAGTACTCTTTTGATTATGGGCAAAACACACAATTGGAAGTGCTAAATGCGGAAGTTGATTACAACAACGATAGTATCAACTATTTGAACATTGTGCAGCAACTAGAAAATGAAAAAAGAAACCTGAACCTATTTTTAGGAAGGGAAGTCAACACACCATTTTCTGTCGATACGGTCATTAACTATACACAAGGGCTATCACGAAAAATGATTCTTGAAAAATCCCTTTCTAACAATGTGGCTGTCTTACAGCAAAATGCATTTGTCAGAAGCGCAGAGTATGATATAAGAATTAATAATGGGGCTAATAAGCCTACGGTAGGTCTGAATACCAATTACGGTTGGAACCAAAACAATTTGGGAGCTACATCCTTTGTTCAATCACAGAATTCTAAAGCCTTATCCTATGGAGCAACGGTGAGCTGGAACATTTTCGATGGGGGCTTGACAAGTGTAAGAAAGCAGAACAACAGAATTCAATTGGAGAACCAAAAACTGGGAATGGATAGGCTGAAATTGAACTTGAATAGAGATGTTAATAATGCCTGGTCGGTCTATCAAACGGCATTATTTGTACTAAAAGCTCAGGAAAAAAACCTCAGCACCAATGAACGGAATTTCTCAAGGACTAGAGAACAACAATCATTAGGTCAAATTACTTCTATCGAATTTCGACAGGCTCAATTAAATCTATTGAATGCCAAGTTGAATTATAATCAGGCAAAGTACAGCGCTAAAAATGCTGAGATGGCATTGTTGCAATTGAGTGGAGAGATAATGGATGCAGAGTACTAGGGCTTTATTTTGATCTGACAAATAAGAAGTCACCACCTTGATCGCCTGAGCCAAAAATTACCCCATATTGTGGCACCTGACTATTCGGGCTGTTGTGGATTACGGCCACTCGAAGGTTAGCAAAAAGCTGATGTGCTGAAACGATTGCATGATCGTTGTTTTTGAGTCCTTCGATTAGATATTTTAAGAAAACACTTTGATCGGGAACTGTTTTCAAAGTTCCACTGGTAATGGCTTTACGACTTGGGAGTTTGTACAATTCTACCATGGCCCGCGAGGTATTGAAAGCGGCCCGCTCTTTGAGAATTCCACCACTAAAGCAGGCATCTGCTATCAATAAAGTATGTTTTGAATCAATTGCACCTAGGTAATCCCTAATGGTACCGTTGGAAAGCCATTGCGCCTTGGAATCTTTTTTTGCATCGACCGGCAACCAATAGCCTTGTTGTAGTTTTTCATCCCAAATCCCATGACCAGCGTAGAATACCAGCAAATTATCTGTCTCTGAAACATTGTCAGAAAGCTTGTCAAAAGCATCAATGATTTGGCTCCTTCTTGGGTTTGTAAGTAATGTCACATTTTCTTCATTGAAATTGTATTCGGCCGTCAATACGTCTTTTAGTGCAATGGCATCATCCACCGGTCTGTCCAATTGGACTACTCCTTCATTCTCGTATTGGGCTGCCCCGATGATTAATGCATAATTCTTTCTGCTTTTCAGCCTGTCCACTATTTCCTGACTCAACTCATCATATTCTGGATCTGGAGCCGCAGCTACCGCTTGCACCGGTTGTTCTACTTTGGTTTTTGATAAGTTCACCCTACCGGAAAACCCTGGCCAACAGCCTCCGGCAACTAAGTTGCTTTTCCATTTCCCATTCAGGTATTGCACGCCATCTTTTTCACTCAGTGTCAAAATAATAGTAGGTAAGCAGGTAAGCCCCTTTTTTTCAATGAACTTTACTCCTTTGATGGTAACAGAATTGTTGACAATGGCACCATTGAATTGGTAATGGCTGATGACTTTATTGTCAAGGGAATGACTGTAAACTGTACCGGAAAGCACACCACCGGTTTGATCCAGATTTATTGTGATCGGAAATTGCTTTTTTCCCGCAAAAGACAAACCCACCCACTCACCAACAATATCTGTAAATTGAGTTTGTGCGCTCAGATTGAAACTGAAAACCAGAAGAAAGAAATATAGTAAGATCCGTTTCATCAAGATGACCCTTGTTTGACAAGCTAAAATGAGCAAGAAATGCCCAGAGATCAAAATTTTATCGATGAATGCCTGATATATTGGCTTGAGCACAAAAAAAGACGCATCTCAATCGAAATGCGTCTTTAATCTTTTTGTCTTGGTAGGAACTATTGGCCAGGCATGTTATAGTAGAATTTTTCTTCAATTATCTGACCGTTCTCCCATCTTTGCACAGCTACTTCTTCCATTTTCATGCGGCCTCCTTCATGAAAGGTTACATCGATCCAGCTTTCAGTGCAAGCGATACCTGTGTCCTCATTTGCTGTGACAGATAACAATGCCCCATCATGAGTTTCTTTTACCATTCCAAACCATCCTTCGATGGCTTTTCTCTGGGCTTCTTTCCCCTGGCGAACTTCGCCTGTAGCCATTTCAGTAATTTTCACATCGTCATGATAGTACTTGTCCAGGGCTTCCATCATTTTTCCTTCGTAACACATGTTTTGTAAATCAGTTGCGTCGTTTAATACACTCATAGTTTTTTCGGTTTGTTTTGATCAAATATACAAATGATTGTGCTCAACTTAAATGGACCAAAGTGACACTCTTAGGGTGTGATTGTGCCAAAGTGGCCTATAGAGAATAAATCTTAATGTAAAGATCATATTGAAATCCCCGATCAATTTTTATCGATCTTGCCAACTATCAAGAATGCCATCAGTAAAATACAAATACCTATTTTCATAAATCCATTGTTCCTTCACGGCAAAAGAATAGACATCTTTATTCTCTTTTTTGGGTAGTCCAATGCTATCAAGTACCATTCCTGAAGTCATTCCAAGCCAAATCCTGCGATTAAAAATTTTATCTGCGGTGGCCTTGTCATATTTAGAATATAGATATTTTTTTCGATCTTCAATTTTGAGTTGTAGTTCTTCCTTCTTCTGAAGTTGTCTCTGCTCAAGTAAATACTGCTTCTCTTCAAGCTCTTTGATTTTGTTTATTCGAGCCAATCTTTCCCTTTCTTGCTTCTCTTGCTCATGCTTTTCTTTCATCAACTTTTGACGCTTGTTCGAGTCGATCATGTATTGCTTAGCCTGTGTTATTGATCAAGTTTCCATAAAACACGTATCCGTTGTGGTCCAAATATTCAATAAAAAAGAAGTCCTGTGAATAATCTAATATCCTAAAGTTCTTTTTTTTCGGAATTGTTCTTATTGCATTGGAATTCAGACTAGGATTTGCTCTTACAGTTATTGGATTTTTAGTACTTACTGTTATCGATTCTCGCTGAGTTCCTAAGACTGATAGGTCAATTTTTTTCTGAATGATGTCAAGAGCCTGATTTATGATATGAAGTTCGTTCTTTAAAGAATCTTTCCTAAGGAGCAGAGTTTGTTGTTTCTGTTTTAATTCATCAATTTGGCAATGAACATTTTCCAGTCTAATCAGACTTAGAAAACAGGTAACAATGAAAATAAATTTGCTCATTAGAATTGGTTGCCAAATACTAATTTAAGGATTAGATAAATAGTTTTAACTGTTAGCACAAAAAAAAGTCCCCCCGGAACCACCCGAGGGGACAACTCAAAACATAACCAACTAACCTATTATCTTGACGTCATCGAGGTTTAAAAACTCGATTTCGTTATTGTCATTTAATGTGATGCCTACTGTGGCATCTTTGCTGATCTTTCCTGCGAGAATCTCTTTCGACAATTCGTTGAGGATCAATCGCTGCATTACCCGTTTCAATGGTCTGGCTCCAAACTGTGGATCGTAACCTTGTGTACCGAGGTAATCCAGTACTTGCTTGCTAGATTCAATTTTTATGCCAGACTCTTCAAGTCGCTGCTGAATTATTTTAAATTGTATGCCAACAATCTTTCTGATGTCCTCTCTTGTTAATGGTCGGAACATGATGGTTTCATCCACACGATTGAGAAATTCCGGTCTAACAGATTGCTTCAGCAGTTCAAAAACCTCGTTTTTTGTCGTATTTATTAACTCATCCGAATTTTGTTCATCCAGTTTTGCGAAGCGATCCTGAATCAATGAAGACCCAATATTGGTGGTCATTATTATGATCGTATTTTTAAAATTTGCCACCCGCCCTTTATTATCGGTAAGCCTTCCATCGTCTAATACTTGCAACAAAATGTTGAAAACATCTGGATGTGCTTTTTCGATCTCGTCTAGAAGAATCACCGAATAGGGTTTCCTTCTTACCGCCTCTGTCAGCTGTCCACCTTCATCATACCCCACATATCCCGGAGGTGCTCCGATCAATCGGCTTACAGCATGTCGCTCCTGATACTCCGACATATCTATTCTCACCATCGAATTCTCATCATTGAATAAATAATCTGCCAATGCCTTGGCCAATTCTGTCTTTCCAACTCCGGTTGTTCCCAGGAAAATGAACGAACCAATAGGTCTTTTCGGGTCTTGAAGTCCTGCCCTGCTTCTCCTTACAGCATCTGAAATTGCCTGAATCGCTTCCTCTTGTCCAGCCACTTTCTGACTCAACACACTTTCCAGGTTCAGCAGCTTTTCGACATCACTCTGCAGCATTTTCGAAACGGGAATCCCAGTCCATTTGGCTACTACTTCTGTAATATCTGCTACATCTACTTCTTCTTTCAGCAGGGTGCTTTCACCTTGCATTTCTTTCAATTTCACCTGAAACCCCTCTAACTTCTTCTCGCTTTCCGATATTTTTCCATATCGGATCTCCGCTACTCTGCCGAAATCCCCTGAACGCTCGGCCTGTTCAGCTTCGGTCTTGTACTTTTCGATATTTTCCTTTTCTAGCTGAATGCCTTGAATAACTGACTTCTCATTTTCCCATTTCGCTTTCAGGTCATCTCTTTTTTCAGAGAGTTCGGAGATCTCTTTGGACAGTTGTGTTTCCTTGCTTTTGTTTTTTTCACGCCTGATTGCCTCTCGCTCAATTTCGAGTTGCATGATTTTACGTTGCAATTCATCAAGCTCTTCAGGCAGAGAGTCTATCTCTATTCTAATTTTGGAGGCGGCCTCATCCATTAGGTCTATGGCTTTGTCAGGGAGAAACCGATCAGAGATGTATCGATTCGATAACTCCACTGCTGAGATCACAGCATCGTCTTTTATTCTTACACCATGGTGTACTTCATATTTTTCCTTGATACCACGAAGAATTGATATAGAATCCTGAATATCAGGCTCGTCTACCAGCACAGATTGAAAGCGCCTTTCCAAGGCTTTATCCTTTTCGATGTGTTTTTGGTATTCCTGAAGAGTGGTCGCACCGATCGCATGAAGTTCGCCCCTGGCTAAAGCTGGTTTCAAGAGGTTGGCGGCATCCATGGCACCTTCTCCACCACCTGCTCCAATCAAGGTATGTATCTCATCAATGAATAAGATGATTTCGCCATTAGAATCGGTGACTTCTTTTATTACAGCTTTCAACCTCTCCTCAAACTCACCTTTATATTTCGCTCCTGCAACCAACAAGCCCATATCGAGGGAAATCAATATTTTTGACTTCAGGTTTTCAGGCACATCACCATCAATGATGCGTTGTGCCATCCCTTCTACGATTGCAGTCTTACCGACTCCCGGTTCACCCACGAGCATAGGGTTGTTTTTTGTCCTTCGAGACAAAATTTGCAGCACCCTTCGTATCTCTTCGTCCCTACCGATTACGGGATCTATTTTGCCGTTTTTCGCCTGTTCGTTCAGGTTGATCGAGTATCGCTCCAAAGACCGATATTTCGATTCTGCATTTTGATCTTTCACTTTTTCACCTCCTCTTAGTTCCTGTATTGCGTTTTCTAAATCTTTATTATTAAACCCTAATTCTTTGAGCAATCCGGCCACTTTATCTTTCCCACCAAGCAACCCAATAAGTAAATGCTCCACAGCGACAAATTCATCACCATATTTTTTGATGCTCGCTTCGGCCTTTTGTAGTGCTGTGGCCGAATCGTTAGATAGATAGGGTTGTTGTCCTCCTGATACCTTCGTATATGCTTCTATTATTGCCTGGAGTGTTGTATTGATTGTTTCCTTGTTAACAGACAGCTTTTTCAACAAAAAGCCGATGACATTTTCATCTGTTTCCAGAATAGCCTGAAGCAGATGACCTGGCTCTATCGCCTGTTGACCATGGTCGGCCGCTATGGATGTTGCCTTATTTAACACCTCCTGCGACTTGACTGTATAAATGTTAAAATTCATGTTCTCTATATTTTAGTTAATGCCATGCCAGCCATTCATCAAATTGCAAGCCGAACCGTAAAATGCTCTTTTTCAAGACATTATGTCTGGGTTAGTTGATGATAAATTATTAATTTAAGTCATATTGACGCGGTTCTCACAAAATGTATTCTAGAAGCATGAAGAAATGTCCGGCTATTTTCTAAGAGTGATAACAGCGGAGCAACAATTTGGTTGGGGAAATTATTTCGATTTATATTGAACTGCCAATGAGATATTTGCACTTTTCACTTAATTTTGTGGTTTAGCCAAAATTGGTATGCACCGAAATTTCAAAGCAATCAGTCTTTCTTTTAAAAATGCTCCCCTGGACATCAGAGAATTGGTGGCATTTGATGAGAGGGCGTGCAAGAGAATTTTACGCTACTTTGATGAATTCACTGATATCTCTGAAGCACTCGTAGTTTCTACATGTAATAGAACAGAGATATATTATACAGCTCCACAAAACCTGTCGGAAGAAATCATCAAATTGATTGGGCTGGAAAGAAGGATCGATGAAATAGATAACTTCAGCAAATACTTTGTTGAGTATAACGAATGGATGGAAGCTGTAGAGCATCTATACCATGTGTCCATCGGTTTAGAGGCTCAGGTTGTTGGTGATTTGCAAATCATCAATCAAGTAAAGAATGCTTATCAATGGTCTGCCGATGAGAATATGGCCGGTCCATTTGTGCACCGTTTGATGCACAGTATTTTTTATACCAACAAACGAGTAGTACAGGAAACAGCTTTTCGAGATGGAGCAGCCTCTGTTTCTTATGTCACAGTTGACCTTACAGATGAACTGACGAGCCACCTTGAATCACCAAACATTTTGGTATTGGGTCTGGGAGAAATTGGCGAAGATGTTTGCCGTAATCTTGAAAACATCAAGAATAAGAATGTCCTCATATGTAACCGTACATTCGAAACGGCCAAAGCACTGGCAGATGAATGCGGTTATGATACCCTTGAGTTTGAAAAGTTCAGAGAAACGGCACATGAATTTGATGTAATCATTTCATCTATTGCTGCTGACAAGCCCATGATTGATAAATTATTGTTTGAAGATGACAAGGTACATAGCCATAAATATCTTTTTGACCTTTCAGTACCAAGAAGTATTGAACCGGATGTTGAGGAAGTTCCGGGTGTACTTCTTTATAATATTGATAACATTCAGAGTAAAGCCTCTGATGCATTGGAGAAAAGATTGGCGGCTGTCCCGGATGTAAAAGCCATTATAAACTCGGCAATAGATGACTTCAGCGAGTGGTCTAAGGAAATGGAAGTATCGCCGGTTATCAACAAACTGAGCAATGCCCTGGAAGAAATTCGCCAAAGCGAAGTGGCCAGGCATATGAAAGGGCTTAACGACAAAGAGTCGGAAATGCTGGAAAAGGTGACCAAAAGTATGATGCAAAAAATCATCAAACTTCCGATCCTACAATTGAAGGCGGCATGTAAACGAGGAGAGGCAGAGTCATTGATAGATGTGCTGAATGACTTGTTTAATCTGGAGTCACAACCAGACAAAGTAAAAAAATAGGCATCAAGCGCTCACACGGCACAAAAATTGTTTCTCTGGCAAGTTCATTTTACCAACTACACATTTGAACCATAAGCAGTACTTAAGAATTCGTTTTACGTTTTCGTTTATTCTAATATTTCTGGGACTTTTTCATATAAGGGCACAGCAAAACCCTCAAATTTTCATTAATGGGGAGCTCGCCGGTGTGCAGGACCAAAACGGAGAAGTACTAGTTCCTGCAACATTTGAAAAACTTGGGTGGAGTGATGGTCTTGAATTTTTTGTAGATAATGTCATCGGGTATTATGACAACAATTGGGGTCTGCTTTCTGCAAAAAACAAAACCATTACCGATGCGGACTATTACGAACTTTGGCCCGTACATAAGGACTTGATCATTGCATCTAAGAAGGGTAATTTTTCCAATCACCTTTTTTACGGAGCGCTCAACTCTAAGGGAAATGCAGTAGTGGATTTCAAATATTCATCTATTGATAAAATTGAGAACCTGCTGATCGTAACGGAAACAGTAAGTGGCGTGAAGCAGTATGGCCTGTTAAACGAAAGAAATCAATTTCTGCTGTCGCCTGAATATCAACAAATCGATCACTTTAATGATGATGTATATATTTTCTCCGATTTCAATTCTAAATCAGGACTTATAAAAAAGAATGGTAAAATTCTAATTAACCCTACTCTGGATAGTATCGGATCACTGAATAGTGGCTATGCTAAAATATACGAATCAGGTAAAGAAGGCTTATTGAGTCCTTCGGGGGACATAGTCGTAAACCCTACCTATAAATCAGTAACATACAGCGGTGATCAGTCAAAAGTATTTCCTTTTAATGCCTTTACGATTGTTAACGATCAAAATGAACTTTCCCATAAATTCGAATGCGATTCGATTGTAGATATTTCAAAGGACTACTATGGAATCTTTCTGAACGATCATATTACAATTTCGAACAAGCGTTTTGATGAATTGATATCGGCGATAGGTTTACAAATCATTCAAGCGGTAAATGATAAGCTCGTCCTTAGGAAAGAAGGTAAGTATGGAGCGCTAGACACCAAGGGCAATATTTTTATTCCTATGGAGTATGACTCTATCGCTGCAGATGAAGGCTATTTTTATCTACATGATTCTGATGGCTGGACGGTCATGAACAAATTCGGTAGAATGGTGACAAGTAGGTCCTACGATGATTTGAAACCAGTATCAGATAATTTAATTGCAGTGAAGAGAAGAGGATATTGGGGATTTATAGATTTTCAGGGAGATGAGGCGGTTGCACATAAATTTGATGAGGTGACGCCATTCACGCACATGACTTCAAAGGTGAAATTTCTTGATGCCTATGGCAGTATCAATCAATTTGGAGAATGGATTTGTCAGCCTGTGTATGATGAGATCCTAATTCATGAGGAAGGTGTAGCGGAGGCTCGTCTCGGGAGTAGGATTGATTTGGTGAATACAAAAGGGAAGGTATTTTTTCAAACCTATAATAAGCTAAGGCCTTATGATGGAGGGTTCATCGAAGAAACGGCGGAAGGTAAGTTGGGTTTTATCATGAGGGATGGAAGAATTGTCAAATTACCGGTATTTGATCAATTGACCTTTACATCTCAAGACAGCATATTGATAGCCAGAGAAGATAACTACCTCAGTCTTGCTACTAAAGGAGGGGATAGGTTTTATTCTTTATCGGGTAGGTTTGAGGAAGTAATTGGAATTAGTGAAGGGTTCGTTGGAATCAAGCTCGACGGCAAGTATGGTTTTGTCGACCTGGAGGGCAGATTAAGGATAGCTAATAGATATGATTCTGTAAAACTCTATTCAGATGGCATGGCGGCCTTCTATCTATTGGACAATTGGGGATATATCGACAAGGATGAAACGCTTCGAGTACAACCGGTTTACGATTCATCTTTTGACTTCATAGATGGAAAGGCAATCGTCATAGAAAAAGGCAAATATGGTGTGATTGATAAGGATGGAAATTATCTCATCGATTCAGAATATGACCATATTACTAGAAATGCGTTTGACTCCTTTGTTATTAGAGAAGGAAACAAATTTGGTCACTATGATTCAAATGCAAAAAAAGTGGCGGCAGTTGAATTTTCACTGGTGGAGGAGGTATCAAAGGGCAGAGTTGTTGTGAAAAGAAGAGGCATGTATGGCGTATTAAACGAGCAAGGTCGCTTTACCATTCCAATGATGTATAGCAATATCAAGTTTCTCAGCGATGGCAAGTTTATGGTAGTTGAAGAAAAAACCGAACCGCAAACAGTGTCCATTAAGAAGGAAGCATTCTCAAAAGACCAAATAAAGTAACATCATTATTATCAGGACAATAGCTACTGCCTGAAACAGTCTATTCGTTTTTGGAAATTCATACCCGCAAATTGGGCACTCTGCTGATTTGGTTTCTACTTCCATCGCACAGGATGGACATTCTTTTTTCTTCATCTAGTTCACAAATACCACGCTGGTCGGTTGGGCAACTTCCAGAGAATATTTTGTAGCTTTTAGCTTGCCGTCAGTAATTTGATAGGTCTTAATAAGGCTTTCGTTTCTGTTTGCCACAATCATAAACTTACCCGATGGCTCAATGTCATAATCCCTTGGCCATGCGATACCTTCCTGATAAATTTGAATTCTGTCAATGTTTCCGGAATCCTTGATCTCAAATACAGCCATACTTTCATGCCCTCTATTCGATCCGTAAAGGTATTTTCCGTTAGGGTGAATTCGAATAGCTGCTGCTTTCGAAAACTCCGTAAAATCTGCAGGGAGCATTGGGTGCGTCTCGATAATTTCAAAGGTGCCGTTTTTAGCATCATATTTACAAGCTGATATTGTTGATACGAGCTCGTTCAGAACGTAAGCAAATTTCTCATTAGGATGAATGATCATGTGCCTTGGACCCGAACCAGCAGGCATTTTCAAATAAGTCTGATTGGGGTTTGGGGAAAGCTCTCCTGTTTTTTGGTTAAGCGTGTAGTTCATCACTTTATCTATTCCCAGGTCGACTGTAAACACATACTTGTTGTCTGGTGATGACTGGACATAATGCGCATGGGGCCCTTCCTGCCTTTTTTCGTTGGGCCCTTTGCCGGCATGCTGTTGGTTGGAGGCAACAGGAGCAATACTACCATCTTTATTTAAGGGAAGAGACACCACATTTCCGCTGCTATAATTTGCCGCAAACAAGAACTTGTTGTCAGAAGTAGCAGACACATGGCAAGCACCCCGCCCCTCAACAGACTGCTTGTTGATCAGTGTAAGACCTTTTGACTTCTTATCGATTTTGAAGGCAGCAACCGAATGGTTTTTTGAGGAAGGGTCAAGGTTATCACTATCCACCGAATAAAGGAAGTTGTTATCTTTTGACACACATAAATAGCTTGAAGATTTGGTGCCCTCAAACGAGTCAACCTTTTTTAGTTCTCCAGTATTGGTATCTATTGTGCATAGAGTGATTGGGTCTGGTACCTCAGAAGTGGCTGAGCCCACGTATACATATTGTTTTTGAGCGAATGCGCCGAATGACATCATACATATAGCTGTAACTAGTAAGTTCTTCTTCATGGGGATCATAGTTTTATAAGGTATATATGGGGCGCAGTTCTCTAGCGCATGCCCAAATTAGTTTTTTCTTGATTGAGTTCCAAACAATAAACGTGCTGGAAGGTATGTGCTCAGAACCTGAAAAACATAAAGAGTTGAAAGCAGAACGCAGCGGTCATGACAATAGCTAGTGTAAATTTTTGATCAAGGGTTTTCAAAATGAATCGATAGAAAATGGCGATAAGGAATATTGCGGGAATTACATAACCGAAAACTGAATAGATGCTGTACGATTGATGGTACCTAATTGTCGTTGCTTGAACTTCAGCATCAAAATATTTAGGAACCGAAAAGATAGGCGTTATCACTACATTGCATATCTGATCAACCTTCACCTGATTCTTGCCCTTATTCACTCTTACCTTGACTCCATCATCGAATTCGTAATCATTGTAGCGGTACCTGGCTGACCCGGCGCGTTGACCTTCCATAACTGGCTTTATTTCCGTAACGGACATTTCGTTTATTGAAGCGGGCATCAGATAGTCCACACAAAGCATTAAGTTGAAGGCCAGGATTGCATAGGCCATAGAATTAAATATTCCCAAGGCGTACTTAATTGAGGCTTCTTGTCGTCTTTGTGCTTCATGAGCCTGTCTTTGTGCATAGGCTCTCGCTCTTCTCCTCCGGTCCTCATATTCACGCTGGTACGGATTGTAATCGTAGGATACCGTTTCCTGATGAGGAGTTGGTCCTACTTCGGTGAGAAAGCGGTAGGCCTCATTGATAGCAATGAATTGCTCATGCGCCTCTGGGCTTTTGTTAACATCCGGGTGATACCGCTTTGACAGCTTTCGATAGGCTGACTTAATTTGGCTCTTAGTAGCTCCTGGCCTCAGGCCTAACGTTTCCAGATAGGTATTACTCATTCTAAATTAGGGACAAGCTCCCTGACTAAATTCTTTTATTCCTGAACAATTAGCTACACAAGAGTTGCTATAGGTCTTGTTATTACAGCCACACACCGGGTCATATTGCATCGTACATGCACAATTTGGATCAATCTTTTCTGTGCATTCTTCATCCTCTGGTTTGCATGAATAAACAGACGCGATTAAAAATGTTACGATTAACAGCTTTTTCATATTGCCCAATTATCTTCCGCCACTTCTATTTGTTCTCCGCCTCTAATGTTCCTCAATTCGTCTAAGTCAACTTGATCAAGTTTCCCAAAAACATTTACCGGGCTTGCAGCAACTGGTTGGTCTCCGGTGCTAACAGGAGTGGGCCCAAAGAAGATACAAAAAGCAGGCATGCTCGGCCAATAGGCCAACTCGCCTACCTGAACAGCAGCTTGTGCTCCCGGTTCCAAATCAGCATCAGCAGAAACGGAAAAGTAAATCTCATCTCCCCAGGTGCTTGCTGACGATTTAAACGGCAGGGCCTCTTTGATGGCGTTTCCGGTTGCCGTGTCATAAAGTTCAGCACTAAAGGTTTTGGATCCGACAATAATTTTGATTTTAGTCATAGCAGATTAGTTGTTCTTGTTTACAAATGCAGAAAGTTCATTCAATAGTACTGCGCCAATACTAATTATTGGAAGAAGTGCTACATAAAAAGTCATTCTTCTTTCAATCAACTCTCCGGTGTGCTCATACATGAAAGCCCAAAGAGCAATAAACCCACTGATGATTAGAAGAAGCCTATGTACCTGCTACATTTGACTGGACAGTAAGTTAAGCTCGTAAGCTTTAAATTTACTGTAATATGAAAAGAGAAAGAAGATCCTTTGACAAGGAGTTTAAAAGGGAAATGAATAGTAGATAAATATGATTGGACCTGTACTCCATTCTGATTGTAAGGTTATTGAGGTTTTCAGGCATCAAAGTTGATTTCATATACCAGCTGGAAACAATAAAAGCCAGTAAGAAAAGTAGTCCGAAAATCAAGTTTGCCCCTCTCATATTGGATCGCATTAAACTCCAATATTAATGAATAATTAAGAAAATTATTACGCTTCAGGTTCTGGCGAAATCTACCAAAGGTTGGATCAGTCCCTTGTCAGCTTCTTTGATGGCTCCAATGTATTCTGCCCTTAGTTCTTCCGTACCAAAAGAGTGCCCATATCCCCAGCTAAATATGGGTTTATGGAAAATATGTTCGGCAATGATATCGGCCATCAACCTCGAGTGTCGACCATTACCATTTGAGAAACAGTGAATCTTAACAAGGCGATGTTTGAATCGTACCGCTATTTCATCCGGAGGATAAATGTCGTTTTTCGTCCAGTGCTTTACATCATCCAATAAGTATTTGAGTTGAATGCCGATTTGATATCTGTCGACACCTATGTTCTTGTTCGTTCTTCTGAATTTTCCAGCCCACCTCCATACTTCGCCAAACATTTTTCTATGAAGTTCTCTTACAAACCTTTCGCTAAATATTTGATCCACACTAAACTTCCTTACCAGACTCCATTGAACGGCCTTTTCCACATTCATTTGTTCCAACTCATCCAACTCTTTCTGGGTTGTAATCGTTGGAATCAGAAGACCATCTTTTTCGTCTTCTTCCAGGGTGGTTTGGCCATATTCGTACTCAATGTTTAGTCCCATAGGTATTTGGGCATTTCTTCTTTCAGTTCAAGCGCTTTTTCTTTGATTGCTTTGGTTAATCTTTTCTGGGTGTTTTCCTGATCTTCTAGTTTCATACTATGAGAAGCCCTCATCACAATCTCTCTTGACAGCTCATGGGCTCGCAGGGTAATCAGCTTGTCGACTGATCCGTCCTTTGGAGCAAGCCCATACACTAGTTTCATATCCAGTGCGGCCGCAGCTTCCCTCAACCGTTTGATGGTGATATTGCCCATCGCTTCCCTGCCCTCCAGCTCTTTAACACTTTGGGCAGTAATATTCAATTTCTTCCCCAATTGACTTAAGGTCATGTTTAGGGATGTTCTCACAGAATGAATCCAACCTCTTGTGGGTACTGCCACTTCTTCCACAGCAACGAAGGCCTTAAGTTTTTCTTCGAGTTGATGCAGTATAATATGTCTTGTCTTCGTTTTCATCAGGCTATATTTGTAATTATTACGTACAAATTTAAGCATATAACCATAAATAAAATATGATTATTTAAGCTTATTAACTGAAAAAATGAATTAGAAAATCCTGAGCACTTGTTGAATGGTGCAGGACATATAGTGTCAAAAAATGGCCTCAAGAGATAAGGTGGTTGGATAAAAATAAGCTCATATAAATATATTAATTCTGGTTCAGAATGTCCAGAAACGGGAACAGTTTTTGTTGTGTATGCGAAACCAATAAGACTATGAAACTAAACAACTTCTTTTGTACGCTTCTGATTATGGTTTCACTGTTCTCCTGTCAGAGTAGTTTTGAAAAAGGTGAGGAGGCTTTCGAACTTGAAAGATACGATGAAGCTCTACAATATTTTCAGGCCGCTTTGCAGTTTGACCCTCAAAACCTGGATATCCTATACAATGTTGGCAGATGTTATGAAGAGCTGGGAGACTTTAAATTGGCTATTGAATTCTTTTCGAAGTGTCTCCGACAAAACAAAAAATTCGTTGAAGGGTTTCTGGGACGGGCCAGGTGTAATATGAAGTTGGAGAAGTACGAAGGAGTAGTGGTAGATGCCGACAATGTGCTTGCTTTGGATGAAAACAACTTTGACGCCAATAGCCTTAAGGGTATGAGCTGTTTCAAAATCTACCGATATATAGATGCTGCTTATTGTTTTGATAGAGCTATCAAGACCAAACCAGAACACTTAAATTCTTACTATCATCGCGCGGTTTCCAGAGCTTCCTTTGGCGATAGAAATGGTGCATTGAAAGATTTGAACTACTTCATTACTGAAAAGGATGATTTTGCTCAAGCATATTTCAACAGAGGCATCATCCTGGAACGCATGGGTAAGTTCAGAATGGCTAGAAACGACTTTAACAAGGCCGTAGAATTCAACTTGAAAAATGGTGAGCTCTATTTTAGACGAGGAATATGCAACTATCAGCTGGGCGACAAAAAGCAAGCCTGCAAGGATTTTAAGACTGTAGCAAATTACGACCAAAAAGTATCAAGAGAGGCATTAGAGGAGTATTGCATCTAGGAAATTAACAACACTGGTCACACAATGTATCACTGAATAATTTGGCCAATTTTGTACATGGTAATCTTCTATAATCAAGACAACCCATGGTAGAGAATAAAAAAATGAGAAGTTCGACTTACAAATTACGTACTTCATCGAATTTACTTCTGTTTCTAGTTACAAATATTGCGCTTCTTGTATTTTTGCCACCCAAATTTCATAACCCAAAAACGTATGAGTAACCCTCTTTTGGAGTCATTCGAAACTCCATTTCAAACACCACCTTTTGCTGAAATAAAAAACAAGCATTATCAGCCCGCATTTGATGCATTGATTGAAAACACCAAGGCAGAAATTTCCGAAATAGTGGAGAATCCCGATGAGCCCACTTTTCAAAATACAGTTGAGGCTTTGGAATCTACGGGTAGAAGGTTGGACGAGGTGGCTGAGATATTTTTCAACCTCAATTCCGCTGAGACCAGTGACGAAATGCAGCAGCTTGCTTCGGAAATATCTCCTAAGCTGACTGAGTTCAACAATGAGATCATGCAGAATGATCAGCTGTTCTCGAAAATCAAATCGGTATTTGATCAAAGAGATAGTTTAGGCTTGAACACGGAGCAGGAGATGCTTCTTTCTAAAACCTATAAAGGCTTCATCCGAAATGGAGCCAATTTATCTGGCAAGGCAAAAGAACGCTTCAAAGAGATTTCGATTGAGCTCTCAAAGTCGACGTTGAAGTTTGGAGAAAATGTATTGGCAGAGACGAATGCCTTTCAGCTGGTACTTGAAGACGAAAGTGATCTTGCGGGTATTCCAACTGGGATAAAAGAACAGGCTGCTTCGGCGGCTAAGGCCGCCGATATGGAAGGCAAATGGCTTTTTACTTTACATGCTCCCAGTTATATTCCCTTTGTGGAGTATGCAGACAACAGGGCCTTACGAGAGAAAATGTATAGGGCATTTGCCTCCAAATCTTTCAAAGGCAATGAAAATGACAATCAAGCGCTGATCCTTCGTATCGTTGAGCTGAGGGCCGAGATGGCAGAACTGCTGGGATATCAAACCTATGCTGATTATGTGCTGGAAGAGAGGATGGCTGAAAAACCAGCCAAGGTGAATACCTTTTTGGATGAGCTACTGGAAAAGTCTTTGAAAAAAGCAAAAGAGGAAGTTTCGGAGGTTAAGGCATTCATAAAAAGCAAGGGGGATGATATTGAGCTGGAGCGCTGGGACTGGGCGTATTATGCTCAAAAACTAAAGAAGACCAAGTTTGAATTGAACGATGAGATGCTTCGTCCCTACTTCAAACTTGAGAATTGCCTGGAGGGGATATTCAAAGTGGCCAACAAGCTGTTTGGGTTGAGCTTCGTAGAAAATGAGCAAATTCCCGTTTACCAGGAGGATGTAAAAGCTTATGAGGTGCTGGATGAAAATGGAAAACATCTATCTGTCTTTTATGCTGACTTTTTTCCCAGAAAAGGAAAACGCGGAGGTGCGTGGATGACATCCTTCAGAGGACAGTGGAAAGATGAAACTGACCACCGGCCTATAGTATCCATTGTTTGCAATTTTACTCCACCAGCGGACGACAAACCTTCTCTGCTCACTTATGATGAAGTGAATACATTATTTCACGAGTTTGGTCATGCCCTGCATGGTATGCTGGCCGATAGTCAATACAAAAGCCTGAGCGGTACGTCTGTTTTTTGGGACTTTGTGGAACTACCCTCCCAAATTATGGAAAACTGGTTAGAGGAAAAAGAATGTCTTGACCTCTTTGCATTTCACTATGAAACTGGAGAAGCAATACCGCAAGATCTAGTTCAGAAAATAAAAGACTCTTCGAAGTTTCATGCTGCTTATCAAACTGTTCGACAATTGACATTTGGCATGATGGACATGGCATGGCATTCTATCGATACAAGGGCCTCTATAGATGATGTTTCTAGCTTTGAGCGGGCGGCCACCTCGAGAACAGAACTTTTCAAGAAAGTCGAAGGTACTTGTTTGAGTACACAATTTGCCCACATTTTTCAAGGGGGATATGGAGCAGGGTATTACAGTTATAAGTGGGCTGAGGTATTAGACGCGGATGCTTTCTCATTATTTAAAGAGAAAGGAATATTTGACAAGGCCATAGCTACTTCATTCAAAGAAAATATCTTATCGAAAGGAGGCAGTGAACACCCAATGCAGCTATATAAAAGATTCAGAGGTCAGGAGCCTGGCATTGAGGCTCTCTTAGAAAGAAGTGGATTGAAATAGATAGCGTATCATATTGTTCCTGGTATGTCCCGGGAACCCAAGCGTTAAACCTTTTCTACCAAAAGACTGACTACATATTCCGAATTATCAGGGGTAACATTTGAATTTGGGGTTGGTGCAACCACCCGTACAAGGGAATATTTGTAGCCATTAAGTGTTTTGCTAGGTTCTGACGACCCCCCAATTGACAATTGCATGTTTTCACCATTGATGTTCAATGTGATTTGTAGTCTGCCTTCCCAAACACAGTTGACATTCTCCGGGCATCTGCTATCTTCATTTACTTCTGTAAATTTTATTCTGACACTTTCATTTCTAATGATTGCTTCTTCTCCGAAAGCAATGTTGAAATCAGTATCCAGATCAACCATCTTTGGCTCGCCTTGATCCTCGGTGCATGCTGCTGCGCTGATCGCAAGCAATAAAACCCAACACCCTACTTTAACTAAATTTTTCATTTCCTCAATTTTTGAGTCCTACAAATATGCTCATAATGAGCGTGACAATTGTATGACACATATAAGTCAGGAATAGTTGTAGGATTAGAAAATTTTTAAGAAATGATCGATATTTTGAGAATATCAAAATTTAGTGTCTACATTTGCCCACCATGAAGGTGAATTACACCATATCGACCCCTATTGTAATGCTCGGAGCGCACATCTAATCTGCCCCGAGTCCCATCAATATTACAAACTTTTAATTCACTTTTATCATGACACAATTTTACAAATACATACAAAAACTGTACATATACTTCAAAATCGCTTTGAAAGGGAGCGAGACGGAATTTACATCCGGAAGTATCAATAAAGCAATATTTCTGCTATCCGTTCCAATGATTTTGGAAATGGTGATGGAATCCCTTTTTGCCGTCGTTGACGTTTTTTGGGTTTCCAAAGTCAGTACTGACGCGGTAGCTACAGTCGGACTAACGGAATCAGTCCTAATGATCGTTTACTCGATAGCTATAGGAATGAGCATGGCTGCTACGGCTATGGTGGCCAGAAGAATTGGGGAGAAGGACCCAAAAAGTGCCGGACATGCTGCCTTTCAAGCCATGTTGATAGCCCTCGTGATCTCACTTTTCATCAGTGGTTTTGGCGTTTACTATGCCAGGGAAATTTTGGTGCTGATGGGAGGTTCCGAAGAGTTGATAGAAAAAGGCCATGGTTATACACAATGGATGCTGGGAGGCAACTTGTGCATCATGTATTTATTCCTGATCAATGGTGTTTTTCGTGGAGCCGGAGATGCGTCAATGGCAATGCGTTCGCTCTGGTTGGCCAATGGTCTAAACATTGTTTTGGATCCGCTCTTCATTTTTGGACTGGGACCCATACCGGGTTTCGGTGTAGAAGGAGCCGCCATAGCCACAACTACTGGAAGGTCCATAGGAGTATTGTATCAGCTCTATGGCCTGTTCAATGGAAAGAGGATAATCAAGTTGACTATTGAGAACATAAGAGTTCGTTGGGAGACCATTCGAAGAATATTTGATATAGCATTAGGCGGCATGGGTCAATTTTTGATTGAGTCTGCAAGTTGGATATTCCTTGTACGAATCATTTCAGAATTTGGCAGTGCGGCACTGGCAGGATATACCATAGCATTCAGAATCATTGTTTTTACCATCCTACCCTCCTGGGGTATGGCTAATGCGGCGGCTACTTTGGTTGGCCAAAACCTGGGAGCGGAACGACCAGATAGGGCGGAGAAATCTGTTTGGAAAACAGCACATTTGAATACCGCTTTTCTTGGCTTTATTTCAGTAGTTTTTTACATATGGGCACCATTTTTTGTGGACCTATTTGCACCAGATGGTGAAGTCCTTCACTATGGTATTTTAGCCTTGAGAATAATTTGCATTGGCTACATCACTTTTGCCTATGGTATGGTGATCAGTCAGGCCTTCAATGGTGCAGGCGACACAAAGACGCCTACTTACATGAATATAGTTTTCTTTTGGGTGATACAGATACCATTGGCCTACTTGCTGGCCTTACACCTGGACATGGGTTTCACAGGTGCGATGGTTTCTGTAGCGGTTGCATTTGCTCTACACGCTGCTGCATGTATTTACCTATTCCGATTAGGCAAATGGAAAACAGTGAAAGTCTAGGATAGGTATTCCTTTCAATCTAAGCCTTGTTCAGTGCTATAAGGATGTCTCGCACATCCCGATAGTCCGTCACGCTGAACTTGGCTGCCGATTGAGTGCTTCCAACTTTGACAGTATAGGCATCTATCGGCATGGCTCTGAAAGTATCTTCATCTGTCCAGTCATCTCCCATGGCCATATAGAAGTCAGCTTTAATGGTTTCCAACCATTTTTGAGATGCCCTGCCTTTGTTCACCTCCGAGCTTTTTATTTCTACTACCATGTCCCCTTCCAGTACCTGTAGATTTTGATCAGCAGCTAAATATTTCAAATGACTTGTAAGCTCCCGGGTTCTTAACTCTCCAAGCCCGGTTTCAACTTTTCTGTAATGCCAAACAAGAGAATAATCCTTCTGCTCCACGAAAGAACCAGGTGTTCTATTTACATATCCCTCCAACACATCATTGATCTCTTTTTTCCAATTGTCCTTCAAAATGGATAACGTCCTCCATTTGTGACCATTCTCCCTCAGCCATACCCCATGTTCGGCGATTAGGTCTAGCTCGTAATGACCAAACCAATTCTCGAGAGTTTCTTTATCACGACCACTAATGATGACTACACGATTAAGCTTATTTGCGGTCAACTTAGTAATAATATCTTCTAGCTCTTCATCAGGGCTTGCTTGTTGTGGATCTCCATGAAATGGGGTAAGGGTTCCATCATAGTCAAGGAAGATAATTCTTTCCTTAGCGGCTTTGTAAGCTATGCACATGTTGGCTAATGCTCCTTCGTCCATTATTTTAGTTTGCAGCGCAGCTTGCTCTGATTTTATAAAATCCAGCCTTTCCATAAACAATTCCACCCAGTGGTGTATGTTATATCGCTTCAATGAAGTCTGCATTATTTCCAGGTTGTGGATTTGTTCCTCCTCAGGCATTTCAAGGGCACGTTTATAAGCTCTAACGGTGCTTTCTATATTATTTGGGTTGATCAAAATTGCTTCTGACAGTTCTTTGGACGCTCCGGCCATTTCACTAAGAATCAATACTCCTTTTTTGTTCAGTTTACTGGCAATAAATTCCTTCGCTACCAGATTCATTCCATCGCGCATTGGTGTAACCAGAGCCACCTTGGCCATTCTATAAAATGCCGAAAGGGAATTAAGCGGGAATGATCTATAGAAGTAGTGAATTGGTGTCCAGGTCATTCTACTGAAATTACCATTTATCCTACCTACTAAAAGGTCAATCTCTTCCTTTAATTCTTTGTATTTTCCTACCTGATCTCTGGAGGGTACCACAACCATTAACAGAGTTACTTTTTCTTTATACTGAGGATGCCGATTTAAGAAAAGCTCAAAAGCCTTGAGTCGCTGAGGAATTCCTTTGGAATAATCCAGACGATCTATAGACAGCATGATTGTCGTATTCCCGATCAAGGTTCTATATCGAACTTCTTTTTCTAGAGTGTCAGGATCGGCAGCTGTAGATGCATATTTTTCATAATCAATGCCCATTGGGAGTGCATCAACCAATATTTTTCTGCTACCCAAATTGATCTGTCCGTGAGAATTTCCTACGCCGGCCAAACGATTGACAGACGATAAAAAGTGTCGCATGTCGTCATAGGTATGAAAACCAAGAAAATCCGATCCCAGCATGCCCATGAGCAATTGCCTTCTCCATGGTAGTAAACGGAAAGTTTCGTAAGATGGAAATGGTATATGCAGAAAAAAGCCAATGCTAATGTTTGGATATTTTTCCCTAATCATAGCTGGCAGCAGCAATAGCTGATAGTCATGAACCCAAATTTTGTCACCATCTTCTGTTAGTTCAGCCAGTGCATCTGCAAATTTTTGATTTACGTTTTTATAGGCTTGAAAATATTCTTCTTCGTATTCAGCGTATTGGTTGAAGTAATGGAAATTTGGCCATAAAGTTTCATTGCTAAAACCTTCATAATACAACTCGATTTCTTCCTCTGTAAGGAAAACCGGACTCATATTGTTTTCCTTTAATTTTTTAACTGCATCTTTCTTTTCCTTTGGGTCTTCCATTGCCACGCCAGGCCATCCCAGCCAAATGTTTCCGCCTTCTTTGTAGATAGAACCAAGGCCAGTAGCAAGTCCTCCTTCACTGGGTGTATACAGGTATGCACCGTCCTCCTCTTTTTTGAGTTTTACAGGAAGTCTGTTGGATACAATTATCGTTTTCGGCATGTTTTTTAGCAATAAATATTATGAAAGAATACAATGACGCATTCTATAAGTCAAACAAGTAGTGGGGGCTCAAAGATACTTTGATTCGGACAAAACTTTGAAAAACATCGTGGTTTAAAATAGTTAGGTTGCTAGAGCTGGAATCTTTTCTTTTAGGAATGATGGAGTATGGCTATTCCGTGATTATGGTCGCCTTGCCCTCAAAAAAATGGTTATATTAGTGAATAGCAATGATTTGAATATTTGAACCAACTATACCTGAACCTGTCATGAGAGCGCACATTAACCTGATTACTCTGCTTATTTTACTTTCTCAATTATGCTATGGTCAATTACGATCAAATCTAGAGTTGACAGATATTTTTAACATGGAGTATGTCTCCGACCCACAAATATCACCTGATGGAAGCAAAGTAATTTATGTCCGGAACTTCAAGGATATCATGACTGATAGGAATCATTCAAACTTATGGATCATAAATTTTGATGGATCGAATAACCGGCCCCTCACTACAGGAAATCAGAATGATTTTTATCCAAGATGGTCTCATGATGGAAAGAAAATCATATTCAAATCTAATATGGCAGATAAAAAGTTGAAGCTTTATAAGATGTGGATAGATTCAAAAGAAATAGTTGCTTTGACCAATTCACCAAAACCACCGGGAGCTATATCATGGTCAAAAGACGATAAATTCTTGGCATTTAGTATGTTCGTTCCTTCAAAGTCTAATTCCATAATTAAAATGCCTCCAAAACCTGAGGGTGCGAAATGGTCAGCACCACCTATTTATATTGATAAAATGAACTATCGTGGAGATGGCAGAGGTTATGTGAAAGGCGGAAATATGCAATTATTCACCCTACCTATAGACGGAGGTACTCCAAAGCAATTGACCTTTTCAAATTTTGACCATGGGACAGCAAATTGGTCGAATGACGGCAAATACCTATACTATTCAGCAAACTATCATGGAGATGATGAATTTGCCCCGAAGGATTACGATATTTTCAAAATCAACATTAATGATGGTAAAATAGATACTTTAACAAACCGCTATGGACCCGAATACTGTCAATCCATATCTCCAGACGGATCAAAAATAGCTTATACAGGTTTTGATGATACGCATCAGGGATATCGAGTAACTCAACTCTATATTATGGATTCTGATGGATCAAATTCTAAATTGCTATCAAAGAATCTTGACAGAGATGTGAGAAGAGTAAAATGGAATAATGATGGAAAGAGTCTTTATTTTCAGTATGACGATAAGGGAGATACCAAATTGGCGAACATTACTTTGTCTGGCAAAATTTCTGTTGTGGCAGAAGGGCTCGGAGGACTGTCACTGGGGAGACCGTACAATCAGGCAAGCTTCACCTCATCAAAAAATGATCGATTCGCCTACACTTTAGGAGGCACCAACCATCCAGCAGATTTGAGCGTAGCAGACACTAAAAATAGCAAAAGACTGACCTCACTAAATGACGATTTATTTTCTTTCAGAAATTTGGGGAATGTGGAAGAAATCTGGTGGGAATCATCCTTCGATCAGCGAAAGATTCAGGGATGGATTGTAACCCCACCGGATTTTGATCCAAACAAAAAATATCCACTAATTCTTGAGATACACGGAGGGCCATTCGCAAGCTATGGAAGTGTGTACTCTGCAGAAATACAAGCATTTGCAGCCGCGGGCTATGTCGTGCTTTATTCTAACCCTCGTGGAAGTACAGGCTATGGTGAGGAATTCGGAAACCTTATACATCATGACTATCCTAATCACGACTATGATGATCTTATGTCCGGCGTGGATGCCATCATTGATAAAGGGTATATTGATGATAAAAACCTCTTTGTAACAGGAGGAAGTGGAGGCGGCATACTTACTGCTTGGATAGTTGGCAAAACCGACCGGTTCAAAGCAGCTGTTGCCGCCAAACCGGTAATTAATTGGTACAGTTTTGTATTATATGCGGACGGCATTCCATCCTTTTCAAAATATTGGTTTCCAAATAAACCATGGGAAGATCCCTCTAGTTACTTGAAACGTTCACCAATATCTTATGTAGGCAATGTTAAGACCCCTACTATGGTTTTGACAGGTGAGGAAGATTTTAGAACTCCAATCGCCGAATCGGAACAATTTTATGCGGCTTTAAAACTAGAAAAAGTCGAAACTGCGATGGTTAGAATCCCACGCGCATCGCATGGTATAGCCAATAAACCCAGCAATTTGATTGCCAAGCTGGCTAGTATCTTAGCCTGGTTTGATAAATATAAGGATGACGAAATGAAGGAGTAAAAACATACAAGTTCAAGCCTACAGTTTTTCTTTTAGAAAAGAAGCGGTGTAATTATTCTGGAGCTGAACCATTTCCTCCGGTGTACCAGCAAAGCAGAGTTTGCCGCCTTCATCACCTCCTTCTGGTCCAAGGTCAATAATCCAGTCCGCTGACTTGATCACATCCATATTGTGCTCAATGATAATGACAGTATTCCCCTGATCAATCAGGGAATTGATGGAATCCAGGAGTTTTTGAATATCCTTAAAGTGAAGGCCTGTCGTCGGTTCGTCGAAGATGAAAAGTATTTTTTCTTTGTGGGCGGAATTTCCCTTTCCGAGGAAAGAAGCAAGCTTTACACGTTGTGCTTCACCACCACTCAAGGAGTTTGACGACTGACCAAGTTTCACATATCCCAGACCCACTTCAGACAAGGGGGTCAGCTTGTTCACAATGGATTTACTTTCAGCAAAAAACTCCAGGCTTTCTTCTATGGTCAGATCGAGAATCTCAGCGATATTCTTGTCCTTATATGTTACCTCCAGCAGTTCCGATTTGAACCTTTGCCCTTTGCATTCATCGCAGGTCAGCTGAAGATCTGCCATAAACTGCATCTCAATTTTTACAACCCCCTCACCCTGACAAGTCTCGCATCTACCTCCATCGACATTAAATGAAAAGTGGGCTGGTTTGTAATTTCTTCTTTTGGCAGTTGCCTGATCTGAAAAAAGTTGTCGAATGGCATCATAGGCCTTAACGTAGGTCACAGGGTTTGAGCGTGAACTTTTCCCTATAGGGTTTTGATCTACGAATTCAATGGTGTCAATGTCTTTGTAATCACCATCGAGATTATCATATTTTCCAGTAGCCTCACCAGTCAGTCCGAGTATCTTGCCAAGTGCCGGATAAAGTATTTTCCTGATGAGCGTAGATTTTCCAGAACCGCTTACTCCGGTAATCAAAGTCAGCACTCCCAATGGAAATTCTATATCTATTCTTTTCAAATTGTTTTCTCTGGCGCCTGTTACCTCAAAGGACTTTTTCCAGGAGCGTCTTTTATCTCGCAGCACAATTTCATCCTTTCCACTTAGGAATCGGGCTGTGTGGGATTTGTCATCCTTTAGTATTTTGTCCCAATCACCTTGAAATACTAATTCTCCTCCATGTATTCCGGCATCAGGTCCAATATCAATAATCTGGTCGGCTTGTCTCATCACCTCTTCCTCGTGCTCCACAACGATCACGGTGTTGCCGAGGTTTCTCAGGCGGTTCAGCACTTTACCCAGTTTTTGAGTATCCCTGGGATGAAGTCCGATGCTAGGCTCATCCAGAATATACATGGAACCTACCAGGGCGCTACCCAAAGATGTAGCCAACTTGATCCGCTGATATTCTCCACCCGATAGGGATGCAGTCAGCCGATTCAATGTCAAATAGCCAAGCCCCACCTGATCCAAATAGTACAATCGATTTTGGATCTCTTGTATGATCCTTTTGGAAATGTCATGATCATTGGCTGAAAGCTTCAGCTGACTGAAGAATGCCAAATTGCTTGAAATTGGCTGCAGTACTAAATCGGAAATGGACGAGCCGGTAATGGTCACATAGTTGGCGTCTTTTCTTAGTCTTGTCCCTTTGCAATCCGGACACACAGTTTTCCCGCGATATCGTGAGAGCATTACCCTATATTGGATTTTATGCAGCTGTGATTCTATAAAAGAAAAGAAGCTATCGAGCCCTTCGAAATACTTGTTTCCACTCCAAAGCAAATCATATTCTGCTTCACTCAAATCTTTGATATCCCTGTGAATTGGGAAATCAAAATGATGCGCATTCTTCACCAACGGTTCCAGCCATTTTTTCATGGTCTCACTTCTCCATGGAACTATTGCTCCGTCATAAACAGACATGTTTTTGTCAGGAATGACCAGATCAGGATCAATACCCAATACCTTTCCAAAACCCTCACACTTTCTACAGGCACCATAGGGATTGTTGAAGCTGAAAAGATTGACAGATGGTTGCTCGAATACAATCCCATCCAATTCGAATTTATCGGAATAGCTCACAGGTTCTTCTCCCACAAAACGAATGATACACTTTCCATCTCCCTCAAAGAATGCTGTCTGAACGGAATCGGACGTTCTGAAAACATTGTCCTCATCGTCTTTGTTTACAGCCAGTCGATCTATCAGTATTTCAATCTCGGAGGGTTCGTGTTTTTCTATTTCCGTTTCTTCGATAAACTGAAGATTTCCATTCACCAATATCCTGGTAAAGCCCTTGCTCAGCAGGACATTGACCTCATCGACAAAATGTCTATCTGGTTTATGCACTAAAGTAGCGGAAATGGTGAATTTAGCTCCTTCAGGCTTTTTATGGAGTTCATCTACTACAGAGCTAACACTATCACATTGCACAAGCCCACCACTTACAGGTGAATAGGTTTTCCCGATGCGTGCAAAAAGTAGTTTTAAGTAGTCATAGATTTCCGTAGAGGTGCCGACTGTAGAACGTGGATTTCGAGTATTTACTTTTTGCTCAATCGCTACGGCTGGAGAAATTCCTTTAATGTAGTCCACTTCTGGTTTTTCCATTCGTCCGAGAAATTGCCTGGCGTAGGAGCTGAGGCTTTCCACATACTTCCGTTGACCTTCGGCAAACAGCGTATCAAAGGCCAGTGACGACTTGCCTGACCCAGACAGTCCGGTTACCACCACCAACTTATTTCTGGGGATCGCAACACTCAAATTTTTCAGGTTATTTACCCTAGCTCCCTTGATAATGATGTAGTCTCGTGGGTCGAGCGCATCAATATTTTCAGTAGAATTATTAGAGAGACTTTTTTGCATAAGTATATCCGAAACGGAAACGAATCCGCAAAGTTAAGTATACCTGATGCAAAAAAGAATGGCGATTTCTAAAATAGATTTTTGGTGCTGAAATCAGACCAATACAGTTTCTTGTTTCTGGAGGTTTGGCTCTCTGTGCTTCTTAAAACCGTTGTTGTACTTTTTCTTTCGAGTCTTCCAAACTTTGTAATTGTCCTTGTTGCCAACCTGAAATTGAAAAGCCATGTGTTCGGATGGGGTAACCCACTCCAGATTCGTTGAATCGTTGTTTTTAGGGTTGTTGTCCAGGTGAACAATCATGGTAAATACCTCTGGGATCACATTGATACAAAATGCTTTGGCAACTTCTTTGTGAGGATATACCGTTTTGCGTTTGCCTTCATCGTCCAGCAGATCCAGAAAAAAACATTTGCAGTTTTTGTTCCAGCGCTGCTTCATAACCTTCTCTTTCAGGTTGATGAGCTTCTCCGATTTGGTGCTTACAACTTTCCGTTCTTTGCGCTTAATCTCGCCCGTGTTGGAAACCAGGTAATTCGAAAACCCGTAAATGGGTTTCCAGACCTCTTCGACCCTTTCTATTTTTTGAAATGACATGATGTTGTTATTTGAGTTGAAAGTAAATCTAACGTGTGGAAACATGTTTGTCAGATTTGTTCGATGAACGAATATGAAAATTCTATGATTTAATTGTATTGAGAGACAAAAGCTTTGAAAGGACTACTTTTACTCAAAATTTTAGAAATGATATTATACAACATAACAGTCAACATAGAAAATGACGTGGAGGAAGACTGGTTAGGCTGGATGAAAAACACTCACCTGCCAGCCATCATGAGCACTAACCTTTTCTTGAACAACAAGATGTACAGGATAATGAATGAAGAGGCGCAGGGAACTAGCTATTCGATTCAGCTCTTTGCGCAATCAATGGCGAAAGTAGAGCAGTTTGAAAGTGAGTTTGCCATGAAACTTCAGATGGACGCCATCACCAGATATGGAAGCAAATTGGTTGAGTTTAGAACCAAGTTGCAGAGCGTGAATTAGTTGAAGTCAATGTGGCAGTTTACCCATTCAGGGTCAAAGCTCACATCGTATTTTTTATAGAAGTTTATAGCGGCTTCATTCCAGTCCAGCACCTGCCACATCATTCCGGTGCATTTTTCATCCTTGGCTTTTTCAATGGTTTTTTCCAGGAGGAGCTTTCCAAGTTTGTTGCCTCGATGGGTTTCAGTGACTATTATATCTTCCAGGTAAAGGCGTTTTCCTTTCCACGTTGAGTAGCGATAGTAGTACAGCGAAAGCCCGACTATCTCACCATTTTTTTCAGCAACGAAAAACTCAAATATCGGGTTCTTGCCAAAGCCATCTTCTTCCATGGCTTCCATGGTGTTGGTGACTTCATCCAGGGCTTTTTCATATTCGGCAAGCTCCCTCACCAGCTCCATTACCTGGACCAGATCTGATTTTACTCCTTTTCTGATATTGATGGCCATAGCTATTTTATGCTTTCAAATCCAGTATATTTCTGAAGTACTTCAGGAATCTTTATTTCTCCATCGGCTTGTCCATTTTCCAGGATAGCAGCTAATATTCTTGGAAGGGCCAGGGCGCTTCCATTCAAGGTGTGAAGTAGCTTCTTCTTATTATCGGTAGTTCTGTATCTCAGTTTCAACCTATTTGCCTGGTAGGTTTCGAAGTTGCTCACAGAACTCACTTCCAGCCATCTTATTTGGCCTGCCGAATATACTTCAAAATCATAAGTTAAGGCAGACGTGAATCCTAAATCACCACCGCATAATCGCAGGATTCTGTATGGCAATTCCAATTTTTTCAATAACCCCTCAACATGATCCATCATGTCTTTCAGGGTGCTGTAAGACTCATCAGGGTGTTGCACTTGCACAATCTCGATTTTATCAAACTGGTGAAGTCTGTTTAATCCTCTTACATGTGCTCCCCAAGAGCCGGCTTCCTTTCGGAAACATGGAGTATATCCAACATTTTTGATCGGCAGTTCTTTTTCATCGATGATCACATCCCGATACAAATTTGTAATGGGCACTTCTGCAGTAGGGATCAGATATAGATCTGTATCTTCCAGGTGATACATTTGCCCTTCTTTGTCTGGTAACTGGCCTGTACCTATTCCGGATGCTTCATTGATGACAACCGGTGGTTGAATTTCCGTATATCCAGCAGCTTCAGCCTCATCCAGAAAAAAGTTGATCAATGCTCTTTGCATCTTCGATCCCTTGCCTTTGTAGACAGGAAAACCTGCTCCAGTTATCTTATTTCCAAGTTCGAAATCGACAATGTCATAATCACTAATCAATTCCCAATGGGGCTTGGCTGACTCTCCCAAATCTGGCAAGTTGTCGACAGTAAAAATGCATTCATTATCATCTTCGGTGTTACCCGCAGGCACAAGCTCGTTTGGAACATTGGGAATATTATAAAGAGCGGCATTCAATTCTTCCTTGGTACTTTCCAGCTTGTCTTGCAACTCACGAGACTCTGTTTTGATTTGGGCGGTAGTGGCTTTTGCCTTCTCTGCTTCTTCCCTTTTCCCCTCCCTCATCAGCAACCCTATGGTCTTTGATGTTTTGTTCATTTCTGCCAGCAGCCCATCCAATTTTGCCTGTGTATCTTTCCTCGAATCATCAAGCGATATTACATTGTCAATAACGCTCTCTAAAGACGCAATTCCGCGCTTCGAAAGTCGTTCAATGAATAAATCTCTGTTTTCTCTGATTTGGGATACCTGTAACATTTGTCTTGATAAAATTTTGCGCAAATGTATACGTTTGATATCAAAGGGAAATTAAAAATGTCCATATAATGCTCTTAACCATATTTTTTTTGAATTATTTGTTAAATATTGGTGGTTGGCATATTATTGTATAATCAAATTGACACGTGGACTTATCTCATTCCATTTTAAGTCCGATTCGCATAAAGTCAAACACTTTACTTACTGTTTAAATCTTAGTAACACTTCTTATCTAAATTAATGCTTTGTTGCAAAGCAAAACCTATTGAATACATATGTATAATATTGATGAATTGAATGATAGGCTTTTATCGGAGCTGCGGGAAATAGCGGAAAGCCTGAAATTGAAGAATTTTAAGAGGGCATCAAAAAAAGACCTTATCTACAAAATTCTTGACGAACAAGCGGTTAACCCAGATGCCGTAAAAGACAAAAAGGAGCCAGCAGCGGCACCAGAAAAGAAAGAATCAAAACCCAAAAGAGAGAAAAGAGAAAAGAAACCTGCCAAGGACGAATCGTCCAAAAGTGCAGATGAGATATTGGAATCTTTTGACCTGGAAATTGACAAGTCGGTAACTTCATTTGATTCTAAAAAGGCATCGGAAAAACCTGCTGAAGAAGAATCTAAATCCGAAGAAAGGCCCAAAAAATCCGACAGACCGGAGAGACCAGAAAGACGTGAGAAACCAGATAGGAGAGAAAAAGAAAATAGCATGAAGGCCAAGAAAGCGGCACATAATGCTATAGTCAAAGAATTTGATGGCGTCATTGCAAATGATGGTGTACTTGAAATTATGCAAGATGGCTATGGTTTCCTGCGATCCAGCGACTACAACTATCTCGCAAGCCCGGATGATATTTATGTTTCTCCTTCTCAAATAAAGCTATTTGGGCTTAAGACTGGAGATACTGTAAAAGGACAAATAAGACCTCCAAAAGACGGGGAAAAATATTTCGCCCTGCTGCGTGTTGAATCTGTGAATGGAAAAACGACAGAAGAAATTCGTGATAGGGTGCCTTTCGAATACCTGACTCCTTTATTTCCTCAGGAAAAACTGAACCTAAGTGGAAAGCCCAATAATTACTCTACGAGGATTATGGATTTGTTCTCTCCTATCGGGAAAGGTCAAAGGGGTATGATTGTAGCACAGCCAAAGACAGGAAAAACTGTTCTTTTGAAAGATGTGGCGAATGCGATAGCCGAGAATCATCCGGAGGTTTACCTCATGATCTTGTTGATAGATGAGAGACCGGAAGAAGTGACGGATATGGCCAGAAGCGTAAGGGCAGATGTAATCGCCTCAACTTTTGATGAGCAGGCAGACCGTCATGTAAAAGTGGCGAATATTGTTTTGGAGAAAGCCAAGAGAATGGTGGAATGCGGCCATGATGTTGTCATCTTATTAGACTCAATCACCAGACTTGCCAGAGCGCATAATACCGTTGTGCCATCGAGTGGTAAGATTTTGTCTGGAGGTGTTGACGCAAACGCATTGCATAAACCAAAAAGGTTTTTTGGTGCAGCAAGGAACGTCGAAAATGGAGGGTCACTCACAATATTGGCTACAGCCCTTATTGAAACAGGTTCAAAAATGGATGAGGTGATCTTTGAAGAATTCAAAGGTACTGGTAACATGGAGCTGCAACTGGATAGAAAACTATCCAACAAGCGCGTCTACCCTGCTATGGATGTTATTGCTTCGGGTACACGTCGTGAAGATCTATTGATGGACAAAGAGGAACTTTCGAGAGTATGGATACTGCGCAAGTACATGAGCGATATGAATCCAAACGAATCGATGGAATTCCTGTTGGATAAAATGAGGGGAACTAGGAACAACGAAGAATTTCTGATTTCCATGAATGGCTAGTACATTCTAAAAAAAGTTATATAAAACCGCTCCTTTTTTATGAGCGGTTTTTTTATGCCTGTGTGAAAATGGGAGCCGATTTTGACCTGTTTTGGTAAAATATGACCTCCTATTTTTTTATTAATTTTGTTCTAGTTCTTGAAAACAATAAACCATTTTAATTATATTTGAAATATCACCTTATTTTTAAATAAGGAGTGTTTAATATGTCAAAACCTATTTTTTTAGTAACACTAGAAAACCGATACCTTTAAAAGCACAATGCTATGAACGAAATGAATCCTGAATTGCTGGCGTTAATTAGTAAGTATGGACAATTAGCTGCCTACCTTTCTGCGGGACTTGGAGTACTCGTGCTCCTCGGGCATTTGATCAAGTTGATGATTACTACCGAGTACAAAGCAAAATATGATTACATCAATCTGAATGAAATCAAATTTTTATGGATAGCTTGTTTGCTAATCATCATTGCGGGAGCGCTTTACGCCAACACACTAGTGTCTGAGTCCGGAATTATTTGGTTTGTTGTAAGACTATTTGTCAGCACAATGTTTGCGATAATAGCAGGAGTGATTGTTCAGAACATTCTGAAGTTTTACTACCCGTTCTATATAGAAAAAAGGTTGAAGTTTTTGAGATATGAGCCTCGTGTTTCTCCTGATGGCAGAAAAATGAGATTGCTCAGTGAAGAAGAAGAAGATGTGTATTTGGATGAAGGTATGCAGGCGGAAGAAGATGCATTCTCAATTGACTATGATGTTTGGATCGATGAAGAATCGGGATATACTCATATTGAGAAATACAACGGTAGATTGACTGCTTTGAAATGCTCTGAGTGTAACTACCAAACGCTGAAAGTAACGAACGAAGAAATAATTCAATCTCCTACTACTGAAGAAGAAGGAGAATTGATGAAGCATTATACATGCGGGTACTGTGGACATAAAGAAAGAAAGTCGTTCTCAATTGCTAAGTTGAGATCAGATCAGCAGCCTGCTTAAAAAGAAAATGATCAAATAAAAAGGGAGCATCATTCAGTTGATGCTCCCTTTTTTGTTTTAGCACTTCGAGAGATTAAGCTTCCACAGAAGCAAGTGTCTCTAGCTGATCAATCATAGTATGGTAAAAACCACCTAACAATTCTTCCATAGCTGCTTTAGTTCCTTCCTGCTCTTCGAAAGTAGAACCCCAGCTAACTTCCGAACTGTTGTTACCTTTGGATGCCACCTTTACTTTGCCGATATAGTTTGTAAATGGAAAGGGTCCGGACACAATATCATATTCCAATTCCATCGCATCGTTATCAAGCTTCAATAATGTCTCGTTGATTTCAGCACCGTCAGGCATATAACATGTTCTTTTTGCTCCTTCGCCATCACCCTCTACAACGGACCTTTCAATTGGTGAGAAATCTTCGATTCCGCTAAAGGCTGCTATTTTCGCCCATACTGGTGCTGCCGGAGCATTAATTGTCTTGGTTACTTTTACTTCAGTCATGTCTAATAAATTTTATTGATTAATTATTTAATACTCCAAAAGTATTGAGCGGGTAAAAAGGATAAAATAATAGCGTTCAGTTATCCTAAAGAGATAGAAAACAAAGCATTATAGCACCTATAATTGAAAGGGTAGGGTCTTATGATATCAGGCTCCAGTCTGCCTTTTGTTTTTTGATGTTCTCAAGAGTTTTGAACAAAAGGATATTTTTTTCATGAGATAAAGTTGGGTCTTCATCCAGGATTTTTTCAGCACATATCCTGGCCTCTTTTAGAATTTTGCCATCGCGGGACAAGTCTGCAATATGAAGATCAAGCACACCGCTCTGCTGGGTTCCCATGAGATCACCAGGACCCCTAAGCTTGAGATCGGTTTCTGCTATTTTGAATCCATCATTTGTCTCCACCATTGTCTTCACCCTCGTCTTTGCTTCCGTGCTCAGTTTGTTACCGGTCATCAAAATACAATAGGACTGGTCGCCCCCTCTGCCTACCCGACCTCTGAGTTGGTGGAGCTGTGACAGCCCAAACCTCTCAGCATTTTCAATTACCATCACCGTGGCGTTTGGTACATTCACCCCAACTTCAATGACCGTGGTGGCCACAAGAATTTTGGTTTCATTCCTCACAAAGCGATCCATTTCAAAGTCCTTGTCTTTGGTTTTCATTTTACCATGGACGATGCTGAGAGGAGTTTCCGGAAAGGCTCTGGCAATACTTTCATAACCATCCATCAGGTCTTTATAGTCATAATTGGCAGACTCCTCTATCAGTGGATATACAATATAAACCTGCCTTCCCAATTCGATTTGCTTTTTAATGAAACCGAATAGCTTAAGCCTTCCTGAGTCGCGCATGTGATTGGTTTGAATTGGCTTACGACCTTTGGGCAGCTCATTTATGGTTGAAATTTCCAGGTCTCCATAAAGCGTCATAGCAAGTGTACGTGGAATGGGTGTAGCTGTCATTACCAGCACATGAGGATAGATGTCATCATTTTTTTGCCAAAGTCTTGCTCTTTGTGCTACTCCAAACCTGTGCTGCTCGTCGATTACTGCAAGCCCCAATTTTTTGAATTGAACATCCTCTTCCAGCAGCGCATGAGTGCCCACAATGATGTGGATTCCTCCGTCTTTCAGACGCTCCAATGTTTTTCGCCTTTCGCTTTTTTTAGTGGAGCCTGTCACCAAGGCAATTTGTAAGTTCATCTTTACAGCAAATTCTGATAGCCCGCTGAGGTGTTGATTCGCGAGAATTTCCGTAGGAGCCATTATTGTGGTTTGCGTTCCACCACTCAATGCAATGAGCATACAGATAAATGCAGTAATAGTTTTTCCACTTCCTACATCTCCTTGCAGCAACCTATTCATTTGGCTTCCCGAGCGCAGATCAGCATAAATTTCCTTGATAACCGTTTTTTGCGCTTTGGTCAATTCAAAGGGTAGATGATTGTTATAAAATTCATTGACCAGCTCACTGCTATTAAAAACAATACCCCTGAATTTTTTGCGTCTTACTTTTTTCTCGCGAATTAATTTTAGTTGAATGTAAAAGAGTTCTTCAAACTTCAACCTGGCCATGGCTCTATTGAGAGAGTGATTGTCTTTAGGGAAGTGCGCCTGAGTTATACTTTCTTCCCTCTTGAGCATTTTATATTGCTCAGTTAAATAATGAGGTAGGTTTTCTGGAATTCGGTTTTTTGATTGGGACAGCAGCGCATGCTGTAATTTCGAAATCGCTTTGGAGTCGACATATTTCAACTTCAGTTTTTCAGTAGTAGAATATACGGGTAGTAAACTTCCTGCACCTTTTTCATTTTTGGGAGTAAGCGGTTCTATTTCCGGATGAGAAATATTGAAGGCACTATTGAAATATGTCGGGCGACCATAAACCAAATATGAGATGCCAGTTTTAAGCTTTTTACTGATCCATTGTATGCCCTTGAACCACACCAACTCTATTTGACCGGTCTCATCCTGCAAATGGACAACCAACCTTTTTTTTCTATGCTGTCCAACTTCCTCTTTGTATGTGATGATTCCTTTGAGTTGGACGAATTGGTTTTCCTGGCTTATCTCAGAAATTTTGTGGAATCGGGAACGGTCTTCATATCTAAAAGGGAAATGATTGAGTAGGTCGTTGTACGTATAAATATTGAGCTCCTCATTCAGGAGCTTAGCTCTGGTCGGACCTACGCCTTTTAGGAATTCAATTTTGGTTTGTAAAAAACCGTTCATCTTGAAAAATTAGGAAATAATTCCCGATTTCAATCATTCCACTCCAAGGTATTGAGCAGATGAATGATATCCTTTTTCAAGTAATTGATGACGGGAGCAAGAGAGTCGTTTTTTGTAGCGGTTTTAAAGTATAAAGCACCTCGCAAAAAGTGCCTCATAGAGTCGGTCACATGGAACTGGAACTGGCTCGGGACTTCACCGGAGAGCTCCATGATTGTCGCTTGAGTTCCATTGCTCAGGTTAACAATAGCCTCGTCTATGGAGTAGGCCTTCACATTATGTTTGGAAGTCAGGTTGTAAGAATCGCTCAAATACTCTCTCAATAACTTTTTGTCACCATTTACCGGTTTATAGGTTAACTGAAGCGTGGCACCCAGTTCCGGATAGGTGAGATCTATCCAATATCTCTCTGAAATCCATGAGCTATCACCAGTGATATCGGCAAATGCAGAATATGAAAAATTGTATGGAAGGGTATCGGCCAGCTGTACATATACTGGTTTAGGAAGTTCAATTCTGTTGAATCCCTTTGGTTTGGGCGAATATTCTGATTCGCAGGAAATAAAGAAAATTGTGGTAAGCAATCCCAACATTGATACCCAGACTTTTCTGGATGGAAAACACCCCTTATTAGTATGAATCATAATTTCTAATTATCCCGGATATAAACTCGAACCCTTTTTATTCTTTTGTCATTTACCGCCACCACTGTGAAAACGAAATTTTCAAAATGGATCTTTTCACCAGAATTGGGTAGCTTGGAATTCAGCTCCAAAAGCAATCCTCCAACAGATTCGCTTTCGCCTTTCGCCTCATCAAATGTTGAATGCTCTATTCCCGTGATTTTGCAAAAATCCATTAAAGAAGTCTTCCCATCGAATATAAAGGTATTGTTGTCCAATTTATTGTATGGGATATCAGATCCTTCGTCAAACTCATCATTTATCTCCCCGACTATTTCTTCTATTACATCTTCGAGCGTAATCAAACCTGAAGTGCCTCCATATTCATCGACGACAATGGCGATATGTACCCTTTTCTCCTGGAAGTCATTGAACAGAGTGTCAATCTTTTTGGTCTCAGGCACATAAAATCCAGGCCTGAGCAACTCTTGCCAATTGAAGTTTTCGTCTTCATTTAGGTGAGGGAGCAGGTCTTTGATATAAAGAATACCCTCTATTTTGTCCACCGAATCATTATAAACTGGCAAACGGGAAAAGCCGGTTTTATTCACCTGATTCATCAATTCGTGAAAATCAGTGGATATTTCAATAGCGGTAATGTCAAGCCGTGATTTCATTATCTGCTTAACAGATAAAGTCCCAAAATTTACAATACCTTTTAGTATACCTTTTTCTTCTTCAGTGGTATCCTCTTCTGTGGTTAGCTCCAATGCATGATGCAATTCATCAACCGAAACATTGTATCCTCTTTTTTGAATACGCTTATCGATAACCCTACTTAATGACATAAGCAGCCAGGACAAGGGCTTAAAAAAAGCATAGGCCACTGACAATAGCCCGGACGTTCTTTTAGCGAAAGAAACGCTATTCTGATTCGCATAAATCTTAGGAACGATCTCGCCTATAAAGACAATAGCGATCGTAACTATGGTCGTTAAGATCACCAGGATTATTCCTTCTGTATTTTTTGTACCTGTCACCTGCCAGGTGAAGTAGGTACAAATCATGACAATGGCAATGTTGATGAAATTATTGAGAATAAGAATGGTAGCCAGCAATCTCTTAGGGTGCTCAAGAAGTCCGGCTATGCGGCGGGTTTGCACATTTTCGGCATGCTTGTATTCTTCAATTTGATTTTGAGAAATTGAAAAATAGGCCACTTCAGATCCTGAAACCAAAGCAGAAAGGCCAAATAGTATTATAAGAACTACAATGTTGAAGCTGACAAAATAAATATCCAGGGATAACAGTATTGCAGCTATTTCAAAAATTCCCGGAAATGGGTCGTCCATGAGGGGAGATTAAGTTTCTAAATCAGAACGGGAGATCGTCAATTTCAGATTCACTCGTTTCTGTGCTTTGAGCGGGTGCCGAGCTTTCAGTGCTCGCCGGATCGGCAGGAGCTCCTTCACCTCCATTTGGCCTGCTGCCAAGTAGGGTCAGTTCCCTGCCCACAACTTCAGTTCGGTACTTTGTCACACCGTCTTTATCTTCATATGACCGGGTAGTCAATTTTCCTTCTATATACACCTGACCACCTTTAGTCAAGTATTTTTCGGCGATTTCTGCCAGAGGGGTCCACAGGACTACATTGTGCCATTCGGTCGTTGTAACTCTTTCACCTTCTCTGTTTTTATATGTTTCGCTGGTCGCAAGAGAAAAGTTAGCCACTGCTCTGCCATTCTCCAGATGTCTTACCTCAGGGTCTCTGCCCAAATTTCCAACTAATATTACTTTGTTTACTCCTGCCATATCTTGGTTATTTTACTATATCAGTATCTACAACTGATTAAGTTAAATGTTTTAAATTTTTTTTCAAATATTTATCTGTTAATCTTGAGATCGGGAGCGTATGAAAGTCATCCTCCGATACCTCCTTCAATTCATAAGCGTGCTTGATGAAGTCAAAGTCGCTTTCATCTACTACTTCATAATGATTGAAGCGCGCAAAAATAGTTTGATGAGTTAAAACATGTTTATAAATATCAGAACAAGTTACTAAACTACTAATCTTTTTTAGTTCCTGGGCTTCACCTTTTTCCAACTCGGACAATTCTACTGCTTCTTTCGACTCCAGAAGATGAAATTCGTACATGCCTTCCCAGATGTCACTTTTCTTTCTTTTATTCACCAAAAGCTTCTTACCATTTGAAATGATAAAGTAGTTGAAGTAGCGTGTACGTTTTTTGATTTTCTTTTGTTTGACTGGTAGAACACTCTGCAGGTCATTGCGCTGAGCAACGCATACATCTTGGAAAACGCACTGCTGACAATCGGGCGATTTTGGTACACAATGCAAAGCACCAAATTCCATTAACGCCTGGTTGAATTCACCCGGATCCTTAGTAGAAATGAGTTCTTGAGCCTTAGACCAAAAATGTTTGTAACTACTGGATTCACCAATATCGTTCTCTATTCCAAATATCCTGGCCAATACCCGATATACATTTCCATCTAATACCGCCACTGGCTCCTGAAAGGCAAAAGAAGCAATAGCTGCTGCAGTATATTTGCCGACCCCCTTCAGTTTTAAAAGTTCGTCATAAGAATTGGGAAACTGTCCTCCATAGTATTCAACTACCTCGTTGGCACATTTGTGCATATTTCTGGCCCTGGAATAATATCCCAGTCCTTGCCAATGTTTCAGAATATCTTGTTCATCAGCAGCAGCAAATGAATGAACATCAGGATAAGCGTTAAGAAACTTTGCAAAATATGGCAAACCTTGTTGTACCCGCGTTTGTTGAAGGATGATTTCTGACAGCCATATGACGTAAGGATCGGAGGAATGTCTCCATGGCAAGTCACGTTTATTAAGTCCGTACCATTTTAGAAGAGTGTTTTGAAAAGATTTTGGGCTGGAGAGATAAGAATGTTCCGGCATTAAAGTTTTTATATTTCAGTATTCCTGATTTTTTGTTTTTATTTGCCAAGCTAAAAATCAATTGCTTGAGAAAACGAAAATAGTTGGTATTTAGGGTTTTATATTAAGAAAATTAAAAAAGTAGCCGTGACAAAAGCAGATGTAATTAACGAAATAGCAGATAAGACTGGAATTGACAGATTGGACGTACAAGCATCTGTGGAAGCATTTTTTAGTGTAGTCAAAAACTCCATGGCCGACGGTGAAAATATTTACGTGCGCGGCTTTGGGAGCTTTATCAACAAAAAAAGGGCAAAGAAGATAGCTAGAAACATCTCTAAAAACACGGCAATGGTAATCGACGAGCATTACATCCCAAGTTTCAAGCCGTCAAAAGTCTTTGTTGAAAAGATTAAGAAAAGTGACAAAATAGGCTGATATAGCCTTCTCCTAAATGTCATTACACCGAATAGTAGTCAGTGTTGTAGCGGTAGTTCTTGTTGTACTTTTGTATAATCTCCCAAGGGTTGTTGTCGACAATGATTCAACAGAAACGGGAATTCAGGAGGAGCAAGAAGCCCGGCACGGGTTTGCAATTTCCTCAACAGATAGTCTGAAAATTTCCAGATATATCAATAATATTTCCACGTCGGACAATAATAAAAAAAATGCTATCTTTGCGGACTCTTTGGCAAACCTATACCTGGTTTACAACAAATTAGACAGTGCAGAAAAATATGCAAGGTTTATTTTGCAACAAGGCGAGGGAATAGAATACAATCTTCTAGCCGGAGACATTTTTTTTAAGGCATTTGGATTTTCTTCTAACCAGACACTGGTGAAGAAATATGGTGAGTTAGCCGCCGATTGTTTTAAGAAATTCTTGGAAGTTGATTCTTCCAATCCAGACGTAAAGTCGAAGCTAGCCATGACGTTGGTTAGTACTGCCACACCAATGCAGGGAATTAGCATGTTGCGGGAAGTGTTGGAAGAATATCCAGAGAATCAAACAGCATTGTTCAATTTGGGTATTTTGTCAATGCAATCAGGTCAGCATGACAAAGCGGTTGAGCGCTTTGAGAAGTTGGTGGAGGTGAATGAAAACAATGTTCAAGCCTGGTTTTATTTGGCGGTAAGTTATTTCGAACTTGGCCAAAGAGAAAAGGCAAAGAGCTTGTTTGAAAAAGTGAAATTAGTAGATGACGACCCGGCTGTCCTTGAGGCTGCCGATAATTATCTGAAAGAAATAAACGAATTTTAAAACATTTAAATTTTTCAATTATGCCTTGTGGTAAAAAGAGAAAAAGACATAAGATTTCTACTCACAAAAGAAAAAAGAGGTTGAGAAAAAACAGACATAAGAAGAAGTAATATCTTAAGTCCATTTTTCATATTCGACATTAAAACAATATTATTTTGAGTAACGAATTAGTAATAAATTCAACTCAAAACGGATGTAGAATAGCCCTTTTAAAGAATAAAAAGTTAGCTGAGTTTCATACAGATGAAAACGGTAATCAATTTAATGTAGGAGATGTTTACTTCGGAACTGTAAAAAAAGTAGTTCCGGGCTTGAACGCCGCATTTATTGACATTGGTTACGAAAAAGATGCATTTCTTCATTATCTGGATCTCGGACCCCAACTTAGGTCACTGATTAAATTCTCGAAACATGTTGTTTCTGGTAAAATTACCGGAGGCAAAATGAATGGTTTCAAAAGAGAAGGTGACATAGACAAGTTCGGGAAGATGAGTCAGGTGCTTACAAAGAACCAGAAAATTCTGGTTCAAGTTGTAAAAGAACCCATCTCAACAAAAGGGCCAAGATTATCCTGCGAGTTGTCCATAGCTGGAAGAAACATCGTATTGGTTCCATTTTCGGACTCGGTATCGGTATCTAAAAAAATCACTAGCGGAGAAGAACGCAAGCGACTTCTAAGACTGATTAGTTCTATCAAACCTGAGAACTTTGGGGTGATCATTCGCACTGTAGCCGAGGGTAAAGATGTAGCGGAGCTAGACAGTGACCTGAGAAACCTCGTCAAGACCTGGCAGGATGGCATGTCCACCCTGAAAAAGGCAAAACCTTCAGATAAAATTATTGGTGAGATGAACCGCGCCAATAGTATCCTGAGAGACGTTCTGAACGAATCATTCGACAGTGTGACTGTGGATGACAAGACTATGTACAATGACATACGTCCTTTCATCGCCAAGATAGCTCCAGGTAAAGAGAAGCTTGTCAGAATGTACAATGGCAAAGCCAAAATCTTTGAAACCTTTGGGATTGAGAAACAGCTGAAAGGGCTGTTCGGCCAATCGGTGAGTATCGATGGAGGAGGTTATTTGATCATCGAGCACACAGAGGCACTTCATGTGATTGATGTGAACAGCGGCAACAAATCCAATGCTGAAGACAACCAGGAAAACACCGCACTAAAAGTAAACCTGGATGCAGCCAGGGAAATAGCCCGACAGCTCCGACTGAGGGATATGGGTGGAATCATCGTTGTGGACTTCATTGACATGAGAAAGGCGGAGAATAAAAAACTGCTTTTTCAGAAAATGAAAGAAGAGATGTCTACGGACAGATCTAAGTTCACAGTACTTCCTCTATCCAAATTTGGCTTGATGCAGATTACTCGTCAGCGAGTAAGACCTGAGATGAATATTAAGACCGGTGAAGCTTGTCCTACCTGTGACGGAACCGGTAAAATTACCGCTTCTATTTTAGTAGCCGATCAGGTAGAAAAGAATCTTGAACACCTACTGGTGAAACAAAATGAGAAAAAGCTAGCGGTCACTTTACATCCATATTTGTATGCCTTCTTTACCAAAGGACTAATCTCAAAACAAGTGAAGTGGTACTTCAAATACAAACGCTGGATAAACCTGATAGAAGATTCATCATTGGCATTTTCTGAATATAGCATTATCAATGCTATGGGAGAGGAAATAGAGATACAATAAGGATTACTTAAAATTTGATGCCCATTTGTATTCCGAACATGTCCATGCGTGTGGATAGGTCTTCGGTAACGCCAGATTCAACTTTGCTGATTGCATTGATCAATCCACGATTGTAAACAATAGAAGCGTAGAGAATTGAACTTGTTCCTGCATCGTATTCTGCACCTATTCCAAATACGAATGAGGTATCAAAAGGCTTAAAGGCTTCTACTAAGGTATAGCTATCACCAAGGGCTTCATCAAATACCTTGAACTCACCTAAAAGTCCAATTTGGAAAAAACCTTTAACATCAGGTAAAACCTCACTGGTGTACAGTTTCATGGTGATAGGAATCTGCAAATATTGAGCTTTGTATGCTTCTTCTATTACCTGGCCTCCATTAGGCTCTATGGAGAATCCTGCTCTTTTGGGTGCATAAATTAATCCGGTACTAAAGGCGTAGGTTTCGGTCACTTCAAAATCCGCCTCAAGACCAAACTTAAATCTCATCGCCAAGCCATTGTTAGATATATCCCCTTGGGCGGATTTATATTTCACTCGATTGGTAGACAAAGTAGGTGAAAAAGTCAGTCCGATTTTGGGTTGGGCTTGGACAATGCCAGCAAAAAAAAGTATGAAAAACAAGAGCAGAAATTTTCTCATTTTGTAGTTTTTTGAAGCCACGAGAGAGATTAATTTTGAATGGGTACAAGTTTAAGAATAATTCATCAAATGATTCGTTTGGTGAATAAAATAAATAAAATTGCAGCCACTATTTCAATTCGCACCAACTTCAATAAACCCATACTCAATTGAATAATACTACTAGCTTCAGACAAACCAATCATAGGCTCCTTTTATTCCTAATTTCCATCGTTGGAATAATAGTTCTTGAAAGCTGCGACAATAGTACCTGTCGGGAAGTACCCAATATTTCTTCGATTGTGGTAGACGTAGAATTGGAGACTTTAGAGAATGACCTTACCAATTTCAAAAACTGGAAAGATGCAGAGCAATTCCTAAAAGAAAACAGGATTTTTGCGGACTATTTCATGCATGCCACCCAGTACCCAGATGATTCAATATTGGCAAAGAGATTTTATCGGCTGCTAAATGCTTCTGCCATGGATACCCTGTTTATAGAGTGTCAGCAGACCTTTGGTGATATGGGTGAGGTAACATCCGACTACAAACAGGCTTTTCAGATCATTAAGTACCACTATCCGGAAGCCACTGTGCCCAGGCTCTCAACTGTCGTAACAGCGTTTTATAATGATCTCTACATTTCCGACTCACTAATCATAGTTGGTCTGGATTACTTCCTTGGGCCTGAGGCGACATTCAAGCCTGATGAGCATGATTACATTTTGAAACGCTTCAAAAAGGAAAGCCTGGTACCGACAGTCATGAATTTCGTATCCAATGAGTTCAATCAAATAGACACGCAACACAATACATTGTTGTCTGACATGATCAATATTGGTAAGTCCTACTATTTCACCTCTCAAGTATTACCCTGCACACCGGACTCATTGATTATAGGATATACCAGCGAGGAAATGACACTCGTTCAGCAAAATGAAGAGATCATCTGGGCCAATTTCATTGAGAATGAACTTTTGTACGAAAGGAATGACTACCTCAAGAACAAGTTCATTGGTGAAGCTCCCCATGTGTACGAGATCAGTGAGAAATGTCCAGGGCGTGTAGGAGCATGGGTAGGCTGGGAAATTGTAAAACGCTACATGGAAAAAAATGATGTTTCGGTTACCGAACTCATGGCGGAGACTGACGCACATAAGATTTTCCAAATGGCGAAGTATAGGCCGAAGAGTAAGAGTTAGTGCATTACTTATTTACTCTTATTAATTCTTCTTGCCTCTCCGACAACATCTCCAGTGAAAAACTATTCTCTGCCAACCGCCTTGCATTCTTTTGAAATGACCTAAGTAGCTCTTTGTTGTTTATAAAAAGCAAAAGGTTTTCAACGAATGCCTTGGTGTCCTCTGGCTTGTAGGAGAAGCCTGCATCATTTGTATGAATTAAACCTTTTATCCATCCACACAGATTTGTGATTATCAATTTGCCGCTTGCCAAACCATCAAATAATTTATTGGGGCTACCTGTATGAAGAGAGTCTACATTAAGAAATGATATGTAGACAGCATCAGATATATTTAAAATTTCTTGAGCTTTTTGTTTGTTTCCAGCGGGCAGGAAAACCACATTAGACAATTTCCTATTGCTTGCTATTTCCTGAAGCTTTTCTTTCTCGGCTCCATCACCTATAATCAAAAACTTGACATTCAGCCCAACTGCTGAGCCAGCAGCGTCTAGCAAATACTCAAGATGATTGGCTACTCCTAAAGTTCCGGTGTAGCTGATTACGAAATGATTCCGTATTCCGTATTTTTCGAGGAGCTCTGGTTTCTTTTCTTCTGGTGAGAAGAAAGCTGTATCTGCAATGTTTGGGATTATTTCTATTTGCTTATCAGGTACTTTGGTTTTGATATAATCGGCTATTCCTGAGGACAAAGCCACAACACCTATCGATTGCTCGTAGCACAGTTTTTCAAACCAATATAAAATAGATTTAAAGAATCTGTTTTTGATGACACCCATGTCAGCTGGCACCTGGGGCCACAAATCTCCAACCTCAAAGATGTACGGCTTCTTTTTAAACCATTTCAGACCTAAAGCCACCAATCCTGTAGTTAATGGAGTTGTCATCACATAGCAGATATCCACGTTTTTGATAGAGAGAGCTTTTATAAATGCCAGTCGGGCAAATTTAAAAAAACCCAGAATTCGCTGTTTGAAAGAAAAACCATTTTCGTAGAATACAGGAAGATAGTGCACCTTAATGCCCTCAATATTTATCTCCTGGTATGTTGGTTTGTTGTGTGCTGTGATCATTTCTACCTCCATCCCCTTCCTGACCAGCCCGGATGCCAGGTAGTAAGACCTCACCGAACCTCCTTCTTCAGGAATCTTAAAATATTGATGGATATAGAGAACCTTCATTTTGAAATGCAAGCGAGTGTAATTTATTTATTATTTTTATACTAAAGGAACAAACAAAGACCACTACAATGAGCGAAGAAACATTAACCATAAGGCTGAAATCTCTGACTTGTTTTGAAAATGATGAAGAGAAGTTTGACGATGTGTTTATCAAATACAATGGAGATAAAATCTGGCCCACAGATAAAAAACATGAGGACGTCTCGGTTGGGAATTATAAACTTGGTATAGACCTGGGTGGCATAAAAGCAAACAGTGAAGTCGTACTTGAAATATGGGATCATGATACCTGGAGTCCCAATGACCTGTTAGGCAAAATGCACCTTATCCCTGATCAACCCGGCGGCCCATATACTGTAGACATGAAACCCACGCACGCCAATGATGTAGCCCGCTATTCCATTGAATGGCAAATTTTGTGGCCGGATCAGATATAGGTTATATCTGAATCGCTAAGCAACGAATACCTTAGTCCCGTAGAATTTCAAAACTATGAGTAAGGTTGATGTCTTTTCGTAAAGAGTCAGATACAGAGCAGTAATTTTCCACAGCGAGTGTAACTAAGCGCTCAGCTTCTTTTTCTGTCAGATCGGGAGATGTGATGATGTACTTGAGGTCAATATCCGTATAACTCTTAGGGTCTTTTTCCCTTCTTACTCCTGATATTTCCGCATTCAAATCAACGAAAGTCTTTCTGCGTTTTTTGATCATCAAGACCAGATCCACAGCAGCACAGCTGGCCACTCCAGCCAGTAACAGTTGCATTGGAGAAAATGCTTTTTTGTCCTCAATAGCTAGCATATCAATTGGCAATACATTGCCCGACTCGTTAATTGCTTCGTATTTTTTGTCTTCTTTATAATTAAGTTTAATCGTCATGTCATTTCAAATTTTCGCAAAAGTAGGAAGAAACAGGTAAACAATTTTTGGATGAGAAAGTTCTGTTTTGAAACAATATTCTTCTCCGGCAATGCTATTCACCTAGTAGTGATCTTGTAATCGGAATTGTCTTCTGAAAAAATCCCGTGATCACCGCAAATTGTTGTTCAGCAGTAGAAAGGTGACTGATGTCTGAAGCCCTCAGGATTGCACCTATCCAGTTATCTTCATGCCAAAAACCACCTGTATTGGAGATGTCCGGAAGCTCTTCCACAGGATAAGGCCAAGGCGAGACATAAAAATAGGGCTCGTCATAGTTGTCGTCCCCTGGTGACATACCAATATTGATGCTTTTTGAGGTTTCCGGATCACCCGTATCCTGGAGTGTTATCAAAGATGCTATGTCAAAATGATGTGGCCAGCATCGTACTTCCGAGGCTTCATCCAATCCATTGGTGATGCCTCTGAGCACCAGGTTTGCATTATGAAACCAGGCTTCAAATTCCTTTCCGGCTAGCTCACTGGAGACATTAAATGCCTCACCTCTGGCAGTAGGGTAGTCAGGAATCTCATAAGGTAATTCCAGACTGAGGTCGCTGCTTTTCAGTCCAAGCACATCTATCTCTTCTTCCAACCATACCATTACATCATTCTGTTTTTTGCCTTGCAATGGAAAAGCAGATATAGTATGAAACAGTTCATCTACAAGTAATACTGAAAACTCGCCTAAACTAAAGGATGATCGAAAAGTCATTTCTGCCTCTATCCACCTGCTAGCCAGCCTTTTTAGGTTTTCATCCCATTCCAGGTTGGCATTGATATCCCCGGGAACGTCATCAAGGTAAGAGCGCCCGATGCACCCAATGTTTTGCAAAGCCTGGTGAAATTGGTGCCTGGCAGGAATAAGTTCATCTTTATCCGGAAACTCAAATAAAATCCAATCGCTTATTGACATGGGTTATACAATCGATTTAGGATAAATTTAGTTCAAAAGAGCTTGCCTTTTGTGGAAGCGTATGAAAATAGTTACCCCCTTCGACTACCTTGGAAAGCAATGCCTTTAATGGTTCGAAATATTGACAGGGCTGTGGAATCTGTTAGCCCGGATATAAAATCAGTGACCGTCAGAATATTCTGATAAACGCTTTGCTCTCCTTGTTCCAGTTTGAATTTCGTATAGTCAGGCAGCAGGCGGTAAATGCTTTCATGTTTGTATGAAAAGCTCTCTTTGGAGTGGTACTTAAGAAAAACGGCTTCCACAAAAGATTCTAAAAGCCCTCCTATTACTTCACAACCGGCAGCTTCTTTTTCCAGAACTTGCCTCGATCTATAGATGTTTTCCACTGAAAAAGAGCTGATCTCATCAAGAGCCTCATTTGCCGGAATTCGATTTGTCAAAGCCTTGTCGAACTCTCCGGAAAGTAGTGCTTCTTCATTTTCTATAAATGTCTTGGTCACTTGTTCTACTAATACCTGTATAGCTACAGCGCGCAGTACACCAATTTTTTCTTTATCACCCGGTAGCTCTTTCAGTTTTTCAGGTTTGAAGCGATCCTGGAGTATTGCAGCCAAAAAAGCTTCTGTTTGCTCATAGCTTACCAATCCGAGACCAAAGCCGTCTTCAAGGTCGATAATATTATAGCAAATATCATCTGCAGCTTCTACCAAAAAGGCAAGTGGGTGGCGGCACCAAATATTTTCTTTTGGTGAAAGCTTCACCAAATCAAGTGTATTTGCCAATTCTTCGAATTCCTCCGACTCACTTTGAAAGAACCCATATTTCTTCTGGCTTTTTCTTCGCTTGTCCCTGGATGAGATAAGAGATGGTCGGGGATATTTTGTGAAGGCACCTAAAGTAGCTTTCGTTACATTGAGCCCTTGCAGGTTGTTTCTAATGAGCAGTCGAAAGCCTTGTGCATTTCCTTCAAAAGAAGTTAAGTCAGCCCACTCTTTGGTGCTAACGGAATCCTTGATTTTTGTACTTTTAGGATTGCTGATGAAAAAATCTGATATGGCTTCTTCTCCGGAATGTCCAAAAGGAGGATTACCCACGTCATGAGCCAGTGAAGCTGCACCGGTGATGGCTCCAAAATCAAAAGCGCTAATATCTTTTAGTTCCGGATGTTGCTCAATAATGGCCGCACCAACATTTTTCCCTAACGAACGCCCAACACTCGAGACTTCCAAACTATGCGTTAGCCTAGTATGTACAAAGTCTAGCTCTGGTAATGGGAAGACCTGTGTTTTGTCTTGCAGCCTTCTAAATGGTTGTGAGAATACTATCCTATCAAAGTCAACCTCAAATTCGCTTCTTATCGCTGATGGTACGTTTTTCTTCTTATCACCAAATCGCTCTCTTGAGAGCAGCTCACTCCAATTCATCCTTTTCTATTTAGTACCATGGCCGAAGCTTGTGCTGTTGGCATTACAGTAATCTCACTCAAGACCACATGCGGAGGACGGTCAACAGTGAATTTCACAACCTCTGCCATGTCCTTAGCCACTAATGGATCTACTCCTTTGTACACGTTTTCTGCTCTTTCTGTATCTCCTTTAAATCGTACATCCGAAAACTCTGTCTTTACCATTCCGGGATTTATCAAAGTCACTTTTATGTCATAAGGATTCAGATCCATGCGCATGCCATCAGTGGCTGCTCCAACACCAAATTTTGAGGCGTTATATACATTCCCATTAGGGTAAGCTTCTTTTCCTGCAATAGAACTAATATTGATAATATGTCCTGACTTTCGCTCAACCATGGTTGGGGTAACCGCGCGGGTCACGTAAAGTAAGCCCTTGAGATTCGAGTCTATCATGGCATCCCAATCTTCAATGCTGCCTTCATGAATAGGGCTTAGGCCGTGTGCGTTTCCGGCATTATTTACCAGCACATCTATTTGTTGCCACTCCGCAGGTAGCGATGCTATGGCACTTTTCACTTCTTCATTGTTTCTCACATCAAACTGCAAACTGATCACATCCGTTTTGTCGGCAAGTTCTGTGGACAATTCATCCAGACGCTGTTGTCTTCGTCCGCATATGATGAGGCGGCAATTATCTACCAACTCCTGTGCTATGGCTTTTCCGATACCAGAAGTAGCTCCGGTAACAAGTGCTGTTTTTTTCATTTCCTATCTAAATGACTTATACAAAAAGCTAAAATTAAGTAAATCATATCACTATCAATTGTGCTACTGACCTTATTCAAATATTTCTTAGCACGCTTTTTGTCAATCCTTACATATCACCAAAGAAAAACAACATGAAACGTATCGTAATCTATTCCATCTTTAGTGTACTATTGACCTCTCAATTATTTGGTCAGGCCCTTCAGGAAGACATCTACAGTCACAATATCATTTTTAAAGATGCTTACGCTTTCAAAAATTATGACGAAGCATTTGATGAATTTAATTGGCTATTAGAGAACGATCCAGATATCGGTGAGCTTACAATCATAAAAGGCATAAACGTTCTCGAAGTTAAAATGAAGGATACCAAAGACAGGCTTGTTTTGGAGGAGTTGCAAACCAAGGCACTGTCGCTGTATCAGTATAGATTCGAACATTTCGGACAGACGGCAAAAGTCAAAAATTTCGAACTTACAAAGACATATAAATACTGGGCGGCTAGGCCAGACAAGCATAATGAAGTCATAGCATTGTTCGAACAAAGTTTATCTACCATACCCAACAAAATTTCCAACGCCAACTTGCTGGCATACATGGATATACTCAGACGAGCGAGAAATACAGGCATGAAAATATCTGATCATCAAATTATTAAAAATTATGATCTTTTGTCTGATATTATAGTTTCGAGACAGTCTGTATCAGAAGATTCTGATATATATCTTGATAAATTAAAATCCATTTTTACAGGGATAATTAAATTTTCTTGTGAAGAATTGGAGAGCAGATACGGAAAAGATCTAAAAGATGACTTTGATGCAGTTGATGATGCCAGATTATATGTAAAACTGGCTATCGAGTCCAAGTGTAGGGATAGTGATCTTTTCAGTCAGGCGCTAAGCTACGTTGTTAAGTATGATCCATCTCTTAATCTGCTGCTTTACAGCGCCAAGCTTTCATTGGCACAGGGCAAACTGGAAGAGGCTGAAAGCTATTTTGGAAAAGCATTGACATTTGATATAGATGTAGAGTCCAAATCAGAAGTATATATGTCTTTGGCCAAAATTTATACACTCAAAGAAGAAAAGCGGAGCGCAATGAACTTCGCTGCTAAGGCGATAAAAGTAAATGGGAATAAGAAAGCGCACTCTTTAATTGGATCTTTGTACATGTCCAGCTTTTCAGAGTGTGCAGAAGGGAAGGATATTGTACAGAGGAGGGCAGTTTTTATTGCAGCATACGATCAGTTTGAATTGGCAAACGATAGAGATGGGATGGAGCAGGCAAAGGCCAATTTTCCTTCAGCTGAAGAAATTCATTCCAACCTTTATCGGGTAGGACAGAAAATAGAAGTCGATTGCTGGTTTAAAGAGAATGTTGAATTGAGGAAAAGGTAAATTTTTTGAAATATTAAGGTAATCTGCCGATTATGCGGCTTAGAAAACGCTTTTCACAAATGGCATCCTTTTAATCACAAGCCCTAAGCCAAAACAAAGTATCAATGTGATTGGTGCTAGTGCTACGAACTTGGCAATTGATCCGAGTTCGAGGCTTAAGAATAGTAAGCCGATCAATACTAGAATTGGGGTGTGAAAAACATAAACAGCATAGGCACTAGCGGATAGTTGTTTTGTAAAATTTCCTTGTGAATTAAATCTTTCTTTGAAAATTCCCGATAGAGCAATCACCATACCTATACCAACAAATTGCTCCCATAAAGTATATGCAAGGCTCTGCCAGGTCAGCCCGCCCATGAAGACATCTATATTCCCTTCCATCGCTCCGCCTGATATGAATATGACTGGAAATCCGATAAATATTATTACTTGAGTTGACCAGAACCACCTCCATCCTAGTTTGGGAGTTAGCTGGTCAAACCAATCATTTCTATATGCCACTAAGCCTACAAGGAAAAAAACAATATACTGTCCAAAATGAGGTAATTGCCAGTTTGTGATGGGCATGCTCCATCCAACAGGTAGCCATATTCTGAATAAGAATTGAGCGATGGCAATTACCATGGCCATTAGAATAACTTTGAATGCTGATGGCAGAGGTTTTGGAGACTTGTCTCCACTGAATTTGAATATTGAGGCGACTAAAGAGAACGCAATAAGTGCCATAACGAACCACATAGGACCGGCACCCCAGACTCTTGACTCAAAAATGTAATTGTAGAGCGTGACATCTTCTGAGTAAATGAATTTGTTTCGAATGAAGACGGTCAACGGGTGAAGGAAAAAGAAGAAAATGACCGTGGGAATACCTAATCTAAGCAATCGGTCTTTCAAAAAAACGGCTTTGCCTTTCTTTAGCAAAGAGGGCACCATGAAATAGGCGGATATCATAAAAAACATACCCATGAAAAATGCTTGATTAACAGCAACAAACATAGAAAGAGGAATTGTTTCCAGTTCGCTTGCCTTCATTTCCTGATAGTACCACCCTCCGGGAGCCCCGTATGTAATCGCCAAATGATGCAATATGACCCAGGAGGTGAGAAAAATCCTAAGATTATCAATGTACATAAGTTTGGCAGACCCCATAGAGTATTTTTTGTTCTAAAGATGTGCATAATCCTCGAAGGTTGCTTGAGAAATAAAATCTAATTTATAAAATTCATTTTTTACAAGTTGTGGCCTACCAGGCTTAGAGCTAAGCAGAATCACTTTTCTCCATGTTCATTCGACCGATAAACAATCTTCCGGGCGTTTACGGTTCTTAGCTGCTCTTGAATATCGGCAATCAAACCCATATCCACATCCAGATCAGATTTTAGCAATACGATCATCTGGTCTCGATAATTTTCGGGTATTTCCTGTCGGGCACTTTCAGCCCATTGAGCTACTTCTTCGATAGCAATGAATTTTTCACCATCCGAGATTCTTGGTTGATGGCCCAGTGTTTTGTTTTTAGGGAAACCCACATTAAGCTCTTTGATCAGAAACTTCTTTTCTGACTTAGTCAGGTTCTCCGCATTGGGTGCTTTAAAATCTACCAAGTCATCCTGTGTTTTAATGGTGGCACTTACCATAAAAAAGAAAAGCAGAAGAAAGACTATATCGGGCAGTGAAGCTGTGGATATTTGAGTTTTTTTGGATGATGATTTTCTAAATTTTCCCATAATTCAAATTGTTGGTTCGGCGATAGATATGTTCATTGGAATTCCTTGTTTTGATTGTTTATATATGTTGTATTCTTCTCGGTTGCTGTGCCTTAACTTCAAATAGTCTTCTTTGCTCAGGCCTACCTTTTCAGCATAAATTTCATAGTAGGCCCCTTTCAATTCATCCAGCACTTTTATGAAAGATTTATATTTTGTCCCCCTGTTCGTCTTAAGTGATACAATGGCTTTTTCTGGGTTTTCTGATAATTTTTCATCTCTTCCATTGTTTAGCACAAACGTTTTGATTTCATCTTTAAGCCCAAGGAGATCCTGCCTGACTTCCCCTTCAACCAAGATGTGTTGATTGGAGTTGATAAGAATCTTGAAGAGGTTTCTTTCTTTGATAGGTACAGTGATTTCTTTCTCTTCAGGATTTGGAGGAAGCTTGAGGGTTAGTCCTTTGTCAAACTGCAATGTAGTAGCCACTAGGAAAAAGATGAGCAGGAGGAAGGCGATATCAGCCATTGATCCAGTGTTTATTTCCTGATCATTTTCTCTTTTCTTAAAACGGATCATAGGATTGATTTTATATTAACAATCCCAGTATGGAGAGAAAGTCACACTAGATTAGTGGGGAGCTACACTTGGTGTCACTTCGTGCACCTGATCTTCATCGTCTGTGGTCAATTCAAATCTCACAAACCACCAGACAACCAAAAATGAAATGACCTGGAAGCCACCAAAAACATATGATCCAAAAGGAATGAGCTTATCAATCTGGAACCAATTGCCTAGATAAAGCAAGAGACATAATCCCATAAGGCTTTTGAGCCCTTCGGTGATCAAAGCGTACTTTTTCCGATCCATTAAAGTGGTGAAAGAAAAAATCGATAGAAAGATAAATCCACCGTAGAGGTAAATACCGACTAAACTCTGATCCGGTAAAACGATGAGCAAATGAAGTAACATGAATATCGTTAAGGCGAATTGAAACAATGACCAGGCCCTGAGTTTAACCGATGATGGTGTATCATATTTTTCTTGTGAAAATGGATCTTCAATGATTTGAACCGGGTATTTAGCCGGGACATCCGCTGGTCGCCAACCGGTGGGCATAAACCAAATTCTCAGCTTGTCGACATGATTATTTGTATGCCAGGCATCTTCGATAAGTAGCCAGAGGTGTTGAAAATTGATGATGATTGGATTCCATGTTCTGGCTGGTTTTTTGGTGCCGTATACACAGGGAATATCATCCAATTCCTCCTGAAATGTACCAAAGAGCCTATCCCATATCACGAAAATCTGCGAAAGGTTTTTGTCTAAATATTCGGGATTGATCGCATGGTGGACTCGGTGAATGGAAGGTGTGACGATGATATATTCTAATATTCCGAGTTTGGGTATATACTTCGTGTGATACCAAAATTGTAGGAACAAATGAATGGGAGATATTACAGCGATTACTTTTGGTGGCAGCCCTATGAGTGCGGCAGGAATGAGAAAAATAGCATAAATAGAGAGGATGCTCGAAATGGATTGCCTCAAGGCACAAGGCAGGTTAAACTCCTCCGAGCTATGGTGGATCACATGATAATTCCAAAAGAAATTCATATGGTGGGACAGCCTGTGCATACAATAGCCAGCAAAGTCTATGGCTATAAAACTCAACACATATACAAGGACGGTATCTTCAATCTGTACGATCTGAAGATGCTCCACGAGCCACGAGTATCCGATCACCACTACGGTCAAACCTAGTACATCTTTCAGAGAATTGGTTAAACCAGAGCTAAGGCTCGAAATGGTATCAAAACTTCTTATAGGTTGTTTTTTGACAAAGTAGCCATACAGAAATTCGATGATGACCAGGACAAGAAATCCTGGAATTGCGATCAATAGCGCATTAGCGTATGCTTCCATACGGGACGATGTTGTTTTCCCGTAATTTAAGCTATCGCAGAACTAAAGTCAATTGACTGAATGTCTGCTAGTTGAGATAAATGCCATCTTCTTCTATTCGAATGGTTCTTTGCTTGTACAATCCCCCAATGGCTTTTTTGAAGACTTTCTTACTCATGCTCAACTGCTCTTTGATCTCTTCGGGGTAGGATTTGTCATTCAGGGCTAAAAACCCTCCATTAAACTTCAAGTTTTCAAGAATGATTTGAGCATTGGGTTCTACATTGTCATACCCTGGTTTTTCCAGGTTGACATCAATTTTCTTATCATCACGAATTTTCTTGATGTACCCTTTGGTTCTATCACCTGGCGAAATGTTGCGGAATATTTCATTGTCATAAACCAATCCTTCGTACAAGTTATTGATGATGACATTGTAGCCCAGCTCCGTTTTTTGACAAATCAGCAAATCCACTTGTTGGTTTTCCTCCAATTGAATATCCTGCTTTTCAGCAAATTCTGTGATTTTCATTGAAGAAGCGATGCGTTCTGTACCTGGATCGAAATAGACATAAACGAAAACCCACATGCCTTCTTCTATTATTCCCGATTGCTCTCTATAAGGAAGCATCAGATCCTTTTCCAGGCCCCAATCCAAAAACGCACCTGTTCTATTGATTTCTTTCACTCGGAGATAGGCAAACTCTTCAGTTCGTGCTAGTGGCTCCAGGTTCGTGGCAATGATGCGATCCTCAGAGTCCTTATAGATAAAAACGTCTATGTGATCTCCTACCTTTAGATCTTCAGTTGCATACTTCTGTGGAAGTAACACGTCTTGATCGCCATCTCCTAAGTAGAAGCCAAATTCTACTTGCCTTAGTACCTCCAGTGTATTGTTTTTGCCTACCTCAATCATTGCCACAAAGTTATGGCATTATTTGGCTACCTCTAAAGTACCGGGCAAATTCGGTCAATAAATTAGAATATATTAAATTTGACGTTGCTGTCTTTGAAATTAGCATGCAGAGATCTGGATCAGATTGGGATAAGACAATATAAACCAACTATTCAATGAAATTAGATAGAGTCACATTTGCCAACCATAAAGACGTTGAATTCATTAAGACCTTAAGGTTGAGAGTAGCCGATTACTTTAAATCAAAGAACATTTCACGCTACGGAAACGCCAAAATGGTAGTAAAGTCTGCCGTCATGCTGGCCTTGTTTTATGTCCCTTACATATTAATGATGTTCGGTATTGTGAGCCATCCAGGGTTAGTTTACCTGATGTGGGTATTGATGGGTATTGGCATGGCCGGGATAGGTATGTCAATAATGCACGATGCAAATCATGGAGCCTATTCGAAGAACAAATACGTAAACAAAGTGATGGGTATCTGCTCCGACCTTGTGGGGGCTAGTAGTACAAATTGGAAAATACAACACAATGTATTGCACCACACCTACACCAATGTGGACGGTATGGATGAAGATATTGATCCTAGCGGAGTAATGCGTTTTTCGCCCAATCAAAAATGGCATAAAATCTACAGGTTTCAGCACTTCTATGTTTGGTTCTTTTATGGCATCATGACGATCTTTTGGGTAACAACCAAAGACTTTAGATCCATCTACAAATACAGAAAAATGGGGCTCAATGATAAACAAGGAAATATCAATAAAGTTCTTGCCCAGTTGAGTGTCTGGAAAATATTCTATTTTGGATATATACTGGTACTGCCAATGATCTTTCTATCCGTAGCATGGTGGCAAGTGCTATTGGGATTTGCTAGCTTACATTTTGTCTGTGGCTTAATATTATCCTGTGTTTTTCAGCTGGCACATGTAATGCCTGACATGGAGTATCCACAGATTGATGAGAATACCGGCTCGTTAGAAAACAACTGGGCAATTCATCAGTTGATTACTACTGCCAATTTTTCTCCGCGTAGTAAAATACTTTCATGGTTTATAGGAGGATTGAATTATCAGATCGAACATCACCTCTTCCCGAATATCTGCCATATTCACTACAAGAATATTTCTAAGATTGTAAAGAAAACGGCAAAGGAGTATGGACTTCCTTATAAATCAGAACCAACCTTTGTTGGAGCATTGTGGAACCATGCCAGGATGCTGAAAAAACTCGGCTCATACGAGCTGGCGAAGGCATAACATTTACTCAGGCTTTATTGGCCTCCTAAAAAAAGAACTAGGAATTCCGTGCCCCAACACTATATTGTCTATGACAACATTGCTGTTGCCGGTTTTGCTACGGATGTCATATTCCAGGGCAATATTGATACCTGCTTGGGGCTTATAGTTTTTGAAGAATACTTCCTCATAGACATACTTTTCGTTTCCAATATCCCTTTCTTCCGTTTTGAAAATCTGATATGATTCCATGTCGATAAAATAGTCTAGGAATCGTTTTTCATGATGAAAAATCCTGAGGATGTGATACTCCTTTTCATCATATATTTTCTCACCTATGTGTTCCATGATAATACCTTCTTTTTGAGCTTTGAAAAGAGGACTGTCAATATCAAGCGATTTGGCGAGCTTTTCTTTTTCAATTTCGGTAGTCATGTGAGAAGCTTCAGTATCCAACCAGGGTGAAATACTCCAGTAACCTTTACCATCATAGGCATGGACATAAGGGTGCTCCTTCCACAGGCCATCTAGTCTAACCATATTAGGCCTTTTTCGGGACACCTGATATTTTTTCTGGTCTTTTAATCCCCGCAATTCAACCATTTCCAGTCTTACCGTCCTAACCTGGGAAATAACCTCCTGCCCCCATGATTTATAGTGGCTCTGGAGAATATCGTCCAAGTTCTGACAAGAAATATCAGAGAAAATGAAGGAAAGCATCAATACCGTAAGTAAGAATCTACGCATGAACAAAAGCTCTTTTTGTTATCAACAATATTAATATTAAACTTAACGATCTTTTCAAATCGATGGTAAAAAAAGCAGATCCAATAGTTTCACGACTGGCACCTACACCAAGTGGATACCTACATATTGGTAACGTTTTTTCCTTTGTACTGACCTGGCTTCTCGTTCGACAAAACGGAGGTCGTTTACATCTACGAATCGATGATTTGGACAAAGAAAGGGTAAGGAAGGAATATCTTGAGAACATTTTTGAAACACTCGATTGGCTGGGTCTGAGCTATGATAGCGGGCCTACAGGAGTAGAAGATTTTGTCAAAAACCACTCTCAGTACTTGCGAATGGATATGTATCGTGATGCTTTTGATGAGCTCAAGGTAAAGGCAGATTTATTTTCATGCACTTGTTCTAGAAGACAATTAGCTGGGAAGCCCTATACTGGTACTTGCTATGCCAATGTAAGAATAGGAAAAGATAAAAATATTCGTATCAGAACAAGAGACGTCCGAGAGAGGGACGATAGTCTTCTAAGCGATCAAAAAATTGCCCTGAACGATGCGTTGAAGGACTTTATAGTATGGAGAAAAAATGATGTTCCATCTTATCAGCTGGCTTCCTTGGTAGATGACATGTACTACAATACCAACTATGTTGTTCGAGGTACAGGTCTTTTGGCATCAACTGCGGCGCAATTGCTTTTAGCAGAAAAAATCAGTGCGGGAACTTTTCTACAAGCCACATTTATCCATCACCCACTGCTAACTATACGAAATGAAAAAATCTCAAAATCCCAGGATCATCCTTCGGTTTTCGAAGAATTTAGAACACCACGGGATGTCTTCATATATATTGGCAGGATTTTGGGACTGAGTGAGGACGAGTCCGAGTCTCTGGATTTACTCAGGGCCAACTTCAATTTTGAAAAATTTAAACATCAAGTAAATGCGTAGAGCAATTATCATCCTTGTATTCACACCTTTTTTCCTAAATGCTCAAAGTGAAAAAATTTTCGAAAAAGCATTTAAAGCCTATGAAAAAGGAGACTATGAGAAGGCACTAAATCTTTATGATCAAATAGAGACGGATAATGCAAACAATGCAGAGTTTTTCCTTTTCAGAGGAATCTGTCGATCCGAAACGGGTAATGATGTAAAGGCCATTGTTGACTACAACCGAGCCATTGAGCTGGACAATCGATATGCTGAAGCCTACAACCAAAGGGGCTATTCTTTTTTTTCTCAGGGAAACAGCAAGCTGGCCATCAAGGATTTTGACAAAGCAATTGAGTATAACGAAAACTTGTTGGAGGCCTACATGAATCGTGGTTCTGCTAAGTTTGATTTGGAAAATCTAGAAGGCGCATGTGCGGATTGGAAGCAAGCGAAAGAAAGGGGCCTTGAATTAGCCCAACAGCTGATTGACCAGTTGTGTAAATAATCTGGTATTTTTATCGGAAATTGATCTGACCGGTGGGATTATACATTCTCAAAAGATTACTTGCTATGCTTCCTTTTGCACTACTCACAGTGCTTTTGGTTTTTGTCATATTTGGTAATTCATGGAAACCCACCCGCCAGGGAATAAGGTCAGGCACGGACTTTTTTGAAAATGAAGAGCAAAGGCGGGAATTTGAATGTACACAAAGAGAATCACTGCATTTGGATTGGCCCGTGTTTTATGTTTCGATCAGTTCATTGGCTCTTCCTAAGGATATTTTGAGCATATGTTCGGAGCAGGAAAGGAAAATGCTCTCCATGTTGTGTCTTTACAATGGGAACTCTCAAGGTGCTACTAAATTTTTAGAGACACTCCAATCTGAACTGAAGACCAATTCTGAAAACACCAATGGTGATGTGTTTTCTGCCCAAAGCGTCGATGATATTGCTCCCTATCTCACTGGTTTAACACATTCTAAGAAGGTATTTGAGGACTACCTGGAAGAAGATCGAAGCTATAGAGCATTTGTACCGCGTATTGACTTTCATTTCAAGGAAAACAGGTTTAACATTTGGCTGCTTCAGGTCTTAAGATTTGATTTTGGTAGATCAACATTGGATCAAACGGAAGTAGCGCAAAAAGTAAACCGAGCACTGTCCAGCACTTTGGTATTTACTATTCCGGCAGTTATTTTGATTTTTGCCATTTCTCTTTGGCTTGTGCTATTCACTTCTTCCAAAGAGGGCCTATTGAATGAGGTGGTGTACAACCTTTTGTACTTTATTGATGCGGTTCCACTGTTTTGGTTGTCAGTGATCATTATTTTGCTGGCAGGAGCAATGGGGATCGGATATTCTACTTTAGACTTTGGACAAGATTCATTGTCGGACTACTTCGGAAGATACAGCCTACCAATATTTGCTTTGGTATTAGCTTCCATACCTTATGTGAGCAAGCAAATACTGAGTGCTGTCAAAGAAACTCGAAAGCAACCTTATATCGTTTCTGCGAGGGCTAAGGGGCTTAGCGATAAAGCAATTTTCATCAATCACACCTTGCCCAACGCATCATTACCAATTATCACGCTTTTCTTTGATTACCTGGCTTATGCATTCGGTGGAGCCTTTGTGGTGGAGCTGGTTTTCTCAATTAATGGTATTGGAAAGTTAATGATTGACTCGGTTCTGGGTAATGATCTGCCCACCATCGCAGCAATCATCATTTATTTGATTGTAATAAAAATGCTACTAACACTGCTCAGCGATGTAGTGAAGTATTTGGTCAATCCGGCAATAAAATACTGAGTCATTTTGAAAAAAGGAACAGACAAAATTTTCGATTACCTGGCACTATCGCATCTCGCAGTGGTCATGATTGTCTGCTTGTTCCCAAATACAATAATCAGTTTACTGAGTCTGGACATTGAATTGCAATTGTCTGATACCAATGTGCCTCCACTCACACAAAACTTCTTACTAGGCTCAGATTATTTGGGACGGGATGTATTGGCTTTACTCCTGAATGGCGCTAGATATTCTATGTCAATTAGTGTGTTTTCTGCAATCTTAGGAACGCTTATAGGCTTGATACTCGGGGGTGTCAGTGGTTTTCTTGGAGACAACAAGATGAAGATGAGTCGTGCCGCACTATTGGTTTCCTCGCTGATCATTCCTCTTATAATTTTTTATTGGAATATTTCTTTGACACTTCCAGGATGGGATGGGGTTATCTTTTTTGGATTTATTATTATGCTGGGCTTCCTTGTTGGCTATTTGATTACTGGGATCTTAAGTATGTTACCAATTATGAGGGCTAAGGTGTCACTGCCACTTGACTTTTTGAACATGAAGTTCATCGAGATACTCTTTGCCTTACCAACCTATTTCGTATTACTCGCACTTTCTACGGTTTTTGATCCCTCTATTTATTCGCTAATATTTGTGATAGGCATAACTTCATGGCCGAAAACAGCTTTACTCATACGAACAGAAATGCTCAAAATCAGGGAAATGGATTATGCTCATGCACTAAAATTAGCCGGTGTGCCGTGGTATAGCGTTCTGCTGAAACATGCCTTGCCTAATGCCATCGGTCCGGTATTGGTCAATTTTGTATTCTTTGCTTCTGGGTTACTTGTCGTGGAATCTACACTCTCGTATATAGGAATTGGACTCCCAGGTGAGGTGATATCCTGGGGCAAGGTTTTAGCCGGATTCAAGTACAACTCAGCCAATTGGTGGACGGCACTCTTTCCGGGAATATTGATTTTTGCTACAATACTTTCTTTTCACAGGGTGGGCAAAATACTCAGGCTATAAGCCTTTCCCCTCGGCAATCAATTCCGCCAAATCTTTCACCTTTACCTCCTCTTCTTTCTCCTTGTTTTTTACTCCATCGGAGAGCATGGTCATGCAGAATGGACAGGCGGAAGCAATCACCTTTGCTCCTGTCTCAAGCGCTTCTTCTGTGCGTTCAATATTGATTTCCTTATCACCTTTTTCAGCATCTTTAAACATCTGGGCACCTCCTGCTCCACAGCATAGCCCATTCGTCTTGCAGCGCTTCATTTCAACCAAATCAGCATCCAAAGCTTCCAAAACTGCTCTGGGCGCTTCGTAAACATTGTTGGCCCTACCCAGGTAGCAGGAATCATGATAAGTGATTTTCTTACCCTTGAATTCTCCACCACCTTCAAGCTTTAGTTTGCCTTCGTTTATGAGTTGCTGCAAATAAGTAGAGTGGTGAATAACCTCATAGTTTCCTCCAAGATCAGGATATTCGTTTTTTATAGTATTGAAACAATGCGGACATGCAGTGACAATATTCTTTACATTGTAGGTGTTCAACAGTTGGATATTTGCCATGGCTTGCATCTGAAAAAGAAATTCATTTCCAGCCCTGCGTGCCGGGTCTCCGGTACAGGTTTCTTCATCTCCAAGCACAGCAAAGTCAATCCCAACATGATTGAGGATTTTAATAAATGAAATAGTCACTTTTTTGTACCTGTCGTCAAACGATCCGGCACATCCCACCCAAAAAAGCACCTCGGGTGATTTGCCTTGGGCAACCAATTCAGACATTTGTGGTACTTTATTTTCCATTCACTTCATTGTTAATTTGTAATTGAAAATTGTTACTTGTCCAGTTCTTCTTTCCACTTAAACCGATCCGTTGGAGCAAATTTCCATGGAGCAAAATTCGTTTCCACGTTTGAAAACATTGAATTCCATGAAGCCGGAGATCCGGATTCTTCCATGGCCACATAGCGCCTCATCTCCAGGATTATAGACAGAGGATCGATGTTTACCGGACATGCCTCTGTACACGCATTGCAGCTGGTACAGGCGTTAATTTCCTCCTTAGAAATGTAGTCACCAAGCAATGACTTATCTGCTCCTTCACCTTTGCCTATTTCTTCTATCCTATCCCGAGTGTCCATCATTATTTTCCTTGGGGAAAGTAATTTTCCGGTCTGGTTCGCCGGGCATTCAGCTGTACACCTTCCGCACTCTGTACATGTATAAGCCTCCATCAGACTTTTCCAACTCAGATCGGTGGCATCCTTGGCTCCAAACCTTGCAATCTCGGCGGGAGGATCGGTATTCTCAACAGGTAGTCCCAGCATCATTTTCACTTCGTTGGTCACCTCATCCATGTTCCTGATTTTGCCTTTGGCCCAAAGGTTAGAATAGTAGGTATTTGGGAAAGCCAGAAAAATGTGGAGATGTTTAGAGAAAGTTATGTAAACAGTAAATCCTAGGATTCCAATAATGTGAAACCACCAAGATATTCTTTCTACTAAAACCAGGAAACTGGAATCGAACATTGAAAACCATGGGATAAAGACTGAGCTGAAAAACAAATTACCCGTTTGAGGATAACCTTCAACTCCTCGTTCTTGTAATATTTGATCAGCTGCATTCATTTTCAATATGGCAAACATGAGGGCAATTTCAATGAACAAAATTAAGTTGGCATCCAGCGCCGGCCAACCTTTCATTTCCGGTTTGTTAAATCTTTTTACTTTCAGGATATTTCTTCTTATCAAGAACACAGCGCACGAGAAGATAACTGCCACGGTCAGTAACTCGAAGAAGTTCATGGCAATGGTGTATGCGCTACCAAGGTTGGGGGCAAAAATCCTATGTGTTCCGAGTAATCCGTCTATGATAAACTCCAGTATTTCAATGTTTATCACTAAAAAGCCAACATATATTAAGAGATGAAGAATTGCCGGAATTGGTTTCTTGAACATTTTGCCCTGGCCAAAGGCGACTAATAGCATTGTTCTTAATCTATCGCTCTTGTTGTCTGTGCGATCAAGGTCCTTTCCGGAAAGTATGTTCTTCCTTATTTGGCCAATTCTTTTGGAAAGAAAATAGGCTGCAAGCGCCAAAACTAATAGAAAAGCAAATTGTGAAATCCAGGCCATTTTTAGTGCTCAATCTGTTTAGTCAAATAATATTCAAAAGTTTTGTGCGATATACAAATATTTATACTTTTGCACCTCTTTAACGGGGTGATGTAGCTCAGTTGGTAGAGCATCGGACTGAAAATCCGTGAGTCGGTGGTTCGAGCCCACTCATCACCACGATAATCTAAAGGCCTTTCCATTGCGGGGAGGCCTTTTTCATTTCACTAAAATATGCAATTTAATCTATATTTAGTATGCATGCATACTAAATTTTGCAAGCCCTTGTCATCTCAGCTTTCCCGGGAGGACCTGGAAGTTTTTCTACTTCAAAACCACAGGATTTCAAATTCCGCTTGAATTGTCCCTGCGCACAGTAGGTAACCAATATGCCTTGTGGCTTCATAAGCCTAAATATTTTTTCGAACAACGAAAGCTCCCACATTTCTGCTTGTTTCGATGGTGCGAATGCATCGAAATACACTAAGTCAAATAACAAATCTTCATTTGTATATTCTTGTAACGCTAGATTTATCTTTTGCAGGTTGAAGAAACCAGTAACTGCGGTCATTTGATCCCAAGGTGCCGAATGGATGGCATCAAACAATTGACCCGCCTCATAATCATTTATCAAGCCATGATAATTGAGTTGGCTCCAAACCTCCTTCTCAATTAGATCTGTTTCTAACGAAAAATAATTGATGGTATGAGCCAGTATCTTGGATTCCAGGCAAGTGAGTAGTGCATTCAGGCCTGTTCCAAATCCAACTTCCAGTATGTTGATTTCTTTTTTGCCTATTGTTTCGCAATAATGTTTTAGTCCTTTGTCAATAAACACATATTGAGATTCGGTAAGGGCACCATGGGTTGAATGATAAGTTTCATTCATTTCAGGGACCAATAGAGAAGTGGAGCCGTCTTTGGTTTTGATTATTTCAACCTTCATCTGATTTGTAAATCAGCGCTACAGCATGTGCGGATACTCCTTCCTCTGTTCCGACAAACCCCAATTTTTCAGTTGTCGTGGCTTTTATCGAGACATCTTCTTTAGGGATGTCCATGACTTTTGCCAGGCATGACTTCATTTCAGGAATATATGGTTTAAGCTTTGGCTCTTGCAGGCAAACAGTGCAATCAACATTACCGACCAGATATCCTTTGGTCTTTATCAAGGCTACAACATCCTTTAGCAAGACTTTGCTATCAATCCCCTTGAATTTAGGGTCTTTATCAGAAAAGTGGAAACCTATATCACGCATATTGGACGCACCTAACAAGGCATCACAGATCACATGAATAAGCACATCGGCATCTGAGTGGCCGTAGGCACCAGAATGATGCTCCACCTTAATTCCCCCCAACCAAAAAGGTACATCTTTAGCCAGTCGGTGCACATCATATCCGTATCCTATTCTAATATTCGGTTTCATGTGTTACAAGCTTTTCGCTTTTTCCCAATATTCATCCATTTCTGATAAAGTCATTTCGCTCAGGCTTTTGCCATTTTTGCGCGATTCAGATTCCAAATATTGAAAGCGCTTAATGAATTTTTTATTTGTTCTTTCCAGGGCTTCCTCCGGATCGATCTCTACGAATCTTGCATAGTTTACCAATGAGAATAGTAAGTCTCCAAATTCACTTTTGGCAGCTTCTTGATTGCCGGCTCCTTTTTCAATTTCTTCGTGAAATTCGTTCATCTCCTCACTCACCTTGTCCCAAACCTGTTCCTTTTTCTCCCAATCAAAGCCAATTCCACGGGCTTTTTCCTGGATTCTCATAGCCTTTACCAATGCTGGCAGTGATCCCGGTACTCCGCCAAGCACCGATTTGTTGCCTTTTTCTTTGAGCTTTAGCTTTTCCCAATTCTCTTTTACTTGCTGTTCATCCTGTACCTCTATATCTCCATATATGTGTGGATGGCGATAGATCAGTTTTTCACAAATACCGTTAAGTGCATCTGCGATATCAAAGCTATTTTTCTCAGAAGCAATTTTGGCATAAAACACCATATGCAACATTAGATCACCTATTTCCTTCTTGACTTCTTCCAGATCATTCTCGAGTATGGCATCTGACAGCTCATAAGTTTCCTCAATGGTAAGGTATCTCAGCGTTTCGAGTGTTTGCTTTTTATCCCAAGGGCAGTTCTCCCTCAATTCATCCATTATGGTCAACAGACGGTCAAAAGCTTCAAGTTTTTCAGCTCTTTTTGGGTCTGGTTGTGACTTTATTTTAGCCATGGAGAATGATTTTTATCATAAAAGTGTTTTGAAAAAAGAAGAAACATTGATTGAATAATGTCTAATTTTGCGCTAAGATATTTTAAATATGACAACTATAATTCTTGGAATCGGATTTATTGCCCTGTTTTTCGTCTTGATGTCTGTTAGACTAATTTTTTTGAAAAAAGGGGAATTTAAAGGCACTTGTGCCTCTCAAAATCCATATCTCAACAAGGAAGGTGAAGCTTGTGGTTATTGCGGTAAAACCGTTGCAGCGGGCAATTCTTGTGGAAATCCCGATTCTGAAGTGACCAAAGTAATGAACCAGTTCAAGTAGAGCATAGCTTCATTCTCAAACTACTCAACTCAACAAATTCCTAATTTTTATTTTTCGGCGAGATGTGCTTGGTTACATTTGCGCCCCAATTTAAACAGGTATAAAAAGTGGCATTAATCAAATCAATCTCTGGAATCAGGGGAACAATAGGTGGACTCGAGGGAGAAACCTTGACTCCTAATGATATTGTCAAGTTTACATCGGCCTTTGGGCAATGGGTAAAAGACAATACAGAAATTACTAAAATGGTCATTGGCCGGGATGCACGCCCTTCCGGAAAATATATAACACAATTGGTATCTGCTACATTGCAGGCACAGGGAATAAATGTTGTGGATCTTGGACTATCAACTACGCCAACAGTAGAAATGGCTGTGCCAGCCGAAAAGGCAGGTGGAGGAATCATTATCACAGCCAGCCATAATCCCGTTGGGTGGAATGCGCTTAAGCTCTTGAATCAGAAAGGAGAGTTTATTTCTGCAGCCGAAGGGAAGGTCGTGTTAGATATAGCTGAAGCAGGTAGTGTAGAATATGTACCAAGCAAAAATATAGGTACTTACTCTGAGAACGACGATTATATAGATTGCCATATCGATAAAATCTTAGAACTCCCTTTGGTCGATCTTGATGCTATTAAGGAGAGAAATTTCAAGATTGCCGTGGATGCAGTGAATTCCACAGGTGGAATAGCTATTCCAGCTTTGCTTAAAAAACTAGGTGTAGAGAATTTCGAAATTTTCTATGGAGAACCACATGGCTTGTTTCCTCATAATCCTGAGCCTTTACCAGAGAACATAACTACTATATGCTCTGAAGTAGAGGCTGGTCGATTCGATCTTGGAATAGTAGTCGATCCGGATGTAGACCGACTTGCATTCGTATCTGAACTTGGTGAACCTTATGGAGAGGAGTACTCTTTAGTGATAATCGCTGATTATGTATTGAAGAATACTGTTGGCAATACAGTTTCTAATTTGTCTTCAACTCGGGCATTAAAGGATATTACTATTAAAAATGGTGGTTCCTATGAAGCAGCAGCCGTTGGTGAAGTTAATGTGGTGACTAAGATGAAAGAGACCAATGCGATCATTGGAGGTGAAGGAAATGGAGGTATCATTTACCCTGAACTGCATTACGGAAGAGATGCCTTGGTCGGCATAGCGTTGTTCTTGAGCCATTTAGCAAGATTCAAGAAAAGTGCTGCCATGCTTAGAAGTACCTATCCTAATTATCATATTTCTAAAAACAAAATAGAGCTTACTCCTGAGATAGATGTTGACAATGTTTTGGTGCTTGTAAAGGATAAGTATAAAAAACAACCTATCAATGAAGTGGATGGACTGAAAATAGAATTTGATAAGGAGTGGGTACACCTAAGAAAATCGAATACCGAACCAATTATTCGGATCTATTCAGAGTCTGAGAGCCTATCCACAGCGGAGCACCTGGCAAATAAGATAATGATGGATATCAAGGAAATTGTGAGCGAGACTGCCTAAAGATGCAAGACCGGTTAGCAAATAATGACATTATTCGAATCCCGATTAAAAAAATCTGTCCTATCTTTGAACCTTGAAATTATTATTTGCGTTTTTAGCAAACATTAATGGACAAGATTACCCCAAATGATATGATGATAAAATGCTGTTGCTGTATGCAAATACAGGGAGGGGTAAATCATTTTTTAATCTGAATTAGATAAAAAATAATAAATGAAAAGGCCTTTCTCAAATTATCGGGGAAGGCCTTTTTTTTCTAAACACTACTATAATAATGAGAAGTTTCAGAAATGAACTAGAGGATCTCAACAATCCGGTTGTCGAAAAAGACATCATTGACTTGGCGAAAAGGATTGAACTTTATAATGAAGGAAAAATTGATCCTGACAAGTTTCGAAGTTTAAGGTTAGCGAGAGGAGTCTATGGCCAAAGGCAGCCGGGCGTACAAATGATTCGTATCAAAATTCCATTTGGTCGCATGACTGTGAAGCAAATGAAAAGAATAGCCGATATTTCAACAGAATACGGTAGCTCAAATCTTCATGCCACGACAAGGCAAGACATTCAGATCCACTATGTGAGCTTGGAAAAAACTCCAGAACTGTGGGCTAAACTCGAACAAGATAGTATCACGACGCGTGAAGCTTGTGGTAATACGGTAAGAAATATTACCGCATCTCCAAAAGCTGGTATTGATCCACAAGAGCCATTTGATGTTTCTCCATATGCTGAAGAAATGTTTAGGTATTTCCTAAGAAATCCTGTTTGTCAGGAGATGGGAAGAAAATTCAAGATCTCTTTTTCATCTAGTGATGCTGATACTGGCATTTCATTTATTCACGATATTGGATTTATTCCTAAGGTAAAAATTGAAAACGGCGAGGAGAAAAGAGGTTTCAGAGTAATGTTGGGTGGCGGGCTTGGCGCACAACCTGTACCAGCTGTTCTAGGATATGAGTTCTTGGAAGAAGATCAAATCATTCCATTTACTGAGGCTGTTCTGAGAGTATTTGACCGACATGGGGAGAGAAAAAGAAGGGTGAAGGCGAGGTTCAAATTCCTGATGAATGATATCGGCCTTGAAGAGGTGATGAAGTTGGTGAAGGCTGAATGGAAATCGCTGAGCGTAAAATCATACAAAATAGACAAGGACATAGTACCTGCTCCAGAACTTCCAGCGGCTGTTGAAGCTGTTGATATACCAGAAGCACTTGCGGCAAAGTATCAAAGCTGGGAAAACACCAATGTATTTGCGCAAAAGCAAGAAGGATATTTTGGAGTAGCAATCAAATTGCCTAAGGGTGATATGAGTGCAGAAAAGGCACATCAGTTTGCTGATATAGTGAAGAAATTTGCTGGAGATGACATTAGAGTTACAGTAAATCAAGGTTATGTGCTGAGGTATGTTACCAAAGATGCACTGAGCGGACTTTTCCTTGCATTGAATGATCTTTACTTGGCTGAGCCTGGTTATGGAAGCACAGCGGATGTAATGGCTTGTCCTGGAACAGACTCTTGTAATCTAGGTGTTTCAGATAGTACGCAGATCGCATTGGAGCTGGAAAAGGTTATCATCAACGAATACCCTGACTTTGTATCGAACAATGATATTCAAATAAAGATCAGTGGTTGTCCAAACTCATGTGGTCAGCATAGTATAGGAACGATAGGCTTCCATGGTAGCTCCTTGAAAAATAGGTCCAATAAAAGGGTTTTCCCTGCACTTCAGGTTTTACTTGGAGGAGGATCAAGACCGGATGGTGAAGGCTATTTGTCGGAAAAAGTAATCAAGATTCCTAGTAAAAGAGGACCAGAAGTTCTGAGACATCTTTTGGATGACTATCAGGAAAATAGAAATGATGGGGAATACTACGCAGATTATTATAGAAGACAGACAAAAGATTACTTCTATCAAATGCTGAAACCTCATGCAGATCAATCAACTCTACAACCATCCGATTACATCGACTGGGGTAAGGCTGAACAGTTTGTTGTTGAGACAGAAGTAGGAGAATGTGCAGGTGTAATCATCGATTTGGTTTCTACCTTGTTATTTGAAGCGGAAGAAAAATTCGCTTGGGCAAAAGAGGCACTTGAGGCAGAAGATTATTCAGACGCTATTTATCATGGCTACAATACTTTCATCAATGGAGCGAAAGCATTGTTGACAGACAAGGGTATTGAAGTGAATACGCAAGCTGGTGTGATGAACAACATCAATGAGCATTTTGCTGATAACAAGCTTTGGAGTGCTGATGGAACATTTATGGATCAGGTTTTGCAGATCAATAAAAATGAGCCATCTAAAGAATTTGCTGAGAGCTACATAGCAGAAGCAGAAGCATTTCTAGGTAATGTGCAGAAAACAGCAGTTTCAGAATTGGTTGAAGCGGCCGTCGAAGGATAAAAAACAACGAATTTTGAGGAAAGCCTGGATAGTAATATACAGGCTTTTTTAATTTTAAGGCAAATTGCAAGACAATGGCTCAAGAAGATAGCGCTCGCAACACTTTATTTCCTGTTTTTCTAAAATTGGAAACACTTTCATTGTTGATAGTAGGTGGACGCTATGTTGGATTGGAAAAACTGGAAGCAGTACTTGCGAATAGTCCCTCTACCAAGATTAAAATTGTTGCTGGTGAGTTCAATCAAGAACTAAGGGATGCGGCTTCCCAGTATGATACCATCACCTTGATAGAGAAGCAATTTGAAGAAAGTGATTTAGACGGGATGGAATTAGTCATATTGGGTACCAATGACAATGAGCTCAATGCTCTTATAAAGAAAATGACAAAGGCTCGTGGCTTGTTGTGCAATGTGGCTGACAAGCCGGACTTGTGTGATTTTTACCTGGGTTCGATTGTGCAAAAAGGAGATCTAAAAATCGCAATCTCCACCAACGGCAAATCACCCACTGTAGCGAAAAGGATCAAGGAGTTTTTGAATGAAGAAATTCCCAATTCCATTCAGGAAGTGCTGGAAAACATGGGAGCCATCAGAGATAAGCTAAAAGGTGATTTTGAGCACAAGGTAAAATCGCTGAACGAGGTGACTAAGGATTGGATGAAATCAGAGAAATGAAACCTGATGCGCTCGTTCTCCCTGCTGAGTGGCATCCCCAAAGTGCCATTCAACTTACCTGGCCACACGAACAAACAGATTGGAATCCAATTATAAAAGAAGCAACAGAATGTTTTGTTCAAATCGCCGATGAAATCAGTCAGAGGCAAAAGCTTGTCGTTGTATGTCAGGATGTAGCTGAAACCAAAGCCGACCTTAAAGCCTGCAATCAAGAAAATATAACATTCCTTCTTGCCGAGTCAGATGATACCTGGGCAAGAGATCATGGTGGAATCACGGTTCTTAAAAATGAGAAACCCACAATCCTTGATTTTGGCTTCAATGGTTGGGGAAAGAAGTATCATTTTGAAAAGGACAATAGAATCACCCGAACCATTTATGAATCCCGTATCCTCAATCAAGAAGTGGCATACGAAGACCATCTCGACTTTATACTTGAGGGTGGAAGCATTGATTCGGATGGAAAAGGAACTATTCTTACGACCTCTTCTTGCTTTTTATCAAATAACAGAAACGATAAATCAAAAGAGGAAGTCGAGCAGTACTTGAAGGAGACTTTAGGCGCAACAAGAATTTTATGGCTCAACCATGGACAGTTAGTAGGGGACAATACGGATGGACACATAGATACCTTGGCAAGATTTTGCTCTGAGGATACGATCACATATGTGAAATGTGACGACCCTAGCGACGAACATTATGATAGCCTAAATGCAATGGAAGCAGAACTCAAGGTATTTCAGACTTTAGAAGGAAGTCCATACCAACTGATTCCTCTGCCCATGGCTGATGCGGTATATTATAATGACCAAAGATTGCCGGCCACCTATGCAAATTTCCTCATTATGAACGCTGCTGTGTTGCTACCACTTTATGGCACGCAGAAGGATGAGGAAGCCAGAGTTCTTTTGCAATCAGCATTTCCAACTCGGGAAGTTATTGGAATAAATTGCTCATCTTTGATCAAACAGGGAGGATCATTGCATTGCCTGACCATGCAATATCCGGAAGGCGTTTTATAGATGTCAGAATTTTAGAACAAAGAATCAAGATACACTTTAGTATTAATGCAAAAGGCGCTAAAAATAGGTTTGGTACAGCAAAGGAATGTTTCTGAAGTAGAGACGAATATTTCCAAACTGGAGGCAAATATTCGAGCCTGTGCCTCGCAGGGAGCAGAGCTGATTGTGCTACAGGAATTACATAATACCCCTTATTTCTGTCAGACAGAGAATGTCAAGAATTTTGATTTGGCGGAAAGCATTCCTGGTCCTTCGACCGACCTTTTTGGAAAATTGGCTAAAGAGCTTAAAATCGTTTTGATCATTTCTCTGTTTGAAAAACGAGCGGCAGGGATTTATCACAATACTGCTGTGGTATTGGAAAGAGACGGATCGATTGCCGGGGAATATCGAAAGATGCACATACCGGATGACCCAGCCTATTATGAAAAATTCTATTTCACACCTGGAGATTTGGGTTTCAGACCAATCCAAACTTCTGTTGGAAAATTAGGTGTGCTCGTTTGCTGGGATCAATGGTATCCAGAGGCTGCCAGATTGATGGCACTTCAAGGAGCAGATATGCTGATATATCCAACAGCCATTGGTTGGGAGTCTACAGACTCGGACGAGGAAAAGCAACGCCAACTGGATGCTTGGATGATCTCACAAAGAGCGCATGCAGTAGCTAATGGTCTACCAGTGATTTCTGCGAATCGCACAGGATATGAGCCTGACCCATCTGGCCAAACCAAGGGGATTCAGTTTTGGGGCAATAGTTTTGTCTGTGGCCCTCAAGGAGAAATCTTGCATCAAAGCCCTAGTGATGAAGAGGCTTGTGCTGTTGTATCTCTTGACCTCAAGCACTCGGAAGACGTTCGTAGAATATGGCCATTCTTTAGAGACCGACGGATTGATGAGTATGATGATATTTTGAAAAGGTTTGTGGATTAGTCTACTTCACCTCCTCATAGTCCACAAAATCTCCGCCTTTGTCCGTTTTGGGTTTCTTCTTTTCGTTCGGAACATAGTCGATGTTCACATTGCCGTCTGCAGGGCGTTTTTGCTTCGGCCGTTGTTGGCTATAACCCTGTGCGTGTTGGTTAGCCTTCTTCTTAATATAACCGGGCAAAACTACCGACAACAAAAATCTACCGATGCTCTTCAAAAGCCAGTATGCGCAGAAAGCAATCAGTAAAAATTTTATCAGAACCATAAGAAGGTGTACTTATCTACTAAGGTATAAGTTTCGCTCACTGTATATTTTCATGAAATAATCATCCATCAAATCATCGATGAAATAGATGGCTTCACCCGTAGATTTCATCTCTGGTCCCAGCTCCTTGTTCACATTTGGAAACTTGTGGAATGAGAAGACTGGCTCTTTGATAGCATAGCCACTTTTGTATGGTTTGAAATCAAAATCTTTTACCTTTTTCTCACCGAGCATCACTTTGGTTGCATAGTTCACATAAGGCTCTTTGTATGCCTTACAAATGAATGGAACTGTACGAGAAGCCCTTGGATTTGCTTCGATGATATATACTTTGTCGTCTTTAATAGCAAACTGAATGTTGATCAACCCAACAGTTTCCAGTGCTTTTGCAATCTTCACAGTGTATTCTTCGATTTGTCTCATGACAAAGTCTCCCAGGTTATAGGGAGGCAGGACCGCATAAGAATCTCCGGAGTGAATACCGGCAGGTTCGATGTGCTGCATGATACCGATAATGTACACATCATCTCCATCACAAATAGCATCTGCTTCAGCTTCAATAGCACCTTCTAAGAAATGATCAAGTAGGATTCTGCCGTCAGGTTTGTCCTTCAACAGGTTCACTACATGCTCCTCCATTTCTCGTTCATTGATTACGATCTTCATACTCTGTCCACCGAGAACATAGCTTGGTCGAACCAACAATGGGAAGCCAATTTCTTTTGACAATTCAATTGCTTGATCTGCATCTTCAACAGTTCCATATTCTGGATATGGAATTTCCAGTTCCTTCAATAGGTCGGAAAAACGCCCTCTATCTTCCGCAAGATCCAGGGCCTCATAGCTTGTTCCAATTACCTTGATTCCATATCTGGTGAATTTCTCCGCAAGTTTTAAAGCCGTCTGTCCACCAAGCTGAACGATCACTCCAACAGGGTTTTCATGAAGAATGATGTCATAAATATGCTCCCAGAAAACTGGTTCGAAGTAGAGTTTGTCTGCAACATCAAAGTCCGTAGAAACCGTCTCAGGGTTGCAGTTGATCATGATAGTCTCATAACCACACTCCTTTGCAGCCAATACACCATGCACGCAGGAGTAATCAAATTCGATTCCTTGTCCGATCCTGTTAGGTCCTGACCCAAGAACAATAATTTTTTTCTTGTCACTAGACACAGATTCGTTCTCGTCATCAAATGATGAATAATAGTAAGGCGTCTGTGCTTCAAATTCTGCGGCGCAGGTGTCGACTAGTTTGTATACTCGCTTGATGCCCTCATCATTTCTTTTATTATAAACTTCACTTTCAAGGCACTTGAGTAAGTGAGCTATTTGTCTATCGGCATAACCTTTTTCTTTCGCTGTTTTCAGCAGGGCTTTAGGCAAGCTATCAAGCGAGTAACTTTCTATCTCTTTTTCAAGAATTAGCAATTCTTCTATTTGGTGAAGAAACCAATCATCAATTTTAGAAAGCTTTTTGATCGTCTTAAAAGGAATGCCCATTTTGAAGGCATCATAAATATGGAACAATCTGTTCCAGCTTGGGTGTTCAAGGCTTTCAAGTATTTCTTGCTGGTTTTGCAACTCTCGACCGTCAGCTCCCAAACCGTTTCTCTTGATTTCCAGAGACTGACAAGCTTTTTGTAATGCTTCCTGGAAGTTTCTTCCGATACCCATAGCCTCACCAACAGACTTCATTTGAAGGCCAAGCTTTCTGTCAGAGCCCTGAAACTTATCAAAATTCCATCTTGGTATTTTTACTATCACATAATCCAACGCTGGCTCAAAGAAAGCGGAGGTCGTTTTTGTGATCTGATTATTCAGTTCATCGAGGTTGTATCCAATGGCCAACTTAGCGGCAACTTTCGCAATTGGATACCCGGTGGCTTTCGAAGCTAAAGCCGAAGAACGAGATACTCTAGGATTGATCTCGATCCCGATAATTTGATCTGTCTCTGGGTGAACAGAGAATTGTACGTTACATCCACCAGCAAACTGACCAATGGCGTTCATCATGGTCTTAGCCATATCACGCATTCTTTGGTACACGGTATCCGGTAAGGTCATTGCAGGCGCAACTGTAATGGAGTCACCTGTATGCACACCCATCGGATCAAAGTTTTCAATCGAACAGATGATGATGATATTTCCAATATTATCTCTCAAAAGCTCAAGCTCATATTCTTTCCACCCTAGAATACTCTGCTCAACCAATACCTCATGGATAGGTGAAGCTTGCAGGCCAGCATTAAGCGCCGTATCAAATTCTTCAGGGGTGTTGACAAAACCTCCGCCATATCCTCCAAGCGTATAAGAAGGTCGAATTACCAACGGAAAGCCTATTTCCTGAGCGATTTCCTTTCCTCTTAAAAATGAGGTAGCCGTTTCTCCTGTACACACATCCACTCCTATTTCGATCATTTTGTGTCGAAACTTCTCTCGGTCTTCTGTGGTTTCAATGGCACCAATATCTACGCCAATCATCTTCACACCATACTTCTCCCATATTCCTGCATTTTCACAGTCAATAGCGAGATTCAATGCAGTCTGACCACCCATGGTTGGCAGCACAGCATCAATATCATGTTTTTCGAGGATCTCCCGAATCGACTGCTTAGTCAGAGGCTTCAAATAAATATTATCGGCCGTTACACTATCAGTCATGATAGTCGCAGGGTTGGAGTTTATCAAGGTAACTTCAATTCCTTCTTCCCTGAGTGAGCGTGATGCTTGCGATCCTGAGTAATCAAATTCACAAGCTTGACCAATAATAATAGGTCCGCTACCGATGATCAAAACTGATTTTATGCTGTTGTCTTTAGGCATAGTATAGTGCTATTGAGGGTGGTTCAAATTGGCGCAAATTTAGATTAGAAAGCTCGAGTATAAAAAGTATTTCAGCTACAAATTATTGACAATTGATAATAATTCAATTTTGCCCCTGTTATAATTTTTAGATTCGCTCATCTCTTATAATTTTGGCTCGAACAAATACCACCATTCATGACTAAAAGCCATACTGTCTTACTCTTTGTTTTGATGCTCCTGACTATCGCTAGCTGCACGCAAAAAGGGAATAAAGAACCCAGTGAGGATAATGCAGAAGAGGAGGTTGTCGGAACATGGAAAGCCGAATGGGAAACCGATCCGGCATCATATCCCGGGGTGGAGCCATCCACGAAATTCACAATGGACGGCCAGTTTGAATTCAACGACGAGGGAATTGTGACTATTGCTGCCTACGGACATGAAGGCTGTATTTTTAGCAGTGATACCTTAATACATTCGCTCAACTGGATTCTAAAGAATGATACGCTGAGGCTTGTGAATGAAAATGACGTTCATGGCATGACTTATTCTGTCATATCACGCTCTGCGGATAAAATGAAGCTTCAACTCATGGAGGACATATTCCTAAACCTGGAAAAGAAGTAATATCAAACTACTAGGTATTCAATATTCGCACTTGTCGGGATCATCCTTAATATAGTAGGACTTGTAATTCTTCGCTTTGGGATCCATGCATCCACACAAATTCAATATTTCTATTTTCTCAAATTGTGTTGGGTGGCTCTCTGCCTGAATGGTAATGTAGCCCTCCAATACAGGCGTACCATCGTCCAGGGTAGGTTTAGTAAAAGTAAGTACCGTATCCCCTTCAATAATATGGTGGCCAATCGAATCTCCATATACAACTGCTTCAGCATTTACCCAGACATCATCATGATAGGTTTTGGAAGATGAGCTAATGCAGTGAGGTGTAAAAAGCGTGTCCTGCAGATACACATTCGTTCCGGGAGTACATAAGTTTCCAGTCGGCCTTTCTCCTGTACCCTCCCCTTTTCCGGCTAGCAATTGCATCTCTAATGAATTCGGGAAATCCTGATCAATGCCCATACTTTCAATGGATTGAGCATGGAGCATAAGTCCGTTGTTGCGATAGGCCCATCCGGGCCCATTTTTCACTTGCTCTCCAACAAAGCGATATTTTGTTCTCAGGCGATAATGCGAGAACTTTTCCTTTATATAAAAGAGGTGGCCAAATTCATTGGCAAAACTGTCATACTCGCTATAGTTGCAAGATAGAAAGCCGCCTTCCACCATAAACGTATTTTTGTAATTTTCTCCCTCTTTGAAACCTGATATTTTTGGAGACCAGCCTTCCATAGTCTTACCGTTATAAAGCTGTAACCATTCTTCTTTAGCGGCTTCTTGATTAGATGGACTTTGACTACAGCTGTAGGAAAAACCTACAATTATTAGTACCAGCAATAAAATTTGATCCTTGGACATAGTGGATTGAATTCTTTTGGAAGTTTAAATGTAAAGCTATTCGTGAAGACCTCCGAATTGATCTTGGTTTAGTTATCTAAGCCTCATCCAATTTTATCGAAAAAAACATGGAGGTGGAGAAGCTTTTTATAACTTTAAGTAATCGGAATGATTATAATTCAAATCTTAAAATAAAACTCAAAAAGAAAATTCTAAGTCCATGAAAAAAGTACTCATTGTTGTTGGTGGTTTGATCGGTGTTTTGTTGCTGGCAATGGTTTTAGTTCCCATCATTTTCAAAGATGATATAAAGCAAGCGGTGGATGATGCCATTGCTGAGAATGTAGATGCCAATGTGTTTTATGATCCGGATGGTCTCAACCTAACACTATTTAGCAATTTTCCGGATTTTACCTTTGGAATGGAATCGTTTGGGATTTCCGGTAAGGACAAATTTGCAACTGATACACTGGTTTCGGTTGGTTCTTTTGAGGTGGTCATTGATTTGATGTCGGCCATCTCAGGCGATCAAATAACCATAAGCTCTATCACCTTGGATGAGCCCAAAATATTGGTGAAAGTTCTGAAAGACGGATCTGCCAACTACGACATAGCGAAAGACACGGGAGAAGAGGTCGTTGAGGAGGTTGAAGAAGAGTCAGGTGAAGCTTCTTCATTCAATATAGGCATCAACAAGTGGGAAATTGTAAACGGAAGCCTCGATTATATAGATGAGTCACTGGCTTTTACTACTTCTATTGAGGGATTGAACCACACGGGTTCGGGAGATTTTGATTTGGTGGTTTTTGATATGATAACAAAAACAACTGTCGATAATTTTTCTCTCGGCTATGAGGGAGTGGATTATATGGCCAACAAGCAACTGGATATTGACCTGATCATGAGTATGGACCTGGACAATGCGAAATATACTTTCAAAGAAAATACTGTGAAGGTGAATGATTTCGGTTTTGGTTTTGACGGTTTTGTAGCAATGCCAACAGAGGATATAGATGTGGACATTGAATATCACGGAAAAGAAATTTCTCTGAAAAGTATCCTGTCATTGATTCCTGGTGATTATCAAAGCTATCTGGAGGGAGTGACTGCCAGTGGAGAAATAAACTTTGATGGTTTTGTAAAAGGCAAGGTGACAGAAACCCTCCTGCCAACGATCAACACAAAGCTCAACATCAATAATGGCAGTATTAAATATGCGGAGTACCCTATTCCTATGGATCAAATAAATGTAGCGACTGAGCTAAATATCCCTGGCGAAAATATGGATGACATGTCTTTCAATATGCCGAAGTTTCACATGCTAGTCGATGGTGAAGAAGTAAGTGCCACCATGTCTTTCAAGAATCTGGCTAATTACACCTGGGCATTCTCTTTATTGGGCAATGTAGATTTGGAAAAAGTTATGAAAATCATCCCAATCGAGGATACCGAGCTTAAGGGTAAAATCAAAGCGGATTTCAAAACCTCAGGAAATATGGCACTGGTTGAGGCTGAAAAGTATGATCAGCTCCCCGCAAGCGGAAGTATGTCGGTGAATGACTTTTACTTCACAAGTGTTGATTTGCCTCAAGGATTTGGCATTTCTTCTACCAATATGAGTTTCAATCCAAAAAGTATTGATCTGGCGAATTTCGATGGAACCATTGGAAAAAGCGATATCCATATGGATGGTAAACTTCAGAACTTTATTGGTTTTGCTCTGGATAGTGCAGAGGTATTAACTGGCCAATTGAATTTCAACTCCAATTCTTTTGACCTGAATGAGTGGATGGTGGAGGAAGAAACGCTAGAGACAGAATCCGGAGAGGATAGTTTGGCACTGGAAGTAGTTAGGATTCCGCAAAATATTGATTTTGTGATGAATGCTTCCATGAAGAAGATCATTTACGACAATCTCAATATTGAAAATCTAAAAGGAAATATCATCATAAAGGATGGTGCTGCACGAATGGAAGGAGTGGATTTTGAAATGCTGAAAGGCCTGTTTACGATGAGTGGTTCGTACGTTACTGCAAATGTTAAAAATCCAGAATTCGATTTCAATTTTGGAATCAAAGGCCTTTCTATTCCTGCGTCCTTTGAAGCCTTTAATACAATCCAAATGATGGCGCCTGCTGCCAGACATATGGATGGAAATTTTTCCACAGACTTCAAGATTGGTGGGGCACTTGGCCCAGACATGATGCCACTGTATGATAAGCTGAATGGATCGGGATTAGTTAAAATAGCAGAAGCGTCTTTGAAAGGATCGAAAATAGCATCGGCAGTGACATCTCTAACCAAACTGAAAAGTGGAGGAGGAGATGGTGAGCAAGTGTCTTTGAAGGATGTAATAATGGATGCAGAAATAAAAGAAGGTCGTTTGTATGTGAAGCCTTTTGATGTGAATTTGAAAGGATACAAAACTACCGTGGCAGGTTCAACCGGTATTTTAGGAGACATGGATTATAGCCTGGGTATGGACGTACCAGCCGGAGCAGCGGGGGATGCCCTGAATAGTGCGTTATCTTCATTAACCGGAGGAAAATCTGTTGTTGGAGAAAACATCAAATTGAACCTGGGCCTAAAGGGCACTTATGATGATCCCAAAGTCAGTCTGCTAGGTACTGGAAAAGGATCAGGTGGGGCTGGAGGTGCAGCAAAGGCTGCAGCCAAAGCGGCTATAGACGAACAAAAAGCAAAAGCTGAGGCAGAACTGGCAAAAAAGAAAGCAGAAGCGGAGGCCGAAGTAGCGAAGAAAAAGGCCGAAGCAGAAGCAAAAGCCAAAGCTGAAATAGAAAAGAAAAAGAAGGAAGCGGAAGCAAAGGCAAAAGCCGAAGCTGAGAAAGCTAAGAAAAAGGCTGCAGAAAAGGCTAAGGATGCATTGAAGAAGCTTTTCTAGAAAGCCAGCTAAACTACAAATCACATTTTTATGTTCACTAAACAACTCAGAGTACTTGCCATACTAGCCAATGCAGACGGAGAAATAGATGATCGAGAGATGCAGTTGATGGAGAAAATTGGCAAGGCACATGATATGTCTATTGACGAAATCCATGCCGCCATTGAAAACCCAGGGAAAGTCAAAGATCTTTCTGATCTGAATGTGGACGAAAAGTTCGAACTGCTGTATGATGTGGTGCAATTGATGAAAATTGACAACCAAATTTACAATGAGGAAATTCTCTATTGTCAAAAAATAGCAGGTAAGCTTGGCTATCCTTTGGAGGCCATTATGGAGATTTATCCCCATGTGAATACGCATATCAATCTGAATATACCTGGCGAAAAACAAGCGCTTAAAAAGAAATTGGATAAAATCCTGAATAAATGATGTTATGCAAAAACACCCAAATTTCTCCCTTGAGGGAGGTTTAGGAGGGTGATTCTTCAAATATTTGTTTTAGCATAACAGCAGTGAGTAAATAATTATGGAAAAGAAAGTGGTAATGGTTGAAGGGACAAGAACACCCTTCTTGAAATCCGGCACGGGTTACTTTGATCTGATGTCCTATCAATTGGGTGCAATGGCAATCAATGGCCTGGTCACAAAGTCTGGCATTAATGCGGATATAGTCGACAAGGTGATCATGGGTACTGTTGTACACAACATCACTACTCCGAATGTAGCAAGGGAATGTGCGCTTACAGGAGGAATTCCTGTAACCACTCCAGCGCATACCATTTCACAAGCCTGTATTTCAGCGAATGCAGCTATTTCTCATGGGGTAGATTTGATCCGAACAGGGCAAGCAGATGTGATTGTGGCAGGAGGCACTGATTCTGTATCGGACATTCCCATACCTTTCCGAAAGGAGATGAGGAAGAAACTGTTCGCCGCTCGAAGTATCAAGAATTTCGGACAGACATTGCAGTTTCTTCTAAGTTTGCGCCCGGCTGATTTTAAACCGGAAGTACCAGCTATAGCAGAATTTACTACTGGGAGAACGATGGGCTTGGATTGTGATTTGATGGCGGCTAGATATGAGATCAAACGTGAGGCGCAGGACGAATTTGCCGTTCGCTCGCACAAACTGGCAGCTGAAGCAGCCGAAAAAGGCATTCTTTCTGAAGAGATTACACCGGCTTCATTTCCTCCAAAATTCAAATCGATTGAAGCTGACAATACATATCGTGGAGATAGCACACCAGACAAACTTGCAAAACTTCGTCCGGCTTTTGACAAGAGAAATGGAACGCTTACTGCGGCAAATTCTTCTTTTTTGACAGACGGTGCTTCTGCTGTTTTGCTGATGTCCGATGAAAAGGCAAAAGAGCTCGGGCTGACTCCAAAAGTTTCTATTAAAAATTACGTCTTCACCGGACAAGATCCGAATGAAGAACTACTGCTAGGCCCAGCTTATGCCACATACCAGCTTTTGGAAAAAGAAGGCTTGACAATTGATGACTTAGATGTCTTTGAGTATCATGAAGCTTTTGCAGCGCAAATACTCACCAACCTGAAATGTCTGGATTCTGATCAATTTGCTAAGGATAAAATCGGTGCAGCCAAAAAAGTAGGAGAAATACCGATGGACAAATTCAACATACACGGTGGTTCACTGTCGCTAGGTCATCCGTTTGGAGCTACAGGAGGAAGGCTGCTCACCACTGCTGCCAATCGTCTTATCAGAGAAGATGGCAACCTCGCACTCATTGCCGCCTGTGCCGCTGGTGCTCATGGGCATGCTATGTTAATTGAACGCTACTAGGATTTCTTATTTGAATAACCCAAAAACAATATCAAATGTCGAGTTTTAATAAATTTCTAACCCTCGAAAAACAAGATAATGTGGGAGTCCTCTGGATGGACTTGCCAGGAGAAGAGTGGAACAAAATCACCATTGACATGGTTGGTCAGTTTGACGAAGTTATGGGGCAGGTTAATAAAGACGATGAAATCAAGGCGGCAGTAATTATAAGCGCCAAAAAAGGATTTATGGCCGGAGCAGACATTGAAGAGTTTTTGAAGTTTGGGCCTGGCGAGTGCAAAAACGTTTCTCTCGAAGGACACAAGATGTTCGCAAGAATAGAAAGTTCAAAAAAACCTTTTGTAGCAGCCATTCATGGAGCCTGCATGGGAGGAGGCACAGAAATTTCCCTAGCCTGTGCTGGCAGAGTTGTGAGCTCACACCCTTCAACCATGATCGGGCTGCCTGAGGTCAAATTGGGGTTACTTCCCGGGCTTGGAGGAACGATAAGGATGCCCAAATTGATAGGGCTGCAAAAAGCACTAGGTATTATTCTGACAGGTAAAAATGTGTATGGCTACCCGGCTTTTAAAATGGGCTTGGCTGATGTCATTGTTGACCAGACGAAGTTACTTACAGCCGCGAAAAAACATGCGCTAAAAATTGCCGAAGGAAAATTCAAAAGAAAGGATAAGAGGAGTTTGTTTGAAAAAATATTGGAAGGAAATCCAATCACCAAAAACGTCATTTTCAATAAAGCAAGGCAGACGGTGATGCGGTCTACCTATGGCAACTACCCCGCTCCTTTGAAAATTCTTGAGACCATAAAGGCTCATCAGGGAAAGAAGCTGGAAGACGCCTACGAAATTGAAACCACCAACTTCGATGAATTGCTACAGACCAATGTCTCTTTTCAACTGATACATATCTTTTTTGCAATGAATGCAAAGAAGAAAAATCCTCTCAAAGATCAGGTGAAAAAGGTGAATACTCTGGCTGTGCTTGGAGCGGGCTTGATGGGAGAAGGAATCGCGGAGGTGTCTGTACCAAAGGACATGGATGTTTTGTTGAAAGACCTCTATCCTGAGAGTTTAACTAAAGCAAAAAAGAACATTTGGAAGAATCTTGCTAAAAAAGTAAAACAAAAATCTATTAATAAGGCCGAAGCTGAAAGGTTGATCAATAAGATCAATCCTGTTACAAGCTTCACGGGTTTTGCGAAAGCTGACATGGTGATAGAAGCAGTTTTTGAAGATATTAAGATCAAGCATCAGGTGATCAAGGAAACAGAAGATGAAATTTCTGAAAAGGCAATTTTCGCGTCGAATACATCGGCTCTTCCGATCACTGAAATAGCCGAAGCGTCTTCAAGACCTGAACAAGTTATTGGCATGCACTATTTTTCTCCTGTTCAGAAGATGCCACTGCTTGAAATTATTACTACTGAAAAAACAGCTGACTGGGTGACGGCAACCGCTCTGGATGTTGGGATCAGGCAGGGCAAAACATGTATAGTAGTGAAAGACGGGCCTGGTTTTTATACCACTAGAATATTATCACCATTCCTCAACGAAGCACTTTATCTTCTGGAAGAAGGAGCCGATATATTGCAAGTTGATCGGGCTATGAAGAAGTTTGGCTTTCCGGTTGGGCCAATGACACTTATTGACGAGGTAGGCATTGATGTCGGGGCTCATATTGCCGAAGGGGCTCTGGGAGATTTTTTCGAAAAGAGAGGAGAAAAGCGTAGCAACAAAATGAGAGAGCTGGCGGAAGCCGGCTACAAAGGCAAAAAGAGTAAAAAAGGATTTTTGCAATATGATCAGAAATCTGGCAAGAAAATTCGTGGCAAAGTGGATGACAACATCTATGGCTTTTTTGGAGGGTCAAGTAAGAAGCAATTTGATGATCAGGTGATTCAGGACAGAATGTCCCTAATGATGATCAACGAGGCAGCCATGTGCCTGGAAGAAGGTATCATCCAGTCACCTCTGGATGGAGATATTGGGGCTATTTTCGGATTAGGTTTTGCGCCTTTCACCGGCGGACCATTCAGGTATTTAGATCATATTGGGATCGATACGATTCTGGAAAAATTTAAAACATGCGAAAGTTTAGGCAAGAGATTCAAGCCAGCCAACATTCTAATAGAAAATGAGAAGAGTGGGAAAAAGTTTTATGAGAACAGCAAATGAAACATACAGCACCATAAAGCGTTCTAATTAGTCATGATTAAGCAAATCTGCATTTTATTAGCGCTTCTAATTTGGTCAGGAATAGCTCGGTCACAGGATAATGTTACAAAATCTCCTGAACTTGGTAAGCTGGATGTAAAAAAGTACAAACACCTGCTCAAAGACATAAAGCTCTATTCTCCCAAAGACAAATTTCAACCTAGCGACTTATCAAAGAAGCTCAACAGCGGAAATAAAATGAGTTGGACGAACAAACAAAACCTTAAACCAATAGAATCAGATTCTATTTTTTCAGATAAGAAGGTTCAGCAGAAATTCAACCGAAATGACATTGTATATCATTCTACAATGCCAATGGTCGAAGGGATTAGTAAAATGAAGATGTCTGTTCACAACCCCCAGGACAGCACGGTGAACTATTCCGGTTTGACGAAGAAGATCATTGTGATCCCAATGACGAGGGAATGATTTCATAATGATTCAGGATCATCAAAAAACTCCTAATAAGACATCACCAAGTATGTGTATATTGTTTGCGTCAAAGTCCTAACGCATGACCCCTTGTTCCTTTAGGAATGCATACTTTTCTCCACAGTTCATACTTTTCAAATCCACACCACTGCCACTTGGTCTTCCATTATCTTTCTGGTATTGTGCTTTATTAACTGCTACGAAAGAATTCCAATAAGACTGAGCCTCTTCCCTGAAAATATCAATGACATGCCCATCTACTTCCTGATTGTGAGCGTCATTGTCTGGGTATGCTTTGATCAGAAGGGATAGTTCTTCCTCCATCTGTTTCACATTATAGATATCAAGGTGTCCTCTATTGAACCTTGGAACACCTAGAACAAATTTGGTGATGTATTGAACCGCATAGATATCCGAGGCACTTAGCGTCGCGCCTTTTACCTCTAACTCCTCTTGCATGGGCAGAGCGAAGCTCTCCGCAATAAAAGATCTTTCTTTGCCATCCAATTCTACCAACTCGTCATATGCTTCTTTCAGCTTTTTAGTTCCTGCAAATAGATCCTTCCCTTTACGTTTGTTCTCCTTCTTTTTGCTTTCCAGTTCTTTGGTGGCTGTAATTAGATCTGGAGCAGCAGTATTCCAGGTATGGAGAAATTCGTACAGTGGTTTTTTGATTTTAGCTCTTTCAGTGTGACTAAGAGTAGCCACCTTATCTGCAACGGTTTCCTGAGATAAACAGGGAAGTACAATAAGACATAAGATTAATGCTATTATTGAGGTTTTGGCAACAGTCATGATCGGTATTTTCTAGTTCCAATGATCAATTTATAAAAGAATCTTGAAATTATTGATGTTCTATTATGGTGTTTACATATCAAGGATAGAAATGTGGCATCTATTTTTATCTTAAATTGCACACAATTAGATGTTGAGTAAAAAGGTAGGTCAAATTGAATCTTTTTACGGCAAGTCCGTTTGAGGTACTACATCACAAGTTTCATGGATTAGTTTATGGATCAGTCATTTTTGAGCAAAATATTTAATGCACACCAGCAGTGCCCTGAGTGCCCCTCAGAAGATGAGGTAAGTTCCTTCTTTCAGGATTTATTAGGTACTCTATTTCCAGTATATTCGAGACGTAATTACGAATCGGTTGATCAGCTGGAGCAACACCTTTGCGAGCTACAACAGCAATTGTTTGATATGCTTAATATCAAACAAAATCATGAAGGAGTAAATGCTGAGGAAAATTCAAGACTGTTCTTTGAGGCTGTTCCTGAGATTTACGAAAAATTGAACCAGGATGTGAAAGCGGTATTTGACGGAGATCCGGCGGCCAGAAGCGAAAGCGAGGTGATACGGACATATCCGGGATTTTATGCAATTGCATCCTATCGGTTTGGGCACTTCTTATACAATAAAGGTGTCCAGATTATCCCTCGAATGATCACAGAGCAAGCCCATGCGCGTACTGGTATCGACATTCATCCTGGAGCTAAGATTGGCAAAAATTTCTGCATTGATCACGGTACTGGCATAGTGATCGGTGAGACGACTGATATTGGAGATAATGTGAAATTGTATCAGGGAGTTACCCTGGGAGCCTTGAGCGTGAATAAAGAGGATGCCAGCAAAAAACGACACCCAACAATAGAAGACAATGTTGTGATTTATGCGAATGCTACAATTCTCGGAGGAGAGACTGTGGTTGGGCACGACAGTATTGTTGGAGGGAATGTGTGGATCACACGAAGTGTTCCTGCGTTCACCCAGGTGATTTATCAAAACAAAAGACAGGTGGAGGATACTGAAAATTCTGATACCATTAGATTAAAGACAATAGTAAAATGACTCTTGCAGATATCATTGGAAATACGCCACTAGTAAAGATTCGAAACCTGAATCCCAACAAAAATGTGGATATATACTGCAAGCTGGAAGGTCAGAACCCAGGTGGAAGTGTAAAAGATCGGGCAGCCTATGGAATGATCCAGGGAGCGATAGATCGAGGGGAGATCAAGCAAGGAGACAAACTTGTGGAAGCAACCAGTGGCAACACGGGTATAGCCTTGGCCATGGTAGCCCAGTCTTTGGGTATTGAAATGACCTTGATTATGCCAGACAACTCTACCAAAGAGCGCATAAAGACAATGGAGGCTTATGGTGCTAAGGTAATTCTAACACCTGCAGCCAAGACCATTGAGTATTCCCGAGAATTGTCAGAAGAGATGGCAGCCACCGATGAGTATCATATGCTCAACCAGTTTGCCAATCCGGATAACTATAAGATGCACTATCGTACAACCGGCCCGGAAATATGGAAAGACACTGACGGAAAAATCACCCACTTTGTCTCAGCAATGGGTACTACAGGTACCATTATGGGTGTATCCAGATACCTGAAAGAACAAAATACTGACGTACAGATCGTAGGTACCCAGCCAACTGATGGATCTAGCATTCCGGGTATTCGCAGGTGGTCACCTGAATTTTTACCCAAAATCTACGAAAAGGAGCGAGTAGACCGCATTATTGATGTAAGTACTGAAGAAGCCACCGCAACTACACGCCGAATGGGCAAAGAAGAAGGCATCCTAGCTGGCATGAGCAGTGGAGGTGCCTTGCATGCAGCTATTCAGGTAGCTCAAGAATTAGAAGAAGGCGTGATTGTCACTATCGTTTGCGATAGGGGCGATAGGTATTTGAGCTCGGATTTGTTTGGGTGATTTAATCACTACTACAGCTGATTGACTCTCAAACCCAAAACCAATTAATTTATGAAACCACTTAGCGTTTTTCTAATAGTTTTTTTCATAATTGCATCTTGCAATTCTCAGTCACCAGCTCCCCTCTTCAACGGCAAGAACCTTGCAGGCTGGCATGTGGATGTACCTGAAATGGACAAGGATCCAAATGCTAGAAATCCATTTATTATTAGGGAGGGTATGCTCGTGAGTCTGGGAATTCCAGGCGGGCATCTTATTACGGATGCTGTATATGAAAATTATAGGTTGGAAATTGAGTATCGCTTTGCCGGGGAGCCTGGCAATTGTGGTGCTTTGGTACACGCCTCTAGTCCGCGGGCTTTGTACGAGATGTTTCCAAAGTCTATCGAGGTACAAATGATGCATGAAAACGCCGGGGATTTCTGGTGTATCGTAGAAGATATTACAGCGGATAATATGCTGGAGCGCAGAGGGCCTAAGGAAGAGTGGGGGATTACTGAAGGGAAAAAACGCAGAATCAAAAACCTGACAGATGGCTCTGAAAAGCCATTAGGGGAATGGAACAGGATGGTCATAGAATGCCTCGGGAACAAGATAAAGGTTTGGGTGAATAACGACTTGGTAAACTACGGCTATGATGCCACAGCTTCCAAAGGACAAATAGCTGTTCAGGCTGAAGGGTCTGAGGTGGAATTCAGAAAGATAGATCTTACACCTATTTCGAAATTATCGGATTAGAGCAATCTAATTCTCTGGTGTCAGTTCTATCTGATAGTTGGAGACAAGTGCTAACGTGTTATCAGTGTCTGCTGGTACAGCCAAAGTATTTTTGTGTACGCGCTCACCTGCCAGCCAAATCTCCACAGAGAACTCATCGTCAGCATTGGCTTTCAATTTGTACTTTCCATTTTCATCTGTGATGGCATCAATAAAGACTTTTTCATCTTGTGTTGAATTCAATACAATTTTCGCCCCTCGGACAGCTTTGTCTTCACTGTCAGTCACTACTCCTTCGACTAAAGCGCTATTGAGCTCCAGGGCATAGTAGATATCAAACCCTCCTTTGGACTCTTTTCTATTAGAGACATAGTAGCCTGAGATGAGATTTTCATTCAACTTATACTGAATATCATCTTCTGTAGAATTGATCGGATTTCTAAGTGCGATAGGAGCAGACCAACTCTGAGTAGCTGGTTCAAATTCAGATTTAAAGATATCATAGCCCCCAATGGAGGAATGACCCTTAGAAGAAAAGTACAACGTTTTTCCGTCTGAGGATAAAAATGGAAAGTCTTCATCTTTATCACTGTTAATTGCTTTAGAGATATTTTTGGGGTAGATCCATTGTCCGCTCAATGAATCTCGGTTGGATTGAAATATATCCAGGTGCTTCACTCCATCCGTGGTTTGCACCGGTTTCGAAAACAGGATCAGGTTTTCTTGTTCATTGATAAAAAAATGGGCCGTCAAATCCGATAAATCTAGGTTAAATTCATCTCCTTGGGGTGCAGACCATGTATGCCCTTGAAATTCACTGTACTGCATATGCCCTTCCTCCTTGTCGGTGTAGACGTATAACTTTTCCAGGTCATGTATCAGGTTGATACTTATATTGACTGGGCTAAAAGTATGCAGATGATGAATCATACGCGGGGTATGCCATTCACCATCAATTTTCTCAGCCTCAAAGACATGAAATTTTTCTGTCTTTGTCTTGAAGTTGATGCGTTGATGAGACGATAGGAAAAGCATGCTTTGTCTGCTTTCGGAGAATACCGGACTATACTCGTTGTGTCCAGAATTCAACTTTCCTGAGACATGCACTACCTTATATTCCAGAGGTCGCTGGAAATAGGAATGGCGTAATTCTGCCATTTTGAGTAAGTCTTTTATTTCAGTTCTAATCTCCTTGGTCTTGTACTGATTGACAACAAAAAAACGCTCGCAGGCATGTATGGCCTCTAGGTTTCTCCCCTGATTGAAATAGATCAACGCCATCCAGTAATTGTAGAACTTATCTCTTCTCCCTTGAGTGCCAGAATAACCCTCCAGCATTTTGGTGGATTTGTTTGGGGATACCGTAAGCAAAGAACAAATCTCCAATCTATAAATTGCTGTTTTATACCTTGAGTCAAGCTTGCGTAGCTCTTCATAGGCAACCCGAGCTTTATCGAATTTTTCAAGATAAAACATGCTTTCTGCCTTCATTTTTTTCTTTTCCAGATTCTGTGCCTTTAGAGACAATGGAACTGATATCCACAAAAGGACGACACAGGTGAAAAGGCGAATCACGGCAAAATATGATTAATTGTTGGTTATCAAATTTAAGCTAAAATGGGGCAGGATTCAAACCCTTGAAACTATGTGGGCCAAACGCTTGTTTTGTGAGAAGGAAATTCATCGATATCATTAGTTGGTTTAGGAATTTCCTTAAAAATGCTAAAAAAATTAGTACCTTTAACATCACGTCAAAAAATACTTTGCCTACTACTGAGCCCATATTATCCAGTTCCTTTCACCCTCATGTTTCGAGTTGGTTTAGGAAGTCCTTTGAGGGGCCTACAGAAGTACAGGAACAAGCCTGGCCTGCAATTAAAAAAGGTAAGCACACACTTATTTCTGCACCGACAGGTTCAGGAAAAACCCTGGCTGCTTTTTATTCTGCTATTGACGAGCTAGTCAAAGAGTCAGAAAGTGGCGCACTGCCAGTAGAGAACAGAGTCGTTTATATTTCTCCTCTAAAGGCTCTAAGTAATGACATTCATAGAAACCTCGAGCTACCACTGAAAGGTATTGAAACGGAGTTTTTTGAAAATGGGCAAACAATCCCTGAAATTAAGGTAGCTGTCAGAACTGGCGATACACCAAATTCGGCTCGTGCTGAAATGGTCAAAAAGCCTCCACATATATTAGTCACCACTCCCGAGTCTCTCTACCTGTTGTTGACCAGCGATGGTGGTCGAAGGATGCTCAGTACGACAAGGACGATTATCATTGATGAAATTCACGCTATGCTTGGTGACAAAAGGGGGTCACATCTCGCTCTGTCGGTGGAGCGCCTGGAAGCACTGGTTGGTGGCAAGCTGCAGCGGATTGGCTTGAGTGCAACTCAAAAGCCAATTCAGATGGTCGCTAAGTTTTTGGTGGGGAATAAGAATATCGTTGACGACCAACCGAGGTGTGAAATAGTAGATACAGGCAATAAAAGGAAGCTAGATATTACGATCGAAGTACCAGATTCTCCACTTACAGCCGTCATGGAAAATGAAGTTTGGGGCCAATTGTATGAGCGTTTTGTTGAGCTGATCAAGGATCATAAGACAACCTTAATATTTGTAAATAACAGGCGCTTGTCAGAGCGTCTTGCTGTGGCTTTGGCAGAAAAGGTCGGCGAAGAACATGTGACATCTCACCATGGTAGTATGAGTAAGGAGCATCGGCAGCAGGCCGAGCAAAAACTCAAGCAGGGTCAACTGAAAGTGCTGGTAGCAACTGCTAGTATGGAGTTGGGAATTGATATTGGCTCTGTTAGTCTCATCATACAAATAGCCTCTCCAAAAAGCATTGCTGCATTTATCCAAAGAGTTGGTAGGAGCAATCACCATGTGGGGGGGATTCCGAAGGGAATCATGTTTCCGTTGACACGAGATGAATTGACTGAAAGTGTTGCTCTATTCGATAGCATTCGTCGTGGCGAGCTGGATAAAATTGTGATGCCTGAAGCTCCGCTGGATATTTTGAGCCAACAAATAGTTGCAGAGGTCAGCAATCAGGACTGGGAAGTTGAAAAGTTATTCGAATCATTTAGCAATGCTTATCCATATAGATCACTGACAAAGGATACTTTTCTTGAGATTGTAAAAATGCAATCCGAGGGCTTTTCTACTCGCAGAGGTAGAAGGGGTGCACACGTCCATTTCGACGCGATCAATGGAGTGATAAGAGGAAGGAAAGGAGCTAGAATTATTGCGCTAACGAATGGCGGCTCCATTCCAGATATGTTTGACTATGATGTGGTACTTGATCCTCAGAATATTAAAGTCGGCACCATCGGAGAAGACTATGCCTTGGAATCCTTGCCGGGTGACACCATTACTCTGGGTACACATACATGGCAAATTCTCGGCATTGAAGGCCTGACGATGAAGGTGAAAGATGCTACAGGAATGCCACCGACTATTCCATTTTGGTTGGGAGAAGGGCCTGGGAGGACATTAGAATTGAGTGAATCTGTATCCCGACTGAGGACAACTATGGATGAGTTGTTGGATAAAGATCCTTTGCCTAGGATGAAGGATCATACGTCATTGGATATCAGTGAGAATTTGGCATTTCGGTGGTTGGTGGATGAAGTGGGTATTGGCGAAACGCCAGCCGAACAACTGGTCAATTATTTCTATGCGGGAAAAGTAGGCCTTGGAGTGGTGCCAACACGAGATACGATAGTCCTTGAAAGGTTCTTTGATGATGTCGGCGATATGCACCTTGTGGTTCACTCCCCTTACGGAAGTCGACTCAATAGAGGCTGGGGATTAAGTTTGAGAAAAAAATTCTGTCAAAGCTTCAATTTTGAGCTACAAGCAGCGGCCAATGAAGATGCGATTATCCTATCCCTCAGCAGTTCACATAGTTTTCCACTTGAAGGTGTTTATCGATACCTGAATAGCAAAATAGTAAGAGAAACCCTGATACAGGCCATGTTGGACGCACCGATGTTTGAGGTACGTTGGAGGTGGAATGCTACACGTTCGCTGGCTATTCAACGAAACCGGAATGGCAAACGTGTACCTCCCCAGTTTCAACGCATGAATGCGGAAGATTTGATCGCCCAGGTATTTCCTGACCAAATCGCTTGCTTTGAAAATATTGATGGGGAGCGCGAAGTGCCTGATCATCCTCTGGTGAACCAGGCCATTCACGATTGCCTTACGGAAGCCATGGATATAGATGAGTTGGAGGAGCTGATGGCTAAAATTGATAAGAAGGAACTCAAACTGGAAACAAGAGATTTGCGTGAACCTTCAGCTTTTGCGCAGGAGATCATCAATGCCAAACCTTACGCTTTCCTCGACGAGACCGAGTTTGCAGAAAGACGGGTGAATGCAATCCGAAACAGAAGTTGGTTGGACCCGACAGAAGCCAATGATTTGAGCCGACTTGACATTGAGGCAATAGAACGTGTGAGAAGTGAGGCTTGGCCTAATGCCGATTCTCCCGATGAGTTACACGATGTTTTGAGTATTCATGGGTTTGTCACACAGAAGGAAGGAAAACAAAATAGCTGGGAGAAATATTTTGATGCGCTTCGGATAGAAAAACGAGCAACATTCATCACTGAACAGAAGCTATGGGTAGCCGCAGAGCGAACACCGCAGTTTGGGACAATATATCCTGAATCAAAGTACGAGCCCAATATTGAACTACCGGATATATTCAAAAAAGATGATCTCACTTTTGAGGACGCTTTGAAAGAAGTTGTGAGAGGAAGGCTGGAAGCATTGGCGATTGTCACTGCCGAAAGGCTTGCTGAAGAAATTCAGATTCCATTGAACAAAATAGAACTGGCATTGATTTCATTGGAAGTGGAAGGCTTTGTTTTCAGAGGAAAATTCACACCAAATACTGAGCATGAAGAATGGTGCGAGCGGCGACTGCTTCATAGAATTCATAAATATACCATTGAAAGCCTCAGGAAAAGTATTGAACCGGCTTCCATTGAAGACTATATGAGGTTTTTGTTTGATTTCAATGGCCTAAGCGAGAAAAAGGAAGGAACCCATGCCCTGGAGTTGATGGTGGAAAAAATGGAAGGTTATGAAGCTCCTGCTGGGTCTTGGGAATCAGATATTATTCCCGCTAGAATCCAAAACTATGACCCTGTATGGTTGGATGTATTGTGTCTTTCGGGAAAATTGATTTGGGGCCGTTTCAATCAATCCAAGAATGTCAATCGGAAAACTTCCGGAACAATCAAAAGTTCTCCCATTTGTCTTATTGAGCGGAGCAATACGGATATGTGGCGAATCATGTCTACCCATTTTGCCACTGATCCGGAGTTGACATCTACTGCAGAAAAAATTTACAATTCATTGAAGGATAAGGGAGCATCCTTTTTTGCGGATATCGCTGCTGATACCAAACTCTTGAACACACAGGTTGAGGCAGGGATATCAGAGTTAGTAGCAAATGGGCTAGTTAACTCGGATAGTTTTATTGGATTGCGGGCATTACTGACCCCCGCTTATAACAAGCCATCAGAAAACAATAGGCGAAAGAAAAAGACGACTTTTACTATAGAACATGCCGGTCGGTGGACACTCATTCCGCCATTTGAAGGAAGTGAGCAGGACAAGTTGAATTTTAAATACCTGGAAAAACTAGTCTACATTTATGCCAAAAGGTGGGGGGTAATTTTCAGAAAGGTTTTGGAGAAAGAGTCTTTCGCTCCACCATGGAGGATATTGGTTAGAGTCTTGAGACGGATGGAGCTCCAAGGGAAGCTAAGAGGGGGTCGTTTTATCTCTGGCGTTTCTGGTGAGCAGTTTGCCCTACCTGAGGTAGTGAAGCAACTGCGCAGAGTTAAGAACAAACCAAAAACTGAAGATTTGGTGGTCATCAGCGGAGCAGATCCATTGAACCTTCTGGGCTTGATTTTACCAACAGCCAAGGTGAGCAACTTTACAAACAACAGGATTCTATTCCAGGACGGAATACCCATTGCTGTCTTGGAAAATAAAGAAGTCAGCTTCTTAAAGGAGTTCGACAATGAGACAAAATGGGAGCTGCAAAACATACTTATCCGAAGGGAATTTCCTCCTAAACTGAGGGCGTATTTAGGGAGAAATTACAAATGACATGATAAAAGTCATCCTACAACATTGATGTATTGAGGGGCATTATTGAGAAATTTCCGATATTTGCAAACTTTTAGAACTTGAGACGAAATTTTTTTTAAAGTTTTTGTCACAAAATGGAATCGCCTCTGTCTTAAGTGTAAATAGAATCGCAAATAACAAATTATGGAAATAGCAATCTTTATGTTCGTGCTCTGGTATGGTGGACTGTTCTTTCAGACTTTCTTCCTACACAGGTATTCTGCACATCAGGCATTCACAATGTCTAAATTCACTGAAAAAGTATTTTTTGTACTCACCTGGATATTCCAGGGGTCAAACTATCTAAGTGCCTATGGCTATGGTATTATGCACAGAATGCACCATGCGTATGCCGACACACCACAAGACCCACACTCACCAAAATACGATGAAAGTATTTTTAAAATGATGTGGAAAACAAAGACAATTTATTCTGGGATCACCAGTAAAACTTTAGAAGTAGACAGCAGATTTACACAGGATATTCCTGAATGGCCCGCTTTTGATAGGTTTGCCAGATCTTGGGTATCTAGGTTGGCGTGGGGAGCTTCTTACTTTTTCTTCATCAATTATTTTGCAACAGCATGGTGGCAATACCTTTTGTTACCGATAGCCTGGCTAATGGCTCCAATTCATGGTGTAATCATCAATTGGTTTGCTCATGTCTATGGCTATGTAAACTATAAGGTAGGAGATACTTCGAAAAACCTTTTACCATTTGATTTTCTAATGATGGGGGAAAGCTACCACAACAATCACCACAAACATGGTACTAGACCAAACTTCGGTGGTGTGAGATGGCATGAAATTGACCCGACTTATCTGATTATATTGGTATTGGATAAACTAGGTGTGATTAAGCTTAAGCCTCAGATGGAGATCGCTACAGAGACCATCAAAAAGGCAGCATAATATCAGAAACAAAGAATTTTGAAACCACCTCAGTAACGGGGTGGTTTTTTTGTTCCTATATTGTCATTCAATTATTATCTCTATCTTAGTGACCTTCGCCGTTAGGGGCGAATAAGGACCATCAACCGAGCTTAACTTTCATGAGAATACACCACCTGGCCTTTGCGGTAGTAGCTATTGCTTTCCTTGCTTCTTTTAATCCTCCAAATGAAGAAGTATCAGGGCATTCAATCACACAAGAAATGTTTTCTAAAACATCTGAAATCAGGTCGGTAATATACAACCTTACGAAACATGAGAGAATTGATGGAGAACTCATCAAACAAGTTTCTTTTAACAAGGTTAATAAAGAACCGTTCAAAGTTTATTTAAAGCAACTGTATCCAAAGGAGGGGTTAGAGGTACTTTACGCCAATGGTGTCAACAACAACAAAGCACTTGTTAACCCAAATGGCTTTCCCTGGATTAATCTGAAACTCAACCCACACGACGGTATTATGCGCAAGAATCAGCACCACACCATTTTGCAAGCGGGATTTGATCATGTGCTCTCGATACTCATGTTTCTTTGCGAAAAGCATGAAGCCGAAATTGACAATATCATAGAATACGAAGGGCTGGTAGATTATGAGGGTGAAGTTTGTCATTCCATTTCTTTGAATAATCCTTATTTCAAATATATCGACTACACAGTTCGGGAAAATGAGACTGTGATAGACATAGCTTCTCGGCTTAAGCTAAGTGAATATATGATTGTAGAAAAAAACCCTAAAGTCAAGGATTATGAAGACGTTGAAGCCGGTCAGGTTATTCAGATTCCTACGGACTACTCACCAAAAATGCTTCTATACGTTTATGAGCAAAATATGCTTCCAGCTAGAATGGACATTTATGACGATAAGGGTCTGTATGAAAAGTATGAATTCTCCAGCATTGTAGTCAATCCAAACATATCTCCCGATGAATTTTCGGAGGAATTTGAGGGGTATGGGTTTTGAATCGCATAGAAGTAATCAAATCTACTCGACTACAATAGTGCCCCCTCCATTGTAAGAATGGTATTCGCCATTATACATTGCATCAGCTCCAACTGGCCCCATTTGGAAGGTTCCTTTTGAAACAGCGCGTACAACATAGAAATACTTCTTTTGATTACTTCGGGCTGTGAGGAAGAATGTGATTCTGTCATCCCGTATGTCAGAATAGTCGGGTCGTTGAGCATTCTTTACCCATTCTGTGCCGGGCACTTCGGATATTCTTGGGTTTTCAATTTCAAATCCAGCAGGAAGGATGTCTGTCATTGCCACATTCTCTACTCGCTTGTTGTTTGAACATTCGATAGTTAGCATCACAACAATCAAATCATTTTGTTGGAACTTGTTTGAGGTGATTAACCTTCCATTCCGGTCGTAAAACTTTTTACGAACCTTCAGATATGAATCCTCTTCCAGATAACTTCCATCTTTGCTGATGCCTTCTGTCTCCCAGAAATAATATAGATCTCCTTTTCCGGAGGTTTCAATCGTCACATCATTGGCACCTAAATTATCAGAAGTCAAGGTTATCGTTTTATTGTTGTAGTTGGCAATAGCTTTGCCTCCAACCTTGATTGTTCCCTTGATATCACTTCCAGCATTTCGTCTCGCAATTTTTCCTAGTGCCAAAAAGCCGAATGACCTTTCCTGTGTGCTTAGATAACGGGTAGCTTTCATTGATTGTGCAAGGCTCTTGGCCATCGATGGAATTTGAGGGTTGTCTTCATCTACCTCTAACAATATATTTAATGCAAGTGCTTCATCTCTAATATGAGAATAGAAGCTACCACCAAACACGCGTTTTGACTTTTCTCCAGAGAACTCGGGAGGTAAGACTTCTCGATATTTTTTGTCATCGCCAATCAGTTTGTATGCTGCGGCTAACAGATACTTACCATCAAGGCTCAAGTCTTTCAAATTACTTTTGTAGTAATTCATTGTGGATCGTTGAGCCTTGCCGGCGAGCGCAAGTACATAAAGCGAATACGGGATTTCCTTATGGGCAATTTTCCTGCTTGTGCTATTAAAAAAGTAAAAAATAGTCTCCCTTGTTTTGAGTTTTGTAATTAAATAGTCCAAAAGCTTGTTATACATACCTTGATCTACATCATAACCAGCTTTTCTGGCTTCATACAAGAAATGAGCGGCATAAACAGAACCCCACCAACTTTCATAGCCAGCTCCTGGCCAATAGGTTAATCCACCATGATAAAGCTGCATGGCTTGTAATTTGGATATAGCAGCAGTGATGAAGTAGTTACTGTTCTTATTAATATTATCCTTGTCAAAACTCAACACTTGTTTGGTTAAATCCTGGAAATATAGCTGTGGAAAAACAGATGACACGGTTTGCTCTACACAGCCATGCGGATACCTCACCAGATAATTTAAATCCTTAGAGAACTGTACAAGAGGTGAGTTGCTTATTATCAAGTTTCTTCGGATACTCTCCGGGATAAATCGATTGTCTGCGAGTTGAAGGTTTTCGTTACCTCCTGCTTTTACGGATCCGGACCCAGATACTTTTTGTAGCGGAGATGCTGGCCGGACTGTAATATCCGTGCTGTTCTTAAACACCTCTCCAAGAGCATCAACATCAACTGTGATATTGACTTGACCCAATTGTTTTTTCGCTACAATCTTGTAGGTGACAGTTCCTTCACTATTGGCTTCAACTTTTGAGCTTAAAGCTTCTGATCCAATGATACTCACTGGTCCTGAAACACTTATGTTGGTCTTGCAGTTTGCGGCTTTTCCAGTAGTGTTTGACATAACAACGGGTACAAGTACTGTATCACCGGGACTAAAAAATCTAGGCAAAGCAGTACTGATGACGAGCGGATCGGCAACTTTCATGTTATCATCTGCAGAGGCAAAGGCATGGTTTTTATAGGCGGTGGCCATAACACGCAAGTCACCTGAAAACTGAGGAATATCTATTTCATACTCAGCATTACCCACATCATCTGTTTCTATCACTCCGCTCCAAAATGACACGAGCTTAACCCGCTTATTGGTGAGCGGGTTTATACGTTTGGCGAGCTGTGCAGCACGAGAGTCGTCTCCTCCAACCCTTCCGGAACTGATATTTACCTCCGGAAACAGAAATGGATAGATATCAAATGAAGTTACTCCCAATGCACGCTTTCTATAAAAATACTTGTACGGATCTGGTGTAGAATACTGGGTCAATTGTAGAATACCTTCATCTACTACAGCGATAGAAACGGCTGTATTTGGGGTGGAGGCAACCTTAATTTTCTGCTTGGTTTTTGATCGGGATTTGTCAGTGAGTTCTATTGAGAGAGGCAGTTTATTGTCTGGGTTCTCTACCAAAATAGGAGCTGCTCCATGTGCAATTGTTAGGGGTAGATCTGATTCTTCGTGAGGCTTAAAAAGCGTGGCGGTCAAATATATATTGGGGACAAAGTTCTTGGTAATTTCCAAGGGAAATGAAGTTGCACGTTTGTCTGTGTCCACATAAAAATGCTTTAATATTTCATCGGTTTCTAAGGTGACTAGAATTTTACCTGAGAACGGTGACTTAAGAATAACATTTGCCGTCTCACCTGCAGTGTATGACTCTTTGTCGAGTTGAATATCAATTTCGCCTTCACTATTCACCCGAAAAGAGGAATTGGAAGTGCCTCCCCAACCATAGGCATAAAAAGTCTGACCAACATATGATCTAACCCCAGGCGTGGAAAGGCGCAATTCATATCTACCGGATAGTTCAGGTATACATGAGTAAAAGTCATCTTTTCCATTGATTATTATCTCCTTGTCCTCAATCACCTTTTCAACTTCTTCAGATTTATACCGGAAATAACTTCCAGACTTGGACAGCACTGTTTTGTATTCGTGTTTGATTAGTCTGAGCCGGGTTTTTACGTTAGATAGGACTTCCCCTTTTTTGTTTACGGCGATAATTGGAAATTTGATTTCACTATTAGTAGGAGTGTAGTATCTGTTATGAGATATGCCGTAATAAACATCTTGTGTAGAAATGGTGATAGTATTTTTCCGATTTACTGGCCGCCCGGTCTCATCGAAGACAGTGGCGTAAATATCTGCTTGCACCAGTCCCATGTTCTTATATTGCTCACCTAGCATATAGGTATTGGTTACTTCACCATTTTTATCCGTTTTGCCCTCATATAGCTCCTTTTCAAAATAGATGTTCCCAGGTTGGTGATGGCTGAAATTATACCCTCTGAATTCTTTAGAATAGAAATACTTTCTCTTGGCTGAAATACTTACTTCATAATTCCTGTTAGCTGCTGGCGGGCCAAAAAAATTGATAGCCTTTAGGTCAATTACAGCTGACTCATCTATGTTCATTTCTGTTTTATCAATTTTAACCTCAACCTTGATCCTATCAGGCATGAACTCCTCTACTTTTAGCCTTTTGGAAGCAAGAAATACGTTGTTCGACGCAAACACATTCACCGTATAGTTTCCGGTCGCAGCAGCGGCGGGTAACTCAACTGAAGTTTCGAAAGAGCCGTGCTTATTCAGCGTTTTTCGAATTGTTTTTAGTTTTTTTCCATCCGGCGTATTGATAACCATTTTAACCGGGATACTTTCTGGTGTGTTCCATTGATCATCCCGAACTATGCCAGATATATACATAGTTTCCCCAGGCCGATATATATTCCTGTCTCCATAAATGAATACGTCAAATCCGGCGAGATTGTCCCTTTTACCACCTACGTCAAATTGAGACGTGTTGACGCCAGAACTTGACAGAGTCATATAGTTGTAATCGTCTTGGGTGTTTGCAGTAATCATCGCCACTTTGAATCCACTTGGCATTTCTTCTGGCTTTGTAAATATTGCAACACCGTTATCGTCGGTTGTAGAATTTCCTATTTCCTGATTGTTTCTTCCAATGAACTTGACGACAACACCTGGTTTTGGAGCAGCAGTTTTTATAGAATTTGCAAACACAGTAATATCTCTTTTCCCTTCCTTCGCTACAAGCCCTATATCGGAAATGGAAATTAACTTGGAGTCTCTTAGCCAGTACCTTTCGTCTGATTTAATCTGAAGTGCGTAAATCCCATTGAAGTCTTTTATTTTGTCTTCAATATCCAGATTTAGAACACGAAATCCAGACTTTTTTGGAAGGTCTTTCGACTCATAAATTTTGTTCCATATCACATCTCCCTGCTCTCCCATATTTCGGAAGTTGTAAGAATAGGATTCAGAATCCCAGTCATAGTATTTGTTACGAGTGAAACCAAGTATATTGTTTTCATATAATTTGGTAAGCGTCACTTCGACATTTTCCACATTGATGATCTTAACACGGACATTCTTTGCTCCTTCTGCTGAAAGGTAAACAGCTTTTTTATCCTCAATCGATATTTCTGGCCTCAAGTTGCCGAAAGAAATTTCCTTTTTAAAGTCAGATTTCAAAGCTCCACCATATTTGCCTTTTAGTCCTTTTTGTACAGTTACGCTGTACTTTTTTCTGAGATCAAACTCATCACTTGTAATTTTTAGGCCCGTCGAAGTGATTTCAATATCGAAGGAAATTTTTGGTGATATAGTAAGGAAGTTTTTTGCATCATCGGTAGTCTCCTGAGATATGTCAATGGATATATTGCCTTCCACTCCGTTATGTTCACCCTGGATATCCTCAACACTAACGTTGTATGGTGACTTCAATGAAAGAATTCTTGCAGTTCTGGTTTTGGTTTTGATATTACCTCCAATCGGATTTATCCCTTCTGCTAATTCAACCTGAATCTTGAATGTTTCGTCAGCTACTTCAATATTTGGCAAGAAAAACCGTGCAATAGATTTGTCTGATGTTTCAATAATGGAAACCTCTTCCGCTTGTCCTCCGAGACTTACCGTTAGTTTCTTTGAAACCTCATCTTGGTTCACTTTGTGATTGAATTTGATGTCAAGGTGAATCAAAGTCCTATTGTCAGAATTTGATGACCAATAAGTATTAACTCCCATGACCTCCAGAGCCGGAGTGCTGAACTGCAATGATGATTTTCCCTTTATCTGAAGGGTAGTATTTCTCGTCAGTTTATCTGTTAAGGAAAGAGTGTAGGAAGTAGCTGAGGGAAACGGTGCTTCGGGAGAGAAAATTAGAACACTTTCTGAAGACCATTTAAAGAAGCCCTTGACTTTGGGTTCGAATGTGATGTACTCAGTGCTGTCCCATCTATTCAAAAGTGTATCACCAACGAGTGCTTTGTTGAATACAAAATTGAGATTTTGATCAACGCTAATTTCTTTGTCAAAATTGGTATCCAGAAGCTTGACAGAATTGTCTTCTGAACAACTAAGAATTGTAAGAAATAAAAGAAAGCAGAATAAATAATTAGTAGGTTTGGTGCACATTAGGTTGAGAAATTTGGTTGGTAAGGATGCGACTTCTAAAGGTAATCTTAATATGGATAAAAGAAAATAGGAAGACAATTGTTCTTGTTATATTCTCGCTTCTTTTTATTCTTTCTTCACTAAATATATTATTTCCATTTCGGCCCCCAATAGAGTATTCCACAATCATTCAAACCAAGGACAAACAATTGCTACATACCTATTTAACCACAGATGAAAAGTGGAGGATGTTTACCACCCTGGAAGAGATTACACCAACCCTTAAAAGAGCTATTCTTTTTAAAGAAGATCAGTACTTCTACTATCATTTTGGAATCAATCCTGTTTCTGTTTTGAGAGCTGCCTTTAACAATATTTTTTCGGGCCGCAGAACTTCCGGAGCGTCTACTATAACCATGCAAGTTGCACGAATGATAGAGCCTAAAGAACGATCTTATGTTAATAAACTGATTGAGGTGTTCAGGGCACTTCAGCTTGAATGGATTTATAGCAAAGAAGAAATTCTTCAAATGTATCTCAATCTAGTGCCTTATGGAGGAAATATCGAGGGAGTAAAATCTGCATCGCTGATTTATTTCGAAAAGATGCCGGATCATTTGAGCCTTGCTGAAGTTACGGCTCTTTCTATCATACCCAATCGTCCGAATTCTCTTCGCATTGGCAAGGCCAACCAGCTGATCGTTCAGGAAAGAAATAGGTGGTTGGACAAGTTTTCCGCTGGGGGTTTATTTCCTGAAGGTGACATTGCTGATGCAAAGCAAGAAGAGCTTAGTGCCGCAAGAAACCTGCTGCCTAGGTTGGCTCCACACCTGAGCTTAAGGCTCAAAAATCAATATGCTAGCAGCAAAATCATTAAAACAACGGTTGATCTAAACGTCCAACTAAAAGTGGAGGCTATTGTAAAAAACTATACCACTCAACTATATCAACAAAACATCAAAAATGCAGCAGCTATTGTCATTGATAATGAGACGATGAAGGTCAAAGCTTATGTGGGATCAGCTGATTATTACAACACTGAAGATGGAGGTCAGGTAGATGGAATAAAAGGTGTGCGCTCTCCGGGAAGTACATTAAAACCACTGCTTTATGGCTTGGCCATTGATAAGGGAATGGTTACTCCAAAAACCATCATTGCAGATACTGAAGTGAATTACAGTGGGTATCAACCGAGAAATTATAAGGAAAATTTCAATGGAAATGTAACCATTGAATATGCCCTGGCAAATTCTCTGAACATACCTGCTGTTAAGGTTTTGGATGAATTAAAACCGCACAATTTCATTGAAGCTTTATCGCGCTGTGGGTTTAGACAAATAGAAAAAGATAAACACAAATTGGGCTTGTCTACAGTACTTGGCGGTTGTGGTGTTACTTTGGAGGAATTGACAAGATTATACACTTCATTTGCACATGGTGGAAAACTGAGCCCGATTAACTTTCGTATTCAAGATTCAATTAAATACAGTAGCCAGGTAATTTCTGAGGCCTCAACTTTTATGATTTCAGAAATATTGACAAGTGTAGTAAGGCCAGATCTCCCGGCACAATGGAAGAACTCGACAAGCCTACCAAAAGTAGCCTGGAAAACAGGGACATCTTATGGTCGCAGGGATGCCTGGAGCATTGGATTCAACAAAAAATATACAATAGGTGTTTGGGTTGGAAACTTCTCAGGCGAAGGTGTTCAGGAGCTAACCGGATCGGATATAGCTGCTCCACTTCTGTTTAATATATTCAATGCAATTGACAGGGAAAGCTCCAAGGAATGGTTTAGCATGCCAAAAGGAGTAAATTTTAGATATGTATGTGCTGAAGGTGGCATGGTACCTGAACAGTATTGCAACAATCAGATACTGGACTATTTCATTCCAGGTATTTCAGACTATCAAAAGTGCAATCATCAGAAGTATGTTTATGTTTCACCTGACTCAACAAAATCATACTGTTCGACATGTCGACCTACTAACGGGTACGTAACGGCGCTATATCCCAATCATTCGCCTGAAATTCTTTCCTACTTTGAAAACGAAGAAATCAATTACGTAAAGATTCCTCAACACGATCCAGATTGCGAAAGAGTTTTTACTCAATCAGCACCCAAGATTATTTCACCAATTGACAAGCTGGAATACTTGATTGATGAAACCGACACCATGCAAATGTTGCTTAGCTGCCAGTCTGCCAATAACGTCGACCAAGTCTTTTGGTATGTCAATGACAAATACTATCGTTCTGCCCTTGCCAATGAGGATATTTACTTCAACCCCAATGAAGGCAAGGTGAAAATCTCATGTACCGACGATAAGGGAAGAAATACTGATATTGAAATAGATGTGAAGAAGGTTAGGTTTTAACTATTCAAAAAACTTCATGAAATACCTTCTCACTCATTTTGGACCAGCCAACTATTTTTTGTCGATAGGCATTGAAATGTTCATATATTTTTTTACTTTTTGGGTCCGATTCGATCATTTCTAAGACTACTTCATTAGATATTTCTTTCAGCTTTTGTAGTACTTCGTTTGGGAATTGACGGATGTCTACTTTTTCTTCATCCACCAGCTTACTTAGGTATTCACTGTTCTTGGATTCGAATTCACAAAGCATCCAGTGGTTCATTCGATAACATGCCGTTTTGACTATTTGCTGTAAGTCTAATGGTAGCTTTTCAAACTTACTTTTGTTGAGCATCATCTCCAGGATAGTGCCTGGTTCGTGCCAGCCTGGGTAGTAGTAGTACTGAGCAACTTTATGAAATCCCATGATGTAATCGTGATATGGACCTATCCACTCAGTAGCATCGATGACCCCACGCTCAAGGTTAGTGAAGAGCTCGCCTCCTGCAACCAGAATTGGGGTTCCCCCTGCCTTGTTCAGTACTTTGGCTCCAAGGCCCGGAATCCTCATTTTCAAGCCATTCAAATCCTCAACTGTATTTATTTCTTTGTTGTACCAGCCACCTGCCTGAACACCAGTATTACCTCCAGGTAGTGAAAACAAATCAAAAGGAGCATAGACTTCATCCCAAAGTTTATTGCCACCGCCGGTCATCACCCAGGCATTAATTTGTTGGGCGTTCATTCCAAACGGAATCGACGAGAAAAACTGCGCCTCTGGCACTTTTCCAGCCCAATAATAGGCAGAGCCACTCCCCATTTCTACCGCCCCACTACTCACAGCATCAAACACTTCCAGCGCCGGGATTAACTCTCCCCCTCCGTACACTTCAATTTCTAGGCGTCCTCCCGACATCTCCTTAACCCACTCAGCAAGCATATTACATCCTTCTCCAAGTACTGGGAAATTTGGCCCCCAGGTGGTCACCATTTTCCATTTATACTTCTTGTTGAAGTTGATGTTGACGGATTCGTTCTTTTCTTCTTTATTGCAGGCAGCCAAAACTCCAGCACCTCCGGCCATAGCCGCAATGGTGCCTTTTTTTAGAAAGTTTCTCCGTTTTATATCTTTCATAAATCGTATGTGTTCCCAGTAGTATTAGTGGTGATCAGAGTTCTGGTAATGCTCCTTGATCAGGTCTCTTCCAAAATCTCCATCAAAATCCCTCCACGCTGTGTGGATATGGTTGCCATTGTTTTGGGAGTTGTCAAATTCAATCAGGAAATCGGAACCCTGGATGCGGTAATAGTGAGCATTGCCTCTTTCTGTACTTCCAGCCCAGGCAAAAACCAAGTTCTCCAGTCCATTAGCTTTCACTTGCTTAGTTCTTTTTGCTGCCAACTCATCGTTCAAAAACAAAATATAAACGTCAATTAGCTCCTTTAGAATTTTCTTCTGACTATCGTTGAAGGTTCCGGCAGAAACGCCCTTCGAGCCAAGATGCTCCACTTCTGACTCAAAGCGTGTCACAATTTCACCGAACGTTTTTGGACTGATGATTGCCTGCTTTTTTTGATCCTCACTGAAAGTACCCATCAGTTCATAAGCCAATTCCTCCTCGGTCTTCAGAACCCTCAGTCCTTTTTGCTTCCCTGTTCTTACTTCAGCGGGATTGGCACCTAAAAACTGTGGCGAGGAAGAAATTTTTCCATTTACTACGGTGAAATTAAGCGACACATGATGACCCTCAAAACTCCAGGCCCAGACTTTATCCGATGATGGGTTGCCAAAAAAGCTGATGAAGTATTTTTCGGTATCCCTTTTAGGGTCTTTCTCTATGTCAAACAGGATTTGTTCCAAAGCGATCACACTTTGTGTTTTCTTCAGGCCCATTTCACTGAGATGGACTTGCAGAAAATCAAAAATCAGATCCTTTTGCTTAGCCTGCATTTTTTTTAAGGGAAGTCCACTTCTGTTTTGAGCTGGTAAAAAGGTCCAATAGGTCCTGTCCTTGTCATCAAACCTGAACATGGCCATGTCCTTTTGTGATTTGTCCAATGATGCGATAAAGGATTCTGCTGAGTTAACAATTTTGCTCTTTTTTCCGGCAAGGCCGCTGGAGTAAATGAACATCAATAGTGCGAGTGATACGAAATATTTAGATAGTCTCATGATAAAGTTGATAAGTGTACTGTCTGGCGTTTTGCAGTCGAATTAGACTTAATTTTATAAATTGAAAAAGGAAGAATCTCCTAATTGTCGTGAACGAAGATAAATATATATCGGTTAACAGAAATTCCTGGAACAATAAAGTTGAGCATCATGTAGCCTCTGATTTTTACAAGATGGATGCTTTTATTGCAGGAGATACTTCTTTGAAGGAGATTGAACTTCAGTTGCTTGGTTCGGTTGAGGGGAAGAGCATACTTCACCTACAATGTCATTTCGGGCAGGATACGCTCTCCCTACAGAGAATGGGAGCCAGAGCGACAGGCATGGACTTTTCTGACTTGGCCATAGAAAAAGCGCAAGAACTAAATGAAAAATTGGGGTTGGAAGCGCAGTTTGTTAGTTGTAGTCTATATGAACTTCCTAAACACTTGGACAAACAATTTGACATAGTTTACACTTCCTATGGTGTCATTGGTTGGTTGCCTGATATCAACAAGTGGGCGTCTGTAGTTGAGAGGTTTTTGAAACCTGGCGGAAAGTTTATCATGGTTGAATTTCATCCGGTGGTTTGGATCTTTGATGATAAATTCAGCAAAGTAGAGTACCGATATTTCAATTCTTCGGCCATTGAAGAAACGGTAGAAGGCACCTATGCCGACAGAAATGTTCCGATTAGGCAAGAATATATCTCCTGGAATCATGGCTTGGCAGAAGTGGTATCAAGTTTGCTGCACCGGAAACTGAAACTGCATAGCCTGAATGAATATGATTATTCACCTTTTGATTGTTTTCATGGAACGGTTGAGGTGTCACCAGGTAAGTTCAGGATTGAGGCATTGGAAGATAAAATCCCGATGGTTTATTCGCTTGTGATGGAAAAATAGCTATTGCGAAGCATCGTGCGGAACAAAATTCCGGTGAATTGGCAAATTCGTGTCAAAATCATGTTCATTTTATGCTTATCTTTGTTTCTTTGACTTATAAGTAGACTAAACATATATCAAAATGTTAAATTCAATATTGGCAATAGGAATGCCAGGAGGTTGGGAATTAGTAATTATTGTATTGGTAATTATTTTGCTGTTTGGAGCGAAGAAAATTCCTGAATTGGCGAAAGGACTGGGTAAAGGGATAAGAGAATTCAAAGATGCCACCAAAGACATCAAAAGTGAAATTGATGAGGGTTTGAAAGAAGACCCTAAAAAATCCTAAGGGAAATTCACTCCACCAGCCAGAAGCAGACAGTTTCTGGCCAACCTACATAAACCACCATTTCAATATTAGGAGTCTGATCTTCGTTCAGACATTCCAGATAGTTTGTTGCAAATTTCTTTCATAGAAATTTTCGGCCGACGAATTTTATTATAATTTGCTAAAAGCAACAAAGTAGAACAGGTGAAGAAATTAATTGCAATTAGTTTGGTCTTTATCTCAATCTTGTCAGTACACGCACAAGAAAATGATGAGAAGTACGACCTTATTATCGATGCGTCATACGAAGTTGTAGAAGATCGCTTATCGTGCATAGAATCAACTATGCCCTTGAATTTCAATAGCAAGGTGAAGGCCTTTGTTGATTATTTCACGATCAAGGACCGGGACTATACCCGGAGTGTCGTCGAAAAGCGAGATCAGTTTTTCCCAATATTCGAAGAAGCGCTTGCCAGGCATGGAATGCCCGATGAATTAAAATATCTATCTATAGTAGAGTCGGGACTCAGGTCAAATGCTATTTCCAGAGTTGGAGCAGGTGGTCTATGGCAATTCATGCCTTCTACAGGTAGAATGTACAAGTTGAAGCAAAGCTGGTATATAGATGAAAGAATGAATCCCTATCAGGCTACTGATGCAGCTTGCAGATATCTCAAGCAACTTCACAAAATGTTCAATGATTGGGAGTTGGCCCTGGCAGCTTACAATACCGGGCCTGGACGGGTAAGACGCGCCATTCGCAGGTCCGGGTACAAGAAAAAGTTCTGGGACATTTACCGATACCTTCCCCGGGAGACTCGATCGTACCTTCCTCAGTTTGTGGCGATCACCTATACAATGAACTATCTCAACGAACATAACCTCGCTGAAGAAGAGCTTGACCTTCAAGCCATGCCGGAGTACGATACCATCCATGTCAGCGACTACTTTCACATGGAAACTTTCGCTTCGCAACTCAATCTATGCGTGGATGACATGATCAAGCTTAACCCACAAATTATCAGGGGGGCCATACCTGAAGGGGTAAAAAATTATCCTTTAAAAGTACCTGCGGATTTGAAAGCAGCTATTGATTCTTCGAAAGATGCTTTACTTGACACAGCTAGTAAGGTTGGGAAAAAGGAGTTGGAATACCTGGCGCGCAATATGCCCGGTAGTACTTACGGAAGAGTAAAGCAGGTGTATAGGGTACGAAGTGGGGATGTTCTAGGAACTATTGCCGAGAGGTATCATGTCAGACTATCGGACCTGAGGAAGTGGAACAATATACGGGGCAGCATGATTCGAGTAGGGCAGAGGCTAAATATATGGGTGCTACCCTACTATAACTCTAAAACGAAATCTAATTATGTGGTAAAAAACCTCCCAGCCACAACGTCCAAAACAGCTCCGGCACAGCCTGTTACCACACTAAATGGGAATTATTATATGGTAAAATATGGAGATTCTCTATGGAGTATTTCAAAGAAATTTGATGACCTGAGCATTGAAAAACTCAAAAAACTCAATAATCTGACTACCAGTCGTATTAATCCTGGACAAAAACTTAGAATTAGTTTGTGACTTTTTCTGAATTTTGGATTCTCTCTTGCAGGCTAAATCTTATCCTTCCTATATCTTTAAATAAAAAAGCATGAAAGTTTTGCGATCCACACGTCACCTGGTTTTCATACTGGGGATGATAGTTCTCTTTTCCTGTTCTTCTGAAAAGAATGAAAAACGGACAAAAAGTTATTTGCCTGTTGCCCGCGGTGCAGAAGGAGTGATCCTGGTCGTGATGGATTCGGTGCTTTGGTACGATAGCTTGGGAGCAGAGCTCAAAAAAACATTCGCCAATCCAATTCCTGGCCTGCCACAAGAGGAGTCGTATTTTACCATCCGGCTAATTAACCCGCTTAAGCTCAATGACATTTTGAAAGCGGCCAAGAATATGATTTTTGTGACAACTCTGGATCAAAAAAGCAGGCAAAGCTCCGCCATGAGAAATTATATGACTCAAGAGTCATTGAAGAAAATTCAGGCAAACCCTAATCTGTTCAAGTTTTCGAATAAGGATGCTTATGCAAAAGGCCAGGAGATATTACACCTTTTCGGGCAAACGCAGGATAAACTCATAGCCAACATTCGAAAGAACAGGGCTTCTTTGAGAAATTATTTTTTGTCCATCGAAAAGAGCAGAATAGCCTCTTCACTTTTTAAGAAAGAAGAGAAAAATGCCACGAGAAATTTGGAAGAAAAACATGGCTTTAGTTTGAGGATTCCTTATGGTTTTGATGTGGCCAAGAATGACAAAAATTTTGTTTGGATTCGTTTTATGGACCCTGAATATGAGAAAAATGTATTTGTTCACTACGAACCGTATACTTCCAAAGAACCTTTTGACGACCCGGTGGCGTATCGTGAGAAAATCACCAGGAAATACCTTAGAGATTCTCAAAAGCCTGAAATTTTTATGACTATTCAAGATGTAGTCCCACATCATGTCAAAGAGGTCAATTTCAATGGGAAGTATGCCAAAGAAACCAGGGGCCTATGGAAGTTTAGTGATATTTCCGGAGGCGGAGGGTATGTAAGCTATGTATTTGTGGATGAATCTCAGAAGCGAATGTATTACCTTGAGGGCTATGTGTACCGTCCAGGTTATGAAAAACGAGAATTCATGAGAGAAATGGAAGTGATCGTGTCCACTTTCAAATCCGGTCAGGAATTGGCAGCCAAAAAATAGTATTAAATCGGCCTTCCCATCTCAAACAAAAAAGACTCTTCCAAGCCCTGAATTGGCAAATTTTAGTCATCTTTGAGGGATTAGTTCAAAACAGTAAAACCTCCTGATTCTCTGTAGGATAACTTGCATGAGGAGTCACAGGATTTTATATCAACCATAACCCAAATGAGTGCAAAATCCAGAAAGAAGGATGCCTTATTATTCCACTCGGACCCTGTGCCCGGGAAGATAGAGGTAAGCCCAACAAAGCCCCTTACTACACAACGGGATTTAGCATTGGCTTATTCACCTGGTGTGGCGGAACCCTGCCTCGAAATAGCAAAAAATCCAACCGATGTTTATCAATATACTGCAAAGGGAAATCTTGTGGGAGTAATCTCCAACGGTACCGCGGTACTAGGATTAGGCAACATCGGTCCTGAGGCCTCCAAGCCTGTTATGGAAGGAAAGGGGGTTTTGTTCAAAAAATTTGCTGGGATTGATGTATTTGATATTGAAGTAGCGGAGGAAAACCCGGATGCTTTCATCAAAATAGTGAGGGCACTGGAACCTACCTTTGGGGGTATCAACCTGGAAGATATTAAGGCTCCTGAGAGCTTTCAAATAGAAAGGGAACTCCGTGAGCAGATGAACATTCCCGTGATGCATGATGACCAGCATGGCACAGCAATCATTTCAAGTGCAGCACTGCTAAATGCATTAATCGTTGTTGGGAAGAAGATAGATGAGGTAAAAGTGGTGGTGAATGGTGCAGGTGGTGCTGCGATATCCTGTACAGACTTATATGTGAAAATTGGTGTAAAAAGAGAAAACATCATCATGCTCGATAGCCGTGGTGTGCTGCGGAAAGATCGTAATGATCTAAACGAGATGAAGTCGAGATATGCGACTGATAGAGATGTGACTACCCTCGATGAGGCGATCAAAGGTGCAGATATGTTTCTTGGACTGTCTATGGGCAATGTTTTAAGCCCAGACAACTTGCTGTCCATGTCTGATGACCCAATAGTATTTGCACTTGCCAACCCTACGCCGGAAATCGCTTATGACCTAGCTATGTCCACAAGACCTGATGTTGTAATGGCTACTGGCAGAAGCGACCACCCAAATCAGGTGAATAACGTGCTCGGCTTTCCTTACATTTTCCGCGGGGCACTCGATGTGAGGGCTACCACTATCAATGAAGAAATGAAACTGGCTGCAGTAACTGCTTTATCCGAATTGGCCAAACAATCAGTTCCTGACCTGGTCAGCAAAGCGTATGGCGGATCACCAATAAAATTTGGTAAAGAATATCTTATACCAAAGCCGCTAGACCCTAGGCTTATTTCCACAATATCTCCAGCTGTAGCTAAAGCCGCAATGGATAGCGATGTAGCAGACCTTGATATTTACGATTGGGAGCATTACAAAGCCGAGCTTGAAGAAAGGGTTGGTGCAGAGAAAAGAATATTGGCCAGAATAATAAGTCAGGCGAAAAAATCCCCGAAACGTATTGTGTTTGCCGAAGCGGATAATCTGAAGATATTGAAGGCGGTGCAAATGGTAAGAGATGAAGGAATAGCCGTTCCTGTTCTGCTCGGTAATGTGACTAAAATCGAAAAACTCGTCAAAGAAAATGAATTGGATCTTGATGATTGCGAAATTATAGATCCGTTTTATGCGGATGAGTTGAGAGCGGAATATGGCAAGCTTCTTTATGAAAAAAGAAAGCGTAAAGGTATTTCGCTCTATGAGGGAGAATCCAGAATGCTGGATAGGAATTATTTTGGCGCCATGATGGTGGAGGTTGGTGCTGCAGATGCCCTCATTTCGGGACTACTCAGTGAGTATGCCAAGTGTATCCGACCTGCACTACAAATTATTGGTGTGGATGATGAGGTAGAAAGGGTTGGTGGCATGTATATTATCAGGAGCAAAAAGGGCACCTTCTTTCTTGCGGATACTTCTGTGAATATAGACCCAACTGCCGAGCAGCTTGTAGACATTATTGGGCTTTCCGCACGAGCCGTCAGGTTCTTTGATTTTGAGCCGAAAATGGCCGTACTTTCTTATTCAAACTTTGGGTCTCCGAAGGGTGAAGTTCCGTCAAAAACCTCACGTGCTGTGGAGATAGCAAAGGTCAAGTGGCCGGAATTAAAGATAGATGGAGAAGTTCAAGCCAATGTGGCACTGAATAAAAAATTAATGTCAAAGGCATACCCTTTTAGTGAATTGGCAGGGGAAAATGTAAACACACTAATATTTCCTGACCTGACTTCTTCTAATATCGCTTATAATCTACTGATGGAAATAGGCGGTAGCGAGGCAATAGGGCCGATACTGATGGGAATGAAAAAGCCTGTTCACATATTACAAAATGGTAGTTCCGCTCGGGACATTTTCAACATGGCTGCCATAGCAGTGGTTGATGCACAAACTTCAAAACACAATTAGAACAAATGATTACATTTCTGAAAGGAGAAATCGTAACCAAGGACCCAACTTTTCTGGTTATCGAAGTTGGGGGAATTGGATATGAAATAAAAATATCACTGAATACCTATGGGCACCTAAAAGATGCCACGACTACCAGGATTTTCACGCACTTTCATGTAAAGGAAGATGCTCAAACCTTGTATGGTTTTCATGAGGAATCAGAAAAAAAACGCTTTCTCGACCTCATTTCAATTTCCGGTGTGGGGCCATCCACAGCACTTATGGTTTTGTCTTCATTGTCGGCGGGGGAACTGCAAGCTGCCATAGTAAACGGTGATGTTAAGACCATTTCTGGAGTGAAAGGAATTGGCCAAAAAACGGCTCAAAGAATTATCCTGGAATTGAAAGATAAGATGTCTAAAGATGATCTTCTGGAGAGGGCTGTTGGTATTAGTCTGTCCAAAGACAATAGTGTGAAAAATGAAGCGTTATCCGCATTGGTTACTTTGGGAATAAATAAGGCAGCAGCAGAAAAATCACTAGACAGAATTATCAAAGAAAATGATGGTAATGTAAGTCTGGAAGAATTAATTAAATTAGCCCTCAAAAGGGCCTGAGCACATTAAGAGAGAGCGTTTGATCCGGATTAAATTCCACATAATATCTTCGTTGGTGTTACTTCTTTGGGCTGGGACAAGCTTCCAGACATGGGGAAGGACTTTGCTCTTTCAAGTCCAGCTGGATAGCACCAAAACCGACTCCACTAAACTTGATTCGTTAAAAGCAAAACCCTATACCCCAAGCTTTCGCCCCACCTTTGTTCCTCGCGACAGATTTGGCGACCCATTTTCAAATCGACAAAGTGGTTCTCCACTGCGCTTGCAGGATCCTGCAAGCCTGAAGATGGATGTGGAGATTGATACAGGTATGAACTATACCATCTATGAAAAAATTGGTAACATAAATTATCGACCAATCAGCACCATGTCTCTCGAAGAGTTCAAAAACTACCAGGGAAAGCAAATGGTAAAGGGTTATTGGAAGGATAAGTCCACCGGTTTGGATGGAGAAAGTGCAGTAAGTGGAAGACGGCTCCTTCCCAAACTCTTTGTCAGTCCGGTGTTAGATAGAATATTTGGCGGTAGCTATGTAGACATCCAACCCAACGGATTTTTGAACCTGGACTTTGGCGGAAGGTGGCAAAAAATAGAAAATCCATCCATACCCATTCGACAGCAACGGACTGGTGGCTTCAACTACAACCAGCAGGTGTCGATGAATGTAACCGGTAAGATTGGGGACAAGTTGGCTATATCTGCCAATTTCGATAACAACAATTCCTTCGATTTCCAGAATAACCTAAAAGTTGAGTACACCGGATATGAAGAGGATATCATCAAAAAAATTGAGGTTGGAAATGTGAGCATGCCCATATCTAACAGCTTGATAACTGGAGGGCAAAGTCTTTTCGGATTGAAGACCCAGTTGCAATTTGGAAAACTCTTTGTTACAGCTGTCGCGTCAAGGCAGCAGGGTCGTAACGAAGTGCTCAATATCCCAAGTGGGTTTCAAGGAAGGGAATTCGAAGTAAGGGCATCAGACTATGACGAAAATCGGCACTTTTTTCTTGGTCACTTTTTCAGGGACAATTATGAACGATGGTTGTCTCGTTTGCCACAGGTTATATCCGGGGTAAACGTGACCCGTGTGGAAGTGTACATTCTTAATAGAAATAACGAAACCCAAACCTTAAGAAACATTGTAGGTGTGATGGATTTGGGTGAAGGATCAAGAGTATTCAATAATTCAGTGGCTGGCAGGGTACCAGGCCCATCCGACAACAGTGCCAACAACCTCTATGACGACTTAATAGATGTACCTGACATTCGGAGTATAGAAAGTGCGGCAGATTATCTATCCAACAACCTTTCGATGCAGAAAACTCGAGATTTTGAGACGATCACAGCTGCACGAAAGCTCGATCCTCGTGAGTATTCCTGGAATAGGCAATTGGGATATATATCTCTCTTGAGAAGACTACAAAACGATGAGATGCTCGCCGTATCTTATGAATACACCTATAATGGTCAGAGATACCAGGTAGGTGAGCTGGCAGAAGATTATCAAGGCCGGCCAGATGATGATTTGATTTTATTGAAACTATTGAGGCCCACAAAGATCAGTACCAATGTACCTACCTGGGATCTGATGATGAAGAACGTTTACTACCTCAATGCCTATCGATTGAGTGAAGAAGGGTTTACGTTACGGATCAACTATCGGGATGATTTAACTAACATAGACAACCCCAGTTTGAATGTTGGAGCTGAGACGAAGGATATTCCTTTGGTACGCCTTTTACAATTGGATGAATTGAACCGAAACGGAGATAGGCAAAGGGACGGTAACTTTGACTTTATACCAGGCATTACCGTCGATAAGGAAAATGGAAACATTATTTTTCCTGTTTTGGAACCGTTTGGTAGGACACTTGCTAGCCACTTTCGGGATAATGAACAGGCTCTAATAAATAGATACGTTTTTGACACGCTTTACCGAACAACCCGAATAGCCGCTCAGCAGGTGGCCTCTAAAAACAAGTATTTTATTTTAGGTAGTTTCCAGTCCGGTTCGGCCAGTGAAATACGACTGGAAGGGATTAACATAGATGAATCATCTGTGGTAGTGAATGCGGGAGGCACCATACTGACACAGGGATTGCACTATACTGTTGATGGTAGATTGGGGGTGGTGAGGATAATCGATGACGGCATTCTCAATTCAGGAAAGGATATTCAGATTTCATACGAAAAGGCCGACCTCTTCAATTTTCAGACCCGGTGGCTAACTGGGGCAGACTTTGACTACAGATTCAACGACAACTTCAATATCAATGCAACGATTTTGCATTTGAACGAACGGCCTGGCGGTATTACGAGGTTTAGTGTCGGGGATGAGCCAACAAAAAACACTAAATATGGTTTGGCTTTGAATTACCAGAGTGAGTCGCGGTTTCTAACCAAGATGATAGATGCCCTGCCTATTCTAAACACCAAGGAGAAATCGAACTTCAGTTTTAATGGAGAATTTGCCCAGATCATTCCGGGTACATCAAATATTGTGAACGGTGATGGTACATCGTATATCGATGATTTTGAAAATGCAGCCATACCGATAAACATTGGAGGGGGTCATATTCCATGGAAATTGGCCGCAACTCCTGAGACCACTAACAACAGATTTGTTATTGATAATGGTGCCAATAACTTAGGCCATGGATATCGTCGGGCAAAGCTTGCCTGGTACGTCATTGATAACACCTTTTATCGTACCGGAGGAGGTAATCGCCCCGATAACATTTCGGATGACGATCTCATGAATAGTTACGTAAAGCCTCTTCTGCCTCAAGAGATATTCAAACAACGTGATCGTCAAATTGTCAATACCAATGAACCAATCTTTGATTTAGCCTACTATCCAAGTGAAAGGGGACCCTATAACTATAACCCAAACCTCACACCTGATGGTCTTCTAAATAACCCGGAAAGAAACTTTGGTGGGATAACTCGTGCCAATGTGAATGAGGTAAACTGGAACAAAACCAATGTAGAATATCTCGAATTTTGGATGATGGATCCTTTCGTTTTAGGGGACAATGGAAAAGTACTGGATGGTCTCTTCAATCAAAACAACTCCACTGGCGGAGAACTGATATTCAACTTTGGTAGCATATCAGAGGACTTGATGAAGGACAACCGTCATGCTTTCGAAAACGGTCTACCCTCTGACGGCACATCGGAAAACACTACCAACACAGAATGGGGTAAGGTAACCACCCTTCAATACCTGACCGACTTTTTTGATAATTCGTCAGCAGAAGGGAGAGCCAATCAGGATGTAGGGTTTGATGGATTGGGCTCTGACGAAGAAGCTATATTCTCTGAATTTCCTGACTACAATTCTGTTCCAGGGTTGAGTTCCAATGCTCGAGCACGCATAATCAGTGATGTATCAGCAGATGATTTCAAATATTTTCTGGACCCTTCCTATGATCAAAGTGATGCCAAAATATTAGAGAGGTATAAGCAATTCAACGGAACGGAAAACAATTCTCCTGTGGACGCAGGAACTGGAGATTTCACGGCAACATCAACAAATATCCCTGACAATGAAGACTTAAACAATGATAACACGATATCCGACACTGAGGAGTATTTCGAGTATAAAATCCCTTTGGCACCAGGAGAACTGGATATTGGTAAAGGGCATATTATCGATAAAATCCAGGACAACCAGGGAGTCAATTGGTTCTTATTCAGAGTTCCAGTTAGGAACCCGGACAACATTTTTGGTAACCCGACATTTGAGTCTATCAAATTTTACAGAATGTATATGACTGGCTGGAGACAACCAGTAGTATTGAGGTTTGCCAAATTTCAGTTGGTGGGTAGTCAGTGGAGAAAATTTGAAGAAAATCTGGAGCAAAGTGGGTTTAGTGAGATTCCTGAAACAACAACTTCGGACTTTGATGTATCTGTAGTGAATGTGGAAGAAAACAGTGTTGCTTCGGAGGGAAAATCGCCCTATGTTGTTCCTCCTGGTTTGAATAGAGACTTGGATAACACCACGACCATTCAACGAAGAAATAATGAACAGTCTCTAAGGGTATGTGTTGAAGGATTAGAAGATGGTGATGCACGTGCTGTATTTAAAAATGTGGGACTTGACCTCTTGAACTATGGACGCTTGAAGATGTTCCTCCACGCAGAGACCAATGGAGATAACTTCCTTGAGGATGATGAGGTGACAGCCTTCCTTAGGTTTGGACGGGATTTCGTCGAGAATTACTATGAAATCGAAGTGCCACTGAAGATTACCCCGAGTGATTTGGCTGCATCAGGCGATGAACTCGCAAGGCTTGTCTGGCCAGAGGAAAACGAAATCGATATTGCCATAGATGAGCTCTATGCTTTGAAACTTAGAAGAGACCGGGAAGGATTTTTTCAGGAGCAACCATACACTCAAAAATCAGAAAATGGCAAGTACAGTTTGACCGTGGAGGGTAATCCAAAGATGAGCTCAGTTCAGACTTTGATGATAGGGGTGAGAAATCCTAAATCCGATGACTTGCAGGATAAATCTATATGTATCTGGGCTAATGAATTAAGAGTTGGGGACTTTGATACCCAAGCCGGCTATGCCGTGAATGCAAGGATGAGTACGAAGCTTGCGGATTTTGCAAGGGTAAATGCATCAGCTCGATTTACGTCTATCGGGTTTGGTTCAATTCAGCAACGAATTTCTGAAAGAACACGGGATGAAACCATTCAATACGATATCTCAGCAGATATTAATGTGGATAAACTTATTCCTGGAAAACACGGCATTAAGATTCCTATGTATGTAGCCACAGAAAAGACTGTGGTGACACCTAAATATGACCCGCTGGATCAAGACTTGCCGTTGGAGGCTGCAGTATTAAGTTTCGAATCTGAAAAAGAGCGCCAGGAATATAGGACCAAAGTGCAGGACAGGACCACAAGAAAAGCGATCAATTTTTCCAATGTTCGAAAGGAAAAAGTGAATCCTGAATCAAAAAGTCATATTTATGATATTGAAAACTTTTCGTTCAACTATGCTTTTAGTGAGTCCATCACGAGTGGTATAAATACAGACGCATTCATAGAAAAGAATTATCGTGGAGGATTAGCTTACAACTTTAGCCCATCTCCGACACCTATAGAACCATTTAAAAATGTTGGTTTTCTGGATGGCAAGTACCTCGCCCTGATTAAAGATTTCAACTTTAGTCTGATGCCTAACAATCTATCTGTAAGGGCTGAAGTAGACAGAAGGTTTACAAAGCGGCAGCTCAGAAATTCAGATTTGACGACTGATGGCATAGACCCCTATTATGAAAAGTATTTCAACTTTAATAGATCTTATGGATTGCGTTGGAATTTGACAAAAAGCCTCAGTATAGATTATAGTGCAAGAACAAGGGCGATTGTTGATGAGCCGGAAGGAGATTTGGATACGCAAGAGAAAAGAGATTCTGTTATGTACAACCTCCGGCATTTTGGTAGGATGAAAAATTTCGATCAAACCATGGGAGCCAATTATCGCTTGCCGCTTGACAAAATTCCTTTAACAGATTGGATTAGTGCAGACTTGAGGTATTCCGTTGGTTACAATTGGAATGGAGGATCTGTGGACCAGATTGAAGAATTTGGTAACATCATATCCAACAATCGTGACAGATCTGTCAATAGTAAGGTTGACATGGTGAAGCTTTATAATAAGGTAGGATTCTTAAAAGAAATAAACACACCCAAACGAAGGCAAACTTCGAGAAGGAGCCAACCTACGGTTAAGCAGGATACTACAAAACAAAGTGGGTTTGGAGTATTTAAGGGATTACTGCGTATGGTCATGTCACTACGATCCATTAATGCCACCTATGCGAAAAGAGAGAGGACTATATTACCTGGGTTTAAACCACGCGCCTACTTGTTCGGTCTGGACAGTGGATTGAATGCTCCTGGAACTGGCTTTATTTTTGGAAGCCAGGATCCTTCTATCCGGTTCAAGGCAGCAGAGAATGGGTGGTTAGTCAGAAACCCCTTTTTCACCTCTGCATTCAACCAAAACATGTCTGAAGATCTTGGATTGAAGGCAAACATTGAACCCTTCAATGACCTGAAAATCCAGGTTGATATGAAACGGACAAGTTCGGGAGACTTCCAGGAGATCTTCCGATATGATAGTCTGGACAACCAGTATAATTCATTAACTCCAACCAGGTCGGGTAGTTATTCTGTGTCATTCTTTTCGCTAAATACTGCTTTCAGGAAAGATAATGCTGAGAATCTTTCTCAGACATTTGCGGAGTTTGAGGCATTCCGAAGTGTAATTCAAGATCGATTGAATTCTTCTACTACAGCTGGTGAATATTCGATTAATTCCCAGGATGTTTTGGTGCCTTCATTTATTGCAGCCTATAGCGGAAGGGACCCAACTACAGTAAACCTGACACCATTCCCCAAAATCCCGCTTCCTAATTGGAGAGTAGACTATGCCGGTTTATCTAAACTGCCAATTTTTGAGGATTTGGTATCTTCGATTAACCTGACACATAGTTATAGTAGCGTCTTCAGGATTAGTAATTTTACAAATTCACTGTTGTATGATAGCAACACCACACCACTGGATTTGTCAAATGACATCACCAATTATCCTCGTGCTTCCATTCCAAATGATAATGGATTGATACCGGTATATATATTAAATGAAGTGACCATTGCAGAAAGGTTTTCACCATTAATCGGTATAAACATCCGAACGAAATCACGCTCTACCGTAAAGGCTGAATGGAAGAAGGAAAGGAACCTTACCCTCAACCTGTCCAACTCACAAATTACCGAGATCCAGAGTAGCGATGTGTCCATTGATTTTGGTGTGACGAAGAAAGATTGGAAAATTCCATTCAAAGTGAACGGACGAACGATGACAATCAAAAATGATGTGCAATTCAGGGTGACTTTTACAGTGCGAGATACCAAAACTGTTCAGCGTAAGATTGATGACGTAACTACCATTACGGCAGGTAATATTAACTATCAGTTTAGGCCAACGGTAAGTTATGTGGCGAATGAAAAGATGAACATTACGATGTATTTTGAGCGAAACATTAACCAACCCAGGGTATCCAATTCTTATCCTCGTGCTACCACGGCCTTCGGTATTCAGCTGAGGTTTAGCCTTGCTCAATAGATGAACGGAAAAAATAGTCCTGAACAGAATTGAAATTGAAAATAAAAAGTATTTTTGGGTGCATTAATATTGACCCATTTCTTAATCACCGAAAATGAATATACCAGAAGAATTGTTGTACACCCAGGATCATGAGTGGGTGAAAATTGATGGCGATATAGCCACTGTAGGAATTACGGAATTTGCCCAGGGTGAACTTGGCGATATAGTCTATGTTGAAATCGAAACGGAAGGAGAGACCATAGCACAGGGAGAGTTGTTTGGCACTATAGAAGCAGTGAAAACGGTTTCTGATTTATTTATGCCTATATCCGGCGAGGTTCAGGAATTCAATGATACACTCGAATCTGAACCTGAACTTGTAAATTCAGACCCCTATGGGGATGGTTGGATGATTAAGATTGCTGCATCGGATCTGTCGGAAAAAGATTCCTTGATTGACGCGACATCATACAAAGAATTGATAGGAAAGTAAGCACTTTTGATTTCTCCAGCAATCAGGCAAAAGATATATGTCATAGGGTGGTCATTGATCATCCTTTTTTTTACGCTTAGCCCGAAAGGGCCTGAAGTAGCTCCACTAATAGATATTCCACACTTCGATAAGGTAGGTCATTTTGGGCTTTTCTTTATTCTTTCCCTGTTGCTTTACTACCCTATCAAATCTTATGATCATAAATTCAAATGGTTATTCTTCTGGTGTTACAATATCATAATGGGCATGGGAACCGAGTACATTCAGACTTTCATCCCAAACCGTAGTGGAGATGTTTTTGATTTTATTGCAAATATGTTGGGTACAGGGATCGGACTTTTTGTAATTTCAAACATTAATTTTCGTTCTTAGGATACGATTTAATGCATACTTCCCTATATTTGATGTTGCTATAAGTTTCAACTAGTATAAAATAATAAAAGCAGATAAAAATGGAGCCGAAGAAACACCCTAAGGCGGACTTGGACAAAAAGACTGGAATGTTTTTCAACATTGGTCTGGCTGTAAGTTTGGCCATAGTGCTGACTGCATTCGAATGGCGATCTTATGACGATGGCGATTTAGTAGATTTGGGTCAGCTGGATGACGATTTTGAAGATATTATGGAGATTCCTCCTACCGAGCAACCACCTCCACCTCCACCAAAAATTCAATTGCCTCAAATCATCGAGATTCCTGATGAGGAAGAAATTGAAGAAGAAATTGAAGTGGATTTGGATGTAGAGATTACTGAAGAAACCGTTATCGAAGATATCGTATTCGAGGAGGCACCTGAGGAAGAAGTTGCCGACGAGATTTTTGATATTGTGGAGGACCAGCCAGCACCTCCGGGTGGAATGGGCGCATTCTACAAATTCGTAGGAAAATCTATGAAGTATCCAAACCAAGCTAGAAGGATGGGTATCGAAGGTAGAGTGTTCGTTCAGTTCGTAGTGGACAAGGATGGTACGCTTACAGATATTAAGGCTGTGAAAGGAATTGGAGCGGGATGTGATGAAGAGGCAGTAAGAGTACTTAAAAGTGCTCCGAAATGGAAGCCTGGTAAACAAAGAGGTCGACCAGTTAAGGTTCGGATGATTTTGCCGATTACATTTAAGCTTAGCTAAAAATATGAACCCCGATTTATCGGGGTTTTTTTAGGTACTTGTTTTAGAACAAGGATTGCAACTTGCCGGATTTATTTCGGCAGCCCTCAAAAAGAAGTTGAAAGAAGGTTAGTATAATAAAGTTCTAACTGCCAAAATGGATCAGGTAGAAATCTGAAAATAGAGGAGATCAGAACTTCACTCCCAGCACCACGGTCTCTTTCATAATATTCTTGTTCCCTTCAGAATCATAAACCTCGAAGTAGATGGCGTAATAACCAGCCCGGGCAAGGGATCCGGAATTATCCGTGCCATCCCAGGTGAAAAATCCGGAGGAAGATAGCGAGCCTCCCTGAACAACGGTTCTGACAAGTCTGCCACCTGAATCGTAGATGTTGATGTTAGCAAAATTTCCGATTGAGTTTAAATCATATCTTATGGTAGTAAAGTCATTCATTCCGGTGTTGTCTGGAACAAATACTTTAGGCTCAATGGTGAGGGTGCCGCTAGTCGCCTGATCTGAAAGATATTGAGAATTCATAAGCCCTGGTGTAGCAAATCCAGCAGTGCTTGCCGCTGACTTCCAATTGTTAGGATCGTTGGAGCTTCCGTCAAAGCTGATGCGCTCCAATGAAATACCATCAACATCGTCTAGCAAATTAAAGTGGTAATCGGCACTGTAATCAAAGGAGTCAATCATCACACTCAAGGAATCCAACAATATGACACTTCCCTCTGAATCAGGAAAACTCGGTAGGGACTGAACTTCAACAAATGTCGACTCATCACCAGAAGGGTAATCGGCTTTAAGTATGATGGGATCAGATGTGAAAACCAGGAATTGGCCTGATTCAAATATTAAATCATCGGAGGTAATTACTTTACCTGCAATGTTTCCTGAACTGTTGTAGTTAGCGAGTTGCCAGCTTTTGAGGTTAATCGCTTTTTGAGACTTGTTGTATACTTCAACAAAATCCACCCCTCCACTTCTAGGGTTGAACAGAATTTCGTTGATGATAATGTCACCTTCGGAAGCATTTTCCGGCAAGACGAAAACTGCACTGGTGCTTTCATCACGTATGAAATTGCCCATACAATCGGTTATACTAGCAGCAGTGATCCTATAAGTGGTTAGTGAGGATATTGATTCTGAGAGGGTAATAATGGCACTAGTACTTTCGGGACTATCAATTGTGAAACTCTCAATGCTTAGGTTTGGGTCGATGGTGAAACTGCTGTTTTGGAATTGTTTTGGATGCAACTTCTCATCGAAAACGAGTTTTATTGATGTAGATGTTTGCGCTATGGCTGTGACGAGCTGTGGGCCCAGATTATCCGGATTGGTGGTCTGAACTGAATTCACTTTTCCTGGTGTGCCTCCGGACGCATCTGTACTGGCTGTCCAATTGTTGTAGCCACCACATGGGTTGTTTAGGCTGATCATCTCCAGGGACCAGCCTCCATTCTCTTTGCTGCTGTCCTTATACCAGGATTGGTCATAAGAAATTGAAAAAACCAGGTCTGTACCAGAGTAGATTGTTATTGTTTCTCCTCCGTTACTCAATGAACGCCAGTTTGAAATTGGAAGGACATCAATTTGCCCAAATAAATTGTCATTACCAGAAGGCGTAAGTAATAAATATTTTTGAGGGCTTAGAATATAGTTGGGTAAAATTGCGCTACCAGTTTCATCAACTAACGTCAGACCTGAAAGCTCTATATTCTTATTTGAAGGGTTGTACAGTTCAATATATTCTGATTGAGGTTGCCCTACTTCAGGCTCGGAATCGGCCATTATTTCTGAAATTATCAGCTCGTTGAAACCAGGAGTCTCGCCTGTACCGAAGTTGTATTCGAAGGGTTCAACAAGGTTTCCGGCACAATCCTTTACATTAGAAATATTCAATGAATATAGTTCTCCGGGCTGGGCTGAGGATAAAAGGTTTAATGTAATATCAGTTAGGCCATTTCCAGATAAAATGATTTCATTGGCCTCAAGGTCACCTGACAAAGTGAAATTTTCTTTTAACAAGCTCTCTGAGTTTATGGCTTCACTAAATACAATTTTTATCGAGCTGGTGTTTACAAGTTCTATATCCACAATCTCTGGCATTGTCTCATCTGGTTCAATATTAAAGAGTGAATTTTCTTCACCAGGGGTACCACCAAATTCATTATCGGATGCTATCCAGTTCAGTTCAGGTAGACACTTTTCTAAAATAGTTAAACGCTCCAAAGAGTAACCCCCTTCACTTTTGACTTCACTACGATACCAGTTGTCTTCATATACCACTTTGTCCAATATTGTTCCATCAGAGATTGATAAGGTGAGACTGTCTCCTGAATTTCCTAATGAAGGAAAACCAGAAACGCCACTTTTATTTTCATTAGAGAAAAGACTCAGGCTGCTGGTTGAAGTGAGTAGCATGTACGATTGTGCAGCCAATGTATCTGATGACAAAGTGGTATAACTCGTACGGTCTGCCAATATGATATTATTGAGGATAATGTTTTGATCCGAGTTGTTGAAGATTTCCAAATACTCCACTTCAGGTAGTCCGGCAGCCGGACTGGGATCGGCCATTATTTCTGTGATGAGTAATTCTCCCGCCTTAGGAATGTACGGTGCAACATAATCAAAACTGAGTGACGAGGTATTGACTATATTTCCGCTTTGGTCTTTAACATTCTTGACGGTCAGCGTGTATGTAGTACCATCTGAAAAATCATCCGCAAAGGTGATTTCTACAGTTTTGTCTTCATAGTCTATCGTGACAATCTCTCCAATATCTGGTGCCAGATCATAATTCAATAGGATTTCAGCTGTTGTGGGGTTTAAAGCTTCCGTAAATGTTACTTGAACAGAATTCTCTGATGTCGGTGTTACTTCTTTCAATTCAGGACCAATCCTGTCTTTAGAAAATGCAACGGAATACGCGGGGATCAAATTTCCGAATTCATTGCTAAGCTGCGGCCATGATAAGATGTAGTCTACATTTGATAGAATATTTTGTTCAAAGACAAGCTTCACGATTTTGTTGTCCTTCGAATCAGGGATAGCTGCAATGGGATGAGTGTCGTCAGGAGAAAGAGTGAAAAAGGTCAAATCAGAAAAAGAGGTTTCGGATATTCCTACTTCAAAAACCAACTCAATAGTGTTTTCTCCTTCAAGGTTTAATCCATCAAATCTGGAGTCAAAGGAAAATTCATAGTTGCTTATCGCAAGCCCATTTCCGGACTCATCTATTATCCCCGGCACTTCCAGATAGTGAGTAGAATTATCCTCCATTTCTCCTTCCAGAGTTATGACAAAACCACTGTCCTTTTCAGTGACCTGTTCAATGTTTGATATGGTTTCATCTCCTACTTGATAATTGGCTATGCTGAGTGCCTGGTTTAAATCCGGTTTCTTATTGTAGAGTATTTCTATCTCTGTGCTGGATATAGCTTCAAGGTTGCTGATATAAAAGGCAGTAAGATTAAAGCTTGATTCGACGGGATTTTCAATAATGTTTCCACGCGTGTCCATTAAACCTGAAATCGTAATTGGGATATCCGATTCACTTGAAAAATCAGAGGAAAAGGATAGCAATAGTTCGTTTCCTTTTTCAACATTAAGACTAGCCGTGTTGGGATTGGTTACCTCATCACCAATGATAAAATTAGTAATGGAATTTGCACTTACTTCATCCAAACTTTCATTGAATATAAGTATAAGCTCAGAGGGAGATTTGACTAAAATACTATCCAGCTCCGGAGGAAAAACATCGTAAACAAACTCCTTGGTTGCTTTACTCGACATTTCATTTCCTACCAAGTCCTTTATGTTATCAATTGACAGTTCGTAAACCACTTCACGGTCGAAGGGCTCTCTAAATTCCAACAATACCGTTGAATCATTTTGCTGCAAGGTTCGGGAATCAGAATACACTTCATCATAAGCATAGTTTTCAATTGACTCAGCTGAAGATTGCTCAACTTTTTCGTCAAACATCACAGCCAAAGAATGATTGCTAACGACTACTACATCTGTGACTTTTGGCCCACGGGTATCGTAGGTGAAATAGTACTCAGGAGTTGGCAGGTAGTTTCCTTCGTTATCATGAATATCGACAGTCGAGAGTGTCAACTCTTTATTGTTGTCCAGTTCATTTTCAAAGATGAGATGGAAAAGCCGGTTGTTAATTTCATCTACATAAACCAGCTTTGGATTACCAGCATCCTGGTCTACCGAGTAGTTGCTAGCCTTAGAAGCCGTTGTTTCATCCACTGTTCTATTATAAAAAATGTCTATTTGATTCGCTGATTTTACCACTACACTGTCAATGCTCTGGTCGTAAGCGAAGCTAGTTTCTATTGGTGCGACAAGTGCATTATCTTTCAGGTCTTCCAGGTTGCTGATGTCAAGGGTATTCTCCTGAAGCGGGGAAAAGTCCGACTCAAAAGATAAAGTCACATTTTTTTGCGTTGACTCATCCAGTATTGCGGAAGCGGGATTTTCCAGACCATTTCCTGCCAGATAGTTTTCCTCCTTTTCAGCAATAGACTCATCTAATGGTTTATCAAAGACCAACTCTATTTCATTTAAAGACCGGATAATTATTTGCTCCAAGACTGGAGCATCAATATCGTAATCTATGGACGCAGTATTGATGGAGATTAGATTTCGCTCGCAATCTGTGGCGTTAGTAACGGCTATGTCGTAGGTGTTGCCGGAAACTAAGGCTTCTTCCAGCGTTAGCAGAACAGAAAAAATGGATGCTTCAATCACATCTATAACCAGTGTCGCTGTACCAGTAGTGACAGTGTATTCCGCCGCATCCAATGAAGTGATATCCATGGGTTCGTCAAAAACTAACCTGATTTTCGTCGGTTCTATGACTTCTACTAAGAGAAGATTAGGTGAACCCTCGTCTGAAGTATTGTCAAAAACGGAATTCTCACTTCCCGGTGTTCCTCCCTGGGAATATAGCGATGAAGTCCAGTTGCCATAGTAGTTGCAAACTATTTCAGGATTGATTTGCTCGAGAGAATATCCCCCGTCTGTTTTGCTATCGTCGTGCCAGTCGGAATCATAAGTCAGACTATCCACAAGGTTTCCTAGATTGTCTTTGAGGAGAATTTGCTCACCACCGTTGGATAGGGTATTCCAGGAACTGACCCCAATGACATCTCCAAAAGATTCGAAATCAGCAGTATTACTTGAGGGAGCAAGAATTACATATTCATTTGGGCCGAGAACCAATTCACCAATACTTCCTCCCGTCAGGTCGAAACCTCCAAGATCAATCGACTTATCTGACAAGTTAGTAAATTCAATAAACTCTGAATCTGGCAGACCTACTGTTGGCGTTGGATCCGCAAATATTTCATTGATCACAATACTTCTAAAGTCCGTTGGAGTAACAAATTCTACCGATGCAGTTAAATTTTCGGCTGTTGCATTGCCGGATAGGTTTTGCACATTGTTGATGGTGAGCTGATAGGTATTATTCACCATTGCTGTGCCAAGGGTCAATGTCACAACAGCCGAATTGTCAGGAGACTGTACCGCTGAAGTGATGGTTTCTATCTCAAAATCCAAATCGTAATTTTCAATCGTTTGGGCAGAAGCTTGATCTAACGTCTGGTTAAAGGTGATTTCAATTTCTGTTGCTCCCAGAACTTCTACTTCCGAGATAACCAGCGGTAGATAGTCAAAATTTGCTGTAGTGCCTGGCGAGATTGCATTGTTCGCTGCATCCTCAATATCATTCAATGTGATGGTGTAACTATCCTGACTGAGGTCAGTGCCGAGTGTGAGCGTAACAATTTTCGAATCGTCATTGTCCAGCACTGCGCTAGCTGGAGTACCAATGTCATTATCGATGTTGTAGTTTGGGGGGTTCTCTGCACTGACTTCATCCAACTCCAAATTGAATGTCACCTCTAATTCATTTTTAGATAGAACTTCGATGTTTTCAATGGTCAGCGGAATGACATAGGTGAAATTTGTAGTTGAACCAGCCTCTATCTCGCTATTCATGCCGCTATTTCTTATTTTGCCATATTCTAAGGTATAATTTGTTAAAGCCTGAAAAGGGCCATCAAAAGTGATGTTCACAGCTTTTGCATTGGAAGTATTTATAGTAGCTGAGTTAGGTTGACCGATAGAATTATCGACAGAATAATTGGCCAGCATTTCAGCAGAAGCCTGATCCAGATTATCATTGAAGGTCAATTGCAATTCGGTATCAGAAACAGTGATCAAATCGTCTAGCTCCACTTGTAAGTAGTCGAAATTCAGCGTCACGGAATTCGCCATTGGAGTTACTGTTGCCGCATCAGCAACATTAGCTATAGTGAGGTCATAATTACCTGTGGCTAATTCAGAGGTTTGTATTAGGACTTCATTATTGTTTTCAGAACTCTTGGTTGCGGCACTCACAGTAATGCCATTGTCAATTGTGTAATTAAAACTGTTTTCAGCACTTGCCTCATCCACTTCTTGATTAAAAGAAAGGGTAATTGATGTATTGCTATTAACGGATACTTCAGTGGCTACCAATGGGGTAGCAGCTGTTGATACTGAAAAATCATCAAAATAAAACAATCCACTTCGGGAATTGGCTGTATAGCGAATTTGAACTCCAAAATAGTCGGAGGTTAAATGAGTTGCGTCTGTCGCGGATCCCTGTGGTGAATCGTTGACGAAGACTTCCCAAAGGCCACTACTGGAACGTGTTACCCGAACCGAAACGAACGCCTCTGATGTAATAGCTTGTAATGATCCATCCAGTGATATTTGAGAGCTTGCACCACCTGTTTGCCGATACAACCTTATTTCTTCGTCACCATTGGAAATATCCCTCAGTTGAATGTAGTAACCGTTAATATCTCCTGACAGGTCAGCTGCATCACTTACCAAGTATACTCTAGAATGATTGGTGCTACCTAATGAAGAAGTTCCAGAGAAAGTGAAATCATTCTTTAGTCTAAAGGACCATTCCATGTCCTCGCTTCCCAGATTTAGTGTTGATGTTAGTTGAGTGCTCAAATAAGAAATGCGTGTGCTCGAACCGCCGGTCAAAGCTTGACTCTTAAGTTGATTATCGGCTTCAGCTATTTCAAATGGATCAGTTGTGCCAAAGGAGTTTATACCAGACCATGTCGGATTATTTGTAAAATCTCCATCGGAAAAGTCATCAGATAATTGGGCATTAACAACAGCAAGGTTCGTTGTTAATAATATAACCGAAAGTATGATTCTGATCAAGTATTTCACAAAACTGAATTTCACTCAGATAATTTGTTTGAATATACACAGGCCATTGTTACGCTGTGCTTCTAAATATAGTAATTTTGCACTTCCAAAACGGAAATTAAGTTTTATCATTAAACAAAAAAACAGTGAAATTAGCAATCGTAGGATCGACTGGGCTGGTAGGCTCTGAAATCCTAAAAGTACTCGAAGAAAGAAATTTTGAATATGACCAACTTTTGTTGGTGGCTTCTCAGCGATCAGTTGGTAAGAAGATTTCTTATAAGGGTAAGGACTTCACAGTCATTGGTCTAGAGGATGCATTAGCAGCTCAGCCAGATGTAGCTATTTTCTCTGCCGGAGGAAGTACTTCATTGGAGTGGGCTCCAAAATTTGCTGAAGTTGGGTCGATCGTAATTGACAATTCTTCGGCCTGGAGAATGGATCCTACCAAGAAATTGGTAGTGCCGGAGATCAATGCCAAATCCATAGAGGCTGAAGATAGAATTATAGCCAATCCAAATTGCTCTACCATTCAGATGGTGTTGGCACTTGGACCTCTACACGAAAGATATACTATCAAAAGGGTTGTTGTCTCTACTTACCAATCTGTAACCGGTACGGGAAAAGCAGCGGTTGATCAATTGTATGCTGAGAGAAAAGGAGAGGATTGTGAAAAGGTTTATCCGCACTCTATTGATATGAATGTCTTGCCTCATATTGATGTATTCCAGGAGAATGGATACACCAAAGAGGAAATGAAAATGATCAACGAGACTAAGAAGATTTTGGAAGACGATAGCATCCAAGTCACAGCTACTTGTGTGAGATTACCTGTGATGGGTGGTCATTCTGAATCCGTGAACGTGGAATTCGAAAAGGATTTTGATCTGGATGAGGTGAAAGGCATACTAGCATCTACCACCGGAATCATTATTGAAGATGACCCGGCAAACAGTGTTTATCCTATGCCGCTGAATGCGCATAATAAAGATGAGGTATTTGTTGGTCGATTGAGGGTCGATGAGTCAAACCCTAAGTCACTGAATATGTGGATTGTGGCTGACAACTTGAGAAAAGGTGCAGCGACAAATGCAGTTCAAATTGCAGAATACATTGCAGAGCATAATTTGGTGTATTGATTGAGGAAATGTCCAGGCCGGAAGTAGTTGAATTTGTTCATCAGCATGAAACTGATGATACTACTCGACTGGTTTTATCACAATCAAAACATCCAAACATCCCTGTGCAGCTAGTAGCAGCGCAGATTGAATCGAGAAAAAAAGCAAAAAAGAAACTCCCTGAATGGTATTCCGTTCAGGGAGTTTTGTTTTCTCATGGAGTTCCCATCGAACAGTGTTCCTCAGAAATTACTGCCAGATATAAGGCAGAATTGGCGAATGGTGACACACTGGTCGACCTTACCGGAGGCACAGGTATTGACACTTATTATCTTTCGAAAAAATTCTCAAGTACAACCTTCCTAGAGTGCAATGAAGATTTGTGTCAATTGGCTCAATACAACTTCAATCAACTAAAAGCAAATATTCAAGTTAAGCATGGGTTTGCTGAAGACTTTATTTCTCAGTCCAATATTCTCTTTGATTGGATATTTATTGATCCTGCTAGGCGGGACGAAAGCAACAAAAAAGTATTTCGCATCAGCGATTGTTCTCCAGATATTGTGGAGATGCAAGAAACGTTGCTGCGTAAGTCGAAAAATGTATTGATCAAGTTTTCTCCATTACTCGATATTTCTGAACTTTTGAGGAGTCTCAAGTATGTACAGGAAATACATGTAGTGTCAGTGAACAATGACTGTAAGGAATTGCTGGTTGTGTTGTCCAACAATGAAGGGCCTATCAAAGTTTCTACCATTAACTTTTCTAATGATAACCGGCAGGAGTTTAGCTATTGGTTTGACGAAGAGCAGGGTTCTGATGCCGACCTGTCAATGCCAAAAAAGTACTTGTATGAACCCAATGCATCCATTATGAAGGCATGTGCCTTTAAAGTGCTAGGCTCAAAGTATCAAATACCGAAGCTTCATTCAAATAGTCATTTGTATACTGCAGACAAGATGGTCGAAAATTTTCCTGGGAGGGCTTTTTTGATCAGCACCATCATTCCGTTAAAAAAATCGGAACTAGAGAAACTTATCCCTGAAGGGAAAGCCAACATTGCCACAAGGAATTTCCCCTTGAGCGTTCAACAGATTAGGAAAAAAACTGGATTAAAAGATGGGGGAGACCAGTACATATTTGCAACCACCTTGTTGAACAATAAGCCAATGCTTATTGTCTGTGAAAAAGCTTAGTCTTCCAGGTTTAGCCTGGCGGCTAGGACATCTATTTTATCACGCTCTTCATCTGAAATACCATCAGCAGCATTGGCAAACAGATACATACACTCCAAGACAAACTCTTTGTCGGATTGGTTGTCTTTGATGCTATCAGTGAGGGCATTCAAGAACTTTTTTTGCCACTTTTCAATGTTGTCAATCAAATATCTGAACTCCGTTCTGAAGGACATTGCTATCTGTTCTTTGTCGTCTTCAGGGGTTCTCACAAACTCCTCGGCCAAGCCTTTAGTTGCCATCACAATACCTTCCCACTCTTCTTCATCCAACACACCATCACTCATACATATCAGAAGTGCCGGGTACAACTTGGTCAAGTAGGTAAATTGTTCTCGATCCAAGTTGGTCTTTCTTGATTTTCTATATTCTTCGAAAAGAAGGTCGATCTGATTGCTCATAGTAAGTATTGTCGTGTTGGGTATAAAATTATCTAATTAATGCCTTTATTATAACATTTCAACTAAAAAAGTAGGCGGTAGCACTAAGAATTTCACATCGACCTAATTTACATCAACGATCTGTTTGTACTCGCTGTACAATTTCATGATGTCCTCTACATAATCAATTGGTTCCGTACATCTGCAATACCCAAACTTCACAACATCATCTTTATAATACTTAGCACTCGATTTTAGCAGCAGCGCCTTTTCCACATTGTTTTCCCATACCGCCGTGTCTAATCCAAATTTTTTGGCCAGGCGCACAGCATCCTGAACATGTCCCTGCCCCACATTGTATGAAGCGAGAATGAATTTCTTTCTTTCCAGGCTATCAAGTATGGCTGATTGCCAAATGCCCTCTAGCCACTGTAGGTGTTTTTTACCTGCCGTCAAATTTTGTGTTGGATCAGTGAGGTCTTTAACACCATATTCTTCACCATTTTTTGGCAAAATTTGCATTAAGCCAACAGCACCAGCCCAGGACTCTGCCTTCGGATCAAACTTAGACTCCTTGGATATTTGTGCTGCCAACAACATCCAGTCCCATCCTACATCTTGTGCCACTAATTTAATTAGACTGTCATACGGAGAAATATATTCCTCTCCGGCTGAGAAAAAATCGCTTTCAACTCTTGATTTACTTCTTCTGGTGTTTTTAAAGTATTTATTGTAGATGGTATAATATTCCGGTGTTTTCTTCATCTCAAATATCCAATCGTTGAGTACTGTTAAAAGAGAATCTGAATTCTTTCTTACCCCCCACGCTATCTGCTGTGGTAGGCTTACTGGTGTTTTTATATCAAGATTTGGATAGTAGCGGGCATTCACTAACGCTATATTCTCATCAACTACTGTGTAGTCAATTTCTCTCTCAGCAACTTTTTGAATAATCTTCTCGGTTTCGATATCCTCTGCTTCTTCTATGATTATTATGTCTCCACCAATTTCATCAGAAAGATTTCTCAATCGGGAAGTATAGGCTGAGCTGCTTCTTACATGAATTTCTTTTCCGATAAGCTCAATAGGAGTGCGAAGCATTGTTTGCTCTATCTCATGGAGTTTCATTTTTCTCCAATTGTCAGGCTTTCTTTGTACCAATACCTGTCGCACAATGTTGTGATAATTGGTAAAGCCAATACGCTCTTGACGCTCTTTTGTCACAGTAAGGTTATGTGCCAAAATATCACCCTCACCACTATTAAGTTTTTGAAATGCCTTCTCAAGACTAGGAGTGATCTCCAACTTCAGCTCAATGCCTATTGAATCGGCAAAAATTGACAAAAGTTCATACTCATACCCCATTGGGCGACCCTTGTAGAGGAATAGACCTGTAGAACTATTGTCCACTATGGCTGTGATGTAACCTCTCTCAAGAATTTGGTCCAGATCCAGATCAACAACTTCTTCTACTGCATCCTGTATATCCTTCTTTTGCTTTTTTTTGTTACTGCTGGTGCAGGCACCTAGTAAAATGATAAGGCCGAAAAAAAGTCCCGAACGATAAAGTGAAGTTCTCAGAAGTTTGATCATAGAAATGAAAAGGTTGTTGGCTTAAGTTACATGAGAAATTATTCTTACGCAAAAGAGACAGGTGTGGCTTCAATCAAATTGAGAAACGGTTAAAGAAACTTTTGATAAACAAGAGACTCTCCCTTTTGCTTTCAATAAATCCTAGATGGCCAGTATTTGGTAAAACGATGGTATCACCATTTTTGATTTTCGAAATCATCGCCTGCGATGGTGAAAGGGGAACAGCATTGTCTTGCTCTCCCGCTATGATGAAAATGGGTTTTTTGAAAGCATCAAAAATATCATTCGAATCTCTTCGGTCTTTCATCGCAAGACTGTAGGCCGTAAAAGTCTTCAATAGTGTTTTTGAGGCCATTTTCCTCAGGTAAATTATATCGGATTTAAGCCTGACATGGTTTTCAGAATAAAACAAATTAGGTACAAACCCTTGGGCAAACTTTTCGATTCCATGTGTTTTCACATGTTCTATTCCCTTGAGTCGAGTATGCTTTTTTTCTTCGCTATCCGCAAACGTGGTTGAGTGAAATAGTCCAAAACCGGTAAGCTTTTGTGGATACAACCTGGCTAATGCCAACGTGACATACCCGCCTAGGGAATGCCCAATCACAAAACATTTAGCAATGTTTTGTCTATCAAGAAATCCGTTGATTTGGTCAGCCAGGATTTCCATAGACGAGGGAATTTCAACAGTCTGACTCTTTCCACAACCAGGAAGGTCAATAGAAATGACATCATAGTTTAGACTCAACTCCTTTTCCACCTCTGACCAAACCTCAGAAGTCTCACAAAAACCATGAATAAGTAGAATTGTATTTCCTGAACCAGAACGGTTGAAATGCATGCTGATTAAGCCGGAACTGAATCCAATAGCTTTCGTGCAGTCTTCACTATCCCCTTTGGATCAAGCCCACATTCAGCATGCAATTGTAGTTGAGTGCCGTGTTCCACAATTTCATCTGGTATGCCCAGGCGCACCACCCTTGAAGTGTATCCATGGTCAGCCATAAACTCCAGGATTGCACTCCCGAAACCTCCCTGTAGACATCCATCTTCGATGGTTATGATGTGTTTGAACGACTTGAATATTTTGTGTAGTAGCTGCTCATCAAGTGGTTTAGCAAATCGCATATCAAAATGTGCAGCATCAATCTGGTCATCTTCGAGAAGGTCACACGCCTCAATGACATAGTTTCCAATATGTCCTAAAGAAAGGATAGCCAGATCTGTACCTTCTTTTACAATTCGTCCGGAACCTACTTTTATTTCTTCCATTGGGGTCTTCCATTCCGGCAATACCCCCTGGCCCCTCGGGTATCGTATGGTGAAAGCTCCCTCTCTAGGGAGTTGGGCGGTGTACATCATATTGCGAAGCGCCCTTTCATTCATTGGAGCCGCAACCACCATATTAGGAAGGCATCTCATATAGGCAATGTCATAGTTGCCATGGTGCGTGGGTCCGTCGGCACCAGCAAAACCAGCCCGGTCGAGACAAAATACTACATGAAGGTTTTGAATACACACATCATGAATCACCTGATCGTAAGCACGTTGCATGAAAGTGCTGTAAATATTACAGAACGGCACCATGCCTTGTGTTGCCAGGCCCGCGGAAAATGTAACGGCGTGTTGCTCGGCAATGCCCACATCAAATGCTCGATTCGGCATTGCGTTCATCATGATATTCATAGAAGAACCGGAAGGCATGGCGGGCGTGATGCCCATTATCTTCTCATTTTTTTCAGCCAGTTCTACCAAAGTGTGACCAAACACTTCCTGGTATTTTGGTGCCTGTGGTGTGTCAAATATATTCTTATGCACTTTGCCCGTCACTTTGTCAAAAGTGCCAGGCGCATGCCATTTAGTTTGATCTTTTTCAGCTTCAGCATATCCCTTACCCTTCACAGTAACACAGTGAAGAATTTTGGGCCCCTTAATGTCTTTAAGGTCTTTCATCACGCTCACCAGGTGGTTCACATCATGACCGTCAATAGGCCCAAAGTACCGAAGGTTCAGTGATTCAAATAGATTGCTTTGTTTGAGTAAAAATGATTTGACACTATTCTCGAAATTGGCAACTATCTCCTGAGCATTTGGTCCGAACTTGCTGATCTTTCCTAATACATTCCAAACCTCATTTCTGAACTTGTTGTAAGTCTTGGAAGTTGTAATGTCCGTCAGATAGTCCTTAAGTGCTCCAACATTCGGATCTATGGCCATGCAATTGTCATTGAGTACTATCAGTAAATTAGAATTGGATACACCTGCATGGTTCATGGCCTCAAAGGCCATACCTGCCGTCATCGCTCCATCACCAATCACTGCAATGTGGTGCTTATCATCTTCTCCCTTGTACTTGGAGGCCTCTGCCATGCCCAAGGCGGCAGAGATAGAAGTGGAGGAATGTCCAACGCCAAATGCATCATATTCACTTTCCTTCATTTTTGGAAAACCCGACATCCCTTTGTACACCCTGTTGGTGTGAAAGTCATCTCTTCTGCCTGTCAAAATTTTGTGTCCATATGCTTGATGGCCTACATCCCAGATCAATTGATCATTTGGAGTATTAAAAACATAATGTAGTGCAATTGTTAATTCAGTAACTCCCAGGCTGGCTCCAAAATGACCACCGTAGATAGATACAGTATCAATAATATATTGACGAAGTTCTTGGGAAAGTTGAACCAATTGTGTTTGATCCAGTTTTTTCAGGTCGTCAGGACAGTTTATATTCGAAAGAAGCTCCCCGGGCTGTATAAGCATATTGTTAAATCTACTTTGATCTGCGCAAACCCGCAAATCGCAATGCCATCATTTTGATCTGCAAAATTAGAATAACTGGAATATTTACAGTTACAAATTGGAATAAATCCAATGAATCTAAAACGGTCAGGTTTTTGATAAGTTTGCACTGTTATAAGAAAAGAACAACAGATTTAGATTTAATTCCAGGATATGAACAAAATCATCGTGCTCGCTTTAGGTTTTTTTACCATAACGACAAATCCTTCTTTCTCCCAAACCGCAGAGGCCCTCAAAGATTCGACTGATGTTGACTCAGTTTCTCTGGAAGTTATGATTGGCCAGATGATAATCACTGGCATTGGGGATTTCTCTTACATCACTGAAGATCAACCAATTCTTGAAGAGCTAAGAAATGGGCTTGTAGGAGGAGTTGTTCTGTTTGAGAAGAATGTAAATAGGAACAGTCCAAAAAAACAACTTATCCGAACGATAGAAGTTCTACAGGAGAACAGTTCTATTCCATTGCTCATTACCATCGACGAGGAAGGCGGAAGAGTAAATCGCTTGAAACCCAAATATGGATTTCCGAAAACGGCACAGGCGCAGTATTTAGGCGAGGTGGATAATCTGGATACTACTGCATTCTATGCTGGAAAAACTGCAACATTGTTAGCAGAATTAGGAATCAACATGAACCTGGCTCCTAATGTGGACGTGAATGTCAACCCAAAAAACCCTGTTATTGGGAATGTGGGCAGGAGTTTTTCCGCAGATGAGCTACAAGTGAGCAAACACGCGGGACAGGTGGTGAAAACACATGATGAGCATGGGGTGCTCACAATTTTGAAGCACTTTCCTGGGCATGGTAGTTCCCACAGCGACACCCACCTGGGTATAGCGGACGTCACGGACTACTGGCAATTTAAGGAGCTGATGCCTTACAAATACTTAATTGACTCAGGATTGGTGGATGGTATTATGACAGCACATATTATCAACGGCCATCTGGATGAAAACAAACTCCCTGCAACGCTATCTCCAACTATAATCAATGACATTCTTAGAGCTATGCTCGGATTTGACGGAGTAGTATTTTCAGATGATATGCAGATGCACGCCATTAGTAAAGAATATGGATTTGAGCAGTCCATAAAAATGGCGATTGATGCAGGTGTGGACATGCTCATGTTTGCAAATAATGTGCCGGATAACGACATTCGAAGTGCCGGACAAATTCACGATATCATCATGAAACTGGTAGAATCAGGGGAAGTTTCGAGGGAACGCATTGTAACCTCTTATGAGCGTGTAATGAAATTGAAGAGCAGGTTTTAATTAAGAGGTTGGCAGATATAACTTCTCCAGCTAGCCATAACAACTAAATATTTAGTTGTTTAGTTGCATAACTAAGAACTTAGTTTTATATTCGTATACTCAAAACATTAGACCAAATAAATTATTATGAAAGAGCTTACTAAAGCGGAAGAGCAGGTAATGAAAATCCTTTGGAAGATCGAAAAAGGATTTGTACACGACATAATAGAGCAAATGCCCGAGCCAAAACCGGCATATAACACAGTCTCTACCATTGTGAGGATATTGGTGAAAAAGGGCTTTGTAAACTATGAGGCATTTGGGAAAACGCATCAGTACCACCCAACAGTCACTAAAGACAAATACAGTAAATTTTTCTTGTCCAATTTCATCGGAGGCTATTTCGGAGGCTCCTTTCAGAATATGGTTTCTTTTTTCGCCAAAGAAAATGACATGGATATCAATGAATTGGATGAGTTGATGTCGTCGGTAAAAAAAAATATAAAAGATGAAAATGATTGAGGTATTAAACTATTTTATTGAGGCCAATATCGTTTTGTTGGCGTTTGGGCTGATTTATTATTTGCTGCTTAGTAAGCAGGAGAATTTTCAGTTTCGTAGGGTCTTCATTCTTACGGCAATAGTCTGCGCGATAATTACTCCCTTGCTTTCATTGAATTTTGGGCAAATAGCGATATCCGAAAGCCTCAGTGCAAACGGACTTGGGACAATTGTACTTCCTGAGCTAATAGTAGGTAGTCCACTAATCGAAGAATCGCAATCCACAAGCATAAATTGGACATTTTATGTATTGGCATGCTATGGTTTTTTCTTTTTGCTATTTACTGGAAGATTCTTATTTCAAGTCTTCTCAATTTGGAACATTGTACGACGAGAAAAAATTAAAAGAGTAGACGACAACTTATTGATCGAAACGGTGGAACCGCTTCCTTCTTTCTCCTTTTTCCAGTTTTTGATTATCGGCAATACAGGGGAAATAGATGAAGCGGAAAAATCACAAATCATTGCACATGAAAGAGTACACATCAGGCAGTGGCATAGCCTGGATGTAGTGCTACTGGAACTGATGACAGCAATATTCTGGATTAACCCGGTAATTTGGTTTTTCAGAAAATCGCAAACTGACAATCATGAGTTCATAGTGGATGAAGAGATTCTAAAACAATATGACAAGTCTGATTATCAGCAATTGCTGATCAAAATGACAGTTGGACACATCCAGTTTGTCGGTAATTATTTCGCAAGAATTCAAACCTTAAAAAGAATAAATATGATGAATGAAAAAAGAAGAAAACCGAACAAACTGAAAGCAGGAGTAGCTCTTGCTTCAGTGTTCCTGGTCGTCACAATTATGGCTTGCACCGAAGAGATGCTCGAAGTAGCGGACTCGGCGACAATGACATTGGAAATACCTGAAGCAGGGCAAGATATGATGGCTAAATTGAAGGAACAGTATCCGGACGTAAATTTTATTTATACTGAAATTGATGTACCAAAAGATGGAAATAAGAGGATAAATTTTAATGAGATTGCTGGTATAGATCCCAAAACAGTAAGGGGCGTTTTTGCAATAGAAGAAAGGAAAAAGCTAGGTTTAATTCTTTCACCCACTGAAGAATTCTATAAGATGGCCGAAATGACTAAAGATATGAATGCTAGCGGAAGTGAAGTCTATGATATTGTAGATGATCAGCCAAATCCAATAGGAGGCATGGGTGAATTCTATAAGTATATAGGTCAGAATATGAAATATCCGGCCAAGGCAAGGAAGTTAGGTATTGAAGGCAGAGTATTTTTGGAGTTCGTTATTGATGAAAATGGAAACATTACAGAAGTAACAACCAGAAAAGGAATAGGTGCAGGGTGCGATGCGGAGGCAGAGCGAGTGATGAAAGAAGCAAAACCCTGGAATGCTGGAAAGATGAAAGGAGAACCAGTAAAAGTAAGAATGATACTTCCAATTACTTTCAAATTGGGAAATTCGGGCACTAAGCTGAAGTCCTATAAATCAGAAGCCAAAGAAGTGTCTGAAACTAAAAAAATGGAAGAAATGGTGGTTGTTGGATACGGAAAAAAGTAAAAAAATTTAATACATTCAACTAAGTATTTAGTTTATTGAGCAGTTTTTAGGGGACGCCCTTGAAGCTGCCATTTTATCTAAACCTCACAATTTTAGGTCTTGAAATATCAAAGTCTCGCAAACCTAAATTTCCTACTGTGGAAAAGCTGAAACCCGTAGAAGCTGGTTCGAAAGGAAGTGATGGATAAAAACCTAGTCGTAATTGTATAGTATTGAAGGCCAGGTTATCATTTTTCAGGCGTAACCCGAAACCAGCTCCGTAGTAAACATCGCCAGCTCTGTCAGAGTTAATCACGGCCAGATCGAAAAAACCTAAAAAGGCCGTTCTAAATCCACCAAGAAAGAATGGAGTGAAAAGTACTGATTCCGTCTTTACAAAGAATCTTTCCGTTCCTGTAAGATAAAAATTGTATAGACCTGTGATGCCGTTTGTGTCGTTTATGTTGATGAAATCCTGTGACTTACGTCTGATGCCTTTTATGTAATCTATTGTCACAAATTGCCTGAGCCTGTATAAGTTGAAATTATAGAGTTTTGAAAAATACTCTGTACCCAGATTAAATACGCCTTGTTCCAAATTTCCTTTTCTGAAAAAACCTCCCAACCTGAACTTTCCTTTTAAATACCCAAATTTTTGAATGACGTCACCTTCGGAAAACTCTAAGCCCAAATAGTTGCGATTGAAAAATTCACCAAACTGCATTCCAGAGGTCAGCTGAATGGACGTTCCAACTGGTATATCTTCTGTTCTACCAAAATTCCTGATCAACCTGTCTTTGTAGTATCCCCTTGAACTCAACCCGGCACTAAAGAGAATATTTGTTCTTCGGTGAAAAGCTTCATTCATGTCAGTCCTGACTTCCGGCCTGTCATGAAAAAAACGCTTGGTTATTCTTCCAGAAACAATAAACCTTAGGCGCTCCCGCTGTTTTAGAATGGCAGGAAGGTGGATGGCCTTGAACGATCTGGCGAACCAGACATCCTGCAAGTTTTCTCTATGATGAATAGTAATTATGGAATCTGATACATTGTCATATGCTCGTAATTGGTTATGTTCCTTATGGCTAATTTCTACTCCTCCGGCATGCAACACATCCGGTGTATAAAAGGGTCGAAAAGCCTTTACTCCAATACCCTTAGATCGAAAGGTAGAGACGTAATTTAATTCTCCTGTGATAAATGTTCCTTGAATATTTCTAACACGATAGTAACCGTCATACCCGAAAGTACTTTCCCCCGGATCATTGATAACCAAGTTATTTTCCAGTTCGTGACCTGTACCAAATAGATTGATATTACTGATACCAATGCTTGAGTTATTTGTTTCATCATCGGTTGTGTAGTCAAACTTCAACGGAAAGACGTCTCTGGTCACGACATACAAGTTTGCGGCATCAGAACCTTGAGGCTCCCTTACATATATTCTTGCATCCTTTATGTAGTCAAGCTGACGAATGAGCCTTTCGTTATCTGCCAATTCTATTGCATTGATTTTACTTCCATTTTCAACCAATAAGTTGTGTTGGATTATTTTGTCTCTGGTATCAAAGTGCAATTTGTTTATCGTGCGTGTAATAAGGCTGGTTTCCAACTTGGTAGTATCATCTACATTGGTTCCAAATACCTTTAGTTTTTTCAGGTTTATGCTGCCAATTTGATGACCATTGTACTGATTGTACCTCAGTCTGCTTTTTTCAAAACTTGTGGCTTCTTCAGCTTTTTGTTTCGCCTGTCTCTCCTCTTCCTTTTCAAAAATAAGTTTATAAAGTAGGTTTGAATATTTTTTGTTAGAGAGTTTTTCGACTAGGGAGTTGTAGAATTTATTGCTTTGGTTGAGGTGGTGCTTCTTTTGGTAATAATTGAGTGTGTCGGGTAACACGAAAACAGTATCGTTTGCGGCATAATAGGCGTCTTTTTCAATTACGAAAAAATGACCTGCCTTAACACGTACACTGTCATAGCGAGACTGCTTCCCTTTCGAGGCTTTTTGAGCGTAGGATTCATTTATTATCAGAAAATTAGTGATAGCCAATAAAGCAAGTAACCAAAATCTCATGCAATGGAAAAAGTGTAAGCCAGAATAAAAGTAATAACGGTAGTTATTTTGTCATAATGCAAAATAGATCAAGATTAGTTTCAGACTCTTCATTTAGAAAATAATCTTTATGAGATATGTTGGCTACCAAAGAATTGTTACTGTCTTGAAGATTCTTGCGATTGAGCCTGTTTAGAATATCATAAGGAATTCTGAGAAGGGGTGCTGGCAATCTGTACTGCAAGTTGAGAATATCAAATCTGGTAATTTTTCCAACTGACTTTTTATTTTCTTCATAATACTCCATCACCTTTTCATTTCCGGCTATGCCTTTCATCTCGACATGCTCAAAAACTGAGCTAGCCAGATCCGTCAATTGTGCGTTGGTATACTCACGAACGTGCCATGGGTTCCTTGTCAATGTCATTTTGATGTTTGGGGTAGTAATAATGACTTTTCCGCCTGGTTTCAAGACACGATGAATTTCCTGTAGAAATTTTTTATCCTGTTGAACATGTTCGATCACCTGAAAGCTAATCACCACATCAAAAGAGTTGTCTTCCAGCCCATTAAAAGGTGGAAAACTCATCTGCCTAAAATCTACATCAGGAAAATTTACTTTAAGTGAATCTATTACCTCTGATATTTTATCCAGCGCCAGGTATGATTTAGCTATAGGGGAAAGTAGCTTTATTCCTCTGCCTTCTCCACAGCCTGGTTCGAGGACATCACCAATTATGAAGGGCATGGCTTCATAGTAGGCCTTAAGCAATCGTTGATGAATGGGGTTGTCTGAAACTATGTTGTCAGAAGCTATCTCTGTAGTATATGTAGCCATTGTCAGCAAAATTAACTTTTTCCCTCACTTTCAAACGTCATTAAAAACTATATTAGCAGGCAAATTCGTTGAATTTTTTTATATTTCTCACAATACAAGTTCTGCAGTCTCATATGACCTCAGTTTTCAACTCATTCAATAGAAATTCGAATCGTACCTTACGTGCAATTGAAGCGTTAGAATCCTTTCATTGGACAGGTAGAATAGCCAGTATAGTTTTCTTTTTGATTTTGACAAAGAGTCTATCGGCTGCTGACCTTACTAAGCAGGACTTTCACTACCTCTACGATCCATATTCAGCTGTAGGGCTCAAGCACAAAATGACACGCAATAATGGCATCTACACCCTCTATTTCAAGCTTTCACTAAAGAATCCAATCAAAGCAAACAGCATATTTGAGATAAAGTTGGCCGCTCAAAGCGACTACAAATCCAAGAATGAAGACATTTTGAATGCAAGGTTGATCGATCAGGATTCTAGTAGGAGGTTGATGTTGCTTAAATATCAATTTGAAATCCCAGAGGGTCATAACGTGATGTACGCACGTTTCTTAATAAATAGTACTTATTACTACTATGATATTCCAGTGAATAGTGGAGTAAAATTCCCATGTTCACAACTGGTTCCAATGACTAATAATGGTTGGCCGTTTTTCGAAAACTATCTCAATGAAGGTACTTTAATCAATTTGGATAGAAAGGCTTTTGCCTTTCAGTATAAGGATCAATTTAGTACTTCAAAACCACCGATGGCTGCTCCGGGAGACTCCAGGTCGAATGTAATAACTATTGATACCACATTCCATGCGGATTCTTTTGCAGCGGAGAGGGAAAGGGTTTTAACGTATCTGCAAACCGATAGTACAAGTAATTCCGGATGTTCTGTGCTCACAGTATCGTCGTACTATCCAAAGCTCCGTAGGGTTGACGATCTAGGCAAGGCGATGATTTATTTATGCAAGAACTCCGAGTACCAGAAGATTCAAAATTCAGCAGATGTGAAGAAAGCCTTTGACAGATTTTGGGTTGGTATAATTCCATCGCAGGATAGGGCAAGGGCTGTTATCAAAAGATACTTCAGTCATATTACCATGGCGAATGAACTGTTTTCAAGTTATAAAGAAGGTTGGAGGACTGATAGAGGTATGATTGTGACAATTTTTGGTAATCCACGAGGAGTGAAAAGAACTGACGAGGAAGAAATTTGGTCGTACGTAATACAGGGCAAGAAACAAAACTTTACCTTCGCCAAAGTTCCTAACTTGTTCGTGCAACACCACTACGTCTTAGTACGTGACAAAGACCTTTCTAAGGTGTGGTTTAATGAGATTGCTAAATGGAGAAAAGCAAATATGTAAAGTATAACCGCAAACCCCAGCCTGATCGCGACAATGACGATATGATCTTCGGCACACGAGCGGTTATTGAGACGATCAAGTCAGGTAAGCAAATTGAAAAAATATTTCTCCAAAAAGGGCTCAAAAATGAACTTATTCAAGAATTATATGATCTGGTAAGGGACAATCACCTGAGTGTATCCAAAGTACCGATCGAAAAGCTGAATAGGCTATCCAGAAAAAATCATCAGGGTGTGATCGCCTTTGTTTCTCCCATTACTTATGTGCCTCTTCATAATATTGTAGCCGGAAGCTATGAAAACGGGAAAACGCCTTTGATTTTGATTCTTGACCGGATAACGGATGTGAGGAACTTTGGGGCAATTTGCCGAACTGCCGAATGCGCCGGAGTAAATGCAGTTGTCATACCCTCAAAAGGCGGAGCTTTGATCAACAGTGATGCGGTAAAGACTTCTGCTGGTGCGTTGAATTACCTATCAGTATGCAAAGAGGACAGTCTAAAAGAAGCAATAATTTATTTAAAGAATAGTGGATTTCAGGTGGTTGCCTGTACTGAAAAATCCGACCAATTGATCTTCGATCTTGAGTATAACATACCTACTGCAATCATTATGGGCTCGGAGGAAAATGGTGTTTCTCCAGAGCTAATCGATGCATCAAACACCAGTGCTAAAATACCATTACATGGAGAAATAGATTCCTTAAACGTTTCGGTGGCCTCTGCAATTGTACTTTATGAATGCCTCCGTCAAAGGGGCTAGATAAGCTTAATTAGGCCAAAAATCGGGTCTGACACGTGAGGCTGGCCAGGCTCGACAATCTTGGCAGGCATTTGGGTAACACCCGTCTTTATTTGGAGAGCAATTAATTGGTCCGACCAAACCCGGAATTTCTGTTTCGCTCACAAAGCGCCGATTTATTGATTTAGCAGAGGCGACAAAATATCCTAACACCAACTCGTCTGAGTCATCAAGAGACTTTATATTTCCTCTGATTTGATAGTTCGGAGTTTCAAAAATAGTTCCATTATTATTCTGTTGGTTTTGAATGGCACTCCAGTATTCATAGGCTCCTTTTGAGAGGGAATATTGTTCAATGCTTGCCACGTAACCTATATCAAATCGTCGGTCAGATGGGACAGCATAGATCTCATAATTCTTGACGGACTTTCCGTCAAACAGTTCGTCACTTTCAATCTTTAGAATTTCATTGTCAAATTTTGTCGCCCAACATTGCTTAACAGGGTTTTGTGTACATGGTCTACACTTGAAGGGACAGGGTGGAGGATTGTCCGCCATTGGAGCCTCGACTTCATATATCTCTTTGTACCTCCAGCGGTAGTAGTTTTCTGTCTCAGCATTATCAGTGAAATCTATTTTAAAGAGTACTATATCTTCTTCAATTATGTTTCCATCTAAAGTGACACTTCTTGAAGTATTTTCAAAAGAGATATTTTCAACTATTCCACCTGTAGGTCTCAGCAACTCAGGTTCAGATTCATACTTTTTTCCATTATTCAGAGTGACACGCAATTGATAAGTACGGCCAATTTCACCTTGAAAAGAACTGTGAGTGTGATAAGTTCCTGTTTGCTGTTCTTCCAACTGAACGACTTGGTTGTTGTCGTCAATGATTTCTACCCTCGCATTTCCTACTAAAGGGTCAACCGGAACAAAAACGGGGTTGTCAGTAAACGTAGATGAAAAAGACAGCTTTACAACGTGTATGCCGGATTCGTCGGTGATGGCACCATCGATCACCAGGATAGGCTCTTTGCTCAACTCAAACTGGTACTTTTCAATACAAGCAGTTGAGGTAATAAGCAGAAGTGAAAATAAAATGATGTTAAGGCCATTTCTCTTACTCATTTTCACAATTGATATTATTTTTTCAGCTATCCTCATGTGGCATTAGATATTAAAGTTGAGCATAATTGAAGGGAAAATACTTCCAAGAACAGACATCTTATATGCCTGAGGAGGTGAACCAAATTCATTTTTGAAGAATACGGAATAAGCGTTCTTACGTCCATAAACATTATACAAGGCAAAAGTCCAGCTGTAGTTCCATTTACGGTCGATTTTTGGTTTACTTTTCATAGTCATAGACAAATCCAACCTGTGGTAATCCGGGATTCTTCTTTGATTGCGAAGGGAAAAGTTGGCTATGCCGGATAAATTGGAAATGTTGTATGCCGACAGTGGCACAGTCACAGGACGCCCTGTATTGTAAGTGAAGTTGATGCCAAAATCGACAATGGGACTAGTCTTATAATTGAGGGCTAGAGTGAAATCATGAGGTTTGTCGTAGTTGGCAGGATACCTATTACCCTGATTTATCACTTCATCATCATGAATGCCATTCACTTCTCTAAATGTTCTGGAAAAAGTATAGCTCATCCAGCCTGTGAGTGCTCCTGCTTTCTTGTTCATGAATAGTTCAAACCCATAGGCCTCAGCAGTACCGGGTATCAAGTCGGTTTCAATATTCGTATTCATAAGCAAAACAGATCCGTCTTTGTAGTCCAAAATGTTTGAAGCCGATTTGTGGTATAGCTCTACAGATGTTTCAATTGTGTTGTTGACAAAGTTTCTAAAATAACCGAGAGAAATCTGATCGTTGACCTCTGGCTCTAAATATTTGTTGCTGGTCTTCCAAAAGTCTGTTGGAGTGGATGCTGTGGTGTTTGATATTAGGTGTAAATATTGTCGATTACGATTGAAGCTCGCCTTTATCGAACTGTTTTGATTCAAAGAATAGTTAATTGCCAACCTTGGTTCTGGCCCCAAATAAGAAGCTATTTTTTCTCCATTGGCATAATATACGGTATCTGTAATAGTCGATTGGGTCCTGCTTTGTCCGTTTTCATAAATGTAATCTGTGCCAGGCCCAAGGTTGGAGAAGCCGGAAAACCTCAGGCCTGCTTTGATAGAAAGACGATCATTCAGAGTGATTTCATCCTCCAGAAATATGGCTCCTTCTATGGATTTTTCTTTTTCAATATCCAGAGATTCCACGCCGGACGTTTCACTCAATGGGAATTGATTGCCGGGATAGAAATTATAGATATATGATTCGAGACCGAATAACAGCCGATTGTTTTTATACAATCCTAGCTGGCCTGTAAACTTCAGGTTTTGGTATTTTATTTTTGAATCTATTTTAAACGAATTGACACCTTTTTCATCTTTTATATTATAGCTATAAGCTCCAGTCACTAGGCTAGTCTTTACTGAAAATGAATCTGAAAATAGATGGCTCCAGGCTAGGGCGTGGTTGGTAGTATACCACGAAAAGGTGGTGTCAGAGGCAAAACTAAAGCCATCTTCACTGCGATAGCCGGAATACCATATCTTATTTTTTTCATCGACGATTAAAGAGAGCTTCAAGTTAAAGTCATTAAATGCGGCACTACTTTTTTTCAGATTTACATCTTCTGCCCTTCGAAGCAACCAGTCGGAATATGAAACCCGTCCGCCGACTACAAACGATAGTTTATCCTTAATAATAGGCCCATCAACTGCCAGTTTGCTGGAAATCAATCCAATTCCCCCACTTACATTATGTTTCTGGTAATCTCCTTCTTTCAGCTCTACATCCAAAACAGAAGACAGCCGGCCACCATAGCTCACTGGCATATTGCTTTTGTAGAGTGTTGCATTTTTTACCAAAAGAGGATTGAAGACCGAGAAGAACCCAAAGACATGCGAAGAGTTTAGAATCAGAGCATCATCCTGCAAAATAAGGTTCTGGTCAATTCCACCCCCTCTTACATTGAAGCCCGAAGCTCCTTCTCCAACCGTGCTAACTCCCGGCAGCAGGATCAGGCTTTTCACTAAGTCAGGCTCACCCATAAATGAGGGGAGAGAGTTTATTTTCTCAATGTCTAGAATATTTTTTCCCACATCCAGGCTCTTGACATTTGCGTCAGCTTTTTCGCTGTAAATGATCAGCTCGTTAAGGTTCTTTGTGGATTCCATCATTTCCACATTCAACACCTGATCGTTGAGAATGTCCAAACTCATTGTTACAGTCTGTAATCCAACCCTCCTGAATTCTACAGAAAACGTTCCCCTTGGAACGGAAATTTTATACTTGCCTTCGGTGTTTGTTGCTACGCCTCGTTCGAGGCTTGGGAAGAATACATTCACCCCTACAATCGTTTCCCCAGTCCATTTGCTCGTTACCTCTCCTGTGAGTGCAACCATTGAGTTATTCTGAGCATGACTCTGAAAACCATAAAGAATAAGCAAAAGGGAAAGGGCCAGAAATAGTAGCCTTTGAGCTTTGATCATTAATGTTGTTCGTATGTGTTATCCTCTTTGGGGGAGAATATGTATTTGGGTTTATGCTGCGAATGTACTCGTTATTTTTAAATTTTCGCTGCATTGTCCATTGTCGTATGATTTGTGTCTGTGATTTTACATGAACGGTATCCGCAGTATGATTAGACAGCAGAAGAAATTATCCTATTTTTGCCAAAAAAACTCAATTAGACTTGAAAGAAGGAAAAAAACTGTATTCCAAAATCAACCGGGAAATAGGCAAGGCCATTGCGGATTTCCGAATGATAGATGATGGCGACAAAGTGATGGTAGCGGTCAGTGGTGGAAAGGATAGTTTGTGCCTGCTTCATTTTTTGATTGAATTTCAGAAAAAAGCACCTGTCGATTTTGAAATTTTAGCGGTTAATCTCGATCAGGGGCAGCCGGGATTTCCTGATCAAATCCTTCCTAAACTGTTTCAGCAATGGGAAGTACCAAATCACATAGAGTATCGGGATACCTATTCTGTTGTCGTTGAAAAAATAAAAGATGGTAAGACCTTTTGCTCTTTGTGTAGTCGCTTAAGGAGGGGTGTGCTGTATGATCTGGCAGCTAAAAAGGGGTGTAATAAAATAGCTTTGGGGCACCATTTGGATGACTTGATAGAGACATTCTTAATGAATGCATTCTACTCCGGTCAATTAGCTTCCATGGCACCTCATTATATGACGGAGAAGCAGGGGATTCATATAATCAGGCCATTATATTCCTTGGAAGAAACTTATTTAGAGGAGTTTGCAGCTCAGCAGGACTGGCCAATCATTCCTTGCAATTTATGTGGCAGTCAGGATGGATTAAAGAGGCAATATATCAAATCTTTGATCAAAGATCTACAGCAAAGCAATGCGCAGATTAAGTCAAGTCTGCTAAATGCCATGAGAAATCCCGATCCCAATTTTCTACTTAAGCCTGAGCTTTGGAATGGCCAAATACCAAATAATCAAAAAGAAATGACATTGATATGAAAAAGATAAATGGTAACACAGTAAAATGGGGCATTCTTGGAGTAGGAGATGTTTGTGAGGTGAAGAGTGCGCCTGCAATGAACAAAATTCCAAACTCAGAGATAACGGCGGTTATGCGAAGAAATGGTGCAAAAGCTAAAGATTATGCGGAAAGGCACGGTATCTCACGTTGGTATGATGATGTGGACCAACTATTGGGAGCTCAGGATGTGAATGCCATATATATTGCTACTCCGCCAAATGCTCATGCTGAGTTAGCATTGAAAGTGTCCAAGGCTGGGATGCCGGTTTATATAGAGAAACCTATGGCAAAAACTCATACGGAGTGTGAGCAAATCAATCATGTTTTTTCGAAGCGGGGTTTGCCTGTTTACATCGCTTATTATCGTCGAGCACTACCAAATTTTATCAAGGTAAAAGAATTGATAGAGAGTGGAGAAATTGGAGATGTGAGGATGTTGAATATTGAAATGATAAAGCCTTTAAGTCCAGATATCATCACAAAAACTGAAGACAATTGGCGAGTGAATCCCGAGGTAGCTGGTGGCGGATATTTTTATGACCTGGCTTCTCATCAGTTTGATTTTCTGGACTTCCTTTTCGGGCCTGTTAAAGAGGCCAAAGGTATTTCGATCAATCAATCAGGCGCATACGCATCTGATGACATAACTATGGCATCTTTTTCCTTCGAGCATGGGATCGTAGGAAATGGAACATGGTGTTTCACTGCTGGTAATTCTATGGACAAAGAAGAGACGACTATCATCGGCAGTAAAGGTCACATTACGTACAGCACTTTTGAAAATTCCAAGGTAAAGCTGGTCTCTGATGAAACCGGAGAGCAGGTATTTGATTTTGAGATGCCTAAGCACATACAACAACCACTTATTCAAGAAGTCGTGAATGATCTGCTAGGAGTTGGTAAGTGTCCAAGCACTGGAAAATCGGGTGCACGTACGAATTTAGTCTTGGAGCAAATCACGCAATAACCACTTATCATTTTGATCCGTTTGGTCTCGAATTTAGGCGTCAAATAGTACAATTTCTCCATTGCCATAACATTTCATCAATTTTTTCGGAGATAATTATCAATTATGACTCCATTACCCTTATTCTGAGAGTTTTGGCATCAAAATTGATCTTGGCGCAACTTTAGAACAACCAGAATTTTACCCTCTGATGAACCTATATAAACGCATGTTGCGCCCCTCAAAAGTGTTAAGATTTTTTTCATACTTTGTTTTAGTTCTCGTTTTGTTAAACACTGGGCATAAGGCTACAGCCCAGTCAATAGATTCTGACAAAAAACTCTTTGTTTACATCGATTGCAGAAGTTGCCAGATGAGTTTTGTACAGCAGGAAATTGACTATGTCAACCATGTCCGTGATCAGGCTGTTGCCGATGTGTTGGTATTTATAGCAAATAATTATACTGGTAGTGGAGGGCGTATTTATGACATTAATTTTACAGGCTTGGGCGACCTGGAGGGTATTGATAATAAAATTGAGGCCAGCTTTTTACCAACATCTACAAGTGATGAGAGGCGAAGAGGCTTGGTGAAGCAAATCGAATTGGGATTGGTGTCTTATCTGCTTCATTCCGACATGGCTGAGAATATTGATGTCTCCGTGAAGAGAGAGAAAAAGTCTAAATCGAAATCGACAATCTCTGATCCGTGGAACCGCTGGGTCTTTGATGTTTTTGGTGAAGTGGATTTTGATAAAAACCAGAACAGAAATGAATTCGAAATTGAGTCAGGGCTAGAGGTTGTCAGAGTAACGGAAAACTGGCGCTTTGTAAACAACTTCAGGATTGACCTTAGGGAGCTGACTATCCAGTCTGATGATGGGGACATTGTCAACAACAGGCATAGAAACTGGGTAAGTACCAAGCTGGTAAAAAGTTTAGGAAGCCACTGGTCAGTTGGTGGGTTTGGAAGGTATCAGTCCAGTACATTTAATAATATTGATGACCAAATCTGGCTAGCTCCTGCTTTGGAATATAGCCTATTTCCATATACAGAAGTACTTAGAAGGGAAATCACTTTCGCTTATCGGGTTGGTTATATCAACCAACGATATTATGAAACAACGATTTTTGATCGGGAGTCTGATACCTATAGCAACCAGACAGTAAGTATTAATATCCGTTATCGTCAGCCATGGGGGAGAATATTCACAAGTATAGAGGCTTCACATATTCTTGGTGATTTTGCTCAAAACCGCGTGGAGTTGGATAACTACATAACAGTACGTTTGATCAAAGGATTGTCAGTGAGGCTATCCTCGGAATTCAAACTGATCCGAGATCAGCTTAACCTGCCGGCAGGAAATGCTTCAATAGAGGATTTGCTTCTACAACAAAGACAAGTAGCCACTGATTATGACCTTACGCTTGGCTTGGGTGTGAACTATACATTCGGCTCTATCTACAACAACGTGCTGAATACGAGGCTGTAGCTAGTCTTGCATATTCGAACTAACCAAAGGTTAGATAGCCGATTAACCCAAGGCTGGCAGCAGACATGAGGGTTGAATAAATAACCTTTTGTGAATCTTCCTTTGATGAAGGTTATTCCAAATACTTGCATTGAGAAAAGCCCTGAAAAGGGTAAGAAATACTAAGGCGATAATTATGAATATAGTCAGAAAGGACATTTTTCCCTTACTTATAATCTATCCAAAACTTTCTTGATCAGACTGTCGACCACTTTTTGAGGGTCTTTTGAAAATCCGTTTCTAGCTCTGTTAGCGATAATGGCATTTAAGCTGATCATCTCATGACCCATCATTCGAGCCATCGCATAATAGCCCGCTGTTTCCATTTCAAAGTTTGTCAACCAAAATTCTTCATGATGGAAATACATCAAATCTTCGATGAGATGGGGATATTTTAGTGGCACCCGCAGTTCACGTCCTTGTGGCCCATAAAAACCCGGAGCAGTAATCGTATTGCCAGACAGCATGTCAGAAGCATATTGTTTTTTCAGGTTCTGAGAACCCTGCACACAATAAGGTTTGAATGGAAGGTCGAGATATTCTTTGAGTTTATTGGATACAATATTTTCAAAGCCCGTTTGGCGCAGGTTGTAAAAACACATCAATGTATCCAGGCCAATACCATAGTCAGAAACCAAATGAGTACCCAATCTGACATCTTCTTGCAAGCTACCAGAAGTACCTAACCTAATAATCTTTAGTTTTCGATGTTTGTCTTTTGGTTTTCTAGTCTTAAAATCAATATTGGCCAGGGCATCAATTTCGGTCAGGAATATTTCCACATTGTCGGTACCCATCCCGGTACTCATGACAGTCACTTCTTTGCCTTTGTATTTTCCCTTATGCGTAATGAACTCACGCTTGTTCATTTCAAATTCCACCTGATCGAAATGCTGACTGACACGAAATACCCTACTCGGATCGCCAACGGTAATGATGGTGTCGGAAATGTGCTCAGGTTTTAAGCTGAGGTGATAGACGCTCCCATCCGGATTGATGATGAGGTCAGTCTCAGAAATATTGGCCATTATTGTTCTTAGAAAAATCGATCCAGCATAAATACCCTGTTTCTCCTAAGTTAATGTGAGAAGCAGGGTATTTATGCTGGCATTAAATTATTTCTAAGATAGTTATTTTCTGAATAAGAATTGAAAGGCTCAGATCTTGCGCTTCACTCCACGATAGGGATTGTAGCCATTCATTTCTGTCTGGTAGTACCCCGTACCGTCATAGTGTCTCACGTCAGGATTCTTGCTGCACTCTTCTGAGCAGCACCCGCTATACAGTTCGGCTCCTTTTTCAGACATGGGAATGTGCTTATTGCAATGCGGGTTGGCACAGTTCACCATTCTATCCGATGGTTCTCCAGTCACGTAGCACTTTGAAATCACTTTTGGATTGGCTTTGTTTATCTCAGTTGTAATGCGGTTGTCAAAAACATAACACTTCCCTTCAAAATCTTTTCCGTCAGTTTCAATGCCATATTTAATAATGCCCCCATGCAACTGATACACGTTTTCAAAACCCTGTTCCAGCAGGTAGGCACTTGCTTTCTCGCACTTGATGCCTCCGGTACAGTAGGTAATCACCCGTTTGTTTTTAAACTTTTCAAGCTCCTTGATTTTTTCCGGGTACTCTCGGAAATTGTGGATATCGAGGGTAACAGCATTTTTAAATTTACCCAGGTTGTACTCATAGTCAGAACGCACATCCAGAATAACGGTATCCTCATCTTCCTCCTCAAGTACCTGCCTGAATTGTTCCGGTTCTATATATTTACCAGTGCCGTTTTCAGGATGAATATGTGTCAAACTTGAGTTGACCATTTCTTTCTTCAACCTAACGTGGATTTTTTTGAAGGCTGGAGTATCCTCCTCGGCGATCTTAAATTCGGTATGGTTAAATCGAGGGTCGGAATGCACCTCCTTCATGTACTTTTCACAATCCTCTTTAGAGCCTGAGACAGTTCCGTTCAGTCCTTCTTCCGCTACAATGATTCTACCCCTTAGATTGTTTTCGATACAAAAAAGATGATGTTGCTCCCTAAACTCTTCGGGATTTTCGATGTGTGTGTAGCAATAGTACAACAGCACATATTGCTTTTCTTCTGTTTTAATGTCAGTCATAACTAGTACCCGTTTCAGGCGGGAAGTTAAAATTATCTATTAAATGAGTTAAAAAAATCTATATGAGTTACGTCATATTTTTTGTTTACTTGTCAAATTCTTGAGCGGGATTTCCAAATACAGTAGTGTCAGCCTCTACATCGGATATCACTACCGACCCTGTCCCCACACGGGCGTTTTTGCCTATGGTTATTCCAGCTACTAAAACTGCTCCTGCACCAATGAAGGCTCCTTCCTCGATCACCACTTCAGAGCTCACCACACTGCCTGCTCCTAGCTGAACGAAATCTTCCAGCTTGGCATTGTGATCGATAACTGACTTGCTGTGAAGTATACAGTGATTAGCAATGTCCACTCCTGCCCCTACAACTGTACCTCCATTGAAGAAATTACCATGACCAATTTTAGCCGAGGAAGCCACAACAGCGGTATCGTGTAAAGCATTTACCGGCATTACCTTCCGTTTCTTATTCAGCATGTTTGCCAGGCTTTTCCTCAGCTTGTTATCATCCGTGGCTACAAAGGCATCACACTTTTTTCCAATGAGCTTCAAAAAGCCATCGTCATTGGTTTTCCCGAGCACCTGTATATTATCGATTTCTGAGCCATGGATTTTCTTATCATCATCCAAAAAGCCGTACACTACGTTTTTGTTTGATTCAAAAATTTCCAAAGCAGCTCTACCAAGCCCACCTGCACCAAATATTATTATCGGATTGTCCATACCTATTTTTTCAGGCTGCAAATTTAGCCTAAATAGATGGAAGTAGGAAGATTGATAGAATTATTGGCTAATGAAGTGTCTAACCACTAAAAACTTCCAAACCTTCGGAGCAATTCTTACAGATATCAATCTCAGATCGGGACTTGAGGATGGATTTTCTAAAAGCGACGTAGGAATCATTTTCCCATATTTCTGATAATGGATCTTTCTTAAGGTATCCCATCACATGGCTGGCATCTTTGTCAAAACAACAGGGCACTACTTTGCCATCCCAGGTTATTACGCAACTGTGCCACATCTTCCAGCAGTGGTCGTGCAGTGGGTTTTTCAGGTGGTATTTGCCACTACTCTCATTTCTGTACCGTGAATACTTTTCGTTTTCCGGAATCAAAGGACTCCCATTCTCATAGTCATATATTTGGGCGGTTTTGAAAGCAATCTCATCTACACCTATTTCTTTAGCCAGCCTCTCTACTTCTTCAATTTGATGCTCATTTTGCCGCAATACTAAAAATTGAAACACTACATGGGGTTTAGCGCTTTTCAGCTCCTTTTTCGACTTGACCACATTTTTGGTGCCCTCTATTACTTTTTCCAGATCCCCCCCAATGCGATAAGACTCATAGGATTCCTGGCTAGTTCCGTCTATAGAAATAATCAGTCTGTCTAATCCTGACTCTACCGTTTTTCTAGCATTTTCATGATCCAGATAATGAGCGTTGGTGGATGTAGCAGTGTATATACCTTGCTTCGAAGCATATTTTACCATATCCAAAAAATCGGCATGCAGATAGGGTTCGCCCTGGAAATAAAACGTGAGATAAATCAGATGTTCCTTAACCTGCTCAATCGTTTGTTCAAACAGCTTTGTGTCCAGCATTCCTGTCGGACGAGTGAATGACCGCAAGCCACTCGGACATTCTGGACATCTTAAGTTGCAGGAGGTGGTAGGCTCAATGGCCATGCTGAAGGGCAAAGCCGGGGAAGCAAATTTTTTAAAGTTTTTTGACCATAGATATGTAAAAAGCACGGTCAGGGCGTTGACGATTTTTTTTATCGTCAGCTTTGAAATCAAATTGGCTGCATCCCTATATGAGGCGTTCAAAATTGTAGATGAGTAAGTCAAAGTAATTTTAAGCCAAGCAAATTTTGATTCAAACTATCAAGCCAGTTAATTTACCGATTCTTATTCCGAACAACATTATGACCCGATTGACAATAGCCATTTTTTTATTGTGCTTCTCCTTTGAGCTGGCCGCTCAAAAATTATCTGATCAAGCTGAGATCACGGTAATCACGGTTGGCCCTACGCAAACGGAGTTGTACTCAGCCTTTGGTCATAGTGGATTTCGTGTATTTGATCCCCAAAGTGGATATGATAAGTTCTACAACTATGGGGTGTTCAATTTCAATCAACCGAATTTCTATCTGAATTTTACCCGAGGCAAACTCCTATACAAGCTAGGAGTGGATGACTACAATCTTTACAAACAATATTATACCCGGGAAAAAAGAAGCATTACAGAACAGTACCTAAATCTTACTCAGGAGCAAAAACAAGAAGTATTCAACTTTCTTCAAAACAACGCCATACCTGAGAATGCGGAGTACTATTATAATTACATATATGACAACTGTGCTACCAAGATGCGCGATGTACTCAACGAGGTGTTGGATGGAAAGATAAAATATGACTTCTCCTATGCCTCGAATGAATATACCTATCGGGAGCTGATGGACCTTTATTTGGAGAGACAACCATGGGGCGACTTGGGTATAGATATTTGCTTGGGTAGTGAAATCGATAACAAGGCAGAAGGTCATGGATACATGTACCTTCCTGACTATGTTGAGGAGGCCTTTCGAGGGGCAGTAATAGAAGATGGTTCTGGCAGTAAACCGTTGATCAAGAAAACGGATAAGGTCAACCAAGGCGATGGGAAAGAAGGTTTTGTAACAGCTATCTCACCGCTTATTCTTTTTGTGATTGTCTTTTTCGTCATTGGCCTATTTACACACCGTAGCATCAAATACGGCCTCCGCAACAAATGGCTTGATGTAACTTTATATGGCGTAACCGGAATGGTAGGAATATTGCTACTCCTGCTTTGGTTTGCGACAGATCACCTTTCGGCCTACAATTTTAACCTAATATGGGCCATGCCGCTCAATCTCATAGCTTTGATATTCATGTTCAAAGAAAACAAATCTCCTGCCTGGAAATTTTATTATCTCGGTTATGGACTGATCATGTTACTATTTATTGTACTTCGTGAATTGCTACCGCAGCAACTGCATTTGGCTTTGGTTCCACTTGTGCTTGGCCTGGCTATTCGTTCTTTCTATCTCTATTTTGATATGCGCAGAAAGGAAAGAGGCGATAGGTTTATTCTGTAGCAATGGATATCAAATCCGTCGGAATAACATGGCAGCACTCTGTTGCGTGACAGATCAGGAAATATCAATTTTCGGCTTTCGTCCTGGTCTCTTTTTTGGATTCTGCCCACTTGAATTTATCTGGGTCAATTCTGCCCCGGATTTAATCATAGAAGCAAATAGGCTGGCAGTGCTTTTATTGGAAAAAAACCTTCTGGCCTTGTAGCTCACAACGTATTTTTTGGCAGTCGACTGATCTTTCAGTCTCTGCTGAATTTTTTCGTAGTTAGGACGCTCACGTTCGAGCTCCTGCCATTTGATAATTGACATGTTGGGTTAATGTAGTGTTAATGTTTTGTCAAAATTAGGGAATACAAATGAAGTAGCAATTGGTATAGAATTCGAGGGTTATTTAGAAAAAAAATGGGGAGCAAACAGTCATATTTTCACGCAATAAAAACCACGTTTTTCACTCTATTCCTATCAATTACGCCATTTCGATTCTGGTAGAACTATTGCTAAGTCAATGTTAAGATGTCTTACCCATTTTCTGTTATTTGAGTATATTTGGAACAATGGAAAAAGTAATACTTCTCGGTTCAAGCGATAGATTCTCTCCTCAAGCAACTAAGGGCCTACATGCCTTCATGGCAGGTATTTTAATATTACAAGGATTTTTCCATTTCTATGATGGCTACTTTGATGCTATTGGGTCATTTAGATCAATACTTGCAATAGTTTTGTTATTAGGCGGGCTTTATTATTTGTTTCTGTTTTTCAAAGGTTTTTCAAAAAGCTCAGGGTTTGCTCCAAAAGTCAGGTTATCTGATGAAGCATTGGAATTCAAGACCGGATTTTTTAGAGACATTGTGAAAATCAAATGGGAAGATGTGAGGTCAATAGAGTTGAAATCTTATAGACTTATTTTTCACTTACCCAATACCGAGAAGAGTGTTTCTTACACCACAACCAATTACATTTCTCAGGAAATCAAGAGGAGCATCATCGAGTATGCAGATAGCAAGGGTGTTCAGGTAATTTGAATCTACGCTAGTTTGAATCAAAATAAGTTTGAATAAAGTGGATCATTGGAATTCTGGAGGGAAACCTCTTTTTGGTTATGTATGGCCCTTCCATCAAATCATTGCACCGCTAAGAACGAACCTATGTGTAGGGTGAGCTATAGATTGATTATTTTGCGTGAAACAATATCCTAAAAATGAAAAATCTACTCATCGCAATTTTGGTGCTCATCTCGTGCACGACATTTGCACAACGAAAAAACAAACAGGTTTCTGAACCTGACCAATCACTTTTAGAAAAAACAGATATTTCAGGCTTAAAGTTTAGGAGCCTGGGACCGGCCCTTACTTCAGGAAGGATTTCTGATTTTGCCTTCAACCCCCAAAAACCGAATGAATACTATGTAGCATCTTCATCCGGTGGAGTTTGGAAGACGACTAATGCTGGAAATACATTCCAGCCTATATTCGATGAGCAAGGCAGCTATTCTATTGGCTGCATTACTTTGGATCCAGACAATCCCAATATAGTATGGGTTGGGACAGGTGAAAACAACAACCAAAGGAGTGTTGCCTTCGGGGACGGTGTGTATAAATCCAATGATGGCGGAAAGACCTGGGAGCATAAGGGACTTAAAAACTCCGAGCATATTGGCAATATTTTAATTGACCCAAGGAACACAAATACCATTTATGTGTCTGCCATTGGCCCTCTCTGGAGCAGTGGAGGAGACAGGGGTTTGTACAAATCTACAGACGGAGGAGACACCTGGAAAAACATCCTCTCTGTAGACGAGCACACTGGTATAAACGAAGTGCACGCTGATCCAAGAAATCCGGATGTTTTGTACGCTTCGGCTTTCCAAAGGAGAAGACATGTATTTACCTATCTGGGAGGAGGCCCGGGATCCGGAATATATAAATCCACTGATGCTGGAAAGTCCTGGTCAGAGATAAATAAGGGACTACCGAAAGTTGATCTGGGCAGAATTGGGCTGGCAATTTCTCCAGCCAATCCAGAGAATATTTATGCTATTGTAGAGGCAGCTCATGGCAAAAGTGGTTTTTACATATCCACGAATAGGGGTGCTTCATGGGAGAAGAGAGGTAGCTATTCAACAAGTGGAAATTATTATCAGGAGTTGGTTGCTGATCCTAACGATCCTGACAAAGTATACGCAATGGATACTTGGATGCACGTGACCACAGATGGAGGAAAGACGTTCCAAAAAGTGGGTGAAGTTTCTAAGCATGTGGATAATCATTGTTTATGGATAAATCCTAAAAACACTACTCATTTGATAGCCGGGTGCGATGGAGGCATTTACGAAACCTGGGATGGTGGGAAAAACTGGATGTTCAAAACCAATTTACCAGTCATTCAATTTTACAAAGTTGCTGTGGACAATGCGGAACCCTTCTACAACATATATGGAGGTACCCAGGACAATTTCAGTTTGGCCGGACCATCCAGAACCATCAGTGCCAATGGCCCAAATAACTTCGATTGGATAATCACTCACGGAGGAGACGGGTTTGAGTCACAAGTTGATCCGGGAAATCCTGACATTGTATATGCCCAACATCAATATGGCGTATTGGTACGCTTTGATAAAAAGAGTGGTGAGGAAAAAGGCATCCAGCCTAAAGAAAGAAAAGGTGAGGATGCTTATAGATGGAATTGGGATGCTCCTTTGGCAGTCAGCAATCATCAGAACAGTCGACTGTACTTTGCAGCCAACAAATTGTTTAGAAGTAATGACCGGGGAGACAGCTGGGAAGTAATCAGTGATGACCTAAGCCGAAATATTGACCGAAACAAACTGAAAATAATGGATAGGATATGGAGTGTTGATGCTGTGGCTAAGAACCAATCAACATCACCTTTCGGTACCATCGTAGCATTCTCAGAATCCCCATTAAATGAAAACTTGTTATTAGTAGGAACGGATGATGGTTTGATCCAAATCACCAAGGATGGAGGCAAAACCTGGACGAAAATTGATAACATACCAGGCGTACCAAACATGTCTTATGTCAACATGCTCTTTGCATCCAAACATGATGAAAACGTCGTATATGCGGTATTTAATCATCACAAATATGGAGACTTCAAACCATACATTTACCGAAGTAGTGATAAGGGAAGTTCATGGACATCCATTGCTGCTAACTTGCCCGAAAGAGGGAGTGTATATTCTATTGAAGAAGATCACATTGATCCGAATCTTATTTTTACTGGAACGGAGTTCGGCTGTTTTTTCTCGGACAATCGAGGCAAGGAATGGAAACAGTTAAAAGGTGGACTGCCAACGATCGCTGTAAGAGATATGACCATTCACCCAAAGCATGATGACTTGATTCTAGGCACGTTTGGAAGAGGGTTTTTTGTACTGGATGACTACTCATCACTACGAGGTATTAGTGATAAAATTTCAAAGAACAACCACTTATTCTCGGTAAGGGGTGGCCTACTTTTCGAATCTTCATATCCTTTAGGTCTTCCTATGAAATCTTTTCAGGGAGACGATTTCTATATTGGAGAGAATCTCGGGTCAGAAGTCATTTTCACCTGGTACCTAATGGAGGAGATGAAATCTAAAAAGGAAAGTAGAAAAGCTGCAGAGGCTGAAAACACAGAAAAATCTGGAAATAACGCATACCCCACTTATGCAGCACTGACGGCTGAGTCGATTGAGGTGACACCAAAATTGGTTTTTACTATTAAAAACAGCGAAGGGGCAATCGTTCGAAAATTGTTGGCGGATGCGAAAGCTGGTATTAAGAGAATCAAGTGGGATTTGAGAAGTAGTCCAAAGGGAGCGGTAGACTTAAGCAAACCAAGTTTTTACAACCCATGGGCGGACAAGAATGAAGGAGCACTAGTGCCTCCTGGTACTTATTCGGTAACCCTCTCTCAAATGGCACAAGGCAAAGAGACTCAATTAGGCGATGCTGTAACCTTCAATTTGAAAGCTTTGAACAATGCCGTTCTGCCAGCTGATGACAGGATAGCATTATCTGAATTTCAGGAAAAAGTGAAAGTACTCAAAGGAAGATTGAATGGTGCCAATAAAACGATCGCGGAACTCAAAAATGAATTAAAGCATATGAAGGTGGCGATAGAAAGAACAGCCAAACCCCAGGGGGAACTTCAGAAGGAACTGGATGAAATTAACGCTGCGCTTAAAGAAGTTCAGAATGTTCTCCATGGAGACCCAATTGCCTCAAGGCTCGATTTAGGGAGGCCTCCGAGCGTCAGCTTCAGAATTGGGGATATTGATTATGAACAGGGGCATTCAACTTCCAAACCGACCAAAACTCATTTAGACAGCTACAAAATTGCCAAAGAAGAATTCGAACCGGCGTACCAGAAATTGAAAATTCTTATAAACGAAAGAGTCGAAGCTTTCAGGAAGAAATTAAAGGATGCTGGTGCTCCTTACACGCCTGGCAATTTGTTTTTTATGGAATGAAGTACCTATTGGATCATCAAAGCTTGAAGATAGAATAACGTAATAGCTCAATTTTAGTACTCTTTTTTATAGTCTTGTTCTCTTGTCTAAATAAGAATAGAGATTCGGAATTGAAAGGCTTGTGGGTGAAAATTGGACAGGATGAATTTGATACCGGAGTTGTCCATTTTATGGAAGATACTACGGTTTTCTTTCCTCACCAAGGCTTGCACCATAAGGTTTGTTATGAGCTTGAAGGAAGGAAAATTATCATTGACAAGGTTATCGATTTTCATGAAGGTTTTGATGAAAACATGAAAGGAGAAGTGGAATTTTCTATTCGGAACGATACTCTTTTTTATAATGACATTATTCTGAAAAGGTCATCTTACAACAGTTATGTTGAACATTTTGCTAATTCCAAGGGGTTAAAAATTGATCTCCCTGAATCTCGAATATCCTTACCCTCAGATAGAAATTATTACCGAAATGTAGATTTTTTTATTGGTTATAATGAAAATAATGACGTGAAAATCATAATTAATAATGAACCTGCAGAGTTTTTTGATACGGGCAAGCGGCTCAAGCAACTTCAGGATTCCATCCATCACATTTCTTCAAAAATAGTTTTCAGGGTATTCGCTGACAAGAATATTGATATTTCTTACATCCATGATTTACATACTACTATGAAGAGAATGGACATTAAAATGATCCACTATGTTGGTCTGAACCCAGATTTAAATCCATATACCGATTTTCTAAGTGGATCGAAGATATTAATATTTAACAGAATTCTTAAGAGTGCAAATGATAGCGTATTAATCCGCCAACCTTTTAAAAACTTCTGAAATCATAACTGAAGGCACAACTTTGATTTTGAATTTGTTGATGTCGACACCTTTCAAATTGTAGGAGGAAACATGGATTTCTTTAAAGCCTAATTTCTCTGCTTCGGAGATACGGTTTTCGATTCTGTTCACGGCACGTACTTCTCCGCCAAGGCCGATTTCCCCGGCAAAGCAAATATTGTGGTCAATGGCCTTATCTTCATAAGACGAAACTATGGCCACACAAATAGCCAAATCCAAAGCTGGATCATCAATCTTCAGCCCACCAGCAATATTTAGGAAAATATCGCGAGTGCCCAGTTGAAGCCCGCCACGCTTTTCCAGTACAGCCAGCAGCATGTTTAGGCGTTTGGCATCAAAACCCGTAGAACTCCTCTGTGGTGTGCCATAAGCAGCTACGCTTACCAGGGCCTGGGTCTCGATCAGCAAAGGCCTGTTGCCTTCTATCGAAGCTCCTATGGAAACACCGCTGATCTGGGTTTCTTTTTGCGATATCAATATTTCGGAAGGATTGGAAACCTCTCGCATACCGCTGCTTTGCATCTCGTATATGCCCAGCTCCGATGTAGAACCGAAACGATTTTTTGTAGTTCGCAATATTCGATAAGCCAAATGCCTATCCCCTTCAAACTGCAACACAGTGTCCACCATGTGTTCCAAAACTTTAGGCCCGGCAAGCGATCCTTCTTTGGTAATGTGACCTATCAGAAATACTGGAGTATTCGTTTCTTTGGCAAACTGCAATAATTCGGCTGTGCATTCCCGTACCTGGCTGACACTTCCTGCAGAAGACTCTATTTTAGAAGAATGCAAAGTTTGAATGGAGTCAATAACCAACAGTTCTGGTTTTAACTGATTGATTTGTTGGAAAATATTTTGCAACGAAGTTTCCGCCAGCAGAAAGCAATTTTCAGAGGAAACCTGCATCCTGTCCGCCCGCAGCTTGATCTGTTGTGGGCTTTCCTCCCCTGATACATATAGTACTTTAAGGTTGCTCTGACTCAGTGCCAGCTGAAGTAACAATGTGGACTTCCCGATTCCCGGTTCTCCACCGATCAGCACCATCGATCCCGGAACGATTCCACCTCCAAGTACACGATTGAGCTCGGCATCTTTTGTTACAGCCCTTACCATTTTCTCATGAGCAATCTCACTCAACTTCTGTGGTTTACTCGATCTGGTCGGTTCATCTTTTCTCCAAAGGCCAGCCGATTCATCTTTCTTACTCACAATTTCCTCTACATAAGTATTCCACTCATTGCATGATGGGCACTTACCGATCCACTTGGGCGATTGCGCCCCACAACTCTGACAAAAAAACGATGATTTTACTTTGGCCATATCCTGAAATAATGACAAATATGATGGTTATTTTTTCCTATTCAAGAATTTGAAAGCCTATATTTATAGGTGTGCGCCTCAACAGGTTCATGTATTTTCGGCTTGGCCTGTGGACTACATCGAATAGGGCACAAGCGAGTCGCTTTCACCGGCAACTCATTATATTTATCAGTAATTGTCCAAAAATAGCTTTCCTGTCCGTTTTACTCTTAAACACCTGTAATTATGAGACCATCCAAGCAAATTACCTTTATCCATCTCTTCTTTTTTCTTTTGTCCGGCAATCTATGTCATGGACAAAGTGACCAAACTGAATCAAAGCTCTCAGAATTTTCCTGGTTGGCTGGATCGTGGATAGGAGATGGCTTTGGAGGTATTTCCGAAGAGATGTGGAGCGAGCCGACCGTTGGGAGTATCATTGGTACTTACAAGCATTACAATGATGGCAAAGTGGTCTTTTATGAATTTATGGCCATTACAGAAGTGGAAGGAAAAATCAGTCTCAAGCTCAAACACTTTAATCCTGACATCACCGGTTGGGAAGAGAAGGATGATTTTGTAGAGTTTCCCTTTGTTCAGTCAAGCAAAAATAAAATCGAGTTTAAAGGCCTGGTTTACGAGCTGATGTCTGAAAATGAAATGGAGGTGAGACTAAAAATGAGGAGAAAAGGAGAAATCGTTACCGAGGTTTTCCACTTCAAGAGGAAGTAGTATTTGCGCAAAGCCAATCCATCCGTTATCGAATTATTTGCTAGTTTCGGTTAATGAACGATTCCGATGACACTAGCAGCCAGGAGCTAGCCGAGCATTTTTTTAGAACAGAGTACGGGAAGATAGTATCTGTAGTCACGAGGCATCTTGGTGTGAACAATGTGGAAACTGCCGAGGACATTGTTCAGGAGACTTTGTTGAAGGCCACCGATCACTGGCAGCAACATGGAATCCCACCCAATCCTGAAGGCTGGCTTTATACTACAGCCAGAAATCTCACGCTGAATATCATTCGAAGGAAAAAGCACCGAACTGATTTTGAAAATCATACACTCAACTTTGGTGAAGAATCCGAAGTGCTTGAATTTTCTGAGGAGACCATTAAGGATGAACAATTGCGAATGATGTTTGCTTGTTGTCATCCATCCATTTCAGAAGACACTCAAATCACCCTGATGCTGAAAATACTTTGTGGTTTTAGTATTGCCGAGATAGCCAGTGCATTTTTTACTGCTTCTGAAACCATAAACAAAAGGCTGGTGAGGGGGAGAAAGCAATTGAGGCAAAGCAATGTTTCCTTCGACCAGTCAGGCGAGATCAATGAACTATTGGAAGTGGTACAAAAAACAATCTATTTGCTTTTCAACGAAGGGTATTTTCCAAACCAGCAAAATGATTTGTTTCGATTTGATCTATGTCTGGAAGCGATTAGGCTGACAACTCTCCTTGTATCCGATGATAGGATTAAGAAGAAAACAGACAGCTATTCCTTGCTGTCGTTAATGTACCTGAATGCATCACGATTTGAGGCTCGGACTAGTGTAGATGGTTCGATAGTGGAAATGAGTAAGCAAGACCGAAGCAAGTGGAACAAAGGCCTTATCGATAGGGGCATTCACTATCTTGACCTGGCCACTGAAGGAGGTGACGTCTCCAAATATTTAATATTAGCTGCCATCTCAGCACAGCATTGTTTGGCGCCAGCTTTTGAAAAAACCAACTGGGTAGAGATACTTTCATTGTATGACAATTTGCTGGTTTTAGAGGATTCGGCTACCACACGGCTAAACCGAAGTGTAGCCCTGGCTAGGGTGGAAGGAAATGCAATAGCCATTGAGGAGCTGATTTATGTCTCTTCTAAATCCGACCTGGGCAATCAGCACTTATATCACACTACGTTGGCGGAGCTCTATAAGGAAGAAAAGAATCGGTCAAAAGCAGAAGAGCACCTCAACATGGCTCTGAAATTATGCACGAACGATCGCGATAGAAAGTTGATCGAAAAAAAATTGAAACAGGCTGTCCCTATTTCATAAGCTTGATTGTAATAGGAGTATAATGTCAATTTTAAACGAAAAGTTATGAAAGAATTTATGCTCTTCATTAGAAGTGAAGAAAGTCCAAAAGCCAATCTATCTGCCGAACAACTGCAGCAACATGTTGAAAAGATAGGAGCGTACATCAAAAAATGGTCGCTTGAGGGAAAAATGAAATCCGCTCAGCCCCTGGAAATGGAAGGAACAATCTTGTCCTATCAGGATGGAAAAATTGTTGATGGCCCTTACAACGAGACGAAAGAGGTCATTTCCGGCTATTACCATCTACTGGCCGAAGATATGGAGGAGGCCCTTAAAATTGCAAAAGAAGATCCACGGTTTGAAGAGGGTATTTGGAGGATGGAAGTGAGGCCTGTGAAAAAAGTAGTAGGAATCAATTAACAGTATTGCAATCTCATTTCCCTGGAACTTTACTGCTTCTGGGGAAATGAGATATTATCTGTCATTCTCCTCTCTCTTCGCTCAAAATTACTCGCCACACACTTTCCGCCCGGAATTGCTCATTTAGGTCAAAAAATTAAATACAATTTCAACTTTTGAGCAACAAGACATTAATGCAGTTTTAATCAATATATTAATACGCTTTATATTTAAGCTAAATCTGTTTCTATCCTTAGAATTGATGAATCTTAAATAAGAAAGTAACAAACTGTACTAATGATTCACAGTCAAATCAAAACAACAGCTTACGCTAAGGTGAAATGCAGAGAATTTACAAGGATAAATCACATGATTCTTTGTTTCTTCCTGCCTTTAATAGTTGCAGGCTTCTTCACAGTGCTTACATCTTGTTCCGGCACTATGGCTGGTGAAAAAACCAACGCATCAAACCAAAACACAGTAAGCATATCCCCTGAGAAAAAAAGGCAGATCATTGAGAAGGCAGATACAACTGTTGTAGAGATGAAATCTAAGGGTGTTGAGTTGAGCTATTCATTGAAGGAGATACGGGCTAAAGCCGGTACCACATTGCTCATCCGATATACCAACGAAAGTGACATGAGTCATAATATCGTGTTGGTGAAAACGGAAGCAGATATCCGCCGTGTGGGAATTGCCGCTTTACAGGCGGTTGCGAACGAATGGATTCCGGAAAACGAAATGAATCGCATCATTGCGTATAGCACCACAGCGTACTCGGGGGAGACAATAGAATTTTCATTTAAGGTGCCGGCACCAGGCACCTACCCCTATATATGTACCTATTCCGCTCATTGGACACAAATGCAAGGACGACTAATCTCAACAGAATAATATGATTTTATTTTTTTCATTAATACTAAACGAATTCAGTAGGCTACTTCTCTGCCTATCACTGGTTGCCATATTCTTGAGCCCACTAAACTATGTACAGGCTCAAACCACTGGCAATCCTAACACCATGAACGCTATGGATCATGGGCCGTTCGTAACAACCACGATAGCCAAGGATCCGAGAACAACGAGCAGCATAGTTGTGAACAAAGGAATTGCCGTTAAAGTGGGCGATAAATCACAGGCTGTGATGGTGTTTGATACGGATTTGCTACGAGTTGCTACGGCCTGGACGGATGGGTTCCTTTACTGGACTCCCGAAAGTCGAGATGGGCTTGAGTACTGGCCAACTCCAGGTGGGGTTACCCAATTTGAAACAGGTAAAGCCCCAGGGTGGTCACTTGACGGAGATTTTAATGATCAAAGAACATGGCCATATGGGCCTATTCCAAAGGAGCAGGCAAAATACAAAGGACTATCTGTAAATGGGGACAAGGTGGTTTTTTCCTATACCGTGGGGAAAAGCGAAATTTTGGAGACTCCAGGTTTTGAAGAAGTAGGGAAACAAGGCGTGTTTACCAGAACCTTAAAAATGAGCCCTACGGATGAATCATTGTCTTTACGTCTGTTGCAAGCTCCTGAGAAAGCATTGCTGACTGTTAAATCTATCTCCGAATCGAAGCAATACGCAACTGTGCAGGTAGGAAACTATACACGTGTAGTTGGGCTTGACGGAGCTCCGGGTGATGCGAAGTGGCGCATAGAGAATAGGCATCTTATATTGGATTTTCCCAAAATCGAGAAATCGATTCTACTCAAGCTGGTTATTGGCCCTATTGTTCCTGGGAGTGAGTCAGCATACATGGACGATTACCTGAAACAATCTTCCGAGATGCCTGACCTTTCTGAGCTCAAAAAGCCAGGCATGGACAACTGGGAAATAGTGACAACAGAAGCAGTCTTGGGTAAAGAAGAAGGACCATTTGCCATAGACCATTTGACTATCCCAGAGGAAAATCCTTGGAATTCATATCTGCGTCTGACAGGTGTCGATTTCTTTTCGGATGGGCGTGCGGTTGTCACTTCTATAAGTGGTGATGTTTGGCTAGTAGATGGTATCAAGGAAAATCTCACAACACTGCAATGGCATAGGTATGCTACAGGTCTTTTTCAGCCGCTAGGTGTTAAAGTCGTGAATGATCAGGTGTATGTTACTGGTCGGGATCAGATTACTCGACTGCATGATTTTAATAGAGATGGATTTGCGGATTATTATGAAAGTTTCAATAATGACCTGATGGCATCTCTCAATTTTCATGCTTTCACTCTGAATCTGGAAACAGACACAGAGGGAAATTTTTATTTTGCCAAATCGACACCATGGCCTCCTTATGTGAGGGGTAAGGGCTTGCCTAGGTTCGAAGAAATAACGCCACATCATGGTGTGCTTTTCAAGCTGTCTCCAGATGGGAAGAATCTTGAGGTAATTGCCAGAGGACTTAGAAATCCGAATGGACTATCGGTTGGGTCGGATGGTGAAATGATCTACTCGGACAATGAAGGCAATTGGGTACCCACGAGCAAGGTGCACAGAATAAAAAAAGGAGGATTCCACGGCTTTATTCCTTCTTCGCAGCAGGCTGAAAAACCAAACTCATTTGAGCTGCCGATTGTTTGGCTTCCTCATTACATGGATAACTCTCCTGCTAAGCCAATGTTTATTACAAGTGAACAATGGCCGGAGGAACTTAAGGATGATTTATTGGTTGCTTCTTACGGTAGAGCCAACCTCTCTTTGATTTTGAAGGAGGAGGTTGATGGCGTGTGGCAGGGTGCTCACTTATCCCTGCCGTTTATGTTTAAGTCCGGACTTGAAACAGGACGATTCCATACAGATGGTCATCTTTATGTCGCCGGGATGAGAAGCTGGCAGTCGATAGGAGAAAAATGGGGTACTTTCCAACGTGTGCGATATACAGGAGAATCACTAAACCTTCCAGTGGCGATAAATACTAAAGCCGGCGGGATTGAATTGCGCTTTAACCAAAAACTTGATTCTAAATCAGCTAAAGACATTGAAAATTATAAACTTCAAAAGTGGACTTATCCATGGACCAGACAATACGGAACGCGAGGGAAAGTATACTCAGTGGATAATCCTGGAAATACCAAGCCCGATCCGGTCAAAGTAGAATCTGTTCGTTTATCTAAAAACAAAAAATCAGTTTTTCTTGAAATTCCTACTTTAAAGCCTGGCGCTGCTGATAGTTCCATTGGCACGATTGAAGGATTGCCTGAAATGATTGAAGCCTCATTAGGCCTTGTGATGTCAATCAACTATAAGATTTCCACAAGTGACGGTACGGATTTAAGTCACTTTATTCATAAAACAATTCATAGGGTTCCCTCCGAAGGATTTGAAGAATAAGGTTCATTTGGAAGTGACTTCAAGCTATAGTTGCTGTGATCATATGAGTAAAAATATGGTTACAGAATATTTGGACCAGCGCTAATCATAAGATGTTCCATGTTTATAAAGTAGGGAAATATTTTTATTAGTCCACCCCTCCCGCTTCTTTCAGAAGCTCAATTGTTTTGGCAGATCTAACTCTGTCCCCTTGAAAGTGCCATTGCTCGGCAAATGAAATAGGCGTAACATCTTTGTATTCACTCACGTCTTCCATGTGTCTTTTTCCGGTGTACTTGAGCTGTTTTCTCAAAGAACAACGGTGGTTCGGATTTGCTCCATGCTCCAAAAGAAAAGCAGCTTTCGAACTGTCTTCTGGAACAAAATTAACGGTGCAATGATATAGTGGCGTATGTCCTCCAAAGCCATCTTCGTCAATGGTGCTTGTGACATTTGTATCCGCTCCATTTTGAACTAGCCATTGCATGATCTCTCGTTCGTCATATTCCATAGCCAGGTGCAGAAGCGTCGTGCCTTCCAGCGGACACAAATGCAATCCATCAGATTTATCCCTAAAAAATGGTGAACCAAATATTTCATTTAAAGAAAATCTTCTGTTGACTAAATCAGGATCATGTTTCAAATGCCTCGTAAGCAAATCAATTCTTCCTCTATGAAAAGCCAGAATTGGGGTGTCTACCAATTCCAACCCGTGCTGAACTAATTCCTCGATGCATTCATGCTTGCCCTTTGGGTTTCGCATATAGGTTCCGACTAAAACCATGAAATACTCCGACAAGACACTTTTTGGAACTGGCATTGACCTATAGCTCAAGGTATATTTCAAAGATTTCAGATTGAGTAGTTCACAAGAACTTGAACCCAACAAACCATATCGATCCTTACCTTCCATATCTCCACCTTTAGATATAAGAAAGTCAGTGATTTCTTTGGAGCATGTGTAAATTGCCTGCCCCAGGGCATCTTGAATATCCCGTGCTCCTAAGTCGTAGATATACTTGACCATTTCAATATCACCGTATAAAACAGCCGTCCTCAGCAGCAGTCGTTCAAAAAGCACATGATACTTATTCAGAAGCAGGCCAATCCCTTTCTTATCTTTCGATTGAAATGCTTTTTCAAGAATACGAAATTGTTCATTTGTTCGGACTGTCTTTAGCAGATGTCCCCATGTTTTTTGTCCATAATGCCTGGCTATTACCAGCTGTGCGTCAGCGAGCTTTACTTCTTGGAGAGGAATCTTTTCCGGATGAAAGCTGTCAAAAAGCTCGGTGGCTAAATGATTATTATCTCTATACTGTTTGAGTAATTTTTTTGCCTCTTTTTTGAAGAAACTGGTAGTAAAATGGGATTGGATTGATCGTTTGTATGACATAGTATTAACAGTATTGTGCCAGTGCTCGCAAACCGACAGGTCTGTTAAAAACTAAATCATAAGAGGGTGGCCTTAAGCCTTTCTGCGAGCAAGATGCGTCCCTGACGCAGCTATAAAGATAAGCAAATCTAATTGAAAGTATCTTCCTTGAATCCACAGTGGCATAGCTGAGCGAACAGGATATAATTTTTGCCAACCAGGTTTTTTAAAAAACGGATTATTCCGCTATTGAAGTCACCTTTTCCTTTATATCTCCAAGCTCTTCTATTTTGAATCGATCTATTGTTGCACTGACATGTTCATGCTTCATGATCTCTTCTATTTTGCGCACTATATCTGGATTGCCTTCAGCCACATTAGTTTGTTCAGATATATCTTCCTCCAGGTTGTACAATTCGATATCCATGTTTCCTTTGAATATGTTTTTCCGAATGCCTTTCCATTTGCCAAGACGCACTGCTTGTTGACCCTGGTAGGAAGGAAATTCCCAATATAGAAACTCGTGCTCCTTTTGTTTTGCTTTTCCCATCAGTTCTGGGAAGAAGCTGATTCCGTCGATATTTTCTGGAGCTTGTGTTCCTGCCACTTCGGCTAGTGTAGGAAGCACATCCCAAAAAGCTGAAATTAAGTTACTAGTCCTGCCGGCAGCAATTTTTCCTTCCCAGCTGGCTATCATAGGCACACGAATACCTCCTTCGTGTGTAAAACCTTTTCCCCAACCGTATTCGCTTTTGAATGGTTTGGCACTATCAAAGTAAGGAGAGTCACTACCACCCACATAGGTTGGCCCATTGTCGCTGCTGAAAATAATAAGGGTGTTTTCGTACTGTCCAATGTCCTTCAGTTTTTGCACTATTTCACCGACCTGCTTATCCAAATAAGTCACCATTGCGGCATAGGCAGCTTTCGGATATCTGTTTGGGAAGTAACCTTTATCCCCAATATATGGCTCCTCCTCTCCAAACTTCTCAACGTACTTGTCCACATATTTTTGAGGTATTTGCAAGGGTACATGGGTCAAAGGTGTGGCATAATACATAAAGAAGGGATTGTTTTTATTCTCTTCGATAAAGCCTAATACTTCCTGTTGCATCAACTCGGGAGCATAGTCTTTTTGAATGTACTTGGCGTAGTTGCTCAGGTCATATGGATCAGCGGCGCTATCTAATTTCGTTCTTGGTGGCACCAGTTCATTATCCAACCAAACTTTTTCTTTGTTTTTCCATAGGTGCTTTGGGCAGAGTGTATGAGCCTGACGCTGACAATTGTAGCCATAGAAGAAGTCAAATCCTCTATTATTTGGAATGCCGTCAGTTAGAGGTGCACCCAAGCCCCACTTACCGACGATTGCAGTTTTGTATCCTACATCTTGTAGCACATTGCCTATTGTGGGAATGTCTGCGGGAATAGGCCTCTGCCCCTCAAGGTTTGGATCTTCTACTGCTTTAGCAAAATTCCATACTTCGCCTCTGGAGGCCCATTCATCATTGCCCCTGATGAAGGCATGACCCGTATGTTGGCCAGTCAGTAAAACACAACGGGAGGGAGCACAAACAGGAGCACCAGAATAATGTTGAGTGAACCTCATCCCTCCGGCAGCTAAAGCATCCAGGTTTGGCGTTTCGATCAACTCTTGACCATAGGAACCTAACTCAGCGTACCCCAAATCATCTGCCAAGATATAAATGATGTTTGGTTTGACATCTGACTTTGGCTCGGAACAATTAGTAAATAAAAGAGCTGCAGTAAAAAGGAGTAAAACACCGAATAGGCTAGATAATGTATTGAAATGTTTTCGAAAGGGCGTAAACATAGTTGATGGGCTTAAGTAATACAGAAGCACCCTTCTTAGGATGCCTTGTTAAACTTAAGTAAAAATTCGGTACCCTTTCCTATTTCTGAGTTTACGCTAATCACCGCGTTGTGCTTTCTGATGATTTGCTTGGAAAGACTTAGGCCAATTCCTGAACCGGATTTTTTGGTAGTGAAAAACGGAATGAAGATTTTCCCAAGTGCTTCTTCCTCGATACCTGATCCATTGTCCTTGATACTAATTTGTACCTTATCATCTTCGTTGATAATTGCCTTGATGTCGAGCTCTTTTTCTCTTCCATCCTGGCACTCGTCACCCATGGCTTGAATAGCATTTTTAACCAGGTTGATCAATACTTGTTCGATTTGTTCTTTGTCAACATATAATTTTAAATCCTCTGGCAGAATCGTGAAGTTAACTTTGATTTTACTTCGTTCTATGTCGAACTTCATGAGGTTTAAAATATTTTCAAGTAAAGGCGTCACTTCCACCAACTCAGGTTTTGGTAGGGGTATTCTCGTGAGATTTCTGAAGTCACTTACGAATTTGATCAGGCTCTCACTTCTGTTATGAATAGTCTTAACTGCCTGATAAAAATCATCCACATCTTCATTGGTGAAACTACTTACTTCAGTGCCATCTTTAAGTTTACTCTCAAGTTCAGTTTCTACTGTTGCGGCTAATGAAGAAATTGGTGTCACCGAATTCATAATTTCATGGGTGAGCACCCTGATTAGGTTCTGCCAGGCATCCATTTCTTTTTCATCCAGCTCACTTTTTATATTCTGGATGGAAATCAGCTTGAACTCTTTGTTCATCTGAACAAGCTCTATGGCATAGACGGATAACTGAACTTCCTCCCCGTTTTTAGTTATTTTGACCAGGTCCCGCCCACCGGTTTGAAGATCATTTATACTTGCCACCAACTCCTGACTAATATCTGATAGCTGCTCAACATTCTTTAAGATATCTACATTCAACAGGTTTTTGGCTGCCGCATTGATGATTTGTACCTCCCCTTTTTTGTCGAAAGTGATGATACCAATGGCCACATGGTGCACGATTGTGCGCAGATATTGATATTGGGCCTCTTTCTCCGCCCGAATTTCCCGAAACTTCTTGATTACATTATTAAATTGTTCGTAAAGCTTATCCTGTGAAGTCCCGGTTTTTTTTGTTGAATAGGTATGTGAAAAGTCATCATATTTTATAGAATCCAAAAAGCCCGACAGTTCTTGATTTGTCTTATCAAGAAACTTTATGAGCAATTGAACCTGAACCCAGAGTGCAATGGCAAATAGTATTTTGGTCAGGGTATAGGAGCCTGCATAAAAAGCATTAACCAATAAAACTATGGTCAGGACCAGTAAGACAATCCTTACTACAAGTACTACCTTGAAATTCTTAAAGTCCATGCTTTTCTAGCCTTCTATATAAGGATGCTCGAGTAAGTCCGAGTTCCTTTGCGGCTTTTGATATATTGCCTGCATTTCTATCAATGGCCTTTTGAATGACATTTTTTTCTACCTCGTCCAAGTTGAAAGTATCCTCTTTTTCTTCAATTGAACTATCCGGTTTTTGTGAGAGGAAAAAGAAATCTTCTGGTGTAAGCGTAGAATTGTCACTCATGATTACAGCACGCTCTATGGCGTGTTGCAATTCGCGTATGTTACCAGGCCAGCGATACTTCTGCAATTTCTTTATTGTGGATGCAGCCAGTTTCTTCACACTCTTTCTATACTTATTGCTATAGATTCCGATGAAGTGATTGGCCAAAATAGGAACATCGTCAGTTCTTTCTCTCAATGCTGGCAAGTGTATTTCAACAGTATTGATTCTATAGACCAAATCCTGTCTGAAGGTATTTTGCTCCACCATGTCATACAATGGCATGTTGGTGGCACAAATCAATCGGATATCTACTTCCGTGGATTTGTTGGATCCAATACGCGTCACCTCCCGACTTTGAATGGCGGTAAGCAATTTTGATTGCAAAGGTAGGCTCAAATTTCCTATTTCATCCAGGAAAAGACTTCCTTTATTTGCTACTTCAAAACGACCTACTCTGTCCTCTTTTGCATCTGTAAATGATCCTTTTTTGTGTCCAAATAGTTCACTTTCAAAAAGGGTCTCCGTAATTGCCCCCATGTCTACTCCTACAAATACATTGTCTTTTCTTAAAGAGCGCTGATGAATCGCTCGTGCAATCAACTCCTTTCCTGTACCATTTTCACCAAGGATCAGGACATTGGCATCCGTTTCAGCAACTTTATCGATAATACCAAAGACATTTTTGATGGCCTCACTTTCTCCGATAATATCCTTGAAAGGCTGGTTGAGGTCTTCCTCAAGTTGCTTTTTTGCTGTCTTGAGAGTAGCTACTTCCTTATAGGATTCTTTTAGCTTTGATGCCGTGGAAAGTGTAGCAATGAGCTTTTCATTTTGCCATGGTTTTAATACAAAGTCTGTTGCTCCTTCCTTCAGAGCTCGGACGGCCATTTCCACATCACCGAAAGCCGTGATTAATATTACTACAGCCTTAGGGTCTCTTTCCAGGATTTGCTCCAACCAGTAAAAACCCTCCTTGCCACTTGTTGTGTCTTGGCTGAAATTCATATCCAACAAAATGACATCATAGGAGCCGTTGTTGATCAAAAACGGAATCTTTCTAGGGTCTTTTTCTATGATTACATTTTGTGCATGTTTCTTGAGCAGCATTTTCGCTGCAAATAGCACATCTTCATCATCATCAATAATTAAAATATTTCCTAATTCTTTTTCCACGAGTGTTATTCTTTTTTGGATCAGTGTGTCAGAATTGGTGCCAATTTACAAAAAGGGTCAATCCGCTCTTCTGTGGCAGATTTCGCACATTCCAAGAACCAAACAGTGAACATTACCGAACCATATTGTGTATCATTTTCGAACACAATTTAGTTCAAATAATTGGTAATCATACGAATGTTATAGTGAATTAGATAGGGAATGGTTCCCTTTAGATATTAATCTTCTTTACAACGTTTTCCTTTTGGTTGCTCACCTTCACCACATAGATTTTGGTGTCGCTACCGGAAAAATCGTATTCTTTTTCTCTGCCCTCTTTTTTGGAGAAATTATCGGATTGAATGAGGTTGCCGATCACATCGTAAATTTTAACTTCTAAGTTTTGTTTTGGAACGTCTGCAAATTTGAGAATGAAGCGTCCCTTTTCTCCGTGGACCAGTTGATAGTCCAGTTTGTTTCTCAGTATTCCTTTGTCGTAGCTGATTTTGTTTTCGATTTCAGCAGGAGATGAAACCCTGGTGGACGTTTTGAGATCGGTCGAGTCTATCTGCACCTGTGAGGGAGGAAAAAATAAGGTCAATATGATTAGTAGACTAGAAGTAAACATCCATTTATATTTTCAAGGGTCAGACAATCTAAAACCCTGCCAAATTAATTGGCTCCAACAGCACAATTTAGTAATTAATTTACCAATGACAATTTTGCTCAAAACGTTGCACGAAACCTAATTTATTCAACTTTAACCCCTTCATTAAATTCTTCCACTGGAATACAGCTACAGAATAAGTTCCTATCTCCATAAGCATTATCCACCCTTCCAACCGATGGCCAGAATTTATTCTCAGTCAAATAATCCAATGGGTAAACTGCTTTTTTTCTTGAATAGGGTAGTTCCCAGCTATCTGAAAGAACACTCGCTGCGGTATGTGGGGCATTTTTCAATACGTTATTTGCCGCATCATACTCCCCTCTTGCCACTTCGTCTATTTCAGCTTTGATACTCAAAAGAGCATCGCAGAATCTATCTAATTCTTCCTTGGTTTCACTTTCAGTTGGCTCTATCATTAGTGTGCCGGCTACTGGAAATGAAACGGTTGGAGCATGGTAGCCATAGTCCATTAGCCTTTTTGCTATGTCTTCAACTTCTATCCCTATTGCTTTGAATTCACGACAATCGACGATCATTTCATGGGCACATCTGCCATTTTTTCCGGAGTACAATATTTTAAACTCCTTTTCAAGTCGAGCCTTTAAGTAATTGGCATTCAGGATGGCTGTCTTGGTGGCGTTGGTCAGTCCTTCAGCACCCATCATAGCGATGTATGCATATGAGATAGCCAAAATGCCTGCGCTACCATATGGCGCGGATGAAATAGCCGATATCGCTTTTTCTCCACCTGACGTAATAAGTGGGTTGCCTGGTAAGAATGGAGTCAGATGCTCCGCAACTCCTATAGGGCCTATGCCAGGTCCACCACCTCCATGAGGAATACAAAATGTCTTGTGCAGGTTCAGGTGGCAAACATCTGCCCCAATATTGGCCGGGCTGGTGAGCCCCACCTGGGCATTCATATTAGCTCCGTCCATATATACCTGACCACCATTTTCGTGTATGATTTCACATATTTCAATAATACTCTCCTCAAATACACCGTGGGTAGACGGATATGTAATCATCAATGAAGAAAGGGCTTCCTTATGCTGAATGGCTTTTCCTCTCAAGTCTTCAACATCAATATTTCCCTGCTCATCGCAATTGACTAACACCACTTTATTACCTGCCATAACTGCACTTGCAGGATTGGTGCCATGTGCTGATGTCGGGATAATTGTTACATTTCGATGGCCTTGTCCCAAATTTTCGTGGTATGTCTTGATAACCATTAATCCGGCATATTCTCCCTGAGCCCCTGAGTTGGGTTGTAATGAAGTGGAGTGAAAGCCTGTTATTTCAGACAGCCATTCGCTCAATTCGTTTATCAGTTCTTTATAGCCTTCGGTTTGATCTTCTGGGGCGAATGGGTGCATGAAAGAGAATTCCGGCCAAGTCACAGGAATCATCTCTGCTGTAGCATTCAATTTCATAGTACACGATCCGAGAGAAATCATCGAGTGGGCCAATGACAAATCCTTGTTTTCTAATTTTTTCAGATATCTGAGCATTTCATGCTCTGAGTGGTAGTTTTGAAAAACAGGATGTGTAAGGTATTCGGACGTTCTAGCTAGATTTTCAGGAATGGAAATGGAATAAGATTTCGCAGATGCAATAATTTCTTTCTTATCAATTTCCTGCCCGCTCAATTCCTCAAAAACGGCAAGTACCGCAAGCACATCATCTACTTCGTGTATTTCATCAAATGAAATACTCACATGCTCATCATCAAAATACCTGAAATTGATTCTATGTTTTTCAGCAATTGTTCTTACTTTGATTTTCTCATCAGCAGAGCCAAGCTTTATTCTTATCGTGTCAAAATAAAGTTCGTTCAATTGCTCAAACCCTAATTTTTCAATCTCACGAGCAGCAAGATTGGCCAGCCCATGTATTCTGGAACCAATTTGTCTTAATCCTTTAGGGCCGTGATAAACACCATACATTCCGGCCATTACAGCAAGCAATACTTGTGCGGTGCAAATGTTTGAAGTCGCCTTCTCCCTACGGATATGTTGCTCCCTGGTTTGCAGTGCCATGCGGTAAGCACGGTTTCCATTGGAGTCCATGGAAACACCTATTACTCTTCCAGGAATTTGTCTTTTGTAGTCTTCTTTCGTAGCAAAATATCCTGCATGAGGGCCACCGAATCCTTTGGGCACACCAAAGCGCTGAGTAGTACCAACAACAACATCCGCTCCCATTTCACCAGGTGCTTTTAGTATAGTCAAACTCAAAAGATCGGCCGCCACAGTCACAGAAACATTCTGCTCTTTGGCATTTTTTATCAACTCAGAATGATCGGTAACCTGCCCATTGGAATTCGGATATTGAACACACAGTCCAAACAATTCCGGATCAGATAAGTCAAGGGTATTCAAATCATCAACAATCAGTTCTATGCCAAGGGGCTCGGCTCTGGTTTCAAGAACAGCAAGTGTCTGAGGAAAAATGTCTTTATCAACAAAATATTTGAAAGCAGATTTTTTATCTCTCTTCCTCAAGCCAAAAAGCATTGACATTGCCTCAGCAGCAGCTGTTCCTTCATCTAATAAAGAAGCATTAGCCATCTCCATTCCAGTAAGGTCAGAGACCATCGTTTGGAAGTTGATGAGCGCTTCAAGACGACCCTGGGCTATTTCAGCCTGGTAAGGAGTATAGGCGGTGTACCATCCGGGATTTTCAAGAATATTGCGTTGAATGACCAACGGTACCACACAGCCATAATAGCCTAAGCCAATGAATGAGTTGAACACTTCATTTTTCTTTGCAAGCTTCCTCAAAGCATGAAGAAACCGAAATTCATTAACAGCCGATGGTAAGTTTAGCTCAGACTGCAGCCTGATATTTTTAGGTACCGTTTGGTCGATAAGCTCATCAACAGAGTCTAAGCCTATTGCATCTAGCATTTCTTGCCTTTCTGTTTTGTCTGGACCTACATGGCGTAGTTGAAATTCTACTCTAGCATTTAAATCAATATTCATTCTAAAACTCTACTTAAGGGTGTGCTTTGATGGCTTCCATTTTCAGGAAAGCGCAAATCTAAATTGAAATCAAGTAAGTTCTCAATTTAGCGCTCTAAAATCAAAGTCTTCCACAGGCACATAAGCGCAATTAGTAATTGTATTATTCTGATTTGAAATTAGATTGAAGCAGAAGCTGGGTCCATGTGGGGGTTTCAAGTCGATGCTTGTGGGACTAGGTACCGATAGTACCTATTCCCCACAAGATCTTTTCAACCAGCTATGGAAAGAAAGATTTAGTAATCAATCTTTCTAGAAACAATAATAGATTGAAAGGACGAACAACCCAATAAATTTGGATGAATGCAAGGTATTATTCGATTAATGAGTGGATATCATAGACGAATGAAAAATCAGCGCTTCTTAGTATTTTTCAATTTATTCTTCTTTTTATCATGAAACGCGCCCTGATAGTCAGGATCTTCCTTTTTTCTGCGATAATCTATTTCCCTCAGCATGGATTGTTTTTCTTCAAATGGTGTTTTTTCAATAATCACTTTTTCGGGTAATTTTTCTAAAGTGATTTTCTTGTTAGTCAGTTTTTCGATTTGTCCAACATGAAATAATTCTGCTTCATTAGCAAATGTTAATGCAATTCCTTCATTTTTTGCCCTTCCTGTTCTACCAATTCTGTGAACATAGTCTTCATATATAAGCGGAACATCGAAGTTGATGACATGGCTTACCTGGGTTACATCAATTCCACGTGCGGCCACATCAGTAGCCACCAATACCTCTACCTCTCCTTGCTTAAAAGCATTGATAGAATTGAGTCGTGTATTTTGGGATTTATTACCATGAATGACACGAACGGATTCAGTTATTTTCCTATGTATAAATTTGAAAACGTTATCGGCCGTAGACTTTGTTTTGACAAATATGATAACCCTTGTCATCTTCTCATTATCAAGCAACTCACCCAGCAAGTTTATTTTGCTTTTGAAGTTGGGGACCTCATAGAGTTTTTGTTCGATCGCATCAACAGTTGAGGCTTGTGGTGTCACCTCTGCTGTAACTGGAAATTCGAGAAATTCTTCAGAAAGCTTGAGCACTCCCTCAGGCATGGTGGCAGAAAAGAGTAGGTTTTGCCTTTTCACCGGAATGATCTCGAGTATTTGCCTTATTTGAGGCATAAATCCCATATCCATCATTTTGTCGGCTTCATCGATAATGAGGGTTTTTATAGTTTTCGTTTGAAGAATTTGTCGCCTGTAGATATCCATGAACCGGCCAGGAGTCGCTGTTAGTATGTCAACCCCTTTTTCAATTTCTTCTATTTGAATTTTAGCCCCGAAACCGCCATATATGGCAGTGTGTCGCAGGTCGGTGTAGGTCACATATTTCTTTATATTCTCATCTATTTGCACCGCCAATTCCCTGGTGGGTGCAAGAATGAGGGCACGAGGGGCATCTCCTTGAGCATATTTTAGTTTCATGATGAGGGGCAGAACGAAGGCCGCCGTTTTTCCAGTACCTGTTTGGGCTATGCCTAAGACATCATGCCCTGCGTGAATTAGCGGAATGGCTTTTTGTTGTATTGGGGTAGGCTCAGTATAACACGAGTCTTCAATGGCATTTAAGATTTGCTTATTGAGTTTAAGCTGATCAAATTTCAAACCGGAATTATCCATTGTGAAAACTTATGTTCGGATCAATTAATACAGTCTCCTGCCTTTTTTACTTCCGGAATATAATTCATATTCCAATAATCGGCATTCAATTCTTGCATTGAAGAATTGAGTTTTGGATTTGGTTCTTAGACCTATCTTTTTGGCCAAATTGGAATTTCCTGTAAAGATGTAGCCTGTTTTGCCCCCACACTTTTGTTTAAAAAAATCGCCGATCTGGCTGTAAATTTTTTCCAGCTCCTCAATTTCCCCTAGTCTATCACCATATTCCGGGTTGATCATGATAGCCCCATTACCATCAGGGATAGTGGTTTTTTCGAACGGCAGTTGTTCGAACTGGATTAAGTCCAAGACAGCTGCATTCTTTGCATTCTCACGTGCTGCTTTTATGGCCAGGGAATTAATGTCAGAGGCTATTATTTTTCCCGAAAGATTATTTTTAATATCGACTTTTGATTTGACATCATTCAAAAAACTATCATCATATCCCTCAATATGCATAAAACCATAATTACTCCTAATAAGCCCAGGAGGTTTATTTGTAGCTATTAGTGCGGCTTCTATCGCCAAGGTGCCACTTCCGCACATGGGATTAATGAAATGCTCCGAACCGGGCTTCCAACCGGATGACCTGATACAAGCCGCTGCAAGTGACTCCATCATTGGAGCTTTAAAGGGCATCTTTCTATAGCCATGTTTTGAAATGGTCTCGCCTGAAGTATCGAAATAAATACTGCATTTATTTTCATACCAAAACATGAAAATTACTGTCTTATCCTTCTCTTTCCCTGAATTAGGCCGGGATCCGGTTTCCTCTGTCATTCTATCAACAATAGCATCTTTAAGCTTGAGGTTGGCAAAGCTGGTATCCCTGATGTGATCATTTTTCACATAACTATGAATGGAAATAAAACCGTCCTTTGGTAGCAGTTTGTGCCATGGAGTTTTCTTTGCTTCCAGGTAAAGTTGTTGTGGATTTTTGGCTTCAAACGTTCGGATAGTCCAGAGTACTCTTGAGGCAGTTCTGAGGTTGAAGTTTAAATCTACCACTTCTTTCCACCCCCCTTCAAGAGAAACACCGGTATTGTCAACCGATATTGGGCGGTATCCTAAGTCCTCAATTTCTTTCTTCAGTACAGGTGCTATTCCGGGCTGGCAGTTGACTACAAGTTTTGATCTACGCATATATCTTGGGAATGATAAATATCAATTCCCTTCTTTAGCAAAAAAGTGGTGAAACCAGGTAATGGTTTCTATTCCTTTATTATAGTTGAATACACCATAGCTTTCGTTAGGAGAGTGAATGGCGTCTTCATCAAGCCCAAATCCAAGAAGAACGGATTCGAGACCCAGTACCTCCTGGAACAAAGCTACAATTGGAATGCTGCCGCCATCTCTGGTTGGGATGGGCTTTTGGTTCCACGCTTCTTCGAATGCTTTACTAGCCGCTTTGAATCCCCTGGAATCAGTAGGGGTGACTGCCGCTTCACCGCCATGGTGTGGTGTAATTTTTATCTTCACATGTTTCGGTGCAATTGCATGTAAATGATCTATCACCATTTTGGTGATTTCTTCACTATCCTGATTCGGAACAAGTCGGGTAGAAATCTTCGCATGGGCTTTTGACGGGAGAACCGTTTTTGCCCCTTCACCAATGTATCCCCCCCAAATGCCATTTACGTCAAGTGTTGGTCTGATGCCTGTTCTTTCTATTGTAGAGTAGCCTTCTTCCCCTTTGATTGCATCAATCCTTAAATCCTCCCGATAAGCATGAAGATCAAATGGCGCTTTGGCCATTTCATCTCTCTCATCTTGTGATAATTCGGCCACTTTATCATAGAATCCAGGTATGGTGATCTTGCCGTTTTCATCTATCAATGATGAAATCATATCACACAAAGTATTGATTGGGTTACCCACGGCACCACCATAAACTCCCGAATGCAAGTCGCGATTGGGGCCCGTAACTTCTATTTCCAGATAGGCCATGCCTCTTAGACCAACAGTAATGGAAGGGTGTTCGTTGCTGATGATACTGGTATCGGAAATGAGTATAACATCGGCATTGAGCCTTTCCTTATTTTCTTTTACAAAAACTTCTAGATTGTTGGAACCAATTTCTTCTTCTCCTTCAATCATGAATTTCACATTACACGTTAACTCGCCGGAGGCCACCATTGCCTCAAAGGATTTTATGTGCATATAAAACTGCCCCTTATCGTCACAAGATCCTCTTGCATAAATCCTATCATTTTTTATCACTGGCTCGAAAGGAGGTGAGTCCCAGAGCTCATAGGGGTCAGCAGGCTGAACGTCATAATGACCATAGACCAATACCGTAGGTAAGGAGTCATTGACAATCTTTTCAGCATAAACAATAGGGTGTCCTGCGGTTTCACATATTTCAGCTTTGTCTACTCCTGCCTCATCAAATTTCTCTTTAATAAATTCAGCGGCTTTTCTTACATCTCCTTTAAACTTGGAATCTGCACTTACTGATGGAATTCTCAACAGCTCAAATAGTTCGTCAAGAAATCGTTGTTTATTTTCCTGTATGTACTCTTGTGATTTTATCATTTTTTAAGACTTTGTTGTTTATCATTATAATAGGTCTTCTTCTCTCTGGAGCATGAGAATGGATGCCTGGGAAACTATAAAATATCTATCTCCTTCGAACATAACCTCAAAGGCACCACTTTGTAAAAAAATGGCTAAGTCTCCCTCTTCAGCTTGTAGGGGTATGTATTGAATCTTGCTTTCTTCGGGTTTCCAATTTTCTGTTTCATCTGCTGGAGCTGGTATCGGATAGCCAGGTCCAGTTTTTACGACATACCCAGATTGAACCTTTTCTTTTTCCTGAACTCCCGGTGGTAAATACAAGCCACTGGCTGTTTTTTGAGACTCCTTTTTAGGTTTGATCAAAACGCGATCACCTACAACTATGAGTTTTTTTAGTTTCCTGTCTGCAGTAATTTCCATGTTTTCTCTGTTGTATGGCAAAGCTAGCTTTATTCAACTAAACTATTAACCCTGAGGGATTCAATTTGCTGTGCATGAACAACAAGACTCTTTTAACTATAGCTTTCAAATATTAAGTTTTCTTCCCTTATGCAATTGCGGTCACTCTTTCGAATTCCGACCAAATGCATGTTTTTGAATGAATAATATCATTTTCATAAGCCAGTATTTTAGAGTAATTTCACTGCCGAACAAATAGAAGAACCCTGCAATGACTGATAACTTAAACACTGCACTATCCCTTTTGGGTGTCGGAATGATAACAGTATTTCTGGTACTAGCTTTGGTGGTCATTGTGGGTAACTTACTCATTGACTTTGTAAATAAGTTTGTGCCGGCCGAGGTTAAACCATCAGGAAAAGGTACGGCAATATCTACAATTGAATCATCCAAGCTGGAGGCAATAAAATCAGCCATACATCAATTGTCAGATGGAAAAGCTGAAGTAAAGAAAATAGAAAAAGTATAAGCGACCTGGTCGCTTATTTTTAATAAAAAACAATAAACATGGGAAGAGAAATTGGGCTTTGCCTGGTATATAGAGACATGTGGCAATCATCTGGCAAATACATGCCCAGAGTGGATCAGCTGACTAAAATTGCCCCTACTATTGTGGATATGGGCTGCTTCAGTAGAGTAGAAACCAACGGAGGTGGGTTTGAGCAGATCAACCTTCTCTATGGTGAAAATCCTAACATTTCAAACAGGCAATGGACACAAGCCTTTAACGATGCTGGTATCCAAACTCAGATGCTGGAACGAGGGCTGAATAGTTTGAGGATGTACCCCGTGCCGGATGACGTCCGAAAGCTGATGTTTAAAGTGAAGAAGCTGCAAGGAACGGATATAGCCAGGTCATTTGATGGCTTGAATGATACGAGGAATCTCGCTAAGTCAATCGAATATGCGAAGGCTGGTGGAATGATATCCCAAACCTGTCTTTGTATAACTTATTCTCAGATTCACACGGTTGAATACTATGTGAATATGGCTAAGGAATTGATTGAGATGGGAGCCGAAGAAATTTGCATTAAAGACATGGCCGGAATTGGCCGCCCAGCTTCCATAGGAAAAATTGTAAAAGGGATTAAAGATTTTAAGTCAGATATTCTGGTTCAATACCATGGTCATTCAGGACCGGGTTTTTCGGTCACATCTTCATTGGAAGCGGCCAGAGCAGGTGCGGATATCATTGACGTAGGCATGGAGCCTCTTTCCTGGGGTACTGCTCATGCTGATTTGCTCACTGTTCATGAAGTTTTGAAAGACGATGGATTCTCTGTTCCTGATATCAACATGAATGCCTATATGGAGGCGCGCACATTGACTCAGGAGTTTATTGATGATTTTCTCGGTTACTGGATAAACCCAAAGAACCGTCACATGAATTCTCTACTCATTGCTCCGGGATTGCCTGGAGGAATGATGGGTAGCTTGATGGCTGACCTGGAAAACAACCTGAAGAGCATTAACAAATTCATGGAGAAGAAGGGTCAACCGCAACTCACTCAAGATGATTTGCTTATCAAGCTCTTTGATGAAGTGAAGCATGTATGGCCAATAATGGGCTATCCTCCTCTAGTAACACCTTTTAGTCAATATGTGAAAAACGCAGCACTCGTAAATGTGATGCAAATGCTGAAAGGCAAGGAACGCTGGTCTCTTCTTGACGATAACACATGGGCTATGATTCTTGGTCAAAGTGGCAGATTGCCAGGAAAAGTAGGGGATGAATTGAAGGCACTGGCAAAAGAACAGGGAAGAGAGTTCTTCGAAGGAGATCCAGCCGAATTGTACCCCGATGCGCTAGATGAACTCAGAAAGGAAATGGAGGATAAAGGCTGGGATTGTGGCCAGGATGATGAAGAATTGTTAGAATATGCACTTCACGCTCCTCAATATAATGATTACAAATCCGGAAAAGCAAAAGAATCATTCCTTGCTGATTTAGCTGAAAGAAAAGCGGCAAAAGTATCAGAAGGATCTGGAGGAGTGGCAATTGGTGAAGAGCCGCAAACAGTGACAGTTGATGTTAATGGGGAGAAATTTAATGTGACTATTGGATTAAAAGAAAATGGTCAGGCTGATCCGGCCACTTCCCAAGCGGCTGTTCAGAACAATGGAGTAATAGAAGAGATACTAGCTCCACTGGAAGGAAAGACCTACCTGACTCGTGACTCATCGGAAAAGGGTATTCAAGTTGGAGATAAAGTAGCTGAGGGAGATGTCATTTGCTATATAGAAGCGATGAAAGTCATTAACGCTGTGAAAGCGGATAAGTCAGGTACCATAGCCGAAGTTTGCTTTAAAGATGGTGATGATATTTTCGATGATGATGTCCTGGTTAAACTCACTTCTTGATAGTATTTTCAGGGTCTTGTTAATTTTTATAAACCATTGATTTTGCCATAAATGGAGCTACTCCGAAAAATATATGAAATGACAGCTGTGGGGGACCTAATGTCCTCTCCACAGACTGTGCTAATGATATTAATATCATTCTTTCTATTATACCTGGGAATAAAGAAACAATATGAACCTTTGCTGTTGGTACCGATAGCTTTTGGGGTTCTGCTGGCCAACTTTCCCGGAGGCTCTATGGGAGTAGTGAAGATCGACGAGGGTGAAACCCTGTTGGAAATTGCCAAGCACCATGGCATCATGAACTTTATTTATTATTCCCTGATAAAGACAGGCTTCCTGCCTCCAATTATATTTATGGGTGTTGGGGCAATGACAGATTTTGGTCCGATGCTACGGAATCTGAGGTTAGCCTTTTTTGGAGCAGCAGCACAGATAGGGATTTTTACCGTACTACTTTTTGCAGTATTTATGAATTTTGATTTGAAAGAAGCTGCCTCACTCGCAATTATCGGTGGAGCAGATGGCCCGACAGCAATTTATACTACCATTAAGCTTGCACCCCACTTGTTGGGTCCAATAGCTATCGCAGCGTATTCATACATGGCGCTTGTACCCGTTATTATACCACTAGTTGTGAAATTCACAATGACCAAAAGTGAGTTGAAAATAAATATGAAGAAGCAGGATAAGTTGCATCCATCAAAAAAAGAGATGAAAAACTTACAGGCTGTGAAAATTCTATTTCCAATTGCGCTTGGTACAATAGTTTCTATTTTGGTGCCCTCTTCTGTTCCATTGGTCGGAATGCTACTTTTTGGAAATTTGATAAAGGAAATAGGATCATCTACTAATAGATTGTATGAAGCAGCGTCACAAAGTATAATGAATGCAGCTACTATTTTTCTCGGGCTTTCTGTTGGAGCAACGATGACAGCATCGGCATTTCTAAAGTCTGAAACGCTCATGATCGTAGTAGGCGGTTTTATAGCTTTTGCAATATCCATAGCTGGTGGAATATTTGCGGTGAAAATTTATAACTTATTTGCTAAGAAAAAAATCAACCCATTGATTGGTGCCACTGGCTTAAGTGCTGTTCCTATGGCTTCCAGGGTAGCCAATGACATTGCGTTAAAGCATGACCCATCCAATCACTTGTTGCAGTATGCGATGGCCAGTAATATTTCTGGGGTGATCGGATCTGCTGTAGCCGCAGGGGTGCTCATTTCTTTTTTGGGATAGAGAGCGTATCTAAACAAAAGAATAGATTCCCATACCGAGGAAAACCAAACCAGGTATTCGGTAAATCACGAATTGATTGTTTTGAATTGAAGTAAAGCGTGTTCCCAGCCGAATTACCGTGAAGAGTAATGCGAAGGTTCCTACTGATATACCGGCTACATAAATGAGATAGTTGTGGCCTGATAAGTTGATCAGTGACATGCTTTGAAGGTAAATGGTGATAGCCAGCCAAAACGGAATGGCCAAAGGATTAGTCAGGCTAATCAACACACCTTTTTTAAATGCACTTTTGTTTTCATTTACTTGTTCTTTTTGGTTTGGTGAATTTCTTTTTACGAGATTATAGACACCAAGAGTAAGAAAAACTATTCCGGAAATTATCTTAATATTGTCTGAAATGCCTGGATTAGATGAAAGGTAGAGTTGAAATTTGACAGCTATTCCTGCATAGAGATATTCGGTAATTGCACAGGCGACTGCAAATGAAATTGCTGCAAGCTTTTTACCCGAAAGGGAATATTGTAAGGTTGTAATATTTATTGTTCCGGGAGGTATGGAGCCAAGGAAACTAAACAGAAATCCCACGAAAAAGCAAACTATCAAATCCATTAAAACTTGTCTTTTTGTCTATTGTATTTGATGATTTTTGAGACTTCTTTTAATCCATTACCAAAACTCATATATTGATGGCCTTTTTTATAATTGATTTTGCTAATCTCTGCCAGCACCCCCAGGTGATGGGTTATGTCCCTGTATGCCTGAATCAGTGAATAGCCCGGATGATATATGTGTGCAGGCTCAGCACCAGCTCCATTCAGCTCAAGAATTTTAAAATTTTTGCCTTCGTACAATTCTTCTATCGAAGCACAACGAATGTCGTATCTGCCGAAATAAAACCCCTCAATTTCTTTGCTGATCTTATCAAACAATGAGATCAATTGGTCGCTAATCAGATGATTACCATTTAAGAACATTGTACCCCTACTGTGGTTGCCAATTGAGACCAGTTCTATTTCCTCATTTTTTCCTGGAACATGGTCGAGCACCTCTTCCTGGGTGTTTTCCAATACTTCGAGGTGCATTTTTGACCGTACTTCAAGCATGGCCAGCTCTCGTACAGAGGAATGCCCATCGCCCCGAACGCTAAGCATTTGTTTCGTCACAATAGAACTTACCGTTCCTCTTTTTCTGTTAGGGTAACGGTAGTAGAAAATTCCCAACTCAATGGGATATTTCACATACTCTTGAAGGAGAAAGTCAACATTCACCTTATTCAAATAACGATCAAGATCATCTTGGTTCTTTATTAACTCAACCATCCACCCTCGTTCACCAATGTCTGGCTTTAGAATAAAAGGAAAATCTAAACGCTCGGTTTGAAGGCGTTTGAGAAATTCTTCACGATCAATATTTGAAGTGAGTTTAAAAGTCTTTGGTAGAAAGTTGGGGTTGATTTTTTTGAAAATTTCGTCTTTCGATTCTCCAAGCATACCGCCAAATTGAATTCCGGGATTGGATGAGGTGAAAAAGAAAAATGATCGAGTTTTTATAACCAGCCAGATCCAGTAAAAAAAAATCGGAAAATAAAAGACGGAAAATGGCCAAAACTCCCATCGCGTCAGTTTGGCCCAAAATACACTCGTGCTCAGTTTCTCATAAAGATAATGGTTCATTGAGTCAGCATGATTGTCTGGGCTTCCCACTTTTCCTGATGAGCTCGCAATTGAATTCATAGCAAATTAATACTGATGTTGGTTGTTTTGGAAGCGGATCGTTGAGTTGGCTACACCAAACCCATCGGGAATATCAGTTTCTGGTGCCACCTCACGAAGGCCAATCTTAATCAGGGCCATGTGGTGAATGGCGTGTTCAATATTGTAAACCAACTCCCTATCAAAACAAGAGGATACCTCTATAAGGTCGTTATCGGTATGATGATAGGATAGTTCTAAGGTCAAATTCTGGTGAATAGTTGCTGATATGATTTCCTTTTTGATCTTTTCCAATTCAGCTAGAGCCAGTTGTGGGTTTTGCTCCAAGCTTAAGTCTCGTTTGCGATTGTCATAGTTCACCACACCCGAAGGGGCTGCATTAATCAAACAATCAAAGAATTCGAGAGCATGGCGTACATGCTGACCTATGGTAACACCACTTAACGAAATCGAGGGGCTATTGTATATTTCCTGATCTAGCTGCTCGAGTACGAATTGAAGCTGGTCAAAAAGATTTTTTGCAGCAGTTTTTATTTCCATACTAAAGTCATAAATGAAATCTTAACCTGAATTTATTTATTGAGGTTTCAACAAATTTACTGTCTTACGTCAAGATTCAAAGTATACAATCAATTCCCAGCTGGTCGTTCCTTTTCCCCTCTCCTCAAATTTTACAAAACTGGTAACAATCAAATCAGCCGAAATAGTTCGTTACTCCACCAGGGATTTTACGATTCCCCAAACCAAATCGGGTTCATAACCTTTTGAAATCGCATGCTTTGCTAATTTATTTCTACGCACAAAATCATTTGCCTCGTTAAGCTGTTCATTCTTTGTAGATACCATTCGTTCCAGTGTTTCAAGATAATCCTGCTGGTCGATCTCCTGTAAACTTTTTTGGATACAATATTCTGATATATCATGTTGCTTTAACCCAAGCTGGATTTTATTTCGCCCCCATTTTTTTACGCGGAATTTTCCACCTGCATAAGCTTTTGCGAATCTTTCTTCATTGAGAAAATTTTCAGATATCAACTCTGCAATTAATTCTTCGGCTTGCTCATAATAAATGCCAAGGTCATAAAGCTTTTGGCGCACTTCTTTTTGAGAACGCTCCTGGTATGCACAATAGCGCATGAGCTTATTTCTGGCTTCAGTGGTGTCCATACTATTAAACAAGTTAAGAATTTAAGTAAATTTATAGTTAACCAATATTGATTAAATAATGTGTGGGCGATACGTTCTGGTGACTAAAATTAAAAAAGTAGAAAAAAGATTTAATGTTCAATCTAATATAGAATTTGAGCCAAATACTAATATATCAACCGGGGAACTTGCTCCGGTAATCGCGAGCAATGATCCTTCCAGTTTAAGCCTTTTTGAATTTGGCTTTACTCCTTTTTGGAGTGAGAAAAAGACATATATGATTAATGCTCGGTCGGAAGGGAATAAGAACAAAGAAAATGACCCTAATTATTCTGGCGCTATGGATATTGTTAATAAGCCAATGTTTAGGAAGGCGATACGATCTCAGAGATGTTTGGTGCCAGCAGATTGTTTTATTGAAGGTCCAACAGGAAAGAGGCTCAATGAACCTTATGTTGTCTATTTACGAGATAAGCGCAGGCCGTTTTCATTTGCTGGTATTTGGGATGAATGGGTGGATAAAGATACTGGTGAAGTCACCAAATCTTTTGCAATCATTACGACTACACCAAATAAGTTGATGGAACAAATTGGTCATCACAGGTCCCCGGTAATTCTTCATCCTGAGCATGAAAGCACCTGGCTCAATGCGAAATCACCAATGTCGGACATCTTGCCGCTTTTACAGCCCTTTCCTTTTGATCAAATGAATGCGTATCCGATTTCACCAAAGATTAAATCTCCAAGGGCAAACGGACTTGAATTGCTCGATCCTGTCGGTGAGAAGATTAATCCAGAATACGAATACTCAATCCATAAAGAATTGAAATTAGTAGGCATGGGACATACCTCATCCAGGGAGAAAAGGAATAAAGAGAAAGACTCTTAGAGATGTTATTTCTATAGTGGCAGCACTTTTTTGGAACTACCACCTCTTAAGAATTATACATCACATAAAGCAATCGCTTTCTTTAGGGAATCAATTGGATCATTATTTGGAACAAACTCTTGTGCCACATATCCGGTATAGCCAGTATCAACAATTGCCTCCATGATTGCTGGATAGTAAAGCTCCTGAGTGGTGTCAATCTCTGCCCTGCCCGGTACACCTCCGGTGTGGTAATGGTTAAAATATTGGTGATACTTTTTGATGGTGGCAATGATGTCACCTTCCATAATCTGCATATGATAAATGTCGTAGAGTAGTTTGAAATGCTCTGATCCTACCTTTTCAGCAAGCTTGACTCCCCACTCGGTGTGATCGCATTGATAGTCGGGATGATCGACCTTACTATTTAGTAGTTCCATAGATAGGATCACGTTATGTTGCTCAGCAATTTTTATTAGAGGCTCCAATCCTCGAGCACAATTATCTAAGCCGTCTTCATCACTCAACCCGTTGCGATTTCCGGAAAAACATATAACAGTCTCTAGCCCATTTTCTGCAACCAGGGGAATTCTATCTTTGTAGTCTTTTAATAGTTGATCATGGTATTGTGGATCATTAAATCCTTTTTCGATCATAAGCGGGCTACCGAAAGGCATAGCACATGTTAAGCCATAATTTGCTGCCACTTTCCATTCTTCAGGGTGAAGTAAATCAATAGACTTTATGCCTATTTCTTTGGCAACTTCACATAGCTCCTCAAGCGGGATATCCTCATAACACCACCGACAAACCGAGTGATGGATATTGCCTTTTAGGTTTGTTTCAAGTTGAGACATGTAATTATATTTTTATTGTTTTATAAATAAGGTAAAGTTAATCTAAGAATGTACAATATAAGAGTGACTATAACTAAGTCAATTGAAATCAATTTGTAATTAGATCAGTCACCTGTAATGGCAATATTGATCATTCTGCATTCCGTCTGAATTAGTTTTGGATTGGATCAAAGATTTATCAATATTGTACGTTCTTTAATTGATAGAATCAACAAGTGTTAAACAAACCAACAAAATAAAATGCGTGAGTTTTTAGAAGGCTGGAATCAGGCCATGTGGTATCTTGCATATGGCTCATTTGTACTTTCCATACTGATCTATATTTATTATCGGGTGAGAGCTGCGAGTCTCAAGACTTCAAAAGAGAAGTACGATTATATTAGTAATAATGAAATCAATTTCTTTTTAGCTGCCAATGTTGCATTGGCTTTAGTCATCGTTTTTCCATTCAATACAATCAAATCCGAAGCTGTGGCTCATAGCTGGGTTTGGTTTGTCATCAGGATGTTTATTTCCATTTGTCTGGGTACACTTCATGTGTATGTAGCTCATCTGGTGCTAAAATACTACTACCCTGCGAAACAGCACAAAAGATTGGAAGTGCTTAGGTATAAGCCAAGAATCAATCCAAAGACTGGTAATGCGATGAAACTTCTCAGCGAAGATGAAGAAGATGCCTATCTGGATGAGGGTATGCAAGCAGAAGAGGATGTGTTTTCTGTAGACTATGATGTTTGGATCGATGTAGAAACCGGCGATACTTTAATAGAAAAGTATGCCGGAAGATTGCATGCGATGCAATGTGATAGATGTGGTTTCCATACGTTGAAACTTGATAAGGAGGAAATAATCAAGGAAGCTACAGAAGATGAAGATGGAGAAATTCACAAGGAATGGAAATGTACTTATTGTAAGAGAATTAAAAGAAAGAATGTTAAGCTCTCTAAAACGAAATCTGAACATGACTTTTCAGTAAATGATAATACCAAATTTGTAGACGACCCATTAGGGTTAGACCTGAGGGTTTCATTGGTTAAAATGGAGATCCATAGTAACAAAGGTGAAATAAGGGAGTTTGAGTTTAAGAACTTAAGAAATGCACAGAATTTCCTTAAAGAATTTGATTTTGCTAAGCTGAAAGAAGAGGAAGGTGCCTGAAGGCATGAATTGCTTGCATCCAAAAAAGCCCCAGTTAATTTAATGTGCTGGGGCTTTTTTGTGCCTCTACAAATCCAAATTCTCCGTTATTCTATTACCGGATGAATTTAAGACCTCATAATATTTTGCGATTCGTTGTTTGGCCACATTAAGATCCATGTTGTTCAAATTCAAGTTGAGGAGGTCGACATACCAAGGACCTTTCAGGCTTGACTTTACATACACCTCAACAATCTCAAGTGCAATTGGTAGTGTTGTTCTTTTAGAGTCATTGTGTACATCTTTATCCCGCGCATCTAAGAGTTTCTGATATTCTTCTCTTAGAATATTTTCAAAAATATCCATAGTAAACACATCTCCTGCGGATAGCCCTAACTCCGCATCAGGCTCTGTCAGCTTTCCACCTTTGTGAATCCATTCCCACAAAACACTCAACCTGATTTCACCAGTAGCCATATCCTCCATCAGATATAAGATATTATCATCATCAAAGAAATCTGCTGGTTTCAATGCGGCTGCCTGAAACCCTTGCAAAAAGGCATTGCCATATTGAAGCGCAACACTCAGTAAATTTCGGCTACCCCTTATGGTTCTTGGAGCATCTTCAAGCTCATATAATGCTTTTCTGGCAGAATCTTCATACTGCAACAGCCCAAATTCCCTTCCCAGCTGATTGGCTTCTCCTGCTTCCTCCCACACCGGACGAATGATATGAACCATTTTCCAGTGAGCCACCCATTTGCCGGAAGCTCCAGCTTGTTGTTCTCTACGGGCACCATTCAGAGCCTTCTCCATGCTAGCTGCCACACCGGCCTCAGTTCCCACGGGTATGTTAGGTTCCATCCCTCCTTGCCAGAGACTAAAATTCCCATTCTTGTCCGGAGTGTTTACCACCTTTCTGACCCTGTCTTCATAAGCGGCCATATAAGCGTAGGTCATTGTGATCGACTCTATATTCGGGTTGATGAAGTTGGATTCACCGCATAATGCATCAGAAACACTGTTGATATAGTCCCATCTGCCAGTATTGAATCCTACAAAATGCAAACCTAGAGCCGCTCTGATTTCAAGCAACTGGTAGGTTGCCTCAAGCTGCTCTACGAGTACATAAGTCTTTATTGTACCCACTTCAAGCCCCAAATAATTTTCCAGGCTTGTTAGAATCTTATTCCAAAAATCAGCCTCTTCGGCTCTTTGTATTTTTGGCAAATACAAGACTATCGAAGCACCTTTCTCCTGAAGTTTTTGATAATTGTTTACGACGTATAAGGTGACATCCGTGATCGATGCAGAAAATGATTGACTATCGCTCGTCTGAATATGTCTGTCGTCAAGGTGCAAACCCCTGGCCCGGAAAATAATAGTTGTAAAATCTAATTGTTGCTGCCAGTCAGAAATGGTTTTTCTACCAAGAAAGCCTTCTGCCCAGGCATTCATTTGACCCGCTACTGTCTCAGCCACCTCCAAAAACATAGGATCCTTTTTGATGGCCAGCTTCAGATTTCTTTGATTATCCAAGGACATATTGTTGATTTGACCCAGTGCATCCTCTCCATCAAACATCCACCCATCTGCGCCTGAGAGTAATGCATAAGCAACATTGCGAATGCTGGATGCCAACGAGGCATTAGGTTTGGCTGCCGGTCCTGTTCCTTGAATCCATTGTTGCTGAAGGTCGTGAGGAATGACACTACACTCGAAGTTGCCACGCCTAATCTCTCTTACCGAAAGGCCTGTATCTCCGATATTGGAATCCTCAGGTAGAAAATCGAACTTTTGGTTATTCTTGATTCTTTCAACCCTGCGCTGATTCCGCTTTTCCATAAGAGCCTTCTGCTCCGTATCCAATGGCAACAAAGCATTAAGCGCTTGCAACGCTTCATCAGTGTATATATCCTTGTACTCCTCTAGTTTGTCTTTTGGTATGCGTATTTCTGACATTCGTATAGTTTTTAGGGGCTAAGATATGATAAATCAAAAATAATGAAATCCGATCTTGTATCATTCGTGTACAAATAGAGATCGTAACAACATTACCTTGTCGGAAGATCAAGGCCCGCCTGGCTGTTTTTTGAAGTCAAAAAAAGAATTAGATTTGGAAAAACTAACATTTCTAAATCACAAAGAAATTAAAACCTTGACTCGCAATGGATACTGATTCCTGGACATGGTTATTTCAATTTTTCGGACGCTTACACCCTTTGGCTGTTCATTTTCCTATCGGGTTATTGATAGTAGCACTCTTTTTGGAGGTGCTTACTATTAATGGAAAGCGATCGGGACTTAGAGAAGGCATTAATTGGATGGTTTATCTGGGCACTCTGTCTGCCTTTCTTGCTACTATGCTCGGCTGGCTCTTGCGTACATTTGATGACTACTCTGGTGATTTGGTCACACTGCATCAATACACAGGGATATCAACCGCTATATTATCCGGTATTTGTTCTTTGCTGCTTTACAAAAAGACCCAAGGTCAGTTGTCCAGCTTTGTTCTTTACCGAACCAGCTTAGCTATTACAGTTATTCTAATGTCGATAACTGGCCATTTAGGAGCCAGTCTTACCCACGGAGAAGATTTCCTATCGAGTACTTTGCCTGGCAACCATGAGTCCTTTGACGACTCGAAAGCTATTGCGTTGTTGGCTCAACTCAGCCCCCTGGACACTTTGTCAGAGTCGGAGCATGACGAGCTAAACCTTGAAGTCAGAGCAATAATTGCCCACAACTGTTACCAGTGCCACAATGAAAATAAGCAAAAAGGTGAGTTAGTGCTCGACAACAAGCGTGGCGTGTTTAAAGGAGGCAAATCAGGTAAAATCATTTTGGCTGGCAATGCTGAAGAAAGCGAGATATACAAGAGAATTACACTTCCTCCAAACCACGATGATGTAATGCCAAAAAAGGGTAAGGTTTTGAAAGAAAATGAAATCGCTCTCATAAAGCTTTGGATTGATAAAGGAGCGCATTGGTCTGACCGAGCCTTAAAAGTATTTCCGGAAGCGCCACTGGCACTTTCAAAACCAGAGCTTCCTGAAAGTGAAGATTACAACCATCCAGTGGATAAGTTAATGGATGACTATTTTGATAGAAATGATTCGGAATGGCCCGATGTGGTCAATGATCAAGTATTCATCAGGCGCGCATACCTTGACATAGTTGGGCTGCTTCCAGAACCACAAGAAATTACCACTTTTATCAATGACAATGACTCGAATAAGCGTAAAAAGCTAATTGATCAATTGCTGAATGATAATCATAATTATACCCAACACTGGCTTAGCTTTTGGAACGACCTGCTAAGAAATGACTACAGCGGAACAGGATTTATCACTGGAGGTAGAAAACAGATCACAACCTGGCTCTACCAATCTCTTCAGGAAAACAAGCCGTACAATACAATGATCAGGGAACTGGTAGACCCAACGAAGGAGTCGGAGGGTTTTATCAAAGGAATTCAATGGAGAGGAGTGGTCAATGCAAGCCAACGTACGGAAATGCAAGCCGCCCAAAATATTGGGCAATCATTGATGGGTGTAAATGTGAAATGTGCTTCCTGCCACAACAGCTTTGTAAGTAACCTCACGCTCGACGAGGCATACGGCTTTGCAACGATTTTTGCTGATTCTACCATGGAACTCAATCGCTGCGACAAGCCCATTGGCAAAATGGCAAAAGCAAAGTTTCTATATGAAGAATTGGGATCAGTGGAGGCAGATAGCATCAAAGACCGCTTGAAGCTTCTTTCTGAGGTAATAATAAAACCCGAGAACGGCAGACTCTATCGCACCATCACCAATCGTATATGGAAAAGACTGCTAGGAAGAGGGTTTGTGGAGCCTGTCGATGAAATGGACAACCCGCCTTGGGATACCGCGCTTTTGGATTGGCTTTCAGCCGATTTTATTGACACAGGTTATGATTTGAAGCAACTGATAAAAACCATTATGACCTCTAAAGCCTATCAGTTGAATTCCGTGGATTATGAGAAAGTGGAGAAAGTAAAAACAGAGCAGTATGTCTTCAATGGCCCTACGATAAGGAGGATTAGTGCCGAGCAATTCTGCGATGCGGTAAGTCAGGTAATCGCACCAGTTTATCATGCTGTTGCGTTCAACCCTAAGAAAACTGGACTGCCTGCTTCTCGTATTTGGCACAAAGAAGTCAAGTTCGATAGAACTGTCTTACCTGATCCTGGGAAAAGATATTTTCGTCATGTTTTCACCCTTTCGGAAAAAGAAATTGAGCAAGCCAGCATCATCTTATCTGTAGATCATTCATACACCCTTTACATTAATGAGAAAAAAATATCTGAAGGGTCTGATTGGAAAAAAGTAGATAAAATTGATGCCAAAGAGTTTTTGGTTTCCGGAAAAAACGTGATTGCCATAGAAGGCACCAACGAGGGGAAAATAGCTAATCCAGCTGGAATTTTATTTGCCATGAAGATTACGAACATTGAAAAGTCTGACACTCTAATCCTTTCAGGAAAAAACTGGCTATCGAACGATACTATTGCCAGCCAGAACTGGATTAAGCTATCTTATGACGATGCGCATTGGCCCAAAGTGAGAAATTATGGAGACAAGCATTGGGATAAGTTGCTGGATTTCAATTTTGAGAATTCCGATACTCAATTTGCAAGGGCGAGCCTGGTAAGACAACATCCATTTATGAAGGCCCTGGGCAGACCTAGCCGAGAAACTGTTGCGACCTCTAGGGACGAGCAAGCCACACTATTGCAAGCTTTGGAGCTTTCTAACGGTGACTACTTCAACAAAATACTTCAGGACGGAGCAGAAGATTGGTTGAATGAATTTGCAGAAGCTGAGGAGCTGGTAGACACGCTTTACCTAAAATCGCTCGGCAGAAAACCGTCGAAAAAAGAGAAAAAATTATTGCTCACAGCTTTAGAAACAAACCCTGGAAAAGAAGGAGTGCAAGACTTATTATGGGCGACATTACTCTTGCCTGAATTTCAGTTTATTCACTAAAGTGTAAATGATCATGGAAGAAAACGCAATCAATTCGCGTAGAGAATTTATCAAAAAAATGGGAGCGGCCAGCCTTGCTGCTGCTTCCACGAGCATTCCATCTGCTAGTTTTCTAAGCTCTTGTAGTGTCGTGCCAAATATTGCATCTACGGCTGACACAGTCATTTTGCTTTGGATGGCCGGGGGCATGGCCCACACGGAGACATTCGATCCAAAGGCCTATGTGCCTTATGAAAAGGGTGTGGAAAGCAAGAGAGTATTAAGTACGTTTCCCAAGGTGCCAACAGTGGTAGATGGGCTTGATTTTTCCAAAGGATTGGAATCTATTGGGGGTGTAATGGATAAGGGAGCAATTATCAGATCTTACCAATCTGCTGACCTGGGTCACATCCTTCATACCAGACACCAGTACCATTGGCACACCTGCTATGAACCACCTCAAACTGTTCAGGCACCACACATCGGCGCATGGATAGCCAAGGAGCTCGGGCCGGTGAATCCAGTGATTCCACCATTTATCGCAATGGGACAAAGGTTCACAGTTGGAGAGGCTGAAGAACTCAAAGCTTTTCATTCGGCTGGATTTCTAGGTAGTGAACACGGGCCATTCCTCATTCCCGACCCATCCAGCGGATTGGATAGCGTCCGCCCTCCACAGGGCATGTCTCTCAAGAGATTTGAAGCTCGCCACAAATTATTCAAAGAATTAGCAGACAAGAGCGAAGTGCTACAGCGAGGTAGTGACTATCAAAAGGAGTCACTGATGCGCTCCATGGAGCAATCTTACCGTTTATTGAATTCGCCGGAATCGGAAGCCTTTGACCTTTCAAAAGAACCCAAAGAAATTTACGACACATACAACACTGGGCGATTTGGGTTAGGATGCTTAATGGCTAAAAGGTTAACCATGAATGGAGCCAGGTTTATCAGTGTCTCTACAGAATATGAACCATTTCTTGGTTGGGATACGCATGAAAACGGGCATACAAGATTGGTCAAAATGAAAGAGCTGATAGACAGACCTATTGCCCAGCTCATCAAGGATCTAGATGAATCTGGTCATCTGGATCGGACGCTCATTGTACTGGCGAGTGAGTTTAGTAGGGATGCTATTTTAGAAGGGCGTCCAGGTCTGACTGTAAAAAATCAGGTCCAGCAACCGGATATCATTGAAGATGAGAAATTTTATGGAATGCACCGACATTTCACCAATGGAAGTTCTATTCTCATGTGGGGTGGTGGTATCAAAAAGGGTTTGGTTTATGGTAAAACTTCCGATGAAAGGCCATGCTCATCCATAGAGAATCCAGTTGTAATAGACCAGGTACACCAATCTATTTATCATGCTTTGGGCATCCATCCAGAAACCAACTACACCATTGAAGGAAGGCCCTTTTACACCACTCCTGATGGACAGGGAAAACCGATTCTGGATTTGTTTGCTTAGGTAAAAGTTGCGGCATAATTATTGCCTATCTGCGAAACGTTATTTATGACAATGGCTATTTTATCCGGAAGAATCACTAGCAGGAATAATCCTTTAAAATCCGGCCAATAAGGCATATATTACAAGTTCTCTATTGACTATACATTATTTATTGTGCGAAAAAATTTACTCTCAGGTACTAACCTAATTCTAGGAAGTGTGCTGATTACGCTTGGCCTCAGCAGCTGCGGCGATTCAAAAGAATACTTAAAAATTTCAAAAGACGATCACATAGTCCTTGTTGGAAACAATTTGGGCTCCAGGATGACAAACTTTGGGCATTTCGAAACTGAAATGCAGCTTCGATATCCAGAAGAATCCCTTTTTATTCGAAATATGTGTGACCCTGGTAATACACCTGGCTTTAGACCTCATGCATCCAGAAAAACCCCATGGGCATTCCCGGGAGCAGAGGCCTTTCAAACGGAACTGGCTGAAGAGTCACGCAGTGTTGGGCATTTTAGTACCCCTGATGAATGGCTTACCTCCCTTGAAGCAGATGTAATCATTGCGTTCTTTGGTTATAACGAATCATTTCAGGGCCCTGAAGGTTTAGACAACTACAAAGCAGAGTTGCATGCTTTTATCCAGCATACTCTAAATCAGAAGTACAATGGGTCAGTCAGGCCACAGCTAGCATTGGTTTCACCGATTGCCTTTGAGGACCTGTCAGCAAAAATGGATCTACCCAATGGTGTAAAGGAAAATGAGAACCTTGCCCTTTATACCGCAGCTATGAAAGAGGTAGCTGAAGCCGATAGCGTATTGTTTGTAGATGCTTTTGAACCAGCACGATCCTGGTATAACAGCACCGAGGAAGATTTGACAGCCGATGGTTTTCAGTTTAATGATTTGGGTTATCAGAAGTTTGCCAAATTTCTGGCTAACGAGGTGTTTGGAGAAAAACAAATCAAACTTGAGCAACATCGTGAGCTAGTACGCAATGCGGTGAATGAGAAAAACTGGTTTTGGATTCAGGATTACAAAATACCCAATGGTGTTCACGCTTATGGTAGACGATTTAACCCTTTCGGCCCAAAAAACTATCCAGCCGAGGTAGAAAAAACCAGGGCACTAACGGCCATTAGAGATCAAGCCATATGGAAAGCGTTGAATGGAGAAAAGATGGATTTGGCTAGTGCTGACGGTAAAACAAAGGAGCTGCCTCCAGTTGAGTCGAACTATAAGCCAAGCAAAAAAAATGGCACCCCTGACTATCTCTATGGTGATGATGCTTTAGAGCAAATTAACGTACCAAAAGGGTACAAAATTGAGCTTTTTGCATCGGAAAAAGAGTTTGATGAGTTGGCGAATCCTGTGCAAATGAGTTTCGACAACAAAGGTCGGCTTTGGGTGGCCGTCATGCCGAGTTATCCGCATTACCGTCCAGGAGATAGAAAGCCGAATGACAAGCTGTTGATCCTAGAAGATACAGACAATGATGGTAAGGCTGACAAGCAGACTATTTGGGCGGACGGCTTGCACTTAGTGCCAGGCTTTGAAATTACCTCGGAAGGCGTGTTTGTATCGCAAGGTGTCAACCTTCTTTTACTCAAAGATACTGATGGAGACGACAAAGCTGATGTCACAGAGGTGGTGCTTAGCGGATTTGATGATCATGATACACACCACGCCATTAGCGCATTCTGTGCCGATCCTTCTGGAGCCATTTACATGGCTGAAGGCTTGTTTCTTCATACCAATGTTGAAACAGCATACGGCCCTGTTCGTGGAACCAATGGGGGATTCTATAGATACAACCCGAATAGAAAACATTTAGAGCGTACGGCACAACTTCCAATACCCAACCCTTGGGGCATAGCTTTTGATGAATGGGGTCAAAATTTCTTTTGTCACACATCTGGTCCTGATATGACATGGATGATGCCAGGTACGATACTTCCGAGATATGGACAAGCATCACCAAGACCAGCCAACCTAATCGAAAGGGAGCATAGGGTAAGGCCTACCTCTGGATTAGAATTTGTTTCAAGTAGACATTTTCCAGACGAATCACAGGGTAATCTTTTGATCAATAATACCATCGGTTTTTTAGGAACAAAACAACATTCCATGCTTGATGACGATACAACAGCCGGCTTTGTCAGCAGACATCAGATGGATTTGGTAGTGGGAGATGATAAAAATTTTCGCCCGGTGGACATGGAGTTTGCCCCGGACGGATCATTATATTTCCTGGACTGGCACAATGTACTCATTGGCCACATGCAGCACAATGCACGAGACCCATACCGAGACCATGTACATGGCCGGGTCTATCGTATTACATATCCTTCAAAGCCATTGGTGGAGCCAGCCGAAGTATTTGGAGCCAGTGTAGATGTTCTTTTGGAAAATCTTAAGCTGCCGGAGGCTAGAACAAGATATAGAACAAGGAGGGAGCTAAGAGGTCGAGATGCATCGGAGGTACTACCAAAACTGAAGCAATGGGTAGCCGGATTGGATAAAAATGACGAGAGGTACGAACATCATAAACTTGAAGCACTATGGGTGAGTTGGGGGCTCAACCAAATAGACAAAGAATTACTTATGGATTTGTTCAAAGCCGAGGATTTCAGAGCGAGAGCTGCGGCAGTCCGAGCGTTGAGGTATAACGGCCATCAAATATCAAATCAGCCGGATTTGTTGATGCAGGCCGTTAAGGATGAACAGCCTAGGGTCCGATTAGAGGCAATGGTTGCAGCTTCCTGGTTAGACAAGCAAGTCGGACTTCCAATAGTGGAAGCAGCAGGTGATATGCCGCTTGATAGTTGGATGGAAAAACCACGCAGAGCTGCAATAGCTCACTTGAATGGGCATAACCTAGAAGGCAAAAGTGAGATTAAAGACCGTCCTGATCACAGCATAAAATCACATCTGAAAGGTGCGGATTTAAAAACCTTCATCAAAGGAAAAGAAATCTATGATAAGGAAGGTCATTGTGGCACCTGCCATCAACCGGATGGCAAAGGACTCACGGCGGCAGGGTTCCCACCAATAGCAGGCACCAAATGGGTACTGGAAAGTGAAGAAAGATTGATCAAATTAACTTTGAATGGGCTGATGGGACCTATTAAGGTATTGAATAAGAAATACCCTGGCCAAGTACCTATGACTCCTTTTGGGGGCATGCTAAACGATGAGGAAATAGCTGCTGTATTGACCTATGTGAGAAATGATTTCGGAAACGAAGCTTCTGTGATTACTCCACAAAAAGTAAAAGAAGTGCGAGAGTCAATAAAGGACAAAAAAGGATTTTATGATCCTGAAGAGTTGCTAAAGGAACATCCTCATGACCAGTAGATTCACTATATTTTCGAAAGCAAATTGACCATGGATCAGAATAGAAGAAAACTTATAAAACGATCAGGCACTAACCTACTGCTAGGATTTGTGCTAGTTACGCTTGGCCTTAGTAGCTGCGGCGATTCCAAAGAATACTTAAAGATTTCAAAAGAAGATCACATTGTTCTCGTAGGGAACAATTTGGGTTCCAGGATGATGAACTACGGTCATTTTGAGACAGAAATGCAACTTCGATATCCTGACAATTCATTGTATATCCGAAATATGTGCGATCCGGCAAACACTCCGGGTTTTAGACCTCATCCTTCGAGAGAATCTCCATGGGCGTTTCCCGGAGCGGACGAATATGAACATGAGCTCGGGAGCAAGATACATTTTGAAGAGGATGACGGTGGGCACCAAAGAGGTGGAATTGGACATTTCCCAACACCGGATGAATGGATAACTAGTCTCGAAGCAGATATCATACTTGCATTCTTTGGTTACTCCGAATCCTTCGCAGGGGCTAAAGGACTGGATATGTACAAAGCTGAATTAGACGCTTTCATTAAACACACCCTGAGCCAAAAGTACAATGGCACTACTTCTCCTCAACTTGCCCTGGTTTCACCAATAGCCTTTGAGGACCTTTCTAATAAAATGGATTTGCCGGATGGTAAAATGGAAAACGAAAACCTCGCATTGTACACCGAGGTAATGAAAGAAGTGGCCTTATCAAATGGGATATTGTTCGTTGATGCTTTCTCCACTTCTGAAGAGTGGTATGGGAATGATGAAGAGGATCTGACTGTAGATGGGTTTCAATTAAATGATAACGGTTACAAGAAATTTGCTCGCTTTTTGGCCGATGAGGTATTTGGGGAAAATAAACCCAAAGCCGAAGAAAATAGAAAACTGGTGCATGATGCCGTGATAGAAAAGAACTGGTTTTGGCACAATGATTTTAAAATTCCAAATGGGGTGCACGTTTATGGGAGACGTTATAACCCTTTTGGGCCAGATAACTATCCTGCTGAGATTGACAAAATTCGAGAAATGACCGCAATTCGTGATCAAGCCATCTGGAAGGCTATAAAGGGTGAAAAAATGGATTTAGCTGAGGCTGACAAAACGACCAAAAGCCTTCCTCCTGTCGAAACAAATTATAAGCAAAGTAAGAAAAACGGGAATCCGAACTATTTATATGGAGAAGATGCCATAGCAAAAATAAAAGTTGCTCATGGTTACAAGCTTGAATTATTTGCCTCTGAAGAAGAATTCAATGATTTGGCAAACCCTGTGCAGATGTCTTTTGACAATAAAGGCAGGCTATGGGTAGCCGTCATGCCGAGCTATCCGCATTACCGTCCCGGAGATGGCAAGCCTAATGATAAGTTATTGATTTTAGAAGATACAGACAATGATGGCAAGGCTGACAAGCAGACTATATGGGCTGATGGATTGCACTTGGTACCAGGATTTGAATTTGCCCCAGAGGGAGTTTATGTTTCACAAGGGGTCAACTTACTCTTGTTGAAGGATACTGATGGTGATGACAAAGCAGATATCAAGGAAATTGTACTTAGTGGATTTGATGATCATGACACCCACCATGCAATAAGTGCATTTTGTGCAGATCCGTCTGGCGCTATTTATATGGGACAAGGGACATTCCTTCATTCCAGTTTAGAGACTGCATATGGACCGGTTAGAGGAACCAATGGCGGATTTTACAGATATAGTCCACAAAGACACCATCTTGAAAAATCAGCTCAATTGGCCATTCCTAATCCTTGGGGAATTGCATTCGATGATTGGGGTCAGAATTTCTTCGCTCATACCTCTGGACCAGCTATGACCTGGATGATGCCCGGTACCATTGTACCAAGATATGGCAAGAGTTCACCCATTCCAGAGAACTTGATTGAAAGAGAACACCTTGTTCGTCCTACTTCAGGGCTAGAGTTTGTATCAAGCCGGCATTTCCCGGATGAATCTCAGGGAGACCTGTTGATCAACAACACTATAGGGTTTCTAGGAACCAAGCAGCATTCGATGCTTGATGACGATACTACTGCTGGGTTTATCAGTCAACATCAATTGGATTTGGTTGTCGGTGATGACAAAAATTTCCGACCGGTAGATATGGAGTTTGCGCCTGATGGATCTTTGTATTTCCTTGACTGGCACAATGTGCTCATAGGCCATATGCAGCACAATGCACGAGATCCCCTACGTGATCATGTGCATGGAAGGGTTTATCGCATCACTTATCCATCCAGGCCATTGGTAGTGCCTGCGGCTATTGATGGAGCCAGCATTGATGTACTTCTTGACAACCTGAAACTCCCCGAATACAGAACCAGGTATAGGACAAAAAGAGAACTGAGAGCCAGAGATGATGCGGAAGTACTGGACAAACTACAATCCTGGCTGAGCAATTTGGATCCAGATGATTCAAACTACGAACACCATAGGCTGGAGGCACTTTGGCTTATGTGGGGGCTAAACAGAATTGATAAAAAACTATTGCTCGATCTTCTGAAATCAGAGGACTTTAGAGTAAGGACTGCTGCTGTCAGAGTGCTGAGATACACAGGTCATCAGGTTTCAGATCAAGCTGAATTACTCATGCAAGCGGTAAAAGATGATCACCCAAGAGTAAGGTTAGAAGCTTTTGTAGCTGCATCCTGGTTGGGCAAAGATGTAGGTCTACCTATTGTATTGGAGGCGGCCAAAAAACCGTTGGACAAATGGATGGAAAAACCGCATGAAGCGGCTGTAGCATTCTTGAACGGCCTACCTGTGGGTGGCAGTCTGGAAGATGATGTAGTTACTCATTTAAAAGGTGAGGATAGGGAAACCTTTATTAAAGGGAAAAAAATCTACGAACAAGAAGGCTTTTGCGGTACTTGTCATCAGCCGGATGGTAAGGGGCTTGAAGCAGCTCAATTTCCACCTATTTCCCAAACTAAATGGATTTTGGAGAGCGAGGAGCGATTGATTAAATTAACTCTAAATGGATTAATGGGGCCAATAACCGTACGCAAAAAGGAATACCCGGGACAGGTTCCTATGACACCTTTTGGAGGCATGTTAAACGATGAGGAAATAGCTGCAGTATTGACCTACGTGAGAAACGATTTTGGAAATAAAGCCTCGGTAATCACTCCACAAAAAGTAAAAGAAGTGCGAGAGTCAATCAAAGACAAAAAAGGATTTTACGATCCTGAGGAGTTGCTAAAGGAACACCCTCACGAGTAGATAACGCTCTAAATTTTCAAAACCCATTACCATGGATCAGCAAAGAAGAAAATTTATTAAACAGACAGGAACGGCAGCAGCAGGGCTGTCAGTTCTTCCAGCATTCTCTTGGGCAGAAGATTATGAAGCTGGTGAAAAAAATCTAGATGATGTCCTGCAAAAGCTCGCAGTACTTAATGACGAAAGGGTTACGAACCTTCTAAAAGATCAGGTAAGCCGACCGGGCGACCGCTGGGATGGTGCTGTGGTCAATAGGTTTGATGTCGTTAATACCCATAGCACAGCCTGGTTTGTGATAAGACTGGGTTCGTCCTTCGCTTGTCAATTTTCTGACTATTATAAGTCTGAAATACTTATTAAGCCAATGGATAAGGCCATGACCTGTCTTCTGAATGTGCAACATGAGGATGGCACTATTGATTTACACAGTACTAATTTTCATTCTACTCCTGATACGGCATTTCTAGTCCATTATATCAGCCCTTTGTACTTATGCCTACAAAGGATGAAGCGAGCCGAGCTTGCGGGCATAATTTCAAAGATTGAAACTTTCTTACGGAATTCGGCTAAATGTCTGTTGATCGGTGGAATTCATACGCCTAATCATCGTTGGGTAGTGTGTTCGGCACTGGCCAGGATTCATTCTTTTTTCCCCAACGAAAAATATGTACAGCGAATAGATCAGTGGTTGGGTGAGGGTATTGACCTGGATCCTGACGGACAATACACTGAACGCAGTGTGAGTATTTATTCACCAGTATGCAACAAAATGTTTTTGACAGTGGCAAGGGTGCTGAATAGACCTGAGCTGTTGGATGTGGTGAGAACGAACCTGGAAATGAGTTTGTACTACATTCAACCGGGCGGTGAGGTTTTGACAGATGCTTCTCATCGCCAGGATAGTGCACGCATAGGCTATGTGAATGAGTATTATTATGCCTATAGATACTTCGCCATCCAAGACCAAAATCCACAATTTGCAGCCGTGTGTAGGCTCATCGAGGAGGAAATGCCAGACAGGATATCCAAATTTATTCCGGTTTTGATGGAAGACTCCACCTACGAGAAAAAAATAGTTACGCCTTCAAAAATTCCTGACAACTATTTCAAGAGATTCGAACATTCTGGCGTAATCAGAATAAGAAGAGGGAAAACCGACATTTCCATTATAGAACAAAATCCCACCTTCCTTTCCTATAGAAAAGGAGTAGCTGTACTTCAGTCGCTCAGGTTGGCATCAGCATTTTTTGGAAGAGGGCAGTTTATTGCAGAAGAAGCGGATTTTGATGGAAAGACCATCACCCTAAAAAAGACCCTGACAAAAGGCTATTACCAACCTGTACCAACAGCACAACAAAGTGGTGAAAATGATTGGGAAAAAGTGCCAAGATCAGAAAGGGAATTGAGTGAAGCGCAGACCCAGAACTGGCAAGTGAAAATATCCGAAAAAAGGGGAAAGCTGACTATTGAGATAGAAATCACAGGAACTCCATACGTACCTGTGTCACTTGAAATGAGCTTTAGAGAAGGAGGAAAACTAGAAGGAGTTTCGGCAGATGATAATCTGGAAGAATCCTATTTCTTAGAAGAAGGTTTTGGCCAATACGGCCTAGGTTCTGATATGATTAAATTTGGTCCTGGGGCAAATGACCACAAGTGGGCGAGGCTTAGGGGCATGCTCCCCAAGCAGCCTGGAAAAAGTGTTTACATCACTGGTCACACACCATTTAAGCACACACTAGAATTAAGCTAGTTTTTGTGCCCTCAGCAAAACAAAAAAGTAGGGTAACAGACTATTTATATCGCCTCCAGCATATCTACCCTTGTCTATTTCTAATTATATACTAATTTTCATATTGAGAAAACGGACCTCATACTGTGCGCGACATGAATGTTAGACTAAAGAAATGGTTGCTGGAACCCTTTAAACTTCTGGATAGAAAAAGGGATCGCCTGGTACTGATCATCAGCGTTGGTGTATTCAGTTTTTTCTTTATGTATATTTTCAATCCCTTTAACCTGACACGCTGGTACGGAGCGAATGAATTTGAGCATATGCTCATTTTTCTAAAATTTACATCACTTGCCATGGTCATATTGTTTGTTATGGAATTGGGTGTGCGGCCACTATTGAAATTAGATTTTTTAAGGCGATATAGTTTCATATTATTTCTTCTGTTGGAGTTGGTGGTGTTTAGCATTGTCATGTATTTCTTTTATGAGTTAATTACTAAAATGCCAGCGGAGGGTATGCAAGACTTCTTAGATATATTCAGGTATTCTACTATGATTATTTCTATTCCGTACTCGGCTGTATTATTCTATTTTCATCACAATCAAATAATTTTGGATATCCCATCCATGAGCGACCACCTGATCAAAATCAATGATGAGAATGGCAAACTATTTCTTGCCATAAACCAGGATCAAATACTTTCCATTACCGCAGCTGATAATTATGTCACCGTATATTATGATAAGAACGGGCAGGTATCAAAAGAGCTGGTCAGGACCAGTTTGAAAAAGCTCGAAACAGAATTATCAGACACACCAATAATAAGATGCAGCAGATCGTCGATGGTGAATATTAAGAATATTGTCTCCTCAAAGACCGAGAGCCGTCAGTTGGTCTTAGGTGTAAAAAATATGCCAAGTGAGACGCTAAAAGTGTCTAAAAATTACAAAACCAAGATTTTGTCAATTCTGAATAATCAGGGAAAATCGGCTTGAAACAAGGTATTTTCATGTCCATTCATCCCAAATAACTAATTTTCATCCCATTCTTTTCCTGCAACTAATCTTTTGTCGTCCTATTTCGATTTTTTTGAAATCGATTTAAAACTATTATTATATCAAAAAATGTAAAACGATGATTAACAGAAAAATCTCAAAAATTTTAAATGTCGTACTTTTTGTCTTCCTTGCTAGTGCCGCTATGGCTGGAGTATCGCCGGAAGGTTCATGGAAATATGAGGCACCAAATGCTCCTTATGAATACTCAAAAGGGAAACTACTGGTGGAAAAAGCTTCAGGATCAGACTACTCAGTGACCATAGTGATCAATGACTCTAAGTTGAAGGCTCGTAACATACAATATTCAGGTTCAGAGCTCACTTTTTCGGCTTATGTAGAAGGTGAGTATATTTCTGTTAAATTGTTGGTGGAGGAAGATAAAATGAATGGAAAAGTATCTTACTCTGAAGGGCAATTAGATGTAAGCGCGAACAAAGAAAAAAACTGACAGTTTGTTTTTGTATCCTTCGGCTGATGAGCTCAGCCGGGGGGTTGCTCATAAATTAGCAAGCTGCAACCCAAAACCTAAACAACATGAGCCCCAAAGAACTGGTACAAAAGCAAAAGGAGTTTTTCAATTCCAACAAGACAAAGACGGTCAATTTCCGAATAAAACAATTGAAAAAACTCAAGTCAGTTGTTAAGGCTCACGAACAAGATTTTTATGATGCCATATATGCTGATTTCAGGAAATCGGAATTTGATACCTATACTACGGAAATCTCCTTTATTTATAGAGATATAGATGAAGCCATTAAAAATTTACCTAAATGGTCAAGAAATAAGAGAGTAGGGACCAATCTGGTTAATCTGCCCGGAAAAAGTTACCTGATGCCCGAACCAATGGGTGCCACCTTGATTATTGGTGCATGGAACTATCCCTTTCAATTGTCTATTCAGCCAGTGATTGCATCAATGGCAGCTGGCAATACGGTGGTGCTTAAACCCAGCGAAATTCCTGAAGCCTGTAGTGCAATTATGGCTAAGGTGATCAATGAAAATTTTTCCACCGAATACCTGTCAGTAGTTGAAGGAGGAGTGTCTCAGACAACAGCACTTCTGAAGGAACAATGGGATAAGATATTTTTTACGGGTAGTACAGCGGTAGGCAGAATAGTATATCAAGCTGCCGCAAAAAATTTGACACCTGTAACCTTAGAACTAGGAGGAAAAAGCCCAGTCATTGTTGATAAAAACTGTGACTTGAAGAACAGTGCCAAAAGAATCGTATGGGCCAAATTTCTAAACTCCGGACAGACTTGTATTGCTCCTGACTATATTCTGGCGCATGAGGATGTCGAGGAGAAACTCCTGGAGCACTTAAAAGACTTTATCGAGAAGTTCGACTATTCACCTGACAATAAGAATTATACCAATATCATCAATGGGCAAAACTACGATCGCTTGGTTTCTCTGATCGATGAAGAAAAGGTATATGTTGGAGGCTACAGGAATCCAGAGACTAATTCTCTGGGGCCAACCGTACTGAGAGGGATTTCTTATGAAGACAAAATCATGGAGGATGAAATATTTGGACCCATCCTCCCAGTCCTTTCTTATAACAACCTCGATAATGCTATTTCAAAAATTAAGGAAAAACCAAAGCCATTGGCTGCTTACATTTTTACTAACAATAGGGAAGTGAAGAAAAAAATCTTAAAGGAAGTCTCCTTTGGTGGCGGAGAAGTAAATGATGCACTCATGCACATTACCAACAGTCATTTACCTTTTGGAGGCGTTGGTCCTAGTGGTATAGGTAACTACCATGGATACTTCGGCTTTCAGACTTTTTCCCATTTTAAGAGCATCATAGAGAAGCCGTTTTGGGGTGAGCCAAACTTCAAATACCCGCCTTATACAAGCGGGAAACTGGCTTGGATAAAGAGATTAATCGGCTAATTACTGGAGATTCTAATGACACGTTTACCCCAAATATTGTTTTTTCATCCCAAATACAATCCAGTAGTCAGCCTTTTGGAGCTCCTTTCGTAATTATGTAAATTCTTGAATAATGCGGATAATGAAAAACCAGACTATTTACTCAATTATGCTATGTGTTGCCATAGCTAGCTGCACAAGCAAACCGATGAAAGAAAAAGAAGTCGTGGAGGAGGAGCCAGCCAGTGAAGCAGTAGTAGCTACAGCCGATTTGGAAGCAGGTAAATCCCTTTTTACTACCTGTATAGCATGCCATGGAGACCAGGGCCATGGGAACAAGGAGTTGGGTGCACCAATGCTTGTCAATCAGGAAGATTGGTATATCGAGAGGCAGTTGGCTAACTTCCAAAAAGGAATAAGAGGTGCTGACCCTAAGGATGAACGAGGAAAACAAATGGCGGCTATGGCTCAAACCCTTGTTGATGAAGCAGCCATTAAGAATGTGGTAGGTTATATAAAGAGCCTAAGTGAAGCCAAACCAGAATCTACCATCGAAGCAAATATTGAGAACGGCAAACAATTTTACAATGCAATTTGTGGCACATGTCACGGTCCTAAGGCTAAAGGCAATAAGTCACTCAATGCACCCAGGCTAGCGGGAGTTGATGACTGGTTTTTGGCAGATCAGTACAAGAAATTTAGAGACGGCATAAGAGGAGTTCATGAGGAAGATACTTATGGTGCTCAAATGAAAATGATGTCTACAATGCTTGAAACAGATGAAGCCATCAATGATGTGATGGCATACATTCAATCTATAGAATGAACAGGACAATATTTGGTTTATTGGTGCTTATCATAGGAGGAGTTTTCTTCCTAAGATTTACTTCGGCCAAAAACGAAAATGCTGAGGGGATGCAGCTTTCTTGCTATTGTCCACCTGGCTTTGAGCTGAATGATCAAAATGAATGCGAATCAAGAAATCTATACATGCAGTATTCTTCATTGAGGGATAAGGGCGTAGGTGGATTGAAGACAGCACTGCCGGAAGGACGACATAAATTTTCCCCTCAACAAATAGACCTGGGTAAGTACCTTTTCTTCGATCCGGTGCTATCTGGAGACAAATCCATCTCATGTGCCTCCTGTCATAATCCAAACCTTGGCTTCAGCGATGGTCTGGGACAAAGTGTGGGTATTCATAATTCGAAGCTGCCCAGATCAGCACCCACGTTGTGGAACTCTGCCTACCTCAGGTCCTTTTTCTGGGATGGCCGGGCCAGTTCACTTGAAGAGCAAATGCAAGGACCCTTATTTTCTGAACATGAAATGGGTACTACTCCTAAGAAGTTACTTTCCACCCTAAACGACATTCCCGAATATCGTCAACTTTTTGATCAGGCTTACCCAAATAACAACTCCAAAGACATTGAATTGGAAGAAATATATACTGCAATCGCTGCATTTGAATCTTCCCTTATTTCGCTGAACAGCAAATACGATAGATATGCACATGGTTATCATGAGGCACTTAATGAGCAGGAAATAGAAGGGATGAACGTATTCCGTTCATTTGTTGCCAGGTGTGCAGAATGTCATACTCCACCGCTTTTTACCAATCAACAGATAGCCGTTTTGGGCACGCCTGATCCCGAGGGAATGCCATTTGATCCTGGAGCGCAAGTACCGGCAGACGACCCAAGCATAAGGGGAGGATTCAAAGTCCCTAGTTTAAGAAATATAGAAAAAACTGCTCCATATATGCACTCCGGCAGGTTTGAGACCTTGCGGGAAACAGTTCAATTCTATACCAATGGCAGGGGGCATGCTGTTCCACAAGGGGAGGATTTGATATTGCATTGGCATATATGGGAACCCAACCTAAGCAATTATGAATTGGATAGGTTGGTTGATTTTTTGAAAACTTTAACAGACGAAACTTTTAAACCGGCAATTCCTAAGAAACTACCTTCAGGATTGCCCATTAAATACTAAACCTTCTAAATACAATCAATATGAAAAAAGGATCAAAAATACTTGTTGGATTACTGCTGATAGCCATCGGAGTGGTTGCGGGCAAATTCTTCTTTTCTTCAAATTCCGGAGCTTTGCCTCCACCTGTACGTTACACTAATGAATCCGCAGGATCTGGAGATGGATCTGCAACTCTTACTGCCTCAAGGGTTACAGGTGAGACGATAGAAGTGAAAGATGGCGAGTCTATTCAAGAAGCTGTAGCTGATGCAAAGCCTGGCGATTTGATCAGAGTTTATCCCGGTACTTACAACGAGACGGTATACATCGACAAAGATGATATAAGCCTTCAGGGTGTTATCGAAAATGGGGAATGGCCAACTTTGGATGGGCAGAAGCAAATGAATGATGCTTTTCTATATTCCGGTAATGGTATTTTGATTGAGAACTTCAAAATCATAAAGTACAAAGGAAATGCTATTATGGGCCAGGCAGGAAATAACTATGTGATTCGTAACAACTGGATTATCGATACGGGTGTCTATGGAATATTTCCTCAATATGGAAAAAATGGTTTAGTTGAAGGAAATGTACTCTCTGAAATAGAGGATGCGGCAATTTACGTTGGCATGTGCGATAATATTGATGTAAGAAACAATGAAGTTTTTGATAATGTGGCTGGTATTGAAATTGAAAACTCCAGACATGCCTTGGTAGAAAACAATTATGCTCATAATAATACAGGGGGCATATTGGTATTTGTTACGCCAGGCCTCCCGATAAAAACATGCTACGATGTAATTGTTAGGAACAATTTTATTGTCAATAACAATCACAAGAACTTCGGAGCTCCCGGTTCATTGGTTGCTGGTATTCCAAAAGGCACAGGTATGTTGATTATGGCTGCAGACGATGTGATAGTGGAAAACAATATTATAACTGGCAATGACAATTCAGGCATAACGATTACCGATATGGTATTCGCGGGAATACAACTTTCAAAGGATCCTGAATCGGAACCAAACCCTGACAGGGTCGTCTTGTTGGATAATTTTATGGACAACAATGGCAATAATCCAATCGATGAAGTGAAAGCGCTGATGATGACCAAATTGAGCGAGAATGGGCCCGATATTATAGCTGTTGGTGGTGGATCTGGCAGTATTAGAAACAAAGATCGCTACAGGTCTTTTGGGCTGGGTAGCTATACTCAAGCTAATATCACAGACACGAGAAGTGTAAAAACCTTTCTACTAGACAAACCTGTCGAGCCGCGCAAAATAGAAGCCTCAGAAAGAAGTAAGCTTACTTACTACGCGATATGCGCCGGCTGTCATGCGTACAACATGCGAATGATCGGCCCGCCTACGATGACCATTCAGGCATTATACAACGATAACCCACAGGGTATTGCAGATTATATAGCGGCACCTATACACAAAAGAGAGGACTATCCCGAAATGCCTCCGCAGGATTACATTGACCCGGAGACCAGGCTGGAAGTAGCAAAGTTTATGTTGAAACTGAAAAAATAAAACAATTGCTATTGACAAAGGCCATCTAGATTTTTAGATGGTCTTTTTTTGTGTCTATCTTCAAATCGTTCCCTTCAATCCTGTAAGAACTGTTCATCCGCTGGGGAATTCCTTACTATCCGAACGTTTCTTAGACTTCATGCAGGAAAATTGAGAGTTTTTGATGAGCTTTAATCATAAACTATTCTCTCAACCCAGTGCTGAAATTGACCAGCACGGCAAACACGAAGGCTATGAAAAAAATAATATCGCTTTTCTTACTGATTCCAGGTCTATTCTTTCTCACACAATGTGAACAAGAAAAAATCCAAGTTAGCACCGATGAAAGTGGGGAGTTGGTCATTAACGTTCCTGACGAATATATCTCTAAATTTAAGACTGATGGATTCGTAAATTATAGTGATTTCGGCGCAAAAGCCGACGGTAAAACCGATGATATAATTTCAATCGCCGCAGCTCATGAAATAGCAAATCAACATGGACTTCCTGTAAGGGCTGAGGATGGAGCCACATATTATATCGGCGGAACCACCAGAACGGCAATCATTAAAACCGACACGGATTTTGGGAAAGCATCTTTCATTGTTGACGATACTGAGGTAGAGGATCGGGGTTCGCATGTTTTTCAGGTGAGCTCAAGCTTAGAAGCATTTGAACCTAAAGGCATATCCTCCCTCAAAAGGAATCAGGAGAAGATCAATGTTTCTTTGCCCGGCACCTGCCTGATTACTGCCACCAACGCAAATGTGAGACGCTACATTCGTTATGGTTTGAATCAAAACAATGGATCTCCTCAGACAGATATATTTGTCGTGGACAAAAATGGGAATGTAGATATGGATGCTCCAATTATTTGGGATTTTGATGAGATAACGGATATAAAAGCACTGCCGCTGGATGACAAGATACTGACCATTTCCGGGGGTCTATTCACCACCATCGCCAATCAGGCTGAATCAAAGTACAACTATCACAGTCGTAATATTGCGATCCGACGTTCGAATGTACTTGTCAAGGATTTGGAGCATAGGATTACAGGAGAAGGAGATCATGGTGCGCCTTACCGTGGTTTTATCGACATACGTGATTGTTCTTATGTAAAGGTCGTAAACACTATCCTTACTGGTCACAAAATGTATAGAACCATAGGCTCGGCTGGAAAGCCTGTTTCCATGGGTTCATATGACCTTTCCGTAAATCGTGCCCTCAATGTGACCTTCGAGAATTGCACACAGACTAATAGTATTGATGACCGAAGCTACTGGGGAGTCCTGGCCTCTAACTATAGCAAAAACATCACTTACGACAATTGTACTTTATCCCGCTTTGATGCACACATGGGGGTCGCAAATGCTACCATCCGAAATTCTACCCTGGGTCACATGGGAATAAATGCTATAGGAAGCGGAACTTTTACTGTCGAGAACTCAACCATCCGTGGATCGAGGTTGATCAATCTACGCTCCGACTATGGCAGTACCTGGCAGGGAGAGTTCATCATTCTCAATTGTACCTTTATTCCTGCTGCAGGCAAACCAATTAGCTCAAGCCTGATAAACGGTACTTATTCCGGACAACATGATTTTGGTTATACATGTTATATGCCTGAGCGGATCACGATAGAAAATCTCAAAATAGATGACTCCAATCACCCTGAGGATTACGAGGGACCAGCCATTTTCTCAAACTTCAATAAAGAAATGACCGACGCTTCCTACGTAGAACAATTTCCTTATATAAAAACCAAGGAAGTCATTCTCAAAAACGTTACCACCGCCAGTGGCAAGGAGTTAAGGCTCAGCGACAACCCATATATGTTTAATGATGTGAAGGTGGTTACTTATTAATGGCCTTCAATTGAGAAATATTGGTTGCAATACTTACTTTTTTAAGAGTAATAACTTAGAAGGTTGGTGTCACATTATGCTGTCAATTAATTAATCTAAACTTCACATTAAAGGTTGTATTCCTGCACATTAATTCCGTAGTTTACCATCATATTAACTTAAAACAAAAAGATGAAAAAAATTACATTAATAGTGGTACTCTCATTTATGGTGGGAGTTTGTCAAGCGCAGCTATGCTGCAATGTGGTAAGTGGAAACGGAACAAATGTTGTGACAACAAATGGGATATGCGTTGTTGCACCGAATTCATTAGGTGAAGGTGACTGTGAAGGGACGGTGGTAGACTCTGATGGAGATGGTGTGCCAGACGATAAGGATGACTGTCCACATGAAATAGGTACGGCTGAAAATGATGGCTGCCCAGAATTGGACGCTGCAGAAAAGAAAGTATTACAGGATGCTTTGCAAGGAGTAAAGTTTAAGACTGGAAGTGCAGAACTGCTAAGCGATTCTTATGAGAAACTGGACAAGGTGGTGCTGCTTATGAAGAAACATGAGGATTTTAAACTTAAAATCTCAGGATACACAGACAACACGGGAAATGCAGAGATAAACCGTAAACTTTCTGATGATAGAGCCCACTCATGTGAAAAATACATAATTGATCATGGTATAGATGCTTCGAGAATTATGGCGCAAGGATATGGTGACTCGAATCCAATAGCGGACAACAATAATGATGCAGGTCGAGCCCAAAACAGACGTGTTGAATTTGAATTGGTTCACTAAGCGAGAGCCTCAAAATAGTGAACATATTAAGTGTAAAAAACCAAGCCCCAAGCGTATGCTTGGGGCTTTTCTGTGACCTTGTTAGGATTCAAACCTAAAACCTCCTGAGCCGTAATCAGGTGCTCTATTCAGTTGAGCTACAAGGCCATTTTTTCTGCTGCAAAGATAGAAGTTAGCTGTCTTCCTAAAAATAAATATTCAAAAAATACCTTAATAAAAAAAAGAAGATTGCCGGAATGCCATAATACTTTAATACCCGCTTTCTATTCTGCAGATCCATCCACCAAAGTGCCATCCATGGCTTGAATAGGCCGAGTACAATTCCGAATATGCAGCAATAAAATAAAAAGGAAGTAAACCATTGTAGTACTTCCATTTCACATCATTTATAGTGTTCTCTTTACCTCTCTTTGTTCGTATCCTTCAATCACGTCACCCACCTTTATATCATTGAATCCTTTGATGCTGATACCACATTCGTACCCGTTCTTCACTTCCTGTACATCCTCCTTGAATCGCTTCAACTGACCAATTTCACCTTCATAGGTTACGATACCATCACGAATCAATCTAATATCATTGGCACGTTTCACAAAGCCATCGGTTACATAACATCCTGCAACGGTACCAACTTTAGATATTTTAAAGATATCCCTTACTTCAATGTTTCCGGTAATTACTTCTTCCACTGTCGGTGCAAGCAATCCTTCCATGGCATCTTTCACCTCATTGATGGCATCATAAATTATAGAGTAAAGCCTGATTTCTATTTCGTCTTTCTCAGCAATTTTCTTAGCACTACCTGAAGGCCTCACCTGAAAACCAACGATTACCGCATCGGATGCCGAAGCTAGAAGTACGTCAGATTCCGAAATTTGACCAACTCCTTTATGAATAATATTTACCTGAACTTCCTTAGTAGATAGCTTCAATAATGAATCAGAAAGGGCTTCAACAGACCCATCCACGTCACCCTTAACAATTATATTCAGTTCCTTAAATGAACCAATAGCCAATCGTCTTCCAATTTCATCCAGCGTGATGTGTTTCTTGGTTCTGATACTTTGTTCACGCAAAATTTGTTCACGCTTGTTAGCAACTTCTCTCGCTTCTTTATCAGATTCCATTACGTTGAACTTGTCACCTGCCTGAGCCGCTCCGTCCAATCCCAGCATTTGTACTGGCGTTGACGGTCCGACTTTATCCAGATTATGGCCCAAATGGTCAAACATTGCTTTGACCTTTCCGAAGTAAGATCCTGCAAGAACAATATCACCAACAGACAAAGTACCTGCCTGCACCATCAGCGTAGTAACATACCCTCGGCCTTTGTCAAGCGTGGCTTCAACTACCGAACCAACAGCACTCTTGTTTGGATTAGCCTTCAGTTCCAGCAATTCTGCTTCAAGCAACACCTTTTCCAAAAGTTCTTCTATTCCCTGACCCGTCTTGGCGGATATCTCCTGGCATTGGTACTTTCCACCCCAGTCTTCAACTAAAATATTAATGGCTGAAAGTGATTCCTTTACCTTGTCTGGATTGGCATTCGGTTTATCTACCTTGTTTATCGCTATTACAATTGGCACACCTGCTACCTGAGCATGGTTGATTGCTTCTTTGGTCTGAGGCATTACATCATCATCAGCTGCAACCACAATGATTACCAAGTCGGTAATTTTAGCACCACGAGCCCTCATTGCTGTAAATGCTTCGTGACCCGGTGTATCCAGGAAGGCTATTTTTTTACCATCCTTGGTCTCCACATCGTAAGCTCCAATGTGCTGAGTAATACCACCGGCTTCACCAGAAGTAACGCGGGAATCTCTTATGTAATCCAGTAAAGAAGTTTTTCCATGATCGACGTGTCCCATGATGGTTACGATAGGGGCACGATCTTCCAGTTCTTCAGCGGTATCTTCTACCTCCACTATATCGGTATCGTCATCTTCGGTGGTAAATTCTACACTGAAGCCGAACTCATCGGATATGATTGTAATGGACTCTGCATCTAGTCTCTGGTTGATCGACACAAACATTCCTAAGCTCATACAAGTCGAGATTACGTCATTGACTGAGACGTCCATTAAACTCGCCAGGTCATTGGCAGAAATAAACTCTGTAACCTTTAATGTCTTAAGATCTTCCTGCTCCTGAAGCATTTTTTCTTCATGAGCTTCTGCTACTTGTGATCTTTTTTCTTTTCGATATTTTGAGCGACTTACTGTAGCACCCTGATTCGTTCCACCACTAAGTTTGGCTAGTGTGGCCTTAATCTTATCCTGAATTTCCTTATCCGTAAGTTCTTCTTTAACAACACGTGGTTTTCTTTCTCTTTCAAACCTAGGCTTCCCACCTGACTGTGATGGACTGTCTTTTCTAGAACTACTTATTCTCTTTCTAGGCCTCTTTTGCTTGTTGCCAGCTTTGTCTCCATCCTTATCAGAAGAAGCCACAGGCTTCTCTGGCTTTTCCGGTTTCTTAGGCAGCTCAATCTTTCCTAAAACAGTAAGTCCTTTCAAAGAATCAGCTTTTGCTTCGATCACATCCTTTTTGGCAGATTTTTCGGGTTGTGCTTCTGGCTCTTCTTTGGGTGTATCCTCCTCCTTGGCTTGCTGTTCTTCCTTAACCTCTGGTTCTACTTTTACTTCTTCTTCTGTTACCTCTTCTTCAGCAACAGGTTCTTCTTCTTTGGCCTTAGGTTTATTTTCCAGGTCAATTTTTCCGACCACTTTTATCCCTTGTAGCTTAGGGCTTTCAATTTTCGGTTCTTCAGCAGCAGGTTCCTGATGTGCTTCTTCCTGGCCGGCGGTGTTGTCTTTGATGAGGATCTTCTCCTCCTTCGCAGGCTCCTTGACCTCCTGATCAGCAGCAGAAGTCAACACCACATTATCTGTCGATGAATTGCCAATAGTCAATCCAGAAGCTTCTTCTTTATCATGGGCTGAATCAGCATACTCCCGTGCCAATAGCTCAAATTGGTCGGGTGTTATTTTCGTATTTGGATTGCTGTCTATATCAAAACCTTTGTTTGCCAAAAACTCAATAATGGTGCTACTTCCAACATTGAGTCGTCTGGCGGCCTGACCTAAACGCATCATTTTACCTTCTGCCATATTTACTTTTTCTACTTATTTATTCTTTAATCCATTAACTGGATTCATTATTCAAATTCTTGTTTCAAGACACTTACCAGGCTACCTATTGTCTCTTCTTCCAGGTCAGTTCGTCTCAACAAATCTTCTGTTGTGAGAGCCAATACACTCTTTGCTGTATCCAAACCAATCTTTCTCAGTTCATCAATTACCCAATCTTCGATTTCATCCGAAAACTCCGTTAATGCTACATCTTCCTCCTCTTGTCCGTCGAGTTCTCTGAATACATCTATTTCCATATCCACCAACTTGCTCGCTAGTTTGATATTCTGGCCTCCTTTACCAATAGCCAAAGAAACCTGATCAGGTTTTAGATAAACGGCAACCCTTTTATTCTCGTCCTCAATTTTTATGCTACTAATTTTTGCAGGGCTCAATGCTCGAGCGATATAAAGATCCATGTTGTCAGTAAAATTGATAACATCGATGTTCTCGTTTTGGAGTTCACGCACAATACTGTGAATCCTGGAACCCTTCATGCCCACACAAGCACCTACCGGGTCAATCCTATCATCATAAGACTCAACAGCCACTTTTGCTCTTTCGCCTGGCTCTCTTACTACTTTTTTGATTGTGATTAGACCATCATAAACCTCAGGAACTTCACTTTCAAATAGCCTTTCAAGGAAAACGGGTGAAGTTCTTGACAAGATAATTCTAGGATTCCCGTTTACGATTTCAACTCTGTCAACGATGGCTCGTGCGGAATCACCTTTTCTATATCGGTCTTTATTGATCTGCTCAGACTTAGGAATCGTAAGCTCGTTTCCTTCAGCGTCTGTCAACAAAACTTCTCGGCTAAGAATCTGATAAACTTCACCTCCAATGATTTCACCTACTAGATCTTTATACTTTTGGAAGAGAATGTCTTTTTCAAGGTCTTTGATTTTTTGAATCAAAGTTTGTCTGGCGGTCATCACCATTCTACGACCGAAATCCATCAGCTTAATCTCTTCCGCCACTTCTTCGCCTATTTCAAAATCGGGCTCAATCTTTCTAGCCTCGGAAAGTGCTATTTTGTCATGATCCCAAATGTCTTCAGAGTTGTCGTCTACAATCTCTCTAAACCTCCATATTTCAAGGTCACCTTTATCAGCGTTAATGATAATATCAAAATTATCATCTGTCTCGAATTTTTTTCGAATCATTGTTCTGAATACGTCTTCCAGTATTCTGATCATTGTAGGTCTGTCTACATTCTTGCTCCTCGCAAAGTCCGCTAATGATTCAATTAATATCGCACTATCCATTTTTATTATTTGAATGAAATTAAAACAATAGTTTTAGTTATATCTTTAAAAATTACCCTTCTCTCTTCTCTTATCTTTTTCTCCTTTACCTGTTCGACCTCTATTCCTTCATCATCCACAGCCAAAAGTTTACCTTCTATTTCTTCCCCTGCTACCAGATTCACTTTAATGTTCTTACCGACATTTTTTTTGTACTGCCTTAGCAAGGTAATTGGGTGGTCAAGTCCGGCAGAGGATACTTCCATCGTAAGGGGACTGCTCAACTCCATGTTTTCGTCAATGTAGCGCGACAGCCTTCTGCTGATACTAGCACACTGATCGATTGTCACACCTTCATCACCATCCAACAGTATGATCAACTTGCCAACACGGTCGTTTCCTTTATGAACAAAGTCAACAAGAAAAAGCTTTTCATCCTCTTCAAGCAATTTGTTAACCTCAATTTTTAGCTGTTCAATTACTTTTTCCACCTCAAAAATTAACCATAAAAAGAGGGGACTGTTGTCCCCTCATTCATCGAAATCTGTATTTCTACTGCAAATTTACTTTTTTATTTACGCCAAACAAATATTTTGATCTAAACAAGTGGCTGAACAATCAAGGTAATGCAGTTTTTCATCGAAACATAATTTGAGTATGGTTGCATTTTTTCTTTATATTTAAATGTTCAAGCTGGCTTTATGGAAATCGTTTTTATTCTAACTAATGATAAGATATGTTCGGATTTTCTTCAAAAAAGGAAAAAGCTAAAAAGAAGCTAGCCAAAAGTCACATCAACTCACTTTATGAAATGCTACTCGCTGATGGTAAGACTCATCAGAATGAGCTTAAAATGCTTCATGAAAGGGCCAAATTTCACAAATTAACACCTAAGGAAGTAGACGAAATAATTGCCAATAACGATGGAATAAGCGCCAATAAGGAGGATTTATCATTTATCAAACCGGAGACTATAGAGGAGAGGTTTCATTTTATCTACGACCTCACCTACATGATGATGGTGGATGGCGATATCGACTACAGGGAAAAAGAAATGTGCAAGGACTATGCGGTTAAGTTGGGTTATGACATGAGCATCGTCGAAGATCTGGTAGAAAAGATCAGTGCCAATGTAGGAGCGGGTAACGATCTGAACGAGTCATATAGAAGATTATATTCACTTATTCGCGAAAAGTAGGAACTGCTCATTTTAGTTCATAATTTCTTATCTTTATTGGAAATAAGAACACCCTAAATCAAATGTGATATGTTTGGCATTTTTTCAAAAAAAGCAAAACGCAAAAAAGAGCTCAACAGAAGCCATGTAAAATCTTTGTGGGAGGTATTGATGGCTGATACAAAGGTACATGAAGATGAACTGAAACTGATTTATGAAATAGGAAATGGGCTCAATATGAGTCAAAAGCAGGTAGATAGAATCAAAGAAGAAAAGGATAATATTCCGTTCATGGTACCCGATACTGATGAAGAACGGTTTGAGTTCATTTATAACTTTACGCGGATGATGATGGCCGATGGCCATATAGATTACCGGGAGATGCAGATTTGCAAGGACTATGCCCGGGAGTTAGGATTCAAAAGAACCATTGTAGATGAGCTTGTGAAAAGCGTGAGTAGTAATGTGAGTGCTGGAAATGATTTGAAAGAAACTTACACCAGGTTGAATTTCGTCATTAGCCAAAACAAAATAGGAAGATAATCCTCTCAACTCAATTTTGTAAGATAAAATCTATCTATAGGTTGAGCATCTTGATGGCTGTAATGGCTGCTTCATCTCCTTTGTTGCCATGCTTTCCTCCAGCCCGATCAAGGGCCTGTTTCTGAGTATTTGGAGTCAGCACGCCGAAGATAACTGGCTTGTCGTACTTCAGGGAAACATTGGTAATGCCCTGAGCTACCGCATCACAAATAAAGTCGAAATGTTTGGTTTCTCCCTGTATCACACATCCAATACATATCACAGCGTCAATGTCATCTTTTTGAGCCATTTTTTGAGAGCCTAAGCTCAGCTCAAAACTGCCGGGAACATCTACTCTGGCGATGTTCTCTGTTTTTGCTCCATGTGCCACCAACGTTTCATATGCCCCATTGTATAACGACTCTGTCACTTCTTCATTCCACTCCGAGACCACAATAGCAAAACGCTTGGTGGAAATGTCCTGAATGTTTTTTGAACTGTAGTCACTAAGGTTTTTTGCCGTACTAGCCATGTGAGACGATTGAATTTATGATATGAGGTAAAATAAAAAAGGGATGAGAACAATCCCATCCCTTTTCATTAGATTTTTTGTTCCCTAGTTCAGTAAGCCTTCTAGCCTGGCTTTGTGTTTTTTCGCATCCTGATACTCAGTCGCACCGAAGTAATCATCCAATATTGTTTGGTAATTTGCGATTGCAGATTCTATGTTGTCGAGCTTCTCATTGGCGATTGCCGCTTTCGTCAGGTAGACTGGACTAAATTCTTTGTTAGGGTTATAGCCTGCCGCTTTTTCGTAATAGGAAGCAGCTGATTCATAATCTTCAAGTCCCATGTAAGCATCTCCAATCAACGAATATGCCCGTGCCTGTATCAAGTAGTCTGATGCACTGAACTGGTCAAGGTAGACTATGGCATTATCAAAATCTCCCATTTTCAGGTATGTGGTGCCGGCATAATAATTAGCAATATTGGCAGTGTTGGTTACACTATATTCGTCGATGATTTCTAAAAAACCAAAGTTGTTGCCATCTCCATTCAAAGCTCTACCAAGGCTATCTGCTTCAAAATAGTATACTGCCTGGTACAAATCACGCTGTGCATTCTTGTCCTGCTCGGTCACATAGTAGTTGTAAAACATGTACCCAAGGATTACGGCCAAAAACAACCCTCCAACTGCCATAACGGCATTTTTATTCTTCTCTACGAACTGCTCCGTTCTTGAAAACTGTTCCGCTAGCGCTTCCGGGTTCTCCAGCAAATCGCCTCCCGCAGGTTCAGTATTTTTATTCTTTTTTGCCATGCTTTGAAAAATTCAGGTCGCAAATTTAGCAATTATTTGATATTAACATAAATATGCCCAAAATCATTTGAATGCATCCGATATTAGCAATTCCAAGATTTCGTGAGTTTGAAAGCATTGTTTACTCCTCATAGGCCCAATCTATTCCAGATTTCATGTCCTTCAGCACCACCCCTTGTTGCTTCAGTTGGTTCCTGATTTCATCCACTTTATCGTAATCCTTGGCTTCCTTAGCTTCTCGATAGATGTCGATCAGTACTTGAAGTAAGCCCTCAGAATCCAGGTTATCCTCTTCCTTTAATCCAAGTACATCAGAAACAAAAGAATTGAAGGTTGTCTTCATCCTGTTGAATGTTTCTTCTCCAATTTCGGCTGTACTTAGGTTTTGTGTTTGAATGGAATTGATTTTTTTGAGTAGGTTAAATAAGTGTCCAATTGTAAGTGCCGTATTGAAATCGTCGTTCATAGCACGGAAGCAATTGTCACATAATTGGTTGATCTGCCCAACTATTTTTTCATTGAGTGCCTTTTCAGCGTCCGCGGCAACCTCAATTTTATTCAGGGTTCTTAATCCATTCATGAGTTTCTTATACCCTTTGTTTGCAGCCAGTAGAGCGTCATTGGAAAAATCCAGAGTGCTCGCATAATGCGACTGGAGCATAAAGAACCTCACAGTCATTGGTGAATAGGCCCGATCAAGTAGTTCATGATCTCCGGCAAACAACTCCCTGGGCAAAAAGGAATTACCCAGGGACTTACTCATTTTCTGACCATTAACAGTCAGCATATTGGTATGTATCCAATACTTAACAGGGTCTTGTCCATGCGATCCGGCCGATTGTGCCAGTTCACATTCATGATGTGGAAATTTAAGATCCATTCCCCCACCATGTATATCAAAGGTTTTACCCAGATATTTAGTACCCATCACTGTACATTCCAGATGCCAACCTGGAAAACCCACACCCCATGGAGAAGGCCATCTCATGATGTGTCCATCACTGGCATTTTTCCACAGGGCAAAGTCTACATTACTTTTCTTTTCATCCTGGCCATCCAACTCCCTGGTGTTGGTTATCAACTCATCTATCTTTCTGCCTGATAATTTTCCGTAATGGTTATTTTTTTGGTACTCATCTACATTGAAGTATACCGAACCATTACTTTCATAAGCCAAACCATTATCCAGAAGTTTTTGAACCATGTCGATTTGCTCAACAATGTGTCCTGTGGCGGAAGGTTCTATACTAGGAGGTAGCGCATTAAACTGAGCCATAACCTGATGAAAATCCTGTGTATAGCGCTGTACTATTTCCATCGGCTCTAAATTCTCCAGTTTGGCCTTCTTCCCAATTTTATCTTCACCAGCATCTGCATCGTCAACAAGGTGCCCTACATCTGTGATATTCCGCACATACCTCACCTTGTATCCAAGCTGCTTCAAATAGCGATAAATTACATCAAAGCTGAGAAACGTCCTCACATTGCCGAGGTGAACATCAGAGTACACAGTTGGTCCACAGACATACATCCCTACATAAGGTGCATTTATCGGTTCGAATAATTCCTTTTTACCAGTAAGGGAGTTTTGAATTCTTAAGGCTGTGAGCATGAGTACGTCTAATGATCAAAAATACAAAAAGCTGTATACGTTTTTTTCATGAAAGGTTTTGCACTGTTACCATTCCAAACGGAAGGGACTCTTGCAATGAAAAACGCAAAACTTGGGCAGTCGAAGGTTAAATCAAAGAGTTCTTGAATTAATTTTGCTTTATGAATAATGGGAAAGCCATTTGAATTGTTATAGTATTGCTTCATAAGATGAGATTTCTCTGGACCATATTGCTTATAATAATTGTTACCACCACTTCATTGGCGCAATCTGATGGAAACTATGAGTATACAAAGGAATTTACCTGGGGGATTAACAAAAATACAAACGGTGGCCTAATCGGTGGATTTACTTTCAAGTGGGCAAATGCAATTACTGAGAGGCAGTTCAAGACTTTTGGTTTTGAATTGATGAACGTAAAGCACCCAAAAGAAATTAGAATTTCTTCTCAAGGGAGCCCATTCCTATATCCGAAAAGAAATTATTTGTATTCGGTAAGAGGTTTTTACGGTAGAGACTTCTTGCTCTTTAAGAAAGCTCCTCAGCAAGGCGTGCAAATCATTTTCACAACTGCCGCCGGTCCAACAATTGGTGTGGTGGCTCCATATTACGTCCGCACAAGTGAAACAGCAGCACAATTTGACCATCGTAAAATGTCACCAAGTACGATAACCGGTACTGGTCATATTTTTCAAGGACTAGGCCAATCCAAATTAAAATTCGGTCTAAACGCCAAGGCTGGTCTCATGTTTGAAATGGGTGCCTTTAAGAGCAATGTCACTGGATTTGAGGTAGGTGCTCAGCTGGAAGCTTTTACAGAGAAAATAATTATCGTTCCCACCCAACCCAACAGGGCCATATTCTCGTCTCTATACCTGACACTTTTTTACGGAAGTAGAAAATAGTCGCCTTTGTCCCAGTGCCATTGGAAATTGGCAACTGAACTAGTTTCTTTGCGTAAATTTTTTAGATATGATTGAATTGCCGGTAGTAGATGCTGAGAAAACCAAGCGTACGAAAAAACCTGACTGGTTGAGGGTGAAACTTCCAACGGGTCATAACTACGCCAACGTGAGGAAGCTAGTTGATGAGCACAAACTCCATACAATTTGTGAGAGTGGTAATTGTCCAAATATGGGCGAATGCTGGGGAGCAGGTACGGCCACATTTATGATTCTTGGGAATGTTTGTACCAGGAGTTGCACTTTCTGTGCTGTGGCTACTGGACGACCTCCGGAGTATGATGAACAAGAACCGGAAAGAGTAGCCAAGGCAATCCACCTGATGGGCGTCAAACATGCCGTTATTACTTCGGTGAACCGCGATGAACTTAAAGATAAGGGAGCGGATATCTGGCATAGAACCGTTGTTGAGACGAAGAAACTTTCACCGCAGACTACCATTGAAACCTTAATACCAGATGTAAAAGGTAAGTGGGAGGCTTTGTATACTATGATCAGTCCAGGCCAGGAAGTGGTTTCACACAATATGGAAACTGTGGAGAGCCTATACCGACGCGTACGTCCGCAGGCCAAGTATTCCAGAAGTCTCGAACAAATCCGACTGACTAAAGAGTATGGTCAAAGAACCAAGACTGGTATTATGCTCGGGCTTGGGGAAAAAGAAGAAGAGTTATTTAAAGCTATGGACGATCTGGCCGAAAATGGCTGTGATATCCTTACCCTTGGTCAGTATCTACAGCCTACCAAAAGACACATTGAAGTGGCGGAATTCATTCATCCCGATAAGTTTGCCCAATATAAAGAAGAGGGGCTAAATCGAGGAATCAAGTACGTGGAATCTGATCCTTTGGTGCGCTCTTCTTATCATGCTGAAAGGCATGTAAATGTACCAATCTAGCTAATAGACTAGTCATTTAGCTTTCTTCACCACTACGTTTTCATTGATGATCCTAGAGAGTTCGAGCAAGCGCCCATCAATGAAATATTGATCATGTTTTTCAACCGGGACATTTTTTGATTCGGCTTTCATATTTACATAGTCCTGTACGATTATACCATTCACCTTTCGGCGATTAATAGCCTGCCTAAACCTTGTCCCTCCACCATCCGTGATGTAGGAATACGCCAGGTAGTCCAGGGTAAAATCATGCTGATGAATCCAGTAAACAAACACATCTTCAAAGTCCACACCTCCATCTTGCTGCCCAAATGTGATCTGGATCTTGTGGTATGGTTCTTTGTTGATATAAATCTCTCCAATATACTTCTTCCTCACCGCAGGATCGTTGAGCCCGTAGGGTAGTTGAAAAAAGTACAGCACAGAATTCACCGAATTGGCATATTTTACCTGCCATTCCGGAGACAGCTCTACAAGCGTATCATTTATGTACCGTTTTAGTTCGGTGCTATTCGATAACTCATCTCTAACAAACCCGATGCTATCTGCAAACTCCCTGGTATAAAATGCTTTTCCATCTATACTTTGACCGGTGTAATGTTTATCTCTAAAATCATAACTCACTACTGACTTTTCAAATTTTTCCCCACCATGAGCAAGAATGGATTTATCAATAATGACTTGTGGATCGGGGCTTGGGGTGCAGGCTACAAGAACGGAACAAAATACAAAAAGGAGATTTTTCATTGGAATAGTTTAACAACACATGATTACGCCACAACGTTTAAAAAAGTTCATGAAGCAAACTTAAGAATATCAATTCTCTTAGTTTTACCACAAATAAATTGTAATTCTTAAAATGAGAATTCTCAAAAGAATATTAATTACGCTAGGCGTTTTCATTGGCATTCTGAGTATTATATCGCTTTTCCTTTTTACCTGGGTAGATAGAACACCCTATCAGGAGATGGAGTATTACTCCCAAACCATGGAGGCTATGGGTCAGACGGAGGCTTCAGATATTATTTCTGTTGGAGATACTCTGGAAATTGGATGGGGAAAAGAAAGTCTGGTTCCGGAGGAAAGAGTGCCACTCGCTGGATATGGCAAGAGGCAAGGAGCTCTGTATGACAATGTCCACGATACGATTTGGGCTAAATCGTTTGTGTTTGATAATGGCGTGAGCAAAACTGCATTCGTCACCATGGATTTGCTCATTGTACCTATGGAGGTTACCCGACTGTTGCCAGAAGCTTTGGATAGCATGGGGTATAATGCCAGCAACATATTCCTATCAGCAGGCCACAGTCACTGTAGTATTGGAGGTTGGGGTACAGGCTTGGCTGGTGAGTTGTTTGCCGGAAGCTATGATCAGGCCGTTGTGGATTTCATTGTCAAATCAGCGGCTTCAGCTATTTATAATGCCGAAAAGCACAAACAAAAAGCAGGTGTTGGATATGCGGAGATTAGAGCAGCGGACCTGGTAAGAAATCGCCTTGTCGGGGATCAAAAAGGAACTATTGACCCATGGATAAGAATGCTGAAATTTGAGAATGAGTCAGGTGAGGCCGCCTTGCTAACTACATATTCTGCTCATTCTACTTGTCTGAGTCATAGATTTCACGATTTGTCCGCAGACTACCCTGGTGAGTTGTGCAAAAACCTAGAAGTACTGGAAAATATAGATTTTGCTGCGTTCGCTGCTGGTGCAATGGGAAGTATGACTAGCCTTGCCCCACAACCTAAGGAATGGTCAAGAGTAGAATACTATGCCAAAGAAGTGTCGAAACCGGTCGCATTAATGCAAAATGCCGTGCCGTTAAAATATGATTCAATACTTGGCAATTTCAGTAGTCCATTGTATTTAAGACAACCACATTTCAGAATTTCCGAAAACATCAGAGCCAGACCCTGGGTATTCGATCTACTCATGGGTAGCTACCCATCTGAGATTACAAGCCTACGAATTGGCAACATTTTGTTTGTGGGTACCCCTTGTGATTTTTCAGGCGAGTTGGTTGAGCCTCTTACCAAAAAGGCCAGGCAAGCCGGGTTAAATCTGGTTATTACAAGCTTTAATGGTGGTTATGCTGGATATATCACTAAGGACGAATGGTACGATCTGGACAAATACGAGACCAGGGTCATGAACTGGTTTGGTCCTTATAACGGGGCATATTTTTCTGAGGTGATAGAAAAAGTCATAGACTTACATGCCGAGGCACTATGAGTTCATGGAATAATTAAGCCCTCTTGAACGAGGGCCTATTCTGAGGTTAATTTACTGTGCAGGCTGTAGCTCTGGCTTGTAGAAATATGACTCCCGAGTGATCTTTCCATGTTCTACTGTGTACAGACATATTTCGTCCATGTCAGTTGGACCTGGTGCTCCTTTGAATGTGCAGCTATAGCTCATTGTACACGCAAAGTGATTGTCTGCTACGATCGGTTCTCCTACTTCTCCTGAATGAACAGCTTCAACCATATCCTGCCACTGCTTGGTTTTTTCCTTTATGGCATCCATACCTTTTACAAAGTGATTGGGCATGCCTTTCGGTTCCACACTTTCAATCTCAGGTGAAAACAACTCTTCATGGATTTGTTCAGTTTTACTTTCGCGCATCAGCGCCACAAATTTTTCAGCTACTTCTTTTGTTGTCATTTTAGTTACTTTTTTTGATTCGAGCACGAAGGAACTAATGCTCACTGACAACCCTATGTCACAACCAATTTCATATTTCTTTATATTCTAATAAAACTGGCCAGAGTATAAACAAAAAAAGCCCTTCTAACGAAGAGCTTCTTGCTTTGGGTGAAAGACCGGATGCTGAAGCTTCGTTCAGCACCGAGACAATAGCAGAGCTATTCGTCTTGGCTCGCACCTTGGCTATATTTTCTAATGAATGCATCCAATTGAATTCTATTGAGGT